>NZ_JAGFNS010000006.1:126431-346037 GCF_017592555.1 Actinoplanes flavus | reverse complement strand
CCCGCCCCGCTGCCGTTTGCGCTAGATCATTCGGACATATGTGTCCGCCGAAAATCACACTTACGTGACTAAAAGTACCAGTTGGTCTTCCAAGACTTTTATGTCCGATATGGGAGAGTTTGGGCAACCAACCGAACTCATCGGAAGTGAGGAAAACGGTATGAAGAAGGTGCTCCGGACTCTGACGATGGCCGGCATCGGCCTGGTGGCCGCGCTCGGTGCCAGCGCGCCGGCGCTCGCGGTGGACGGTGGCGACAAGGCGCCGGCCAAGCCGTCGACCAGCAAGGTCCAGAAGCACTACCCGTACTACGGCGACGAGGTGGTCGGCTTCTTCCGTACGCTGGGTGGCTGCGAGCGGGCCGGCCGGGTCGGCCTGGTCCGCGGCTACTGGGACGACTACGACTGCGACCTGGTGGGTGGCGGTGGCTACCGCTGGGGCCGCGCCTGGGCGCTCGAGATCGACCGCCTCGACTGGAACTGGGGCCGGCCCGGTTTCCGCGACTACTACCGGGGCTACCAGTACCGCTACGGTACCGACGGCTTCCTCGGTTACGGTCCGCGCTTCGGCGGCTGGGTCAACGGCCCGGTCGCGAACAGCCCGTTCGGCGTCTACTGATCGCCGGTAGTACACAGATCCCCCACCGCAGCCGGACCGAGATCGGTCCGGCTGCGGTGTTTCACGGGATCAGAGGGGCCCGCGGCCGGAGCGCAGCAGCAGCAACGCGACCTGCGTGCCGTCCGGGCCCAGCGCGTTGCGGAAATGCTCGATGATCTCCCGCTCCCGGGCCAGCACCAGGCGGGTGCCGCCGCTGGCCATCCGGGTCTTGCCGACCTCCTGGGAGAGGCCGGACCGCTCCAGCCAAAGATCGATGATCGTCTGATCGATCTCGTTGATGCGTTCGCGCATGGCGCGGATCTTCTCGGCGGCCGCCTCTTCGCCCGCGCCGGTCGTCTGGTCCATCACGTCGGCGGTCATGTCCTGCTCCTCGGGTGCTGGGGTCCCGGTGGGCCCGGCCCGGACAGCATCAAGCCCCGGGCTGGGAAACCCGGGGCTTGATGTAGGTCTGGGGTTCAGGAGCGACCTACGGCTGCCGGGCCTCCGGTGCCGTAGTAAAAAAATCGCGCCTGCTGGATCACGACCCGAGTATGCCCCCGCCCCGGACGGTCCCGCAAGGAAACCGCCCGAGTGTTGGGACGAAAGTTTGCGCTGATCAGGGGGCCGTCGATATGCGGTTGGCGGGACCCGGCGCGATCGGGCCGGTGGCGAGATGAGCCACCAGCGCGTCCACGTCGAAGCCCGGCGCGGTGACCCGCCCGGTGCCCAGGGTCAGGTTGGTGAACCCGTCCCCGCCGTTGGCCAGGAAGTCGTTGGTGGTGACCAGGTAGTTCGCGGCCGGATCGACGGGCGTGCCGTTCAGCGTCAGGGCGCTCACCTTCGAGCCCGGGGCGGCCGACGCGCTCCAGGTGTACGTGAGCCCGTTCGACACCTGCAGGATCCGCTGCGTGGTCTGCCCGCCGAAGCCGGGGAACTGCTGCTCCAGCACGTTCTTCAACTGCGCCCCGGTGAGGGTCTGGGTGACCACCAGGTTGTTGAACGGCTGGACGGTGAACGCCTCGCCGTACGTGACCTGGCCGTACGTCTCCCCACCGCTGGACTGGTCGGCGTCCAGGTCGGCCCGGACCCCACCCGGGTTCATCAGGGCGATCTGCGCTCCGGCCGACCGCGTGTACGCCAGCTGCGCGTCGGCGATCACGTCACCGAGCGGGCTCTCCCCGGCCGGGCCGGCGGTCCGGACGATGTCCGCGCTGATGCTGCCGACCACCCGGTTCGCGATCGGCGCGACCGCGGCGCGGTACTTGTCGGCCACCTTCTTGGCGGCCGCGTCCACGGTGTCCGGGTTCCGCAGGTAGGCGCCCGCGGCGTCGCGCAGCCAGCCGCCCTTGCCGTCCGGCACCCCGTTCTCCACGATCACGTTCTTCGCGGTGATCTCGGTGAACCGCCCGGTACGCCGGTCCAGCGTGTAGTCGATGTCGGTGATCAGCTGCCCGTTGCTGCCGGCGCTGGTGACGACCGTGTCGGCGCCCTTGCTGTTCGGCAGCTTGCAGGAGTAGAAGCGGTGCGTGTGACCGGAGATCACGACACTGATCTCCGGGTTCAGCCCGGCCACGATCGGCGCCAGCGGCCCGCTGAAGCCGGCGCAGTCGGAGACCCCGGGCGTCGGCGTGGCCGTGGCCTGCGAACCGCCCTCGTGCAGCAGCAGCACCTGCGCCTTCACCCCGAAGAGTTTCAGCACGCTGCTCCACTTGTTGGCGGTCTCGATCTCGTCGGTGAACCGCACGCCGGTGATGCCGGCCGGGTTCACGATGCTCGGCGTGCCCTCCAGGGTCATCCCGATGAAACCGACCGGTACGCCGTCCACGTACCGGATGTCGATGGGCGGAAGGATCGGCAGCCCGCTCTTCCTGTCGACGGTGTTGGCGGCCAGATAGGTGAAGCGCGCGCCGCGGTACGGGTCGCCGTCCTGGCAGCCGTCCACCGGATGGCAGCCGCCCCGCTGGATGCGGACGAGCTCGGCCACGCCCTCGTCGAACTCGTGGTTGCCGACCGAGCTGACCTGCAACCCGACCTCGTTCATCAGCTCGATCGTCGGCTCGTCGTGGAACGCCGCACTGACCAGCGGGGTCGCGCCGATCAGGTCGCCGGCCCCGGCGGTGATCGTCGGCCGGCCCTCCGCCTTCGCCTCGGCGCGCAACCGCTTCAGGAAGGTGGCCAGGTACTCGACGCCGCCGGCCGGGGTGCTGGTGCCACTGGCGTTGACCACCGCGCCGCTGCCGGTGGGCGGGTCGATCGCGCCGTGGAAGTCGTTGTAACTGAGGAACTGCCCCTTGACCGTGAGGCCCTTGGGCGGACCGTACGCCGCGGACACCGGCGTGAACTCGGCTGGCGGCGCGGCCGCCGCGGTCCCGGCGCCGGGAATCGCCCCCAGCGCGCCGGCCACGGCCAGGACGGCCACCGGAACGGCGAGGTGTCGCCGCTGTGGAAGAGGCATGGGATCGTTCCCCCGATCGGTGAGAATGCGATGCCGATCTGGACAGCCTGGTGGATCGGTCCATCCGCCGCTACCTCTTCGCGGTGAAAGATTGATTGCCGATCACCGATGTCCGCTCCGCTCGGCACCGGAAACCTGTCGGTGGGTCGGCATAGACTGGCTCCCGCGATGCGACCTTCCTCCGAAACCCCCGACCTGTTCTCGGCGACGGCTCCCGAGCCCCCGCGCCCGGCGCCCCGCCGGTTCGACGCCGAGTCCCTGCTCACCGGGCTGAACGGGCCCCAGCGAGACGCCGTGACCCACTCCGGGGCGCCGCTGCTCATCGTGGCCGGCGCCGGGTCGGGCAAGACCCGGGTGCTGACCCACCGGATCGCCTACCTGCTGGGCGAGCGCGGGGTCCACCCGGGCGAGATCATGGCGATCACCTTCACCAACAAGGCCGCCGGGGAGATGAAGGAGCGGGTCGCCCAGCTCGTCGGGCCGCGCGCCCGGATGATGTGGGTGTCGACCTTCCACTCCGCCTGCGTGCGCATCCTGCGGGCCGAGCACGAGCACGCCGGCCTGAAGAGCACCTTCTCGATCTACGACGCCGACGACTCGCGCCGCCTCATGCAGCTGGTCGCCCGCGAGCTCGACCTGGACCCCAAGCGGTACACCGCTCGCGGCCTGGCCGCCCAGGTGTCGAACCTGAAGAACGAGCTGATCGAGCCGGACGAGTTCAAGGCGAAGGCGAAGGGTCCCAACGAGCGGGCCGTCGCCGAGGCGTACGAGCTGTATCAGCGGCGCCTGCGCGAGGCGCACGCGCTGGACTTCGACGACATCATCATGACCACGGTGCACCTGTTCCAGTCGCACCCGCTGGTCGCCGAGGCGTACCGTCGCCGTTTCCGGCACGTCATGGTCGACGAGTACCAGGACACCAACCACGCCCAGTACATGCTGATCCGCGAGCTGGTCGGCGTCGAGGACCCGAGCGAGCTCTGCGTGGTCGGTGACGCCGACCAGTCGATCTACGCGTTCCGGGGCGCCACCATCCGCAACATCCTGGAGTTCGAGCGCGACTACCCGGCCGCCCGGACCATCCTGCTGGAGCAGAACTACCGCTCCACCCAGACCATCCTGACCGCGGCCAACGCGGTGATCGACCGCAACACCTCGCGCAAACCGAAACGGCTCTGGAGCGACCAGGGGCCGGGCGAGCAGATCGTCGGCTACGTGGCCGACACCGAGCACGCCGAGGCCGACTGGGTGGCCCGGGAGATCGACCGGCTCTGCGACAACCACGAGGTGCGCCCCGGCGACGTGGCCGTCTTCTACCGGACCAACGCGCAGTCCCGCGTCTTCGAGGAGGTGTTCATCCGCGTCGGCCTGCCGTACAAGGTGGTCGGCGGGGTGCGCTTCTACGAGCGCAAGGAGGTCCGGGACGCGCTCGGCTACCTGCGGGCGATCGTCAACGACGACGACACGGTCAGCATCCGCCGGGTGCTGAACACCCCGAAACGGGGCATCGGCGACCGGGCCGAGGCCTGCGTCGAGGCGCTGTCGTCACGGGACCGGGTGTCGTTCGGCCAGGCGCTGCGCCGGGCCAAGGACGCGCCGGGCATCTCCACCCGCGCGGCCAACAGCATCGCCGACTTCGTGACGCTGCTCGACGACCTGCGGGTGCTGGCCACCACCGCCCCGCCGGAGGAGGTGCTGGAGGCCGTCCTGCAACGCTCCGGGCTGCTCGGTGAGCTGGAGGAGAGCCTCGACCCGCAGGACCAGGGCCGGGTGGAGAACCTCCAGGAGCTGGTGAGCGTCGCCCGGGAGTACACCGAACGCGTCGAGTCGCTGGCCGCCGAGGGGGAGGAGCAGGTCGCCACGCTGGCCGGGTTCCTGGAGCAGGTGGCCCTGGTGGCCGACGCCGACCAGATCCCCAGCGACGACCCGGAACACCAGGGCGTGGTCACGCTGATGACCCTGCACACCGCGAAGGGCCTGGAGTTCCCGGTGGTCTTCCTGACCGGCCTGGAGGACGGCGTCTTCCCGCACATGCGGGCGCTCGGCGACAACACCGAGCTGGAGGAGGAGCGCCGCCTGGCCTATGTCGGGATCACCCGTGCCCGGCAGCGGCTCTACCTGTCCCGGGCGGTCACCCGGTCGGCGTGGGGTCAGCCGCAGTACAACCCGCCCTCCCGGTTCACCGACGAGATGCCGGCCGAGCTGGTCCGCTGGGAGCGCACCGGCGGGTCGTACACCTCCTGGTCCGGGACGGGCGGCGGAGTGGGTGGCCGCGGTGGGGGAGACCGCCAGCGCGGCGGAGGCTTCGCCGGGGGTACGCCCAAGGCACAGCGGATCGCCGAACGCCTCGGTATCGACGGCAGCCGGCTCGCCACCGCGAGCGACCTCAAGCAGGCGCCGAAGGTGGATCCCGGTGACCGGGTCAACCACCAACGGTACGGCCTGGGCCGGGTGGTGGCCGTGGAGGGCCACGGCCCCGGCGCCCGGGCTCAGATCGACTTCGGTGACCAGGTGATGTGGCTGGTGCTGCGGCACGCCCCGATCGAAAAACTCTAGGCGGCGTGTGGGTTCTCATCGGATCTGGCGGGCCGGGGTGGGGCGCACTGGCAGTAGTGAACGTTCCAGGGCCTCAGGCCCGGTCGGCGGAACCGGCTAGCACTGGTTCGTCGACGAGCGTCGTGGCGATGTCGGTGAGCGCCCGGTCGAGGAGGACCCGGTCGCCGGGATCGGTCATCGTGAAGTCGTCCAAGCGGGTGTCGAGCCATTCCCGCCAGGCGTGCTGCATCCGGTCGAATTGGTCTTGACCGGCCTCGGTGAGACACACCGTGTTGCCGTCGAGTCTCGCGTATCCGGCCTGGCAGAGGTCGGTGAACGCGGGTTGCAGGACCTCCGCCGGGATGCGGTAGCTCCGCGCGATCGCGGCCAGGTCGGCGCTTCCCCGGGCCCGGGCATACCGGTGGGTCTGGCCCATCGCCCAGGCTCGCGACGGATTCAGTCGGCCACCTGCTTTGGCCAGGATGTCAGCGAGCACCTTCCGGGCATGTCCGGCTTTGCGCATGGTGTCACTGATCACCCGCTCCAGCTGGGCAGACCGGTCGCACGGGGCGGGCGCGGAGAATCCCTCGCCGACGTCCATGGCGTGTGAGCGGGCGCCGTCGCGCAGCGGAACCTCTTTGAGGAATCCGGCGACCAGGAAGCCGAGCAGGGCGACCGGGGCGACCCAACTGAAAACGTACGTGATGGTGTCCGCGTAGGCCTGAATGATCGGGGCGGCCTCCGCCGGGGCGAGTTGGCGCAGCGTTGCCGGACTGGCGGCGGCCGGGCTCTGGGTCACCGGGTAGGAGGACAGCTTGTCACGGAACAGGGTGCCGAAGACGGCAGCGCCGAACGCGCCGCCGAACGCGCGGAAGTAGGTCATGTTCGCGGTCGCCGTGCCCAGGTCGGCGTAGGGAACGGTGTTCTGCACGACGATCGTGAGCACCTGCATGGTCAGGCCGATCCCCATACCGAGCACGAAGAGGTAGCCAGACATCAGCCAGGAGCCGGTGTCCGGGTTCATGGTGGACATCAGCCACAGCCCCAGGGTCATCACGGCGGTGCCGGCAATCGGGAACACCCGGTATCGACCGGTACGGCTGACCAGACGGCCGGCGAGGATCGAGGTGGTGAAGACGCCGGCGGCCATGGGTAGCAGCCGCAGGCCGGAGGCGGTGGCGGACATGCCGTCCACGTATTGCAGGTAGGTGGGCAGAACGGTCATCGCGCCGAGCATGGCGAAGCCGACGATGAAGCTGAGGGTGGAACACACCACGAAGACCGAGTTGCGGAACAGCCGCATCGGCAGCATCGGCTCCTTGGCCTTCAGCTCGGTCTGTACGAATGCCACGATCAGCACCACGGCGATGGTGAACAGGCCGATGACGACGGCGGAGTCCCAGTCGTGCCTGTCGCCGGCCAGGGAGACCGCCAGGGTCAGGCTGGCGGAGCCGAGGGCGGCCAGGGTGATGCCGGCATAGTCGACGATCGAGCGGGTGTGCGTGGGCGTGGACGGGATCGCGCGCAGGGCGATGGCCAGCACCACGGCCGCCACCGGCAGGTTGATGTAGAACACCCAGCGCCAGCCCAGCTCGTCGGTGATGATCCCGCCCAGGGTCGGACCGACCATCGTGGTGACGCCGAAGACCGCGCCCAGCATGCCCTGATACCGGCCTCGGTCGCGCAGCGGAATGAGGTCACCGATCAGTGCGGTCGCGGTCACGATCAGCCCACCGCCGCCGATGCCCTGGATCGCCCGCGCCCAGATCAGCGTGGTCATGTCCTGCGCGAGACCGCAGAGGGTCGAGCCGCCGAGGAAGACCAGCACACTGATCTGGAAGACCACCCGGCGGCCGGCCAAGTCGCCGATCTTGCCGGCCAGCACCGCGGACACCGCCTCGGCCAGCAGGTACGCCGTGACCACCCAGGACATGAATCCGGCGCCACCGACATCCGCGACGATGGTCGCCAGCGCGGTGGAGACGATTGTCTGGTCCAGTGCGGCGACCAGCGTGCCGAGCAGGATGGCCGCGAAGACGATGTTCGCTTGACGCGCCCCCACCTGGGTGGCTGTGACCCGGGGGCCCTTGCCCCCTGCGGGGGGCCCGGGGCGGGCCCCCAAGACCGCTATCCGGAAACTGCCGCTACGCCCGGTCCCTTTGGCGAACGCCGGAACATGGTGATCTCAGAACGCTGATCGGCGTGCGCTGCTCACGCGTGCAGCCCTCGCTGCGCCACGGGATGTACGGTCCCCTCGGTCAGCCGGTAGGACAGGCCTACGACCGCACACCGGCCGGCAGACACCTCGGTGGCCAACAGCAGCGAGCGTCCCACCAGCCCTGCGACAGTGCGCCGGATGTGTTCGTCGACGAACTGGTTGACGTCGGTGAGATTCTTCGCCCGCGCGGCGAGCACGCTGGGTATCACGCGTTCCACCACGTCTCCGATGTAGCCCGCCGGAGCCTCACCCCCGCGTTCAGCTTCGCCGGCCGCGGTGACGGCGCCGCAGGAGTCGTGTCCCAGGACGACGACGAGAGGTGCGCCCAGAACGGTGACCCCGTACTCGATGCTGCCCAGTACCTCCGCGCCGGCCACGTGGCCGGCGGTGCGCACCACGAACAGATCTCCCAGTCCTCGATCAAAGATGATCTCCGCGGCGAGCCGCGAGTCCGAACAGCCGAACAGCACTGCGAAGGGACGCTGCCCCGGCGCCGACTTCGCCCGGCGATCGGCGTCCTGGTTGGGATGCTCTCGTTCGCCGCGCACAAAGCGGGCGTTGCCTTCCAACAGCGCGGCGTAGGCCTCAGCAGGCGTGGACAAACTGAGATCAGGCATGTGATCAACCTATCCGGCCGCAGGCGCCCGCGGGTCGTTCCGGCACCTTGAGCGGAGGCCCCTGCGGCGTGCGGCAGGCTGATGCCGTAACCGTGTGTCCGCGGCCGGTGGACCGCCAGGATGAGGGCCTACACGGCGGCGCAGCCGGAGATCTCCACCCCGTGCGTGCGCATCCACGTGGTCGGCTCGAGCGGGTTCTGGAAGTGCCCCTCGTGCACCTCGAAGTGCAGGTGGGGGCCGGTCGAGTGCCCGGTCGAGCCCTCGTCGCCGATGTGCTCGCCGGCCTTGACCACCTGACCCACCTCGACGCCGATCACCGACAGGTGACCGTAGTGGGTGAGGTAGCCGTTGCCGTGGTCGATCAGGATCGAGTTGCCGTAGCCACCGTGGAGGCCGGCCGAGACGACGGTGCCGGCGCCCGCGGCCACCACCGGGGCACCGAACGCGGCGGCCAGGTCGACCCCGGCGTGCAGACGGCCCCAGCGCTGGCCGAAGCAGGAGGTCACCGCCGCCGACGGGAGCGGGTGGACCCACTGCCGCTTCGGCAGCGGGCGGGCCTTGAGACGGGCCGGGGCGCCGACCGGGCCCTGGGTGCCCGAGGCCGCGCCGAGCCGGGGGCGCACCGCGCCGGGCGCCGGGTCAGCGGCGAGCGGCACGTCCGGCTGCGCGTCCGGGGCGTGGGCGACCGCGGCGCGCGTGGTCGTGGCGGGTGCGGCGGCGGGCGGCTCGGAGACGGCGCCGGTGGAGGCCGAGGCGGCGGACATGCCGGCGGCGCCGATCCCGGTGGCCAGGGTCGCGCCCAGCGCGGTCATCGTGAGAGCGGTCCGGCCGCGGGTGGCGAACATCGCGGGCAGGACGGGCGCGCGGTGACGGCGCAAATTCTCCTGCCGATGCCGTCCGGTCCGGCCCGATGACGAATGCTGCCCCACGCGGCTGACACCTCCGACTGCCGTGACGTTCGCTGTCACGTACCTGTCGGTCGGGGTGTGGGGCGCTGAAGGGGAGGACGCGGGGTTCTCCGAAGTCGCAACCGGAACGGTTGCGAAAAGATCAGGAGGCGGCGGCCGCGGCCATGCCGGCGTAGATCGACTCCATCTGGAGCTTGATGTCGACGCCCCGGTCCTGGAGGAAGGTGATCGGGTCGGTCGGCGTGCCCTTGACGTGCACCTCGAGGTGCAGGTGGGTGCCGTACGAATACCCGGTGTTGCCCACCTCACCGATGACCTGACCGGCCTTGACCTGCTGGCCCTTCTCGACCACCACGCGGCGGGAGTGGGCGTAGATGATCTCGGTGCCGTCGTCCTGCCGGATCGTGACCGAGTAGCCGTAGCCGCCGCTGTAGCCGGCCGCGGTCACCGTGCCCCCGTGCACCGCCTTGTACGGCGTGCCCTCCGGGGCGGCCAGGTCGACGCCGGCGTGCAGCTTGCCGAACCGGACGCCGTACGCGGAGGTGAACTCGTACTCGTCGAGCGGCAGCAGGTAGATGTCCTTGGCGGCCTCTTCGGCGCTGAGCTCGGTGCCGGCGGCCTCGCGGTTCTCGCCACGGGACGCGGCGCCGTCCGAGCGGCTCTCCAGGGCGTCGGCCGCGACCTGCTGCGTCTTGAGGCTCTGGAGGACGTCCGGGCTGACCGCCTTGGCGTCCGGGAGGTTGGAGGCCGCGCCGAGGGCCACGACCCCCGCGCCGACGAAGGCCGAGGTGACGACGACGGCGTAGCGGCTGCGCGGAGGCGTCGGTACGCGGCGCCGGCCGCGATAGCGATCGGGCTCAGACGACAAGCGCTGGCGCACGAAGGATCCTCCGTCGGTGGCATTGCGGCGGCGCGGCAAGTTCAAACCCCGGAAAATTGGGTTGAACAGTGGTCCGGCCGGGCTGTCGTTGTGGGGGGAACCTGTGTGACAGCCGTCGCCACGGTAACGAAACGGCAGCCGGGTCACAAGTCGCAGCGCCAATTTCGTGACAGTTAACGGTCGGTATTGATCATCTATTGTCCGAATTGATGAGCTTTCCGGTCGCGTGTTCAGTCAACCCTCCGTAATTGCATGGAGAACGGAAAGTAATGTGACCCACTCAACTATTCCCTCGGCGCCCTGGTGGGGTCCACCGGCTACCCCGGTCCGGCGTCCCGGGTTACCGTTCGTTCAGGTGACCACGGAAGGAAGTCCGCGTGCGGCGGCCGGACGCCGGGGTCGGAGAGCCCGAAGGGGTCAGCATGCAAGCACGGATCAGGGTCGTCGTGGCGAAGCCCGGGCTGGACGGACACGACCGCGGAGCCAAGGTGATCGCGCGGGCGCTGCGCGACGCCGGTATGGAAGTGATCTACACGGGGCTGCACCAGACGCCCGAGCAGATCGTGGAGACCGCGATTCAGGAGGACGCCGACGGCATCGGCCTGTCCGTCCTCTCCGGCGCGCACATGACCCTGTTCCGCAGGGTGCTGGAACTGTTGGCGGAGCGTGACGCCGCCGACATCGTGGTATTCGGTGGCGGCATCATTCCCGAGGATGACATCGCGGAATTGCAATCACTCGGGGTAGCCGGTCTATTCACTCCGGGTGCGTCACTCGAATCCATCGTCGAATGGGTTCGCGCCAATGTGGCGGCGCCGGTCGCCTGAATAGGCCGCTGACGGGCCGGGCGCAAAGGGAGAGGCCGGACGCACCCCTCACACGTCCGGCCCCTCTATGCGCGATGCCCCGCCGCCACCCCTCGACCGACAGGGCATCGGCCGCTTTCCGCACGGGCGCCGTGGCGCTCCGACACCTGACTCAACGACCCCCTCCCGGGCGGGTTACGCGCGCCTGTACGACTTTTTCGGCGGCGTCCTCCGGCACGGTCGCTCCGGCGGACGACGCGGACCGCGAGATTCGCCACCACATCGGCCGCCGTCGGATGGTGAGTCATCCCGGTGCACTCTGCTCGCGGTGGCCACAATGGCCCCGGCCTGCTCTTTCGTCACTCTGGTGTGTGGTCTTGCACACCGTGCACCCGCGCGCTAACGGAGGCCGATCAGGTCGCTAGTCTGCGGATGAAGGCCGTTCCGCACCTGCGGATGGGCCGGACGATCCTCACGCTGGCGGCGCGCTGCGCTGCGCCGCGCACACAGGTCGGGACGCAACGGTGCGGCTTGCCGGCGCTTGGCGTCGCGAGCGAAAGGAGACACGTGGACCTGTTCGAGTATCAGGGGCGCGACCTGTTCGAACGGCACGGGCTGCCCGTGCTGGGCGGCGGCGTCGCCGAGACCCCGCAGGAGGCCCGGGCGATCGCCGAGCGGCTGGGCGGCAAGGTCGTCGTCAAGGCGCAGGTCAAGGTCGGTGGCCGCGGTAAGGCCGGTGGCGTCAAGCTGGCCGACGGGCCGGACGAGGCCGAGGCCCGTGCGACCGACATCCTGGGCATGGACATCAAGGGCCACACGGTCCACAAGGTGATGCTGGCCGAGACGGCCGACATCAAGGAGGAGTACTACTTCTCCTACCTGCTGGACCGGGCCAACCGGACGTTCCTCTGCATCGCCAGCGTCGCCGGCGGTATGGAGATCGAGACGGTCGCCGAGGAGGACCCGGAGCGGGTCGCCAAGATCGCGATCGACGCGAGCAAGGGCGTGGACGAGGCGAAGGCGCGCGAGATCGTGTCCGCCGCCAAGTTCCCGGCCGAGGTCGCCGAGCAGGTCGTCGACATCGCGGTGAAGCTGTGGGCCGCGTTCGTCGCCGAGGACGCCACGCTGGTCGAGGTCAACCCGCTCGCCAAGGTGGGCGACGGCCGGGTGCTGGCGCTGGACGCCAAGGTCACGCTGGACGAGAACGCCGGCTTCCGGCACCCCGACCACGAGGCCCTGGAGGACAAGTCTGCGGTCGACCCGCTGGAGCAGGCCGCCAAGGAGAAGAACCTCAACTACGTCAAGCTCGACGGTGAGGTCGGCATCATCGGTAACGGCGCCGGCCTGGTCATGTCGACCCTGGACGTGGTGGCGTACGCGGGGGAGAAGCACGGCGGCGTCAAGCCGGCCAACTTCCTCGACATCGGTGGTGGCGCGAGCGCCCAGGTGATGGCGAACGGTCTGGAGATCGTCCTCGGCGACCCGGCCGTGAAGTCCGTCTTCGTCAACGTCTTCGGCGGCATCACCGCCTGTGACGCGGTGGCCAACGGCATCATCCAGGCCCTCGCCCTGCTGGCCGAGCGCGGCGAGCAGGTCACCAAGCCGCTCGTGGTCCGCCTCGACGGCAACAACGCCGAGGCCGGCCGAGCCATCCTCGACGGCGCCAACAACCCGCTCGTCACGCGGGTCGACACGATGGACGGAGCGGCAGAGAAGGCCGCCGAGCTCGCGGCTGCGGGGAAGTGAACTAATGGCGATCTGGCTCACCAAGGACTCCAAGGTCATCGTCCAGGGCATCACCGGTGGTGAGGGCTCCAAGCACACCAAGCGGATGCTCGCCGCGGGCACCCAGGTGGTCGGTGGCGTCAACCCGCGCAAGGCCGGCACCAAGGTGGACTTCGACGGCACCGAGCTGCCCGTCTTCGCCACCGTCGCCGAGGCCATCGCCGCGACCGGCGCCGACGTATCGGTCATCTTCGTCCCGCCGGCGTTCACCAAGGCCGCGGTCGTCGAGGCGATCGACGCCGAGATCCCGCTCGCCGTGGTGATCACCGAGGGCGTGCCGGTGCAGGACTCGGCGGCGTTCTGGGCGTACAACGTGGCCAAGGGCGAGAAGACCCGGATCATCGGTCCGAACTGCCCCGGCATCGCGTCGCCCGGCGCCTCCAACGCCGGCATCATCCCGGCCGACATCACCCCGCAGGGCCGCATCGGCCTGGTCAGCAAGAGCGGCACGCTGACCTACCAGCTGATGTACGAGCTGCGCGAGTTCGGCTTCTCCACGGCGGTCGGCATCGGTGGTGACCCGATCATCGGCACCACCCACATCGACGCGCTGAAGGCCTTCCAGGAGGACCCGGACACCGACGCGATCGTCATGATCGGTGAGATCGGTGGCGACGCCGAGGAGCGGGCGGCCGAGTTCATCAAGGCCAACGTCACCAAGCCGGTGGTCGGCTACATCGCCGGCTTCACCGCGCCGCCCGGCAAGACGATGGGCCACGCCGGCGCCATCATCTCCGGTTCGGCCGGCACCGCCGACGCCAAGAAGGTCGCCCTCGAGGCGGCCGGCGTCAAGGTCGGCAAGACGCCGTCCGAGACCGCCCAGCTCATGCGCGACATCTTGAGCTGAACGGTCCTGTGCACATGGCGCGCCGTCGATCGGGAAGCGACCCGATCGGCGGCGCGCCGCCGTATCTGTATCGCCGCTCCGGCATCGGCATGGAAAAGTAGGCGCGATGTCCAGCACACCCGACCGGCCCGGCGGCTCGGAGGACCCGTTCGCGGTCGCCGAGGCGCTCCAGTCCGTGGTGCGGGACACCGCCGCCATCGAGCGGGAGGCCCCCGCCGAGCGGATCACCGAGGCGATCGGCGCCGATGACGGCCGGCGCGACACCGTGGTGCTCGACGAGGAGACGCTCGGGCGCCGGGAGACCGTCCGGGTGCCCACCCAGCGCCGGCCCGCCACCGGGCGGCGCGCCCCGCTGCCGGTGGCGGCCCTCTTCGCCACGCTGTGGGCGGCCCTGCTGACCTACCTCCCGGTGGCCGCCGTGATCGGTCTGGCCCGCACCCTGGAGGGCGCCGGCGGACTGGCCGGGGCCGCGCACGCCGGGCTGGCCGGGTGGCTGCTCGGGCACGGGGTGCCGATCGGGACCTCGATCGGGCCGCTCGCGCTCGCCCCGCTGGCACTCACCGGATTCCTGCTCTGGCGGCTCAACCGGGCCGGGCTGCACGTGACCCGGGCGATCGGGGCCCGGCGCACCGGCTCGCTTCCCCGGGCGATCCTCGTCGCGGTGACGGTCGGCTGCGCGTACGCCCTGGTCGGAGCCCTTGCCGCGATCCTGGTCGACGGTCGCGGCACGGAGGTCTCCACCGGTGTGGCCGCGTCGCGCTTCCTCGCCCTCGGTGTCTTCGGATCGCTGGCCGGGGCGCTGCGCGGCACCGACGCGATCTCGGTCCTGGCCCGCCGGGCGCCACCCGCGATCCGGCACGGGCTGCGGGCCGGGGTGGTCGCGGCGTTCCTCATCCTCGGCGCCGGAGCGGTCGCCGGCGGGCTCGCGGTCGCGCTCGGCGGAGCCCAGGCGGCGGACATCATCGCCGGCTACCAGACCGGCGTGGCCGGCCAGGCCGGCATCACCCTGATCAGCATCGGGTACGCGGCGAACGTCTCGATCTGGGCGGCCGCCTACCTGCTCGGCCCCGGCTTCGCGCTGGGCACCGGCACCATCGTCCGGCTCACCGAGGTGGCGGTCGGGCCGCCACCGATGCTGCCGCTGGTCGCCGGGCTCCCGGAAGGCCCGGTCGGGGCGATCGGCACCCTGCTGCTGGCCGGTCCGGTGATCGCCGGGGCGGTGGCCGGCTGGGCGCTCACCCAGCGGCTGCGGTTCGGCCGGGACAGCGCGTGGCGGGCCGCCCGGCGGGCCGGCAAGGGCTCCGCCGCCGTGGTCGAGCCACGCTGGTCGCTGCTGGTGACGTCGGGCCTGTTCGCCGGACCGGTCGCCGGAGTCGCCCTGGGCGTGCTGGCCTGGCTCTCCGGCGGCGCGGTCGGCTCCGGGCGGCTGTCCCGGATCGGGCCGGACCCGGTCCAGACGGGCGTCGTCGCGGCCCTCGTGGTGGCCGTCTCGGTCACCCTCGGAGCCACCGCCACCAGGGCGTTCTTCCGCCGCTCCTGAGGCTGGAAGTTCTGGAGGCGCGCCAAGGGCTAGAAGTTCTGGAAGTCCCCCGGGTTGAAGTCCCGCATGACCAGGCCCAGGATCACGAAGACCACGGTCAGGGCCAGCGTGGCGGCGCCACAGGCGATGCCCGCGATGGCCTGCCCGCGGTTGGTGGCCCGGCCCTGATCGGCCTTCTGCTTGCCGAGGACACCCAGGACGATCGCCGCGATGGCGAGCGGCACCCCGAGGTAGAAGCAGCAGAGCGCCGGGATCGAGACGATGCCCAGGATCATGGAGATCAGGCCCTGGTTGTTGTCGGCGCGGGGCGGCGGCATGCCGCCCGGGCCGTAGTAGGGCGGGGGAGTGTTCATGCTTCGGTCCTCCGGATCCGGCGTGCGGCCATTGATTCGGTACGGATGCCCAAGTCGCCGCAGCTTAACGCAGGAGTGACCGACCCGGCCCGGGAAACGCCCCGTTGTCGGGGACCGGCCCGCGCGACGATAGGGTGCACAGGTGACTGACCCCGCGCCCGCCCGCCTGGTCGTCCTCATCTCCGGATCGGGCAGCAACCTGCAGGCTCTCCTCGAAGCGACAGCCAATCCGGCGTACGGTGCCACCGTGGTCGCCGTCGGCGCCGACCGGGACGGGATCGCCGGCCTGGACCACGCCGCGGCCGCCGGGATTCCCACCTTCGTGGACTCGGTGAAGGCCTACCCGACCCGGGACGACTGGGACGCCGCACTGACCGGACACGTCGCCGCGTACCACCCGGATCTGGTGATCTCGGCCGGCTTCCTGAAGCTCGTCGGCAAACAGTTCCTGGACGCGTTCGGCGACCGGTACATCAACACGCACAACGCGCTGCTGCCGGCCTTCCCCGGCATCCACGGCCCGCGGGACGCGCTGGCGTACGGGGTGAAGGTGGCCGGCGCGACCCTCTTCTTCGTGGACGCCGGTGTCGACACCGGGCCGATCATCGCCCAGACCGTGGTCCCCGTGCTCGACGACGACACGGAGGGCACGCTCACCGAGCGCATCAAGGTGGCCGAGCGGGCCCAGCTGGTCGAGTTCGTCGGCCGCCTGGTCCGTGAGGGCTGGACCATCGAGGACAGAAAGGTACGGATTCCATGACCGAGCGCAGCGAGGTGTCGGCATGAGTTCCACCTCCACAGAGGGTCGTCGTCCGATCAAGCGGGCGCTGCTGAGCGTCTGGTACAAGGACGGCATCGTCGAGCTGGCGCAGGCGCTGCACGCCGCCGGGGTGGAGATCGTCTCGACCGGGTCGACCGCGTCGACCGTGGAGGCGGCCGGTGTGCCGGTCACCCGGGTCGAGCAGCTGACCGGCTTCCCGGAGATCCTCAGCGACCGGGTCAAGACGCTGCACCCGCGCGTCCACGGTGGGCTGCTCGCCGACATGCGGCTGGAGAGCCACGTGAGCGAGCTGGCCGAGCACGGCATCGAGCCGTTCGACCTGCTGATCAGCAACCTCTACCCGTTCACCGAGACGGTCGCCTCGGGTGCGGGCGAGGAGGAGTGCATCGCGAAGATCGACATCGGTGGGCCGGCGATGGTCCGGGCCGCGGCCAAGAACCACGCGTCCGTCGCGGTCGTCACGGCCGTCTCGGCGTACCCCCTGGTGTTGGAGGCCGTGAAGAACGGCGGCTTCACGCTGGCGCAGCGCAAGCTGCTCGCGGCCCGCGCTTTCGCGGACATCGCGGAGTACGACGTGGCCGTCGCCAACTGGTGTGCCGGTCAGCTGGCGCCGTCGGAGTGGCCGGAGTTCACCGGGATCGCGCTGAAACGGTCGTCGGTGCTGCGCTACGGGGAGAACCCGCACCAGAAGGCGGCGCTCTACCTCGACCCGGAGGCCGCCCCCGGGCTGGCCCAGGCCGAGCAGCTGCACGGCAAGGAGATGTCCTACAACAACTACGTCGACGCCGACGCCGCGTGGCGCAGCGCCAACGACTTCACCGAGCCGTGCGTGGCGATCATCAAGCACGCCAACCCGTGCGGCATCGCGGTCGGCACGGATGTGGCCGAGGCGCACCGCAAGGCGCACGCCTGCGACCCGGTCTCGGCGTTCGGCGGTGTGGTCGCGGTGAACCGTGAGGTGACCGCGGAGCTCGCCCGGCAGCTGGGCGAGATCTTCACCGAGGTCATCGTGGCGCCGTCCTACGAGCCCGAGGCCCTGGAGCTGTTCCGGGAGAAGAAGAACCTGCGCGTCCTGGTCGCCCCGGCCTGGAACCCGCCGGCCGTCGAGATCAAGCAGGTCGGTGGCGGCGTGCTGGTGCAGATGGCCGACCGGATCGACGCCGACGGCGACGACCCGGCGAACTGGACCCTCGCGACCGGCGCGCCGGCCTCCGCCGAGCAGTTCGCGGACCTGGTGTTCGCGTGGCGGGCGATCCGCAGCGTGAAGAGCAACGCCATCCTGCTGGCGGCGGACGGCGCGACCGTCGGCGTCGGCATGGGACAGGTCAACCGGGTGGACTCGGCGAAGCTGGCCGTGTCGCGGGCCGGCGCCGAGCGGGCGGCCGGCAGCGTGGCCGCCTCGGACGCGTTCTTCCCGTTCCCGGACGGTCTCGAGGTGCTGATCGAGGCGGGAATCAAGGCGGTGGTCCAGCCCGGTGGCTCGATCCGTGACAACCTGGTGATCGAGGCCGCCGAGAAGGCCGGCCTGACTGTCTACCTGACCGGGACGCGGCACTTCTACCACTGATCACATTGCTGGCAGGGTCGGCTGAGGTGGCTTATCTCCCGTTCAGCCGACCGGCTGGTAATCGTCCGTTAACCGGCTGATACGGTCGCGAAAATTCGCCCGGACACTGGGAGAGCAGAGCTATGGGCAAGAAGGTAACCGTCGTAGGCGCCGGTTTCTACGGGTCCACGACCGCGCAGCGTCTCGCCGAGTACGACATCTTCGAGACGGTGGTTCTCACCGACATCATCGACGGAAAGCCGGCGGGTCTCGCGCTCGACATCAACCAGTCCCGGTCGATCGAGGGCTTCGAGACCAAGGTCGTCGGCGTCAGCACCGGCCCGAACGGCGAGGGCTACGAGGCCATCGCGGGCTCCGACGTGGTGGTCGTGACCGCCGGTCTGCCGCGTAAGCCGGGCATGAGCCGGATGGACCTGCTCGAGGTCAACGCGAAGATCGTTCGGCAGGTCGCCGAGAACATCAAGAAGTACGCGCCGAACGCCGTCGTCATCGTGGTGTCCAACCCGGTCGACGAGATGACCGCGCTGGCCCAGCTCGCCACCGAGTTCCCCAAGAACCAGGTCTTCGGCCAGGCCGGCGTGCTCGACACCGCCCGGTTCACCAACTTCATCGCCGAGGAGCTGAACGTTCCGGTGGCCAGCGTCAAGGCGCTGACCCTGGGCTCGCACGGCGACACCATGGTGCCGGTTCCGTCGCGCTGCACGGTCGACGGCAAGCCGCTGTCCGACCTGCTGCCGGCCGACAAGATCGAGGAGCTGGTCGTCCGTACCCGTAACGGTGGCGCCGAGGTGGTCGCGCTGCTGAAGACGGGCTCGGCGTACTACGCCCCGTCGGCCGCCGCGGCCCGCATGGCCAAGGCCGTCGCCGAGGACTCCGGCGTGGTCATGCCGGTCTGCGCCTGGGTCGACGGGGAGTACGGCATCTCCGGCGTCTACCTGGGCGTCGAGGCCGAGCTGGGCGCGCAGGGCATCAAGAAGGTCGTCGAGGACAAGCTCACCGAGAGCGAGCTGGCCGGTCTGAAGGAGGCCGCCGAGGCGGTCCGCGCCAAGCAGGCGGACGTCGCGCACCTCTGATATTTCGCTGAGCGAGTGACATTTCGCTGAGCGAGTGAGATCTCGCTGACGAAGGCCGGGGCGACATCGCCTCGGCCTTCGTCGTCTCTAATACAGGCCGAGGTACAGCATCACGATCACGAACAGCACGGTGAGGGCGGTCGTGGTCCGCTTGAGCTGCTCCTCGCCGAACCGGTCCCGTAGCCGCTCGCTGAACATCACGAACGGCACCACCAGAAACGGGAGGATCCCGGCCCAGGCGCCGAACTGCTGACCGCTGATGAACGCGGCGCCGCCCGTCCCGCCGACCAGGTCCGCGACGTAGTTGCCGCTGTACGGGAAGAGCACGAAGATCGTCGGCAGCAGCAGCGTGGCCGCCCCGCCGATGGCGAACAGCCACGGTCTCGCGACCCGCTTACGGAGCAGGATCAGGGCCCAGACCGCGCCGAACAGCACGAAGCTGATCAGCCAGCCCGCGAACGCCATGCCGACCGCCTGTCCGCCGGTGAGCCAGCGGGCGGCGTCGGCGTACGCCTGGGCGGTGATCTCGCCGGCCGCCATGAGAACCAGGTAGACGGCTGCGGCGACCAGCCAGCCGAGCGCCTGGAGCAGGAAGAGCCCGGTCGATTTCGGCTCCGGTTCCGGCTCCGGTGGCGGCTTCGCCAGGCCTTGCGCACGGCTCGGCCTGGTCTTGACGGCCGGGACGCGTCGTCCGGCTCTCCGGTTTCGGGGACGGGCCTTGGGCATCGCCCGATGCTAATGGGTGAGCACCATCACCGATCCGCTCGGTGATGGGCGGTGGCGCGGATCGGCGTACCGATTCGTCCCGGCCTGGGATGGTAGAGGGGAGCGCCGGAACGGGGCCGCCCGGCGATCTACGGGGAGCGGGCAGTACGCTCGTACTGCTAAGCGTGTGTTTCGGGAGAGGAGCGCCGGCCGATGGCGAAAATCAAGGTCAAGAACCCGGTCGTTGA
This sequence comes from Actinoplanes flavus, assembly GCF_017592555.1. Taxonomy (GTDB): domain Bacteria; phylum Actinomycetota; class Actinomycetes; order Mycobacteriales; family Micromonosporaceae; genus Actinoplanes; species Actinoplanes flavus. Next base: position 326,124 of record NZ_JAGFNS010000006.1, on the reverse strand, counting down.
GATCGACGGCGACGAGATGACCCGGATCATCTGGAAGCAGATTCGTGAGCAGCTGATCCTGCCGTACCTCGATGTGAACCTCGAGTACTACGACCTGTCGATCCAGTACCGGGACGAGACCGACGACCAGGTGACGATCGACTCGGCCAACGCCATCAAGCGGCACGGCGTGGGCGTCAAGTGCGCCACCATCACGCCGGACGAGGCGCGGGTCGAGGAGTTCGGCCTCAAGAAGATGTGGCGGTCGCCGAACGGCACGATCCGCAACATCCTCGGCGGCGTCGTCTTCCGCGAGCCGATCATCATGAGCAACGTACCCCGGCTGGTACCGAGCTGGACCAAGCCGATCATCATCGGCCGTCACGCCCACGGCGACCAGTACAAGGCGACCGACTTCGTCGCGCCGAAGGCCGGCAAGTTCACCGTCACCTTCACCCCGGAGGACGGCTCCGAGCCGCTGGAATTCCACGTCGCGGACTTCCCGGCCGGTGGCGTCGGCATGGCGATGTACAACTTCGACGAGTCGATCCGTGACTTCGCGCGGGCCTCGTTCCGCTACGGCCTGGCCCGTAACTACCCGGTCTACCTCTCCACCAAGAACACGATCCTGAAGGCCTACGACGGGCGTTTCAAGGACCTGTTCGCGGAGATCTTCGAGACCGAGTTCGCGGACCAGTTCAAGGAGGCCGGTCTCACCTACGAGCACCGGCTGATCGACGACATGGTCGCCGCCGCCCTGAAGTGGGAGGGCGGCTACGTCTGGGCCTGCAAGAACTACGACGGCGACGTGCAGTCCGACACGGTCGCCCAGGGCTTCGGCTCGCTCGGTCTGATGACCAGCGTGCTGATGACCCCGGACGGCCAGACCGTCGAGGCCGAGGCCGCCCACGGCACCGTCACCCGGCACTACCGGCAGTGGCAGAAGGGCGAGAAGACCTCGACCAACCCGATCGCCTCGATCTTCGCCTGGACCGGCGGCCTCAAGCACCGTGGCAAGCTGGACGGCACCCCCGAGGTGACCGAGTTCGCCGAGAAGCTCGAGCGGGTCTGCATCGAGACCGTCGAGGGTGGCCAGATGACCAAGGACCTCGCGCTGCTGATCGGCCGCGACGCCCCGTGGCTGTCCACTGACGAGTTCATGAACGCTCTGGACGAGAACCTGGCGCGCAAGCTCGCCGCCTGAATTCAGCGGTAACACCTCCAAGGTCCCGCCGGCCACCGTGCCGGCGGGACCTTCGTCCTTTCAGAACGGGCCTTCGCGCCGCGTACACCGATCCCCGCCCGGCCAAGGATGAAAGCGGCGGGGATGGATCCCCGCCGACCCGAGGCGAGGGGAAGAGATCGTGAGCGAGCTGGAGGCGACGATCGACCTACTGGTGCGGGACGCGGAGAAGGCTCTCGCCGACTACGCGGACTTCACACAGGAGCAGGTCGACCACATCGTCGGCAAGGCCTCCGTGGCCGCGCTGGACAAGCATGGCGAGTTGGCCAGGGCGGCGGTCGAGGAGACCGGGCGCGGTGTGTTCGAGGACAAGGCCGTCAAGAACATCTTCGCCTGTGAGCACGTCACGAACAGCATGGCCGGCATGCGCACGGTCGGCGTCATCCACCGCGACGACGTCGACGGCATCACCGAGATCGCCGACCCGGTCGGTGTGGTCTGCGCCGTGACGCCGGTGACCAACCCCACCTCCACCACCATCTTCAAGGCGCTGCTGGCGCTGAAGACCCGCAACCCGATCGTCTTCGCCTTCCACCCGAACGCCCAGCGGTGCAGCGCCGAGGCGGCGCGGGTGGTCCGGGACGCGGCGATCGCGGCCGGCGCCCCGAAGCACTGCGTCCAGTGGATCGAGCAGCCGTCCATCGAGGCCACCGCCGCCCTGATGAACCACCCGGGCGTCGCCACGATCCTGGCCACCGGCGGCAACGCGATGGTCCGGGCCGCCTACTCGACCGGCAAGCCGGCCCTCGGCGTCGGCGCCGGCAACGTTCCGGCCTACGTCCACGCGTCCGCCGACGTGGTCCGCGCGGTCCACGACATCGTGCTGTCGAAGACCTTCGACAACGGCATGATCTGCGCCTCGGAGCAGGCCGTCATCCTCGACGAGCGGATCGCCGACGGAGCGCTGGACGAGTTCGCGCGGCTGCACGCCTACCGGGTGCGGCCGGAGGAGAAGGCGCTGCTGGAGCGGTTCCTCTTCCCGGACGGGCGGAAGCTGAACCCCGCCGTCGTCGGGCAGTCGCCGGTCTGGATCGCCGCGCGGGCCGGCTTCGGCGTGCCCGCGGACACCTCGGTCCTGCTCGCCGAGATCACCGATGTCGGCCCGGCCGAGCCGCTGAGCCGGGAGAAGCTCTGCCCGGTGCTGGCCGTGCTCCGGGCCGGGGACGAGGAGCAGGGCATCCGGTACGCCGAGCGGATGGTCGAGTTCCACGGGCTCGGGCACAGCGCGGTCGTGCACGCCAGGGACGCCGAACTGTCGGAGCGGTTCGGCAAGCGGATGAAGGCGGTCCGGATCATCTGGAACGCGCCCGCCTCGCAGGGCGGCATCGGCGACATCTACAACGGCTTCCGGCCCTCGCTGACCCTGGGCTGCGGCAGCTACGGGCACACCTCGGTCTCCGACAACGTGTCCGCCCTCAACCTGCTCAACATCAAGCGCATCGGCCGTAGGACGAACAACATGCAGTGGTTCAAGGTGCCGGCCAAGATGTACTTCGAGCCGCACGCCATCCGGTACTTCCGGGACATGCCCGAGGTCTCCCGGGTCACCATCGTCACCGACCACACCATGACCAGGCTCGGGTACGTCGACCGGATCAGCAACGTGCTGCGCGAGCGCCCGGAGCCGGTGACCATCCAGGTGATCGACGGTGTCGAGCCGGAGCCCAGCATCGAGACGGTGCAGACCGGCGCGGCCCTGATGCGCTCCTTCCGGCCGGACACGATCATCGCGCTGGGCGGCGGCTCACCGATGGACGCCGCGAAGGTGATGTGGCTGCTCTACGAGCACCCGGACGTCGACTTCGCGGACATGAAGGAGAAGTTCTTCGACGTCCGCAAACGGGCCTTCAAGTTCCCGGCCCTGGGCGGTCTGGCCAAGCTGGTCTGCGTGCCGACCACCTCCGGCACCGGCGCCGAGGTCACCCCGTTCGCGGTGATCACCGACACCGCGACCGGGCAGAAGTACCCGCTGGCCGACTACGCGCTCACCCCGAGCGTGGCGATCATCGACCCGCACCTGACCAAGGACCTGCCGCCGGTGGTCACCGCGGACAGCGGCTTCGACGCGCTGACCCACGCCACCGAGGCGTACGTCTCGGTGTATGCCAGCGACTTCACCGACGGCCTCGCCCTGCACGCCATCAAGCTGATCTTCGGCAACCTGGAGCGCGCGGTCACCGCCGGCCCGGAGGACCCGGTCGCCCGGGAGAAGATGCACAACGCCGGGACGATCGCCGGCATGTCCTTCGGCAACGCGTTCCTCGGCATCGTGCACGCCATGGCACACACCCTGGGCGCGAGTTTCCACGTGGCGCACGGCCGGACCAACGCGATCCTGTTGCCGCACGTGATCCGGCACAACGGCACCGTGCCGTCGAAGCTGAACAGTTGGCCGAAGTACGAGCGGTACATCGCCCCCGAGCGCTTCCAGGACATCGCCCGGCACCTGGGCCTGCCCGCCGACACCCCGGAGCAGGGCGTCGAGTCCTACGCCCGGGCCGTCGAGCGGCTGCGCGCGGCCGTCGGCATCCCGTCGTCCTTCCAGGCCGCCGGCGTGGACGAGAAGGAGTTCCTGGACGCGCTGCCGCGGCAGGCCATGAACGCCTACCTGGACCAGTGCGCGCCGGCCAACCCGCGGATGCCGATGCTGGCCGACCTCGAACGGATCATGAAGGAGGCCTACTACGGGCGGTAACCGGTAGCCCGCGCGGCTCGTTGCACGGTGGGGAGGCCTTGTCCCGGGCCTCCCCACCGAACCTTTTCACCGTGGCGAGGGCGAAGGCACCCGGCGCCGGTCCACGGCCGTGATGGTTTCCGCCCGATGCCAGGTTGAAAGAGGTTCGGCGCCGTGTCAGATGTCGCGCAGCCGCTGCGCCGCGGCCTCCGGGACGATGTCGTTGACGAACGCGCCCATCGCCGACTCCGACCCGGCCAGGAACTTCAGCTTGTCGGCGGCCCGCCGGATGCTGAACAGCTGCAGGTGCAGATAGCCCAGCTCGCGGCCCTCGCCGGTGACCGCCTGGTGCCAGGCCGAGATGTACGGCATCGGCTTGCCGAACAGCCCGTCGAAGCGGCGGAGCATGTCCAGGTAGAGCGGGCCGAACGCGTCCCGTTCGGCGTCGGTCAGCGCCGGCAGATCGGGGACCTGCCGGTGCGGAGCCAGGTGCACCTCGAACGGCCAGCGGGCGGCGGCCGGCACGTACGCCGTCCAGTGTTCGTTGGACGCCACCACCCGGACCTTCGCCTCCTGCTCGGCGGCGAGGACGTCGGCGTACAGATTGCGCCCGGTCTTCTCGAAGTGCCGTTTCGCGGCCCGCAGGTAGGCCGCGGTCTTCGGGGTCACCGTCGGGTAGGCGTAGATCTGGCCGTGCGGGTGGTGCAGGGTCACGCCGATCTCGACGCCCCGGTTCTCGAACGGGAACACCTGTGCCACCTCGGGCAGCGCGGACAGCTCGGCGGTCCGGTCGGCGAGAGCATCGATCACGGTACGCACGCGGGCGGGCGGAAGCGACCCGAAGGCGCTGTCGTGGTCACTGGTGAAGCAGACCACCTCGCACCGCCCATGACCCGGCCGGACCGGGACCATGTCGGTCACCTGGGTCAGTTCGTCCGGCACGATCCGGTCGGAGAACGACGGGAACTGGTTCTCGAAGACCACCACGTCGTAGCCGGGCGCCGGGATCTCGCTGGCGAACCGCTCGGTGGTCGGGCAGAGCGGGCAGGCGTCCGACGGCGGCAGGAAGGTCCGGGTGTTGCGGTGCGCGGCGATCGCGACCCACTCGTCGGTCAGCGGGTCGTGGCGCAACTGCGAGGCCGGCGGGGGCGGCGGCAGCCGACGGGTGTCCGGGTACCCGGAGCGGCCGCTGCCTGGGGCCTCGTCGAAGTAGATCAGCTCACGGCCGTCGGAGAGCCGGACGGCCGATCGGGTCGGAGTCACTGGGGATTCACCACCACGAGTTCGGGGACAGTTTCCGTGAGGAGGTCACGGGCGCCGGCCTCCAGGCCGTCGTCGGTGATCAACACGTCGGCACGGGCCAACGGCACGATCGAGGAGATGCCGACGGTGCCCCACTTGGTGTGGTCGGCGAGCACCACCAGGCGCTCGGCGGCCTCCACGAGGGCCCGGTTGACGTCGGCCTCCATGAGGTTGGGGGTGGTGTATCCGGCGCGCTCGCTCATCCCGTGCACGCCGAGGAACAGCATGTCCAGGTGCAGGGTGCCGATGGCGGCCACCGCCACCGGGCCGACCAGCGCATCCGAGGGGGTCCGGGTGCCGCCGGTGAGCACGACCGTCTGATCCGGGCGGCCGGCGCGGTAGAAGACGTCGGCGACCGGGATCGAGTTGGTCACCACGGTCAGGCTCGGCACGTCGACGAGGCGCTGCGCCAGCTCCGCCGTGGTGGTGCCGGCGGACAGGGCGATGGCGTCGCCGGGGGAGACCATGGCGGCCGCCCGCATGGCGATCGCCGTCTTCTCCCCGCGCTGGCGCACCGACTTGGCGGCGAAGCCGGGCTCGTGCGCCGAACCGGGACTGACGGTGGTCGCCCCACCATGTACCTTCGCCAGCAAACCACGGTCGGCGAGGGCTTCCAGGTCACGGCGGATCGTCATGTCGGAGACGCCGTACTCGGCGGCGAGCTCGGTGACCCGGACGCCGCCGGTGGCGCGGACCCGGTCGAGGATCGCGGCCTGTCTCTGCTGTGCCAACATCAGTTGGACCGCACTAATTCGAACACACTCGAACAGTACCCCGTGATCGGGTCGGTTCGAAAGGGTGAGTTCAGATACCCCGGCCGCGTTTGTGCAGGGCCGACAGCACGTTCTCCACCTTCACCGCTCCGGTCATGGCGGCCAGCGCGATGGCGGTTCGCGGCTCGCGCCAGTTCGCCCGGACCGCCTCCTTGCTGTAGCGCCAGGCCGCGCCCCGGTTGCCGGACGCCGCCGACCAGCAGGCCAGCTGTCCGTACACCCGGGCCGCCCCGGGACCGCAGCCGCTGATCTCCGGGTGCCGCCGCATCATCCAGCGCAGCGACGAGATCTTGGTGGCGTACTCGTACGCGTACTGCGAGGTCCGCCCCCACAGCACCCGGACCAACGGCTCGTCCAAATGAACGATCGGACTCCGGCGGGCCGCCCTTAGCAGTAGGTCCCAATCCTCGTTCTGGCTGCCCGGCGCGTCCTCGGCGACCAGCCCGATCGCGTCCTCGGCCAGCGCCTCCCGGCGGAGCAGGAACGACGACGAATGCAGCATCGCCATCCGCGAGCGGGCCAGGTCCGTCACGCTCACCCGGCTCCGGCCGGCCAGCCGGGGGGTGCGGCGGCCCTCGTACTCGACCTCGATCGCACACGTGGCGAACTCGGCCGACGGCTCCGCGAGCAGCGCCGCCACCTGACGGCGCAGCTTGTCCGGCAGCCACTGGTCGTCGTCGTCGCAGAACGCCATCAGCTCGGTGTCCAGCGCCAGCAGCCCGGTGTTGCGGGCGCCGGCCAGCCCGGAGGCCCGCCAGTTCGTCAGGACCAGCACCGGTACGCCGTCGGTGGACGCCAGCAGGTAGTCCGGCTCGGTCTGGTCGTACACCACGACGACCTTGAGGTCGCCCGGGTAACGCTGCTCGCGAACCGCGGCGATCGCGCGGCGGACCAGCTCGGGGCGGTTTCGGGTGGGGATCACGACCCCGACCGACGGCCAGTTCATCATGCCTCCGAAGCGATGTTCAGCGGGTAGCCGTACGCCCGCAACAGCGGCCCGCAGACCGCGCCCACCAGGCGGCGCTGGGCACTGGGCAGGGCGCGGACCCAGGCGTCGTCGCGGCGCAGCGCCAGCCGGCCGACGGTGAAGCGCATCGGATTGCCCGCCGCGCTGTGCCCGACCCGCAGGTCGGCGTGCTCCTTCCGGAGGAAGTCCAGGTTCTCGGGGTGCAGGGGGAGGCCGGCGAAGTCGGCCAGGCGGATCAGCCCGGCCCGCGGGTCGGTGAGGAACTCCTCGTAGCGGATCCGGTACACCGGCACGCCGCGGCGGGCCAGCAGGCCGAAGGCGGCGTTGTGCGCGTTCCACAGCACCGCCGAGCGGCCCGGGGAGTAGCGGGTCATCTCGTCGGTGCCGTCGGTCTCCGGCCGGGTCACCGTCTTGGTCCAGGAGTACGCCACCCCGCGCGCGTCGCGGACCACGTGCACCACTTTCAGGTCCACGTCGTCCGCCCAGCGCAGCACGTGGGCCAGGGCCGAGTGCTTGGAGGAGTCGATCACCATCCGGGCGCCGGACACCTCGGCCGCGGCGGCGTAGACCCGGGCGTAGTAGGAGGCGTACTCGCGGACCTCGTCGGTGGCGGCGGTGGCCGAGGCGAGTCGTGGGATGTGCCGGGTCCGTTCGACCGCGTCGCGGAGGGCGTGGACCCGGTCGACGTCGACGTTGGCCCAGCCGTTGAAGGCCAGGTCGCCGACGCGCCGCCAGAACGCGCAGCCGGAGAACCGGGCGCCGCAACCGCACCGCTCGTCGTCCCGGATGTCGCGTTGCCAGAGGTGGACGATCTCGCCGAGCGCACACATCCCGGGCAGTTCCCCGAGCAGGCGTTCGACGAGTGTGGTTCCGCTACGTCCGAATCCGCCCAGAAAAAGCACTTGTGCCACTTTGGCTCGCCTTCGCTCGTTTCGCTCAGGTAACGAGTGAAAGAGGCAGAAGGAGGCGTTAGGTGACTATCGAGGCTTTCGACCGTGTGCAGCTGGACGGCACCGGTATCGACCGCATCACCGAGGACGAGGTCGTGGCCGCAGTCCGGGACGCGCTCGCCCACGGCCGCGGTGGCCGCATCGTCACCCCGAACATCGACATCCTCCGCCGCGCCGCCGCCGACCCGGCCGTCCGCCGCCATCTCGACGACGCCGACCTCATCGTCGCCGACGGCATGCCGCTGATCTGGGCCAGCCGCCTCGGCGGTGCCCCGCTGCCCGAGCGGGTGGCCGGCAGCAGCCTGATCTGGTCCCTCTCCGAGGGTCTCGGCCGCGACGGCCGCTCGATCTTCGTGATCGGTGGGACCCCCGCGCGCAAGGCCTCGGCCGCCGGGTCCGGCGACGGCGCGGCCCGGGCGGCCGCCAAGCTCGCCGCCGCGTGCCCCGGTCTGCGGATCGCCGGCACGATCAGCCCCGATTACGGCTTCGAGCTCGACGAGAGCACCTATGCCGGCTTCTGTGCGACGGTGATCGGCGCCGAGCCGGATCTGGTCTTCGTCGGGCTCGGTTTCCCCAAGCAGGAGGACGTCATCGAGCGTCTCCGCCGCGACCTGCCCCGAACCTGGTTCGTCGGCTGCGGGGCCGCGGTCAACTTCGTCGCCGGTGACGTCGGGCGCGCCCCGCTCTGGATGCAGCGCAGCGGCCTGGAGTGGGTCCACCGCCTCGGCGCCGAACCGCGCCGCCTGGCCGGTCGTTACCTGCGCCGGGACGCCCCCTACGCTCTCCGGCTCCTGGCCTGGGCGCCGCGCTGGGCCGGCCGGCGCTGATCGTCACGGGCGGAGGCCGCCGCCCTCGCCGCCCGGGGAGTCCCGGCGGGACCGGGGCGCCCGGCGGCGGCGGGCGCCGCCCGGGAGACCGCGGAGGGCGGCGCAACGGCGGCCGGCCCGGGTGAGGGGAGCGCCCAGTGTGGGCTGTGGGAAGCGCGCCGCGTCGTAGCCGCTCTGCCAGGGGAACCGGTCGCCCGGGTCGGGCCAGGCGAGCTGCAACAACCGCACCCGGTCGTCGCCGTAGCGCATCAGGGCGGCGCCGGGGAACAGCTCGGCCCGGATGTCGCCGCCCACGATCCGCACCTCCCGGCCGGTGATCAGGCCGCGGATGCGGTGACCGTGGCGCAGCTGGAGGCCCTCGTCGCGGACCCGCCCGGCCACCTCGTTGAGCAGTTGGTGGCCGACCTCCGGGGGCACCCCGGCGATGGCCAGCTCGGGATAGCCGTAGCCGGTGAGGCCCACCGTGTAGGCGAAAGGGACCGTCTCCACCGGATCGTCGTCACCCGGCAGGACGTGCACGACGGCCCACCCGAACCGCTCGATGATCTCGCTCTGCTCCTCGAAGAAGTCGTCGAGGTACGACATCGGTGACACCCCCGTGGCTCGGCCCGAACTGGCTGAGCTCACTATGGAACAGACGTACGACACTTTTCCGGGCTGGCAAACCGTACGAGCGTACGGTTAAGATCGGATCATGGGTTTTCGCATCGATGACCTGCACCATGTGCAGCTGCTGATCCCGCCGGGTGGCGAGGGTGTGGCCCGCGCCTTCTACAGCGGCGTGCTCGGTATGGCCGAGGTCGTGAAACCGCCGGTGCTGGCCGCCCGCGGCGGCTGCTGGTTCCGGGCGGGCGGCTGGGAGGTGCATCTCAGCGTGGTCCCGGATTTCACCCCGGCGCTCAAGTCGCACCCGGGCGTGCTGATCGACGGCCTGGACGCGCTGGCCGCGCGGCTGGCGGCCGCCGGGCACCCGGTCGAGTGGGATCCCCACTTCCCGGGTCACCGGCGGCTCTACTCAGCCGACGGGCACGGCAACCGGCTGGAGTTCCTCGAGCGGATCAGGGATTGAAGTACGGGTCCTGGACCAGCCGCAGGAACGCCTTGAAGGCCCGGTCGTCACCGGCGAGCTGGAACTGCTGGTTGGGCCCGTTCCCGTCGGGATCGGACTCGAAGTAGGCGACGGCCTTGATCTGCTTGTTCGCCTTGAAGGTGCGCTCGGCGTCCTTGAGCCAGGCGGCCCGGCCCTCGGACCCCCAGGCCTTGGCCACACCGAACTCGCCGATCACGATCGGTTTCGGACGCTGGGCGGCCCACTCCAGGAAGGGCCCCATCAGCGTGCCGATCGGCTGGAACTCGAAACCGGCGTAGACGTCCACACAGGTCCAGTCGACCTGGTCGTCGCCGGGGTAGAAGGCCGGCGCGTCGCCGCGGATGAAGCCCTCGGCGGTCGGGCACCACACCCAGGAGACGTTGTCGGCCTTCTCCTCCCGGAAGATCTTCCGGACGTACCGCCAGGCCGCGATGTAGTCCTCGCCGGACCACATGGTGGCCCGCAGGTTGGGCCGGTCCATCTCCCAGCGCATCCGCAGCATCACCGGATCCTTGATGCGCCGGACCGCGCGGGCCTGCTCGCGGATCAGCTCGTCGTGCTCGCCGGTCAGGATGGAGCGGTTGTCCCCGGTGGCCCAGCTGATCATCAGCTTGGCGCCGTCGGCGAGGAACGCCTCGTCCGAGGGGGTGCCCATCATCTGCTCGAACCGGCGGTACGTGTTGATGAAGTGCAGTTTCCGGCCCAGCGACTGCTCCAGGGCGCCGACCGCGGCGAGCCGGCCCACCTGGGTCATCTCGTCCGGCTTGATCCACGCCCCGAGGTAGGCGCCGCGGCGGGGCGCCTCGAACGGACCGGCCTGGAACGGGCCCCGGTTGGTGGCGACCGCCCGCGGTGGACTGCTCAGGTCCGGTGGCGGTGTCGGGGCGGGTTCCTTCCGGTCGTCCGCGAAGCAGCCGCCGAGCAGCAGGAGCGCGAGGGCGGCGGCGACCAGCCCCCTACGCATGGAGCCGCCGGGCGGTGTAGAGGACGTTCACGGCGTACGCGTCGCTGCCCGGCACCCGTCGTGCCGCCGCGTCGGCCAGCCGGGCCACCCGGTGGTCGTGCAGCGACGGCGTGAGCATCGAGAAGCCGCGCCGCTCGACGATCTCGAAACCGTGCCGGGCCAGCAGCCGCCCGACCTCGTCGTGGGAGAGCTCGGCGAACCAGCGTTCCCCGTTGTGCCGCCGGGCGCGCAGGTGCCGGACCGATCCGGCGTTGCCGTGGTTCTCCACCACGAGCAGCCCGGATCCGCGATGCGGCAGCACCTTGGCGGCGAACGCCAGAGCCCGGTCCCGGACCCCCTCGTCGACGTTGAGCAGCAGCCGGAAGATCGTGACGATCGCCGGGAAGCCGGCCGCCACCGGCTGCGGCACCGGGCCGTCCTGGGGAACCAGGTGCCAGTAGGCCCGCGACCCCACCTCGGCGGCCTTCGCCATCATCTCGGCCGACGTGTCGTACCCGTGCGCCTCCCGGACCAGGCCGTGCAGCGCCCGGACCGCCCGCCCGGTGCCGCAGGCGAAGTCGTGCTGGACCGGTGGATGTTCGGGGAACTCGCGGCGCACCAGGGAGCGCAGGTAGTCCCGCTGGCGGTCGTTGATCCGCGACGCGTAGCTGTCCGGGGCGTACGTCACGGTCTCGTACTTCTCGACCGCCTCGGTGTCCTGGAACACCCCTGTGTAATCGCTGGTCAACTCTTCCTCCTGAATGCGCCGAGCATCAACGGTCCGCGTAGCAGCCACGCCGACGCGGCGTAGGCCGGGACGGCGATCACGATGGCCGCCGGGAAAAACTGGATGAATCCGAAACAGAGGAGGGCCAGGAGCGCCGCGGTGAGCGTGCCCCGGCCGAACGGGTGCAGACCGGTGCTCCGGTGGACCTGGGCCAACGGGAGCAGGTTGTTCACCACCATCGCCCCGGCCAGCCCGGCCGCCGCGCCGAGCGCGCCCCAGCGCGGGATCAGCAGCACGTCCAGGCCGATCGTCACGACCAGCGCGATCAGCACGTTGCCCAGGTTCAGCGAGGTGCGCCCGGCCATCGCCAGGACCATGTCGACCATCCCGCAGCCGGTCGCCACCAGCATCGCGGCGGCCAGCACCCGCACCACCGGGACGCCGGAGGCGTACCCGTCGCCGAACAGCCGCAGATACCAGGGGGCGAACGCCATCACCAGCAGGCTGATCGGCCAGGTCACCAGGACCAGCCAGCCGGTCGCGGTCTGGTAGAGCCGTTTCGCGGCGGCCAGGTCGCCGGTGCTCAGCGTCTCGGCCAGACGCGGCTGCACCGACTGCGACAGACCCTGGTTCGCGAACTGGATCAGCACCACGAACCGGCCGGCCACCGCGTAGACGGCCGCCGGCGCCAGCCCGCCCAGCGCCGCCAGCAGCAGCACGTCCACCCGCTGCAACGCGAGCTGGGCGACCGCGGCCACCGCCCGCGGGGCGGTGAAGACCCAGAACTCCCTGCGCACCCGGTGACGCTCGCCCCGATCGGTGCTCACCGTCGTTCGACCCGAGGTGTACGCGCGACGCGCGGCCACCGCGGCCAGGATCGCCACCGGCAGATACGGCGACGCCCAGGCCAGCGCGAAGACCGGCAGCGAGGCCGTGACCCAGAGCGCCGCCACCCCCGCCGCGCCGACCGCGAGCAGTTGCAGCCCACTGCGCAGCAGCCGGTCCAGCAGGACGGTCGGCCGCATGCTCCGGTAGCCGCGGGTCACGGTGAGCAGCACGTCGGTGAGCGCCTGGAGCGGGACGAAGACGGCCAGCACCCGGAGCCCGGCGGTGTGCCCGGCGACCACCTCCGGCGACTCGCCCGCGGTGAGGTGCGCGATCGCCGGAGCGGCCAGCCACATCGCCACGCCCAGGACGAGCGAGAACCCGGCCACCGGCGGGATGCCGGCACGCAGGCAGGCGCCCAGCAGATGCTCCTGCCCGGTGCTGCGCAGCCGGGCCGGCCAGTACACCAGCCCGGTCTGCGTGCCCAGCTTGGCCAGCCCGCCGACCAGCACGAACGCGGCCGTGGCGGCGAAGAACGCGCCGGCCTGCTCGGCGCCGAGCGCCCGGGCCACGACCCAGGTGACCACCACACCGGTGCCGCCAGCCAGCGCCGAGCCGGCCATGTTGGCCAGCCCGCCGCGGGCCGCGCCCCGGGTGGCCCCCGGATCCGGCTGCGTGGTCGTTGCCGTCATCGGCGGCGCCAGATGGGGGTGCGCCCCAGCCAGCCGGCCAGCGCCTCGTCGTGCGACTGGTAGTAGGCGTACAGGTCACGGCGCAGCCCGGGATCCATGTCGGCATGCCGGGGCCGGGCGTTGTGCTGCTCGAAGGCCGGCCGCTCCAGTCCGGCGGGCAGCCCCAGGAAGGCGCAGACCTCGTCGTACACCGGCTCCGGGTCGGTGAAGAAGCGCTCGCTCTCCACCACGTGGATCCGCTCCCGGCCCACGTGCTGGGCCACCACGCTCAGGTAGCGGGCGTACTCGCCGCGGGCCCGGTACGCGTGATGCTGGTGGGCGAAGCTGTAGTAGGCCGGGTCGAGGGCGAGCCGTTCCTCCTGGCGGTGCAGCCGGGCCGGCTCCAGGGCCAGGGCCGCGCCGAAGTCCCGCTCCGACTCGTAGGCCCGGGCCACCTCGTGGTGGTGCTGCGAGTAGGCGCGTTCCACCGGGTCCCGGACCAGCACCACGAGCTTGGCGTAGGGCAGGTCGTGGGCGATCCGGGCGGCCGCCTGCGGGTGGTACATGTAGTACGGGCTGGACTCGAAGGTCTGCGCGCGTACCCCGTACCGTTCGGCGATCCGCTCGGCGCTGCGCAACGTCGGGAAGTGGCCGCGGTACCACTCCGGCCCCCGCTGGTAGGACGTGTCGAAGTAGTGCACGCCCTTGTGCAGCACCGCCTTCAGCACCACCGGGTGCGCGGCCAGCGCGCGGTACAGCGACGTGGTGCCGCAGCGCTGCCCGCCGCAGATCAGGAACGAGGGCAGCATCCGGCTCTCCGCGGTGAGCCGCCCGAACGACCGGGAGCCCAGGTGCACGACCCGTTTCACCGGTGCGGGCAGATTGCGTACGTGCATGGTTCTACAGCTCCTCCACGCGCCGGATCAGCACCGGCAGCAGCCAGGTCCCGAGCACGCCCAGCCGGGCGCCCGCCTCGGCCTGTTTGTCGGTCAGGTAACGGACGGCGAGGTCGACCAGGTAGAGCAGGGCGGTGATCTCGCGGGCCACCGGCGCCACCCCGAACGGGGAGAGCAGCTCGTCGGCCCGCTGCACGGTCGCCTCGACCGCGGCCCGGGCGTCGCCGGTGGACTGGATACGTTTCTGCAGCTCGTGATGGATGGCGTCGAAGCCGGCCGGCACCCCGGTGGCGAACCGCTCCCAATCCCACACGAGCAGGCCGTCGGCCAGGTTCGCCATGTTCCAGGGGGCCCAGTCACCGTGCCAGGCGCCGTACCGCAGGGCCGTCTCGCCGCTGTGCGCGGCCAGCACGTCCACGGCGGCGGCCAGCGCCGCCCCCTCCGGCCGGTCGGCGACCGTTCCGAGCCGTTCCTGGAGGTCCTGCCAGTACCCGCTGCCGGTGAGCGGCCCGGTCGTGTAGCCGCGGCAGCCCGCGACGTCGAGCATGGCCGCGGTGAGCCGGCGCCGGCTGAGCGGCGCCCGCGGCAGCCAGACCGGCAGCGCCGACTGGACCAGCACCTGCATGCCCCGCCACTGGCCGGAGTGCATCACCCGGGGCACGGTCAGCTTGGTCAGGTTGCTGCCGCCGAGCGTGGTGAGCGCCGCCGTCTCCGCCTTGACCAGGCGCCGGGTCAGCGGGCCGGTGCCCAGCTTGCCGAAGGCGAAGGTGTCGCCGTCCGGGCCGAGCAGTTGCAGCACCGGCTTGCGGTTGGCCCGCGCCGGGCCGATGTGGATGCTGATCGCGAGATCACGGCGCAGCGCCTCGCTCAGGTAGCCGTCGATGCCGGCCGACAGCGGGCCGGTCACCCGGATCCGGTCCCGGAACACCAGGCCGGTGGCCCGGGCGTGCACCGCGGCGACCACGGCGCCCCGCTTGAGCCGGGCCATCCGGCTCTGCGGCTCGGCGTAGCGCCGCACGGCGGCCGCCGCGATCGCCGGCGAGTGCGTCGGCACCAGCAGCCGGGGCCGGTGCGCGTTCGGAACGACCAGGTACTCGGTGACCAGGGGACCGGGGGTGCCGTCGGTACGGCAGGGCGCGGGGTAGAGCAGGTGGAGAACCTCGGTCAGGTACTGCGTCCGCAGGGCCGCGTCCCCGGCCGTCAACTCAGCTGGAGCCGTTCTAACTGGGCTCAATCGGTTTTCCCCTCGATCCAGTTGCGCCAGAGCAGCGCATATGCCAGAACCATGAAGGCCAGAGGGGTGACCAGCGAGTTGTACCAGAGCATCGCGGAGAAGGAGGAGACGAGCGCGGCGCTCCCGGCGATCCCGATCGGGGTGCGGTCCCGGCGGAACCGCCACAGCCCGTACCCGAAGAAGCCGAGATATCCCACCGTGCCGGCCGCGCCGTGCGCGTAGAGCAGCTGCCAGAGCTGGCCGTTGCCACCCACCGTGAAGTTGCCGCACCGCTCGCAGCCGGCGCTCTCGCCGACCGCGATCGAGTTGCGCCCGCCCAGGGTGTTCCGGGTGCCGCCGTACCCGATCACCGGCGACCCGGTGAAACCGTCCAGTGCCTTGTCGACGAGGAACGACCGGACCCCGTTGGACTTGCCGTTGTCCAGCCGCGCCTGCACCGTCGTGCCCAGCGGGGTGGCGGTCAGCGCCACCGCCAGCGCGGCACCCAGCAGGGGCAGCAGGACCAGGATCCAGAGCCGGCCGGCCAGCACGTGACGCGCCGCCACGTAGACCAGCAGCACCCCGACGCCGATCCACAGGCCACGGTTGAGCGACGCCACCGCGGGCACCACCGAGACTGCCAGGCAGAGCACGGCCAGCGCCCTCCGGCCGGTACGGTGACTCGCCCACGCGGCCACCACCAGCCACGGCGCCAGCAGGCAGAAGTTGTTGCCCCAGGTGTTCGTGTAGCCCCACGGGGCGGCCGGGCGCGGCTTCTCGCCGCCGACCAGGTCCATGATCTGTGCGGCGTACGGGTGCACCAGCGACCGGACGAAACCCTTGTTGCGCACCCCGGACGGCAGCAGCCACTCCACCGGCGAGGTGAACTCGAAGTTCCCGGCCACCATGCCGAGCAGCCCGCCCAGCACGGTCACCACGAACATCCCGCCCAGCAGGCGGACCAGCCGGCGGCGGGACAGTTCGGCGTCGGTCAGGTTGCCGGCGTACACCAGAAGGACCGTGAGAGACCCGTACATCGAAAGCTTGTAGACGACGGCGACCAACCGCTCGCTCGCGCGTTCCGGAACCGTGCCGGGCGGGTCCACGCCCAGCGCGGCGATGCTGATCACCACCGCGGCCAGGAAGATCACCCACCAGATGAAGCCCGGCGGCAGCCGCAGCGTGCGGCCCGCCGAGCGTCGGCGCAGCAGCAGGAACAGCATCGGCGCGGCCATCATCGGGAAGATCAGCACGCCCAGGCCGAGCGCCCACCACAGCGGATAGAGCAGCAGGATGCCGGCCACCGGCCAGGACGGCAGCGAGCGGTTCTTGGTGGAGGTCCCGGGCGCGGTCCCGGCGTGCGCTACCGCCGCGACCGCGGTCACTTGTCGTCGCCGTCCGCGGCGCCCGCGCTGGAGAGGTCGATGATCGCGGTGGCCTCCTGGTTCTCGGTGCCACCCGGGCGCTGCCGGCCGGCGAAGGACAGCTGCTGGGTCTGGCCCTCCTCCGGCGCGTCCCGGACGTCCGGCACCGGCAGGGAGACGGCCGGCTCGGCCGGCTCGCTCGGGCGCACCACGACGAGCCGGGGCAGCACCACGGCGCCGAGCAGCCGGGTGCCCACCCGCTGGAGCTGGTCGGTGGCGTCGAGCAGGGCCGGGCGCTGGGACCGGTGCAGCTCCACCGCCAGGATCGCCGCGTCGGCCAGGCTCGCCAGGCTCTGCGCGTCGGCGCTGCTGCTGGTCGACGGGGCCTCGATGACCACGTACCCGCTCTGCTTGCGCAGCGCCTGGAGGGTGTCGCGGAGCCGCTGCGACTGCATCAGCCCGGCCGCGGTGGCCGTGCCACCCGTGGTGATCACCCGCAGCGACGGGATCCGCGGGGTCCGTTGCAGGACGCGGGGCAGGGCGACCCGCCCGGCGAGCAGGTCGGAGAGGCCGGGCATGGCCGAGACCCCGAACATCCGCGCCAGCGGCGCGGCATCGATCACGCTGTCCGGCAGGTGCGCGCCGATCAGCACGACCTCACTTCCGGTACGCGCGAGCGCCGCCGCCAGGTTCGCGGCGACCAGGGTGCTGGCCGAACCCCGGCTGGTCCCGGTCACCACGATGATCTGGTCGCGTTCACCCAGGCTGGCCAGCACCTCGTTGCGCAGCCGGTTGAAGACCCGCCCGCCCGGCCCGTACGGCTGGAGGACGTCGTCGAAGTGCGGCGTGCTGCGCTCGTCCAGCGCGGCCAGCACCGGCACCCGGCCCCGGTCCCGTACGTCGTTCGGGTTGACCAGCCGCCGGTCGAACCGTTCCCGCAGGTATGCCAGGGACAGCCCGAGCAGCAGACCGAGCATGCCGCCGGTACCCACGTTGAGCAGCGTGTTCGGGCTGCTCGGGGTGTCCGGCAGGCGGGAGTCGCTGATGATGCTGCCGCCGCCGACCATGGTGGTGGTCAGCTCGTTGAGCCGCCCGGTCAGCGAGTTCAGCTGGTTCTGCGAGTTGTTCCGCAGGCTCTGCAGGTTGCCGGCGGTCGGGCTGTCCTTCGACGCGATCGCCAGTTTCGCGTTGATCCCGGCCAGCACCGTGGTGAGCTGTCGCACCTTGAGGCTGAGCGACTTGATCTGCTTGTCCAGCTGGGCCCGGGCGCTCTCCTCCCGGTTACGCAGGTAGGCCTCGGCGAACGCGTGCGACCCGGCCTGCGCCTTCCGCGGATCGTCCGACCGGAAGGTGATCACCAGGACCGTGGTGTTCGCCGGCACCTGCACCGACACCGACTTGGCCAGCTCGATCGGCGACTGGTCGGTGCGCAGCAGGGTGGCCGCCTTGACCGCGACCGCCCCGGAGCCGACCAGCTGCGCCTCGGTGTCCAGGTTGACCGTACCCTTGGTCCGGCCGCCCTGCGCGTTGGTGTCCTGCCCGACCGGCTCCACCAGCACCGACGCCGAGGACTCGAAGACCTTCGGCATGGCCTGTGTCAGCACCGCGCCGCCACCCAGGCCGGCACCCGTGGCCACCAGGGCGATCCACCAGTGGCGGCGGAAGGCACCCAGGTAGTGCGAGAGATCGGACGAGGGGCGAGACGGTTCCATCAGTCTTCGGCGGCCCTTCCGGGAGAGGAGTGTGCGTGTCAGCTTTGGGCGTTTCGCCCCAGACTGACAACGCCACACTCCCGCCGTGAGTGATGGCTACGAGAGTTTCGGCTCCACCCAACCGCTCTCGACCAGGTAACCGAGGACCATCTCGACCGCCTCGGCGACGGTCATCGTGGTGGTGTCGACGGTCAGTTCGGCGTCGGTCGGCTCCTCGTACGGGTCGTCGATCCCGGTCATCCCGCGCAGCTGGCCGGCGCGGGCCCGCGCGTACAGGCCCTTGCGGTCCCGGCTCTCGCACACCTCCAGCGGCGTGGCCACGTGCACCAGGATGAACCCGGCCCCGGCCTCCACCGCCATCTTCCGGGCCGCCGCCCGGGCCGCCTCGTAGGGTGCGATCGGGCAGGCCACCGCCATGCCCCGGTGCCGGCCCACCTCGGCGGCGACCCAGCCGATCCGGCGGACGTTGCGGTCCCGGTCGGCCTTGCTGAAGCCCAGCCCGGCGGTCAGCTCACGGCGAACCACGTCGCCGTCGAGCAGCGTCACGGTCCGGTCGCCGGTCTCCCGGAGCGCGTCGGCCAGGTTCCGGGCGATGGTCGACTTGCCGGAGCCGGACAGGCCGGTGAAGAAGACCACCAGACCGCGTTGCCGGCGCGGCGGCCGCACCCGGGACAGCTCCTTGGCGACGGCCGGCGGGGTGTGCCATTCGGGCAGCGGGAAACCGCGGTCCAGCAGGTCGTCGATCTCGGCCGGGGACATCGCCAGGCGCCGGTTGCGCGGCGGGATGTCGTCGCGCCAGCGCCACTGGCCGTCCCGGTTGTCGTAGGCCAGCTCACGCGGCAGCAGGACCCGCAGACCCGCGCCGGACAGCGAGTCACCGGTCGACAGGACGTGCGTCACCCCGTACGCCCGGGCCACCCGCGCCCGCAGCAGCGCGTCGCGCATCTCGTCGCCCCGGGTGAGCAGCGGAACCGCGACCACGGTGGCCGGGGGCATCCGGTCACGGGCCGCGAAGATCGAGCGCACCAGCGCCTCCGGCGGCAGGCCGTCCGGGCCCGGCCCGCTCACCGGGATCAGGATCAGGAGATGAGCGGCCAGGGTGCGGGCGGCGTGCGCGATCTGGGCGAGCTGCGGCCGGTGCAGCGGCCGGTCGGCGATCACCCCGAGCACCCGGCCCGGTGGGAGCAGCGCCCGGACCTCCTCCGGCATGCGCCGCAGCCGCTGGAACGGGCCGTGGCCGCCGTCACCCATCCGGCGCACCGGACCGCCGATGCCGAACCGGTTCTCCCCGGTCCGCCACATGTCGGTCACCTCGATGGCGGCGACCGGGGCACCCTCCGGGTCGGTCAGCACCAGGGTCCGCCGGGCCGGATCGGCCGGGTCCAGTGCCGACGCCACCTCGCCGGGAATCTCGCAGGTCACCGGCACCGGCCAGGACGCGCCGTCGGCCAGCCGGCCGCGGCGGGCCAGCGAGGCCAGGTCGGCGCGGCCCAGGAAACCGGTCAGCGGCGCGTAGGCGCCGGAGAGCAGCAACTCGAGGTCCGCCAGCTCGTAGGGGCGCGGGGTGAAGGAGGGAGCGTCCCGGAGCACGTCCTCGGGCAGTACCGAACCATTCACTTCGAATCCCCCTGCAGGTATTTGGGGGACAGTTTCGCAGCCTCGATCCCACCGGTCGAGTCGGGATCTCGGTCTTCCCTCACTCGGTACGAATGCCACATATAGCAATCTCAGTGCAAAACCGCTTTTTACTGGACAAACATGCTTGATCGTCTGATACTCGGCCTTTGTGAGACAGACCCGATCCCGACTACTGCACCTCGCCGCACTGACCACGGCCTTCACGATGTCAGTGACCGCGACGCTCTCCTGGGCGTGGACCGGTGGCGCCGACCGGCTCGGCATCCCGTCGTACCGGCCGCCGGTCTCCGCCCTGCCGGACCTGCCCGGGCCGTCCCGCCTCGTGCCGGTGGGGCACCGCTTCGAGTCGGGGCCGGACCGGACGTGCCGTACCGGGGCCAGGCTGGTGCCGACCTGCGGGATCCTGTGGGGCGTGGCGCCGGGGGCACACACCGAGGCACAGGGCCTGCGGGCGCTCACCGAGTTCGAGCGCAAGACCGGGCGGCATCAGGCGGTCTTCCACGGCTACCACAAGGGCACCCGGCAGCTGTTCCCGACCGAGCAGGAGATCCGGATCGCCCGTGAGCCGGGGCGCAAGCGGATCCTGCTGCTCAACTGGAAGCCGGAGACCACCACCTGGGCGCGGATCGCGCGCGGGGACCGGCGTACCGACGACTTCCTGGACCGCCTCGCCGCGCACCTGCGGGAGAACTTCCGGGAGCGGTTCTTCTTCGCGATCCACCACGAGGCCGAGGACCAGGTACGCGAACGGGTCGGCTCCGGCTACACGGCCCGTGACTACGCCGCCATGTTCCGGCACGTGGTGAAGCGGCTGCGGGCCAAGGGCGCCACCAACGTGGTGACCGTTCTGGTGCACATGGCCTACGTCCCGCACACCACCAAGAGCTGGTTCCAGCACATGTACCCCGGCGACGAGGTGGTCGACTGGATCGGCTTCGACACCTACTCCTACAGCGACCCCGGCTACGGCCACGGCGACTTCGCCGAGCTGCTCAACCGCCGTTCGGCGAGCAAACCCGGCTGGCCCGGCTTCTACAACTGGGTCCGCGGGCGCCACCCGGACAAGCCGCTGATGGTGGCCGAGTGGGGCGTCTGGTTCTCCGAGCGCAACCCGGGCCACATGGCCGAGTTCTATCGCGAGGTGGGAGAGCAGATCGGCCGCTTCCCCGGCATCAAGGCGATGGTGCACTTCGAGACCCCGGCCAACCACAAGGGCCAGGACTCGTCGGTGGACAGCACCCCGGCGGCGCTGCGCGAATACCGTCGTCTCGGCCGGCTTCCGGTGTTCCAGGTGTCAGTAAACTGAGAGCCGGCTGAGAGACCCGGAGAGGGGCTCAGGGGTTTTCCCGATCCATCGAGGTGCGCCGCCTTCATAGGCTGACCCCGTGACCATCATCGTTACGGACGGGCTGACCAAGACGTACGGCGGCGGGGTGACCGCCCTCGCGGACCTCACCGTCGCGGTCGATGCCGGCGTCATCGGGCTCGTCGGCGCCAACGGCGCCGGCAAGAGCACCTTCATCAAAATCATGCTGGGGCTGGTGCCGCCCTCCGGCGGCACCGTCCGGGTCTTCGATCTCGACCCCGTCACGCAGACCGATCAGGTCCGCGCCCGTGTCGGCTACATGCCGGAGAACGACTGCCTGCCGCCCGACGTGTCGGCCGCCGAGTTCGTCACCCACCTGGGCCGCATGAGCGGGCTGCCGAAGACCGCCGCCCGGGAGCGCGCCTCCGAGGCGCTCCGGCACGTCGGCCTCTACGAGGAGCGGTACCGGCAGATCGGCGGGTACTCCACCGGCATGAAGCAGCGGGTCAAGCTGGCCCAGGCGCTCGTGCACGACCCGGACCTGCTGCTGCTCGACGAGCCCACCAACGGCCTCGACCCGGCCGGCCGCGACGCCATGCTCGCCCTGGTCCAGCGGATCGGCACCGAGTTCGGCATCTCCGTGGTGGTCTGCTCCCACCTGCTCGGCGAGGTCGAACGGATCTGCGACTCGCTCATCGCCATCGAGGGCGGCCGGCTGCTGCGCGCCGACCGGATCTCGTCGATGACCGCCGCCTCCGACGTGCTCGCGGTCGAGGTCGCCGACGGCACCGACGAACTCGCCGCCGCGCTCGCCGAGATGGGCATGGAGGTCAGCCGGGACGGCCGGATGCTCCTCGTGCCGATGGAGTCGGAGACCGCGTACGACCGCATCCTGCGGGCCGTCACCGACCTCGACCTCAACCTGCACCGCCTCGACCAGCGCCGGCACCGTGTCGCCGAGCTCTTCACCACGAAGGAGACCGCCGATGTCTGAGGCCGGCGTCATCCATGACATCGGATACCAGCGGTACGACGGACCCCGTCTGGGCCGCTTCGCCATGCAGCAGGCGCTCTACGTGCACGGGCTGCGCGCGGCGTACGGGCTGGGCCGCTCCGCCAAGGCGAAGATCTTCCCCTGGCTCGTCTTCGGCATCATGCTGCTGGTCGCGGTGATCGTGGCCGCGGTCCGGTCCACCATCGGCGAGGTGATCTTCACCTACAGCCAGTTCGCCGACCAGATGAGCTTCCTGATCATCTTCTTCGTGGCGATCGTGGCGCCGCAGCTGGTCTCCCGTGATCTGCGGTCCGGCACCCTGCCGCTCTACTTCAGCCGGCCGCTGCGCGCCGCCGACTACGTGGCCGCGAAGTACGCCGCCCTGGCCAGCGCCATCTGGCTGCTGCTCGGCGTGCCGCAGTTCATCATGTTCCTCGGCGCCGCGTTCACCACCAAGACCGGCTTCAAGGGCGTGTGGAACGAGGTCCTCGACCTGGTCCCCGGCTGGGGCTACAGCCTGCTGTGGGCGCTGATGTTCGCCGGCATCGGCCTGCTGATCGCCTCCCTCACCGGCAAGCAGGCGTTCGCGGCCGGCGGCATCGTCGCGGTCTTCCTGATGACCGCCCCGATCGTCGGCGTCCTCGCCTCCCTGCCCTCCACCACCGCCAACAGCCTGGCCGGACTGGCCAGCCCGATGACGCTGATCGCCGGCATCAACCAGTGGGTCAGCGGCGCCGAGGGCACCGGCCTCGACCTCGGCCGGTTCGGCCCGGTCTACGCCATCGAGGCGTTCTGCCTGATCGCCTCCTGCCTCCTGCTCCTGCTGGCCCGCTACCGGAAGGTGGCCTCGCTGTGACCGCCCAGACCATCCCGGCCGAGACACCCGCCGCCACCACCGGCGTGGTCGATCTGGTCAACGTCTCCCGCTGGTACGGCAACGTGGTGGCGGTCAACGACATCACCATGTCGCTGAGCCCCGGCGTCACCGGCCTGCTCGGGCCCAACGGCGCCGGCAAGACCACCGTGCTGCACATGATGGCCGGCTTCCTCGCCCCCTCCCGGGGCCTGGTGACCATCGACGGCAAGCCCACCTGGCGCAACCCGGCCGTCTACCGCGACCTCGGCCTGGTCACCGAGCGCGAGGCGGTGCACGGCTTCCTGACCGCCCGCCAGTTCGTGACCGCCTGCGCGAAGATGCAGAAGCTCAAGGACCCGGAGGGCGCCGCCCAGCGGGCCCTGGAACTGGTCGAGATGACCGGCGCCGCCGAACGCCGCATCGAGACGTTCTCCAAGGGCATGCGGCAGCGCACCCGGGTCGCCGCCGCACTGGTCCACGAGCCCCGCGTCCTGCTGCTGGACGAGCCGTTCAACGGCATGGACCCGCGCCAGCGGATGCACATGATGGAACTGCTGCACGCGCTCGGCGACCGCGGCCACACCATCCTGTTCAGCTCGCACATCCTGGAGGAGGTCGAGCAGGTCGCCGGCCTGGTCCAGGTCATCGTGGCGGGCCGGCTCGCCGCCTCCGGCGACTACCGCAAGATCCGCCGGCTGATGACCAACCGGCCGCACGTCTTCGCCGTGCGCAGCTCCGACGACCGCCGGCTGGCCGTCGCGCTGATGGCCGAGAAGTCGGTCGCCGGCATCGAGATCGAGGCCACCGGCTTGACCGTTCGCGCCTCCGACTACGGCAGCTTCACCCGCGTGCTGCCCCGCATCGCACTCGACCAGGGGATCCGCCTGCACCAGCTGGTGCCGTCCGACGAGTCCCTGGAGAGCGTCTTCTCCTACCTGCTGGAGGGCTGATGTCCACGGTCGCTTTCATCACCGCGCGCGGCCTGTTCGGCCGCCGCCGGGCGCTGCTGCTCCTGCCGCTGCCGATCCTGCTGGTCGGTCTGGCCCTGCTCTGCCGGATGTACGACGTGTCGCCCGACATGTGGGGCCAGGCGGTGATCGTCGCGCTGGGTCTCGCCGTGGTGCTGCCGGTCGTCGCCCTGATCGTCGGCACCGGCGTCCTCGGCTCCGAGGTCGACGACGGCACCATCGTGCACATCCTCACCAAGCCGCTGGCCCGCCGCGACATCATCCTCGCGAAGTACGCCGTGGCCGCCTCGGTCACCACGGTGGTCTCGGCCGTACCCCTGTTCGTCACCGGCGTCCTGGCCGGCTCGGCGAAGCTCGGTGGCGCCCTGGCCGTCGCCGCGACCGTCGGCGCCTTCGCCTACTCCGCCCTGTTCCTGCTGTTCAGCCTGATCAGCCGCCGCCCGGTGCTGGTCGGCCTGGTCTACATCCTGGTCTGGGAGGGCCTGCTCGGAAACTTCGTGAGCGGCACCAAGAACCTGGCCATCGGCCAGTACGTCATCGCCATCACCGACGAGATCGCCCCGAACGGCATGATGCAGACCCCGGTCACCCTCACCACGGCCATCGTGATGAGCGCGATCTTCACGATCGCCGGCACCGTCTTCGCCATCAACCGCCTCGGCTCCTTCAGCCTGGCCGGCGAAACCAGCTGACCAACGCCCACGACGAAGGGCCTTCCCCGTTCGGGGAAGGCCCTTCCCGTAGTTGGCGCAAGACAACTAGTCTGTTGCTGGACGGTCGGGGATCCTCAGGGCGGGATGCGTTGAACAAGAACGTTCACCAAGGGTTGCACGGTGAGGGGTTCATTCATGCACTGGCGTGTGCGGGTGGCTTCACCACTGGTCGCGTCCGCTGGCGTGGTGTAAGAGGCGGCCAGCGCTGATCCGTGTGTGTTGATCTTATGCGGCGATTGCGGTCGTTTCGATGATTCCGGTGTCGTGTCCGTCGGTGTTGATACTGGTCAGGCGTGCTTTGGCGAGGATTTCGAGGCCCATGTAGCGGCGGCCTTCGACCCATTCGTCGGTCTGTTCGGCCAGGACCGCGCCGACGAGGCGGATGATCGCGGCCCGGTTCGGGAAGATCCCGACGACGTCGGTGCGGCGGCGGATCTCCTTGTTCAGCCGTTCCTGCGGGTTGTTCGACCAGATCTGGCGCCACAGCTCGCGGGGGAACGCGGTGAAGGCCAGCAGGTCGGCGCGGGCGTCGTCGAGGTGTTCGGCAGCGGCCGGGAACTTCTCGGTGATGCTGTCCAAGACGCGGTCGAACTGCTGGCTGACCGCGACGGCGTCGGGTTGGTCGAAGATCGTGCGGACCAGGGTGGCCACCCACGGCTGCGCGCTCTTCGGGACGCGTGAGAGAAGGTTTCGCAGGTAGTGAGTGCGACATCTCTGCCACTGCGCGCCGGGCAGCGCGGCGCCGATCGCGCTGACGAGGCCGCGGTGGGCATCGGAGATCACGAGCCGGACGCCGGACAGGCCGCGGGCGGTCAAGCCGCGCAGGAAGGCCAGCCAGCCGGCACCGTCCTCGTCACTGGCGACGTCAAGGCCGAGGACCTCACGGCCGCCGTCGGCGTTGACGCCGACCGCGACCAGGGCGTGCACGTTGACCGTGCGGCCGTGTTCGCGGACCTTGATGACCAGGGCGTCGGTCCACACAAACGTGTACGGGCCTTGGTCGAGGGGCCGGTTGCGAAACGCCTCGACCTGGGCATCGAGGTGCCGGGCCATCTCCGAGACCTGGCTCTTAGACAGCTGTTTGACGCCGAGTTGCTCCACCAGGCGTTCCATCCGCCGGGTCGACACCCCGAGCAGGTAGCTGGTGGCCACCACACTGACCAGGGCCTGCTCGGCCCGGCGCCGGTGCTGCAGCAGCCAGTCCGGGAAATACGAACCGGACCGCAGCTTCGGGACCGCCAGCTCGATCGTGCCGGCCCGGGTATCCCACTCGCGCTGCCGATAGCCGTTACGCGAGTTGGTCCGCTCAGGCGTGCGTTCGCCGTAGCCGGCACCACACAGAGCATCAGCCTCGGCGGACATCAACGCGTCGGCGAACGTCTTGACCAGGGACTGCAGCAGATCAGGGCTCGCCGATTCCAAATGCGCGCCCAGCAACCCGGCAAGGTCCAAACTCGGTTCTGCGGCCATCGCAGGTCTCTCCTTCGTGATCTTCAATCAATCCGAAGGATCTGCGGTGGCCGCCTCTTTCGTCCTGGAAGTCCAGTTCATACACCACTTCGGTGGACGTGACCTCACCACTTCCAAGATGAACCTGGACATCGACGGTGTCGACTGGCAGATCGCATGCCCTGGCCCGCGCGGGACGACCCGCTCGCCCAAGATCGAGGTTCAGGTGAAGACCTCGGCTGAGATCGAGGTCAGGGATGGCAGGATTCGCCATCGGCTGCTGGTCCCGCACTTCAACCACCTGGCAGGCCCGGGTTTTCAGATTCCCCGCTTCCTTGCCTTGGTCTCGGTGCCGGCTGATGCCGCCGAGTACGCGGTCTGCACGGATGCGCACATGACGCTCTCGACCGCCGCATACTGGCTTTCGCTGGCGGACCAGGATCTTCGTCCCATGGGTGAAGGGCAGCCGGGCAGCGTGGTGGTCGAGGTTCCATTGCGGAACCTGTTGACCGTGACGACTCTTCGGCATTTGCTGGACGGCGACCTGGAAGGGGCGGCGCAATGATTCAGGCCCGAGTCACCGACCGTGACGCACTGGCCGCCAGGTCGCCCTCCGAGTTGGCGATGTATCTCCGGGCCAATGCCTGGGCGATTCGTGATCGAGGCAGGGGCGGGATCGTCTGGATCAAAACGATCGGTGCTGACGAGTTCGAGGTGCTGCAACCGCACGACCTGGCTCTGCGGGATTATCCGTCCCGAGTCCGGGACCTGTTGTCCGTGCTTGCGGTGGCCGAGGAGCGCTCGGAATTGGAGGTACTGGCGGACATCACTGATGTGTCGAGGGATGTGCATTCAATTCGGATGTTTCCCGCGGATCACGGCCCGGGGCTCATCGGCCTCGATGACGGGGTGCAGGCTTATGAAAGCCTGCGGAATCTGGTCGTGGCCGCCGCGTATTCGGTTGGCGCGGAGCAGCCGCGTGCGGTGCAACCGGCCCGGAAGCCGACGGAAGTGTTGAGGTTCCTACGGGAGGTCGCGATCGGCGCGCCGGCTGAGGGCAGTTTCGTGCTGTCGGTGCACACGCCGATTCCGCCGCGGCTTTCCGGACAACCGTCGCTGTTCGACGACGATGTCGCAGATGCGCTCGAACCTGCGGAGCCGTTCGAACGTCGGGTCTCATTGCAGCTCTACGACGCCGTGCGGGCCGCGAACGACGCGGCGAATGATGCTCTGGTCTCGCCCGATGGTCTCGATGTCTTCACCGATGCGGTTTCCCGTGGCGTGAGCGCCAATCTCTGCGAGGCTCTGGTGGGTTTGGGTGGGGAGACCGGCTTTCCCTTCGAGTTGAGCATGCGGCTCGCGGTTGCGCGCCCGTTGCGCGCCCGTGCATTCGAACCGATCCGTTTCCGGCGTGACCACCTGCCGGTGTTGGCATCAGCGGCTCAGGAGTTGCGCGAGAGGATCGCGGATGAGGGAGTCCTGGTCGTCGGCAATGTCGTCCGGTTGCACCGAGAGGGAGCGGGGCCAGGCGAGATCAGCATCGCCGGGGCGGTAGAGGGTGAAGACCGGCTGCGCCGTGTGTGGATGACGCTCGGCGAAGGGGACTATGCCCAAGCCACGCTGGCACATCAGGAGATGCGGTCGGTTGCTGTCCGCGGAGACCTGGTGCGACGGGGAACCCGTCTACATCTGATGAACCCGTCAGCGTTCCAACTCGCGATCGATCGTGATGAGTACGGGTGATCCGGTGCCACAAGTCCTGTGGGAGTGGGACGGCGATATGACCGCTGGCGGGCGGGGGCCGGAAAGTCGCCGCCCCGTGGGCGGCGAAGGGCGGGGGAGCCCCGGTGGGGGGGGGCGGCGCTCCGACCGCCCGGGGGGGGGGGGCCCCCCCCTGGCCCCCGCCCGCTTCGCGTCATACGGAAGGGTCAGCCGGTGTTGCGCATGCCGGCGGCGATGCCGTTGACCGTGGTGAGCAGGGCGCGTTCCAGGGCCGTCGAGTCGGACGGGCCGCGGCGGGCGCCCGGGGCGGTCGGCATCTGGCGGCCCGCGTCGCCCAGGTCGCGGTACTGGCGGAGCAGGGCGACCTGGAGGTGGTGCAGCGGCTCCAGGTAGGTGTCGCGGACGCCCAGGGTGCGGGAGAGTTCCGGCTGGGAGGAGAGGATCTCGGTGCCGCCGGTGATCGCCAGGACCTCCTGGACGGTCAGGGCGTACTCCTGCTCGATCTTCGTGAAGATCGGGTGCAGCTCCTCGGGGACCAGGGTCTCCACGTAGCGGCGGGCGATCGACAGGTCGGTCTTGGCCAGCATCATCTCGACGTTCGACAGGAACGTACGGAAGAACTGCCAGTGCTCGTGCATGGCGTCGAGTTCGGCGCCGAGGCCGGCGGCGCGGACCGCGGCCAGGCCGGTGCCGACACCGAACCAGCCGGGAACGATCTGCCGGGTCTGGGTCCAGCCGAACACCCACGGGATGGCCCGCAGGCCGCTCAGGCCGGCGTCCGCGTTGGGACGCTTGGCCGGGCGGGAGCCGATGTTCAGCGCGCCGAGCAGCTCGGTCGGGGTGGCGGCCCAGAAGTAGGCGGCCAGGTCCGGGTCCTCGACGAGCGAGCGGTACCGGGTGAACGCCGCGTCCGACGCGGTGTCCATGACCGAGTCCCACACGATGAGGCGTTCCGGGTCGACCGACAGCGTGGTGTGCAGCAGGGTGGCCTGGAGCACGGCCGCGACGGTCAGTTCCAGGTTCTCCCGGGCGAGTGACGGGAGCGTGTACTTGTCGGAGATGACCTCGCCCTGCTCGGTCACCTTGATCGCGCCGTCCAGGGTGCCGTACGGCTGGGCCAGGATCGCCTCGTGGGTGGGGCCGCCACCCCGGCCGACGGTGCCACCGCGGCCGTGGAAGAGGCGCAGCCGCACACCGTGCCGGGCCGCCACGTCACGCAGCGCCCGCTGCGCCTTGTGGATGCGCCACTGGCTGGTGGTGATGCCGGCCTCCTTGTTGGAGTCCGAGTACCCGAGCATGACCTCCTGGATGTCGCCGCGGGCGCGGACGATCTCCCGGTACGCCGGGGCGGAGAGCATCTCGTCCAGCAGGTCGCCGCCGGCGTCCAGTTCGGCCGGGGTCTCCAGCAGCGGCACGATGCCGATCTGGGCCCGCCCGGTGTGGATGTCGACGAGGCCGGCCTCGCGGGCCAGCAGGGCGGCGGCCAGCACGTCGTCGACGCCGAGGGTCATCGAGATGATGTACGACTCGACGACCTCGTCACCGAAGCGCGCCTGCGACTCCCGGATCGTGTGGAACACGTCGAAGGTCTTGCGGGCCGACTCGGTGAGCGGCGTGTCGGCGCTGGAGAGCGGCCGCCGTCCGGTCAGCTCGGTGGCGAGCAGCTTGGTGCGCTGGGCCCGGTCCAGAGCGGCGTAGTCGTCGACCTCGCCGACCTGCGCGTACATCTGCTGGAGCACCTCGTGGTGCTTCTCGGCGTGTTCGCGGACGTCGAGGACGGCCAGCTGCATGCCGAACGCGGACGCCTTGCGGATCGCGGTGGCGACCACGCCGACGGCCGGCAGCTGCCCGGAGTTGCGGGCCAGCGAGGCACGCATCAGCTCCAGGTCGGAGATGAGCTCGCCGCTGCCCAGGTAGTCGCGGCCGGGCACGTGCGGGGTGCCGTTGATCAGCCGGGCCCGGGTGTTGGCCAGCTTCGCCTTGATCGCCCGGACCTTCAGACGGTACGGCTCCTCGGCGTTGACCCGGCGGAACCGCGGCGCCACCTCGGGCAGGTTGTCCAGGTCCTGGGCCAGGCTGGCGGACAGGTCGAGGGAGACGCCGCGCAGCCGCCGGGACACGGACAGCTCGTCGATCAGCTTGTCCATCGCCTTCTCGGTGGCCTGGATGCCGTGCTCGTGCTGGATGAGCAGCACGTCGCGGGTGACCGCCGGGGTGACGAACGGGTTGCCGTCCCGGTCGCCGCCGATCCACGAGCCGAAGGTGAGCGGCCGCGAGGTGGGCGCGGTCTCCACGCCGAGGCGGCGCAGCGTGTCGGCCAGGTCGTCGAGCACCTGCGGGGCGGCGTCCGCGTACAGGTCCTTGAGGTAGTAGACGGCGTTGCGGGCCTCGTCGGTCGGGTCCGGCCGGTCCAGGCGCAGCTCGTCGGTCTGCCAGAGCAGGTCGATCAGCTCGGCGAAACGCTTGGTGGAGGTGCTGGTGTCGGTGTCGCCGAACAGCGCGGCGGCGGCCGACTCGGCGTCCAGGGAGTCGGCGACCTGGCGCAGCTTCGACAGGATCGACCGGCGGGAGGCCTCGGTGGGGTGGGCGGTGAAGACCGGGCGGATCGCGAGGCGGCGGGCCGCGGCGGCGATCTCGTCGGCCGGGACGCCCTTCTCGGCGATCCGCTTGGCCGCCTGGTCCAGCCAGCCGCCGTTCTGCGCGCGGCGGCGGCGCAGGTCCCGGGACCGGTGCACCTGCTCGGTGATGTTGGCCAGGTGGAAGTAGGTGGAGAAGGCCCGGGCCAGCTTCGTGCCGGTGGTGATGTCCATCGCCGCGAGGCGTTCGGCGGCGGCCGGGGCGTCCTGCCGCACCAGGGCGCGGATCTCCTCGACCAGATCCAGCAGTGGCCGCCCTTCCTGGCGGGCCAGCGTCTGGCCGAGCAGCGTGCCGATCCGGCGGATGTCGGCACGTAGCGCGGCGTCGGATCCCTCTCGTTCGTCGAGTTGGGCAGGCTGCTCTGTCATCGGGGCGCTCCTTCGCTCGGATGGCTCCAGGACGGCGCTGTCCCGACTTCGCCGATGTTATCGGCGTACCCCGGTCCGGGGGTGAATTGAGTCAAGAGTCTCATGGCCCGGCGCCGGACCGTGCGCAGGTGGGTACCACTGAGCTGCGGGCGAGGCCCCGGTGACGCCGGTCGGACTAAGCTGAGGGACGCACCCCCGCCCGCGCTTTCCGGACCGGGGTCGTTCGTCGTGCCCTCAGGGGGTCTTCTTTCATGCAACTCTCCGGTCTGATTCCCGCCGCCATGCGCGACCGCGGTCTGGCCCGCGCGCGTGACCTGGCGGCCAAGGGCTTCGTCGACTCCGACTCACTGGACCTGACCGCGCCGGTCTCGCTCCGGCCGTTCGTGGTGGCGGCGGTGGCGGGCGCCGCCGACGTCGGCGGCGCGCAGCGGCCGGTCCTCGCGGTGACCGCCACCTCGCGCGAGGCCGACGACCTGGCCGACGCCCTGGGCTGCCTGATCGACCCGGCCCTGATCGCCGTCTACCCGTCCTGGGAGACGCTGCCGCACGAGCGCCTGTCGCCGCGCTCCGACACGGTCGGCCGCCGGCTCGCCGTGCTGCGGCGGCTCGCCCACCCCGGAGACACGCCGCTGCGGGTCGTCGTGGCCCCGGTCCGGTCGGTGCTCCAGCCACAGCTCAAGGGCCTCGGCGACCTGGAGCCGGTGGAGCTGGCCGGCGGCGGCGCGGCGGAGCTGGAGGAGGTCGCGCGGCGGCTGTCCGGCATGGCGTACGCCCGGGTCGACCTGGTCACCAAGCGCGGCGAGTTCGCGGTCCGT
This sequence comes from Actinoplanes flavus, assembly GCF_017592555.1. Classification (GTDB taxonomy): domain Bacteria; phylum Actinomycetota; class Actinomycetes; order Mycobacteriales; family Micromonosporaceae; genus Actinoplanes; species Actinoplanes flavus. Next base: position 294,502 of record NZ_JAGFNS010000006.1, on the reverse strand, counting down.
GGCGGCATCCTGGACGTCTTCCCGCCCACCGACGAGCACCCGTCCCGGGTCGAGTTCTGGGGCGACGAGGTGGAGGAGATCCGCACCTTCGCGGTCGCCGACCAGCGCACCATCGACCAGGTGCCGCGACTGTGGGCGCCGCCCTGCCGGGAGCTGCTGCTGACCCCGGCGGTGCGCGAGCGCGCCCGGGAGCTGTCCGCCCAGCATCCGGAGCTGGCCGAGATCCTCGACAAGCTGGCCGAGGGCATCCCGGTCGAGGGCATGGAGTCGCTGGCGCCGGCCCTGCTGCGCGGCACCGACAGCATGGAGCTGCTGGTCGACTGCATGCCGGCCGGCACGCACGTGCTGCTGTGCGACCCGGAGCGAATCCGTACCCGGGCGCACGACCTCACCCGTACCTCCGACGAATTTCTCGAAGCGTCCTGGGCGGCGGCCGCCGTCGGCGGCCAGGCACCGATCGACGTCGGCGCCGTCGCTTTCAAGAGCCTTGCGGATGTACGGGCACACGCGGCCGTTCTCAAGCAGCCGTGGTGGACCGTCTCGCCGTTCGGCCTCGCCACGGCCGAGTCGACGGCGGAGGCCCTGCCCTGGGAGGACGCCGCCCCGGTCGAGGTGAGCCCGGACCTCGGGGACGCCGTCGCGCTGGCCGCCCAGCCGGTCCCGCTCTACCACGGCGACACCGCGCGGCTCGCCTCCGACCTGTCCGGCTGGGTCGCTCAGGGCTGGGCCGTCGCGCTGGTCTTCGAGGGCAAGGGCACCGCTCAGCGGGCCGCCGAGCTGCTGCGCGACGCCGGTCTCGGCGTCACTCCGGTCGACTCGATCGCCGCGCCCATCGCCGACGGGCAGCTGCTGATCACCTGCGGCGGCCTGAACCACGGTTTCGTCGACGAGGCGTCCCGGCTCGCGGTGATCACCGGCAACGACATCTCCGGCGGCCGCGGCGCGTCCACGAAGGACATGCGCAAGATGCCGGCCCGGCGGCGCAACACCATCGACCCGCTGGAGCTCAAGACCGGCGACTTCGTGGTGCACGAGCAGCACGGCATCGGCCGCTACATCGAGCTGGTCCAGCGGACCGTCAACGGCGCCGACCGGGAGTACCTGGTCATCGAGTACGCGGCGTCCAAGCGCGGCCAGCCCGGCGACCGTCTCTACGTGCCCACCGACCAGCTCGACCAGCTCTCCCGCTACGTCGGCGGGGAGCAGCCCAGCCTGCACAAGATGGGCGGCGCCGACTGGCAGAAGAGCAAGGCGCGGGCCAAGAAGGCGGTCAAGGAGATCGCCGCGCAGCTCATCCAGCTGTACGCGGCACGCCAGGCCTCGCAGGGCCACGCCTTCGGGCCGGACACCCCGTGGCAGCGCGAGCTGGAGGACGCGTTCCCGTACACCGAGACGCCCGACCAGATGGCCGCCATCGTCGAGGTCAAGCACGACATGGAGTTGCAGGTCCCGATGGACCGGCTGATCTGCGGCGACGTCGGTTACGGCAAGACCGAGATCGCGGTACGGGCGGCGTTCAAGGCGGTGCAGGACGGCAAGCAGGTGGCCGTGCTGGTGCCGACGACCCTGCTCGCCCAGCAGCACTACAACACGTTCACCGAGCGGATGAGCCAGTTCCCGGTGGCGATCAAGCAGCTGTCCCGGTTCCAGACGCCGAAGGAGGCCACCCTCACCCTGGAGCAGGCCGCCGCCGGCACCGCCGACATCGTCATCGGCACGCACCGGCTGCTCTCCAAGTCGACCCGGTTCAAGAACCTCGGCCTGATCATCGTGGACGAGGAGCAGCGCTTCGGCGTCGAGCACAAGGAGCAGCTCAAGGCCCTGCGCGCGTCGGTGGACGTACTCACCATGTCGGCCACCCCGATCCCGCGGACCCTGGAGATGGCGATCACCGGCATCCGGGAGATGTCCACCATCGCCACCCCGCCGGAGGAACGCCACCCGGTCCTCACCTACGTCGGCGCCTACGACGAGAAGCAGGTCGCCGCCGCCATCCACCGTGAGCTGCTCCGCGACGGCCAGGTCTTCTACCTGCACAACCGGGTCGAGTCGATCGACCGGGCGGCGCGCAAGCTGCGCGAGCTGGTGCCCGAGGCCCGGGTCGCGGTGGCGCACGGCCAGATGAGCGAGGAGCAGCTCGAGAAGGTCATGGTCGGGTTCTGGGAGAAGGAGTTCGACGTCCTGGTCTGCACCACCATCGTCGAGTCCGGCATCGACATCCCGAACGCCAACACCCTCATCCTGGAGCGCGCCGACCTGCTCGGTCTCGCCCAGCTGCACCAGATCCGCGGCCGGGTCGGCCGGGGCCGGGAACGGGCGTACGCCTACTTCCTCTACCCCCGGGAGAAGCCGCTCACCGAGCACGCCCACGAGCGGCTGGCCACCATCGCCCAGCACACCGAACTCGGCGCCGGCATGTACGTGGCGATGAAGGACCTGGAGATCCGCGGCGCCGGCAACCTGCTCGGCGGCGAGCAGTCCGGCCACATCGAGGGCGTCGGCTTCGACCTGTACGTGCGGATGGTCGGTGAGGCGGTCGCCCAGTTCAAGGGCGAGCGGCCGGAGGAGGAACCGGAGGTCAAGATCGACCTGCCGGTGGACGCGCACCTGCCCACCGAGTACATCTCGGTCGAGCGCCTGCGCCTGGAGATGTACCGCAAGCTGGCCGAGTCCCGCGACGAGGCGCGGCTCTCCGAGGTCGTCGCCGAGATGACCGACCGGTACGGCGAACCGCCGGCCCAGGTCGCGAACCTCATCGCGGTCGCCCGGTTCCGGTTGCTGGCCCGGGCGTACGGGCTCACCGACGTGTCCATGCAGGGCAGGCACATCCGCTTCTCGCCGCTGGCCCTGCCGGACTCGAAGCAGTTGCGGCTCAAGCGCTACCACCCGGACGCCGTCTACAAGACCGGCGCCGACCAGGTCAGCGTCCCGCGGCCCAGCACCCGCCGGGTCGGTGGCGAGCCGCTGCGCGACCAGGCTCTGCTGGAGTGGTGTGCCCAGTTGCTCAAGGACGTGCTCGGCGATGTCCCGGCTGCCGCGCCGGTGGCGGGGAATCGATGAAATCGATGCGGGGCGGGGCGATGAAGATCACAATCGGCGTGAGAGAGTGTTGACCATGCTGCGTGCTCGCCGACTCGCCTCCACCGTTGTCGCCGCGTCCCTGGCCGTGGGCGGCCTCTCCGCCTGCGACTCGGAATCGAGCGTGGCCGCCTATCTCGGCGACGCCGGCCAGGTGTCCGAGCGGGAGGTCCAGCGGATCTGGGACGAGTCGTACCCCGACTTCGTCGCCCAGGCCGAAGCCGAGGCCCAGGCCGAGGCCGAGGAGGCCAACCAGGCGCAGCGCATGAACGAGGAGGCGCGCCGTAGCGCCGGGCAGGACGTGGACCCCGCGCCGGCGGTCACCCCGTCGCCGGCGCAGGTGCCGATCGACCGGGGCGACGTCGTGGACCAGCTGGTCGCCCGGGAGCTGTACGAACAGGTCGCCGCCGAGCGCTCGGTCACGCTGCCCGCCCAGGTGCCGTACGCGGAGGAGGCCGCCCAGCGCAAGCTGCCCGCCGACGCGGCGTACACCAAGCTCTACATCGACAACCTGTACATGCAGAGCCTCCTCATCCAGTCGTTCCTGTCGGAGACCCCGCCGACTGACGCGGACATGCGCCAGGTCTACAACAGCCTGGCCGCCAGTGGCGGCGTCGAGCCCGGTCAGGACTTCACCACCTGGCTGTCCCTCCAGTCCGAGCAGAACCGGAAGGTGGTGGCCGCCGCCGCGAAGGTCCGTGAGCAGGTCGATGCCGTCGCCGACGAGCTGAACGTCAAGGTCAACCCGCGCTACCAGCCGCTCGACGTGAGCGTGCTGGAGATCCAGGGTGAGAACTATCCGCTCCAGCTTCTCGGCACCGACCTGGGCGTCGAGCAGCAGTCCGTACCGGTGGCCGACCTCCCTTGAGCACCCGGATCATCCTGCTGGTCACCTCACCCCGGCTGCCGGCCGGGCTGCTGACCGCGGAGGCGTGGGACGCCGTCCGGGCGTACCCCGTCTTCGCCGCCGCGGACAGTGACCAGGCCGCGGCCCTGCGGGTGACCGGTGTGCCGGTCACAGTCCTTCCGACCGACGCGCAGGGGCTGCTCGACGCGATCGCCGGGCAGCCGGCCGCCGTCTGGCTCGCCGGGCCGCACGGCGACCAGGACTTCGCCCGGCAGCTCGGGCTGCGCCTGGCCCGCGAGCCGGGCCTCGCCGAGCTGGAGCTGATGTACGGCTCGTGGGACCCGCCCGGCGCCCGGCTGCTGGACGCCGTCGCCGTGATGGACCGGCTGGTGTCACCCGGCGGCGACCCGTGGAAACGGGCGCAGACCCACCAGACGCTCGCCCCCTACCTGCTGGAGGAGGCGTACGAGGCGTACGACGCGATCGTCGGCGACGACCCGGACGCGGCCCGTGAGGAGCTCGGCGACGTGCTTCTCCAGGTGGTGCTGCACGCCCGGCTCGCCGAGGAGCGCGACGAGAGCGACCGGTGGAGCATCGACGACGTGGCCGGCGGCCTGGTGGAGAAGATGATCCGGCGCAATCCGCACGTCTTCGCCGGTGAGCGGATCGAGGACATCGAGGAGATCACCGCCAACTGGGAGCGGATCAAGCGCGAGGAGAAGACGCGGGACTCGGTGCTGGACGGGATCGCCATGAGCCAGCCGGCGCTCGCCCTGGCCGCGAAGATCCTGCACCGGGCCGAACGGGCCGGTCTCGAGGTGCCGCTGCCGGCCGGCGAGGACCTCGGTGGTCTGCTGCTGCGGGTGGTCGCCGAGGCCCGGGCCGCGGGCCTGGACGCCGAGGCCGAACTGCGGGCCGCCACGCTGACTTTCGCAGAGGCGGTGCGTGCGGCGGAAAATGTCGGTCCCTCCGAGTAGGTTTCACGGCATGCCGGAGTTCGTACCGCTCGCCGAGCGGATCGTCGACGCCCTGCTGGAGAGCGATCCCGCCACCGCGTCCTACGCGGGCGACCACCGTTTCGACGACCGCCTGCCCGACCACTCCGACGCCGCCGTGTCCGGCCGGGTCGCCATGCTGCGTGACGCCGGTGACGCGCTCAGCGGCGTCGATCCCGACGGTCTCGATCCGGAGGACCAGGTCGACCACGCGATCCTGACCGCCCAGGTGGAGCGGGCGCTGTTCGAGCTCACCGAGATCCGCGAGCACGAGTGGAATCCGTTGGAGCACAATCCCGGGCCGCTGCTGCACGGGCTGATCGCCCGCCCGTTCGCGCCGCTCGGCGAGCGTCTGACCAGCCTGGCCGGCCGGCTCGGCGCGATTCCCGACGCCCTGGCCACGGCTCGTGCCGTGCTGCGTGACGTGCCCCGCGTCCACGCCGAGACCGCGGTCGGCCAGTTCGCCGGCACGGCCGGGCTGATCCGTGCCGAGATCCCCGCCCTGCTGGCCCGGGAGCCGGGCCTGCGCTCGACCGTGGAGCCGGTGGCCGAGGCCGCGCTGGCCGCTCTCGGCGAGTTCGACGGCTGGCTGCGTGCCCGGCTGGAGGGCGGCGATCCCGGCCGCGACCCACGGCTCGGCCGGCGCCTGTGGGAGGCCCGGCTCTGGCACACTCTCGACACCGAGCTGTCGGCCGCCGAGGTGCTCGCCCGCGCCCGGGAGAATCTGGACCGGGTCGGCGAGGCGCTGCGGGAGGCCTCCGCCGAGCTGGCCGGTGGCCCGGCCACCGACGAGACGGTCCGGCGGGCGCTCGGCTCGATCGCCGAGCGGCACCCGGACAACACCACCATCGTCGGGCTGGCCAAGGTGACGATGGGGGAGGCGACCGAGTTCGTCCGGGCGCACGACATCGTGTCGCTGGTGGACGATCCGTGCGTCATCGAGGAGATGCCGGAGTTCGCCCGGGGTGTCGCGGTGGCCTATTGCGACCCGCCCGGTCCACTGGAGACGGCCGACGTCCCCACCTTCTACTGCATCGCCCCGGCCCCGGCCGACTGGCCCGCTGAGCGGATCGCCAGCTTCTACCGGGAGTACAACGACGAGATGCTGCGCAACCTCACCGTCCATGAGGCGATGCCCGGCCACTTCCTGCAGATCGCCCACTCACGGCGGTTCCGGGCGGCCACCCGGGTGCGCTCGCTCGGCTGGTCCGGCCCGTTCGTCGAGGGCTGGGCGGTCTATGCGGAGGAGTTGATGACCGGCCTCGGCTTCGGTGGCCTGCCGGTCCGGTTGCAGCAGCTCAAGATGCAGTTGCGGATGAGCCTCAACGCGATCGTCGACCAGCTCACGCACTGCGAGGGGCTGCCCGAGTCCGAGGCCATGGAGCTGATGACCGGGCGCGGCTTCCAGGAGGAGGGCGAGGCGGCCGGCAAGTGGCGGCGGGCGCTGCTCACCTCGACGCAGCTGTCCACCTACTTCGTCGGCTACACCGAGGTCGCGGCGATCGCGGCGGCCCGGCCGTTCGGCGCCACCCCGAAGGCGTGGCACGACGCCATGCTGGCGCACGGCTCCCCACCGCCCCGCCACCTGCGCGCGCTGCTCGGTGTCTGAGCTTTCCGGTGGTCAGTCGGTCCGGCGGTCGACGAACCGGGCGCCCGGCGGCATGGCGAAGTCGTGGTCGGCGGCCCGGGCCTGGTAGTCGGTCAGCACCATCTCGACCGGGGTGCCGGCGACCGTCCCGGTGAAACCGGCGATGGCGCCCTCGACCGTCACACAGACGTCGAAGTCGGGAGCCGGCACATGATCGACGCCACCCAGGCGCAGACAGGAGGCGGTCCGCTCGGCGATCGTGGTCTCCCGCGTCTGGACCGCCAGGTCCGGGTCGATCGCCGCCGCGTTCAACAGCGCGAGAACCGTGTCCGGGGTGACCAGACCGGCGGTGGCCGGCAGTTCGTCGGGGGCGCCGTGCGGGTCGGTGGCGGTGCACACGGTCTCCGCGCCGGTGGTGACGCAATGGGTGAGGGCGTCCGGAGTCCGGATCAGATTGCCGGACGGAAACGCGTAGGCGACCCGGGCCGGCCGCTGCGATCGGGTGATCCGGCCGGTCGCGCCGCCGGCCAGCCGGTAGGTGGCCGTCCAGCTCTGGCCGCCCGCGTCGGCCAGCCGGTCGGCGACCTCGCTGACCAGGTCGGTTCCGGCGGCACCGGCGGCGCCGGACGGTTCGATCCCGGTGCAGCCGGAGGCGCCGAGAAGGCCGAGGAGGAGCAGGGGACCGGCGAGCGCGGAGCCGGCGCGGATGCGGCGCGGGGTGGCGGGCACGTGACCACCCTTACGTACCCGTGCCACCCCGCGCAATCGAGTATCCCGTGGCGACCGTCGATGAATAGAGGGCCAATGGACGGACAATTCACGGGCCGGAAGACCCCTATTGAGAATCGGTATTTCCCGTCCGATATCCGGTAATCATCGGAGGCTGACGGCCTCGGCCATCACGTCGTCCGCCATCGCCTCGGCGGCCGCGGCCTCGCGGCGGGCCATGGCCTGGAGCCGGAAGACGTACCGGCGAATGATCTTGGCCTGCTGCTCGTTCCGGTCGAAGATCGCCACCATCTCGACCATGACCGGGCCGCGCACCGGGACCTGCTGCCGCAGCGAGCTCACCCGCAGCGCGGTGGCCGGGAACTGGACCACCTCGTGGCCCAGCTGCACACGGAGCACCATATGGTCGCCCGGCCGCAGGTCCACGTCGCTGAAGTGGGCCCGCACCGACCGCTCGCTGATGTCGTGCACCCGGCCGGTGACCTGCGGTTCGTCGGCGCGTGCCAGCACGATGCTCTCGCCTCCGCCGCCGCGTACGTAGTGCCGCAGCTGTTCGATCTCCGGTTCGCCGGGCAGGGTGACGTCGATCCGGTTCTCGTCGAGCCGCACCACGGTCCCGTGCTGGACGAACCGGCCACGGGGACCCGCCGGCCAGCGGACGGTCACCGGGGAGCCGGTCGTCAGCGGGACGTCGGCGCGGGCGAGGGACAGGGTCACGGTGGCGTCGGTGACCCGGACCACCCGGACTTCCGGGAGGGTCCGGCCCCCGAGGTCCATCTCGACGTGTGACCCGTCGGCGGGAAACAGGCTACTGGTCATAGTGCCCAAGGATTCGGCAGCTCGGCCCCGGGTTTGAGGCATAGCGGGCGACGAGTTGACCGGCCCCGCGAACAAGACATTGCCCGACTCGATACGCTCTCCGGTGTGGTCGGCCCGCAGGGTCGCGGACCGAAACTGTGTATTCGTACAAACGTTAGGGAGCGACACGACCAATGGCCACCATTGAAGCAATCGTCGCCCGCGAGATCCTCGATTCCCGGGGCAACCCGACCGTCGAGGTCGAGGTCGGCCTGGACGACGGCTCGGTCGGCCGCGCCGCGGTACCGTCCGGTGCGTCCACCGGCGCCTTCGAGGCGCTCGAGCTGCGTGACGGCGACAAGGGTCGCTACCTCGGCAAGGGTGTCGAGAAGGCGGTCAACAACATCGAGGAGCAGATCGTCGAGGAGCTCGTCGGTTACGAGGCCTCCGACCAGCGCCTGATCGACCAGAAGATGATCGACATCGACGGCACGGACACCAAGTCCTCGCTCGGTGCCAACGCGATCCTCGGCGTCTCCCTCGCCGTGGCGAAGGCCGCCGCCGCCTCGGCCGAGCTGCCGCTGTTCCGCTACCTCGGTGGGCCGAACGCGTCGCTGCTGCCGGTTCCGATGATGAACATCCTGAACGGTGGCGCGCACGCCGACTCCAACGTCGACGTGCAGGAGTTCATGATCGCCCCGATCGGCGCGCCGACCTTCCGCGAGGCCGTCCGCAGCGGCGCCGAGGTCTACCACGCGCTCAAGTCGGTGCTGAAGAAGAAGGGCCTCTCCACCGGCCTCGGCGACGAGGGCGGCTTCGCGCCGAGCCTGTCGGCGAACGTCGCGGCCCTGGAGCTGATCGCCGAGGCCGTGCAGGCCGCCGGTTACACGCTGGGCAGCGACATCGTCCTGGCCATGGACGTCGCGGCGACCGAGTTCCACAAGGACGGTGCGTACGTCTTCGAGGGCGCCCCGAAGTCGACCGAGGAGATGATCGCGTACTACGCGAAGCTCGTCGCCGACTTCCCGATCGTCTCCATCGAGGACCCGCTGGGCGAGGACGACTGGGCCGGCTGGAGCGCGATGACCGCCGAGCTCGGTAGCAAGATCCAGATCGTCGGCGACGACCTGTTCGTCACCAACCCGCAGCGCCTGGCCCGCGGCATCGCCGAGAACGCCGCCAACGCCCTGCTGGTCAAGGTGAACCAGATCGGCTCGCTCACCGAGACGCTGGACGCCGTCGACCTGGCCCACCGGGCCGGCTTCAAGACGATGATGTCGCACCGGTCCGGCGAGACCGAGGACGTCACCATCGCCGATCTGGCCGTCGCGGTCGGCTCCGGCCAGATCAAGACCGGCGCCCCGGCCCGGTCCGACCGGGTCGCGAAGTACAACCAGCTCCTGCGCATCGAGGAGCAGCTGGAGAGCGCCGCCCGGTACGCCGGTGCGGGCGCGTTCCCGCGTTACCGCGTCGGCTGACCCTCCGGCGTCGGATCATCGGGTTTGTGGCACCCGCCCTCGGAGACATAGATTTCCGGGGTGGGTGCCACGAACACGTGACGGTCAGCGGGGGAGGGCGAGATGGCGGAACGCCGCACACCGAGCGGCCAGGGCCCGGCCCGGCGAGCCGGTGGCCGCCCCACCCCGCCCCGCACCAGGAACACCGGCCCGATCCGGGTGCCGGCCGCTCGGCGTACCCCCTCGGGGTCCGGCGGCGCAGCCGCGAAGCGCACCGAGGCACCACGTCCGCGCGCGCTGACCGGCCGGGCCACCGTCCTGATCGCGCTGGTCGTGGCGCTGGCGCTGGCCTACACGTACCCCGTCCGGGTGTATTTGAAGCAAGAGGCCGAGATCGCCGAGATGGAGCGGGCGCAGGCCGTGCAGCGGGCCGAGATCGCCGAGACGGCGAAGACCCTGGAGAAGTGGAACGACCCGGAGTACCTGCGCATTCAGGCCCGGGAACGGATCTTCTACGTGCGCCCGGGTGAGACGCCCCTGCTCGTCGTCGACGACAAGGACCGCGCCGCCCGCACCGCCGCCGAGCAGACCCCGGCGGCCGCCCCCGACCGCTGGTACGACACGCTGTGGAGCAGTGTCCAAGCCGCCAACGCAGAGCCCCAGGACTGATTTCGGACTGATGGAAGAACCCACAACCGCCGACCTCGACATCGTGGCGGCCCAGCTAGGCCGTCGTCCCCGTGGCACGCGGGCGGTCGCGCACCGTTGCCCGTGCGGCAACCCCGACGTGGTGGAGACCTCGCCGCGCCTCGACGACGGCACACCGTTCCCCACCCTCTTCTACCTGACCTGCCCGCACGCCACGGCCGCATGCAGCCGCCTGGAGTCGGCCGGTGTGATGCGCGACATGCAGGAGCGTCTCAGCACCGATCCGGAACTGGCCAAACGGTACGCGGCCGCGCACCAGGACTATCTGGACCGGCGGACCGCCATCGAGGACGTCCCGGAGATCAGCCACGTCTCGGCGGGCGGCATGCCGGACCGGGTCAAGTGCCTGCACGTCCATCTCGGGCACGCGCTGGCCGCGGGCCGCGGCGTCAACCCGTTCGGCGACGAGGTGCGGGACGCGATCGAGCCGTACTGGGCCGGCGGCCCCTGCGTGCGCCCGGCGGTCGACGAGTGATCGTCCGGCGCGCCCGGACCGGGGACATCAAGGCGATCCGGGCGCTCGTCGACACCTATACGACCGATCGGCGCCTGCTCAGCAAGGCCACCGTCACCCTGTACGAGCAGGTGCAGGAGTTCTGGGTGGCGGCCGACGAGCAGGACCGGGTCATCGGCTGCGGCGCCCTGCACGTGATGTGGGAGGACCTCGCGGAGATCCGTACGGTCGCGGTCGACCCGGCCCGCCGCGGCCGCAAGATCGGCCACCGGATCGTGTCGGCTCTGCTCGACCAGGCGCGCGAGCTCGGCGTACGCCGGGTCTTCTGCCTCACGTTCGAGACCCGGTTCTTCGGGTCGTTCGGGTTCACCGAGATCGACGGGGCCGCCGTGCCGCACGGGGTCTACGAGCAGTTGCTGCGCTCCTACGACGAGGGCGTGGCGGAATTCCTCGACCTGGAACGGGTCAAACCCAACACCCTGGGGAACACGAGAATGCTGCTGCACCTATGAGCGAGCCGGCGAGCGAATCATCGAGGTCGGGTGAACTCGTGGCGACGCCGGAGCGAAGCGGAGGTGGCGGCGCGAGCGTTCGGGTGGCCGCGATCGACTGCGGCACCAACGCGATCCGTCTGCTGATCGCCGACGTCGACGGGGACAAGCTGACCGACGTCTCCCGGCGGATGGAGATCGTGCGGCTGGGGGAGGGCGTCGACCGTACTGGGATGCTCGCTCCGGCCGCGATCGAACGCACCCGGCAGGCGCTGCTCGGCTACGCGGCCGAGATCGCCGAACTGGGCGTCACCCGGGTGCGGATGTGCGCCACCTCGGCCAGCCGGGACGCGTCCAACGCGCAGGACTTCCGGGACATGGTGCGCGGCGTGCTCGGCGTCGACCCGGAGGTGATCACCGGCGAGCAGGAGGCGCAGCTCTCCTTCGACGGCGCCGTCCGCGGCCTCGGCGCGGACGGCCCCTACCTGGTCTTCGACCTGGGCGGCGGCTCCACCGAGTTCGTCACCGGCACGACCGGTGTCGAGCGCGCCATCTCGATGGACATCGGCTGCGTCCGGATGACCGAGCGGCACCTGCACTCCGATCCGCCCACCGCGGCCGAGCTGGCCGCCGCCGAGGCGGACATCATCGAGGCCGTCGACACGGCGCTGGCCGCCGTGTCCGGCCGGGAGGCCAGGACGCTGGTCGGTCTCGCCGGGACGGTCACCACCGTCGCGGCTCTCGCTCACGACCTGGAGGGGTACGACTCCGCGCGCATCCACCACAGCCGGGTCGAGGCTCCGGCCGTGGCCCGGGTGACCGCCGAGCTGCTGGCCATGACCGTCGCCGAGCGTCGCGCGCTGCCCGTGATGCACCCCGGCCGGGCCGACGTGATCGGTGCCGGGGCCCTGATCATGAAGCTGATCATCGAGCGGTCCGGCCACGACTTCGTGATCGCCTCGGAGCACGACATCCTCGACGGCATCGCCTTCGGCCTGGCCGTCTGATCTCCCGCACCGCCCCTGGAGGGTAGTGCGCTGTTGACGGTACTTCGGAATGCGCAGTAGTGTGCTCCGCGTGGATCCGACCCAGCTGCTCAAGGGCGTGCTAGACCTCGCCGTCCTCGCCGTCCTGCGCGACGAGGACGGTTACGGCTATGACATCCTGCGCCGCCTGCGCGCGGCCGGGCTGGAAGACGTCGGTGACGCCTCGGTCTACGGCACCCTGCGCCGGCTGTTCAACAACGGCCTGCTCAACAGCTATGTGGTGCCCAGTGACGAGGGCCCGCACCGGAAGTACTACGCACTCAACGCGGCCGGCCGCACCGAGCTGCAGCGCTCGGGCAAGGTCTGGAGCGGCTTCGCATCGATCATGGATGATCTTCTTCGCGAGCGGGGGAAGGCGTGAACCTCACGGCACAGGACGAGATCGCCGTCTACGTGGAGGGCGTTCGGCTGGCACTGGCCGGTCTGCCGCCCGCCACCCGGGACGAGTTGCTCGAAGACCTGCCCGAACATCTGGCCGAGGTGCTCGCCGAGGGCGGCGGATCACTCACCGACCGGCTCGGGCCACCGGAGGCCTACGCCGCCGAGCTCAGCGCCAGCGCCGGCTTCGCTGCCGGCGGGCAACCCACCTCCCGCTACGCGGCGGTCACCGACCGGGCCGCCCGGCATCGTGCGCGGATCAACCAGGCGGTGCGGGGAGCCGACGTCCGGGTCGGGCCCCTGCTGGGGTACGCGAAGGCCAGCGAATTCCTGGTGCTGCTCCGTCCTGCCTGGTGGGTGCTGCGCGGCTACCTGGCGGCCATGGCGGTCGCGTTCATGTTCGACGGCAACTCCCGGCTGGGCCTGATGCCCCGGCTCGGCGGCGACGACTTCGCGGCCGTCCTCCTGCTGGCCCTCGGCATCCTCGGCTCCATCTGGCTCGGCCGCCGCGGCACACCGACCCGCAAGTGGCCCCGGCGCGCCTTCCGCCTCGCCACGGTCTACCTGGTGCTCTTCGCCCTGATCGGCTTCTTCGAGGTCGACTCCGCGGCCCAGCGCGACGGCTACAGCGAGGTCGGCTACACCGGCTGGAACGAGTTCACCGACGTCCGGGACGTCTACGCCTACGACGGCGACGGCCGCCTCGTCTCCGGCGTGCAGCTCTACGACCAGGACGGCAACCCGATCCGCCTGGGCGAGCCCTACTGCGAGGACCCGACCAGCGGCATGAGCGTCCCCAGCCGCACACTGGGCTACCCGCACTGCCCGGAGGCCGCTCCCTACCACCCCGGCGACCCGTCCGCCGTCACCCCGCCGCCGGACGCCTCCACCCCGGGCTCCCCGGCCCCGTCCGCCCCGGAGGCCTCCCCGAGCGGTGCGGCTCCGGCGGCCGACTCGTCCTCGAAGCCGCCCGCGCCCTCCAGCAGCGCCCGGCCTCCGGCGGCCAAGGAACCGGCCCGGGTCGGCTAGCGGGCAGGGGGATCGCGCACGAGCGGCGGTGATCGCTATCCTCGCGTGCCGACGATCGATCTCCGGTCGTGCCCCTGGAAAGGAACACCTGATGACTGACCCGGTTGTGCCCACTCAGCCCGGCGGCGCCGTCCCGCCGGACGGGAGCGGGACCGTCATGCCGTCGAGCGGCGCCTCCGGGTCCGACGTCTCCCCGAGTTCCCCGCCCACCATGGCTCCGGAGCCCTCGGCGTTCCCGGCCCCCCAGCCCGCCGTGGCTCCGGGCTGCTCCGCGTTCTCGCCCGCCTCCGCCGCGGCGCCGAACCACCCCGCGGATCACGCTGCGGCGCCGGGCGCCCCGGAACCCGGTTTTCCGCCGGCCGAAGGTGCCGTGCCGGGTTTTCCGCCGCCCGGGTTCACTCCGCCCGGCTTCACTCCGCCGGACGCCGCCCCGCCGAAGAACAAGGTGCTGGGCAAGGTCCTCGCCGTCCTCGGCGCGGTCGTGGTGATCGCCGTCGTCGCGGTGGTCAAGGTTCTGCTCGGCGGGCTGCTCGGGGACCCGACGGGGGACGCGAAGGCCGGTGACTGCATCTCGATCGGCAAGGAACTGGGCACGGAGGTGTCCGAGACGACGGCCGAGGTCGTCGACTGTTCCTCGAGCGACGCCGGCTACACCGTCGTGGGCCGGGTCGAGGGCACCACCGACGTCGCGGGCACCGCCTGCGACCAGTTCTTCAAAGAGGGCGACGAAGCGATCATCCTGGCCGGCGACAGCTACCTGCTCTGCGTGGTCACGAAGTCCTGACCGCTCACCCACCACGCGATCCTCCCGGCTCCCAGCGCTGCCTCCGCCGTGAGACGGCTCCGGGAGCCGGCTGGATCCGGTGGACCCGGATGTGCGGAGATGCGGGCGGGATGTTGTGCTGGAGGGGTGTTGCCGTCCGGCGCGTCCGCGCGTACCCCTGAGGAAGTCGTCGCCCAGGCGGCCGGGGCCGCCTCGCTGAGCGTGCTCGACGCCGGGATCGCGGATTGTTTCGCCTGCCCGCGCCTGGTCGCCTGGCGCACCGACGTCGCCGTGACCCGGCGGGCGGCGTTCCGGGACCAGGAGTACTGGGGCCGGCCCGTGCCCGGGTTCGGCCCGGCCGACGCCGAGATCGCCGTCCTGGGGCTGGCCCCGGCCGCGCACGGCGGGAACCGCACCGGGCGGATCTTCACCGGCGACCGCTCCGGTGACGTGCTCTTCGCCGCGCTGCACCGGGCCGGCCTGGCGAATCAGCCGACCAGCGTCGCCGCCGACGACGGCCTGGAGTTGCGGCACACCCGGATCTTCGCGGCGGTCCGCTGCGCGCCGCCGGACAACAAGCCGCTGCCGGAGGAGCGCGACACGTGCGCGCCGTGGTTCCAGCGGGAACTCCAGTTGATCCAGCCGACCGTACGCGTCGTGGTGGCGCTCGGCGCCTTCGCCTGGGCGGCGTGGTGGCCCGCGATGACCGCCGCCTACCGGGTGCGCCCGCCGGTGCCGCGCCCGAAATTCGGCCACGGCGCCCAGGTCAGCGTGCCGGGAGCGCCCACCCTGCTGGGCTGTTTCCACGTCAGCCAGCAGAACACCTTCACCGGCCGTCTGACACCGGACATGCTCGACGAGGTGTTCGCCCGTGCAAAGGTTCTGGCGGGCCTGGCATGATGCGAGGCCTGTCGACAAACCCCGAGTCACGGATCTGAGCTACCCATGGATTTAGCCGCACTGCGCCGATGGTGGCCACTGGCCGCCGTCCTCGGGTTGCTCTTCGTGGTCGCGCTGGCCGCGACCCGGTCCGCGCCGCAGCTCGACCAGATCAAGCCGGAGTCGACCGCCACGACCCGCCCGCCGCTGCTGCCGCCGCGCCCGTCGGTGACGCCCAGCCTGTCGGACTCCATTCCGGAGCCGGCGCGGCAGCTGCCCGGCTGGGTGGGAACCGTCACGCTGGTGGTGCTGAGCGTGATCGCGCTGCTCATGGTGGTCGGCCTGACCTGGGCGCTGGTCCGTGACTATCTGCGCCGGCGCCCGGCCCGCAGCGGGAAACACGAACCACGCCGGCCGACCCGGACGGCCGACGACCTGGTGGCGGCGCTCGACGCCGGCCTGGAGGAGCTCTCCGACACCGACCGTGACCCACGCCGGGCGGTGATCGCCTGCTGGGTGCGGCTGGAGGACGCGGCGGCCGCGGCCGGCACGCCACGGCACCCGGGGGACAGCCCCACCGACTATGTCGGACGGCTGCTGGCCGAGCAGCGGGTCGACGCCCGCGTGCTGGCCGCGCTGCTCGAGGTCTATCGCGAGGCGAGGTACGCGACGCACACCGTCGACGACCAGATGCGGCAGCAGGCCCGGTCCGCGCTGGAGCGGCTGCGCGCCGATCTGGGCGCGACCCGGGCCGGGGCGGTCTCGTGAGCGGGTTCAGGCATCCACGGGCGGAGGTGACGCCGTGAGCGACGGGGGGCTGGACGAACTGTTCGGCGCCGCCGACGGGCGGGTCGCCGAGGAGCGGGAGACCGTCGTCAAACGACGTTCGCCGATCGTCACGCTGATCGGCAACGCGGCGGTGATCGGGCTGGCCACAGTGGTGGTGACCGCCGGTCTGCGGGCCCTCGGCCTGACCATCTCGCTGCTGCTGCTGATCGCCCTGCTGACCGGTCTGCGCCTGCTGATCCACGCGGTCGCGGTGGTGGCGCCGCCGCCCGGGCCACGCCTGCGGTCGGGGA
Organism: Actinoplanes flavus; assembly: GCF_017592555.1. Classification (GTDB taxonomy): domain Bacteria; phylum Actinomycetota; class Actinomycetes; order Mycobacteriales; family Micromonosporaceae; genus Actinoplanes; species Actinoplanes flavus. The sequence continues at coordinate 278,183 of NZ_JAGFNS010000006.1, read as the reverse complement.
TCGGCGCGGAGACCCCGCCGGCGGTGGACGCGTTGCGGGCGACGGTCCGCCGCTGGGAGCGGAACCTGGACCAGGCGCACTCGGATCCCGATCGGCATGCGCGTAACGTTCTGCCGGTGCTCGCGGAACTCGCCGACGAACGGCTGCGCCTGCGGCACGGCATCACCCGGGCCAGCGACCCCCGCCGGGCCCGTGAGCTGCTCGGGGATGATCTCTGGGCGACGCTGTCCGGTCCGGGGCGCCGCGCGCTCAAGGCCCGGGATGTCGAGACCTACCTCGACGCCATGGAACGACTGTGAGAAAGGTGCGCCGGTGACGCAGGCTCTTCCCCCGTACGAGGTCGGGCGGCTGGCCGGGGCGGTCCTCGACTCGGTCGGCACCGTCGTGGTGGGCAAGCGGGACTCGCTGGAGCTGGTGCTGGCCGGGATCCTGGCCGGCGGCCACGTGCTGCTGGAGGACATGCCGGGGCTCGCCAAGACGCTGACCGCCCGGTCCTTCGCGCAGGCCCTCGGGCTCGACTTCCGCCGTCTGCAGTTCACCCCCGACCTGCTGCCGGCCGACGTCACCGGCTCCTTCCTGTACGACCAGCGCAAGGGCGACTTCGCCTTCCGGGCCGGCCCGGTGTTCACCAACATGCTGCTGGCCGACGAGATCAACCGGACGCCGCCGAAGACCCAGTCCGCCCTGCTCGAGGCGATGCAGGAGAAGCAGGTGTCGGTCGAGGGCGTCACCTACCGCCTGGACCCGCCGTTCCACGTGATCGCGACGGCCAACCCGATCGAGTACGAGGGGACCTACCCACTCCCCGAGGCGCAGCTGGACCGGTTCCTGCTGCGGGTGTCGTTCGGCTACCCGACGGCCGAGGAGGAGTGGGCGATCCTCCAGCGCCGGATGGCCCGCCGCCAGGAGGAGGCCACCCTGGCTCCGGTGGTCGACGCTCGTACGCTCCAGATGATGCAGGGCGCGCTGGAGTCGGTCGCGGTGGAGGACTCGATCGGCCGCTACATCGTGGCGCTCACCTCGGCCACCCGGGAGCACGGCGCCGTACTGGTCGGCTCCTCGCCGCGTGGCTCGCTCGCGCTGCTGCTGCTGGCCCGCGCCCGGGCGGCGATGGCCGGCCGTGACTACGTGGTGCCGGAGGACGTGAAGGACGTGGCGATCCCGGCGCTGGCCCACCGGATAACGCTGCGCCCGGAGATGTGGCTGCGCCAGGTGAACCCGTCGTTCGTGGTGCAGGAGGTGCTCACCGCCGTGCCGGCCCCGGCGAGCGGGGCGCTCCCGACGTACGCGCGGCATGACTGACCTGTTGCGCCTGCGCCCGGCCGTGCCCGCGGCCGGGGCCGGCGAGCCGTCGTCCGGACCAGTCTGGGCGCCGACCCGGGCGCTCGGCCGTACGGTCCTGCTCACCGGCCTGCTGCTGCTCCTCGGTGTGGCGCTGGGCCGCGTCGACCTGGCGCTGCTGGCCGCCCCGTTCGCGATCGGCGCGGCGCTCAACCTGCGCCGGATCCCGTCCGCGGCCCCGGAGATCACCATCCGGACCGACGAGTCGTACCTGGTCGAGGGCGGCGCGGTGGACGCCGGGCTGACCGTCTCGAACCCGGACACGATCGACTACGACCTGGTGGTCGTGCGTACGCGTACCTCCCGCTGGCTGAAGCTGGAGCATGCCGACCGCCCGTTCGCGATCACCGTGGCCGCCGACGGCTGGGCCGCGATCGACCTGCCCGGCGAGGCGACCCGCTGGGGCCGGCAGGACGTCGGCCCGGCCGCCGCGCGGGCCGCCGCCTGTGGTGGCCTGCTGGCCTGCCGTCCGGTGGTGACCCCGGCCGCCGGGGTGCGGGTCTACCCGGTGACCGAGCCGTTCAACGCCACCGAGGCGATGCCGGCCGCGGCCGGTCTGGTCGGCGCGCACCGCTCCCGGCGGCCCGGTGAGGGCGGTGAGCTGGCCGGGGTCCGGCAGTTCGCCCCCGGCGACCGGTTGCGCCGCATCGACTGGCGGGTCTCCCTGCGGACCCGTGACCTGCACGTCGCCTCCACCCTGTCGGACCGGGACGCCGAAGTGCTGCTGCTGCTCGACGTGCTCGGCGAGATCGGCCTCTCCGGCGGGGTCCGGGGCGGCTCGTCGGTGCTGGACACCACGGTCCGGGCGGCGGCCGCGATCGCCGAGCACTACCTGCACCGGGGCGACCGGGTCTCGCTGCTGGAGTACGGCGCGACCGCCCGCCGGCTGCGCCCCGCCTCCGGCCGCCGGCAGTACCTGACGGTGCTGGAGTGGCTGCTCGACGTACGGGCCGACCCGGTCGACGCCGAGCAGAACGAGAACGTCTTCGGCGCCCACCACGTCTCCTCGTCCGCGCTGGTCGTGGTGCTGACCCCGCTGGTCGACCCGCGGGCCGCCGACATGCTGGCCCAGCTCACCCAGTCCGGCCGGTACGTGGTGGCGGTGGACACCCTGCCCGCCCAGGCCGCCCCGCCGGTGAAGAACCAGTGGACCGCCCTGGCCACCCGGCTGTGGCGGCTGGAACGGGAGAACGTGCTGGGGCGGCTGCGCGAGCACGGCGTACCGGTGGTGGCCTGGGCCGGCGCCGGCAGTCTGGATCTGGTGCTGCGTGACGTGGCCCGGTTGGCCTCGGTTCCGAGGGGGCGCTGACGTGCGCAACGACCTGACCCGGCGGATGGACCGGTGGCGTACCGCCGCGGGACGGGCCACCACGGTGCCGTTCCTGGTCCGGTGCGGCGTCCTGCTCACCGGCCTGCTGGCGACCGCTGTCGCCTGGCCGCTGGAGCTGCTGTCCAACCCCCGGTTCATGGTCTTCCCGGTGGCGGCCGTGATCTGGGCGGCGCTGGCTCCCCGGGGCCGTGGTGGCACCGCCGCGGCGCTCACCGTGATCGGCGGATGGCTGGTCAACACCGCCGGCTTCGGCGCCCCGATCAGCCTGTGGCGGGTGCTGACCCTGGCCACCCTGCTCTACCTGGGACACACGCTGACCGCGCTGGCGGCCGTCCTGCCCTACGACGCCATGGTGAACTTCGACGTGCCGGCGCTCTGGCTGGGCCGTGCCCTGATCGTCGTGTTGATCTCCGCGGTGGTCATCGTCCTGGCTCTCGGCCTGACCGCCGACCTGGGCGGCGACGCCTTCCAGTTGGCCACGCTCATCGGTCTGGCCGCCGCTGTCGCCGTGACGATGGTCCTAGCACGTATGGTCCGCCGCCAGTGAAATCTGAGTGTCAGGTCACTTGACTTACGCCGTTGTGATCGTCACAGAACCACGCATCAAATGCTTCCCCCGCGCGACAATGGAGGCGTGAATCCGCCGCGCATCGTCGTCGTAGGAGCAGGTCACGTCGGGCTTTACGCCGCCCTCCGCCTGTCCAAGAAGCTGAACCGCAATCGGGCCGAGGTTGTCGTCATCGACCCTGTTCCGCACATGACTTACCAGCCGTTCCTGCCTGAGGCGGCGGCCGGTAACATTTCGCCGCGACACGCTGTGGTGCCGCTGCGCCGGGAGTTGAAGAAGTGCCGCATCGTCTCCGGTGAAGTGACCCGGGTCGAGCACGCGCGCAAGACCGTGAGCGTCCAGCCGATCGACGGTCCCGCCTACGAGATGGAGTACGACCACATCATCGTGGCGCCGGGCTCGGTCTCGCGGACCCTGCCGATCCCCGGCCTCAGTGACATGGGCATCGGCCTCAAGACCATCGGCGAGGCCATCTACCTGCGCAACCACATCCTCGACCGGCTGGACGTCGCGGCTGTGACGCCCGACGAAGAGGTGCGCAAGGCTTCGCTGAACTTCGTGTTCGTCGGTGGCGGCTTCGCCGGCATCGAGGCGCTCGCCGAGATGCAGGACGTGGTCTCCGACGCGCTGAAATACTACCCGGAGCTGGACCCCAAGGAGGTCCACTTCATCCTGGTGGAGGCCACCAACCGGATCCTGCCCGAGGTCGGTCCCGAGATGGGTGCGTACACCGCTCGCCAGCTCGCCGCCCGTGGCGTGGACCTGCGCCTGGGCACCTTCCTGAAGTCGTGCGCCGGCGGCCGGATCGAGCTCTCCGACGGCGACTCGTTCCGCGCCGAGACCCTCGTGTGGACGGCCGGTGTCAAGCCGTCGCCGATGCTGGCCAACACCGACCTGCCGCTGGGGCCGAAGGGGCACGTCAACTGCTTGCCCACCCTCCAGGTCGCCGACACCGAGACCGGCGAGGTCCTCGAGGGCGCCTGGTCCGCCGGTGACTGCGCGCAGGTCCCCGACCTGACGAACCCCGGTGGCTGGTGCTCGCCGAGCGCCCAGCACGCGGTCCGCCAGGCCCGGGTGCTCGCCGACAACATCGTTCAGGTGATCCTCGGCGGCGCGCCGAAGGAGTACCGCCACAAGCACGTCGGCGGTGTCGCCGGCCTCGGCCTGAACAAGGGTGTCGCGCACGTCTACGGCGTCAAGGTCAAGGGCTACCCGGCGTGGATCATGCACCGGACCTACCACGTGAGCCGGATCCCGTCCTTCAACCGCAAGATCCGGGTGCTCGCCGACTGGACGCTGGCGCTGTTCCTCAAGCGGGAGACCGTGGCGCTGGGCCAGCTGCACCGCCCGCGTGAGGAGTTCACCGAGGTGACCCCGCCGGTCGAGCTGCCGCAGGAGAAGAAGGTGGGCGCCGGATCCCGCTGATCCGGCCAATGCCGTTTCCGCCGCCTGGGCGGCACCAGCTACGGTGTTCGCAAGCCGCCCGGGTGGTGGAATGGCAGACACGGCCGCCTTAAAAGCGGCTGCCCGAAAAGGCGTGCGGGTTCGAGACCCGCCCCGGGCACCATCTAAGCGGCCGCGGCATGACGCCGCGGCCGCGATCTTGACTGCATGGCCGCTGACCAGCACTGACGTCGGTCATTTTCAGCTGGCTCACAGCCAGTGGACGCAGCGGGATGTGGACACACGGCTTACCCTTGAACGACAGGCACAGCGCCGTAACCTCAAGGGAGGCTGGAAACAGTGAAGACATCGAACCCGGTGCTCTCGCGCCTCGGCCAGGCGGCCGAGCGGGAGCGAGCGGCCGGGTACGGGCCATATGGGCCGGCCCCGCAGCCGGGTTACGGTCAGCCGGCGTACGGCGATCCCTACCCCACCGCGGCGGGCTACCCTTCCGCTCCTCCGGCCGTTCAGCCGATGACCCTCGACGACGTCGTCGTCAAGACCGTGCTGCTTCTCGGCCTCACCGGTATCTCCGCGGTCGCCGCGTGGAACCTGATCCCCAACGCCCTGATCGGTCCCGCGTGGATCGGCGCGGCGCTGGTCGGCCTCGTCCTCGGCCTGGTCATCTCGTTCTCGCGGATGGCCAACCCCGCTCTCGTGCTGACCTACGCGGTCATCGAGGGTGTCTTCGTCGGCATGGTCAGCAAGGCCTTCGAGAACATCCTCGGCTACCACGGCATCGTCCTCCAGGCGGTGGTCGCCACCTTCGGTGTGTTCTTCCTGATGGCCGGGCTCTACAAGGCCCGAGTCATCCGGGCGACGCCGAAGTTCATCCGCGGGATGATCGCGGTCATGGCCGGCCTCTTCGCGGTCATGCTGATCAACTTCGTGCTGGCGCTGTTCGACGTCAACACCGGCCTGCGCGACAACGGTCCGCTCGGCTACATCTTCAGCCTGGTCTGCATCGTGGTCGCCGCGTTGAGCTTCATCCTGAATTTCAACGAGATCGAGGAGGGCGTGCGGATGGGTCTGCCGCAGCGCTACTCCTGGACCGCGGCGTTCGGCATCCTGGTGGGCCTCGTCTGGCTCTACATCGAGATTCTCCGGTTGCTGAGCTTCCTCCAAGGCGACGACTGACGGTTCGTCCGTCGTCCCGAGCAACGCCCGGCTCGTCTCCCCGCGAACCGGGCGTTGTCCCCCGCTTGACGCGAGCCCGCCCGCACCCTGTGCCGGGCGGGCTTCGCTGTCCCTCCCTCCGAAGCCCCCGAGCCGCCCGAGCCGCCGGAGCCGCCCCGGCCTTCCGGGTATGGTCGCCGGGTGCCCGACTTCGCCACCTCCATCGAGCGGCTACTCACGCAGGTTCACCACTGGGACGAGCCACGCTGGCGAGCCACCGCCACCACCGGCACGCGTTCCCAGCTGGTGCGGGATCTGGTGCAGCGCCTGGCCGACCTGAGCGCCGAGGCCGAGTCCCGTCCCACCCGCCAGGTCCCGCACATCCACGACCTGGTCCTGCGCGATCAGCTCCGGGTGCTGGCCGACGATCTCCTGGCCGCCGCTCCCTCCGCCGCCCTGCTGACACAGGCCACCACCGCGGTCGACGAGACCCGCCGCGCTCTCTGACGCCCTACGCGAACGGCATCCCACCCAGCTCAGCGGCTCGTCACCCCTTTCGAGGGGGTCTCACGGCCAGCTGGGGTTGGTGAGGTGGGGCTATCGGTTGTTGTCCGCGGACGCGGCGGGGATGTCGGGAACGGAGGGGAGGGTGAGGGTCAGGGAGGTGAGGTCGGGGACCGGGTGGAAGCCGAGTTCGGTGTAGAGGGCCTGGGCCGCGGTGTTGCCGGGCTCGGTCTGCAGGGAGACGCGCAGGGCGCCGGCGGTGCGGGCTTCGGCGATGGCGTGTGCCATGAGGGTGCGGGCGACCCCGGTGCGGCGCTGGGTGGGGTCGACGAAGAGGTCGCGTACGGAGCAGGCCTGCCCCAGTCGCAGCGAGGCGGGGAGGACCAGCGTGGTGATCAGGCCGGCGGGGCGGGCGTTGCGGAGGGCCACGGTCAGGGTCAGGCCGTAGGTGGTGATCTGACGGGCGAGCCAGGCGGCGGTGGCCGACGGGTCGGAGGGGTGGCCGTAGTGGACCCGGTAGTCGTCGAAGAGGGCGGCCGCGGCGGGGAAGCCGGTGTGCTCCGGGGTGACTCGGACCAGGTTGGGCGGCATGGGGGCACCGTACCGGGGTGTGCGGGTGACCACGCACGGACGTCGCCGGGTGGGGGTGGCCGTTCAGGAGCCGCCAGGCGACTGGCCGCCCGCGCCCGGCCCTCGGCGGGAGCGACGGTCTGTATCCGCCACCCCGCTACGACATCAAGATTTTGACCTTGATCTTGGCGGCGCCCTCGGCGGGAGCGACGGTCTGTATCCGCCACCCCGCTACGACATCAAGTCTTTGATCTTGACCTTGGCGACGCACTCGGCGGAAGCGGCGGTCTGTACCCCGCACCAGCAGAAGGCCCGGCACGCGGGGTGGGCGTGCCGGGCCGGGGGTGGGGGAGGTCAGCTGAGGCGTTCGACGATGAGGGCCATGCCCTGGCCGCCGCCGACGCACATGGTCTCGAGGCCGATGGACTTGTCGTGCCAGTCGAGGGAGTTCAGCAGGGTGCCGGTGATGCGGGCGCCGGTCATGCCGAACGGGTGGCCGACGGCGATGGCGCCGCCGTTGACGTTCAGCTTCTCCAGCGGGATGCCGAGGTCCTTGTACGACGGGATCACCTGGGCCGCGAACGCCTCGTTGATCTCGACGAGGTCGACGTCGCCGATGGTCATGCCGGCGCGCTTGAGGGCCTGCTTCGACGCCTCGACCGGGCCGAGGCCCATGATCTCCGGGGAGAGCGCGGTGACGCCGGTGGAGACGATCCGGGCGAGCGGGGTGATGCCGAGTTCGCGGGCCTTCGTGTCGCTCATGATCACGACCGCGGCGGCGCCGTCGTTGAGCGGGCAGCAGTTGCCGGCGGTGACCCGGCCGTCCTCGCGGAAGACCGGCTTGAGCTGCGACACCGCGTCGAGGGTGACGCCGGGGCGGGGGCCGTCGTCCTTCGACACGACGGTGCCGTCGGGCAGGGTCACCGGGGTGATCTCGCGGTCCCAGAAGCCGTTGGCGATGGCCTTCTCGGCGAGGTTCTGGCTGCGGACGCCGAACTCGTCCATCTCCTCGCGGGAGACGTTCTTGACCTGGGCGAGGTTTTCGGCGGTGTAGCCCATCCCGATGTAGATGTCCGGGAGCAGGCCGTCCTCGCGCGGGTCGTGCCAGGTGGTGCCGGTCTTGGCGGAGTTGAAGGTGCGGGCCTGGGCGTCCGCGAAGGCGGGGTTGGTCCACGGGCCGACGAGTTCCTGGGCGGCCGAGGGCAGGCCGTCGGAGGAGCCGCGCGCGAAGCGGGACACGGTCTCCACACCGGCCGAGATGAAGATGTCGCCCTCGCCGGCCTTGATGGCGTGGAAGGCCATCCGGGTGGTCTGGAGGGACGAGGAGCAGTACCGGGTGACCGTGGCACCGGGCAGGCCGTCCAGGCCCAGCTTGGTGGCGACCACACGGGCCATGTTGAAGCCCTGTTCGCCGCCGGGCAGACCGCAACCGAGGTAGAGGTCCTCGATGAGGGTGCGGTCCAGCTGCGGCACCTTGTTCAGGGCGGCGTCGACGATCGTGGTGGCGAGATCGTCCGGGCGCAGATCCTTCAGCGAGCCCTTGTGGGCGCGGCCGATGGGAGAGCGGGCAGTGGCGACGATGACAGCTTCCGGCATGGGCTCAGTTTACTCATCGGTAACATGGTCGGAAGCGCGAATTTGTCACACGACGTGCAAAAAATTCAGACGCTGCTCATCGCCGCTTTCGACACCGCCGGGTAGAGCGCGTGCGCCCAGACCCGGTAGCCGTCGGCGGACGGGTGGAAGCCGTCGTAGCAGAGTGTCCCGGCGTCGGCGCGGAACACCGCACCCGTCTCGGCGGCCAGGTCGACGACCACGCCGCCGGCCTCGGTCACCGCGCGGGCCTGAGCCCGGGCCATCCGGCGGCCGATCAGCCCGGCGATCTGCCGCAACGGCGGGGCCATCGACCGGGAGGCGCCCAGATCCGGGCAGGTGCCGACCACCACCTGGACGCCGGCCGAGCGCAACCGCCGCACCGCCTGGCCCAGATGATCGGCCGCGTCCTCAGGGCCGCGCCCGGACGCCGCGTCGAAGGCCCCGATCAGCACCACCGCCACATCCGGCCGGTCGCCGAGCAGCGAGCGGGCCACCTGGGTGGCCAGGTCGCTGGACCGGGACCCGGCCACGCCGACGCTGGACAGCAGCACGTGCCGCTGGCCCGTCTCGGCCGAGCCGTCGGCTAGCAGGCGGGCGAGCTGGCCGCCGACCGTGTCGGACAGCCACTCCACGCCGACACCCACCGCGGCCGAGTCACCGAGCAGCACCAGGCGCAGCGGCGGCGCGCTCTGCGGGCCCATCGACGTGCGCAGGGCCAGGCCCATGGTGGGTTTCGCGTAGCGCCGGGCCTTGGCGGCCAGAATCTCCCCGGCGATCAGTGCGACACCGCCCACCGCCCCGGCCAGCACACTCGCGGCAGCGGCCCTGGTGAGTCGTTCCGGCAGCCCCGCCATGTCCCGCCTCCCTGCGTCAGCCGACCTGATGATCCTCTGGGGTATACCCTACGGCCCCGGTCGAGGAGTCACCGCTGGGAACGGGGCCGGCGGCCGCCGGGCGCGCGCTGAACCAGCGGTAGCGGCGCATCCGCGCCCACGGCCCGGCCGGCGCGACCTCGGTGCCGGGCGCCCGGACCGCCTGGTCGGCCGCCTCGGGAAGAGCCCGGACGTCCTCGGCGACCGGGATGGCCACCCGGTCCTCCGTGCCGAGCACGGCCATCACGGTCGGCATCATCACCGAGACCGCCCTGGCGTACCCCTCGGCGGACGGGTGGAAACGATCCGAGCTGTACATCCGCGCCGGGTCCGCCTCGAACATCGGGCCCAGCAGGTTGCCCAGCGACACGGTCCGGCCGCCGGCCTCGACCACGGCGATCGTCTGCGCGGCCGCCAGCTGCCGGCTCCAGCGCCGGGCCAGCCAGCGCAACGGCGGCTTGATCGGCTGGATCGCGCCGAGGTCGGGGCAGGTGCCGACCACCACGCGGCACCCGGAGGCCCGCAGCCGGCGCACCGCGTCACCCAGGTGGCGGACGGCCGCGTCACGCGCCGAGAAGTGGGTGACGTCGTTCCCCCCGATCAGGATGATCGCGAGATCCGGTTCGTACTCGGACGCGGCGTCCACCTGGTACGGCAGGCCGGCCGAGACCGAGCCGACCACGGCCAGCCGGTGCAGCCGGACCGGGCGGCGCAGGCGGCGGGACACCCCGGTGGCGAAGAGCGCGCCGGGTGTCTCACGGGGACGGTGGACGCCGTACCCCGCGGCCGAGGAGTCGCCGAGAATCACCAGGTTGATCGGCCGGCCGCCGAATTTCGCGCCGTAGACGCCGTCACCGCGGGGCGGCGGCGCCTCGGCCATCGGGATGATCCGGCGGGCGTCGGCGGCCTGGCGCATCAGCAGGCCGGCGGAGAGGGCCGTCAGTCCGGCGACCGCGCCGACGGCCCGGGCGGCCACCCGGATCCATCGCCAGTGGGCACTGCTGGTCGCTTCGATGGTGCTCATAGTCTCCCCCGCTGTCGCTCGAAGGGAACCATCCGGCTCGCCCATGATCGGCGTTGCTTGTCGGAATTCGAGGCTAACTCGCGATGGCGAGAGGCAATCATGGCGCGCCCACGTCATGCTTGAGTTGCCGAAAGGGGAACACAGATGGCCAAAACGCTGAAACGTGCGGCGGCGTTCACCGCACTCGCCCGGGCGCTCACCGCGGGCACCCGGGGCGGTCCCACACTCGCCCAGAGGCTCGGCGCACTGCCCCGCATGATCGCGGCGACTGTTCGGGGGCGGTATGACGGCGGCCTCCGGCTGGCGTTGATGGCGGCCGCCACAGCGTATGTGGTGTCGCCCGTCGACGCTGTCCCGGAGATGTTCGTCTTCCTCTTCGGGTTGGTCGACGACGCGGTCGCGGTCACCTGGCTGGCCGGCACGATCCTCAGTGAGACGGAACGGTTCCTGGAGTGGGAGCAGACCCGGTCCGCCCTGGTCGTAGAGTGAAGCGTGCGCTATTACGACAACGTGGTCGAGATCATCGGTAACACCCCGCTGGTCCGCCTGAACAGCGTGACCAAGGGCATCAGTGCCACCGTGCTGGCCAAGGTCGAGTACATGAACCCCGGAGGTTCGGTCAAGGACCGGATCGCGCTGCGGATGGTGGAGGACGCCGAGAAGGCGGGCCTCCTCAAACCCGGCGGCACGATCGTCGAGCCGACCAGCGGCAACACCGGGGTCGGGCTGGCCCTGGTGGCACAGCAGCGGGGCTACAAATGCGTCTTCGTCTGCCCCGACAAGGTCAGCGAGGACAAGCAGAACGTTCTGCGGGCGTACGGCGCCGAGGTGGTGGTCTGCCCGACCGCCGTCGCGCCGGAGGACCCCCGTTCCTACTACAACGTGTCCGACCAGCTGACCCGGGACATCCCGGGCGCCTGGAAGCCGGACCAGTACAGCAACCCGGCCAACCCGCGCTCGCACTACGAGCAGACCGGGCCCGAGCTCTGGGAACAGACCGGCGGGAAGATCACCCACTTCGTGGCGGGCGTCGGCACCGGCGGCACGATCAGCGGCGTCGGGCGCTACCTCAAGGAGCAGGGGCCGGTCCGGGTGGTCGGCGCCGACCCGGAGGGCTCCGTCTACTCGGGCGGGACCGGGCGGCCGTACCTGGTCGAGGGTGTCGGTGAGGACTTCTGGCCGACCGCGTACGACCGCCAGGTCACCGACGAGGTGATCGAGGTGAGCGACTCGGACTCCTTCGAGATGACCCGCCGCCTAGCCCGCGAGGAGGGCCTGCTGGTCGGCGGCTCGTGCGGGATGGCCGTGGTGGCCGCGCTCGAGGTCGCCCGCAAGGCCGGTCCGGACGACGTGGTCGTGGTCCTGCTGCCGGACGGTGGCCGCGGTTACCTGTCCAAGATCTTCAACGACCGGTGGATGGCCCGGTACGGCTTCCTGCGTACCCAGGAGGGCACCCCCACGGTGGCCGACGCCCTGGCCGGCAAGGGTTCCGAGATCCCGCCGCTGATCCACGTGCACCCCACCGAGACGGTCCGCGACGCCATCGACTACATGCGGGAGTACGGCGTCAGCCAGCTCCCGGTGCTCAAGGCCGAGCCGCCGGTGGTCACCGGGGAGGTGGCCGGCTCCGTCTCGGAGAAGGTGCTGCTGGACGCCCTCTTCACCGGCCAGGCCCACCTGCACGACACGATCGAGCGGCACATGAGCCACCCGCTGCCGATGATCGGTGGCGGCGAGCCGGTGGCCGAGGCGGTCGCCCTCCTGGAGAAGGGCGACGCCGCGATGGTCCTGGTCGACGGCAAGCCGGCCGGTGTCCTCACCCGTCAGGACCTGCTGGCCCACCTCAGCTAGGCGAGGTGGGCGACCCGCTCCCAGGCCGGGTCGGGCGTGACGGTGATCCGGACACGCCCGTCCGGCCAGGCGGCGGTCAGCGGTTTCAGGGCCTCGCCGGCTGCCGGGCGGTCGGCGTAGAGGTGCGTGGTGCGGACACCGTCCGACGTCTCGTGCGCGACGAGGACCGCACCGTCCACGTGCCGGGCGATGTGGTCCTCCAGCGCGTAGAGGTCCGGAAAGGCCTCCTTGGCCGGGAAGCCGTTCTCGTCACGCCGCGAGTACGGCACGTCGACCCGGATGTGCAGGTCGTGCCCCGGCCAGCGGGCCGGCCGCAGCGGCGTCTGCGCGATGGCCACCACCGGCCTGCCGTCCCGGGTGCCGGACATGGACAGCCACTGCTCCTGGCCCTCGGCCGGCGTCAGCCCGCTCACCACCGCGGCGAGCTCCGGGCCGGTCAGCGAGGGGCCGGGCCCGGATGCCGCCGCGACCGCGCCCACCCAGGTCGCCACGGCGTCCTCCCCGAGGATCCAGTCCAGCGAGAGGAACGTGATCTGGGTGCGGGCACCCTCGGGCAGCTCCGGGAACCGCGGATGCCACACCTCGACGTGCGCCAGGGGGCGGTCCTCGTCGACCTCCACGCTGAACCGCAGCTCGGCCAGGTCGAGCCGGTGCCCGGCGATCTCCAGGTGGGCGTCCGCCAGCGCTGTGGGATTGCCCTGCCGGGCCGTGGCGTAGCCGAACGTCTCGTCCGGGGGCGGGCCGGCCCGCCGCCACCGCTCGGCCAGCGACCGGAGCCGCGGGTCGCCGACCGCGCTGATCACCAGCAGGTGCCGCGACGACGTGCCGGCGGTGAACTCCCAGTCCAGCTCGGGATGGATCGCCGAGACGGCGGCGCCCATCTCGGCGGTGAGAGCGTCGTCGGGCTCCCCGGCGATCTGCCGCTCCACCCGGGGCCGGGCGGTCGCCCACCAGGCCCAGAACCGCTCGATGGCCGCTGCCGGGTCCGGCTCCGTCTGACGTCGTCTTTTGAAGATCACAGGCGCACCGTACTGCCGGGGACCGACATTTTCGCGAGCGTAGGGGCTATCGATGCTCGTACGCGGGGAAACCGCCTGATTCATGGATTGTTACGGATAGTCGCCGCAGTCGCACAGACAGTCCGACCGGCCGATGGCCCGCTGCGGTTGTATGTGTCGTGACGGAGCTATGAGCCACTCCCGGACGGAGGGGTAGGGGATGGTCGACGTCGACGAGGCGGCGCCCGCCGACATCGTGGACCGCCTGCTGTGGCGGGACGCGCAACGGATGCTCGGCCGCCACGTGGCGGCCGGCGTGGATGGCCTGGAAGGCACCTGCGACTGGTGCGGATGGCGGTGGCCGTGCTCGGCCCGCCGTCTGGCCGAGCGTGCCGCCGCGGTCGCCCGACGGCCGTGGCGCGAGGCCTGGACCCTGCGCCACGACCTGAACAGCATGCGTTCCCTGCCCGGCAAGCGAGCCGGTGTGGACGAGATCGGCCGCTACGGCGCCGGCCCGTACCACCGCAACGACGACAACCGGAGGTACCTGGCCTGATCCTTGGACCATGACGTCGCCGACATGCTTGACCGTCCCCCGGCAAGTGCGGCTTCCCGGCCCGGCCGACGTCGCCCGGCGGTGACACCGGTGCGCCCCGCCAGCGCTCCGGTGTCCCGCGCCCAGACCCGCTCTTGAACTGGATCCCAGATCGGCACGCCTCCGCTGATCGAGCGCCTCCGGCCAGGCGCATCCGGTTCGGGCGGGGCGGTGGGCGGGAGCACGAGACCAACAGGTTCCCCCGCATTCACTCGGTCCCGTGCTCCCGCCCGACCAGCGCCCCACGTCTACAACGGATGTGAGTACCGCAGCTGCGGCAGGTCCCGGTCGTTGACCGGGGCGACCCGGACCGCCCCGTCCGGCAGCCAGCCGCCCTTCTCGTAGAAGCGCCGGGCCACCGCGTTGTCCTCCAGCACCCACAGCACCGCACGCGCGGCCCCGAACCCACCCAGCCGCTCCAGCGCGTCGATCATCAGGCGCCGTCCGACGCCGGTGCCGACCCGCTCCGGGGCCAGATGGATCGCGTACAGCTCGGCGGCGCCCTCGGTCTCGCTCGGGCCCAGGTAGGTGAAACCGGCCAGCTCGCCGTCCACCTCGGCGACGGTCATCCGGTGCGTCTCCCGCTCCCACCTCCAGCGCTCGATCCACCAGGCGCTCATCGCCTCCGGCCCGCGGGCCGCGAACGTCTCGGCCGGGATCAGATGGGCGTAGGCGGTCGCCCGGGAACGGTGATGCAGCGCGCCGATCGCGGCCAGATCATCGTCCTCCGCGGGACGCAGCGAAACGGTCATGGGCCGACGTTAGCCCGGCGCCGGCGGCTGCCGCCGCGGCGGCACGGGCACCCGCATCAGATCCTCGGCGATCACGATCGGGCCGTCGAACTCCTTGCGCGCCTCCTCCAGGAAGCGGTTCGGCTCCGGGTAGCGCTGGGAGAAATGCGTCAAGACCAGTTTCTGTACGCCGGACTCGCGCGCGACCGCGGCGGCCTGCCCCGCCGTCAGGTGCCCCACCTGGGCGGCCAGTGCCGCGTCCTCGGCCAGGAAGGTGGATTCGATCACCAGCAGGTCCACGCTGTCGGCCAGCGCGAACACGTTGTCGCACAGGCCGGTGTCCATCACGAAGGCGAAACTCTGGCCGGGGCGGACCACGCTCACCTCCTCCAGCGCGACGTCACCCAGCCGGCCGGTCCGCAACAGCTCACCGACCGCCGGGCCGCTGATGCCGCGCTCGGCCAGCAGCGTGGGCACCATCCGGCGGGAGTCGGGTTCGGCCAGGCGGTACCCGTACGTCTCGATGGAATGCCGGAGCGGCAGCGCGGTGAGGCGCCCCGCCGAGGTCTCCACCGCGAAGCCGGCGCCCACCGGAGCGGGCACGATGTCGGCGTTGTCCCAGTAACTGGTGGCGTGCCGCAGGCGGTCGTAGAACTCCTGGCCGCCGGCCGGGTAGTGGACGTGCACCGGGTGCGGCACCCGGTCCAGCGAGATCCGCTGGAGGATGCCGGGCAGGCCGAGACTGTGGTCGCCGTGGAAGTGGGTGATGCAGACGCGCCGCAGCGGGGTGACCGGGAGGCCGGCCAGCAGCAGCTGGCGCTGGGTGCCCTCACCCGGGTCGAAGAGGATCACCTCGTCGTCCCAGCGCAGCAGGTAGCCGTTGTGGTTGCGGTGCCGGGTGGGCACCTGGCTCGACGTGCCGAGCACGACAAGCTCGCGCATCGCCCCTCCTCCGCTGGATATGAAGCGACCCCTGGGGACTTCCACACTCGCGAACGAGGTGGTCCGGTCGGACAAGGCCGGATCCCCAGGGGTCGGGTGGCTGTCTGGTACTCGCCGTGACCGCTGCCACACGGTCTCGACTCTTTGATCCTTTTTAAGATCAAATTCAATTGGTTATCGAGAAGAGCGCTCGACAACCAATTTCGAGGACAGCGGCTAGCGGACAGCCACCTCACGAGTCCCGTTGCTACTCAACTTTGGACCACCTCCCTTCACGTGTACGGCCACGTTATCCACGAGGGGCCGGGAGCGCCAACGGTTTTGAATCACTCAGAGCCGCGGGAATACCTGGGGGGACGTATTGGGATTTTCCACCACGAGATTGGCGGAGCCCACGATCAGCGGATCCGGGATGCCGACGACCTTCTCGTCCTTGCCCTCGAAGTCGAAGCGGTGCAGCACGTGCCGCATCGCCTCCAGCCGGGCCCGTTTCTTGTCGTTGCTCTTCACCACCGTCCACGGGGCGTCCGCCGTGTCGGTGTAGAAGAACATCGCCTCCTTGGCCTCGGTGTAGTCGTCCCACTTGTCCAGCGAGGCCAGGTCCATGGGGGAGAGTTTCCACTGCCGGACCGGGTCCACCTGCCGGATCGCGAACCGGGTCCGCTGCTCGCCGCTGGTCACCGAGAACCAGAACTTCACCAGGTGGATCCCGGAGCGGACCAGCATCCGCTCCAGTTCCGGGGTCTGGCGGAGGAACTCCAGATACTCCTTGCGGTCGCAGAAGCCCATCACCCGCTCGACGCCGGCCCTGTTGTACCAGGACCGGTCGAACAGCACGATCTCACCGGCCGCCGGCAGATGCTTGATGTAGCGCTGGTAATACCACTGGGTGCTCTCCCGCTGGTTCGGCTTCTCCAGGGCCACCACCCGGGCGCCGCGCGGGTTCAGGTGCTCCATGAACCGCTTGATCGTGCCGCCCTTGCCGGCCGCGTCCCGGCCCTCGAACAGGATCAGGAGACGGTCGCCGGTCTCCTTGCACCAGTTCTGGAGCTTCAGCAGCTCGATCTGGAGCAGCCGCTTGTCGTGGTCGTAGTCGGTGCGGGACAGGCGCTCCTCGTACGGGTAGTCCTCCCGCCACGTGTCCACCGGCTGCCCGTCGGCGTCGAGCAGGCGGGGGTCGTCGTCCGCGTCGTCGACCACGCGGTAGCCGGCCAGTTCGGCGATCGGCCCGTCGTAGGGATGGGTGCTCGCCAGTTCGTACTCCGATCGCATGACCCGACTTGATACCCCCACCCGCCACGAGCGCAACGTCCTAGATCAGAACAGTCGCCGAACTCTGCGCCGGCGCGCCGCCTTCGCCAGACCGGGCACCTCGGCCAGCGCCTCCCGGCCGACCTGCTCCTGACGCCCGTACAGCACGCCGAAGTGGAAACTGTCCCCGCCCAGCTCGCGCAGCACCGACCGGGCGACGTTGGAATCCTGGTACGACCCTAGGCCGTCCTGGAGCGCGGTGAGCCGCTTCACCAGGCGTTTCGCGTCCTTACCGTGCTCCGGGACGAGCAGCTCCACGGCGTACCGGGCCTGTTTGAAGCCCTTGCGGGACTCGTGGATCTCCTCCTCCACCCCGCTGGCCAGCGCCGCGTCCAGTCGCTTGTCCGCCTTGGCCAGCACCTTCCGGGCGCGGTTCACCGGGTCGGGGGTGCGGAACGGGTCGCCGTCGACCAGTTCGTCGATCCGGTCGAGCAGGTCCAGGTAGCGGTCCGACTCCAGAGCCCCGGCCAGCTCGGCGCGGCCGGTCTCGATCTGGTCCTCCAGATGGGTGCGCACCCGGTCGGCGGCCGGGGCGAACTCCGGCCCCGCCTCCTGGACCAGGGCGAGCAGCTTCTCCTCCAGCACCTGGGGGTCGCGGACCGCGCCCAGCACCCCGGCCAGCCAGCGCAACTCGTCGCGGATGCCGGTGTCCGGGATCGACCTCTTGTACGTCTTCAGCGTGCTGCGCAGCCGCCGGGTGGCCACCCGCATCTGGTGCACGGCCCGGGGCTCGCCACGACGGGCCGCCGGGTCGTAACCGATGATGGCGTCGCGCTGCTCACGGGCGTACGCCGAAACGGGGCCGACCTCGGCCTTGGTCGTCGTGGCCGGCTGGTGCGCGGCGAGCCGGCCGGCCAGCGCGCGTGCCACCTTGGAGGGCCCCTCGGCCGGGCGCGCGCCGGCGGCGAACAGCACCCCCTCGACCGCGTCGAGCACCGCCGGGTCGCCGGCGACCAGCTCGACCTCGATCTCCTGCCAGGCCTGTTCGGTCCCGTCCGACTCGGCGCGCACCTGATCCTGTGCGATCAGCGCGAGAGTGCGGCCGCCGGAATCCCGCAACGGCGTCTCCACCCGGTGGGTGCGCAGCCGGGCCACCGGGCCGAGCGGCCGCCGCCGGACGATCGACCGGACCACGCCGACCAGCTCGGCCGGCACCTCGTCGGAGTCGCCGGGCAGCCGGTGCTCGGTCCGGCCGGCGCCGTCCCCGGGGGTCTTGAGATGCCACCCGGCGTCGTTGCCACCGGAGCGCCGCCGGAGAGTCCGGCGATTTCTCATCAAGATCAGATCTTCGGTGTCGAAGTAGGTGGCATCGAGATCGTGGATCTCGGCGCCGTCGACTCCGGCGATATCTCCGGCGCCGACCAGATCAGGAAGTTCGAAGGTCTCGGGGACGTCGTACTTGCGCTCGGTCTCGGTGGCGATCTCCACTCGTCCATGGTGCCTGCCGCGGCGGCTCGTGCACAGCGGTGTCTCAGGTTCGCCTGGCACCGTGGTGACCCGGCTCGTAAGGAGTGCTGTATGGAGAAGCCCGAACACCGTCCGGTCCCACTCACCGTCTCACTCGCCGGTCTGCGCCTCATCGGCGCCGGCGCGGTTCTCGGCCTGGCTCTCGCGGTGCCCGCGTCAGCGGCCCAGGCCGACCCGCCCCGCCCGCCGGCCGCCACCCAGGACGCGGCCGCCGACGAGACCCCGGAGAGTTAGAGCAGCCGGGCGTCGTCGCGCGCGTGCAGGTAGATGGCACGGGCGTAGTTCGCTGTCGCCGCGTTGTAGTACATCGTGGCCAGGCCGGTGTAGAAGCCGTTCGCCGTCAGCGCGTTCTTCGCGTTGGCCGTGGCGGACCAGCGGATCTCGGCGTCGGTGGTGCTGATACCGCGGCGCGCGCAGCGCAGGCGGTTCATCTCCTTGCCGGTCTTCCAGGTCTCCAGGGCGTCCTCGGCCTCGCGCATCATTTCCCGCGCCTGGTGCAGGAGGAACTCGGCGAGATCCCAGCTGGCCCGTTCGTCGTCGTTGTGGTACCTCGTCGTCATGGCCTTACCTCCCGTGTTACTCGATTTCGAGTGTGAGCGGGATGTCCGGACATGTCGATTTTTTTCGATCGCGCGCGTGAATTCCACGTTCCCGTCTTGACCATCGGCGGCCGGACCGGCGCGAACCGGCCCGGCCGTCGCCGTCAGGCGGTACGGGCGACGCCGATCGGGCAGGTCATGCCGTTCGGGCCGTGGTTGCAGTAGCCGCCCGGGTTCTTGTCGAGGTACTGCTGGTGGTAGTCCTCGGCGTAGTAGTACGCGGTCAGCGGCTTGATCTCGGTGGTGATCGTCCCGTGGCCGGCGGCCGTGACCACCGGCTGGAAGGCGTCCCGCGCGGCCGCCGCCGTCTCGGCCTGGGCGTCCGTGGTCGTGTAGATCGCGGACCGGTACTGGGTGCCCACGTCGTTGCCCTGGCGCATGCCCTGGGTCGGGTCGTGGTTCTCCCAGAAGGCCTTCAGCAGGTCGGCATAGCTGATCTTGGCGGGGTCGTGGACCACCTGGACCACCTCGGTGTGCCCGGTCGTCCCGAAGCAGGTCTCCTCGTACGTCGGGTTGGCGGTGAAGCCACCCGCGTAGCCGACCGACGTGGAGTACACGCCGGGCAGCCGCCAGAAGATCCGCTCCGCGCCCCAGAAACAGCCCATCCCGAAGACCGCGACCTCCAGCCCCTCGGGCCACGGGCCCTTCAACGGGGTGCCCAGCACGGTGTGCCTCTCCGCGACCGGCATCTCGGTGTCGCGGCCGGGCAGGACGGTCTCGGCGGTGGGCAGGTCGAGCTTCTTGTACCGCAGGAACACGGTCACTCCCTTCGTCCGGTCTCTGCAACGCTGAGGCGGGTGTATTCCTTACCGACGGCGGCGGCGATCCCGGTCGCCTCGTCGTCGTCGGCGTATTTCCGGCGCGGCCAGAAGAAGCCCTTCAAACCATCGCCTCTGGTACGGGGTACGACGTGCGTGTGCAGGTGCGGCACCGACTGGGAGACGACGTTGTTCATCGCCACGAAGGTGCCCTGCGCGCCGAGCGCGGCGGGGACGGCCGCGGCGATCCGGCGTACGAACCCGAAATAGTCCGGCAGATCCTCGGGTGGCAGATCGGGAAGGGTGACGACGTGGGGGCGGGGGATCACCAGGACGTGGCCCTTGAACACCGGGCGGACGTCGAGGAACGCCAGCCCGGCCGGGTCGGAGGCCACCAGGAACGCGGGGACCGACCCCGCCACGATGCCGCAGAACACACAGTCTGCCATCAGGTGAGACTAGCCTTGCGCAACATGACCGTTGAGAGCTATGGGTTCGACACCCTCGCCATCCACGCCGGCCAGGAGCCGGACCCGCGGACCGGCGCGGTGGTGCCACCCATCTATCAGACGAGCACCTATGCCCAGGACGCGGTCGGTGCTCCCCGTCTGGGTTACGAGTACAGCCGGTCCGGCAACCCGACCCGGGACTCGCTGCAGGAGTGCCTCGCGGCGATCGAGAACGGGCGGCGCGGGCTGGCCTTCGCCAGCGGCCTCGCGGCCGAGGACACCCTGCTGCGTACGGTGTGCCGCCCCGGGGACCACGTGGTCATCCCGAACGACGCGTACGGCGGCACGTTCCGGCTGTTCAGCAAGGTGGCCGAGCGGTGGGGCCTGGACTGGACGGCGGTGCCGCTGGACGACATCGACGCGGTGCGGGCCGCCTTCCGCCCCGGGCACACCCGGCTGATCTGGTCCGAGACGCCGACCAACCCGTTGCTCAACGTGAACGACATCGCGCTGCTGGCCGGTCTCGCCCACGAGTACGACGCGCTGCTCGCGGTGGACAACACGTTCGCGTCGCCGTACCTCCAGCAGCCGCTCGCGTTCGGCGCCGACGTGGTGATCCACTCGACCACCAAGTACCTGGGCGGCCACTCGGACGTGGTCGGCGGGGCCCTGGTCACCGCGGACGCCGGGCTCGGCGAGGAGCTGGCCTTCCACCAGAACGCGATGGGCGCGGTGAACGGGCCCTTCGACGCGTGGCTCACCCTGCGCGGGATCAAGACCCTCGGCGTACGGATGGACCGGCACTGTGACAACGCCGAGCGGATCGCCGCCTACCTGAGCGAGCACCGGGCCGTGGCCGAGGTCCTCTACCCGGGCCTGGAGACGCACCGGGGTCACGAGGTCGCGGCCAAGCAGATGAGCCGGTTCGGCGGCATGGTCTCGTTCCGTACCGCCGGGGGCCCGGAGCAGGCGGTGGCCGTCTGCAACCGGGCGAAGCTCTTCGTGCTCGCCGAGTCGCTGGGCGGTGTGGAGTCGCTGATCGAGCACCCGGGCCAGATGACACATCTGTCGGCTGCGGGCTCAGCGCTTGAGGTTCCCGCCGATCTCGTGAGACTGTCTGTCGGCATCGAAACCGTTGACGATCTGCTCGCCGACCTGGAGCAGGCTCTCGGATAACTGACCGACGCTGGAGATTCTGCGCGATGGACTCGACGACCTGGGTGGGAGCAACCGCTAAACAGATCGCTCGCGCGGTGCGCCGCGGCGACGCGAGCGCCACCCAGGTCGTGGCGGACCATCTGGAACAGATCGCCATCTCCGATCCGGCGCTCGGCGCGTTCCGGGTGGTCCGCGGCGGTGAGGCGATCACCGAGGCGGAGAAGGTCGACGACCAGGAGGACCTGGCCAACCTGCCGCTCGCCGGGGTGCCGGTCGCGGTCAAGGAGAACACCCCGGTCGCCGGGCTGCCCACCTGGCACGGCTCGGCCGCCGCGCGTACCCCCGAGGTCGCCGAGGAGGACCACGAGGTGGTCCGCCGGTTGCGCGGGGCCGGCGCCGTCGTGGTCGGGGTGACCCGGATGCCGGAGATGGGCCTCTGGGCGGTCACCGACGACGAGGACGGGCCCACCCGCAACCCCTGGGACCTGGAGCGGACCCCGGGCGGCTCGTCCGGCGGGTCGGCGGCGGCGGTGGCGGCCGGGCTGGTGCCGCTCGCGCAGGGCAACGACGGTCTCGGCTCGATCCGGATCCCGGCGGCCTGCTGCGGCCTGGTCGGGCTGAAGCCGGGCCGCGGCGCGGTCCCGGTCGACTTCGGTGACAAGGACTGGTTCGGCCTGGTGGAGAACGGGATGCTGGCCACCACGGTGGCCGACGCCGCGCTCGGCTTCGCGGTCCTCGCCGGGCAGGTGCCGGGCAAGCTGGTGGAGCCGTCGAAGCTGCGGATCGGGGTCTCACTGCGCTCGCCGGCGGCCGGCGTGAAACCCGACGAGCCGAACGTCTCGGCCGTCACGAAGGCGTCGAAGCTGCTCGTCGACGCCGGGCACGACACGGTGACCGCGGACCCCACCTACCCGACCGGGGTGGCGCTCGGGGTGCTCGCCACCTGGTTCGCCGGGGCGTACAAGAACTCCGAAGGCCTCCCGCTGGAGCGGCTCCAGCCGCGCACCCGGCGGCACATCCAGCTCGGTAAGGCGGTCACCAGGGCCGGGCTGGTCCGGCAACGGCAGCGCGACGCCTGGCGGGAGCGGTCCATCCAGTTCTTCGCCGACCGCTCGATCGACCTGCTGCTCACCCCGGCGCTGGCGACCGCGCCACCGCCCGCCGTGCGGTACTCCGCCTCGGCCTGGCGCAAGAACATGTGGGCCAACGCGTCGTACGCGCCGTACGCCGCCCCGTGGAACTTCGCCGGCCTGCCCGCGATCGTGGTCCCGGTCGGGTTCCGGCCGGACGGTCTGCCGCTGGCCGTGCAGCTGGTCGGCCCGCCCGACTCGGAGCTGCTGATGCTCGCGGTGGCCGGCCAGTTCGAGGTGCTCAACCCCTGGCAGCGTCACGCCCTGGTGTGAGCTGATGGCACGATGGGTGCCCATGGACCTGCTCACCCTCGCCGACGTCGAGGCCGCACGTGACCTGCTCGCCCCGGTCGTCAAGAAGACGCCGCTGATCCCGTCCCGGCCGCTCGGCGAGATCACCGGGGTGCCGGTCTGGCTCAAGTGCGAGAACCAGCAGCGGGCCGGGTCGTACAAGGTGCGGGGGGCGTACACCCGGATCTCCCGCCTGTCGCCGGCCGACCGGGCCCGCGGCGTGGTCGCCGCCAGTGCCGGCAACCACGCCCAGGGGGTGGCGCTCGCGGCGGGCCTGCTCGGCACCCGGGCCACCGTCTTCATGCCGGAGGGCGCGCCGCTGCCCAAGGTCAGCGCCACCAAGGGGTACGGCGCCGCCGTCGAGTACGCCGGGACCAGTGTCGACGACGCGCTGGAGGCGGCACACGACTTCGCGGCCACCACCGGGGCGGTCCTGATCCACCCGTTCGACCACGCGGACGTCATCGCCGGTCAGGGCACCGTGGCGCTGGAGATTCTGGAGCAGCAGCCGGAGGCGACCACGATCGTGACGGCGGTCGGCGGCGGCGGGCTGATCTCCGGAGTGGCGGTCGCGGCCAAGGCGCTGCGGCCGGACATCAGGGTGGTCGGGGTGCAGGCGGCCGGCGCGGCGGCGTACCCCGTCTCGCTCGAAGCCGGAGCGCCCCGGAAGCTGGACGCGTGCGCCACCATCGCCGACGGCATCGCCGTCCGGCGGCCCGGTGATCTGCCCTTCGCGCATGTCGCGAAGCTGGTCGACGAGATCGTCACGGTGCAGGACGAGGACCTGTCGGCGGCCCTGCTGGTGCTGCTGGAACGGCACAAGACGGTGGTCGAGCCGGCCGGGGCGGCGGCCGTCGCGGCGCTGCTGACCGGGGCGTACGTCCCCCTCGACGGCCCGGTCGTGGCGATCCTGTCCGGCGGCAACATCGACCCGATGCTGCTGATGCGGGTGATCGAGCACGGGCTGGCCTCGGCGGGCCGGTTCCTGCGGCTCGCGGTGCGCTGCACCGACCGGCCCGGGCAGCTGGCCCGGCTGCTGCGCGAGATCGCCGAGCAGCGGGCCAACGTGGTCGACGTGAACCATTCGCGGCAGAGCCCGCGGCTCAGCTTCGGCGAGGTCGAGGTGGCGCTGTCGGTGGAGACGCGGGGGCCGGCGCACTCGTCGGCGCTGATCAAGGCGCTGCGCGACGCCGGTTACCGGGTGGCGCTGCTGGCCGACACCACGCCCTGAGAACGCGAAACGGCCCGCGGCGAACGCGCCACGGGCCGTTTCGAGAGGATCAGCCCTCGAACGGGCCGAACTCGACCACGGTGACCTTGATGTCGGCGCCGCTGGGGGCCGTGTAGGTCACCGTCTGGCCGGGGCGGGCGCCGAGGATCGCCTGGCCCAGCGCCGACTCGGGGCTGTAGACGGTGTGCGCGGTGGTGGACGAGATCTCCCGCGAACCGAGCAGGAACGTCTCGGTGTCGGTCTGGTCGTCGTCGAAGTAGATCGTCACGACCGAGCCGGGGGTGACCGTGTCGCTCTTCTGGACCTCACCGATCTCGGAGTTGCGCAGGAACTCCTTCAAGTACAGGATCCGGCCCTCCTGACGGCTCTGCTCCTCGCGCGCGGCGTGGTAGCCGCCGTTCTCCCGCAGGTCGCCTTCCTCGCGCCGGGCGTTGATCTCCGCAGCTATCGCCGGCCGGTTGGCGATCAACTCGTCGAGCTCGGCCTGCAGCCGGTCGTGAGCGTCCTGGGAGAGCCAGGTCTTCGGCGTCTCGGAACTGGACACGGTCGATCTCCTTGCTGGAACTGGGCAATGTCACGGCTCGGGGGTCACTGCTAGGGGTCACTGCTCGGATCCGGAACGCAGCGAATCACCAAGCTTACCAGCGGTGCTCACTCCGGCCGGAAGTCGAAAGTTTCGGCGTCTAGCCGGCCGCGCGGCAGCCCATCACGTCACCGACCGCCGCCCGGGCCGTGGTGGGCACCGGCTCGCGGAGCGTGACCGAGCCGCCGCCGGACGGCGCCGGAACGGTCACCGGCTGGCGGCCCACCTCGAAGCCGTCGTAGTCGCGGGCCCGCAACATGCAGTACGCCCGGCCGCCCTCGGGCACCCGCACCCGGAACTCGATCACCATCCGGGTGTCCGACGGGATGCTCCAGCCGACGATCTCCGGGGTGTAGTCGGTCTGCCCGTACTTGTCGTAGTAGGCGAACGTGAGGCCGCCCAGGAGCAGCGCGAACACCGCCACGGCCAGCGCGAACGGCCACCGGCGGCGGCCGCCCTCACGGCGACGGCCGTACCGGCCGGGCGGGAAGACCGGCGCTGTGGCGTGCGTCTCGCTCACCTGTCGACCTCTCGTGCGTTCGTTGTCGGTGGGATCGGCCAGAATGGCAGAGTCCATCTTCGCAGCCGATCCCGGTCTGCCCGCGGCAGGTCTGGTCGAGAGGATTTCAACACCGTGGCCGAGCAATTGCGTCTGATGACCGTGCACGCGCACCCCGACGACGAGTCGAGCAAGGGTGCCGCCACCATGGCGAAATATGTCGCCGAGGGTGTCCAGGTGCTGGTCGCGACCTGTACCGGTGGGGAGCGGGGCAGCGTCCTCAACCCCAAGATGGACCGGCCCGAGGTGCTCGCCGACATCGCCGACATCCGCCGCGCCGAGATGGACAAGGCGCGCGAGATCCTCGGCGTCGAGCAGGCCTGGCTGGGCTTCGTCGACTCCGGCCTGCCCGAGGGCGACCCGCTGCCGCCGCTGCCGGAGGGCTGCTTCGGCCTCCAGGACCCGGAGGAGGCGGCGAAACCGCTGATCAAGCTGATCCGCGAGTTCCGGCCGCACGTCATGACGACGTACGACGAGAACGGCGGCTACCCGCACCCGGACCACATCATGTGCCACAAGATCTCGGTGGTGGCCTTCGACGCGGCCGGCGACCCGGAGAAGTACCCGGAACTCGGCGAGCCGTGGCAGCCCTCGAAGCTGTACTACAACTCCGGCTGGACCCGCGCGCGGATGCTCGCGCTGCACGAGGGCATGCTCGCGGCCGGGCTCGAGTCGCCGTACACGGAGTGGCTGGAGAAATGGTCGGACCGGCAGGACCGGGGCGACAAGATCACCACCCGGGTCGAGTGCGGAGAGTATTTCGGCGTTCGCGACGACGCGCTGCGCGCCCACGCCACCCAGGTCGACCCGGACGGGTTCTGGTTCCACATCCCGCTCGAGATGCAGCAGAAGGTGTGGCCCACCGAGGACTTCGAGCTCGCCCGCTCGGTCGTCGACAGCCCGATTCCGGAGTCCGACCTGTTCGCGGGCATCCGGGAGAAGGTCGGCGCCCACTGAGCAGTAGGCTGGCGGGGTGGACGTTCTCGCGGTCAACAACTTCGGTGACACCCGATCGGGCGGTCTGGCCGGCCCGATGGGGCTGTTCCTCATCGTTTTGATGTGCATAGCCACCGTGGCGCTGATCCGCAACATGAACAAGCGCATTCGTCGGCTTCCCGACAGTTTCCCGGTCGCCGGTGAGCGGGATCGTGTGGCGCAGATCGCCCGTGACGACGCCGGCGCCGGGAGTTCCGGCGCCGCGGCGGCCGCCGATGTCGAGGCCGGTCGATCGGCGACGCCCGCCGGACCAGCAGAAGCCGAGGTGGCGGGCGTGCCGGAGGAGCAAAGTGGAACCGCGCCCGGCGACGGGCCGGAGCGCTCCTGACCGAGCGGCCCGCCGGCCGGCCCGCGTGGTTCCGGCCGTCCCGCGCCGAGTGTGGCCCTTCCGGCGACGTCAAGCCCTGTTGCGTTCATCGCGATTGATTTAGCCTTCCGCCCGGGGGCCGCACGGCCCTCGGACCCTGCGCGGAAGGGGGCGCCGACATGACCACGGTTCGGCGCCGACTCTCGGTAACCGCGCTGCACGTGCATCCGGCCGTGCGCCGGCGGGCGTCGCCATGAAGCCCCCACCGCGGTCCCGGCTCGCCGCCGTCGGCCTGACCGGCCGCCCCCGCCCGGTGCGGATCCTCACCGCCGTCGTCGTGATCGCCGCCGCCGCGGCCGTCGTCCTCGGCGCGTTCCAGCCCGTGCGACCGGCCGACGGCCGCCCGCTCGCCCCGGTCTACGGCGTCTGCGTGGCCGCGGTGCTCGCCGCCATCGCCCAGCTCGCCGGACTGCGGTTCCGGCTCGGCCCGGACGCCGTGTCGGTCAGCTGGGCGGAGGCCGCCGTGGTGGTCGGCTTCGTGCTGGCCCCGGCCGGCTGGCTGCCCGCCGCCACCCTGGCCGGCACCGGCGCCGCGTGGCTGGTGCTCGCCTGGTTCACCGGCCTGCGCAACGTCACCGAGATCGTGCACCTGATCGCCTCGATGACCCTCGGCGTGGCCGGGGCCGCCCTGGTCACCTCGATGCTGGCCGGCGACGTGCCGGTGCACAGCGCCCGGCTACCGCTCGCCCTGATGGCCGGCGCCGGCACCTACCTGCTCATCACGTTCGGCCTGGTGGTGCTCACCCTGATGCTGCACCGGGACGCGCACCCCGGGCAGATCGCCACCCGGGTCCTCTACGCCAAACTGCCGATGACCGTGGGGAACCTGATCGTCGGCCTGTGCGCGGTCTACGCCCTGATCCGGGAGCCGCTCTGGCTGCTCGCCTTCGGGCCGGTGCTGTGGCTGCTGCACCGCACCTACCGGTTCCACCTGCGCGCCGCCGAGGAACGCCGGATGTGGGAGGCCTTCGCGGCGGCCACCGCCCGGCTGCCCGGCACCAGCGAGGCCGAGGTGGCCCGGGCCGGGCTGCTCGGCGCCCTCGACGTCTTCGGCGCCCGACGGGCCGAGCTGGAGGTCCGCACCGGGCACGGCTGCCGGCGGTACGCCCAGGACCTCCCCGGGCTGCTGGACGCGACCGGCGGCCGCTCCGGCCCGGCGATCACCCGCACCATGGCGTTGTCCGGCCGTCCGGTCGGCGAGCTCACCGTCTGGCTCGCCGAACCCGGGCTGCCGGTGCCCCGTGACGAGGCGGCGATCGCGGCGTACGGGGAGGCGCTGGCCGGGGCCCTGCACGACGCGGCCGCCCACCAGCGGATCGTCGAGGTGGAGGCGCGTGCCGCCCACGACCGGGTGCACGACCCGCTCACCGGCCTGATCAACCGGGCCTCGCTCGGCGACGAGGGCGACCCGCTGGTGCGCGCGCTCGACCGGGACCGTCCGGTCGCGCTGCTGCTGCTCGACGTGGTCGGGTTCGGCGAGGTGAACAGCACGCTCGGGCACGGTGGCGGCGACGAGGTGCTGCGCCTGATCGCGGACCGGCTCAGCGGCCTGATCCGGGACACCGAACTCATCGGGCGCACCGGGGACGACGAGTTCGCCCTGCTGGCGCCGGTCGCGACGCTGGCCGACTCGGCCGCCCCGGCACACGGCGAGCCCAGCCCGCTGCCGACCGCCCTGCGCCGGGCCCGGGAGCTGGTCGAACAGCTCCGGGTGCCGATGGAGGTGGCCGGAGTCCGGCTGTCGATCGAGGTGACCGTCGGCGTGGCGGTGGAACGGGCCGGCCAGTGCGAGGTGGGCGAGCTGCTGCGCCGGGCGTCGCTGGCGACCGCGCGGGCCAAGGAGCTGGGCGTCACGGTCGGGACGTACGACAGCGCGCAGGACGCCAGCAGCACCGACCGGCTGGCACTGCTCGCCGACCTCCAGGACGCGTTCGCCGCCGACGACCAGATCATGCTGCACCTGCAACCCGCCGTGGACCTGGTCACCTCGGAGCCGACCGGGGTCGAGGCACTGGTCCGCTGGCGGCACCCGCGGCGCGGCTACCTCTCGCCGGCCGAGTTCCTGCCCGCCGTGGAACGCAGCGAGCTGCTCATCCCGTTCACCCGGCGGGTGCTCGACCTGGCCCTGGCCGCGGCCGGAGACTGGACGGCGAACGGCATCGACGTACCGGTCTCGGTGAACGTCTCGGCCCGCAGCCTCACCGACCCGACCTTCCCGGCCCAGGTGACCGAGGCGCTGCGCCGGCACCGTACGCCCGCGTCGCGGCTGGTCCTGGAGATCACCGAGTCGGTGGCGGTCAGCGAGCAGGAGATCGTCGACGAGGTGCTGGCCCGGTTGCGGTCCTCCGGCGTCCAGGTGTCGCTCGACGACTTCGGCACCGGCTTCTCCTCGCTGGCGTCGGTCACCCGGATGCCGGTCGACGAGATCAAGATCGACCGGTCGTTCGTGGACGAGATGATCGACTCGGCGGCGGCCGGGGCCGTGGTCCGCGGCGCGGTCGAGCTCGGCGCCCGGCTGGGCGTGCGGGTGGTCGCCGAGGGCATCGAGACGATCGAGCAGCGGGCCGCCCTCATCGCGCTCGGCTGCCCGTCCGCGCAGGGCTACCACTTCTGCAAGCCGATGCCCGCCGACAAGATCGTTCAGGCGTTGTCGCAGCTGGCCCGGTCGGCCTCCGGTGGCAATGTGACCCCGTTGCGCGCGGACGACGCCTCGACCGCGTGAGAGGCTGGGGGCATGGCCAACCGTCTCGCCGACGCCACGTCCCCCTACCTGCTCCAGCACCGGGACAACCCGGTCGACTGGTGGCCCTGGTCCCCGGAGGCGTTCGCCGAGGCGCGCCGGCGGGACGTGCCGGTGCTGATCTCGGTCGGCTACGCGGCCTGCCACTGGTGTCACGTGATGGCGCACGAGTCCTTCGAGGACGAGTCGATCGCCGCGCTGCTCAACGACGGGTTCGTGGCGATCAAGGTGGACCGTGAGGAGCGGCCCGACGTCGACGCCGTCTACATGACCGCCACGCAGGCGATGACCGGCCAGGGCGGCTGGCCGATGACGGTCTTCGCCACGCCCGACGGCGATCCGTTCTTCTGCGGCACCTACTTTCCGAAGCAGAGCTTCGCCCACCTGCTCGGCTCGGTCGCCACCGCCTGGCGGGAGCAGCGCGAGGAGGTGCTCACCCAGGGCGCCGCGGTGGTCCAGGCCGTCGGCGGGGCCCAGCTGGTCGGTGGCCCGACGGCGCCGATCTCCGCGGAGCTGCTCGGCGCCGCGGTGGTCGGCCTCTTCAAGGACCACGATCAGACGTACGGGGGATTCGGCGGCGCCCCCAAGTTCCCGCCGCACATGAACCTGCTCTTCCTGCTCCGCCACCACGAGCGCACCGGGTCGGCGGAGGCGCTCGAGACGGTCCGCCACACGTGTGAGCAGATGGCCCGCGGTGGCCTCTACGACCAGCTGGCCGGTGGCTTCGCGCGGTACTCGGTGGACGCCACGTGGACGGTGCCGCATTTCGAGAAGATGCTGTACGACAACGCGCTGCTGCTCCGGGTGTACACCCAGTTGTGGCGGCTCACCGGGGACGTGATCGCCCGCCGGGTCGCCGACGAGACCGCCGCCTTCCTGCTGCGTGACCTCGGCACCGGGCCCGGCGGTCTGGCCTCCGCCCTGGACGCCGACGCCGCCGGGGTGGAGGGTTCGACGTACGCGTGGACGCCCGCCGAGTTGGTCGGGGCGCTCGGCGAGGAGGACGGCCGCTGGGCCGCCGACCTGTTCCGGGTCACCCCCGCCGGCACGTTCGAGCACGGCAGGAGCGTGCTGATCCTGGCCCGCGACATCGACGAGGCCGACCCCACACTGATCGCCCGCTGGCAGGACGTCCGGCGGCGCCTGCTCACCGCCCGGGCCGCCCGCCCGCAGCCGGCCCGCGACGACAAGGTGGTCGCCTCCTGGAACGGTCTGGCCGTCACCGCCCTCGCCGAGCACGGTGTTCTCACCGGCTCGGCGGCCTCCCGTGCGGCGGCGATCGACCTGGCCGGGGTGCTGGCCGTCCGGCACCTGGTCGACGGCCGCCTGCGCCGGGTCTCCCGGGACGGCGTGGCCGGTGAACCGGCCGGGGTGCTGGAGGACTACGGCTGCGTGGCCGAGGCGTTCCTGACCGTCCACCAGATCACCGCCGACCCGCGCTGGCTCGGGCTCGCGAAACAGCTGCTCGACGTGGCCCTGAACCACTTCGGCACCGGGCAGGGCGGCTTCTACGACACCGCCGACGACGCCGAGAAGCTGCTCACCCGCCCCGCCGACCCGACCGACAACGCCACCCCGTCCGGCGCGTCGTCGGTCTGCGCGGCCCTGATCGCCTACGCCGCGCTGACCGCCGAGACGTCCTACCGGGAGGCCGCCGACGCGGCGCTGGCCACCCTGGGGCCGCTGATCGAGGGGCACCCGCGCTTCGCCGGCTATGCGGCC
The DNA here is from genome assembly GCF_017592555.1 of Actinoplanes flavus. GTDB lineage: Bacteria > Actinomycetota > Actinomycetes > Mycobacteriales > Micromonosporaceae > Actinoplanes > Actinoplanes flavus. The sequence goes on along the minus strand of NZ_JAGFNS010000006.1, from coordinate 247,341 downwards.
ACCGTCGCCGAGGCGGCGCTCGCCGGGCCGTACGAGATCGCCGTGGCCACCACCGACCCGGCGGACCCGCTGGCCGAGACCGCTTTCCGGCACGCCCCGGGCGGTTCGGTCGTCGTCGTGGGTGAACCGGACCGGCCCGGCGTGCCGCTGCTGGCCGACCGCCCGTTGCTCGACGGCCACGCCACCGCCTATGTGTGCCGGGGATTCGTCTGCGACCGGCCTCTCACCGAACCGGCCGACCTGGCGACCCGGTTGTTTCAGCCCTCGACGGAAAGGTGATCCGAGGGTGAGGTCCGGAGGAGCCATGCCAGCGGAACCTTCGCGCTGACCTCGTAATCGCCTTCGGGGGTCAGCTAACGGCGATGCCCGGCGATTCCTGGAGCGCGGCAGAGTGAAAGCGGTGCGCTGTCGCCGTACCGGGGAATGGGGTTGATTTTGGGGTTGATCTGGGGCGTCGCTAGGCTGGCTGAGCGATGGATACCCGAACCGGTCTGCCTGTAGTCGGCATGGTGGGAGGCGGGCAGCTGGCCCGGATGACCCACCAGGCCGCCATTTCCCTCGGCCAGTCACTGCGCGTGCTCAGTGAGAAGCCCGATGACAGTGCCGCGCTCGTCGCGGCCGACGTGCCGATCGGCACGCACACCGATCTCGCGGCGCTGCGCGAGTTCGCCAAGGGGTGCGACGCCGTCACCTTCGACCACGAGCATGTGCCGACCGAGCACATCGAGGCGCTCGAGTCGGAAGGCGTGAAGATCTTCCCGGGCTCGAAGGCGCTGGTCTTCGCCCAGGACAAGGGGCTCATGCGGGAGCGCCTCGCCGAGCTGGGCGCGCCGGTGCCGCGCTGGGCGCGGATCGCCACCGCCTCCGACGTGGAGACCTTCGCGGGCGGCTCCTGGCCGGTGGTGGCCAAGGCGACCCGAGGGGGGTACGACGGACGCGGCGTCTGGATGGTCGGCTCCCCGGAGGCGGCCGCCGACCTGGTGTCCACCGGTATCCCGCTGATCGTCGAGGAGAAGGTGGCCCTCAAGCGGGAGCTCGCCGCCCTCGTGGCGCGGTCGCCGTTCGGGCAGGTGGCGGCGTACCCGGTGGTGGAGACCGTGCAGCGGGACGGGATCTGTGTCGAGGTGATCGCGCCGGCGCCCGGCCTGTCCGACGAGTGTGCCCTGGAGGCTCAGCAGCTCGCCATCGACCTGGCCAACGAGCTGGGTGTGGTGGGCCTGCTGGCCGTCGAGCTGTTCGAGACCGACGCCGGCATCGTGGTCAACGAGCTGGCCATGCGCCCGCACAACTCCGGCCACTGGACCATCGAGGGCGCCCGGACCTCACAGTTCGAGCAGCACCTGCGGGCCGTGCTGGACTACCCGATGGGCTCCACGGCGCTGGCCGCCCCGGTCGTCGTGATGGCGAACGTGCTGGGTGGTGAGCCCGGCGGCATCTCCATCGACGAGCGGCTGCACCACCTGTTCGCCGAGGTTCCGGACGCGCGGGTGCACCTCTACGGCAAGCAGGTCCGGCCCGGCCGCAAGATCGGCCACGTGACCGTGCTCGGCGACGATCTGACCGAGGTGCGGGCGCGGGCCGCGCGCGCCGCCAAGTGGCTCCAGGAAGGCGTGTAGATGGCCCCGCGTGTCGGCATCATCATGGGCAGCGACTCGGACTGGCCCACCATGGAGGCGGCCGCCGTCGCTCTCGCCGAGTTCGAGGTGCCGTTCGAGGTCGGCGTGGTCTCCGCGCACCGGACCGTGCGCAAGATGGTCGACTACGCCGAGTCCGCGGCCAGCCGGGGCATCCAGGCGATCATCGCCGGGGCCGGCGGGGCCGCGCACCTGCCGGGCATGGTGGCCTCGCTCACCCCGCTGCCGGTGATCGGCGTCCCGGTGCCGCTCAAGCACCTGGACGGGATGGACTCGCTGCTGTCGATCGTGCAGATGCCGGCCGGTGTGCCGGTGGCGACCGTGTCGATCGGTGGGGCGCGCAACGCCGGCCTGCTCGCGGTCCGGATCCTCGGGGCGTCCGATCCGGTGCTGCGGCAGCGGATGGCGACGTTCCAGAAGGGCCTGGAGGAGATGGTCGCCGAGAAGGACGCGGCGCTGCGCGAGAAGCTGATGGGCTAGCCGCGCGCTCCCCAACGGACGTAGAGGACGGCGCCGGCCGCGCAGGCGGCCAGCGCCGGCGCCCACGACCACCCGGCCGTCGACGGCTGCAACGGCCACGCCCACAGGTTCTCCCAGCCGCCGTCGCGGGCCGGGGACGCGCCGTAGACGGTGACGACGTAGGCGAACGCGGGCAGCCACGCCAGGCGGGCGCCGATCAGCACCGCCGCCCCGGCGACCAGGCCGGTGCAGCCCAGGGTGTTGCGCACCAGGGCGTACGAGCCGTAGACCGCCGGATCGTGCAGACCGGTCGCCGCCAGCAGCAGCGCCACCAGCACGGTCGCGGCACCCACATGGGCGGCCCGGACCAGCCGCCAGCGGACCGGGGTGACGCGCTCCAGCGACTCGTCGGCGCCGGCCAGGGTGCCGGCCAGCAGCAGCGCGGCCAGCAGCGGCGCGAGCGCCACGACCGGCACCCGGGCGCCCGGTCCGTCGAAGAACGGCCGGGTGGCCAGCCACTGCGCGGCCACCCCGGCGAACACGGTGACCAGGATCAGCCCGGCGCCGAACCGGGGGACACCGCGGGCCCGCAGGTGCAGCCGTAACGCGCGGGCGGTCACGACAGCGCCAGCCGGGCCAGTTCGGCGCGGTCGCAGGCGCGGCTCGCGGCGAACACCCGCCCGATCCACTCCCGTTGCCGCTGCCCGGGCAGGGCCGTCAGCTCGGGCGGCGGGTCACCCTCCATCCAGAGGAAGGCCGCCAGCTCGGTCCGCCATGAGGCGTCCTCGACCGGGTCACCGGTCGAATCCGGCGGCGGCGGGCAGCCGTCGTCGCCCAGGCTGCTCCGGAACGTCGTCTCCAGCCAGTCCCGGCGAGCCACCCCACCGGTGAGTGTGGCCTGATCGAGGAGGGAGAACCAGGCGGTGCCGGGGCGGTGCCCGCCCGGCCGGCGGGCGTTCTCCTCGACGGCCTCGACCGGTGTCCCCGGAATGCCGGCCAGCCGTTCCAGGCCGGGCCGCAGCACCGCGTCGACGTCGGGCAGCAGGAACTCGTTGATCCGGGTGACGCAGACCCGCGGGGCCCGCTCGGTGCACACCAGCGCGAGCGCGCCGGGATCCTCGGCCGGCTCGTCCGGCGGAAGGGCCACGAGCAGCGTCCCGGCGAGCGCGGCCGGGACGACCGCCGCCCACCAGCGGCGGGTCGCCAGCAGCAGGAACACCGCGGCGAGCAACCCGAGCCAGGCCGCCTGCCAGGTGTGGAAGGACGCCGGCCAGAGCACGTACGACCGGAACTCGTCGGTCGCCGGGGACAGGACCGCCCACCGGCTGTCCGGGAAGTAGGCGGGCAGCGCGAGCCCGACGTAGAGCGCCAGCCCGGCGACCGGCGCGGTGAACCGCCCCGGGAACCGCCGGCCGATCAGGACGCCGAGAGCCGACGCCGCGGCCAGCCCGATCGGGACCGTCGGCAGCGGCCCCCACCAGCCCGGACCGGCATAGGTGGCGAGCCGCGCGGTCATGGCCGCGGCCACCAGCAGCGGCAACGCCAGGCCGCACAGGCCGCCCAGCGTCACCGCCGCCCAGCCGGTGAGCATCGGATGCCACGCCGGGCGCGGAACGGTCCCGAGCAGCTCCACCGTCCGGGCGCGACGGTCCCGGCCGGCCTGCCACGCGCCGGCCGCCAGGAACAGCGGGCACAGCACCAGGAGGCACATCCGCAGGTAGACGGCCAGGCCGCCCCACTGGCCGACCCACTGTGCCGGGTTCGCCACCAGCACCCAGGTCAGGCCGACGGCCGTGGCCAGCGCGGCCAGCGCCGCGGAGCCGTGGCGCAGTTCGATCCGCAGGATCCGCCCGATCATGCGCGGGCCGCCCGCAGCACGGCCGTGTAGCCACGCTCGATGGCGGAGTCACCGGCATCGCCGTCGCCGCCGGCCGCGGCCAGCTGCGCCGGCGTGCCGGAGAAGACCAGCCTGCCCCCGTCGACCAGGCTGACCCGTTCGCACGCCACCGCGACGTCCTCCACCAGATGCGTGCTGACCAGCACACACGCGTCCACCCCGAGCTCCCGCAGCAGGGACCGGAACGCCACCCGCTGCTCCGGGTCCAGCCCCGCGGTCGGCTCGTCGAGCAGCAGCAGCCGCGGATCGTTCACGATCGCCTGGGCGATCCCGGCCCGGCGCTGCATGCCGCCGGAGAGTGTCTTCATCCGGTCGTCGGCCCGGTCCAGCAGTCCCACCCGCTCCAGCGCCCGATCCACCGCCACCGGGATCCGGGCGGCCGGCATCTCCTTGAGCCAGGCGAAGTACTCGACGAACTCGCGCACCGTGAACCGCGGGTAGAACCCGAACGTCTGCGGCAGGTAGCCGAGCTGCCGGCGGACCGCCCGCAACTCCTTCTCGCCGGTGATCGCCGAACCCAGCAACCGCACCCCGCCGCCGTTCGGCGGCGCCACCGTGGCCAGCACCCGCATCAGCGTCGTCTTGCCCGCCCCGTTCGGGCCGAGCAGACCGTGCACGCCGGTGTCCAGGGCCAGGTCCAGCCCGTTCAGCACGACCCGGCGGCCGTACCGGACCGTCAGCTCCTCGACAGCCACCGTCACCGGTACGCCCTCCTCGTGTTCCCGCCGGTGTGGTTCCGGCGAAGCGTGATGATCAGGGCCGCCGCCGCGAGAACGGCCAGCCACACCGGGGTGGCCGGCGGGTCCACCAGCGGCGCGGTGTCCTCCGGGAGACCGTGCGCGGCGGTGACCAGCGCGAACCAGCCACCGCTGACGACCCAGGCGGCGAGCGCCGGGCCGGTGAACGTGGCCAGCGCCAGGGTCAGCGCGGTCAGGGCACAGCACGGCAGCAGCCAGACCGCCGGCGAACCCAGGGCCGAGACGACCCCGCCGGCCGCCGCCACCGGCAGCGAAACCGCGAGCACCGACAGGGTCCGCCACAGCACGATGCGCAGGCCGCCGTACGCCGTCGACGCCACCATCTCGGCCATCGGATCCGACCGCGGCCCGTAGGACGCCGCTGTACCCAGCACCGGCAGCAGCGGCGCCACCAGGAGCAGCAGCCAGTGCGGCACCCGGTCGCCCGGCTGGGCCGCCACGGTGAGGGTGAGCAGCACCGTCACGGCCACCGCCGAGAACCAGGCGACCCGCGCCTGCGGCCCGGCCCCGATGAGCAGCCGGATCCGGCGTGCCCGGGTGGGCCGGCGGACCCGTCCCCGCGGCGGCAGGTCCATCGGTGCGGGTGGGAGCGCCGGCGTGGCCGGCACCCGGAACCGGCAGGCCGCGCAGTCGTCCAGGTGCGCCTCCACCGACCAGGCGGCCGGCTCGGTCAGCCGGTTCTCGGCCCAGGCCAGCAGATCGGCGTCGGCGACGTGGAAATCGGTCATGAGAGTGCCTCCCGCAGCTGCCGCCGGGCCCGCATGGCGCGGGTCTTCACCGTTCCCTCGGGTACGCCGAGCAGGACGGCCGCCTCCCGGACGCTCAACCCGTCCAGGACCGTCGCCCGCAACACCGCACGCAACTCGGGGGAGAGCCGTCGCAGCGCGTCGATCACCGCGGCGTCCCAGACCCGGGTGAGCGCCTCGTCCTCGGCCGACGGGTGGCGGCCGTGCTCCTCGTCGGCGAGCGCGGCGACGGTACGCGGCCGGACCGCGGCCCGCCGCTGGGAGTCGATCAGCCGGCTGAGCGCGATCGACCAGAGCCAGCCGGCCGCCTCGGCTCCGCCCCGATAGCCGGCCGCCACCCGCCACACCGCCAGGAACGTCTCCTGGAGCAGCTCGGCGGCCAACTCCGGGTCGGGGCAGCGGCGGCGCAGGCGGGCCGCCAGCCAGGGCGCGTGCGCACGGTAGAACGCCTGGAACGCGGCCCGGTCACCGGCCGCGATCCGGCGTAGCGCCGCGTCGTCCTCCCCGCAGAGGTCGTCCTCCATGCAGAGTAAGGACGCAGCGTTTCACGATCCGGTTCACCGCATTTTGGCGAGGACCTCACGGAACTCCTGGGTGCGGCGACGGTTCTCGCTCGACGCGCCCAGGAACAGCAGCACCACGCCGACCGGCACCAGCATCAGCCACGGACCACCGACGGTGAACGCGAACGCCAGCGCGGCGATCACCGTGGCCGCGGTGCCGACCACGACCGGCGCCTGCTGCCGGGTCCGCGACCCGACGATCAGCGTGAGCACCGCACCGAGCAGCAGCAGCACCGCCCGCAGGTCGCCGCCGTCACCGGTCAGCACGATCCCGATGGTCGGCACGAACGCCGCGAGCAGGGCCGGACCGTACGCCGCCCAGCTGCTCAGATCCGGCCGGTGATGGGCCTCGACCACACCGACGGCGAGGGCCAGCGCCGCGAACGGCAGCGTGTACGCCTCCGGCAGCCCCACCGACGCCAGCGAGATGAACAGCCACCAGCCGGCGATCTCGAACCCGACCGCCACCCAGAACAGCGTGCGCCGCTGGCTCGGGCTGCGGTCCGGCCGGGACGCCGCCAGGCCCAGCACCGCACCCCAGGCCGCGAGCAGCGCCGCCAGGTGGGTGGGGGAGTCGAACGCCAGCGCCCCGGCGATCGCCGCCGACGTGTAGCCGCTCCACTCGATCGTGACCGCCTCGGCCCGGTACTGCGGCAGCCCCAGCCGTGGCAGCGCCGCCTCCAGGGTGAGCAGCACCGCGCCCACGGCCAGGACGCCGAACGCCGCCCACTGCCGCTCCAGCCCGGCCGCGATCGACACGCCGAGCACGAACATCTGACCCATCAGGGCGGCGAACAGCCAGCCCAGCAGCCGGGCCATCTGGGTACGCCCGTTGATCGCCGCGACCAGCCCGACACCGACCGCGCTGCCCAGCGTGAACAGCGTCAGCGGCACCTCGGCCAGGCTCCCGGCCAGCCCGGCGCCACCGGCCAGCAGACCGATCACGAACACCGCTGTCCGGGTGGTCCGCAGCACCGGCGCCCGGGTCGCGAGCGGCGGCGGGGTGAGCGCCAGCCCCAGCATCGAGATGGTGAACACCACGAGGGCCGCCCCGGTGGCCGCCGGATAGCCGGCGTGCAGGGCGATCGGGGTGATCAGCAGGGTCAGCGCGAGCCCCGGCAGGATCACCGGCACCGCCTCGGACGCCTTGCCGCCGAACCCGATCGCGGCCAGCGCGGCCGCGCCGGTGAGCAGCACGGCGGCCAGGGCGCTGGTGGCGTCCACGTTGCCGACGGCCGGGTCGGCGAGCGCCGGGACCGGGCCCTGCCAGATCGCGCCGAGCTGCTTCAACGGGTCGACGAGGGCCGCCCGCAGGGCCGGGGCCAGCGAGAACAGTGCCAGCACGGTGGGCAGCAGGGCGAGCATGACGGCGCCGGTGGCCGGGTCGGCGAGCCAGCGCTCACCCCAGCCGGGCCGGCGGATCCGTGAATACCGGCCGACCGCCGGGTTGTTGAACGGGGCCACCCGCGGCACCGGGTCGGCCGGCGGCGGCGGGACCGAACCGCGCAGCATCTCGGCCAGCACCCCGACCAGGGCGGCGGCCGCGGCGTACAGGGCGGTCGGGTAGTCGGTGGGGATGCAGGCGACCGCGGTGACCGAGGCGCCCAGGACCACGCCGATCGTCGCCCAGGGAAGGTACTGCGGCAGGTACCGGCCGGCCGCGGCCAGCACCGCGAGACCCAGCGTGGAACCGGCCAGCGCGGCGGTCAGCACCACCTGGAGGTCGTGACCCTGGTCGGCGGCGACGGCGGCCAGGAAGCCGGGCAGCGCCAGCAGCGCCGAGGCGGTCGCCGCCCCGCCGATCTGCGCCCGGTGCCGGGGCAGCACCCGGACCGGGGGACGGTCCGGATCGGCGCTCTCGAACTCGGCGGTGTCCTCGAACGCCGACGCGGGCAGCCGCGCCGGGATCCGGGCCATCGCCGCCACCAGCGTGCCGAGCAGCACCACCGCGAGCAGCGCCAGCGCGGTCGACCAGGGGCGGGCCAGACCCACCGCGACGGCGTGCAGCAGCGCCACGGCGGCGACCCCGGCCCGGGCGCGGGCGGCGTGCGGGTCGAGGGCGGCGACGGCGGCCAGCGCGTAGCCGACCGCCACCGCGGTACCGATGATCAGCGGCGACCACCAGGGGAAGCCGAGCGCGTAGGGGGTGCCGATGGCGGCGAGCGCGGCGGCGAGCCCGGACGCGTAGGACGACCACGGCCGGGGCATCGCGATGCCGGCCGTGATCGCGACCATCACCAGGGCGAACGGGGCCTGCCAGGCGCCCGCCGGAGCGGTCGCCGGATAGGCGTCCAGCTGGGCCTCCCACAGCCCGCCCGGCAGCGACAGCACCTTGAGCCCGCCGACCAGCGCCTGCCAGCCGGCGATCGCCCCGACCACCAGCGCGGCGATACCCAGGCCGCGGGCCGGGCCGGGCCGCCAGTCGTCCGGCAGGACGGTGACGCCCATCCCGACGAGCAGCACCACCACACCGGCGACGGCCAGCGGCGCGGCCGGGAAGCCGAGCGCGGCCACCCGGGCGAGCGCGCCGCAGATCGCCACGGTGGCGGCCGCCGCGGCGATGTCCGGGCCGTCCAGCAGCCGGTCGGTACGCCCGCGGTTGTCGATCGACTTGGCGAAGAACAGCAGCCCGGCCGCGCCGAGCAGCAGCGCGCCGACCCAGACGTCGGGTGCCGTGGCGCCCGGGGCGAACAGCGCCGCCAGCGCCAGCGTCACCGCGCCGAGTCCGGTGCCGACGGTCAGCGGCAGGCTGATCTCGCGGCGGGCCACCTGGAAGACGGCCGCGTAGCTGAGCGTGCCGGCCACCGCGAGGAACCCGGCGGCCAGCGCGGGAACGGTCGACCCGGCGTTCGGCGGCGGACCGCCACCCGGGTCGGCGACGGCCAGCGCGGCGGTCACCGCGGCGCCCGGAACGGCCAGCGCCGCGGCGCCCGACGCCCAGTCGCCGACCACCCAGGCGAACAGCCGGACCGGGATCTGCCGGGCCGCGATGGTGACCATCACCCCGGCGCCGGCCAGCGCGGTCAGCACGGCCGCGGTCAGCCAGGAGGCGCTCAGCGCCGCGCACGCCCCGAACAGCCCGACCACCCCGGCCGCGGCGACGTGCGCGTACGCGATCCGGGAGGTGCTCGCCCACAGGCCGGCCGCGCCCAGGCCGATCGCCGCCAGCACCAGCGGCCAGGGGGCCTCCGACCAGGGCAGACCCAGCGAGGCTGGTACGGACAGGGCGGTCAGCGCGATCCCGGCGACCGCACCCTCGTGGCGGATGCTCGACGGCAGGGCCAGGGCGGCGGCGATCGTCATCAGCAGCGCGCTGAACGCCAGCAGCCAGCCGGACGGGCCGACCGCTTCGGCCAGCCTCTGGGCGTACGCCGCGGTGTCGGCGTCCCAGACCGGCCGGGCCGCGGCGACCGGGGCGATCGCCGCCCGGATCGCGTCCACCCCGACGATCAGGCCGATCAGGGAGAGGGCGGCGGTCGACGCGTACTGCGGGCCGCGGCGCACCGGTTCGGGCAGCATCCCGATCACGGCGCCGGTGAGGGCGACGGTCCCGGCGGCGGCCACCACGCTCCACGGTGGGGAGGCCACCCCGGCGATCCGGGCGATCGCGCCGATCACCGCGAGCGTCAGGACGCCACCCGCCACGTTCAGCGCCAGCGGGTGCCGCAGCAGCCGGGCCGCGGCCACCGCGGTGCCGGCCGCGGCCACCAGGATCAGGCCGGACCGCAGCGCGTCACCGACCACACCGGCCTGGAGCAGCGCCACCGAGGAGTAGAGCAGCGCGCCCGCGGACGCGAGGCAGAGCAGGGCGAAGGTGAGTTCCCGGAGCCAGTCCGCCGACGGCGGGACGGCCGGCGGGGCCAGCGGCACCGAACCGGCCGGCGGCGCGCCCGCCGGTCGCGGGCCGGGGAAGATCCGGCTCGGTGACCAGCGGCGCCGGGGACGGTTCAGCCCGCTGATGATGAGATCCGGTTCCTCCGGCTGGGACTCCGGGCGCGGCGGGGCGTCCGCCGAGTACGCCGACGGGTCCGCCGGATCGGGCTCGTCCTCACGCCGCGTGAACCGCCCGGCGTCGGCGTCCGCCTCCGCGAGCGACACGCGGTCGGCGGGCACCGGCCGGCCCACCGGCCAGCGCGGCACCAGCCGCCCGGTGCGGATCACCCGGGTGAGAAGAAGCAGGTCGAGCGCGGCCACGGCGGTCAGCGCGAGGCCCCAGCCGGCCGGGCTCTGGATCAACGGGTACGCGAGAAGCGGCGCCACCGGTTGAGTGGCGATGACCGTCGCGTACCGGGGAGCGGTCAGCCGGGTGACCCCGGCGTAGAGGAACCCGGCCACCGCGGTGATCGCGAAGGTGATCCCGAGGTACAGCGCGGTCGGCACGTCGCCGCCGGTCAGCGGGGTGTCGTGCAGCGCGTACAGCGTCATCGGCAGCAGGATCAGGCCGATCGCCGCGATCGTCTCGCCGGTCGAGGTCAGTCCCCGCTTGGCCACGCCGGGCGCCGCGGACAGGGCGATCCCGGTGGCCAGGGCCAGGATCAGCGCCCGGGCGAACGCGTTGGAGACCGCGACCCCGGCGAACACCACGGCCGCCACCCCCAGCAGCAGGGCGCCGAGGACGAGCAGGATGTTCTGCACCGACTGGGTGGAGGCCTCCGGCGGATGCTCCATGGTGGCCAGCGGCGGCCGCCGCGAGCCCGGCGGCGGGGCCACCCGCTCGGTCGGCGGCGGATCGTCGACCAGCACGGTCACCCCGTCGGAGGCGGCACCGGGCGGGCCGGTGTGCGCGGTGCCCGGCTCGGCCCAGTCCGGCGGCGGAGGCTGCCGACGGCGCGGCCGGGGCGGCGGCTCCTCGGCGGCGTGCGGGGCGCCGGGCGGCGGGGGCGGCGGAAAGTCCTCGGGCGGGCGGCGCCGGGTCGAGCGGCGGCTCTTGGCGCCCTTCTGCTTCTGGGCGTGCGACAGGATGTCCCGCTGGAACTGGGCGGCCTGGATCTTGCTGGCGATCTTGGTGCGTTCGGCGGCGGCCTGCATGTCCCGGATCTTCAGATCCGCTATCGACGCGTCGATACGAGCCAGTTCGTCTACGTAGTCGGGCTCGTCTGCCTGCGCCACAGGACCCCCTCGCACCCACCCGGCCGCTCTCTGTAGTTAGAGCATGCCGTTCCGACACCTCATTAGAACAGTCTCAAGCGGGTGGAGATCTGCGGAAACGGCCCCGAACCCGGCGGTTTCCCAGCATGCCCCCGAACGGGCGGCGATATTCGGCACAGGAGGCGGTGTTGCCAGGGCCACGCTACGCGCCGGTAACATGGCCCCGGGACCGGCTTAGGGAAGGTTAAGGACATGGCTGACTTCGACGTCTACCGGCTTCCGGAGGACCACGAGACGATCCGTGCCGCGGTGCGCGAGATCTGTGACGCGCGGGTCGCCCCGCACGCCGCCGAGGCCGACGAGACCGGCGAGTTCCCCAAGGCGTCGTACGACGCTCTCCGCTCCTCCGACTTCCACGCGCCACACATCCCGGTGGAGTACGGCGGCGCCGGCGCCGACGCCCTCGCCACCGCCATCGTGATCGAGGAGGTGGCCCGTGCCTGCGCCTCCTCCTCGCTGATCCCCGCGGTCAACAAGCTCGGCACCATGCCGCTGCTGATCGCCGGCTCCGAGGAGCTCAAGCACAAGTACCTGTCGAAGGTGGCGTCCGGCGAGGCGATGTTCTCGTACTGCCTCTCCGAGCCGGAGGCCGGCTCCGACGCCGCCTCGATGACCACCCGCGCGGTCCGCGACGGCGACCACTGGGTGCTCAACGGCGTGAAGCGGTGGATCACCAACGCCGGCGTCTCCGAGTACTACACCGTCTTCGCGGTCACCGACCCGTCCGCCCGCTCCCGCGGCATCTCCGCCTTCGTGGTCGAGAAGTCCGACGAGGGCGTCAGCTTCGGCGCGCCGGAGAAGAAGCTCGGCATCAAGGGCTCGCCCACCCGCGAGGTCTACTTCGACAACGTACGCATCCCGGCCGACCGGATGATCGGCGACGAGGGCACCGGCTTCGCCACCGCCATGAAGACCCTCGACCACACCCGGGTCACCATCGCGGCGCAGGCCATCGGCATCGCGCAGGGCGCGCTCGACTTCGCTCTCTCGTACGCCAAGGAGCGCAAGCAGTTCGGCAGGTCGATCGCCGACTTCCAGGGCCTGCAGTTCATGCTCGCCGACATGGGCATGAAGCTGGAGGCGGCCCGCCAGCTCACCTACGCCGCCGCCGGCAAGAGCGAGCGCGGCGACGCCGACCTGACCTACTTCGGCGCGGCCGCGAAGTGCTTCGCCTCGGACGCCGCCATGGAGATCACCACCGACGCGGTCCAGATCCTCGGCGGATACGGCTACACCCGCGACTACCCGGTCGAGCGCATGATGCGCGACGCCAAGATCACCCAGATCTACGAGGGCACCAACCAGGTTCAGCGAATCGTCATGGCGCGACAGCTTCTGAAGGACTGAAAAGGCAAGTTTCTGCAGGTCAATGCAGGGTCGACTTTCGATAGTCGACCCTGCATTTTTCTTCGAAAACTCGTAGATGTCCGCGATTTACGAGTGCGAGATGGCTGTCGATGGGTCGTGTCTGCACGGCAGGGCGCTCCGGTGCGCTGTGGGAGCCATTTTCCCAGCTCAGAGCCGTTATGCCGGCTGACGCGCTGGTTACTTTGCGTGTGGGCGTCGGGACGAGGTGAAGTCCACTAGGGATACTTTCGGTTGGCATCATGGCTAAATCCTGGGCGAGTTCATCGCTTGATTCAACTGGAACGATGGATGACCCAACGTCGGACTGCCCCGCGAGCTGTCGTTCCGCGTCGTTCTGACGAGCCGGTCAGGGCTCCGCGAATGACGATGGTGAGGAATCGGTACGTGATGGTGGGGGAGTTGTCGCGGCCGTCACTCTATGTAATCACGAGGGCTGCTTGCCGACCACGTCCAGCGGCCGTGGCGACCGGCGATGGCGCAACGTGTGGGGAGCCCCGGTGCCCCGGCTGCAATCCGTCAGACAGGTCATCCAGCGCAGTTCCCGGCGCTGTTCCACCTCCAGCCAGCGGCGACCCATCCTTGAGCGTGAAGAACCAACTCCTGACCTTGTGCTGGTCGCACGGCCCCCGATACCGGCGATAGGATCTGTATCGGGTCCTGCCCGCCTGCCGGACATGCGATGAGAGGAACAGGACTGTGGCTGAGCTGACCGAGTCGGGGCCTGGCGCGCCGCGCGGGTCACGGTATGCAGATCAGCGGCCGTATGTCGTCATCGAGCAACTCGATGAGCTGAACGGGCCGATCGCGGGTCAAATCGTGCTCAGCCGACGGCTCGACTGGTCCGGGCGTGCGCGATACGACCTCGACAACCCGCGCCGGCTCGCCAGCATGTACGAGACCGTCCTGCGCGAGGCGACAATCACCGAGGATCTGCAGCTCTGGCTGGACGGGCCGACACTCCGACGCCTTTGGGGTGGCCTGGTCCTTCCGCCGCAGGTGCGACTCGCCTGGGAGTCGAAACACCCGGTACTTGCTGAATCCCGCAGGGCCGCCGCGTAGTGCCTCACGAGGCGGAGCCACTGCACCTCGTGCTTGCCGAGATCGGTCTACGCGCGGGCGGCCCGTTCGGCTTCGCCTTGGCTGGAGGGCATGCCGTCGCGGCGCACGGCATCATCGACAGGCCGAGCGAGGACGTCGACCTGTTCGCCGACTGGCAACGGCGCGCTGACTTTCCTACCGCTGTGGATGCCGTCATCGCTGCCTTCGAAAGCGAAGGATTCGATGTTGTGGTCGATCTCAGATTGGAGACATTCGCCCGCCTGCACGTCTGCCAGGCCTCCGCTCCGGACCAGCAACATCGGGTCGAACTCGTCGCCAACTGGCGCGCTCAACCGCCCGTTGAGATGCAGATCGGTCTGGTCCTGCACCCTGACGACGTGATGGCGGGCAAGATGGACGCTTTGTACAACCGGGCCGCCGCGCGGGACTTCATCGACATCGACGCCGCTATAACTCGTGGCCGATATACGGCAGAGCAGCTATGCATTCTGGCGTCAGAGGCCGACGCCGGATTCGACCGGCAGTTCTTCGCGCAGATGCTCGGCGCGATCAGCCGCTTCGACGATCAGGACTTCATCGACTACGGGCTCGAACCCGACCAGGTTGCGGCGATGCGAGAACGGTTCCGGACCTGGCGGGCCGAACTGCAAACTTCACCGGGCTGACCAGCGCAGGAGACGCCTTCCGCCGCAAGCGTCCGCGAGATCGTTTGCGGGGCTCGTCCATGGGATATGACCTCCTGCCCGGCTACCTCTGGCGGAACATTCTTTCGTGACGACGACCATCGGGCTATGTTCTGGGTCGCACCCAAGCACTACTGTCCGGGCTGTGTCGCAAACAGGGAGTGATATCGGGTTCGCTCAGCGAGTCAAGGCGCTAGCCTGCACGGCGCCGTTGCACGACCTCGACAGCCGGAAGGCACAGGTTCAGTCGGCGGACTTCGCTGTCTATCAGATGAGCGAACTGGCGCTTAATGCCATCGACCTGGTCACCTTGGCGATGGACTTCGACGCTGGGGCTCCTCCCGAGCGGATCTTGGCTGACCTTGCTGCCTTCGCTGCCCGGCAGATGCCTGGACGCGACGACGCGGAGCACTCCCGGGTAGCACGTTGGGTACTGGAGAACCTGCTGAACGTGGGCTCGGCCGACCGGGGCTTTCGCGCGGTCTACGGCATGACCACGAGTGACGGTAGCTACAGCCGATACGCGTTCGATTTCAAGCTGATCGAGGAAGTATCAGGGGCGGACGGCGGCATCTTCCTCCGTGCCACGAACGAGGCGGTGAACGTCCTTGTCGGCGCCCTGGAGATCGACATCGAATCAGCGCAGATCGCTGCGGATCTGCGCTTGGAGACCCTCATCAAACGGGGCCGGCTGTCGGATGCTCAAGCCGCCGCCCAGGCCGCCCGCTACCGCACCATCCAGTACGGCGAGAAGCTGCGCCAGCGCCTCGAAGCGACCGAGCGCGACGTCCGTACCGTGGACTGGTTGCACGAGATGCCGCAGTTCATCGCCGAGGCGATCGAACACATCGAGGCCCGCTACAAGGCGGAGAATGCCATCCTCGTCAATATCACTCAGGTACGCGACACCGCCGACATCCCGACCCGCAAACTCCAGGCCGCGCAGCTTGTCGAGGTCGTCCGGGACTGTCTGCGCCGCCACGAGCAGTTGCAGGCGGCATTGCAGGGCGCGGGCCGGCGTTTTCGTGCGCAGCAGGACCGGCAGACGTTCGCGCCGGGCAGTGTCGCGGCATCACTGGACCTACATGCTCAGCTGCTCGTACCGGCGCTCGCCCTTACGGTGATGCAGGCCGATGACGTTCTGGCCGCGTATTTCGGACGGGGCGCCGGAGTGAGTGTGCCGCCCGCATTGCGGCTGACCGACTTGTTTCTGGCACTCGTGACCCCGCCGGCCGAGCGTGAGCTGCTCGGGGGTGAGATCGAGGAACCCGACCTCGACGAGACGGAGGAGGAGCCGGCGTTTCCTCCGGAATGCTACGAGCTACTCGACGACTTACTCGACCTGGACGTCGAAGCACCACGACGACTGTCCGGGCTGCTGGCGGAGGCGCGGAGCCTGCATCCCGAGCTCGCCAGACTCGTGGTCGTCAGGGTTGTGGCGCTCGCTGCGCAGGAAATCAACCCGGCGATGCGGCACGGCGCGCCCAGTGTGTTCATCGCCGTCGACGACGGCACCCCTTTGCATGATCCCGAGTACGGCGGTGCGGATCTCATCGTGGCCCGCGCCGCTATCGAACCCGCTTCCGTCGATTCCTACCAGGAGGCCGAAGCCGCATGACCACGACAGTCCAGGTCACCGCCGACGCCGCTCGCCTCATCGCCTACGGATTACGTCCCAAGCTGGTGCCCGCTCGCGACGACGTGTATCGCAGCCTGGTGCTGCGCGCCCGCACCGATGACGAGTTCATCGCAGCCGTGCAGGCCGTAGCCTCGGGGCTGGATCTCGTCGTGTTGGAGATCAGCGAACGCAGTGGCATCGTGGTCGGGTCGGTCGAGGACAGCGTGTTCGCGGTCAAGATGACCGACTACGCACGGCGGACCGGTGGCGAGGGGAAGGCGGCGGAACGTGTTCTGCACGCCTTAGCGCATCTGGGAGCGGCCACGTTGGCCTTCCCCCGGCCCGCCGACCTTGCCAACGAGACATACCTGGGGCGCATTTCGGTCGATGGTGTGGATGCTTTCGTTCGCGAGGCAGCCAGCCGGCTGGCTGAAAGGGCCGCCGAATCCGACTCGGGCGACACTGCCGTGGATCAGCCCGGGTTAGAGAGCGCATGGCACGCCTATACCCGCCGTGCCCGGACTGGCAGCACCGGCGATGGGCGTGCTCTGACCAGCAGTACCACTGGAATCGTCGGTAAGGCGCTGACGTTTCTCGCCGACCAGGGGCTTCTCGTGCGCACTGGCACCGACCGCCGTGGCACCTTCCGGACCACCCCGCGTTACCGGGTTCAGGTCCGTGAGGCAGGGGTGGTCATGTTCGACGAACTGCTTCGTCTCGGCATCACCGAGATCAGCGACGGCAGCGCCACTATCGCGGTCGGCTGGACGGCCGAGTCGTTGACCGAGTTGTAGAGAGGGACGGGCGATGTACGAACTCAACCGCGTCCGGTTGTTCGGTGTAGGTCCACGCGGCGCGCGCTACACCGACGTCACCCTTGATCTGTCCGGTGTCGGCAAGATCGTGGGAAGTCAGGGCAGCCTGTTCGATGCCCCTACCCGGCGCCCGAGTCCGTACAGTCTTCTGCTCCTGGAGAATGGCGGCGGCAAGAGTGTGCTGCTCAAGCTGCTCTTTTCAGTCGTATTGCCGGGAAAGCGCAACGCTGTCGGTGGTTCGGCGGCGGTGATGGAGAAGTTCGTCATCGGCGATGACGCAGCGCACATCGTCCTGGAGTGGATGCACGTGCGCACCGGCGACCGTGTCATCACCGGCAAGGTGCTTCAGCGGCGGCGCGGCGGCGTTGCGGCCGACCGGCTGGCAGAGCACTGGTGGTCGCTACGCCCGCACCAGGGTGTGGAGATGGATGATCTGCCGTTTACCGCCGAAGGCCGCAAGCTGCGACTGGAGGGCTTCCGTGAGGCACTTCAGGAGATCGATCGCGCGGCCCCGGTCACGCAGCTGGCCTGGACCGGCCCGGAGGTCGGAGCCTGGGCGGATCATCTGCGCACGATCGGCATCGAACCGGACATGTTCGGTATACAGCGGCGGATGAACGCCGATGAAGGGGATGCCGCGAGCGCGTTCAAGTTCAAGTCCAGCAGAGAATTTGTGGAATGGCTTCTCAAGATCGTTCTCGATCCCGAGGATGCAGTCAGCGTCGCTGAAAACTTCGACAGTTATGCCCGAACCGTCGGTGATCGTCAGGCGATGCTGCTGGAGCGCGACTTCGCCGAGGGGGCTGTGTCGGCGCTGAGGCCGGTGGCCGCTGCCCACGGGCGGCACAGCGCGGCCCGGGTGGCTCGAGAAGCCGTCGAGTCCCAGGGCGTCATGTTGCTGCGCCGGATCCGGGCACGCGAGGCGGCCGAGACCGCGGCAACGCAGCGGTTGCGCGAGCTGGCGGAGGAGGCGACAAAAACCGCAAGCGCGCGCGAAACCGAGCGTGACCGGGCACGCGACGTCGTCAATGAGATTCGTCGCCTGACGCTGGTATTGGAGCATGCCCAGGCTCAGAAAGAAAAAGCAGTAGCGACGGATGGCCGCGATGCCGCAGATGCCGACCTGCGCGGCTGGGCGCTTGCCGAGCTTCTGGAACGCAAGACCCGGGCGGAGCAAGAATCCGAGCAGCTGGCGCAGCAGATCACGGAGGCGGAACGAGAGGCGCGCCCGGCGCTCGACAAGCGAGACGACGCCGCTGGTGCTCTGTTAAGCAAGCTGAATGCCGAAGCGGCCGCCGCGCGTGAGGAGCGCGACCGCCTCAACGAGGCGGCGAGGACGCACGGCGAACGCGCGAATGAGCTGAACGACGAACGTACGCGAGTGCTGCTCGACGCAGGGAAATGGCAGACCGAGCGGGAAACGATCCTGGCCAAGACCGCCGAAAACCGAGCACAGGTGGATGCCGCAGTAGCGGACGGACTGCTGACGGCTGGTCAGGATGTGGCGCGGGCGGCAGATGAAGGCAGGGAGGCGGCGGAGTTCACCGGCAGGCAGCTCAAGCAGCTCGAGCAAAGGCTCAGAGATGCGCAAAGTGTTGTCCGAGACACGGCGAGCGCTGAAAAACGGACCCGCGACGCGCTGGGCGAGGTTCGTGGACAGCACCAGGAGGCAGACCGTGCTCTCCAGACGGTTCTTGATCAGGCCGCGCGGCTGACTGCAGACGATCTCGTACGGATCGCGCTGTCCAGCGATGAGCTCGACGTCGACATGCTCGACGCCAACACCGGCGCCCTGACCGCCGCTCTGGAAGCCGAGGAGACGCTGCGTGAGGGACGCCTGGACACCGTGCGGGCAGCACAGAACGACGATCAGCGGTTACTCGACGGATTGGGTGACGGCGGACTCTTACCCCCTCGGGCCGAGGTCGAGGCCAGCCTGAGCGTGCTGCATGTCGCAGGTGTCGTCGCACATGCCGGCTGGCGATATCTGGCCGAGAGCGTCGCCGCCGATGAACGGAGCACAATCATCGCAACCCATCCCGAGTTGGCGGATGGGGTCGTCGTCGTCGACCCGCTGTCGATGTCCGACGCACGCAAGGCGCTGACCGCCGCGCGGCTTCTCCCCGCTGCGGCGGTCACTGTCGGGACCAGCGCCCGGATGCTGTATTCAGCAGACAGCGCCGAGCCGGGGTCGCCTACCGAACCGGACCTGCCCGACCAGTTCGTTGTCGAGCCGAACCCGGCACTGTTCGACGTCCACGCGGCCGAGCTACGCCGTGAGCAAATCCGCGAGGCTATGGCGACACGTGGCGCGGAAATCGCAGCGGAGACCGAAACGCTGCGACATCTTCGGGCAGTTCGTGCGGATCTGGCGGGCTGGACCCGCGCGTGTCCGCCCGGTCGCCTGGCGGAACTGCGTGCAGCCATGGACGCTCTCGACGAGGCGCTTGCCACTGCTCTCGAGACCGATCGTATGGCCCGCGACGCAGCTGAAGAAGCGGACGACGTACAGCAGGGTATTGAGGCCGAGCTCGCCGAGTATCGCCATGTTGAACGCGCCGCCGCCGACCGGGCAGGCGAACTCGACCGCCTGGCGGAGTCGGTGAAAGCCGTTGAACATTTGCGCAGGAGACTTCCCGAGCTCGACGAGTCGATAAAGCTAGCCGGGCGAACCGCGGACGAGTTCGCCCAGGAACGTCTCCGTCAACAGGCGTTGGCGACCGAAGCCGCCCGTGCTGCGGAGAACGCATCCGGCCGCGCAGAACGTCACCACACCGACATGGGCGACATCGTCAGTTCCACCGGGAGACATTCCGACACGGTGCCAGGAGAAAGCATCACTGTGCTCCGTGCCACCTACCTGGCGGCTGCCGCCACGTACGCTGCGGTGGAAGTGGGCCAAGACCTCCGAGCCGCGGCGACCGCAGCGGAAAAGGAGGCAGCCCGGGTCCGAGCGGATGTCAACGGCCGTGACACCGAAGACGTCGCACATGGTATGCAACTTCTGGCGACTCCGGAAGGCAGCGATGCGGCAAGCCGGCAAGCAGCCATCGCCCGGACAAAACGAGAACGTGAACGCTACGACGCGGCCATCAATGCCACGAACACCAGGGTCGGGGGACTCGGCAGCGAACTGAAAGCGGCTACCCCCTCCGATAACCGCAACGTGTGGATCCAGCTGACCGACGACCGCCGCCCGACAAGCGTTGACCACGGCCGGACGCTGCTGACCGCGGCCACCGCCGACCAACGTGAGGCCCAGCAGCGCCATGAGGACGCGGTCACGCACGCGGCGGACCTGAACCGCCGGACAACCGAAGCGGGTGAAGCAGCTCGAGCCTTCCGCGAAGTCCTGGCCCCGCTGACCGTGCTGCTCGCACACCCTGACGCCGACAGCACCGGCAGCACCGACAGCACCGAGCTCTACGCAGGCGCCGCTGAAGACGCCCGCACAGCGACCACCCGGATCCAGGAGACGCTGCGCAGCACGGGAGACGAGGAACGCGACAGCGGACGGGAAGTCATCCGGCTTGTCGACATCGCCGTACGGCTGGCCAACCAGCCCCGGTTCGAAACGATGAACAACGTCGCTAGACGGGCACTCGTCGGCCTCGACCGAGATCAGTTGGCGATCCGCGCGGGCGAGTTCGCGGGACAACTCGACCAGCGCCTCGCCACCCTGACCTCTGATCTGGACTCAGCCAGCCGACACCGCAAACTGATCGTCGACCGGCTGGCGGCGCTGGTCGACGGCGCGCTCAAGACCCTGCGCACCGCTTCTCGGCTCTCGAAGCTGCCGGCTGGGCTCGGCGAATGGGAAGGCAAGGAGTTCCTGCGCATCCGTTTCACCGAACCGGACCCGAGCCTGCTCGCTGCCCGTATCGGCGAAGTAGTCGACGAGCTGTCCACCACCATCAGCGCCCGCACCGGGACCGGCGGCACCGCACCGAAACGCGACGGCGTCGCTCTCCTGCTCCGCAGCATCGAGACAGCCGTACCGAAGGGCTTCCACGTGGACCTCCTCAAGCCCGACGCGGTCCTGCGCGACGAGCGCGTACCCATCGAGAACATGAACGAGGTTTTCTCCGGCGGCCAGGAACTCACCGCCGCGATCGTGCTCTATTGCACGATGGCGGCCCTTCGAGCTAACGAACGAGGGAAAATGCGCGCCCGGCATTCCGGAGTGCTTTTTCTGGACAACCCCATCGGCAAGGCCAGCGCTGAATACCTTCTGGAATTGCAGCAGGGTGTCGCGGCAGCCCTTGGCGTGCAGCTGGTCTACACGACCGGGTTGTCGGACGACCGGGCCCTGGCCGCGTTTCCCTTGTGGGTCCGCATGCGCAACGATGCCGACCTGCGCGCCGGGCTGAAACACATCCGTGTCGCCGAGGTAGTCCGCCAACAGCTGCCCGAACCGTTCACGGCCGACGACGCAGCCTCGACCGGAACCGCCCCAGGAACGGTTACCGCCACGCGTGTCTACCGCAGGCCCGAATGACGTCGCTGACGCCGCGCGCTGCCCGCCTGGTAGCCGAACTCGAAGCTTGGGAAAGGCGCACGATCACACTCGCAGAGCTGTGGCCGCTGTTTGCCCGCGCCGACCCGGCCTCGGCCACTCTGGCAACCCGCCGCGCCGACCTCGCCACCACCATCGCCGCACTTGTCGACGCCGGCGTGGTGACAACCTCCCGGAACGTCGACCGCACGGCACAGCCAGCGCTGCCGGCCCGGCTGACCATGACTCCACCGACCGCGACCGCATCCGCCGGAGTCCTGGCGCGGGCAGTGCCGTGGCGACCGGAGTTGTCCTGGGCTGCCACCGCGCGGTTGACCGTCGGCCAAGTAGGTGTGTTGCAGGCTGTCAACGCCTGGTTTCGTGACAGAGGACGCGATCCCGACATCCTCCCGCTACGCGAACGATCTCTGGAGATCTTCGGGTACGAAAAGCGCCTCGACGCACTGCTCGGTACATCTCTTTTCGGGCCGGCCCGACTCACCCTTCCGCTGCTGCGCACATTTCGGTCACGCCCGCCGCTACCGGTCCGTCGGATCGGCAACGGCCCGATCCTGCTGGTCGTCGAGAACGCGGACACCTTCGACTCCCTACGCCGGGTGCTAGCCACCGTGCCCAGCGCCGTCGGACACATGGCCTGGGGTGCTGGAGGCGCTTTCGAGGCCTCCGTGCTCAGCGTTTCGGAAATGCCCGAGGTGCGCAGTATAGCCTATTTCGGTGATCTTGACGCTGATGGCCTGCGCATCCCCGTGTCGGCTGACTTGTCGGCCCTTGCCGAAGGGCTTCCGTCGGTACGCCCTGCCGATGGCCTATACCGCCTGCTCTTGGAGCGGGGCATTGCCCAACCCGGGCAGACTCCAGTCGAGGCGGACCGAGCCCTCACGCTGGCAACCTGGCTGGGCGACTCTGCCGCTCCAGTCGAAAGACTGCTCCGTGACGGTGTTCGCATTCCCCAAGAGGCCGTATCGGCGAGAGTGCTCGCCGATACCGTGAACGACTGGCTTCCCGACATGTGCTGAAAGCGCCTATCGCCGTAGGGCTGGTGTTACGTCACAGGCGGTACGAAAGGCACGATCAGCGGGTTGACGCATCGTTGCTGAGAAATTCACCAATATTGAGGACTATGGTCTTGCCAGCGTGCGGCGTGAACGGCGGTGCTTGGCCGTCCCGCCGCGGTGCGGCATTTCTGTCCGATCGGCGCGTGGCAGCGGGAGCAAGGCTGATCTGACCACGTCCAGATCGGTAACGCAGCGGTGGGGTCCTCAAGCTTGAGATGGTGGCCGAGGTGGCGGGTCAGTGCGGCACGTTGCTCGTCCAGGTCATAGGACGAATCTGCGTACTCCAAGCAGGTGGAGGAATCACTGGGATCGACGACCTGGCCCGGTTTCGCTGGGCAGCGGGTACACACGGCGAGGTAAAGCGACCCGTCCCAGCAGGCAATGTGAGGCTCGGACCTGCCAGCCCACGTCGGATCGGTTCCGTCCTCTGCGATGACGGGGTAGCTTGGCAACGGGTCAGCCTCGGTGCGGGCCACCGGGCCGGCGACCGCGTCGGCGATGCGTTCCAAGGCTTCGGCGATCCGTCGGAGGTGCTCCTCATTCTGGATGCGATTCCGGGGTCCATAATCTGTCGGGTAACTGCCGGACCGCGCTGGGTAGGTCACCGGACCAGCGTAGGTCGCAGGACCGGCGGTACAGCGTAGTTGACACCGTTCGCGAGTTGCGGAGCCGTGAGGCAACGCAGCGGGCTCTGCGCCGGGAGTTCGCAGGCGGATGGTCATCGGAATGCTCCTGCGGATGACGTCTGGAAACGGTTCGCCAGCAAGAGCCTGTACGAGGGCAACATGGAGGGCCTTCGCCCTGCGCAGTCGGGCAAGGACCGAGACCTACAGAGGGAGGTCGGTAAGGCTGCCCGACCGTCCGGCCTACAGCTGGTTGCTGACTCCCGATTCGGGGAAATGTCGCTGCCGCGGTGGACTTGCCGAAACTCGGTCATCGAAAATGGTCGACATGTTGAGTTTGCCTGCCGGGCGTAAGCCGCCATCGACCGCTGCCGGGCTGCTCGATCTGCTCGAGGAAGGCGGCGGCGCCGTTCAAGTGAAAAGTCCGCCCGAGGAGGTACGGGCGGCGTGGCGACGGTTGTTGCACGCGGTCAAGCAGAACGGTGAGGTTCCAGCGGGCTGGCACCTGCTGCACCGCGGGCGTAACGAGGGGGACCTGACCATCGAGTTGCGGCCGGGAGAGCACCCTGCTGCCCGATACCGCCGCCCGGCAGCGGCATCGGCTGTCCCGGTACCGGCAGAGGTGGTCGATCCCCATCCGGTCGTTGATCGATTGTGTGATCAGCCGGACCGCCTGCCGGCATCGGCGGCGAACCGGTCGCGGACTCTGATGATCGTGCAGGCCCTTGCCGACGCGGCATCAAGCAAGGGATACAGGGTGGCGTCCGGTGAGCGCGACACGCTCGTCGTCGTGGAGGTTGCCGACCAGCGATACGGAGTCCGGATCGCAGAGGAGACTGGAAAACGGTGGAACTTGCGGCTGGTCGTTGAGCTTGACGGTCCCGGCGAGGGTGTGTCGCGGTGGGCGGACTATGCCCAGCGCAACGTCGAAGCCGATCTTCCCGAGGTGCTGAAGGAGATGGAACGCCGCACGTCGGACCTCCGTGCTCAGCGGGACGCCCGACAGCGCGCCGAGCAACGGCGCCTCGAGCAGAAACGACAGCGAAAGATCATCAAACGCCGGGATAAGGTGCTGCGGGAGCAGGTCGCAGCGTGGAAACTCGCCCGCCAGATCCGTGACCATTGCGACCAACTGCTGGCATCCGGGATGCCGGCCGACGATTCCTGGCTGGTGTGGGCGCGGACGTACGCGGCGCAGGTCGATCCGCTGTGTGACCCGCCAGTGGCACCGCCGGACCCCTCGCCGACAGAGCCAGCAGAAGACCCGTCCGCCGAGCCCATAGCGGAGATGCCATCGGCACTCGTGCCCCAGAAATCGTGGCATCCGAATCGACGCTGGTATCACGGTTAGTACCAGAGGCCGTTGTTGGGCAGGAACGGCTTCAGGTCATCACGGCTAGGGTTGGGCTCGGCTGGCATGCCCTTGAGCTTGCGGCGTGGGTCGATCCGGTCGGCGTGCTCGCCCACCCAGTGGGCCCAGGCGCGTACGTCGTCGGCGCGGGGCAGCGGGAGACGATCGGCGGCGGCCGCGAGGGCGGCGCTGTAGGCACGGGCATCGTCGGCGAAATCGGCCTCGGCGATCCGCCTTGCGAGCACCGTACGGCGATCCTCTTCGACATACCGGCTGCGGGCAGCGGCCTCGATCTGCTCGCGACGGCGCCGGGCATCCCGCTCTCGTTGACGTTCCTTCTCGCGTTGCTGGATCAGCAGGTCAGCCCAGCGCTCGATATGGGTGAACACCTCACCGAGTCGGGTGTGCAGCGGCCGATCGGGGGCCTCCGCCCAGCTGTCGTAGCCGCGCCGCCGGTTCGGATGCCTCTGCTTGATGGTCAAGGTCAGCGTATGTTTGCGGTCGCCGTAGAGGACGATCGGGAACTCGTCCCGGCCGATTTCAATGACGAGTTGACCCCGGTCGTAGCGGTCGCGATGGTCCAACGAGAAACGGACTGTATAGCCACGGAAGGCTGCTTCTTTGATCAACGCCTGCCAGATCCGGCGCATCTTGACTAGCGGATACCCCGGACGCGGTGCCCGCCAGCTGAAGTCCGCACCGTAGAGAAACCGATCCAAACGGTCCAGAGACTGGACCAACTCCTCGGCGATCGGATGCGGGTTGGCGACCTTCGACGGCGCCGGCACCACCCGGTCCACGAACTCCCCGGTCCGCGGAAGGACCGGCTCCGGTGCCTTCCGTAACGCCGCCAGTTGGGCGGGATCCGGCGGCGTCGGCTTCTCATCGAGGCGCTTCAGGACCAGACGCAGCGTGCCCGGCTGCCCGGAACGCTCCAGACGCTCGTGCCCTGCCCGTAGCAACCGTAGGTAGGCAGCTTTCGACGCGCGCCGCCAAGCCGCCAACTCGTCCGGTTCGAGATTGGTCAGGACCAGACGCCCACCTGCGGCACGGACACGTTCGACGACCAGTTCCGGAGTTATCTCCACGATGGTCGATCAAATCCAAGCCGAGGGTGGGCGTCAACCAGCCCGACGGTCTCGTACCCGGAAGCATTCAGGCTCGTCGCCTTCTGGCATTCGTCGGGACCCGGTGAGCTGAACAAGCACCGCGAGATCAGACAGGCCGTTTGGTGATACCAGTCCTGGACGAACGGAGGAGAGCGGGCCTACCGCCTCGATCGTTGAAGCGATGTGATCGCCATCGATAAATCTAAGAATGTTGCCGAACGGCGGCAGCGCATTCGCGAGGAGCGGCAGGTCTTCCTGCGTAAGCTTGAGAAGGATCTTGCTGGTCCGCCGCCGTTCCGGGTGACGCTCGCCCAGGCCCGAGCTGAATGGCCTCGGTGGGAAGCCGCTCACAATGAGCGCAGGGAACGGGGCCGCCGCGCTGCCGAGGAAAAGCATGGTCTGGCCGTCGCCAACCTTCTTGTCGACCTCTATCTTCCAAAGCTGCCGTCTTCGACCGAGATCGTCGTCTACGCGCTGAGCCTCGAATGCGGCCACGAGGGCCTCCGGCTTCTCAGGCATGACACCAATGCCAAGCCGGCACTGGAGCGCTCACCCTGCCCGATCTCCTGGAAGTGCCAACTCGGCGACAACCGAACAGCGGCGCGCTATATCGTGCCGGGTGAACCCGAAGCCAAGCTCGGCGGCTTCGGTCTGACGCGCTGGTCGGTTCAGCTCGCGTGCGGACACGAGGGCGACATATGGCGTGCTGAGGGCGAGGAGTCCCGCGTCGGCGACTTTCTGATCTGTGGCACCTGCGAGGGCGCCGACCCGGACGCCGATGTCGAGATCATCGCGCTCGGCGAGCCACTGCCTGATCTGATGGTCCAGAACTGGACGGTGGAACTGAACTGCGGGCATACCGGCACCGATCACGGTATCCCGGTGGAGGATGTTGACGATCCGGGTGCCTATCGCTCGCGTAACCCATGGCAGAAGGGTCTTCATTGTTCTGATGGCGCCTGTGCCGAACGTGCGGTGCATGGGGTCCGACGGTTGGGCAACCTGGGGAAAGTGCGTCCCCGGAAGCCAGCAACTCCGGCACCACCGGATCCGGTTGAACAGGCGGCGAAAGACCTGCGACGGCGGCTGACCAAGGAACAGCGGCAAGCTCTCGCCCAGCAGCTGCAAAACGAGCGGGAGTAGGTCGAAGATCCGGCGCAGGGCGAACTGTCCTGTTCGCAGACCTCGCCGTGCTGCGGTCAGGGAGCCACCGCTACTCGGCACAGCACTGGGCAATGCGGCTTGTCGGCGAAATCCTGCAGACGGCCGGAGCTGAACGCCTTTCACTCGGCACAGTCGATCGTGCACACTGCGTTCATGTCGGCGAAGCGGGGCACCGAGATGCCGGAACCGATCAGATTGGCGAGACCGGATCCACGCGATAGCGAGGCCATCGACGCCGCAATCCAGCTGGGAAACGCTGCCCGATCCACGCTGGGCCACATGCCGTTCTCCGCCTACAGCGATGCGGCAGACAAGCGCACCCTGCTGCTCGCATACGCCGGCGACCTCGTCGTGGGATACGCCCTATACGCGCTGGCGCGACGACGCGTGCGGCTCAGTCATCTCTGCGTCGATCCCGAGTGGCGCGGCAACGGCATCGCACGGCTGCTCGTCGAGGACGTCAGTGAACGTCACCGAGATCATCTCGGGGTCTCAGCGCGGTGCCGCCGCGATTACGACCTCGGCGAAATGTGGATCAAGCTCGACTTCGCGCAGCGAGGCGAGCGACGGGGCCGCAGCGCCAAAGGTGAGCCACTGATCGACTGGTGGCGTGATCACGGCCACCCCAACCTGCTGTCCGCGGACGCCGACACGGTCCTGGTACGCGCGGCCATCGATATGAACATCCTGCGCGACCTCACCGAGTCCGGACGGACCAACGCCGACGAGTCGTATGCGCTCCTCGCGCCCCATCTCGTCGGGCTGCTGGAGATCGTCCGCACCGCGGCGTTGAACACCGAGATCGACCGAATGGACAGCGACCTACGGACCCGCTGCACCGAACGAGCGCAAGGATTCGCCACGGTACGTTCGGATCCGAACGCCCGCAGCCAGGTCATCGCCCAGCTACGGCAGCACACCCGCCCCCTCGACGCCTCGGATCCGAAAGATCAGCAGGACCTGCTCGACCTCCAGCACGTCGCCGAGGCAATCGCCGCCGGGCTCAACGTGCTCGTCACCAATGACCGGGAACTGACCAGGATCTACGGCGGCGCGGCCGAGCGGTACGGCTTACGTATCATGCGACCTGCTGACGTGGTCACACACATTGACGAACTGGCGCACGCCGAGTCGTATCGGCCCGCCAGCCTCCAAGACACCGGCTACGTCGAACGGCGCCTCCGTAGCGGTGAGAACCAGATGGTAGAGCCGCTCCGCAGCCACGCCACCAGCGAACGCCCGCGCGACCTGCAAAGCACACTCAACAACCTTGCCGTGAGCGGCGCCCAGCGGCTCGGCATCTTCCAGCCAACCGGGGAACTGGTAGCCGCCTATGCCACCACCCGCACCGCGGGCGTCCTTCGGGTTCCACTGCTGCGAGTCGCGAACCGGCCGCTCGCGGACACCCTCGCCAGGCAGCTGCTGCTCCGGCTACGTCAGTCGGCACGCGACGCCGCACTCCCTATGATCGAGATCGCGGACTCGCACCTGTCGCCGCAAGCACGGCTTGCCGCCGTCGACGACGGGTTCCAGGAAGCCGACGGCACCCTCTACTGCTACGTCATCGACACTGTCGGCTCGGCCTCGGACGTTGAACAGGTAGCGAGTTCAGCCGCCAGGGTGGCCGGATTACCCAGACCCGCCCCGTTAAGATCTGGTATGCCCGCCGTCGCTGCCGCTGAACTCGAACGCATCTGGTGGCCGGCGAAGATCGTCGACAGCGAGCTGCCGACGTACCTCATCCCCATCCAACAGCCGTACTCGTCGCAGTTGCTCGGAGTTCCCGCCAGCATCCTGCCTCGCCAGGACGTTTTGGGCATCAGCCGGGAACACGTCTACTACCGCAGCCCTGGCGGCACAAAGCCACAGGCGCCCGCGCGGTTGCTGTGGTACATGAGCAAGGGCGGACAGACTGCGCAGCAGCCGGCGGCGATCATTGCCTGCTCGCAGCTCGATGCCGTCATCACTGCCCCGGCCGACGAACTTTACGACCGATTCCAGCACCTCGGCGTCTGGGACCGCGGCACCGTGCATCAGGCTGGCCGCGACGGCGTCGCACAGGCCTTGCGGTTTACCAACACCGAGATCTTCCCACGACTCATCCCGAGGCAGACTATCCGCCGCCTCGCGCTCGAACACGGCGGACCAGTCAGCCCGCCACAACAACCCACCCGGATACCCGCGGCCTTGTTCGCTGCCCTTTACCAGGAAGGTCGATCCTGATGACACATCAGCGGACACTGCTGCTCTCGCTACGCCCCCGTTTCGCTGCTGCCATCCTGGCCGGCACCAAGACCATTGAAATCCGACGCCGCCCAGTGAACGCGGTGCCCGGCACGCCGATCATCCTCTACGCCAGCTCCCCCCAGATGGCCGTTGTCGGCACCGCCCGACTCGGCGAAGTCACCGTCTGCCCACCGGACGACGGCTGGCGCCGATTCCACGACGAATTCGGCATCAACCGCGAGGAGTACGACGCCTACCTCGACGGAGCAGCCAACGCGCACCTACTGCACGTCAAGGCAGTCAACCGGCTCAACGAGCCACTGCCACTGCGTCACCTTCGCGAGCAGGCGCCGTTCCAGCCGCCGCAGAGCTTCCGCTACGTCGCGGCAGGTGATCCTGCGGGCTTGCATGACCTCGTCAAGGCCTGAACGCCCACCGGCCCGCCTCCGTTGATCAGGTGAGTGCTCTTTCGGGCCGCGGAATGGTGCACATTCAAGCCGCAACAGGCCGATTACGGGAGCTATCGGCATTGGTGCCGGGCAGGCGCCGGGCGCCTCGGCGTTGCCGACCTTTCCCGCTGATTGGCTCGGCTCCGATCAGGGCCGCCATCGCGTTGTTGATCGCGGCGCGTCCACGGTCCGGGGCGTCGTGCATCAGGTGCCCGTAATACTCGTAGGTGATCTCCGGCGAGGCGTGACCAAGCCAGGCGGCGACATCGGTGATCGGGACCCTGTCGGCGAGCAGCGACGACGCGAAGAAGTGCCGCAGGGCGTGCGTACGGTCGAACGACACCCGTGACGCGGTCAACGCCGGCCGCCATACCTCGTTCCGGAAGTAGTACTGGTAGAGCAGCCCGCTGCGGCGATGGCTCGGGAACAGTAGCTGTACCGGTCCCTCAGACGACTGCCACGTAACGGTGCCGAACTGATCGAGGTGCGCTCGCAGAACATTGGCGATGATCTTCGGCAGCGGCACGGTGCGGCCGGGGTCCTCGGCGTCGCGATGCTTCGTGTACATCTTCAGCTGCAGGCCGGCGTTCTTGCCGCTTGCCGTTTCGCGGTCCTCGGTGACCTGCCGGTTGATGTGCAGCAGTCCACGCCGGAAATCGATCTGGTCGTGGCACAGGCCCATCGCCTCGGCCACCCGCAGCCCACAACCGGCCATCACCCAGACCATCGCGGCGTACCGCGGGTCGAACGCGCTGATCAGGGCATCGATCTCGCCGAGGCTCGGCACGATGATCTTTCCCTTGACCATGCGGCGCACATTGGCGCGTTTGCCGGGCAACTTGGCGCGCTTAGCCGGGTTGCGACCGAACTCGTTCGTTGTCGACCGCCCACCGCAGCGCCGAGGACAGATAGCCGAACCGAGTCTGCAGCGTCTGCGGCGCATACCTCTTGACGTCGCGCATCCACAGGATCCAAGCCTGCACGTCAGCGAGCTTGAGCGCCCCGATCGTCTTGGCCTTGAAGAACGGCAGGATGGCCTGGTTGAGCATGCTGAGGTACTGCCGGACGCTGGAGTTCTCCACGCCGCGGCTGGTCGCCCACCGCTCGAACAGTGCGGCGACCGTCTCGGCGCCGCGGTTGGCCTCCAGATAGGTGCCGGTGTCGAGCGCGCGTTCTTTCTTCGCCCGGAAGCTGTCGGCGTCACCCTTGAGGCGGAACGACTTCTGCCGCTGCTTCTTGTCGGGGTCGATCCAATAGCAGGTGTAGCCGGTTCCTTTGGTGCAGGGTATGACCCATCCACGCGCCATGAGCAAGTCCTTCGGTGCGGCATCACCGCCGCGACCGCTCAAGAGTGCGGGTGTCGCCGACGGGAAGCCGGCTGCGGGACGTAGAGGAGGACGCGCCGCCTCGCGAGCGCACGCCACCGAAGGCACCCAACGTGATCTACCAGACCGCGGCGCTCGTCCGAACCACAAGATCACGTTCGAAGGGTCGACGTCGGGATTACGAGGACTTATCACGCCCGCTCCAGCCGGATCGTCGTGAGGTGAGCCGAGGGGTGAAGGCAGCGACGGCTCGCCCGCTGGCGCGTCCTGGGGTCAGTTCGGCGAAGTGGCATTTCGGGCGGATCCGCTGCGTAGAGTGAGTGCAAGCTTTCGCTCAGTCTTCCGGTCGCGCACCCGCATCCGTGCCGCCGTCGGTGATCGTGCTGGTTGCTGTTGATCGTTGCTGGATATTTTCATATCGCTCTTAGTCGATGGGGATCTTCGCGGAGGCGAGCCAAACGCTCTGGTGGCCTCGTTGGCGTCCTGGGTAAATCCTGGGCCGAGCACTCAAAAGTGGAGTTTTCGCAGCTCAGGATGGGTGTGTTCGTAGATCACCCAGATCTACGAGGGCACCAACCAGGTTCAGCGCATCGTCATGGCCCGCCAGCTGCTGAAGGACTGAAAACGGTCCCTCCGGTAATCGAATGACGAAACGGCCGGGCGTCACGCCCGGCCGTTTTCTGGTCGTGGCCACCAGTGCCGCGTTCCACCGAAGTGGGGGTTCAGCGGCGCGGGGCGGCCATGATCTGAGTGCCGCCGACGGTCCTCGGGCGCTGCGGGGACAGTCCCGCCTCCAGGAGCGCGGTCCGCAAGGCGGTCACATCCCAGACTCGTCCACCACCGGTGACGGCCAGTTTGACCTGCATCAGCAAGTGGCCGGGCGGGGCGTTCCGGGCCCGGTTCACCAGTGGGTCGGCGATCACCAGGACGCCGCCGGGGGCCAGCACCGCGGCGGCCGACCCGAGGAAGCCGGGCACCGCGTCAGGCGCCAGGGTGTGCAGCAGGTCGGGGACGACCACCACGTCGAAACAGCCGCCGGGCACCGTGGACGGGTCGGCGGCCACCCAGGTGTAACGGCCGGCGAACCGCTCCTCGACGACGGGGGCGACGACCGCACCCACCTCAGGGTGGTCGACGGTCGTCACCACGGAATCGGGGTGGCCGGCGAACGCTCGGCTCCACACGGCCGTACCCGTGCCCAGTTCGAGGATCCGGACCCCGCGATCGCCGAGGCCCAGCATTCCGGCCACGGCCTCCGCCAACGGAGCCCGCAACGGTGCGGCCGGGAGGTTCATCTCCGCCGAGGCTCCACGGAACGGGCCGGCACCGGAGCTCGCCGCGAACACGGCGGGCGCCTCACCGGTCTGGACCGCGGACCCCAGCCGCCCGATCGGTGACCAGAACCAGTCCAGCTCGAACCGCAGCCGCCTCCGCAGCCACTGCCTCGACGCCCGGATCGTGCCGTGACCGGCCAGCGCCCGGATCTCGTCGCTGTACAGCCGGCCGTCACGCCGTACGAACCAGCCCATGGCCATCCCGAACGACTCGAACGCCCGGGTGGCCTCGGATGTCCACCCGACCGCGGACAGTGCGGAGACCCCGGCGGCGTCCGGCGCGAGGAATCGGTCGAACAGGCCGTCGGCGGCACCGTGCAGCAGAGCCGCGGCTCCGATGTGACGCCGGGCCGGATGGTCGAGGTCATGGGCGAGTAATCGCGCCCAGTCGACTCGGCCGGAGCGCAGTTCGTCCCAGCTCGCCAGAGCCGGCGACCCGGCATCCGGTGGCACCGAACGATGGCCGAGGACCGCGGCCGCCTCGGCGGCCGCGGTGGCGAAGGGGTCGTGGCCGGTGGTCGAGGCCGCCCAGACGGCTGCCTCGACGTGACCCGTGAGCCAGCCCCGGATTCCGCGTGGATCGGTCACTCGGAGCCGTCCGGGTAGCGGAACAGCGTCATCCGGAACTCGCTGCAGAACCGTTCACCGTCCTCCTGCAGCCACAGGCCGTCCGGTCCGGGGAGCATCTCGGTGAAGGTCACCGACGTGTTGGCCCGGACCAGGTGCTGGAGCAGGCGCAGGGCGAGCGGGGCCTGGAAATCGACGTAATACGGCTTCGGCTCGGAGGCCACGTGCAGATAGACCGTCCGGGGAAGGCCGAGTTCGGCCCGCACCTTCGCACCACGCTGAAGCAGGCCCGCATCGTCGAGATCGGCGAAGTCAGCGCCCAGACGCTCGACCGGCAGGGTCCACCGTTCCCGCTGGTAAACGGCCTCACCAAGGGTGATCCGCGGCGTGTGTTCCGGGTCGGTGCGCACGGCGATCGGCATCACCCGCGGCAGGGCCAGCATCCACAGGTGGAGTTGCTCGTCCCCGGCCATGTAGAGCACGTACTTCTCGCCGGTGTCCCGGTGCCGCAGCGCGATCCCGGTCGTGTCGTCCGGGATCACGTCCAGGTCGGCGATCGCGACCCGGTCCGGTGAAGTCTCCGAGGCAGGCGCCGCGACCTCGATGAACGTGCCGGGCAGTACCTCGTGCAGCAGGCCCTTGTGCTTGCGCTCGGTGAGCACGATGGCCATGCCCCGGTAGTCGTCCATGCCGGCCACGTGGGCGGCGGCCTCGGCTTCGGTGACGGCGCGCTGCTCGTCGAAGTAGAGCTGCGAGCCCCACGCGTAGATGACCTGGTGCACCTCGCCGAGTACGAGCGTGTAGTCGCCCGCGGCGAGAGCCTCCGCATCCCGCGCCGCGAACATGATGTCCGGTGACACGTGGCAGTTCGCCGGAGTCGGCATGCCGTCGACGAGCGCGTCCACGTCCGCTCGGCTCAGCACGGCCACATGCCCGTCGGACCGCTCCCGGACCAGGTCGGCGAACCGGTCGCGGAACCGTTCCACGGCGTCGTCGGTGCTGGGCAGCTCGCCGGCCAGTTGGTCGGCCATCACCACCTGCGCGAAACGGGTGTACGGCACCGGCGTACCGTCCGGGGAGAGCGCGTCGAATCGGGCCCGGCCCAGGGTGCGGTAGTGGTTCTGGAGCAGCCCGGAGTGCGCCGCCGACAGGTCGATGATCGGCGCGAGTCGTCGCAGCAGATCCCCGGCGAACGGCCCGGAGAACTCGAACCGCGGATGGGTGCCCTCGCACTCCTCGTAGAACAGGGTCCGGTCGGCGTAGGTGGCCCCCGCCCCACGTCGGGGCGGCCGGCCGGTCAGCTCACTGAATCGCCGGTCCAGCTCGTCGACGTGGCCGGGACGCTCGGCGAACGGCGCATCCCGCAGCTTGCGCCGTACCTCGTCGAGTCCGTGCAGGTCGGCGAGCCACGGGTCGCGGCCGGAGCAGTTCGGGTCGAGCCGGGTGACCTGCTCGATCAGCTGGGTGAGCGGATGGAACCGGGTGGATGGGATCTCGATCGCATGGATCACCGTGTTGGCGGCGGCCAGCTTGTCGACCGCGACCATCGTCTGTTCGAGGGGCTGCCCCAGCTTCGTGGCGATCTCCTGGACGCTGCGGCTCCCGTCGATCAGTGCGGCGACCTCCGCCAGCCGGCCCGGCAGGGGGGTCGCGGTGCCTGCCCGGTGCACGGTCAAGGTGCCGTCGGCGCGCTCGAACCGGACCATCGGGTGGCGATGCGGTTTGAGCCACGGCCGGATCCGCGGGTCCTGGGTGATGCGCGCGGCCAGGGCCTGCACCGCCCAGAAGCTGACGAACACCTCACGCCGCCGCCACCGGCCGGGCTCGGTCTCGACGGTCAGCGGAGCCCGGGCGGGATCGCCGTCGTCGACGATCGAGGCGTAATTGAGCGGGCCGAAGAACGACGCGGTGTCGTTCTTGCCGGCGAACCGCTGAAGGTACGACCAGCCGGAGCGTTGCAGAGCGGTGGACGGGGTACGGGCCGGGTCGGCCACCAGCGGAGCGATGGTCGCCGCGTACATGTCCGGGTTGGACAGGAACACCGCTTCCACGAACAGCCGGTCGGTCATGGCGGCGCGCAGCGCGTCCCGAAGTCCCGGCTCGGCGGCGCCGACCGTCCCGCGCAGCCGGGCTTCGGCCGCGGCGGCTGAGGTCCGGGCCGTGACCACGTCGTCGAGCAGGGCGGCGAGGTCGTCCGGAAGGGCGGGGCGTGCGGAGGCCAGCCGCTGCGCGTCGAGGCGGCCGGTGGCCACCACTCGGCGCAGCTTGGACAGCGTCCGCAGGGTGTCCGCGCGGCCCTGCTCGCGAGCGCGGGAGACCGCGCCCGGGAAGGCGGCCAGGGCGGTGCCGGTGGCCCGCTCGGCGAGCAGTTCAGCCTGGCCCGCGGCATCGATGGTGTGACCGTCGGACACGGCCAGGCGTTCCAGGATCTCGAACGGGAACCCGGTTCGGCGCAGCACGATCCGGGACAGGGGATGCCAGGTCACCGGGTCACCTCCAGAGTCTTCTCTCCGACGACGGCGACGAAGACGTCGAGTTCGGGGAATCGGCGCAGGGTCACGTCGGTGAATCCGGCCTGGGCGAGCAACTCGCGGTACTCCGCGTCGGTGAGGATGCCGCCGCCGGTGCCGACGAGTTCCTTGATGGCGAAGTCGAGATAGCCGGCCGGGGTGGTTCCGGAGTCCTCCAGCACCGAGTCGCCGATCAGCAACACCCCGCCCGGCCGGAGCGCGGCGGCGCACCGGCGGAACAGGTCGGACAGGGTCGCCTCGGGCTGGGTGTGGCAGATCTGGCCGAGGATGAGCACGTCGGCGGTTCCGTCGCCGAATTCGTCGCTGATCAGGTCGCTCTCGGCGAAGGTGGCCCGGTCGGCGACTCCGAGCCGGGTCATGTTCGCCTTTGCCTGGGCCAGCACCGAGGCCCGGTCCAGCAGGTGCACCCGGCTCGACGGCCAGGTCCGTGCGAACGCGGCCGCCCACACCGCGCTGCCGGTGCCGACGTCCACGATGGTGGCGTCCGGCTTGCCGATCTGGCCGGCGACGGCGGTCGCGACCGTCTCGGCCAGCCTCAGGTACCCGGGAAAGACCAGGCTGTTGTAGCGGGCCAAGCGCAGGTAGTAGCGGCTCGCGGCGACCGGGTCCTGGAGGTCGAAGGTGAGTTCGCCGGTGCGGGCCACCTCGTCCATGGCGCCGAGCGCGGACCAGAAGTCGTGGGCCAGGCCGGCCGCGAGTTCGAACGCGGACGCGGCTCGGGGCGACCCGAACAGGGTCGCGGCGGCGGTGCCGAGCCGGTATTCGGCGCCGTCACGTTCGCAGATGCCGAGGTGGTGCAGGGTGTCCAGGGCGAGTTGGGCGCCGTCGGTGTTGACGTCGAACGCGGAGGCGCCGCGCGGGCCGTCCCGCAGGGCGGTGAGCAGGCCCAGCTCGACGGCCGCGCTCAGCGCACGGCAGCGCAGGTAGCCGTACCGAATCGTGTCGAGCGCCCAGACCGGACCGGTGGTGTCGGCCGGTGCCGGCGGGATGTCCGCCCAGAGCCGGGCCAGGTCGTCGGTCTTGCCGTGGCGCAGCAGTTCGGCGGCGTCGCCGACGAGTGCCCAGTTCTCCGCCACGTCCCGGCCGGCCTCGTCCAGGGCGGCCAGATCCACGCCGGCTGTCAGGGCGTACGTCCCCGGAGCTGTGGTGGTCAGCAGGCCACCGGCGTGCAGGAACTGGGTGAGGACGCGGGCCGCGGCCGGGGTGATGCCGAGTTCACTGGCCAGGGTGGCCCGGTCGGCGGGGGCCCGGGAGAGGCGCTCGAGCAGGCCCAGCCGGGTGGCCACGACCAGGGCGGCGGTCCGGGCGTGGCCGTTGCGCATCCAGAGGACGATGGCGTCCTGATTCATGAGAGGCTGCTCCTAATTGTTGACGGCCGGGGTGGGCGGGGTGGGTTCCCGTAGAGCGGGCGGTTCGGGTTCGGGATTCGGCCAGCGCCGGGAGACGATCACACCGGCGAGACCCACACCGGCGGCGACGAGACCGCTGACCACGAACACGCCGACCGTGTTCCAGCGGCGCAGCGACTGGCCGATGATGATGCTGGATCCGGCGTCACCGGCGGCCGCGGTGAGCGAGAAGAGGCTGAAGACCCGGCCCAGTTGGTGATCCGGCACCGACTTCTGGAGAAGGGTGGTGACGCAGACGTCGGTGACGCCTTCGGCGGCCCCGGCCAGCGCGGCGATCGCGATCGCGATCCACAGGTGGCCGCTGAGACCGAGCAGGGTGAAGCAGAGGCCCCAGGCCACCCAGCCGAGAAACATCATCCGGGCGTCGCTGCGGTAGTTGATCCGGCCGATCACCAGCGACCCGGCCACGGTTCCGGCGCCGACCGCGCTCATCAGCAGGCCGAACTCGGTGGCGCCGCCGCCGAGCACCTCGTCGGCCAGGGCCGGCATACCGATCCGCTGGGTGCCGGCCACCGCGAGCAGGCCGACCGCGAACAGCACGATCGACCAGAACACGGTCGGGATGCGGTACACCTGGCGGACCATGTCGACCAGGTCGTGCAGGACCGTGGTGCGCGGCGCGTCCTTCGGGCGGTGGTGCGGCAACCGCAGTGCGGCGATGGTGGCGGCGGACACGAAGAAGGTGACCGTGTCCACGACCAGCAAGGACAACGCCGAGGTGTGGGCCAGGGCCAGTCCGGCGGCGGCGGGGCCGACCACGTACATGGTCTGCATGGCGGCATGCAGGAACGCGTTGGCCGAGGCGAGCTGACCGGATGCGATCAACTGCGGGATGCTGGCCTGCAACGACGGATTGAAGAAGGTACGGGCGATGGTCAGCCCACCGGCCACCACCGCGACGTGCCACACCTCCAGACCCACGGTGACGTGCGACAGCGGTAGCACCAGCAGCAGCAGGCCGCGGACCACATCACCGGCCACCAGGATGGTCTTGCGGGGCCAGCGGTCGGCGTAGACCCCGGCGAACGGACCGGAGAGCAGGCCGGCACCCAGGCGTACGCCCAGCACCAGCCCGACCGCGGCATAGCTCTGATCAGTGATGCCCAGCACCAGCCAGATCAGCGCGACCTCGTAGATCGCATCACCGATCGACGAGGTGACCTGTCCGCTCCACAGCAGCGTGTAGTCGCGGTTGCGCAGTAACGCCAGGTATCCGGTGCGGCCGCTCATTCGGGGGTCCTCCACGCGATCGTGCGGAATTCGCAGCAGTGCCTGCCCTCCGGGCCGCTCAGCCACAGCTGGTCGCGGGGGTCGGGCAGGGCTTCGGTGCACACCAGCACCTCGCTGGCGCGGGCCATCGAGTCCAGCAACTCGACGAGCAGGACGTCGGCGAAGTCCACGTGGACCGGCTTGGTCTCGTGGGCCACCTTGACGTAGATCCGGGCCGGCAGCCCACGGCGTTCCTTGGCCCGCCAGGCGGCCAGGTAGTGCCCGAAGTCGTCGGCGGTGCGGCCGTGGTGCTGCGCGAACTCGGCGGCAGGCACCTTCCACCGACGGCGCTGCAGGATCACGCCGTCGACCACGATGCGAGGTGTGTGCTCTCCCAGGTCGATGGTGGGGAGGGTGAGCGCCGGGAACGCGAACGGGGCGACCGGGTCGAGCCGGTCCTCGCGGCGGCGCAGCGGGGCGTAGAGGCGCAGCCAGCCGTGCTCGGGTGCCCACCAGGACACACCGTCACCGCGGCGGCGGATCCGGACCGAGGTCACCGGGGTGGCGTCGGCGGTGGCCAGCCGGGGGCGCAGTTCCAGTTCGTGGCCGGGCAGCGGGTACGGGTAGACCTTGCTGGACCGGGTGTGCGCGATGGTGGCGGCCGTCGCCGCGCCGGGCTGGGCGGCGATCGCGTCGTACAGGGTGCGGCGCATCGACGCCCGCTGCTCGCCGGTGAGGAAGTGGCCGGTCGGGAAGGCCCACAACAGCGGCTGCGGGTGCATCTCGCCGATCACCAACTGGTAGTCGCCGGCGGCGACCGCGTCCTCGCCGGTCGCGCCGAGCATCACGTCGAGCGAGGTCAGGTGCATGGTGTCGGGGATGTCCGGCAGGGCCGGGCGGGGGAGATCCGAACCGGTCAGGTTGGCGACGTGGCCGTCCGAGCGTTCCGCGACCAGACCGCGCAGCGACTCCTCGAAGGCCGACAACTCGTCCGCCTCGTCGTGCCGCGGGGCGTCGGCGAGAGCCTGCAGATAGGTGTGGACCGGCACCTCGTCGCGGTCGCCGGCCAGGTGCCGCCACAGCGCGGTCGCCTGCCGCTGGTCGCGCCGCCAGCGCAGCATGCCGTGGGTCTGCGCGAGGTGGAGCACCGGTTCGAGGCGTTCGGTCAGGTCACGCGCCAGGCGGCCGCCGATCACGACATCGGTCATGTCACCGCGGCACTCCTCGAAGAACAGACCGCGGTCGGCGTACATCTTGCCGCCCTCGCGACGCCCGGGCCGGCCGCACACGTCGGTGAACCGTTCCTCGATGACATCGAACAGCCGTCGCCGTTCCCGCACGTCGGCCTGGGCGAACGCGGTCAGCAGTTGGGCGATCCCGGTCAGGATCGGCAGCCACACCCGCCGTGCCGTGCAGTCGCTCGGCAGCGCGGTGGTCCAGGAGATCAGCCAGGCCAGGGGATCGGCGAGGTCCGGCGGGACGATCGGCCCGGCGTCGACGGCCCGGCGACGGGTCAGTTCTTCGACGGCGGTCCACACGGTCGCCGGGTCGGTTCCGATCTCCGCGGCGATGTCCGCGACGGTACGGCGCCCGTCGGCCCGTTCGTGAACAGCGACGGCGAGGGTCCCCGACGCTCGTCCGGAGGTTCGCCGGGGCCGCAGATGCGGGCGCAGTGACTCGTCGGCGCTCATGGTCCGGGCCAGCGTCTCGACCATCCACTGGGCCGGCAGCACATGCCGGTCCGCGATCCGCTGTGGCCCCCGCTCGATGCGCAGGCTCGTCTCGGCGGAGGTGTCGATGGTGCCGTAGTTGATCGAGCCGAAGAAGCTGTTCGTCTCGTTCTTGCCGCACAGTCGCTGGAGATAGGAGACGAGCCGGCGCTCGATCTCCCGGGTCCGGGTGGTGCGCGGCGCGGTCGCCGGGGCGTCGAGGTAGCGCCGGGCGGCGTCGTACGCGGCCGGACTGAGGAGAAGCAACGCCTCCTGTACGTCGGTCCGGGACATCACCTTGCGCAGGGCCCCCCGGCTCCGCTCGAGGTGGCTGCCGAACACCTTCCGGGCAGTGGTGATCAGCTCCTCGCGGGCGGCCAGGGCGTCGTTCCAGACGGTCGTCGTGGGGAGGACCGCGACGGTGGCCTCCGGAACGGGTTCCCCGGATTTGACCCGGCGCAGGGCCCGGGAGGCTTCCCGGAGCAGAACGCGGTCACCGGTACGGCGCAGGTTGTTGATCGTGTCCGCGAGGTCCTGGCGAAGCCGCTCAGCGAGAGCGTCGAGATTCGCGTCGGCGTCGAGGATCGCCCGCATGTGCGGTTCGAGTTCGGGGGCACGCAACTCGTCGAGCAGTTCCATCGGGAACCCGGTCGCCCGGACCGCGATCAGGTCCATCGTCTGCCACAACTCAACCCACCACCAGATCGTCGACGAGCATGGCCGGGGCACCGGTACCGCCGGCCAGCGGGGCGAACACCACGTCGGTGCCGCAGGCCACCACGTTGCGCAGCAGCTGGAAGATGTTCGCCGTCACCGGGACTCGCCGGACCCGTCGCGGCGGCGCGTGCGGCGACACCCAGTGGCCGTTGGCGAGTGCGGTGAACCGGCCGGTGTTGCTGACCAGGCGCCCGGGCCGGGCGAACTTGGTGATCCACAGCCCGGTCCCGACCCGTTCGCGCAGCTCGGCCTCGGATTCGGTGCCGGCGGCGCAGTACAGGTTGGACGGCATCGGCCGGGGCAGCCTGGCGGTCGAGGTGCGGGCCGCCTTGCCGTTCGCGGGCAGGCCGAGCCGGTGCGCGGTCTCCAGGGTGTGCAGGAAACCGGTGAGCACGCCGCCCTCGATCAGGACGGTGCGACCCGTCGGGGTGCCCTCGTCGTCGAACGGACGGCTACGGCTGCCGCCGGGCAGGCGTCCGTCGTCGATGAGTGACACGGCGGAGCCGGCGATCCGGCGGCCGATCCGATCCGCGAGCGGGCGCAGGTCACCGAGAACGTTGTCGGCGCGGAGCAGCGAACCGGCGCTGCGAACCACGTCGACGGCCGCGGCGGGAGACAGCACGGCCGTGCACGGGCCGCTCGGAACCTCGGCGGCGGGACCGTCGTCGGTGAGGTCGGTGGCCTGGTCCGCGAGTTGTGCGGCGAGTCCGGTGGCATCGAGTTCGCCGGCATCCGCGGCCCAGCAGGCGACCCTCACGTGGCCGGCCGAGCCCTCCAGCCAGGCCCAGACGTCGTGGGCGGTGGCCTGGTGCTCGACGGCGAGTCCGGCGGAGTTGACCAGCGTACGACGGAAAGCGGTCCGCACGTGGCCGGCGCTGAGGTGCCATCCGGCCAGGCCGGGATCAGCGGCGACCGCGTCGGCGAGCCGGGTCACGAAGGTCCGGTCGTCCTCCGGGAGGACGCTGGGAGCGGCGATGCCGGTCGGTTCGGCCTGTGGGCCGGCCAGGAACGCCGTCCCCGGCACACCCTGCCGCCGGGTTTCGGCGACCGCGCGGGCGGCCAGTTCCACCGGGTCCAGGTCCTCGCCGGAATACAGCCCGAACCGCCCGTCGCACCACACCCGCAGCGCGCTCTCGGCCCGGTCGCCCCTACTGACGCCGACCCGGCCGCCGTGCACGGTGACCCGGGTCGACGGACCGGTCTCCAGATAGGCCTCGGCGTGCTCGGCCCCGGCCCGGGCGGCGGCCTCGACCGCCGCGTGCGCCCAGCTCAGCGTGTCCCGCATGGCGCTCACACTCCCCACACGTGCAGTTCGGCGACACGAAGTGTGGGCTGGCCGAGGTTGACCAGGACCGGGAACTGGTCGAGCTTGTTGCACACGTAGGCGCCGGAGAGCATCTCGACGTCGTCGCCGACCATGTCGATTCCGGCCAGCACCTCGCTGCCGGTGCCGGAGAGCACCGCACCGCGGATCGGCGGGCCGAGCCGTCCGTTCTCGATCAGATAGCCCTCATCGACCTGGAGGTTGAACCGGCCGGAACCCATGTCGGTGTCGCCACCCCCGATCGACCGCACGTAGAGCCCGCGCGGTGTCGCCGCCACGATCTCCCCGGCCGCATGCGGGCCGGGCGCCACGACGGTGCTGGCCATGCGCGGCAGCGGCGGGTAGGCGTAGCTCAGGCGCCGCCCGTGGCCGTTGCCCGGTATTCCGAGTTGGTGGGCGTGCCAGCGGTCGA
Source organism: Actinoplanes flavus (assembly GCF_017592555.1). Taxonomy (GTDB): domain Bacteria; phylum Actinomycetota; class Actinomycetes; order Mycobacteriales; family Micromonosporaceae; genus Actinoplanes; species Actinoplanes flavus. Next base: position 205,563 of record NZ_JAGFNS010000006.1, on the reverse strand, counting down.
GCAGTTGGCCGGTGAGGACACCACCCTCGATCAGGACCGCGGTGGCGGCCGGTTCACCCTCGTCGTCGACGCCGTACTGCCGTCCGTCGCCGGGTTGCCGCGGGTCGTCGACCAGGGACAGATGCGGGACGGCGACCCGGCTGCCGAACCGGCCGTGGAAGGCCGACGCGGGCCGCCGCACCAGGTCGCCCTCGAGGGCGTGCCCGCACGCCTCGTGCAGCAGCATCGCCGGACTGCCCGGACCGAGGACCACCGGTATCCGGCCCGCCGGGGCGTCGACCGCGTCGAGCCGTTCGATCGCGGACTCCACCGCGGCGCGAGCCAGCAGCCGGTGCCGGCCGTCCTTGACCAGCCCAGCGAGTTGATCGCAACCGGTCACCCGGCGACCCCAGCGCACCTGCTTGCCGAGCCGTACCTTGGCCCGGATGTGCAGCGAGACGGCCTCCCGGCGCTCGGTCACCACCCGGTCCGGGCGGGCCACGAGGACCTGTTGCAGCAGCGTGATCACCTTGACCGTGACCTGGACGTCGTGGCCGTTCCCGGCAGCGCGCGCCTCGGCCTCGGCCTCGGCCGCGACCGTCGCGGCGTGGGCTCCCTCCAGCACGGGCCAGGGCCGGCCGATCGCGCGATCGCGTGTTCCGGTGACCGGTCCACCGCTGCGGAGGGCGCTGACCAGGGCGGGCAGCGTGTCCTCGTCGAGTCCGGTGTGATGAGCGAGCCTGGTTCCGGTGTCGTCCACGGCCCGCAGGCCCATGCCTCGCTCGTACCGGGTCCGGCTGGTGATCGGCATCCCGTCCCGGATCTCGTGGGCGACATGAGTGCGCTCCTCGGCGAACAACTCACCGAACAGATCACCCGGCCGCAGCGCCCGGACCGCGGCCCGGCGGGCGGCCTCCGGATCGATGAGCCCGGTCATGACGTCTCGCCGCGGTGGTAGTAGGCCGTCATCCGTAGCTCGGCGCAGTGCCGGCCGGCGTCGCCGCGCAGCCACAGACCGTCCGGGCCGGGCATCATCTCGGTGAGCACCACGTCGCGGTCGGCCGGCACCAGGTGATAGAGCGCCTGCAGCGAGAACCAGCTCTCGGCGTCGACCAGCATCGGCTTGCGGTCGCCGGCCACCCGGGCGAAGACATGGCGGGGCAGGTTCAAGCGACGGGCACAACGACGGTACGCGGTGAGCAGCCCCACCTCGTCGCCGGTGAGCGCGACCGGGCCGAACAGGTCGGTCTTGCGCAGCCGCCACCGCTCCCGCTGCACCACCACAGCGCCGACGGACAGCCGGGGCGTGTGCTCCCCGGTCTCGACCGGGGGCGGCGGAACGAGCCGGGGCGGGGCGAAGATCCGGTGCGCGAAGGTCTGCTGCTCGGCGTTGTACAGCCCGAACGCGTCCACACCGGGCGCGCTGAGCACCGGCCGTCCGTCCCGGGCTTCGGCGGTCACCGCGGCGATCGGCACCTCGTTCCCGGGAGCGGGCCGGACACCGCCGAGGACCACGGCCGGGCCCGGGTACTGGAACGGACTGATCTTCACCCGGCGGGTCGGCACCACATTGCCGTAGACCCGGTCGCCCTGGATGTCGCGCAGCGCCTGCTCACCCGACTCGTGGACGGCCGCCGGATCGGGATGGAAATACAACGGCCAGCCCCACACGAGCAGTTGGTCGTGGCATTCACCGACCACGACGTCGAACCGCCCGGCCCGGACGTCGTCGGCGCTGTCCGCGACCAGCATCAGGTCCAGCGAGGTGAGCAGCGGTTCGGCGGCCAGGTCGGTGGACCGGGGCAGGGCGGCGAGGTCGAGCTCGACGGCGTGTTCGGCCTCCCGCCCGGCGAGCTGTGACCGGACGGCGGTGGCCCAGTCGTCCGGCGGTTCGGGCATCGGAACCGAGCGCAGCGCCGACACCACCGTCGTCAGGGGCAGGGACCGGGCGCCGTGATCGGCGGTCAGTTTCGCGAGCCGGGCGGTGCCCTCGTCACGGACCGCACGCTGGGCGGCGAGGGCATGGGCCGCGTAGAGGTCGAGCACCGGCTTCAGCCGTTCCAGGATCAGCCCGGTCACCGACGGATCCAGGACCAGCGGGGATGCCCCGCCCACCGCCTCCTCGTAGTAGAGCGACCGGTCGGCGTACAACTCGCCGCCCCCACGTCGCGGGTCGACTCCGGTCATCTCGACGAAGTGCCGTTCCGCGGCGGTGAGCAGGTCCCGCTTGGTGGCGAAATCGGCGTCCGCGAAGGTCCGCTCGGTCTCCAGCAGCGGTTCGAGGCGATCCAGCCAGGGCTGTCGTCCCGGGCACGCGGCCGGCAGCGCGGTCAGCCAGTCGCGCAGCCACAGCGAGGGGTGTGGCACGGTCACCGGCACCTCGGGAACCAACCGGATGACGCCGGCGGCGGCGAACTTGTCGAGGACGGCCGGGGCCGCGATGTCCCCGACCGTGCGGCTGCCGTCGACCAGCCTCAGCACGTCGGCGGCGCGACCGGCGACCACCCGTCCGTTCACGGTCAGCTCCGCCGCGTCCGTCACGGTGCATGTCGCACTCAGCACCGGCCGCAGCCAGGGCCTGATCCGCGCGTCGTCGGCGACGGCACCGGCGATCGCGGCCACCGCCCAGTGCGCCAGGAACGCGGCCCGTCCGGTGACCCGCCCGGCCACCGGCGCCGCGCCCGGCTCGGTGCCGGTGTGGCCGTAGTCGATCGGGCCGAAGAACGACGACGTGTCGTTCTTCGCACAGAATCGTTCCAGGTAGGCGACCAGCTGCCGCTCGGCTCGCCGGGTGTCACTGCGCGGTTCGGTCGACGCGAGATAGCCGCGCAGCCCGATCTGGTACATCTGCGGGCTGGACAGCCACACCGCCTCCCCGAACCGTGGATCAGCGACCACCTCACGCAGCGCTTGCCGCCGTTCCCGCAGTTCGGCCGCGAAGGTGGCACGCAACCGTTCGGCCAGCTCGGCACGTTCGGCGACGGCCGCATCCCAGGCCAGCAGCTCGGCGGCGGTGGCCGGGGCGAGCCGTTCCCGCTGGCCGCCGTCGAGTCCGGACGGCTCGTGCCGTTCGACCCGCTTGAAGACCTTGCGGCGAATCTTGCCGGTCGCCGGATCGCTGTCGTCGGCCAGGGCCCGCTGGACCCGCCCGATCCGGGCGTCCAGGGCCGCGTCGGCGTCGAGCAGCTCATCCACCCCGGCTGACGAATCCGGGCAGCCGAGCACGTCCAGCAGTTCGAACGCGAACCCGGTGCTTCGCAGCAGGAAGTGCGGCAGCATCCGCCATCCGGCCGTCACGCCACACCGTCCCCGGGAACGGTGCACACGGTCCGCAGCTCGGTGCAGTAGCGTCCGTCGCCGCGGCGTAGCCACAGCTCCTCCATGTCCGGCAAGACCTCCTCGAACAGCAGTTCCGCCAGGTTCTGCCGGGTGGCGTCGGCACCCAACTGGGCGAGAACTTCCAGGGAAAAGACGCTGCTGAAATCGACGAAGACGGGCTTGGGTTCGCTCGCGGAACGCACGAACACCCGCTCGGGGAGCCGGTGCTCTGCCCGGAACGCGGCGCACGCGACGAACAGGTGGTGCGACGAGCCGGACGGCAGCCGGTCGGCGGGGATCGCCCAGCGGCGTCGCTGCACGACCACGTCACCCGCGACGATCCGGGGCGTGTTCTCGCCGGTACGGACCCGAGGAAGATCAGCGAGCGGATAGGAGAAGCAGGCGAACACGCCGTAGCGGTGCCCCACCCCATGCGACGGCGGATGGAAGCGCAACGGCCGGTCGGCACCGGGCGCACGCAGTTCCGGGCCGGGCAGCACCACCAGGTGGGACAGACCGTCCCGGGCCGGGACGCTCGGGCCGGGGAACCGTGGCGGCGCCACCTTCATCCGCCGCCCGAGGACCAGGTTGGCCGGCTGGACCGTGCCGGGCTGCGGCAGCATCGCCTCGGTCGCCTGCCGCCAGCCGTCCGGGTCGTCGGCGAAGGTCAGCATCCAGCCGGTCGGCTGAACACCGTGGTGGATCTCGCCGACCACGATGCGGTAGTCGCCCTTGGCCAGGGCGTCGAATCCGTCGGCGGCCAGCATCAGGTCCGGGGACATCACCACCGGATCGCCGGGCGTGACGCACAGGGCGGCCACGTCGGCGTCGGTGAGGCGAGCCTCGGCACCGGTTCGGCGCATCGAGACCAGAGCGGTCAGATCGGTGATCAGACGATCGGCGGACGGGGTGGGCGGGGCGTCCGGATGACGGCGCTGCCAGGCCGCGGCGAACCTCGGGAACGGCACCGGGGCGCCGTTCGGGCTCAATGTGCTGAGCACGGCGTTTCCGGCGGCGCGTAGGTCGTTCGTGCGGCGGCGGGAGTATTCGGCACACAGCCGGGCCACCGGGGTCAGCGCGGTGGCGATGCGGTCCTGATCGACTTCGGTCAGGTGCAGGCGTTCGACGTCGCCGAGGCACTCCTCGTAGATCAGCGCCCGGTCGCGGAACATCTTCCCGTCACCGCCACGCCGTACCGCATCACCGGTGATCCGGCCGTATTCGGTCTCCGCGGCGGCGAGCAGCTCACGCCGCCGCGCCAGCGGAGCCGTCGCGAACTCCTCGACCATCCGGCGCAGGCCGTCGGCCCGGGGAGAGCCGATGTCGTCGAGCGGCGTGAGGGACGAGGGATCCAGGTGGTGGCCGGCGATCGCTTCGGCGGCCCAGAACGCGAAGAAGCCACGCCGCGCCCGAATCCGCTGCGAGCTGATCCGCAGCTCGGGCGGCGTGTTCTTCAGGAACGCGCCGTAGTTGAGTGGGCCGAAGAAGCTGGTGGTGTCGTTCTTCGTGGCGAACCGCTGGAGATAGGTGTAGAGGATCCGTTCCAGGCGTTTGATCCGGCTGTCGCGCTGGTCCGGCCGCCAGTGCTTCAGGTAGGACGGCCAGTGCGCGTCGGCCATGTCCGGGTTCGACAGCCACAGCGCCTCCTGCACGTCGTCGCGCCGGAACAGTTCGCGGAGCACGGCCCGGCCCCGGTGAAGTTCCTCCTGATAGACGGCCGCCACCGTCGCCTCGGCGGCGGCGACCCGGGTGCAGGCCGCGGCCCATTCCGGCGGCGCGCCGTCAACCGGGCGGCGGGCGGCGATCGCTTTACGGATGCGGCGTACCGCCGTGACCGTCGCCTGATCCCCGGTGTCCTTCGCGGTCCGCCCGGTGGCGGCCATCGTCCTGTCGACATCGGCTGCCAGTACGTCGAGAGCAGCCCGGGCGGCGAGCAGTTCCGCGGTGGCACCGGCGGTCCGGGGAGACCGCAGCCGGTCGAGCATGTCGACCGGGAAGCCGGTGCCGCGCAGCACGAACCGGTCCATCAACCGTACGGTCGTGTCCTCACCCATGGCCGGCCACCCAGGTGGTCCGCCACTCGCAGCTCCGCCGCCCGCTCCCGGCCGCCGGCAGCCACCAGTGTCCGGGCTCGGGCAGCATCTCGCTGACTCGCAGGAATGACGCCCCGGTCGTGCGGGCCAGCAGCTGAGCGGTGCTCAGCGGATCGCCGATGTCGACGTAGACCGGCTTGCGCTCGCCGGGGAACCGGGCGAACCCGCGCTGCGGCAGGCCGCGATCACGCCATACCTCCGTCACGAGCAACTGCGCGTCGGTGGGGACGGTCGCGGCCCGGGCGGTGGCGAGCTCCGCGCCGGGAACGGTCCAGCCGCGCCGCCACAGCACCGCATGACCGACACGCAGCCGGGGTGTGCTCGCGGCGTCGGGTGGTGGTGGCGCGCCCACCGGTGGCGGGCCGAAGATCCAGTTCACGATGCTGCGGGGATCACCGGCGTGCGGCTGGACGATCCGGCCCAGCTTCCGCGACCACAGGACCGGTCCGCTGCCGTCGTCGGTGACCTCCAGATCGGCCACACCGAGAACCTCCGAGGGCTCCTTGGTGGAGCGGCCACCGAACTCGGCGCTGTAACCGGGCAGCTCCAGCGGAAACGCCTTGCCCTGCCGCCGCGCGTGCACGAACGCCACCCGATCCGGCCCGCCCAGCAGGTCCGTCAGGGACGCGGCCAGACCGTCCGGGTCCGGCCAGAACGCGGTGAGATGCGTCCACACCTGCACGCCCTGGTGGACCTCGCCGATGATCACGTCGAAGTCGCCGGCGTGCAACGCGTCCAGGCTCTCCGCCGCCAGGAACAGGTCGGGGGAGACCACGGTTCCGGCGGGAACCGGCACGGCCAGCGCGGCCACGTCGTCGGCGTTCAAGACCGAGACCCCAGCTTCGGTACGGGACTCGACCACCTTGTAGAGCGCGGAGAGGAACCCCTGAACCTCGGGTGCGGCCAGGCACTCCGCGATGTCCGTACTACGCCGCAGCCGGTCGACGAAGCGCAAGTAGGGGGATCGCCCGCCGAGTTCGGCCAGCACCGCACGAGCCCTCTGACGGCAGACGTCCTGCACGACCAGGCTGTACGCGGCACACAGACGCAGTGCGGGCGCCAGTCGCCGGCCCAGGTCGTCCATCAGGGCCGGGCCTATGCGGCAGGTGATGTCGCCGTGGGCCTCGTCGAAGAGGAGGGTGCGATCGGCGTACAGCTCGCCCTCGGCACGACGGGCCGGCCGGCCCGTCGCCGCGGTGAACGACCTCTCCGCGGCGTCGAGCAGGACGGCCTTCTCCGCCGGGGGCACGTCCGCGAACCGGGCCGCGATGTCGAGCTGCTCCTCGATGACCCTCCGCCAGCGGCCGGCTTGCACCGGCAGCGCGGTCAGCCAGCGGTGCAGCCACGCCATCGGATGTGGTTCGGCGGTCGGGATCCGCGGAGCCAGCGTCAGGCGGCGGCGCGCGACCAGCGCCTCCACACGTTCCGTGGTCTCCGGGCCGGGCCGCTGGTTCTGCTGCACGGCCGCGAAGATGCGAGAGTCGGTGGGGCTCAACCGGACCGTGCGGCCGGAAAGGGTGTTGTCCAGTGTTCCGGTCACCGGATCGTAGGACAGGCCGTCGGCGAGACGCGGAATCAGGTGGGGGCGGATCTCCGGGTCCGCGGCGATGGTCTCGGCGAGCGCCTGTGCGGCCCAGTAGGCGGTCCGGGTCAGGCGTACCGGTGGACGTTCCCCGGTGGTCAGTACCAGTGGCGGGGCGGCCGGATCGGGATCGACGACGCCGTGATCGACCGGGCCGTACAGACTCATCGTGTCGTTCTTGGTGGTGAACCGCTGGAGGTAGCTCCACAGCTGGAGATCGACCTTGCGGACCGCGGTCCGCCTCGAATAGCGGCGCAGCGCCTGGTACATGCTGGGGCTGGACAGGAAGACGGCGTCGGCGAACCGCTCATCGCCCGCGACCTGACCGATCCCGTTCAGGGCCGTGTCGACCGCGGCGGTGTGCTCGCGTACCAGCTCGGCGTGCCCGGCGGCGACCTCGGCGAGCAGCTCCGCCCACCCGGCCAGCCAGCGCACTGCTTCCGGTGAGTGGTGCCCGGAGGGGACATCGTCGGCCGGCCGGCCCCGTTCGACCTGACGGCGGGCCCGGAACCAGGCCCGGAACACGGCCCGGTCGGCGCCGGACGCCTCCTCGTTCGCCACCACGGCGGGAAACACCGTGGTGGCGAACTCGGCCTGCAGTCGCCGTACCCGGGCTCGCTTCCCGGCCAGCCGGGTGAAGCGGTCGTGCAGGCCGGGCGTACTCAGATCGGCCAGCATCTCGAACGGCAGGCCGGTGCTGCGCAACAGCACGGCCGGCACCGCCGACCAGGTCTCCGAGTTCGGTTCCGATGAGCTTCCAGCCATCAGTTGGCGACGTTGACGAGATCGAAAGGCCGGTTCAACTTCGTCGGGGGTACGGCGTCCAGGCTCCCGCTGCCGTCGACGAGTCCGGCCAAGGTGGCCTGCATGCTGGGCAGCCGTTCGTGGTCGCCGACCGTCCATGCGGCGTCGACGGCCCGCTCGTACCAGGAGATGGCCTCGGCCACGGCGCCCTTCTTGAACTCCACGTGGGCGCAGGCCTCGGCGACGATCTGGGCGTGGAACGGATCCGTGGTCGCCTCGCACTGGTCGAAGCTGGCCTGGTAGGCCTCCAGCGCCTCGTCCAACTGCCCGGCCGCGAGCCGCAGGCCGGCCTCCCGGAAGTGGTAGTGCTTGGCGAACAGCGCGTTGGCACGGCCGAGCAGCGCCCGGAACTTCTCCCACACCTTGACCGCCTCGGCCGGCTGGCCCGCCTTCTCGTAGAGCACCGAGATGTTCGAGACCAGATTGACCTTGAGGTGGGTGGCCTCGCTGGACTGGATCGGCCGAACCGTCGCCCACGCCTCCCGGGCCATACGCATGGCGTCCTTGAACCGCCCACCGGAGTAGGCCATCAAGGCGTTCACGTTCAACAGCCAACAGCGTTCGAGTACGCCCACCACGTCCACGTCGTCGCCGGTCACCTCGGCGATGCCGGCCCTGATGTGGGCCTCGGCCTCGTCGATACGGTGCAGGCGCTTACCGGTGATCAGGCCGAGGTACATCAGCGCCTGGGCCTGCTGCTGGTGGCCGCGGGCCAGGCGGGCGGCCTGGTGGTAGCAGCGCAGTGCGGTCTCGTGGGAGCCCAGGCAGCTGTTCGCGAAGCCGGCGGCCCGCCATGCCGCCCCGGCGAGTTCCTCGCGGGTGTGTGGCTGCTGCACCGCGAACTCCAACGCGGGGTGGTGTGCCGCCTCCGCGGACGCCTGCCAAGCGGCGTCGAAAGCCCCCTGGTCGAACGGTTCGCCGTTGTCGGCGACCGCCACGACGTGGGCACACAGGAGCAGCACGGTGGCGTAGTCGAGAGCGAAGGCGGCCGGGGCCATGGCGCGCATCGCCAGGGCCGAGCCCTCCTCAGCGCGTCCGGCGGCGAAGGCTTCCAGGGATCGGCGGACCAGCTGGAAGTCACCGGGCTCCGCTTTCGCCGGGACCGTCCGCTCCGCGGGCGATGGCGCGGCGTCCTCGATCGGCAGCGTCTCCGCCAGCGACTGTCGGAGCACGCCGGTGAGCAGCCGCCGGTGCTGCTCGCGCCAGCTGAAACAGTCTGCGAGTTCGGCCGGAACGGCAGGCTCGGGAACGTCCGGGCCATGATGCGGGTCGGCCGACGCGACCAGGACGAGGCGGCTGCCGGCCTGGTTGGCCCACCGGCTCAGCCGGCGGAAGGCCAGCAATGTGCCGACGTCGGCGGTGTGCAGACTCGGCCAGCTGAGCACGATCGGGCCGGACTTGAGACTGGGGCACTGGTCGAGTGCGCCGTGCAGCAGCCGGGCGAGGCCGTTGACGATCCGGAACGAACGCTCGGACTCCCGATGCGAGCGCCGCTCGCTGGGCGTGTTGGCGATCTCGTCGAGGGTGTGCACGGGCGTGATCTCGAACGAAGCCGCAAGCCGCGGGTGTACGGCCACGATCTCCGCACCCAGCTGTCTGGTGAGGTCGATCGCCTCGGCGTGCACGATCGGCAGGATCCGCTCGATCACTCCGCGCAGTGGCCGGAACGGCTCGCCGCCGCCGTCCGCGCAGGGGATCTCGATACACATGCCGCCGCTCTGCTGTGCGGCGTCGCGGCAGGCGCCGGTCAGATCGCCGGCGTCGCTGGTCAGCACCAGGCTGCGAGGCCCGGGAAGACCCTCGTGAACGGTACGGACCAGGTCGCTGATGCGGGACGGCCAACGTTGCGTGTGCGCGGACATCAGGCGCCCCCGGCCGGCGTCACGGGTGCCTCGGAACCCGGCTTCGGAATCAGATCGCCCATCCGGAAGTACTTGCCCTGGAAATAGACCAGCGGAGTCGCCGAAGAATTGGCGCGACCAGCGACGACGCGGCCTACGAACCCGGTGTAGTCCCCCATGGGAATCGTCTTCTCGACGACACATTCCAGGTTGAGAACGCAACCACGCAACATCGGGGCTTTGATTTTCCGACCCGGATACGTCTTCCCGGTGAGTGCGGGATTCTCCATTTTCGGGCCATTCCATCCACTGGACCGGCCGACCGCATTGACAATTTCGGTCTGATCCGCGGAGGCGATGTTGACGCCGAACTGCCCGCTTTCACCGATCAACTGGTGAGTGTAGTCACCAGTCTCGATAAGAGACAGGATCAAGAATGGCTGATAGGAGATGTTCATCGTCCATTCACAGGCCATCGCGTTCTCGCGCTGACCCTCGGCCCACGAGGTGATGACCGATATCGACGATGGAAAGAACTTGTACATCGAGAGCTTCTCGGCTGCCGCCGGGGCTGGCTGAGAACCTCCTGTGACCTGCGCATCCACGGCAGGCGACAGTGGACCGTCGGACATGTGACCCTGCTCTCCCTCGACAAGAACGAAATTGAATCAGGCACGCAAATCCACGCTCGCACGCGAATGCGTACGAGCGTCATCACGGATCCAAGCGCGGAGAACTCCGATTCTTACCCGAGAGGAGCGATCTGATCCTCGATGTCGTCGATCAAGAACTCCAGGTCCTCGATGTCGGCGTCGTCGTCGAAGATCTTTTCATCGGTGCCGGATGCTGCGGCCGGGTCGTTGACCTCAGCTTCGATTTGGGCAGCATCGAGCGGATCTTTCTCGTTCAAGACATTCCCCCGTCTCTGATGATCATCAATGACTATATACAGGCCCGCCGTGCAAGACAACCCTAGGAACTACGCTAGGTGGAGTTTGTCCGTCTTGGGGGTATGCGAGCGTTACGGAGTGTCCTTGATCTATCTGTTACAGCGGTCCGAAGTGGATTGTTAAATTTTTAACGCCTTCTGGTCAGGGATGACGAGACGGATCGCCTGCCCCGGGGAGACGATCGCCGTCGAGGCGGGGACGGCACGCTCGTGTCGCCGGTCGGCGCTTCGTGCGGCCGCTTTCGTCCAGGCCGGAACCGGCCTGGACGAAAGCCTTTCCGGTCGGGGGTCCGAGTTCGATGATGGACGGCAAGGTGAATCAGCGGCCTCGCCGGACCGATGGCTGGAGCGAGTCTCGAATCTCGGATGGAAGAGGGGCGTAGGGCCATGCGGCTTGCTCGGATCTCCCTCGCGCCGCGCAACGGCGCGCCGGCCACCGTCGACGCGGTGGTGCTGGTCGACGCCACCTGGGCGGCGGCGCGGGCCGGGGACGAGGTCGAGCACGTGGTGGCCCGGGCGGTCCCGGAGGGCTTCGAGGTGGGGGTGTTCCTCCAGGCGGCCGACGGGCCGGCCGGGCGGGCCACCGCGGACGCGCTGATGCGCCGGGTGCTCGGCAACTCGCCGATGCTGCGGCAGTGGCGGATCGTGGCCGGGTCCGACGTCCCGCTCGACAGTCTGCGTCATTGATCCGGTTCCCCGGTCCACCCCTACCCGGCCTCGCCGGAACCCTGGGTCTTTTCCCAGGTCATGGACATACGTGAGGGATTGCCTAGGTTCGAAGCATGCTTGATGTGCTGGGCCTGGGAAGAGAAGCCGAGTCGGTCTACCGCCTTCTGCTGGCCCACCCGCGATGGCGGGTCCGTGACCTCGCCGAGCATCTGGCCGCCGACGAGGACACCGTCCGCGGGGCACTCGACCAGCTCTTCGATCTGGCGCTGCTGCGGCCGTCCGCGGAACACGAGGGTGAACTGCGGGCGGTCAGCCCCACCGTCGGCCTCCAGTCGCTGCTGGCCCGCCAGCAGGCCGACGTCGAGCACCGCCTCCGGCGGATCGCCGCCGGGCAGGTCGCGGTGGCCGCGATCCTCGCCGAGTACAGCGACCAGACGGCCGCCGAGGAGGCGCCCGAGGCGGAGCGCGTGATCGGGCCGGACGCGATCCAGAGCCGGCTGGAGGAGCTGGCCCAGACGCTGCGCGAGGAACTGCTCAGCTTCGTGCCGTCGGTGCCGTCGGTGGCGGCCGCCGAGACGGCCCGCCGGCACAACGCCGAGCTGGTGGCCCGCGGGATCACCATCCGGACGACGCTGCGGGACGCGGCCCGCCGGGACCCGGTCGCCGCCGAGTACGCGAAGTCCCTGACCGATGCCGGCGCCGAGGTGCGCACCGCGCCACTGCTCCCGCCGCGCATGCTGATCTTCGACCGGGCGGTCGCGATCGTGCCCATCGACCCCGGTCACACCGCACAGGGCGTCCTCCAGCTCTCCGGCCTGGGTGTGGTGGCCTCGCTGGTCACCCTGCACGAGCAGGTGTGGCGGACCGCGGTCCCGCTCGGCACCGTCGCACGGGACCGCGACGGCATCACGCCGACCCAGCGTGAGCTGCTGCAACTGCTCGCCCAGGGGCACACCGACAGTTCCGCGGCCACCCGTCTCGGCCTGTCCGAGCGCACCTGCCGCCGGGCCATGGCCGAGCTGATGGAGCGGCTCGGCGCGCGCAGCCGCTTCGAGGCGGGCCTGCTGGCCACCCGCGAGGGCTGGATCTAGTTTCGTCCGGAACCGGCCAGGCCGGTTCGGGACAGCCCGGAGACCTTCCCGCCCACCCCGGCGCCCGGGATAGTTGTCCATGTCAGGCCGAGAACGGCCAGAAATGACGCGGACATTCAATCCAGGTATTCAGCCGGGGGTATCGTCATGTCTTTTTCGGTCGCTCGCTTCGCGCTTGTCCTCTCCATTCTCGCGGTCACCGCCGTCGTCCGGCCGGTGACCGGAGCCGGATACGAGCAGCTCACCGTGGTCTCGGCGGCCGACAACGGCCTGATCTGGGGCTGACCGGAATGGCGCAGAATGCTTTGGCCGAGCGACAGTGGTCGGTCCGTCAACTGACACAGATGTACGTCTCCAGCGTCCTCGGCGCGGGAATCCTGGTGGTGCCGGGAATCTCGGTACGGGAGGCCGGCTGGGCCGCCCCGCTGGTGTGGGTGGTGCTCGCCGGGATCTGCGTCTGTATCGCCCAGATGTTCGCCCGCATCTCGATGGAGTTCCCCCGGGTCTCCGGCATCACCGACGTCATCGGCGCCGGCATGGGTTCGGCGAACGCCACCATCGCCCAGGGTCTGCTGCTGGTGGTCTACGCGGTCGGGAACCCGGCCATGGCCATCGCCACCGCGCACTACCTGGAGGCGCTGACGGACCGGCTGCCCCCGGTGCCGGTCACCGCCATGGCGCTGATGCTGCTGTCCCTCGCGCTGGCCGGGCTCCATGACCGCGCCATCGCCCGGATCCAGGACGTCAGCATCAAGGTCGCGCTGGTCGCCCTGGGGGTCAGCATCGTCCTCGCGGTGCCCAGCATGGACCCGGCCAACCTCGGCCGGCAGGGCTCCACGTCGGTGGCCGGTGTGCTGACCGCCGCGGGCGTCGCCTTCTACGCCTACCTGGGCTGGGAGAACGTCTCCCTGCTGGGCGGCTCGGTACGGGACCCGCGCCACACCTTTCCCCAGGCGATCCGGCGGGCCGTACCGCTGGTCGCCCTCACCTACCTGGCCGCCACCGTCGCCTACGCGGCCCTGCCGCCGGGCGGGCCCACCGCCCTGGTGTCCGCCCTGACCGCCGGTCTGCCGGCGCCGCTGCGCCTGGTCCTGCTGGCCTCGTCCGCCGTCGCCATCATCGCGGCGACCAACGCGTGGGTGCTCGGCGCCACCCGGCTCTACGTGCACGCGGTCCGGGGCCGGACCTCGGTGCCGCGGGCCAAGGCGGTGCTGGCCCTGGCGTACGCCGGAACGCTGGCCCTCTTCGGCGCCGGGATCGTCACCCACTCCGATCTTCTCGCCTGGACGTCGGCGCTGTTCATGTCCGTCTACGCCCTGTGCAGCGTCGCCCTCGCGCGGTTGCAGCGGAGGTGGAGCGTCCAGGCCGTCGTCGTCCTGCTCAGCAGCCTGGTGATCCTCGGATCGCGAGGCGTCGCGGGACTGCTCTTCGTCGGTGTCCTCGTCGTGGTGGTGCTGGCCACCGGAAAGGTACGGAAATGACCGCCCTGCGCCATATGGCCACGCTGTCCGAGGAATCGGCGGACGGCGAGTTCGGAACCCGGTGCCAGCGGGTCTTCCCCCTCGACCTCATCGACGACGAGACGCTCGGCGCGATGGGTTGCTGGCTGGAGCCCGGCCGGCAGACCGAGCCGGACCAGCACGACCAGCGCGAGATGGTGTTCGTCACCGGCGGCCGCGGGACCCTCGTCTCGGGCGCCGAGTCCACCCCGCTGCGCGCCGGCGACGTCGTCTTCATCGAGAAGAACCACGAGCACGTCGTGCACTGCACCGACGAGGCGCTCACCTGGTTCTCCGTCTACTGGCCCCTGAAGGAGACCCGATGACCACCTGGATCACGGCGACGCCCCCGACGCCGAACGGGCACCTGCACGTGGGGCACATCTCCGGGCCGTACCTGGCCGGCGACGTGATGGCCCGGGCGCTGGCCGCGGACGGGCAGGACGCCTGGTACTCCACCGGCCTCGACGACAACCAGACGTACGTGCCGCGCCGATCCTGGGGCGAGGGTGGCACGCCCGAGGAGACGGCCGAGCGGTACACCCGCTCGATCGTCGACACCTGGGCCGCGGCCGGCGTGCGGTTCGACGCGATCGTGCGACCGCACGGGATCGAGTACGAGTCCCGCGTACGAAATCTGTTCTCGCTGTTGATCGAAGGCGGTCACGTGGTGGCGCAGGAGCGGCCGCTGCCGTTCTGCGAGCCCTGCGACCTCTGGCTGTACGAGGCCTACCTGGGCGGGAAGTGCCCGCACTGCGGCGCCGGCACCAACGGCAACGCCTGTGAGGACTGCTGCCGGCCGAACGTCTGCGCCGACGTCGTCGACCCGTTCTGCATCCGCTGCGGCGCGACCCCCGAACCGCGGCAGACCAAGCTGCACGTGCTGCCGCTGGAGCCGCTGCGGGACCGGCTCGTGGCGTTCTGGGCGTCCTGCGACATGCCCGAGCGGCTGCGCGCCGTCTGCCGGGCGATGGCGGCCGAGCGGCTGCCCGACATCCTCGTCTCGCACCCGTCGGACTGGGGGATCCCCACCGAGGCCGACCCGGCGCTGCGCACCTACGTGTGGCTGGAGATGGCCGAGGGGTACGCCGCCGAGGCGCCGCCCGCCGGACACGACCGGCTGGTGCAGTTCTTCGGCATCGACAACGGCTACTTCCACGCCGTCCTCTTCCCGGCCGTGAACCTGGCGCTCGGCCGCACGGAGCTGCTGCCGGAGAAGTTCGTCGTCAACGAGTTCTTCCAGCTCAACGGCTCCAAGTTCTCCACCAGCCGGCGGCACGCCATCTGGGCGTCCGAGCTGCTCCCGGTCGTCGGGGCGGATCTGCTGCGGCTGCACTGCCTGCTCCGGCGGCCGGCGACCAGCCGGACCGACTTCACCCTGGACGACCTCAGCCGTACCGAAAAGGTGCTCGACGTCTGGGACGCCACCTTCCGCGGGGTGTTCGCCCTGGACGGCACGGCGACCACCGTGGACGAGGCCGCTCTCCCGGCCGACCTGCGGCGCTCCGGACGTGCCGTACGGGCGCAACTGGACCTGGCCCGCCGGTTCTGCCGGCCGGACGACTTCGACCCGCCGGCCGCCGTCGAACAGCTGATGGCCGCCGCCCGGGTGATCGGGTCGGCGCTCGACGAGGTGCGCGCCATGGGACCCGAGGGGACCGCCGCGGCCGCCGCCCTGCGGGCCTGGACCGCCGCGTTCGCCGAGGCCGCCGCCCCGATCGTGCCGGACGGCAGCGCGTACCTCCGGCAGGCGTGCTCCGGCACCGAGCGCCCGGCCAGGTACTTCGGGCTGGGCGTGGGATGAGCACCGCAGGCCGTCTCGCGGTCGTCGCACCCCGCACCGGCCCGCGGGCCCGCTGGGGAAGGCTCTTCCCGCCGTCGCTGCTGGAGCATCCGGCGGTGGAGGTCTTCGACGACGCCGCGGATCCGGAGCGCTCCGTCGCCATCGCCCGGCGCATCGCCGGATCGGCCGGCTACTCGGCCGTGGTGGGGCACTTCTCCAGCGAGGCGGCCGGTGGCGCGCTGACCGCCTACCGGTGCGCCGGCATCCCGGTGGCCTTCCCGCTCTCCTCGGCGCCGGAGATCACCCGCGAACACCTGGACCCGGATCCGGGGGTGATCGCCCCCATGCCGGACAACCTGGCCCAGGCCGCCGTGCTGTTCCGGGCGTACCGGCCCGCGGAGGCGTGGGCCGGGCCCTCGGCCGACGGGCTCGCCGGCGCGTGGGAGCTGATGGGCGGCCGGGTCCGGCCCAGCGTGCGGGAGGTCCTCCGGCAGCCCGGCGCCGGCACGCTGGTGGTGCTGGGCACCCTGACCGACGCCGAGGAGGCGATGCGGGCCGTCGCCGCGGACGGCCGGGAGGTACGCGTGGCACTCACCGACGACAGCTGGGTCGGCTCACCGGACTGGGACGAACTGCCGGCGGGTGACCGGCCGCGGGTCGTCACCTCCCGGCCCGACCCGGCCGTCCTCGTCGACCGCTGCACCCGGCACATGCTGGAGGTCGTCGAGCGTGCCCTCACCGGCCCGGAGCTGGTCACCCGGTGGGCGGAGCGGTACGGCGTACCGGTCTGGGAAGAGCCGCGCCCGGTGGAGGTGCTCCGGTGACCACCGTGGACTGTGCCGTCATCGGCGACGGCGTGGTCGGCCGCTTCACCGCGCTCGCGCTCGCCGCGCGGGGACTGCTGGTGAGTCTCAGCGGTGGCGTGCCGGAGGACGCCGGCTCGTCGGCCTCGGCCCTCAGCGGGGGACTGGTCCGCGCCTACTCCGCCGATCCGGTCCTGACCAGGCTCGCGGCACGCAGCCTGACCTCGGTGTGGCTGAACTGCCCGGCCTACCGCCGGACCGGTTCGGTGCACGTCCTGCCCCGGGCCGGGCTGGACCGGTCGGTGCTGTCCGAGATGGCGGCCGCCGGGGTGCCGTACCGGGTGATCGGCGGACCGTCCCGGCACCCGGTCCGGCTGGAGCGGGGCGACTGCGCCGTCGTCGAGCCGCACGGCGGTTTCGTCCATGCGGGCGAGGCGCTGCGCTGGCTCGCGGACCGCTGCCGGGACGACGCCGCGATCACGCTGACCGGCCCGGTCCGCCAGGTGATCACCGGCGGCGACGGCTTCTCGCTGGCCGGCGCGGGCCCGGCGGTACGGGCCCGGCGGGTGATCGTGACCGCCGGACCGGGCACCGCCGCGCTGCTGCCGCCCGGATCGGCCCCCGAGGTGGAGCGACGGCGGATCGTCTACTCCTTCGTCCGCCTCGGCGAGACCGGTGCGGCGCCGCACACGCTCGTGGACGCCGTACCCGACACCTGGATGCGCCCCGCGCCCGAGCAGGGCCCGGGTGTCCTGCTGGTCGGCCGGGCCGACCCGATGCCGTGGAACCGGCCCGGCCGCCGGGACGTCACCGACCGGCGGGCCGGGCTGCGAGCGGCGGAGGCCCTGGCCCGGCGGATACCGGCCCTGTCCCGGGCCGAGTACCTGAGCAGCGTCGTCGCGTCCGACATGTACGCGACACCGGGACACCACGGCGACGTGCCGGCGCCGACGGCCACCGACGGCCTCTGGTACGTGACCGGCCTCTCCGGCGGCGGTTTCAAGATCGCGCCCGCGCTGGGCGAACGGATCGCCGACCGGATGACGGCGAGCGACAACGACGTCGCGCAGACCCTGTACAGCAATGACGTCGAGGGTGGGGACCATGTTCGATCGTGATCTCGTCGGTGTCGGGCTCGGCCCGGCGAACCTGGGTCTGGCGGTCGCCCTGGAGGAGGCCGGGATCCCGGTCCGGGCGCAGTTCCTCGACCGCCGTCCCGGGTTCGACTGGCATCCGGAGATGCTGCTGCCCTCCTCCGTCATGCAGATCAGCTACCTCAAGGACCTCGCCACCCAGCGGGACCCGCGCAGCGCCTACACCTTCGTGAACTACCTGCACGAGCGCGGCCGGATGAGCGACTTCATCAACCGCAAGTCGTTCTTCCCCAGCCGGCTGGAGTTCACCGACTACCTGCGGTGGGCGGTGGAACGGCTCCAGGTCCCGGTGTGCTGGGGCACCGAGGTGGTCGCCGTCGACCTGGACGAGCGCACCGGTGGCTGCGTCGTGTCCTGGGACCTGGACGGCTGCCGGCACACCACGACGACCCGGCACGTCGCGATCGGGGCCGGCTCGACGCCCCGGATGCCGGACTGGGCCACCGCGCTGCCGGGCGTCCTCCACAACACCGGGCTCATCGGCGGCCTGCGGTCCGCGGGCCTCGGCAACGGTGCCCGGGTGGCCGTCGTCGGGCAGGGGCAGAGCGCCGCCGAGGCGGTACGGCACGTCCTCGACACCTACCCGGGTGTGTCGGTCGACTGCATCCTGTCCGGGTACGGGATGACGCCCGCCGACTCCAGCCCGTTCGCCAACCGGGTCTTCGATCCCTCCGCCGTGGACGACTTCTACTTCGCCGACGCCAACGTCCGCGCCGAGCTGCTCGACCGGCACCGCGCCACCAACTACAGCTGCGTCGACCCGGACCTGCTCACCTGGCTGTACGACTTCGAGTACCAGGAGAAGGTGGCCGGCGGGAACCGGCTGCGCTTCCACCGGGCGGCCCGCGTCACCGGCGCCCGCGCGTCCGGCGGCCGGGTCACGCTGGGCGTCCGGCGCCGGATGACCGGGACGACCGCGGAGGAGACGTACGACGCGGTCGTCTGCGCCACCGGGTTCACCTCGCCGCTGCCCCGGAAGCTGCTCGGCGGCTCCTTCGGCGACACCTCCGGCGTCTGGCTGGCCCGCGACTACCGCCTGCACCGGGCCGACGGGTCGGCGCTGCCGGTCTTCGTGCTGGGCGCCACCGAGTCCGGGCACGGGCTGGGCTCGGGCCTGCTCTCGAACATCGCGGTCCGCGGCGGCGAGATCGCCGACCAGGTCATCGCGTCGGCCCGGGCCCCGCGCCGAGAGCTCGCCGTCATCCGCTGATCGCGCGTCCGCGGACCATCAGATGTACGGCCACCAGCGGGACGATGCCGATCGGGTACCAGATCAGGTCGATCGGGTCGAAGGCCGCGCCGAGCACCAGCCGCGCCACGAGGCTCTCCTCGGAGAGGGCCGCCGGGACGCCGGTGAGCTGGAAGAGTTCGGCGCCCCAGCACCACCCGAGGGCGATCCCGCCGGCCGTGAACGGGGACAGGCGGGGCGCGAGGAAGAGCACACCGGCGTACGTCATCGAGGCGTAGAGGGCGGTGCCGGACGACTGCTCGACCCAGCTGCCCAGGGGCGCCACCGCCCGGATCGCCAGCGCGACGGCCAGGAAGCCGAGGGTGGCGCCGAGCGCCGCCAACCGGAAGCGCATGATCGACATGGCTGATGATCGTAGGGCTTACGGGCCGTATCGGGGATCATCCCGATGCGGCCCGGAGTTCGGCGTTCCTACCGTCGAGGGCATGAAGTTGCTGTTCAAGATGCTCGGCGTGATCGCCGCGACGTTGCTCGTCGCGCAGGCGGTGGCCACGCCGTTCGTCCTCGACCTGACCGATCCGGCCACCTACAGCGGTCACTGGGGCGGCCCGAGCCTCGTCGGCGTGCTCGCCCTGCGCATCGGCGCCGGCGTGCTGGCCGGGATGTATCTCTACGGAACGGTGGCCCGGTCGTATCCTCGCCGCCATGAAACAGGGCGATGAAACAAGAGCGACCGTACGCGATGTGGCCGCTCGCACCGGCCTGTCCATCGCCACCGTCTCGCGGGTGCTGAACGGGCGGGCCAACGTCGCCCCGGCCACCCGGGAGAGGGTGCTCGCGACCATCGCCGAACTGGGCCGTGGCGCACCCCGGCGGCGTGGGGAACGTGCCACCGGGATCTACGTCCGCTGCCCGTACGTGCTCACCGACTACTTCGGGCTGATCGTCTCCGCGGTGGCCGAGGCCCTGGAGCCGCACGGTCTCCAGGTGATCCTGAACGCGGGGGTGGCGGCCCAGCGCGACCACGTGCTCACCGCTCTGACCGGCCGGCGTGACGTGGCCGGCGCCGTGCTCATCCTGCCGCCCGAGCCGGGCGCCGAACTGGCCCGGCTCCGGGATCGCGGCTTCCCCTTCGTGGTGCTGGATCCGCGTACCCCGCCGCCCCGGAATCTCGCCGCGGTCTCGGCCGCGCACTTCTCCGGCGCCCGGCAGCTCGCCGCCCACCTGATCGGGCTCGGGCACCGCCGGATCGGGATCATCGGCGGGCCCCGCGACTGGCTGGCCGGCGAGAACCGGTTCGCCGGCTATCTGTCCCCGCTGGCCGACGCCGGTGTGCTGCCCGCGCCGGAGCTGACCCGGTTCGTCGCCGAGCCCACCAGCGAGCTGGGCCACCGGGCCGCCGCCGAGCTGCTGGACCTGCCGGAACGGCCGACGGCGCTGCTCGCCTTCAACGACAAGATCGCGATCGGGGCGCTGCGGGCGGCCGCCGAGCGTGGGTTGCGGGTGCCGGCGGATCTGTCGGTGGCCGGGTTCGACGACATCGAGCTGGGGCGGGCGTGCCGGCCGATGCTGACCACGGTCCGGCAGCCGCTCGAGGAGATGGGGCGGATGGCCGTACATCTGCTGTTGCGGATGTTGGGTGGGCACCGCCTGGACGCGCTGCACGTGGAGCTGGCCACCGAACTCGTGATCCGCGACTCCACCGGGCCGGTTCCTGACGTGTTTCATGGTTCCGGAACCGGCGTACCCCGATCCGGAACCCCATCTCATTGACCCTTCCGAATTAATAGAGGTTTCCTTCCTGTTACCTTCCCCCACGGAACAGGAGTCCTCATGCGCGTGCGAAGTGCGCTGCTCATCGCGGCTCTCGGCGCCACGGTGATCGCGACCCCCGCCTACGCCGCCGGCGAGACGGTGAACGTCTACCTCACCACCACCTCGGACAGCGCCGGCCGCGTCGTCACCCGCGGCCTCCAGCAGCAGGCCGCCATCGCGTTCGGCCCGGCCGGCGGCAGCGCGAACCAGACCATCACGATCGACGAGGGCACCACCTACCAGACCTTCGAGGGCGGCGGCGCGTCGATCACCGACACCACCGCCTACCTGCTGCGCGGCGGCCCGGTCAGCGCGGCCACCCGGGACGCCGTGATGACGAAGCTGTTCAGCCCGACCCAGGGCATCGGGCTCTCCTTCGTCCGCAACCCGATCGGCGCCTCCGACCTGTCCCGGCCCGGCAACGTCTCCCTCGACGACACCTGCTGCGACCTCAACGACTTCAACACCAACGGGTACGACACGAACGTCCGCCTGCTCACGCAGCAGGCGAAGCAACTGAACCCGGCACTGCGCGTCAAGGGCGTCCCGTGGAGCGCGCCCGGCTGGATGAAGGACAACGGCCGGATGGACCAGATGGGCTGGCTCAAGTGGGAGTACTACCCCACGTACGCCCAGTACCTGGTCAAGTACATCCAGAGCTACCAGGCGGCCGGAGTGCCGGTCAACTACATCTCGGTGCAGAACGAGCCGAACTGCTGCCAGGCCGCGAACCCGACGGCGATGAACTACCCGGGCATGAGCTGGAACCCGTCCGGCCTGGTCGAGTTCACGAAGAACCACGTCTACCCGGCGTTCCGCGCGGCCGGCATCACCACGAAGGTGCTGATCCACGACTGGAACTACGGCGACTACGCGAACTTCGGGGCGGCCATCCTCGCCGACTCCGGGGTACGCAACGATCCGCTCTTCGGTGGCATCGCCTGGCACGGCTACTTCGGCGACCCGGCGGTCGGCACCCAGGTCCACGACCAGTTCCCGGCGGTGAAGCAGTTCAGCACCGAGCACTCCGGCGGCACCTGGATCACCAACCAGCACAACGAGGACCTGGCCGACATCGTCAACTACGCCCGGAACTACAGCAGCAGCCTCGTCAAGTGGAGTCTCGCGCTGAACCAGAACATGGGACCGCACAACGGCGGCTGCGGCACCTGCACCGGGCTGATCACCGTGCAGGAGGGCGGATCGCGGGCCGGGCAGGTCGACTACACCGTCGAGTACTACACGACCGGGCACCTCACCAAGTTCGTCAAGCCGGGCGCCGTACGGATCGCGTCGAACAACACCGCCGTGCAGAACGTGGCGTGGCGCAACCCGGACGGCGGCAAGGCCCTGATCGCGCACAACGGTGGCACGAGCAGCCAGTCGGTGCGGGTGAACTGGGGCGGACAATCCTTCGTCTACACGCTCCCGGCGCGTACCACCGCGACCTTCACCTGGTCCGGAACCGCGTCCCAGACGCCCGGCGGAACCATCACCGGGCTCGGCGGCAAATGCGTCGACGTGGCCGGCGCCGCCACCGCCAACGGCACCGCGATCCAGCTCTACGGCTGCAACGGCACCGCCGCCCAGCAGTGGTCCCGGCCGGGTGACGGCACGCTGCGCTCGCTCGGCAAGTGCCTGGACATCAGCGGGCCGAGCAACGCCGACGGCACCGTCGCGCACCTCTGGGACTGCCACACCGGCACCTCGCAGAAGTGGACCCTGGACAGTTCGCAACGGCTGGTCAACACGTACTCCGGCAAGTGCCTGGACGTCACCGGCAACACCTCCGCCGACGGCACCCGCCTCCAGATCTGGACCTGCACCACCGGCGCCAACCAGAGGTGGACCCTCAACTGACCCACCGGGAGCGCGTACGTCGTCGCCTGGCTGCTGTGTCGCCGTGGCCCGGCCGCGGCGAGACGATGCAGGTCGCGATCGTGGGGGGGCCGGCCCCCCCCGCGCGTGGGGGGGGGGGGGGGGGCTCCCGGCCCGCCCCCCCCCGGGGGGGGGGGGCCCCCCCCCCCCCCCGCTCGGCTCAGGACTCGATCTCCGGGGGTTGCCGCTGGGCGGGGATCAGCGCGGTCGGCTCGGTGGGCAGCCGCAGCGGCTCGGTCACATCGCCGGGCGGCGTCACCAGCCCGTGCGGGCGGGTCGGCTCGTCGCCGTTCGTTTCGCTCTTTGCGGTTTCCGTGCTCTTCGCGGCTTCCACGGCGAGTCCGTGTGGGCGGGTCGGCTCGTCGCCGTTCGTTTCGCTCGTCGCGGTTTCCGTGCTCTTCGCGGCTTCTACCGCGAGTCCGTGTGGGCGGGTCGGCTCGTCGCCGTTCGCCTCGCTCTTCGCGGTTTCCGTGCTCTTCGCGGCTTCTACCGCGAGTCCGTGTGGGCGGGTCGGCTCGTCGCCGTTCGCCTCGCTCTTCGCGGTGTCCACCGCGAGTCCGTGCGGAAGGGTCCGGTCGTCGGATTCGGCCTTCGCGGCGGGCTCGGCCGCCGGCATCACCATGGGACGTGTCACGTCCGGGTCGGCCTCGGTCTCCGGCTGCGCGGTCGTCGCGATCGACAACGGCCGGGTACGGTCGTCGGCCGCCCGTTGCAGCACGAACGTCTCGTCGTCCTTCTCGATCTCGCCAGGCGTCCCGCCGTCCGGGGCGGCCGCGGTCGTCTCCGCGGAAGCGGCCTTGGCAGCCGGCGCGGACGTCGCAGCGACCGCTGGCTCCGCGGCCGGGTGAACCGTGGCGGCCGGCTGCGCGGGGGAGCCGAGGACGGTGGTCGGCTCGGCCTCCGGCACCCGGATCGCGACGGTCGGCTCCGAGGCGGTGGCGGCCGGGCCCGCTGGAGTGGCCAGCGGCGTGGGAGTGGCTTGCGGCGCTGGAGTGGCCTGCGGCGCTGGAGTGGCCAGCGGCGCTGGAGTGGCCAGCGGCGCTGGAGTGGCCAGCGGCGCTGGAGTGTTCAGCGACGTCGGAGTGGCAAGCGGCGCCTGAGCGGCCGGGGGCGCTGGAGTGGCGGCGGGGACCGCCGGCATGGTGACGGTGCGGTCGGCGGCGGTCACGACCTCGGTGGGGTCGGCCGGCGTGCCGACCCGGATCACCGTGGTCTCGGCGATGGAGACCGGGATGCCGGCCACCTTCGCGGCGCCCCGGAAGCGGCCGATCTCGCCGATGATCGGCAGGACCGGCGGCTCGTAGCGGGACCAGCGGCGGGCGCTCAGCGCGGTCCCGAGCAGCGGCACGGCGAGGAGGGCGGCCAGACCGTAACCGGGCCGGCTCAGGTCGAAGCCCTCCTTGGAGACCTCCGGCGCCCACAGCGCCGCGTAGGCCGCCGGCGACTGCCACGCCCAGATCGTCACGCCCAGGTAGGTGGCGCCGGCCAGGACCGGGCCGGCCGGGGAGACCGGGGCGAACGCCAGGATGGCGAAGAGGATGCCGGCGAAGATCAGCAGCAGCAGACCGGAGATCGACTCGGCCGCGAACAGCTCGCGCCCTCGGCTGCTCAGGTCGTGTGTGAAACCGACGCCGGACAGCACCCAGATGCTGGGGGCCAGCACGAGCGCGTAGAAGATCGACCTGAGGTGGCGCATGATCCGGCACGGTACCCGGGCGCGGCAAGGAACCGCGAACGCCGCCGTAACGTACCGGCCATGGAAGAACAGCTCTCCGGACGGCCGACGGCGCTCTCCCGGGTCACCCTGAGCCGGATCATGACGGCGGTCGACGTGAACCTCTACGGCACCGTGCACGGCGGCGTACTGATGAAGTTCGTGGACGACGTGGCGGGCGCGGCCGCGGCGCGGCACAGCGGGGGCACCGCGGTGACCGCGGCGATCGACGAGATCGTCTTCCTGGAGCCGGTCCGGGTGGGTGATCTCGTGCACGCGTACGCCCAGGTCAACTGGACCGGAACGTCGTCGATGGAGGTGGGCGTGAAGCTGGCCGCGGAACGCTGGGACGCGGTCGGCGCGGTTCCGCTGCCGGTGGCGACGGCCTACCTGGTGTTCGTGGCCGTGGACGCGGCCGGGCATCCGCGTTCGGTGCCGCCGGTGCTGCCCGACGACGACGCCGACAAGCGCCGGTTCACCGAGGCGATGATCCGCCGGGACCACCGCCTGGCCCGCCGGGCGGCGATCCAGAAGGCCCGCGCCGAGCACCGGCCGGGTACTGATTGATCCACCGTTAAGGTGTGGTGATGACGACAGGTGTGGTGACGGCCGGCACACTTCTCTGGGAGCCGCCGGCGGACATCCGGGAGACGTCCCGGATCGGGCGTTATCTGGAGTGGCTGGAGCGGGAGCGGGGCCTCTCGTTCGCCGACTACGCGGCACTGTGGGAGTGGTCCGTCACCGACCTGACCGCGTTCTGGGGCTCCATCTGGGAGTACTTCGAGGTGGTGGCGCACGAGCCGGCGACCGCGGTGCTGGACGGCACGGCCATGCCGGGCGCGCGCTGGTTCCCCGGCGCCACGCTCAACTACACCGAGAACGTGCTGCGGATGCCCGGGCGCGGCGAGGACGATCCGGTCGTCATCGCGTACTCCCAGAGCCGTGAGCCGGTCACCCTGACCGGCCGGAAGCTGCGCGAGGAGGTGCGGAGGGTCCGGGCCGGGCTGAAAGCCCGTGGGGTCGGCAAGGGTGACCGGGTCGCGGCCTATGCCCCGAACATCCCGGAGACCTACGTGCTGATGCTGGCGACCGCCAGCCTCGGCGCGGTCTTCTCGTCCTGCGCGCCGGAGTTCGGCGCCCGCAGCGTGATCGACCGCTGGAGCCAGATCGAGCCGAAGGTGCTGGTCGCGACGGACGGCTACCGGTACGGCGACAAGGACGTCGACCGCCGCCCGGAGATCGCCGCGATCCGGGCGGCGATTCCGTCGATCGAGCACGTCGTCACCATCGGATACCTCGGCGAGGGCGGCGACTGGGGTGATCTCGACGGCGACGACCCGCTGGAGTTCGAGCCGGTGCCGTTCGACCACCCGCTCTACGTGCTCTACAGTTCCGGCACCACCGGGCTGCCCAAGCCCATCGTGCACGGTCACGGCGGCATCCTCCTGGAGCACCTGAAGATCCTGGCGCTGCACCACGACCTGGGCCCGTCCGACCGGTTCTTCTGGTTCACCACCACCGGCTGGATGATGTGGAACTACCTGGCCAGCGGTCCGGCGGTGGGCGCGGCGATCGTGCTCTTCGACGGCAATCCGGGCTGGCCCTCGCTGGACACCCTGTGGGATCTGATCGACACCGCCGGGATCACCTATTTCGGCACGTCGGCGCCGTTCCTGATGGCCTGCCGCAAAGCCGGGATCACCCCGGGCAAGCGGCTCAAGGGGCTCGGCTCCACCGGGGCGCCGCTGCCGCCGGAGGGCTGGGGCTGGGTCTACGAGGCGGTCAGCCGGGAGGTGCAGCTGACCTCGCTGTCCGGCGGCACCGACGTGTGCACCGGCTTCGTCGGCGGGGCGCCGCTGCTGCCGGTACGAGCCGGTGTGATCACCTGCCGCAGCCTCGGCGCCCGGGTGGAGGCGTTCGACCCGGAGGGCAAGCCGGTCATCGGCGGCCTGGGCGAGCTGGTGATCACCGCGCCGATGCCGAGCATGCCGGTCGGGTTCTGGAACGACCCGGACGGCTCCCGCTACCGGGAGGCGTATTTCGACGTGTTCCCGGGCGTCTGGCGGCACGGCGACTGGATCACCATCGACCCGGACGGCAGCTGCGTGATCACCGGCCGGTCGGACGCCACCCTCAACCGGGGTGGCGTGCGCCTGGGCACCGCCGAGTTCTACTCGGTGGTGGAGAGCCTGCCGGAGATCGCCGACTCGCTGGTCGTACACCTGGACAAGCCCGGCGACCCGAACGGCGAGCTGCTGCTCTTCGTCGTGCTCGCCGAGGGGCTGGAGCTGGACGACGCCCTGCGCGGGCGGATCGCGCGGGAGCTGCGCGGGGCGCTGTCGCCCCGGCACGTGCCCGACGCCGCCTACCAGGTGCGTGCCCTGCCGCGCACCCTCTCCGGCAAGAAGCTGGAGGTGCCGGTCAAGCGGATCCTCACCGGCACCCCGGTGGAGTCGGCGGCGGCCAAGGGCGCCCTGGCCAACCCCGACTCGCTGACCGCCTTCGCCGACCTGGCCCGGGAGCGGATCAGGCCAGCGTCACGGTGACCTTCTCGGTGGCGGCCCGCGCCCCGGCCTTCGACGTGTCCAGGTTGGCGCAGAGGACGATCGAGGCGTCGGCCACCAGCGGGGCCAGCAGCCAGTCGGCCGGGTCGGGGTAGAGCGAGACGTCGATCAGCACCCGGTCGCCGGACGTGATGCCGAGTTCGGCGGCCCGGTCGGCGGCCATCCCGATCACCTCGTGGTGGCTCAGCTCGACCGGGCCGGCCAGGGCCCGGTCGGCCGGGGCGACCGGCGCGCCGCGGAAGTGGTCGCCGTGGTTGCGGACCTCGGTGACGTAGTCGGCGTACCCGGGCGGCGGGGTGCGCAGCGGCATGGCCAGCGGCAGCAGACCGGTGGCCCAGCGGTCGAGGGAGGTCCAGCTCGCGGCCCGGTCCACCAGGTCGGGAGTGGTGAAGAGCGCCTCCACCGGTTGCGGGTCGCCGCCCAGGTCGACGGCCAATCCGGCGGCCGACACGCCGAGCAGCAGCGCCGCGGTCTGCCAGTGCGGCGGCAGGAGCAGGGCCACCGCGTCGCCGTGACCCAGGCCGACCCCGTCGACCAGCAGGTTCGCGGTTTTCGACACCCAGTTGTCCAGGGTCGCCCCGGACAGCTCGGTGCGGTCGCCGGTGGCGTCGTCATACCAGGTCAGCAGCGGCGCGGCCGGATCGCGCCGGACCGCCTCCGTGAACGCCTGCGGGATCGTCGTTTTCATCACCACACACCTTACGACCCGCGCTCGCGCCGGCCGATTACGGTCCGTGATGCCCCGGATTGACTATGGCGATCGGCGGTGTCGTGGACACGTCCGCGACGCGTTCCAGGCGTACCCTCGAATCGTCGGTAGTTCCATCGCCGCATCGGTACGTCAGAGACGCCAAGGAGATGCCTCGTGACCCCCGGTCGCCCCCCGCGAGTGCTCGTCGACGCCACCAGTGTCCCCGCGGACCGGGGTGGTGTCGGCAGATATGTCGACGGTCTGCTCGGAGCGCTCGGCCAGGTCGGTTCCGACCGAGTGGACCTCGCCGTCGTGGCACAGCGTTCCGATGCGGAGCGTTACCGCCGGATGCTGCCCTCCGCCGAGGTGATCCCCGGCCCGGCCGCGATCGTGCACCGGCCGGCCCGTCTCGCCTGGGAGCAGACCGGTCTGCCGCTGCTCGCCCAGCAGGTCGGCGCCCAGGTGCTGCACTCGCCGTTCTACACCTGCCCGTTGCGTGCCGGCTGCCCGGTGACCGTGACGGTGCACGACGCGACGTTCTTCACCGAGCCGGAGCACTACGACAACACCAAGCGGACCTTCTTCCGCAGCGCGATCAAGACGTCGCTGCGCCGGGCCGCCCGGGTGATCGTGCCGAGCAAGGCCACCCGGGACGAGCTGATCCGCCTGCTGGACGCCGACCCGACCCGGATCGACGTGTCCTACCACGGCGTGGACCACGCGGCCTTCCACGCGCCGACCGACGACGAGAAGGCGCGGGTCCGGGCCCGGCTCGGCCTGGGCGACTCCGGCTATGTGGCGTTCCTGGGCGCCAAGGAGCCGCGGAAGAACGTGCCGAACCTGATCCGTGGCTGGGCCCGTGCGGTCGCCGACTGGCCCCACCCGCCGGCCCTGGTGCTCGCCGGCGGCCAGGGGCACGACGACGACATCGACCGTGCGGTGGCCGAGGTCCCGGCCCACCTGCGGCTGCTGCGACCAGGCTATCTGCGGTACGCGGACCTGCCCGGTTTCCTCGGCGGCGCCCTGGTGGCCTGCTATCCCTCCTTCGGGGAGGGGTTCGGCCTGCCGATCCTGGAGGCGATGGCCTGCGGCACGCCGGTGCTCACCACGCCCCGGCTGTCGCTTCCGGAGGTCGGCGGTGACGCTGTCGCCTATACGACCGAAGCGCCGGAGCGGATCGCCGAGGACCTCGCTGACCTGCTCCACGACGAGCAGCGTCGCCGGACGTTGGCGAAGGCGGGCTTCGACCGTGCGAAAGAGTTCACCTGGACGTCAAGTGCGGAGGTACACGTAACAACGTGGAATCGGGTTGCCGCTTGATCATCTACTAAACTCTCCGCGCATGAGCGACGAACAGGCTGTGTTGTACGGAGTGGTTCTTGCTGGCGGAACCGGAACCCGTCTCTGGCCACTGTCCCGCGCCGGTCATCCCAAGTTTCTGCACCCTCTGACCGGTACGGAGGCGTCCCTTCTCCAGGCGACGGTGGACCGGCTGGACAGTCTTGCCTCCCCCGATCGGGTCTTCGTGGTGACCGGTGTGGCGCACGCGGCCGCCGTCTCCCGGCAGCTGTCCGCCATGCCCGAGGACAACGTTCTGGTCGAGCCGTCCCCGCGGGACTCGTGTGCCGCGATCGCCCTGGCCGCCGCGGTCATCGCCCGCCGCGACCCGGAAGCGATCATGGGCTCCTTCGCGTCCGACCACCTGATCGCCGACAAGGAGGCGTTCTCCGACGTGATCCGGTCCGCGATGGCCGGCGCGCGGGAGGGTCTGCTGATGACCCTCGGGATCACGCCGACCCGCCCCGAGACCGGCTACGGCTACCTCCAGTGCGGCGGCCCGGTCGGCGACGGCCCGCTGCTCAAGGTCGAGGAGTTCAAGGAGAAGCCGACGTACGACGTGGCCGAGGGCTACGTGAAGTCCGGCAACTACCTGTGGAACGCCGGCATGTTCGTCTGGCGGGTCGAGTCCTTCCTGGCCGAGCTGCACCGGCAGCAGCCGCAGCTGGCCGCGGGCATCAGCCGGATCGCGCAGGCGTGGGGCACCGCCGAGCAGGAAGAGGTGATGGGCGACGTCTGGCCGACGCTGCCCAAGATCTCGGTGGACTACGCGGTGATGGAGGGCGCGGCCGCGGCCGGCCGGGTCGGCACCGTGCCCGGCGACTTCGGGTGGAACGACGTCGGCGACTTCCACACCCTCGGTGAGGTGCTCACCGCGGACCAGGCCGGCAACGTGGTGGTCGGGCATGACCTCGCCGAGCGGCACACCGTGCTGCTGCGCGAGACCGAGAGTCTGGTCGTGGTCCCGTCGTCGGGCCGTCTGGTGGCCGCCATGGGGGTCCGGGACCTGGTCATCGTGGACACGCCGGACGCCGTCCTGGTGTGCCCGCGGGAACGGGCGCAGGAGGTCAAGCACCTCGTCGACCAGCTCAAGGAGCTGGGCCAGCACGGCTACATCTAGGTCACCAGTCGAGGGCCCGGTCGCTGAACTGCTGTAGCGAGCCGATCCGGAGCTCGTTCATGGTGATGCCGTTGCGCCGCGAGGTGGGGAAGTCGGCAAGGACGGCCGCCGGGCCGTCCTTGCTCAGGCCCACGTCGTAGCGCAACACGCCGCCGGCGTGGCAGTCCGCCTCGGATCGGGTGCACGAGGTCCACCGGAGTCCGGCGTAGGCGCCCTGACGGGGCCGGACCACGAACTCCCGGCCCGGCGCCGGCTCGTCCAGCTTCGTGGTGGGGACCGGCAGCACCCGGCGGCCGGCGGTCACCAGGGTGACCGTCAGCCAGCCGTTCACGGTGCAGGCCCGGCCCGCGACGTTGACCAGGCTGACCAGGGCGATGCGTTCCAGGCTGGCGGTGGCCGGCTGGAGGGTGACCGTGGCCTCCAGATCGCTGGTCAGGCAGGCGGGAGCCGGCGCCTCGGCGGCTGCCGGGGCGGGCACCGAGCCGGGCTCGGCGCAGGCGGTCAGCGCCAGGACGGTGGCCAGGGCGGGGATGACCGGCCTCGAGGGGTTACGCATGTCTCCATCTCAGCGGCGCGCTTCACGTCAAACGGGCCAACGCGGGGGCGATCTGCTGGATCGTGCCGTCGGCCAGAGGTGACGGTAGAGCGTCGGGGCGGAACCACGCTAGATCTGACGACTCGTCACTTATCCGCTCGACCGCGCCGGCCGGGGCCCGCAGCAGGAATCGAACGTCGTAGTGGACCGACGGGGTGGCCGGCGCGCCCTCGTGGGAGCCGCACCGGACCTCGTGGATGTCGATGTCGATCGGCACCGGGTCGAGGACCAGACCGGCGATGCCGGACTCCTCGGTGGCCTCCCGGAACGCCGCGGCGGCCAGCGTCGGGTCGCCCTCCTCGCAGTGGCCGCCCAGCTGCATCCAGAGGCCCAGACGGCCGTGCAGGCAGAGCAGCACGCGCCGGGAGTCGTCGACGATCAGGGCGCTGGCGGTGACGTGGCCGGCCCGGTGGGCCCGGGTCATCGCGCCCGGGCCGTCGGCGAGCAGGTCGAGGGTGCGCTTGCGATTCGTCTCGGCGGCCTCGGACGGGGCGGTCCAGGTGGAGAGAACGTCCACGGCGTCCTCGTACAGGTCGGTCATGCCGGCACTCCGAAGGTCAGGGTGACGCCGTCGTCGTCGATCACCAGGTCGGTGGGGACGTCCTCGGCCAGCAGGGCGGCACGCAGGCGCTGAGCGTCGGCGCCCACCCGGATCAGGGCGGCCGGGCCGGTCCCGGCGGGACGCAGGCGGATCCCGGCCGCCACCTGCTCGACGTCGGCGGCGACCAGGGCGACGGCCCGGCGGACGGCCTCCGGGTCGGGCGTGGCGCCGGTTGTGGGGACGGAGCCGGAAGCGGCCTCCCGCAGACCCAGGGCGCGGGCCTCCGCCGTACCCCATCGGAACATGTCGCCCGCGGAATCGCGGACCAGGACCGACGCGCCCGCGCCGTCGCCGGTGGTGTGGCGCGGGTAACCGCGCACCACGGCGACCGGAACCTGGTCGCATTTGCCCTTGACCAGCTCGGCGGCCGCGGACAGCTCGTCGACCACGGCCATCTGGGTGAGGCTCAGCTCGTTGCCGTACGGGTCGAACTCGCCGCGATGGTCGCGCAGCGCCTCGATGCCGGCCGCGCCGAGAGCCACGTCGGTGAGGCCGTTGCGCCAGGCCCGGCCCATCGTGTCGGAGACGACGATCGCCACGTCCAGGCCACGGGCCAGGAAGTCGGCGCGCAACCGGCGGGCCGAGGCGTCCGGATCGCGGGGCAGCAGCACGAGATGTGTCTTGTCGACGTTGGAGGCGTCGATGCCGGCGGCGGCCATCACGAAACCGTGGTGGGTCTCGACGATGGTGGTGTTGCCGCGGCGGGCCACCACCCGGGCGGTCTCCCCGGCCAGCACCCGCTGCCGGGCCTCCTCGCGTTCGGGCCCGTCGGCCGGGACCTCGACCAGGCGGCCCTCCGCCTTCGACACGATCTTGCTGGTCACCACGAGGACGTCACCGTCGGCGAGCCACGGGGCGGCCCCGGTGATCAGCTCGGCGAGGTCGTCGCCGGCGGTCACGTCGCCGATGCCGCGGACCGGGAGGATCTCCAGGCCGTCGCTCACGCCACACCGCCCAGCTCCAGGGCGTCCTGCACCATCCGGGCGGTGGCCACCTCGTCGCGCATCCACAGCGGCACGGCCCGGGTGCGCACGCCCGGCACGTCGGCGCCGGCGTCCGACTCGTCGACCAGCCAGCCGTCCAGCAGGCCGCCGTCGGCGCGGGGACCGTACATCCGGCCGACCGCGTCGGCGCTCACCTCGACCTCCAGGGTGGCCAGGCACTTGTCGGCCATGCCCCGGACCGGCGCGCCACCGATGATCGGCGACACCCCGACGACCGGCGCCGGGCCGTTCGCCACGGCCTCCTTCAGATGGGGTACGGCGAGGATCGGCGCGATGCTGACCACCGGATTGCTGGGCGCGATCAGCACCACGTCGGCGGCCGTGATCGCGTCGAGCACCCCGGCGGCCGGTTTCGCCGACTCGGCGCCGCGGAAGACGAACTGGTGTGTCGGCAGCTCACCGCGGTAGCGCACCCACCACTCCTGGAAGTGGATCGCCTTCCGCGCGCCGTCGATCTCCACGACCACGTGCGTCTCCAGCCGGTCGTCCGAGGCCGGCAGCACGGTGATGCCCGGCTGCCAGCGCTCGCACAGCGCCGCGGTGACCGCGGAGAGCGGGTAACCGGCGTTCAGCATGGTGGTGCGCACCAGATGGGTGGCGGTGTCCTTGTCACCGAGGCCGAACCAGGACGGCTCCACCCCGTACTTCGCCAGCTCCTCCTTGACCACCCAGGTCTCGCCGACCCGGCCCCAGCCGCGCTCCGGGTCGGCGGCGCCGCCCAGCGTGTACATGACGCTGTCCAGGTCGGGACAGATCTGGAGGCCGTGCATGCGCACGTCGTCGCCGACGTTGACGACCGCCGTGACGTCGGCGCCGATGGCGCGGGCGTGCGCGCGCACGCCGAGAAGGAAACGGGCACCGCCGATGCCCCCGGTCAGGACCACGATCCGCATTCCCTCATCCTCCCGCACACGCGTCATCCCATCGGGTGGCGGGTATCGGTTTACTCTGAGCCGACCTCGATCCACGTACCGGGAGCAATCGTGACCACACCTCCGCAGCCGGGACCGGCCGGCGAGAAGCCCATCGGGCAGTTCCTCCGGCCCGTGCGCGACCTGGCGGCGTACGCCCTCGTCGGCGCCCCCGCAGTGTTCCTGTTCGTGGCGTTCCTGGGCATGTTCGGCGACGACTTCATCGCCGGCACCCGGTACAGCTTCGGCGGCTTCGTGAACCTGGAGACGGTGTTCTTCCCCCTCGCGGCGGTGCTCCTCGCGACCGGTGTCAAGCCGCTCCACCCGCAGGCCCGGCTGATCACCGTGATCGCGGGCGTCGAGTACGTGGTGGCGGCCGTCTTCGGGACGGTCTTCGGCATCCTCTTCGGGGTGAGCGGGCTCGCCAGCCTGGACGCCGGAACCGCCTTCACGGCGCTGCTCTACCGGGTCACCTACCTCGGGCTGCTCGGTGTCGCGGGGTACGCGGTGCTGCGCCTCTGGCAGGGCCTCTACTACGTGCCGAAGCCCCAGCCGCAGCCCGGTGTCTACGGGCAGCCGTACGGCCAGCCCTACAGCGCCTACCCGCCGCCCGGTTACGGCCACGGCCAGTACCCGGCGGGTCAGCCCGGCCCGCCGCCGCCCGGCTGGGGCCAGCCCCCGGTGAGCGGCGCCCCGGTGCCCCCGCCCGGCTGGGGCCAGCCGACCCCTCCGCCGCCTCCGGGCTGGGGTCAGCCCCCGGTGAGCGGCGTCCCCACCCCGCCGCCTCCGGTGCCCCCGTTCGCCGAGCCGACCCAGGCCGTGCCGCCGCCGGCGCCGTTCGCCGAACCCACCCAGGCGGTGCCGCCGCCCGCCCCGGCCGCGCCCGATCACACCGAGGTGCTGCCGGAGAACCGTCCCGGCTTCGGCCCGGCTGACCAGGATCCGCCCCGGCAGTGACTTTGTTCCCGGTCCGGGGGTGTTTCACGACACGCTCCGGTCCGGGAGCAGCGGCGGCGGGCGACACGATTCCGGCCTAGGCTGCTTCGCGTGGTAGAGGTCAACGTGGAACCCGTACCGACACCGGCGAGCATCCGCCGCGCACTGCGCCGCGCCGCCGACGGCAAGGCGATCGACATCGATGAGGCGACCGCGCTGCTCGCGGCCACCGGCGACCGGTTCGACGAGCTGCTGGCGATCGCCGGCGGCATCCGCGACGCCGGTCTGCGGGAGGCCGGGCGGCCGGGCGTCGTGACGTACTCGCGCAAGGTCTTCATCCCACTGACCCGGCTCTGCCGCGACCGATGTCACTACTGCACCTTCGCCACCGTGCCGCACAAGCTCCCGGCCGCGTTCCTGGAGCGCGACGAGGTGCTGGAGATCGCCCGGCAGGGCGCCGCACAGGGCTGCAAGGAGGCGCTGTTCACCCTCGGCGACCGGCCCGAGGAGCGCTGGCCGGCGGCCCGGCAGTGGCTCGACGAGCGGGGTTACGACTCCACTCTCGACTACGTGCGCGCCTGCGCGATCGCCGTGCTGGAGGAGACCGGCCTGCTGCCGCACCTCAACCCCGGGGTGCTGAGCTGGGCCGAGTTGCAGCGGCTCAAGCCGGTGGCGCCGAGCATGGGCATGATGCTGGAGACCACCGCCACCCGGCTCTGGTCGGAGAAGGGCGGCCCGCACTTCGGCTCGCCGGACAAGGAGCCGGCGGTCCGGTTGCGGGTGCTCGACGACGCCGGCCGGGTCGGCGTCCCGTTCACCACCGGCATCCTGATCGGCATCGGCGAGACCGTCACCGAGCGGGTCGAGTCGCTCTTCGCGATCCGTCGCGCGGCCCGGGAGTTCGGGCACATCCAGGAGGTCATCGTCCAGAACTTCCGGGCCAAGCCGGACACGGCGATGCGCGGGATGCCGGACGCCGAGTTGCGCGAGCTGGCCGCCACGGTGGCCGTCGCCCGGATCATCATGGGCCCGCGTGCCCGCATCCAGGCCCCGCCGAACCTGATCGACGACGAGTTCTCGCTGCTGTTGCGGGCCGGCATCGACGACTGGGGCGGGGTCTCCCCGGTGACGCCGGACCACGTGAACCCCGAACGCCCGTGGCCCCAGATCAACCTACTAGCCGAAATGTCCGAAAAATCGGGATTCGAGCTGCGGGAGCGCCTCACGATCTACCCGGAGTACGTCCGCCGGGGTGACGAGGGCTGGCTGGACCCGCGAGTGAAAGCGCACGTCGCGGCGCTGGCCGAGGACAGCGGCCTGGCGAAGGAGGGCGCGATCCCGGTCGGCTCGCCGTGGCAGGAGCCGGACGACGCCTTCGGGACCGGCCGCACCGACCTCTTCAAGAGCATCGACACCGACGGCCGCACCGGCGACCGGCGCACCGACTTCGACGACGTCTACGGCGACTGGGACGAGGTCGCCGCGCACGTCAGGAGCGCCCCGGCGACCATGCCGACCGACGTGGTGGCGGCGCTCCGGCTGGCCGAGACCGACCCGGGCGCGCTCCTGCTGGAGAAGCACGAGGACAAGGCCATGGCGCTGTTCAACGCCGACGGCCCGGCCCTGGACGAACTGGCCCGGATCGCCGACGGTCTGCGCCGCCAGGTCAACGGCGACGACATCACGTACGTGGTGAACCGCAACATCAACTTCTCGAACGTCTGTTACGTGGGCTGCCGGTTCTGTGCGTTCGCCCAGCGCGAGAAGGACGCCGACGCCTACCGCCTGTCGGTGGAGCAGGTCGCCGACCGGGCCGAGGAGGCGTGGCGGGACGGCGCCTCCGAGGTGTGCATGCAGGGCGGCATCGACCCGAAGATGCCGGTCACCGCGTACGCCGATCTGGTTCGCGCCGTCAAGCAGCGGGTCCCCGGCATGCACGTCCACGCGTACTCGCCCATGGAGATCGTCACCGCCTCGGCCAAGGCCGGGGTCTCGCTGCGGGAGTGGCTGACCGACCTGCGGGACGCGGGTCTCGGCACCATCCCGGGCACCGCCGCCGAGATCCTGGACGACGACGTGCGCTGGGTCCTCACCAAGGGCAAACTGCCCACCGCGACCTGGGCCGAGGTGGTCACCACGGCGCACCAGGTGGGCATCCGCTCCAGTTCGACCATGATGTACGGCCACGTCGACCACCCACGCCAGTGGCTCGGCCACTTCCGGGTGCTGGCCGGGATCCAGGACGTCACCGGTGGCTTCACCGAGTTCGTGGCGCTGCCGTTCGTGCACACCAACGCCCCGATCTACCTGGCCGGCATCGCCCGCCCCGGCCCGACCTGGCGGGAGAACCGGGTGGTGCACGCCATGGCCCGGGTGCTTCTGCACGGCCGGATCGACAACATCCAGTGTTCGTGGGTGAAACTCGGCGACGAGGGAACCAGGGTGATGCTCGACAGTGGCTGTAATGACCTTGGTGGAACTCTGATGGAGGAAACAATTTCACGAATGGCCGGTTCGGAACACGGCTCGTCTCGTACGGTCGCGGAGTTGAAAGAACTGGCCGCGTCGGCCGGTCGCCCGGCGGTGGAACGGACCACGGTGTACGGCCGCAGGTGACAAGTTGATCCCTTCGGCGGACCCGTCCTGGGGACCCCCCTGCCCACAGGTTACAAATCGGGTTAAATTGGACGCGAAGGCCCGGCCTCGCGTTACCTTCCAATGCCCTGGAGAGATAGGGCAGGAACGGGGCCATGAACCGTTCTCAAGCGTCGGGGAAACGGGCCCATTTAGCAGGTTCGGCTTGACGACGCACGTCTTACACGCGTGTAATTTTGGTGGGGTTGCGGGGACGATGTGGCACAAAGGCGTCGAACCCGCAAAAACACGCCGCGTGCGTGGGGGGTCAGCGCCGGTTTCGCGCCGGCGCGGAATTTTGGAGGCACGCCGATGGAAGCGCAGGTTGAAGGGGTAGACCTGCTCGGGGACGCGCCCGAGTGGCAGGAACGGGCGCTGTGTTCGCAGACCGATCCCGAAGCCTTCTTCCCGGAGAAGGGCGGCTCGACGCGCGAGGCGAAGCGCATCTGCGGCCGCTGTGATGTCAAAGCCGAGTGTCTGGAGTACGCACTCGGTCACGACGAACGCTTCGGGATCTGGGGTGGACTGTCCGAACGTGAACGTCGCAAGCTGAAGCGGCGCGTGGCCTGACCGGACTCAGGCCAGCTCGTCCGGATCCACTCCCAGCAGGTTGGCTACCTGCTCGATGATCACATCGTGGACGAGGTCGGCGAGGTCCTCACGATCCATCGCCCGGAACTCCAGCGGGCGCCGGTAGAGCACGATCCTCGGGGGAAGTTCGTGCCGCCCCGGACGCCCGGGCAGCAGCCGGGCCAGAGGCACCTCGCCGTCCTCGAGCACATCCGAGTCGTAGACGTTCAGCTCCGGTGGCACGTCCTCGACCGCGAACTCGACGCCGGCCAGCTCCTTGGCGTAGCGGCGCTCCAGGCTCTCGACCGTGTCCAGCACCAGGTCGTCGAAGATCTCCGCCTTGGTGCGGGCCAGTGGCACGGTCGCCGGCACCAGACGGCCGCGGAGCCCGCGCCCGTGCCGGTCACGCCGGGCCGGATGACCCGGGCCGGAGCCGCGCGTCGCCTTGCCATCCGTTCGGCGGCGTTCAGGGCTGGTGGTCACGCGGCCAGCGTATCCCCACCCGGGCGGCAGGAGCGGTCAGCCCGTGCTCATCGTGTGTCCGTGCCGTTAATTCGCCCCAACGGGGCGGCGTGTCTAACGACCATGGCCGAATCGTGATGCGGTCCGGGTCGGCGTGTCGCGGGGCAACATTCCCCAGAATCGCGGGCGGGGAGATAAGTTGCCGCCGTGAGGTCACCACGGCGCTGCTCCCGGAACGGCTGTCCCCGACAGGCGGTCGCCACCCTGACCTACGTCTACGGCGACTCCACGGCCGTCGTGGGCCCGCTCGCGGCCTTCGCCGAACCCCACACGTACGACCTCTGCGAGACGCACGCCCGCAGCCTCACCGCCCCGCGAGGCTGGGAACTCGTCCGCCACGACGGCGACTTCGCGCCCCCACCCCCCACCACCGACGACCTCGTCGCCCTCGCCGAGGCCGTCCGCGAAGCCGCCCGCCCGGTCCCGCCACGCCCGGACGACACCGACCACACCCCGCAGACCGGTCGCCGCGGCCACCTGAGAGTGATTCCCCCCTCCCACTGAGCCGGGCGCCTTCGAAGATCAAGGGCATGTCGCATCCCGGTGGTGGGTGCGGACCGCTGCTCCCGCCGAGGGCGCGGGCCGGCTCGCTGGCCGCTGGCGCGTCCAGACCGCTCCCCACCCCGCGCGACCTGCGTAAGTGGTCACCCTCCCCCTCGGCTGGCTCTCAGGGTTGTCTCAGCCCTGCTGAGACAACCCTGACGTCCAGCCGGTGCTCTGGGGGTGACCACCGATCTCCGCCCGGTGGGCGCGGCACAGGCTTGCGTGGCAGCGCCTCGCGGGGCGGGGCGGGACGGGGTGGATTTCGGCGGGGCGGCGCAGCCCGTACCGGAGAGGGGTTCGATCTCAGGTCAGAGGGACCAGCTGGAAGCGCTTGTGTAGCCACGGGAGCAGGACGCGGTAGGCGTCGATGGTGTCCGGCTGGGCGTAGTCGTGGGAGAGGACGATCGCGCCGGCGCGGGTGTGCTGCTGGACGATGCGGATGATGCGCTTGCGGTGGGCGCTGCGGGACTCGGTCTCCGGCTGCTCCCAGTCGCGGGGGTCGACCTTCCAGTAGATGGAGCGCATGCCGAGCTGTGCGGAGACCTTGACCATGGCGGGGGTGAAGTTGCCGCCGGGGGCGCGCATGTAGCGGATCTCGGCGCCGGGGACCGCGGCGCGGATGGCGGCGTTGGTGCGTTCCAGGTCCGCGCGGATGGCGGCATGTGACTTCTTGCCCAGTTTGAGATCGTGGTTCCAGGAGTGGTTGCAGAGGCTGTGCCCACCCGCGGCGATCGCCTGGACCAGGTCGGGATGGCGCCGCGCCTGCGTGCCGACCAGGCAGAACGTGGCCTTCACCTGATGCTTGGCGAGGAGCTTGAGCAGCTGGGGCGTGTAGTCGGGGTCGGGGCCGTCGTCGAAGGTGAGCGCCACGCCCTTGGTGCCGGTGGTCATGATGCTGCCGGCCGGGCCGGTCCGGCCCTTGGGTTTGGTGTCGGCGACGGTGTTCTCGACGCGCGGCGAGGGCTTCGACGGGGTGGGCGTCGGCGTCGCCGTCGGCGCGGGCGCGGGGGCGGAGCTGGGTGCGGTGACGGACGGCGCGGGGCCGGCGGGCACCGTCGGCCCGGGATCCCCCTGCGCGGTCGTCGTCGCCGCCGTCGCCTGGCCGAGGAGACCGGTCATGATCAGCACGGCGCTGATCAGGAAGGCCTTCCGGGTGTGCGACAGCCGTATCAAGAGACCTCCCCAGGTCGGTGGCGGGCTGACGACGATGCCTCGGATATCGGCCGGCCGCCAGTCCATCCCCATCTTTCGTACCAAAAGCGGACCACATTGATTTTGGCCGGAGTATCATCGCGCACGCGAAAAGGGCGGAGCCGAGGCCCCGCCCTTGACTTGATCTTCAGCTCAGTTCCGCCAGCTCCTGTTCGGTCAGAAGCCGGGAGCGGATCAGGAACCGTACGCCCTCCGGCGCCTCCAGCGAGAAGCCGGAACCGCGACCGGGGACCACGTCCACCGTCAGATGTGTGTGTTTCCACAGTTCGAACTGGCCGGCCGACATCCAGAACGTGATCGGCTCCGGCACCCCCTCGATCGCCAGAGACTCCAGTAGCACGTCGGACCTGCCGGTACGGAATTCACCCTCGAGGTAGCACATCGGAGAGCTTCCGTCACAGCACCCACCGGACTGGTGGAACATCAACGGGCCGTGCTCCTCCCGCAGCCGCCGCATCATGGCGGCGGCCGCGGGAGTCACGTCTACTCGGGTAGCCATGGCCTAGAAGAAGCCGAGGGCCTTCGGCGAGTAGCTGACCAGGAGATTCTTGGTCTGCTGGTAGTGGTCCAGCATCATCCGGTGGTTCTCCCGGCCGATACCGGACTGCTTGTACCCGCCGAACGCGGCGTGCGCCGGGTAGAGGTGGTAGCAGTTGGTCCACACCCGGCCGGCCTTGATCGCCCGCCCGGCCCGGTAGGCCTGGTTCCCGTCCCGCGTCCACACGCCGGCGCCGAGGCCGTACAGGGTCTCGTTGGCGATCTTGATGGCGTCGTCGAAGTCGCCGAACGGGGTCACCGACACCACCGGGCCGAAGATCTCCTCCTGGAAGATCCGCATGGAGTTGCGTCCCTCGAAGATGGTCGGCTGGACGTAGTACCCGCCGGCCAGATCGCCGGGCATCTCCGCCTTCGCGCCACCGACCAGGGCACGCGCGCCCTCCTGCCGGCCGATGTCCAGGTACGACAGGATCTTCTCCAGCTGGTCGTTGGAGGCCTGCGCCCCGACTTGGGTGTCGGTGTCGAGCGGGTTGCCCTGCTTGAGGTTTTCCACCCGCTTCACGCCGGCGGCCAGGA
This sequence comes from Actinoplanes flavus, assembly GCF_017592555.1. GTDB lineage: Bacteria > Actinomycetota > Actinomycetes > Mycobacteriales > Micromonosporaceae > Actinoplanes > Actinoplanes flavus. The sequence continues at coordinate 165,087 of NZ_JAGFNS010000006.1, read as the reverse complement.
AGTCCGAGTAGTGGGTCTGCTGGATCAGCGCCCGGGACGGGCAGGTGCACACCTCGCCCTGGTTGAGGGCGAACATCGCGAAGCCCTCGAGCGCCTTGTCGTAGAAGTCGTCGTCGGCCCGGGACACGTCGTCGAAGAAGATGTTCGGGCTCTTGCCGCCGAGTTCCAGGGTGACCGGGATCAGGTTCTCCGAGGCGTACTGCATGATCAGGCGGCCGGTGGTGGTCTCGCCGGTGAACGCCACCTTGGCGACCCGGTTCGAGCTGGCCAGCGGCTTGCCGGCCTCCACGCCGAAGCCGTTGACGATGTTCACCACGCCCGGCGGGATCAGGTCGCCGATCAGCGAGAACAGGTAGTGGATCGAGGCGGGCGTCTGCTCGGCCGGCTTGAGGACCACCGCGTTGCCGGCGGCCAGGGCGGGCGCCAGCTTCCAGACCGCCATCAGGATCGGGAAGTTCCACGGGATGATCTGCGCGACCACACCGAGCGGCTCGTGGAAGTGGTAGGCGACGGTGTCCTCGTCCAGTTCGCCCGCGGTGCCCTCCTGGGCGCGGATGACGCCGGCGAAGTAGCGGAAGTGGTCGATGGCCAGGGGCAGGTCGGCGGCCAGCGTCTCGCGTACCGGCTTGCCGTTCTCCCAGCTCTCGGCGACGGCGAGCTTCTCGAGGTTCTGTTCCATCCGGTCGGCGATCCGGTTGAGGATCACCGAGCGCTCGGTGGGCGAGGTGCGGCCCCAGGCGGGGGCGGCGGCGTGGGCCGCGTCCAGGGCCTTCTCCACGTCCTCCTCGGTGCCCCGGGCGATCTCGCAGAAGTCCTGCCCGGTCACCGGCGACGGGTTGGTGAAGTACCGGCCCTTGGCGGGCGGGACGTACTCGCCGCCGATGTAGTGGTCATAGCGCGACTGGTAGCTGACGATGGCGCCTTCGGAACCGGGCGGGGTGTAGATGGTCACGGTCTCGCCTCCCTCTGTTGAGGCGGACGCTAGTTACGGCCACGTTGCAGAAACGTTGCACGCGTATTCCCGGGTCAGTGCGGCGACCCGCCGGGCGGCCACCGGATCCCGCGGCATCAGCCCCGCGTAGGCCTCCCACATCTCCAGGTCGTCGCCGCCCCACGGCCGGTTCAGCCAGGTCTGCACCAGGCGCCGGTCCCCGCTGCCGAGGATCGCGGCACGCAGCCGGTCGTCCAGCCGCCGTCGCAACCGGACAATGCCGGGCGCGTCCGAGGCGGGCAGCAGCGGGCCGGGGTAGGCGTCCAGCGCCTCCGCGGTCCGTCCGGTGTCCAGCAGGCGGGCCACCGTGCCGAGATCGGTCTCCACTCCCGTGCGCAGCCGGTAGGGGCGGGAGTCGAGCAGCTCCGGGCCGAGGATGCGGCGCAGACGGGACAGCTCGGCGCGGACGGTCACCGGGTTCACGTCGTCGCCGTACAGGTCGAAGCCGAGCTGGTCGCCGGTGCGCCCCTCCGGGTGCACGGTGAGCAGGACCAGCAGCTCGGAGTGCCGCCGGCCGAGCCGGACCGGTTTCCCGCCGACCGCGAGCCGGGCCTCGTCCCGGCCGAGAGCCGCGACCTGCGGCCGCTGCGGCAACGGGCCCACCCCGCGCAGGTACGCCTCGGCGGCCAGCGCGGTGGCCCGGACCAGGGCGAGGCTGTGCGGATTGGCCAGATGGTCGCCGCCGGTCACGTCGATGGCACCCAGCAGCCGGCCGGTGCCGGGGTCGTGGACCGGGGCGGCCGCGCACGTCCACCGCTGCGCCGGATGGCTGAAATGCTCGGTCGCGAAGATCTGGAGCGCGTGGTCGACGGCGAGCGCGGTGCCCGGCGCGTTGGTGCCGGCGTGCGCCTCGTCCCAGCGGGCGCCCGGCACGAAGTTCATCGACGCGGCGCCCCGCAGGGTGGCCGGGTGCCCCTCGACCCAGAGCAGCCGGCCGTGCTCGTCGCAGACCGCCAGGATGTGGTCGCCGTCCTCGGCCAGGCCGCCCAGCAGGTCCCGGAAGATCGGCATGACCCGGGACAGCGGATGCGCCGACCGGTACGCCTCCAGGTCGTCGTCGGCCAGGTCGATCGGCGCGGTGGCGTCGGCCCGGATGTGCGCCGCCGAACGCGCCCACGACTCGGCCACCACCGGGCGCATCGTGGGCGGGCGCCGCTCACCGGCGAGGAACCGTTCATGGGCGCGGCCGACCTGACGGATGCGTTCGGCCGGGTCGTCGCCGGGGGTCAGGGCAAGCCACGGGTTCACCAGCAGCACCTCCTGCCCCATCGTGACCCGCGTCACGGCAAGTGACAACAGTCTCTATGCTCCGGGTCGTGCAGCCCTGGCCCCGTACCGAAGAAGAAGCCCTCGCCGTGCAGGACGGCCTGCGTTCCCGGGTGGTCCACAGCGCCGGGCCGGAGGCGCCCGCGACCGTCGCCGGCCTGGACGTGGCCTACGCCGAGGGCGACGACCGGCTCGCCGCCGCGGTCGTGGTGCTGCGGGTCGCCGATCTCACGGTGGTGGACACGGCTGTGGTTCGGGGGCGGCCGGCGTTCCCGTACGTCCCCGGGCTGTTCGCCTTCCGGGAGGTGCCCGCGCTGTTGGAGGCGCTCGGCCGGCTGACCGTCCCGCCGGAGGTGCTGATCTGCGACGGGCACGGACTGGCCCACCCGCGCCGCTTCGGGCTGGCCGCGCACCTCGGCGTCCTCACCGATCTCCCGGCGTTCGGCGTCGGGAAGACCCGGTTGGTGGGAGACTGGGAGCCGGTCGGAGAAGAGCGGGGCGCGCGGTCGCCGCTGGTCGACGCCGGGGAGACGGTCGGTGCGGTGCTGCGGACCCAGGCCGGGGTGAAACCGGTCTTCGTCTCGGTCGGACACCGGATCGGCCTGGACCGGGCCTGTGCGCTGACACTCGCACTCGCGCCCCGGTTCCGGCTGCCCGAGACGACGCGAGCCGCGGACCGTGCGTGTAGAGATCTCCTCCGTTAACCGTACGGCCGCGCGGTTGAGACCTTGACGCGCGAGGCGCTCCGATACCCTCGGGCCCAAAGGGGATATTGGCGCAAGGGGTGCAGTGGTGTCTGATCTGTCGCAGATCATCAAGGCGTACGACGTACGGGGTACCGTCCCGGACCAGTTCAACGAGACGGTGGCCCGAGCGATCGGCACGGCGTTCGTCGAGATGTTGCGTGAGTCCGGTGACGAGCCGGATCAGATCGTGATCGGTCACGACATGCGCGAGTCCGGGCCTGCTCTGGCCGCCGCCTTCGCCCGGGGCGCGAACTCCGCCGGGGTGGCCGTGATCAACATCGGGCTCGCGTCGACCGACCAGCTCTACTACGCGTCCGGCGCGCTGAGCCTGCCCGGCGCGATGTTCACCGCCAGTCACAACCCGGCGCAGTACAACGGGATCAAGCTGTGCCGTTCCGGCGCCCGGCCGGTCGGCCAGGACAGCGGCCTGGCGATCGTCCGCCAGCGCGCCCAGCAGCTGCTCTCCGACCTGAACGCGGAGGCCGACGGACCGTCCCGGGTGGAGCAGCGCAACCTGCTCGCCGACTACGCCGCGCACCTGCGCTCGCTGGTCGACCTGTCCGGCATCCGGCCGCTCAAGGTCATCGTGGACGCGGGCAACGGCATGGGCGGTTACACCGTCCCGGCCGTCCTCGGTGACCAGGTGCTCCCGGCCCTGCCGTTGACCATCGAGCCGCTCTTCTTCGAGCTGGACGGTTCGTTCCCCAACCACGAGGCGAACCCGCTGGACCCGAAGAACCTGGTGGACCTCCAGAAGGCGGTCCGCGAGCAGGGCGCCGACATCGGTCTCGCGTTCGACGGCGACGCCGACCGCTGCTTCGTCGTCGACGAGAAGGGCGACCCGGTCTCGCCGTCCGCGATCACCGCGCTGGTCGCCGCCCGTGAGCTGGCCAAGTTCCCGGGCAGCACGATCATCCACAACCTGATCACCTCGGCCGCGGTTCCGGAGATCATCACCGAGAACGGTGGCAAGCCGGTCCGCAGCCGGGTCGGCCACTCGTTCATCAAGGCCGAGATGGCCGCCACCAATGCGGTCTTCGGCGGCGAGCACTCGGCGCACTACTACTTCCGCGACTTCTGGTTCGCCGACACCGGCATGCTGGCCGCCATGCACGTGCTGGCCGCGTTCGGCGGGCAGGACCTGCCGCTCTCCGAGTTCGCCGCCGAGTACGAGCGGTACGCCGCCTCCGGTGAGATCAACTCCACGGTGGCCGACGCCGCCGCCAAGATCGCCGAGGTGCGTGCCGCGTTCCCGGACGCCCGGGTGGACGACCTCGACGGGATGACCTTCCAGCTCGGTGACGGCGCCTGGTTCAACCTGCGGGCGTCCAACACGGAGCCGCTGCTGCGCCTGAACGTGGAGGCGCCCGACGCGGATCGGATGGCGAAGCTGCGCGACGCGGTGCTCGCCATCGTTCGTGGATAGGATCGCCACGACCGGAGTTCAACGCGGCGATTAGGAGTAACTCGGTGGCGCTCGATCAGCAGTTGCTGGAGATTCTGGCCTGCCCGGACACCCATCACGCGCCCCTCGAGCACGACGCGGGCGCGCAGACGCTGACGTGCACCGAGTGTGGCCGGATCTTCGAGATCCGCGACGACATCCCGATCCTGCTGCTGGACGAGGCGCGGCTGCCCGGGTCCTCGTCGGAGGAGCCGGCCGGCTCTTCTTCGAAGGACCGGCCGGCCGCCCGCTCGGCCGGCCCGCTGGCCGAGGATTCCGTCGAGAAGCCCGCCGACGAGGAGACGGACTGATGGCCGGCCCAGTGAGCGGCTCCGCCGGCGTCAACGGCCATCGGGTCGCCGACGAGTCGCTGCTCAACGACGAGAAGTCGATGCTCGACAACGACCCCGGCGGCATGCTGCGGGCCACCGCCTCGGCCGGCGCGCAGGTGCGGGAGGCCGCGGCGCTCGCCGCCGAGGTCGACCTGAGCATGCTCGCCGACGAGGGCCGCCCGCGGGCCGTGGTGGTCGCCGGCATCGGCACCGCCGGGCTCACCGGCAGCATCCTGTCCACCGTCGCCGGCCCGCGCTGCCCGGTGCCGATCATCGGCCACCGCAGCGCGGGCGTGCCCGGCTGGGTCGGCGCGGCCGACGTGGTGATCGCCGTGTCCGCCTCCGGCCGCAGCCCGGAGGCGCTCGCCGCGGCCGAGGCGGCGGCCCGCCGGGGCGCCCGCCTGGTCGCCATCGGCAACCCCGGGTCCGACCTGGAGGCGGTGGCCGAGCGGGCCCGCGCCCCCTTCATCGGCGTGCCGCGCCGGGCCCCGGCCCGGGCCACCCTGTGGGGTCTGACCATTCCGGTGCTCTTCGCCGGCCGGGCGCTCGGCATCGCCAAGCTGGCCGAGGCGGACATCGCCGAGACCGCCACCCGGCTGGACGCCGACGCCGAGCGCTGCCGTCCCGGCGCCGACTCGTTCGTCAACCCGGCCAAGGAGCTGGCCCTCGGTCTGGCCGGCTCGGTGCCGATCGTCTGGGGTTCCTCCCCGCTGGCCACGGTCGCGGCCCGCCGGTTCGCCGACACCCTGGCCGCCAACGCCCGGTACCCGGTGATGGCCGGCGCGCTCGGTGAGGCCGGCCGGGGCCGGGTGGGCCTGCTCGACGGCGTCTTCGGCGGTCTCGCCGAGACGTCGCGGGACATCTTCGCCGACCCGGCCGACGACGCCGACGAGCTGACCCGGCTCCGGCTGGTGGTCTTCCGCGACGGCGGGCTCAACCCGGAGGACGACGCCGACGAGCCGGTCGCCGTCGAGGAGCGCCGGGCCGACGCCATCCAGACGCTGGCCGACCGGCGGGGCGTCCGCTGCGACGTGCTCACCGCCGAGGGCGGATCCAGCCTGGAGCGGCTGGCGTCGCTGGTCGCGGTGCCCGACTTCGCCTCGCTGTACCTGGCGCTGGCCCACGGCCTCGACCCGATGGCGGTTCCGGCGATCAGCGAGATGAAGGAGCTCTCGAACCCACTTCCGGAGGGCATCTGATGACCGTGTACCCGCTGACCGGCGTCATCCGGCCGTACGCCTGGGGCTCCCGGACCGCGATCGCGGGGTTGCAGGGCCGCCCCGCTCCCACCGCGGAGCCGGAGGCGGAGCTGTGGCTCGGCGCGCACCCCGGCGACCCGTCCACCGTGCCCGGCACCGACGGGCCGGTCCACCTCGACGGCCTCATCGCCGGTGACCCGGCCGGCCAGCTGGGGGAGGACGTGGCGGAGCGGTTCGGGCCGCGCCTGCCGTTCCTGATGAAGGTCCTGGCCGCCGCCGCCCCGCTCTCCCTGCAGGCCCACCCCGACGCGGCGTACGCGAAGGAGGCGTTCGCCCGCCAGGAGGCCGACCCGGAGGCGCCGAAGAACTACACGGACGCCCACCACAAGCCGGAGATCCTGGTGGCGCTCACCCCGTTCGAGGCGCTGTGCGGGTTCCGCCCGCCGGCGACGGCCGCCGAGGTGATCGCCGGCTTCGCCCTGCCCCGCCTGGACCCGGTCGTCACGGCGCTGCGCTCCGGTGATCTGTCCGAGGCCGTCCGCCTGCTGCTCACCTGGCCGGGCGAGGATCGCAAGCCGCTGATCGACGACGTGGTCACGGCGATCGCCGCGCATCCCGCCGACCACCCGCACGCCGCCTCGCACCGCCTGGCCGTGACGCTGGCCGAGCACTACCCGGGCGACCCCGGGGTCCTGGTGGCTCTGCTGCTCAACCTGGTGCGCCTGGCCCCGGGCGAGGCCATCTGGATGCCCGCCGGCAATCTGCACGCCTATCTGAACGGCCTGGGCGTCGAGCTCATGGCCGCCAGCGACAACGTGCTCCGCGGTGGCCTCACCCCGAAGCGTGTCGACGTGGCCGAGCTGCTGCGGGTGCTCCGTTTCGAGGTCCTCGACGACCCGTTGCTGCATCCGCACGATCTGGCGCCCGGCGTGACGGCGTGGCGTGTGCCGGTTCCCGACTTCGAGCTGTACCGGATCACCCTCACCGCCGACCGCCCGCCGGCCCGCGTCCCCGGCAGCGGCCCCCGCATCCTGCTGGGCACCGAGGGGGACGTCCACGTCGGCGAGGAACACGGCATCCCGGTGACCCTCCACCCGGGTACGGCCGCCTACGCCCCGGCCGACACGGGCCCGCTCACCGCCGCCGGCCTCGGCACCATCTTCGTGGCGGCCGTTCCGGCCTGACCCGCGCGTGCGGGTCTGTCGTGGATCCGACTCGCCCGCTTTCGGCCCCGCCGCGCCGGCGGGGCCGATTTGCGCCACCCCTCCGTCGCACTCCGTCACTTCGCGCCCGAAATTTCTCGAAATACCTTGACATGGTGGTTGCAGAGTGTGAATCTAGAAGCACGCAGCGTCATTGGTGATCGGGGGGTCCCACGGACGCGCGCGGTACCAAACCGGGGGGATGAACGGGGCGGCGGGCTCAGGCCTGTCGCCCCGTTCGCTATCCCGGCCGCAGCAGCCGTCCGCCCGACCCGGGCGGGGCCTCTTCCCCGGCGGTTGCCGCCACCGGTACGGCCGTCACCCACCCATTACGTCACGGGGCACCGGGCGCTGCAAGTGCATTGGTGGCTATGCAAGTTGCAACGGGGACCCGATCCGTCGATATGGTGACTCCGTGGCGAGGCCGACATCGACAGCGCGCCGGGAGCTCGGCGGGGAACTGCGCCGGCTCCGCGGTGAGCGCCGCGCGGTCGACGTGGCGACCGCGCTCGGCTGGTCGGAGTCGAAACTCAGCCGGATCGAGACGGCGCACACCGGGATCAGTGAACCGGACCTGGACCGGCTCCTCACCCTGTACGGGGTGGGCGTGGAGGACCGCGGCCGGCTGCGGGACCTGGCCCGGCGGGGACGGGCCCGGGCCTGGTGGACGCCGTACCGGTCGTCGGTCCCGGACCCCTACGACGAGTACCTGGCCCTGGAGGCCGAGGCCGTGCGGATCTCCGAGTGGGAGACCCAGGTGGTGCCCGGCCTGCTCCAGACCGACGAGTACGCCCGCGCCGTGATCGAGACCGGCGTCGACATCGACGACTCGGCCATCATCCAGCGCCGGCTCGCGCTGCGGATGGCCCGGCAGTCGACGCTGACCCGGGTGCCGCCGCCCATCCTGCGGATCGTCATCGACGAGGGCGTGCTGCTGCGTGAGATCGGCGGGCCGGAGGTGCAGCGCCGTCAGCTGGCCCGGCTGTACGAGGCGAGCAGCCGTCCCGGTGTGGAACTGATGATCCTGCCGTTCCAGGCGGGCGCGCACGCCGGCCTGACCGAGTCGTTCATGGTGCTGGAGTTCGCGACCGGCACCCGGGCCCCGGTGGTGCACATCGAAGGGCTGACCGGGGGCCTCTTCCGGGTGAAGCCCGAGGAGATCGACGTGTACCAGGACGCCTTCGATGACCTGCAAGAACGCTCTTTGTCGCCAGAAGACAGCCGAACGGTCATCGCTGAGACGAGGGATCGTCTGGCCCGGTGATCTCCCGGCGTGGGGTCCAATGGACTTGCATTCCACGGAAGGAGATGATCATGCAGGACACCACGCTCACCTGGCGTAAGAGCAGCCGCAGTGGCGCTGCCGGGCACTGCGTCGAAGTCGCCGAGGTGCCCGCCGCGGTGCTGGTGCGTGACTCGAAGGATGCCACCGGACCGGTGCTGAGCTTCGGCAACGCGGGCTGGACCGGCTTCATCGCCGGGGTCCGAGCGGGAGAGTTCGACCGGCCCGGCGCGTGATCGGGATTCTCTGATCATTGATCGCGCGCGACGGGCGGTCCCGGACCGGGACCGCCCGTTTTCTCTGGGCGGGATGGGCTTCCCGGGCAAGATCGCCCCCCAGGTAGCGCGAAGATCGGGAGGACAGTGCAATATTGGACCGCATGAGAGCCCGGGTACTGGTCGTCGATGACGATCCCGCGTTGGCCGAGATGCTCGGCATCGTCCTGCGCAGCGAAGGATTCCTACCCTCCTTCGTGGCGGACGGTGAACGTGCCCTGGCCGCTTTCCGGGAGAATCGCCCGGATATCGTTCTGCTCGATCTGATGCTGCCCGGCATGAGCGGCATCGACGTGGCGCGCGCCATCCGCGCCGAGTCGGGCATCCCGATCGTGATGCTGACGGCGAAGAGCGACACCGTCGACGTCGTGCTGGGCCTGGAGTCCGGCGCCGACGACTACGTGGTCAAGCCGTTCAAGCCCAAGGAGCTGGTGGCCCGGATGCGGGCCCGCCTGCGCCGTGGCGAGGACGCCGCGCCGGAGATGCTCACCATCGGCCCGCCCGGTAACCAGATCACCATCGACGTGCCGGCGCACACCGTGTCCCGGGACGGCGAGGAGGTGAAGCTGACGCCGCTCGAGTTCGACCTCCTGGTGGCCCTGGCCCGCAAGCCGCGTCAGGTCTTCACCCGCGAGGTGCTGCTCGAGCAGGTCTGGGGTTACCGGCACGCCGCCGACACGCGCCTGGTCAACGTGCACGTCCAGCGGTTGCGCGCCAAGATAGAGCCGGACCCCGAGCGGCCGGAGATCATCCTCACAGTCCGCGGCGTCGGCTACAAGGCGGGCACCGGCTGATCGTCGGCGGGGGGATAACCTTGCCGCGATGCGTGCTCCCACCTGGCTTCCCATGCCCGTACGCCGCGCCCTGCGAGTGGTGCGGCGTTACTGGCGTGTCCTGGCCCGCCACCTGGAGCGTTACACGGCGCCGGCCCGCCGGGCCTGGCGCCGTTCGCTCCAGTTGCGGGTGGTGGCGCTGACGCTGGTCGCCTCCAGCCTGCTGGTCGGCACCTTCGGCGCCTTCATCGCGAACAGCAGCACCGACATCCTGCTGAGCCGCGCCGAGGACGAGGCCCGGACTGCGATGAACGGCAAGGTGGACTACGCGCTCAAGCAGCTTACGCTCTATCCCCAGGCCCGGGATCCGGAGCTGCCGAACGCGCTGAACGATCTGGCCAACGAGCTGTACGACGGGGAGACCGGCTCGCCGGGCTCGTCGATCGTCTCGATCCGGGCGGAGAACTACCCGGACCTCCAGGCGGTCACCGTGCCGCCGACCGCCGACACCAGCGACCTGATCACCCGCGACATGATCGACAAGGTCTCCGCCGGATCCGGCAAGCAGGCCCGCCAGATCCGGACCGCCGAGATCAACGGCCAGGTCACGAAATACCTGGTGTACGGCTCACCGGTGCCCACCCGCTTCGGTCACGTCGAGCTCTACTACATGGTTCCGCTGACCACCGAGGACCAGGACGCCAACCTGATCCGGACCATCGTGCTGGCCACCGGCCTGGCTTTGGTGATCCTGCTCGGCGTGGTGGCCGGCCTGGTCACCCGGCTCGTGGTGACCCCGGTCCGGGTGGCCGCGCGGACCGCCCAGCGCCTCTCGGCCGGCCTGCTCGACCAGCGGATGAAGGTGGACGGCGAGGACGACCTGGCGCTGCTGGCCGCCGCGTTCAACCAGATGGCGGCGAACCTGCAGCGGCAGATCGTCCGGCTGGAGGAGATGTCCCGGTTGCAGCGGCGGTTCACCTCGGACGTGTCGCACGAGCTGCGGACGCCGCTGACGACCGTACGGATGGCCGCCGACCTGATCTTCTCGGAGCGTGAGGAGTTCGACCCGGCGGTGGCGCGCAGCGCCGAGTTGTTGCAGGCCGAGCTGGACCGCTTCGAGGAGCTGCTCACCGACCTGCTGGAGATCAGCCGGTTCGACGCCGGGTTCGCCGCGCTGGACGCCGAGCACACCGACCTGGTCCCGATCGTCGAGCGGGTGGCCGAGCGGCTCACCGGGCTGGCCGAGCGGGCCGGCGTCGAGCTGGAGCTGCGCCTGCCGGACACCCCGGTGATCGCCGAGGTGGACCCGCGCCGGGTCGAGCGGGTGCTGCGCAACCTGGTGGGCAACGCGGTCGAGCACGGGGAGGCGAAACCGGTGCGGATCACCATGGCCACCGACGACGCGGCCGTGGCCATCACCGTCCGCGACCACGGGATCGGCCTGAAACCGGGGGAGGAGCGGCTGGTCTTCAACCGGTTCTGGCGGGCCGACCCGTCCCGGGCCCGGCAGACCGGCGGCACCGGTCTGGGCCTGTCGATCAGCGTCGAGGACGCGCGGCTGCACGGTGGCTGGCTGGAGGCCTGGGGTGCGCCCGGCGAGGGCGCCCAGTTCCGGCTCACCCTGCCGGTGCGCGCCGGCGACCGGCTGGTCGCGGCGCCGCTGCCGCTGATCCCCCGGGACCGTGGCCCGGAGGTGCCGCTGCCGTTGATCACCCGGGACCGGACCGCGGAGGTGGGTTGATGCTGCGCCGCATGATCGCCGGTACGACCGTGGTCCTGGTGCTTCTGGGCGGCTGCGGGATACCGGACGACTCGGACGTCACCGACCTCGGCCCGGGCCCGTCCACCGGCATCTCCTCCGGTGACGGCAGCCTGCGCAGCCGGCTCACCCGCGAGTCGACCAGCGACCGGGCCCAGTTCGTCACCAACTACCTCCAGGCCGCCGCGGGGGACTACGACACCGCGCTGGACCGGGTGAAGCAGTTCATGTCGGCGCCGGCGAAGGAGCAGTTCAACGCCCCGGCCGCGCCCCGGGTGATCCGCACGATCGACACCCCGCTGCTCACCGCGGACCAGGACAAGGTCAAGGTCCAGTACGAACTGCTCGGCACCCTCGGCAAGAACGGCCTGATCGAGCCGCCCGCCGAGCCGACCACCGGCACCTACGAGTTCACCCTGACCGAGGTCACCGGCGAGGGCCTCTTCATGGTCGAGGCGCCGCCGTTCCTGCTCCTCAGCACCCGCGGGCTGGACAACTTCTACGAAGAGCGCACGATCTACTTCTGGAACACCGAGTACACCGGCCTCGTGCCGGACGTCCGCTACCTGCTCGGTGACGTGCCGATCGAGCAGGAGCCGACGATCATCCTGGGCTGGCTGATCGGCGGCCCGGCACCGTGGCTCCAGGACGCCGTGAAGCCGCTGCCGGATGGCACCCGCACCGAGGGCAAGGTCCCCGCGATCGAGAACAACCAGTTGGCGATCACGTTGAGTGCGCAAGCCGTGCCCACGCAGGACGCCGACGAGGCCGTGGAGCGTCTGCGGCGGCAGTTGCAGTGGTCGCTGCGGCGCCTGCCGTACGAGTTCCTGAAGTTGAGGATCGGTCACCAGGAGGTCCGTAGCTACTCCGGCACCGACTACCTGTCCAGCAATCCGGCACACCGGCTGGTTCCCAACCCGGACCGGTACGTGGTGTACGACCGCACCATCCGGCGTCTCGTGGAGCCGGACCGGCCGACCCCGGACACCGTGCCGGGCCTGAACGCCGACAACAACAAGGACGTCAGCCGCGCGGCGGTCACCACCACCGGGTCGTACGTCTACGCGGCCCTGGTCACCGGCTCCGGCAAGAACGAGCGGCTGCGGGTGGGATTCGCCCCGGCCGGGCAGGTCGCCACGCTGCGTGAGATCACCGGGCTGCCCGGGGACATCGGTCACCCGGTTTGGGCGATCACCCCGGAGGGCGACACCGACGGGGCCGCCGGCCTGGTCATCGCGGACGGCAAGCTGTGGCGGTTCCGGGCGCAGGGCGGCAAGGCGCTCCAGGTCACCTGGCCCGGCGGGACCGGGCAGGTCAGGGCGATCACGGTCGCTCCGGACGGGCACCGGGTGGCGCTGGCCGTCGGCGGCCGCCTCTACCGGGCGGTGCTGACCATCAGCGGCGACGGCCTGGCCCTCAGCGGCATGCAGGAGCTGGACCCGCCGCTCGAATCGGTGACCGCGGTGGACTTCACCAGCGAGGGCTGGCTCACGGTGGCGGGCACCGACCGCAGCAGCAAGCGGATCGCGATCATGGACATCTCGATCGACGCGGCCCTCCAGTCGGACCGTTTGGCCGACATCGGCACGAACCCGGTGAGCTACCTGACGACATACCCCGCGAACCCGGAGACCAATCGGCCCACCGGTTCCACGTTGATGTACTCGACCGGCACCGACGCGTGGGAGGGCCTGTCCACGTCGGTGCAGCTCAAGGCCGGCAGCCTGGCCGGCCCGAGCAGCGAGCCGCGGCCGGGTGTGGTGCCCGGGGCGCCGTTCTTCCTCGACTGACATGCTGCTGGCGGACCTCGCGGATCTGGTGCTGCCGGCCGCCTGCGCGGGCTGCGGGGCGGAACGGGTGCGCCTCACCTACGGCGTCTGCGGCGACTGTGTGACCGAACTGGAGGGCCTGCGCCCGCGGGCGGCCGAACCGGTGCCGCCGCCGGCCGGCTTCCCGCCGTGCATGGCGGTCGGGACCTATGCGGGTGCGCTGCGGGGCGCGCTCCTGGCGTACAAGGAGAAGGGCCGGCACCGGCTCGCCCGGCCGTTGGGCACACTGCTGGCCGGCGCGGTGGCCGCGCTGGCGCCCCGGGACCGGCCGGTGGTCCTCGTTCCGGTCCCGTCCACCGCTGCGGCCCGGCGGGAGCGGTACGGCGATCACATGGCCCGGCTGGCCGGACACGCGGCCCGCCGGTTGCGGTCGGCCGGCTATCTGGTGAACGTGGTGCAGCCGCTGCGGGCCCTGCCGCGCCCTGACTCAACGTCACTGGATGCGCACGAACGGGCGACAGTAGCTGTAAATTCGCTGCGAATGATTCCCCGGATCGGCGTTCTGCGACGCGACGGCCGTTGGCGAGGCACTCTTGTGGTGGCGGATGACATCGTCACCACAGGGGCCACACTGGCCGCGGTGGCACGCCGGCTTGAGGAGGCGGACATGCAGGTCACAGGTGCCGCGGTGCTCGCAGCGACAGAGTTGCGCACGTTTTCCCCGCGTTTTCGGCTGTGATCGGCGTCCGGGTTGCCGATAGAGGCGAATGTCAGCCATCCGGTATCCCGAACGAGGGGTGACTGACGGCCATAGGCAGGTTAGCGTCTAGGTGACGAGGGTAAGTCGATCAACTTGCCCGCCACCGGGAGCGCACGAGTCAGGGCTTGTTCGCCGCACCGGAAAGGAGTCGTCTCACTCACGTAGGCCGCGTCGGTTCTCGTCACGCGGCGTCTTCACCGAGCAGCTCGATGCGCCGTGGTTCGGCGCCCGCCAAGCACAACGTTGGGGGAGGTCACGAGTGGACATTGTCGTCAAGGGCCGCAACGTAGAGGTTCCCGACCATTATCGAGAGCATGTCGCCGACAAGCTGAGCAAGGTCGAACGTTACGACCAGAAGCTGATGAGGGCGGACGTGGAGCTGTTCCACGAACGCAATCCGCGACAGTCCGACATCTGCCAGCGGGTCGAGATCACCGTCAGGACGAAAGGGCCGGTGGTCCGCGCCGAGGCGCAGGCACAGGACTTCTACGCTGCCCTGGACTGTGCGATCAACAAGTTGGACGCCCGGCTGCGTCGCTCCGCCGACCGTCGCCGAGTGCATCGCGGACGGCACGCGCCGGTCTCCGTCGCCGCGGCCACCGCAAACCTCCCCACCGATCTGACCGGTGGACGGACCGCCACGCTCACCGAGCCGGAACTCGACAACGAGCCCTCCGAGCACGAGGACAACCAGCCGTGGCGCATCGTCCGGGAGAAGGAGCACTCGGCCGAGCCGATGACCGTCGACGACGCCCTCTTCCAGATGGAGCTCGTCGGTCACGACTTCTATCTGTTCCTTGACAAGGAGAGCGGGCGGCCCAGTGTGGTGTACAGGCGCCGCGGATACGACTACGGCATCCTCAGCCTAGGCATGTGAGGTTCCCGCGCCGGAGGCCTGTGCGAGCAGGTCTCCGGCGAGGAGCACGTACTGCACGTCGTCGAGCCGGCCACCGTCCGGCCCGGGCAGACGCTGCCGCTGGTAGGCCTCGCGCGTGAAGCCGGCCTTCTCCAGCACCCGCTGCGAGCCGATGTTCGTCGGAAGCGCGCCGGCCACGAGACGGACGATGTCCGTCTCGGCGAAGACCCAGAGGGCGAGCAACTGCGCCGCGCGGGTGGTCAAACCCCTTTTCCGGTACGCCGGAAGCGTGCTGTAGCCGATCATCGCCTGAGCCAGCGGCGGTTCCTGGTAGTACAGATCGATCTCGCCGGCCGGCCGGCCGGTCGCGGTGTCCACGATGACGAGATCGGCCCGGCTCCCGGTGAGCCACTGCGTGGCGGCCCGCGAGCAGCGCCGGCGAATCTCGTCGGCCGGCTTGGGCTCGGGCGGCACGCTGGTCGTCACCACGTCCGGCACGCTGTGCAACTCGGTGTAGAAGTCGACGTCGCCCTCGCCGAGCGGGCGCAGCGTGATCACACCGTCGGACAGTTCGCCACCGGGCAGGTCGGGCAGCAGGCGGGGCGCCGGCTCCCCGCTGTCGGTCGCCAGACGGGAGTAGACCAGCAGCTCGGGCGTGCCGCGGCGGATCCCCTCCCGGGTGTAGCCGGCGTTCAGCGCGACCCGCAGGGCGACCGGGTTGTCCCACGGGATCAGCAGCTCCAGCCGCTCCCGGTCGCGCAGGGCGAGCCGGCTCACCTCGCGCAGCGCGGCGGTCGCCACGCCGCGCCGCCGGGCCGCCGGCACGACCTCGACGGTCACCCGGTCCCCGCTGAGGGCCACCCGGCCGAGGCGGTCACCGGACCGGGTGCCGACGATCTCGTACGCCCCGTCGCCCGCGTCCTCGAGCCGCACTTCGCTGTTCTGATCCACGGGGACATCCTCGTCCGGGACGCGCCCGGGCGCCAAACAGCTTGCAAATGAGTCGAGGGATGCGCTGTCAGCGAACTTCATGGCGCATTTCGCCCCTTTTGTGAGTTTCACGGGAGGCTCGGGTCACAGGTCCACGGGGAAGGTGCCTACGATGGTTCAGCAGACTGTCTAGGGGAGCGTTGACCCGTGTCGATATTGGAAAAGATTCTTCGCGCCGGCGAAGGCCGCATGGTGCGACGGCTCAAGGCGATCGCGGACGCGGTCAACTCGATCGAGGACGACTATGTCGACCTGACCGACGACGAGTTGCGCGAATGCACCCAGCAGTTCAAGGAGCGCTATCAGGACGGGGAGTCACTCGACTCGCTGCTTCCCGAGGCCTTCGCGGTGGCCCGGGAGGGCGCCAAGCGGGTGCTCGGCCAGCGAGCGTACGACGTCCAGCTGATGGGCGGCGCCGCACTGCACTTCGGCAACATCCCGGAGATGAAGACCGGTGAGGGCAAGACCCTGACCGGCGTGTTCCCGGCCTACCTCAACGCGTTGAGCGGCAAGGGCGTGCACATCATCACGGTCAACGACTACCTCGCTCAGCGTGACGCCGAGTGGGTCGGCCGGGTGCACGTGTTCCTCGGCCTGACCGTCGGCGTCATCCTGCCGAACCGTCCGGCCGCCGAGCACCGCGCCGCCTACGAGTGCGACATCACGTACGGCACGAACAACGAGTTCGGCTTCGACTACCTGCGCGACAACATGGCGTGGTCGAAGACCGAGCTGGTGCAGCGCGGGCACAACTTCGCGATCGTCGACGAGGTCGACTCCATCCTGATCGACGAGGCCCGGACCCCGCTGATCATCTCCGGCCCGGCCGAGCACTCCGCCCGGTGGTATGGGGAGTTCGCCCAGATCGTCGCGCGGCTCCAGCCGGGCAAGGACGGCGAGGGCGACTACGAGGTCGACCACGCCAAGCGGACCATCGCGATCACCGAGCGCGGCGTCGCCAAGGTCGAGGACCGGATCGGCATCGACAACCTGTACGAGTCGGTGAACACCCCGCTGGTCGGCTACCTGAACAACGCCATCAAGGCCAAGGAGCTGTACAAGCGCGACAAGGACTACATCGTCAGCCCCGAGGGCGAGGTCCTGATCGTCGACGAGTTCACCGGCCGCATCCTGCACGGCCGCCGTTACAACGAGGGCATGCACCAGGCCATCGAGGCGAAGGAGGGGGTGGAGGTCAAGCAGGAGAACCAGACCCTCGCGACCGTCACCCTGCAGAACTACTTCCGCCTCTACGAGAAGCTCGGCGGCATGACCGGTACCGCGCAGACCGAGGCCGGCGAGTTCAACAGCGTCTACAAGGTCGGCGTCGTGAGTATCCCGACGCACCGCCCGATGATCCGGATCGACCACCCGGACGTCATCTACAAGACCGAGAAGGCCAAGTTCAACGCGGTCATCGAGGACATCGCCGAGCGGCACGCCACCGGCCAGCCGGTCCTCGTCGGCACCGTCTCGGTGGAGAACTCGGAGATCCTCTCCCAGCTGCTGCGCCGCAAGGGCATCCCGCACAGCGTGCTGAACGCGAAGTTCCACGCCCAGGAGGCGACGATCATCGCCCAGGCCGGCCGGAAGGGCGCGGTCACCGTGGCGACCAACATGGCCGGTCGTGGCACCGACATCCTGCTCGGCGGCAACCCGGACTTCACCGCCGCGGCCGAGCTGCACCAGCGCGGCCTCGACCCGGTGGAGCACCCGGAGGAGTACGCGAAGGCCCTCGAAGAGGTGCTCCCGCTCGTCAAGGAGGCCACCGAGCGGGAGGCCGCCGAGGTGCAGGCCGCCGGCGGGCTCTACGTGCTCGGCACCGAGCGCCACGACTCCCGCCGCATCGACAACCAGCTCCGCGGCCGGTCCGGCCGGCAGGGCGACCCGGGTGAGTCCCGGTTCTACCTGTCCCTCCAGGACGACCTGATGAAGCGGTTCCGGGCCGGCGCCGTCGAGGCGGTCATGGAGCGGTTCAACATCCCCGAGGACGTTCCCATCGAGTCGAAGATGGTGAGCAAGCAGATCCGCAACGCGCAGACCCAGATCGAGGCGCAGAACGCGGAGATCCGCAAGAACGTCCTCAAGTACGACGAGGTGATGAACAAGCAGCGGCAGGTCATCTACGCCGAGCGCAAGCGCGTGCTCGACGGCGAGGACATGCACGACCAGGTCACCCACATGATCGACGACGTGATCGCCGACATCGTCACGGTCGCCACCGCCGAGGGCTACGCCGAGGACTGGGACCTGGACCAGCTCTGGACCAACCTCAAGCGCCTCTACCCGGTCACCGTCACCATCGACGACATCGTCGAGGAGTCCGGCGGCGAGAAGGGCTCGATCGACCAGGAGTTCCTGATCGAACAGCTCAAGCAGGACGCACAGGGCGCCTACCGCTCCCGCGAGGAGGAACTCGGCGCCGAGGCGCTGCGTGAGCTGGAGCGCCAGGTGCTGCTCGCGGTCATCGACCGGAAGTGGCGTGAGCACCTCTACGAGATGGACTACCTCCAGGAGGGCATCAGCCTGCGGGCCTACGCCCAGCGCGACCCCGTGGTGGAGTACCAGCGCGAGGGCTTCGACATGTTCAACCAGATGATGGAGGGCATCAAGGAGGAGGCGGTCGGCTTCGTCTTCAACCTGGAGGTCCAGGTCGAGGAGCAGCCCACCGTCACCGTCGACCCCAGCCAGGCGTACGAGCTGCCCAAGGTCGGCGAGGAGCCGGACGCCGGCGGCGAGCCCGAGCGGGTCGAGGTGCACGCCAAGGGTCTCGGCGGCTCCAACCGCCCGCAGAACCTCCAGTACACCGCGCCGGCCATCGACGGCGAGGCGGGCGCCGGCCGCCCGGTGATCCAGCAGGAGTCGGCGCCGGTCCAGATCGGCCCCGGCGGGTCACCCGTCCCGGCCAGCCCGGCACACACCGGCGCCGGCTCGCCGAGCCGCTCCTCGGCCTCCCAGTCGGAGTCGAACGGCCCCTCGCGCAACGCCCCCTGCTACTGCGGCTCAGGCAAGAAGTACAAGCGCTGCCACGGAGCGCCCGGCACACCCTGATCCACTCCCGGACGGGCCCCCGGGCCCGCCCCCCGCCCCCCCCCCCCGCCCCCCCCCCCCCCCCCCCCCCCCCCCCCCCCCCCCCCGGCCCGGCCCCCCCCCCCCCCCGGCGGGGGGGGGGGGGGGCGGGGGGGGGGGGGGCCCCCCCCGCCGCGGTGGGAGGAGCAGCCGGGTCGGCGAACCGCCGACCCGGAAGGGCGCCGAGCGGGCGGGTCAGTCGGCCAGAGCCTTGGACTCACCCTCGATGGTCTGCTGCTCGGCGGGCTGGAGCTCCGGCGCGCGGCCGGTGTTGATCTCGATGCGGCGCGGCTTGGCGGCTTCGACGACCGGGATGGTCACGGTGAGGACGCCGTCCTGCCAGGTCGCGTCGATCTTGGTGAGGTCGAGGCCGTCGCCCAGGGTGAGACGGCGCTCGAAGGTGCCGGTGACGCGCTCGCGGCGCAGCCACTGGACGTCGGCGTCGGTGCGGGCGGAGCGCTCGGCACGGATGGTGAGCACGCGGCCGTCGACGTCGACGTTGACCGAGCCGGGGTCGATGCCGGCGAGGTCGCAGTGCAGGACGAAGTGGTCACCGGACCGGTACAGGTCCATCGGCATCGCCACGGCGGTGCCACCGCCGACGCCGGGGGCGCCGAGCATCTGGCCGGCCAGGCGGTCGAACTCGCGGAAAGGATCGAAAGTCAGCACCACGATGCACCTCCTCTGAACAGCCGCCGGGCGGTCCGGCGGCTCGTGGCGCTCGGCTGACAACTCTCGCCGAGGTCTTCCCTGGAACTCGCTGACCAGGTCCGACAAGACATTTTTTAGCACTGCCAGGCCTCGAGTGCCAACCGTTCCGCCAAGATTTTCTTGACGTGTGAGGGCGCCAGCGGGCGGCTGACGATCCGGGACAGCGGCTGGTCGGGATGCAGGCCGAGGCGCCACAGGGCGCCCGCGTCGACGTGGACGTAGTACCGGCACCACGAGCGGCCGGTCTCCGGGTCGCGGCCGCACATGACGCCGCCGGCGACCTCACCCTCCTCGAAGGGGTCCCAGTCGATGCCGCGGTGGGCCAGTCAATCGGCCAGGGAGAATCGACCGCCGCCGTTCGAGGAGTACACCGTGACCCATCCGCCGTTCATGCCGCCACTGTACGGAACCCGTTGACGATCCGGCAGGGTCAAATCCGCAAAGCCACTAGGAAAACTTCCTCGGCCGCGCGGGGTCCTTCCCGGCGAACGTCTGGGTAGGTTAAAGATCATGAGTATGCGTTTCGGGGTGTTCGTGCCCCAGGGATGGCGGATGGACCTGACCGAGATCGCCGACCCGGTCGAGCAGTACGAGGCGATGACGGCCGTCGCGAAGCTCGCCGACGCGGGCCCGTGGGACTCGGTGTGGGTCTACGACCACTTCCACACGGTTCCGGAACCGACGATCAACACCACCTTCGAGGCCTGGACCGTCTCCTCGACCCTGGCCCGCGACACCAGCCGGGTGAACATCGGCCAGATGGTCGGCTGCAACGGCTACCGGCACCCGGCCCTGTACGCCAAAATCGCCTCCACCGTGGACGTGGCCAGCCACGGCCGCCTGTACGCGGGGCTCGGCGCCGGCTGGTACGAACACGAGTGGAAGGCCTACGGCTACGAGTGGGCCGAGGTCCCCGACCGGATGCGGGCCTTCCGGGAGGCCGTCGAGATCGTGCACAAGATGTGGACCGAGGAGCGCCCGGTCTTCACCGGCCGGCATTACCGCATCGACCAGCCGATCAACGAGCCGAAGGGGGTCCGCAAGCCGCACCCGTCGCTCTGGCTGGGCGGCGGTGGCGAGAAGGTGACTCTCAAGCTGGTCGCGCGGTACGCCGACGGCTGCAACTTCGCCAACGGCGACCCGGAGGTGTTCCGGCAGAAGGCGGCCGTGCTCCGGCAGCACTGCGACACGCTGGGCCGCGACTACGACCGCATCGCCAAGTCGACGAGCTACCACCTGGACCTGGCCGAGCCGACCGCCGACACCATCGGCAAACTGGAGCGGCTGGCCGAGGCGGGCGCCGACTACGTGATCGTCTACATCCCGCGGGTGGCCTACGACCACGAGCCGCTGCTGCGCCTCGCCGAGGAGGTCGTCCCCCAGTTCGCCTGAGGTCACTCACCCCTCGTACGGGTCATTCACCAGGGGAAATGTGCGTTTCGCGAGAGGAAACAGAACTGGGAGCGATTCCAGGGTCACCAGGCATTTCTCGGACGGGCGGGGCGTGGCAGAATTCCGGTGCCGGGTTCCGAAAGTTGCAGTCGCGACAGGCCGGCGGTAAGGAGCGCACCCGTGGCCGCTGGCAGGGGAAGAGTGACGATCGCGGCTATCGCCGAAGCCGCGGGGGTTTCGGTGCCCACCGTGTCCCGCGTGCTCAACGGGCGTTCCGATGTGTCGCCGACCACACGTGAGCTGATCGAGCGGTTGCTGCGTGAGCATGACTACCGACCCCGCAACTCTCGGCATCCGGGCCGTGCCCGCCTGGTGGATCTCGTGTTCAACGACCTGGACAGCCCGTGGGCCCTGGAGCTGGTCCGCGGCGTGGAGGACGTGACGCACGCGGCCGGCGTCGGCACCGTGGTGTCGCAGGTGCATCATCGCAGCACCGCGACCCGGCAGTGGCTGCAGAACCTTCGGGCCCGCGCGTCGGACGGGGTCATCTTCGTGACCTCGGACGTGGCCGAGCCCATCCACAGCGAGCTGCACCGGCTCAAGGTGCCGGTGGTGATCATCGATCCGGCCGGCGGCGTGGCGGCGGACGTCCCGACGATCGGGGCGACGAACTGGTCCGGCGGCCGGACCGCGACCGATCACCTGCTGTCGCTGGGGCACCGGCGGATCGGGATCGTGGCCGGCCCCCGCGAGCTGCTGTGCAGCCGGGCCCGGCTGGACGGTTACCGGGCCGCCATGGAGGCCGCCGGCATGGCGGTCGACGAGGATCTGGTGGTGACCGGCGACTTCCGGCACGAGTCGGGTTTCGTGGCCGGCGGCCGCCTGCTGGACCTGCCCGATCCCCCGACGGCGGTCTTCGCGTGCAGCGACCTGATGGCTCTCGGCGTCTACGAGGCGGCCCGCCGTCGCGGCATCCTGGTGCCCGACCAGCTCAGCGTGGTGGGTTTCGACGACCTGCCCGAGTCCCGCTGGTCGTCGCCGCCGCTGACCACGGTGCGCCAGCCGCTCGCCGAAATGGGCGGTCTCGCCGCGCGGACCGTGTTGCGGTTGTCGCGCGGCGAGACCATCGAGACCCCCCGGGTGGAGCTGGTCACCAAGCTGGAGATCAGGGAGAGCACCGCGGCCCCGGCCCGGGGCCGCGGCGTCACTTACTGAAACCGGCGGTCAGACCACTGACCAGCTGGCGCCGCCCGATCGCGTAGAGCAGCACGATCGGCACCGTGGTGAGCGTGACCGACGCGGCGACGGCCGGCACGTTCACGCCGAACTGCGTCTGGAAGGACGCGAGTGCCAGCGGGATGGTCGCCTTCTCCGGGCTCTGGGTGAGGATCAGCGGCAGCAGGTAGCCGTTCCAGATGCCCACCGCGTTGTAGATGACCACGGTGACCAGCGCCGGCCGGGTGAGGGGGAAGGCGAGCCGCCACATCGTCCCCCACTCGGTGGCGCCGTCCATCCGCATCGACTCGAAGAGCTCCTTCGGGACGTCGCGGATGAAGTTGGCCAGCACCAGCACCGACAGCGGGATGGCGAAGGCGATCGACGGCAGGATGATCGCCTGGAGCGTGTTGTACAGCTCCATCTTGATGATGATCAGGTAGACCGGGATGACGACCGCCTGGAGCGGGATCGCCAGCCCCATCAGGAAGATCCCGTTCACTCCCTGGAGGAACCGGTTGCCGGCGCCCCGGACGACCGCGTAGGCGGCCATGAACGAGATCAGCGTCGCCGGCAGGACCGCGCCGACCGTGACGACGACGCTGTTCATGAAGTACCGGACGAAGTCGCTCTCGATCACCAGCTGGTAGTTCTCGAAGGTGAACTCGCTCGGCGGCTTCAGCGGGTTGGTGACGAAGTAGTTCGCCTGCGTCTTGAAGCTGGTGATCACCAGCCAGTAGAGCGGCACCATCACCACGATCAGCCAGAGCCAGGCGAAGCTGCCGCCGACCCAGTTGCGCTCGGCGAACTTGCGGCTCGCCCGGGTGCCGGCGGCCGCGGGTTCCGGGACCTGACCGGCCCGTGTCCCGGCCGGGGTGGGAGTCATGGTCGCCACCTCAGGCTCCTTCCATCTGGCTCTGGTCGGCCCGTCCGCCGATCCGCCGCAGCAGCAGCGAGAGCCCGATGCCGACGAGGACCAGGATGACGGCGATCGCGCTGGCCGGGCCCATCAGGCTGGCCTGGAAGCCGAGCTGGTACATCTGCACGGCGAGCGCCCGGGTGGCGTCGCCGGGACCACCGGCGGTCAGCACCCAGATCAGGTCGAAGAAGGTCAGCGAGCCCACCACCATCAGCGTCGACGACGTGATGATCGTGTACTTGATCTGCGGCAGCGTGATGTTGAAGAACTGCCGGACCCGGCCGGCGCCGTCGATCTGCGCCGCCTCGTACATCGATTGCGGGATCTGCCGGACCGCGCCCTGGTAGATCAGGGAGTGGAACGGGATGAACTGCCAGGAGACCACGAAGATCAGCGTGGCGATGGCCAGATTGGCCTGTCCGAGCCAGTCCTGGTTCAGCGCGTCGATCCCGAGGCCGGCGCCGAGCCCGAAGTTCGGGTCCAGCAGCGACTTGTAGGTGATCGCGATGGCCGCCGAGCTGAGCAGCAGCGGGATGAAGTAGAAGACCGCGAGGAAGCCGCGGTAGCGGCTCTGCCGGGCCATGAACGTCCCGAGGAGGATCGACAGCGGGGTCTGCACCAGCCAGGACAGCGCCATGATCAGGAAGGTGACCCACAGCGCGTTCGGCAGCCCGGGGTTGGTCAGGGCCGCCTTCCAGCTGGTCAGGCCGGTCAGTTCGATGGTCGGGGTGATGCCGTTCCACGTCGCGAAGCTGAGCAGCACCACGCCGAGGAGCGGGACGATCCCGAAGAAGACGAACATGACGAACGCGGGCAGAACCATCCATACCAGGACGGAGTCGCTCCGCCCGCCGCGTGATCTGGTGGGCTCCTGACCGCGCACGACGGGCGGAGCGAGCGTCGTCATTTACCGATGACCCCGTTCATGTTGTCGACCCACTGCTGCGGGCTGACCTGGAGCTGGAACAGCTTGGCGATGTTGTCCAGCAGCACCTCGGCCGCGGTCGGGCTGAGCGCCTGGTCCCACGACTGCGCGAAGGTCTTGGCGCCGGCCGCGATCGCCGACATGTCCTTCTGGAACTGCGCGTCGTCGCCGGTGTAAAGGCTGTCGCTGTTCGCCAGCACCGGCACGCCGCCGGACTTGACCCAGCCGGCCTTCTCCTCCTCGTCGACGAGCGTGGTGGAGAAGAATTTCTTCGCGGTCTCCTTGTCGGCGGCGGTCGCCTTCGAGGAGATCGAGAGGTACTGGCCGGGGTTGCCGACGGTGTTGGACGGGTCGCCCTTGCCGCCGTCGATCGGCGGGAAGTTCATCCAGCCGAGGCCGCCGTCCGGGACGAACTTGCCGCCCTGGGCCTTCTGGATACCGTACGACCAGGAGCCGTGCACCATCATCGCGGCCTTGCCGGTGTAGAGCAGGGCCTGGTCGGCGTTGGTGTCCGCGGCGGTCGAGGCGAAGCCCTTCTGGAAGGCGTTCATCTTCACCAGGTCCTGGACCTTGGTCAGCATGTCCAGCACGGCCGGGTCGGACCAGGAGCCGGGCTTGCCGGCGAAGACGTTGTCGAACACCTCGGAGCCGGCGTTGCGGTCGAGCATGAACTCGAGCCACATCATGTTGGTCCAGCGGGACTGCCCGGCGAGCGAGAACGGCGCGATGCCCTTGGCGTTGAACTTCGGGATCAGGTCGAGGATGTCGCCGTAGGTCTGCGGGGCGCTGACGCCGACCTGGTCGAAGATCTTCTTGTTGTAGTAGAGGACGATCGGCTGGACCGTCTCCACCGGCATCGCGTAGATCTTGCCGTTGACCGTGGCCGCGCCGAACGAGCCGGGCAGCAGCTTGCCCTTGAGAGCGGCGTCGCCGAAGAGGCCGGTCAGGTCCTCGACCTGGCCCGCCTCGACGTAGCTCTTCAGGCCGCCGCCGCCCCAGCCCCAGATCAGCGTCGGGGCCTGGTTCGCGCCCAGCGCCGTCTTGATCTTCTGCTTGTAGGCGTCGTTCTGGAAGAACGTCGGGGTGATCTTGGAATCCGGGTTGGCCTTGTTGAACCGGTCGATGGCGGCCTTGCGGTAGGGCTCGCCCGGCTCGCCGCTCAGCGACCAGTAGCTGGCCGAGCCGCCACCGCCGGATTCGCTGCCGCCGGGTCCTTCGTTACCACAGGCGGCCAGCGCGGCACCCGCGGCGGCTCCGGCGGAGAGGGTCAAGAAATTTCTGCGCTTCACGCTGATCTCCGTACTCGAACGAAGCCGCGGGGCGGCTGACGATACCGCGCGAGTCCTGCCGCAAACTTTTCAAAACCGGTTAAGCTTCCGAAAGTTTCGCGCGACTGCTGCAAATTAAGGTGAGGTTTCGTAAACGTAGAGTTTCGCTGTGACGAGTGTCAAGTCCCTTGCCGTAACAGTGCCCTGAGCGCGAGAGTAGGCGGCATCCCGCAGCCGCTCACGAGCCCTTTCCATGGGCGCCGCCGAGGCCTGGCGCGGCTCGGAAGTTTCGGAAACCATCGGAGGTACCGTTGAGCACAGACCAAGCGCCGCCGCCCGCGTGGCGCGACCCGAGGCTTCCGGTGTCCGAGCGCGTCGGCGCGCTACTCGCCGAGATGACGCTCGAGGAGAAGGTCGCCCAGCTCGGCAGCCGCTGGCTCGGCAAGGACAAGGGGGCGACCGGCGCGGCCGGCCCCGAGCCGGAGGACGGGCACGACGTCGCGCCGATGGAGAGCGAGTTCGGCGCGGGCGAGGCGCTGGAGGACGCCAGCCGGCACGGGCTCGGCCACCTCACCCGGATCTACGGCAGCTACCCGGTGTCGGCCACCGAGGGCGCCGCCGAGCTCGTCCGCCAGCAGCGCATCGTGATGGAATCGTCCCGCCTGGGGATTCCCGCGATCGTTCATGAGGAGTGCCTCACCGGTTTCACCATGCACGGTGCCAGTGTGTACCCGGCGGCCATCAACTGGGGAGCCACCTTCGATCCGGAACTCGTCGAACGAATGGCCGCGGCGATCGGGCGGGACATGGCGGCGCTCGGCGTGCACCAGGGGCTGTCCCCGGTCCTCGACGTGGTCCGCGACTACCGCTGGGGCCGGGTCGAGGAGTCCATCGGCGAGGACCCGTACCTGGTGGCCATGGTCGGCTCGGCGTACGTGCGGGGTCTGCAGAGCGCCGGGGTGATCGCCACGCTGAAGCACTTCGCCGGCTACTCCGCCTCGCGCGGCGCCCGCAACCACGGCCCGGTGCCGATGGGCCGCCGGGAGCTGCTGGACGTCATCCTGCCGCCGTTCGAGACGGCCGTGCGCACCGGTGGCGCCGGTTCGGTGATGAACTCGTACGCCGACGTCGACGGCGTCCCGGCCGGGGCCGACCCGTGGCTGCTCACCGAGCTGCTGCGCGACGAGTGGGGCTTCACCGGCACGGTCGTCTCCGACTACTGGTCGATCCCGTTCCTGGCCGGCATGCACCAGGTCGCCGCCGATGCGGGCGACGCCGGCGCCCTGGCCCTGGCCGCCGGCATCGACGTGGAGCTGCCGGACACCCTCGGGTACGGCGACGAGCTGGTCGCCCGGGTGCGCCGCAGCGAGGTGCCCGAGGAGCTGGTGGACCGCGCGGCCCGCCGCCTGCTGACCCAGAAGGCGGAGCTCGGCCTGCTCGACGCCGGCTGGACGCCGGAGGCCTCGGTGGCCGCCGCCGGCACCGTGACGCTGGACTCCGAGGAGAACCGCCGGCTCGCCCGCGAGCTGGCGGAACGCTCGATCGTGCTGCTCGACCCGGGCACCGCGCTGCCGCTGGCCGGCCCGGGCCGGACCGGACCCGGCCGGATCGCGGTGATCGGCCCGTGCGCCGACGACGCGAGCACCTTCCTCGGCTGCTATGCCTTCCCCAACCACGTGCTGCCCCGCTACCCCGGGGTCACGGCCGGCATCGCGATGCCCAGCGCGGCCGAGTCGGTCCGGGCCGAGTTCCCGGACGCCGAGATCGCGTACGCGAAGGGTTGCGCCGTGGACGGCGACGACCGCTCCGGTTTCGCCGAGGCGGTGGCCGCGGCCGCGTCCGCCGAGGTGTGCCTGGCGTTCGTCGGCGACCTGGCCGGGCTGTTCGGCCGGGGCACCTCCGGCGAGGGCTGCGACGCCGCCGACCTGCGGCTGCCCGGAGTGCAGGGCGAGCTGCTGGACGCGGTGCTGGCGACCGGCACCCCGGTGGTGGTCGTGGTGGTCTCCGGCCGGCCGTACGCGCTGGGCGACCTGGACGGCCGCGCCGCCGGTCTGGTGCAGGCGTTCATGCCCGGTGAGGAGGGCGGCCCCGCGATCGCCGGGGTGCTGTCCGGCCGGGTCCAGCCCAGCGGCCGGCTGCCGGTGCAGATCCCGCGCACCCCGGGCGGCCAGCCGGGCACCTACCTGCAACCGCGTCTCGGGGCCGCGCACACCGGCGTGAGCAACCTGGATCCGACCCCGATGTTCCCGTTCGGGCACGGCCGGTCCTACACCTCGTTCACCGTGGACGACCTGCGGATCTCCGCGGACCGGGTACCGACCGACGCGGAGTTCGCGGTGACCGTCCGGGTCCGTAACACCGGCGGCCGCGACGGCGCCGAGGTGGTGCAGCTCTATCTCGCCGACCCGGTCGCCCAGGTCACCCGTCCGGTGCGGCAGCTGGCCGGCTTCCGGCGGGTGGAGCTGGCCGCGGGCGGCGCCGCCGACGTCACGTTCGCGGTCCACACCGACCGCACCGCCTTCACCGGCCGCGACATGCGGCGTGTCGTGGAGCCCGGCGAACTGCGGATCCTCGTCGGCACCTCGGCCGGGGACCTGCCGTGCGAGGGCTCCGTCGAGCTGACCGGCCCGGTCCGCCCGGCCGGAGCGGACCGCCGCCTGGTGACCGGGGTGGAGGTGCGGCCCGCCGATTCGTGACACCCGGTCGCTCTCCGGCGCCGACGGTGGCCCATTAGGCTTCTGCTGTGCCCCCACGCATCAACGACGACGAGCGGCTGCGCCGTCTCGAAGCGGTCACCGATGCGACGCTGTCCCGCCTGGAGACGTCCGACCTGCTCGACGAGCTGCTGGACCGGGTGCGCGATCTGCTGGACGTGGACACCGCGGCCATCCTGCTGCTGGACCCGCACGCCCGCCAGCTGGTCGCGACCGCGGCCAAGGGCCTGGAGGAGGAGGTGCGGGCCGGCTTCCGGTTGGCCGTGGGCCGCGGTTTCGCCGGCCGGGTGGCCGAGACCCGCCGGCCGGTCCGGATCACCGACGTCACCCCGGACCAGGTGGTCAACCCGGCTCTGCTGGAGAAGGGCGTGCGGTCTCTGCTCGGCGTGCCGATCATGGCCGGGGAGGATCTGCTCGGCGTGCTGCACATCGGCTCGCTGACCCGGCGCGAGTTCGGCGACGACGACGTCAAGCTGCTGGAGCTGGTCGCCGACCGGGCGGCCGTGGCCGGGCGGATCCGCTCGGCGAAACTGGACCGCTCGGCGGCCCTGGCCCTGCAGCGCAGCCTGCTGCCGACCCGGCTGCCGGAGGTGCCCGGCGTCGAGCTCGCCGCGCGGTACGTTCCGGGCCACGCCACCGGCATCGGCGGCGACTGGTACGACGTCTTCCCCCTGCCGTCCGGCTGGCTGGGCGTGGTGATCGGCGACGTCTCCGGGCACGGTCTGGCGTCCGCCGTGGTGATGGGGCGGATCCGCAGCGCGCTGCGGGCGTACGCGCTGATCTGCGACGACCCGGCGGAGGCGCTCACCCTGCTGGACCGCAAGGTTCTGCATTTCGAGGCGGGCAGCCTGACCACCGCCCTCTACGCGATGGTCAGCCCCGCCCGGGACCGTGCGGTGATCTCCTCGGCCGGGCACCTGCGCCCGATCCTGGCCGTGCCCGGTGACCCGCCGGTGCTGGCCGGGGTCCCGGTCGACCCGCCGCTCGGGGTGGCCCACCCGGGCGGGCCGCGGCGCGCCACCGCGGTGCCGATGCCGCCCGGGTCCCTGCTGCTCTGCTTCACCGACGGCCTCGTGGAGCGGCGCGCCCAGGTGATCGACGAGGGGCTGGACCGGCTGCTGCGCATCGTGCGGGCCGACGCGGCGGAGGAGGTCTGCGCTACCGTCATGGCGGACCGGATCGCCGATCCCCCGACCGACGACGTGGCGGTTCTCGCCGTTCGCCGCCGCGATTGACGGCCGGTGTGTCACCGTTCCAGGGCGGGCTGTTTTCCGGTCCCGGGTCAGTGCGGAAATATTTCTCGGACCTCTTGTTCGCCACGGATTCAGCGGAAAAGATGGGGCCGAATGCGCTGATACCACGGCTCAGGAGGCGTAATGACGGCGAAGACGGTGCTGCACAACCTCATCGGGGGCGAGGCCGTCGCACCCGCCGAGGGCCGGTACGAGGATCTCGTCGACCCGTCCACCGGTGAGGTCTTCGCCTCCGCGCCGGTCTCCGGTGACGCCGACGTCGACCGGGCCATGCGGGCCGCCGCCACCGCCTTCGAGACGTGGCGCGACACCACCCCCGGCGAGCGGCAGCGTGCCCTGCTCCGGTTCGCCGGCGCCATCGAGGACCGCGCCGACGAGCTGGTCGCCGCCGAGTCGAAGAACACCGGCAAGCCGCTCGGCCTGACCGCCAGCGAGGAGCTGCCGCCGGCCGTCGACCATCTGCGGTTCTTCGCGGGCGCCGCCCGGGTGCTGGAGGGCCGCTCCGCGGGGCAGTACATGAACGGGTTCGAGAGCTATGTGCGGCGCGAGCCGATCGGCGTCTGCGCCCAGGTCACCCCGTGGAACTATCCGCTGCTCATGGCGATGTGGAAGATCGCTCCGGCGCTGGCCGCGGGCAACGCCGTGGTGCTCAAGCCGTCCGACACCACCCCGGTCACCAGCGTCATGCTGGCCGAGATCGCCGCCGAGTTCCTGCCGGCCGGCCTGTTCAACGTGGTCCTCGGCGACCGGGACACCGGCCGCGCCCTGGTCACCCACCGGACGCCGCGGATGGTGTCGATCACCGGTTCGGTGCGGGCCGGCATGGAGGTGGCCGGCAGCGCCGCCGCCGACCTCAAGCGCACCCACCTGGAGCTGGGCGGCAAGGCCCCGGTCGTGGTGTTCGACGACGCCGATGTGGAGGCGGCGGCCGCGTCGATCGCCGAGGCCGGCTACTTCAACGCCGGCCAGGACTGCACCGCCGCGACCCGGGTGCTGGCCGGCGCCGGCGTCCACGACGACTTCGTGGCCGCGCTGGCCGCCCAGGCCCGGGAGATCAAGACCGGCGCCCCGGACCAGGACGACGTTCTCTACGGCCCGGTGAACAACGCGAACCAGCTGGCCCGGGTGGCCGGATTCATCGAGCGGCTCCCGGACCACGCGGTGCTCCAGGCCGGCGGCGCCCGGGTCGGTGACCGCGGCTTCTTCTACTCCCCCACCGTCGTCTCCGGCCTGCGGCAGGACGACGAGATCATCCAGAACGAGGTCTTCGGCCCGGTCATCACCGTGCAGCGGTTCACCGACGAGGACGAGGCGGTCCGCAACGCCAACGGCGTGGAGTACGCGCTGGCCTCCAGCGTGTGGACGAAGGACCACGGCACCGCCATGCGGATGACCCAGCGGCTCGACTTCGGCTGCGTCTGGGTCAACTGCCACATCCCGCTGGTCGCCGAGATGCCGCACGGCGGTTTCAAGCACTCCGGCCACGGCAAGGACCTGTCGATGTACGGGTTCGAGGACTACACCCGCATCAAGCACGTCATGCACCACGTGGGGGCCTGACCGTGACCTCGTCGGAAGACCTGCACAAGCGGCGGCTGGCGGCCGTCGCCAAGGGTGTCGGCTCGGTGGTGAACGCCTACGTCGACCACGCGCGCCACGGCACGATCACCGACGTCGACGGCCGGGAGTGGATCGACTTCGCCTCCGGCATCGCGGTGACCACCGTGGGCAATGCCGCGCCGCGGGTGGTCGAGGCGGTCCGCGCCCAGGTGGAGCGGTTCACCCACACCTGCTTCATGGTCGCCCCCTACGAGTCGTACGTGGCGGTCTGCGAGCAGCTGATCGCCCTGACGCCGGGCTCGTTCGAGAAGCGGGCCGCGCTGTTCAACTCCGGCGCCGAGGCGGTGGAGAACGCCGTGAAGATCGCCCGGCACGCGACCGGGCGGCCGGCCGTCGTGGTGTTCGACCACGCGTACCACGGCCGGACCAACCTGACGATGGCGCTGACCGCGAAGAACATGCCGTACAAGCACCGGTTCGGCCCGTTCGCCCCGGAGGTGTACCGGGCGCCGATGTCGTACCCGCTGCGCGACGGCGGCCGGTCCGGCGCCGAGGCGGCCCGCCAGGCCGTCGACGTGATCGAGAAGCAGGTCGGCGGGCCGAACGTGGCGGCCGTGCTGATCGAGCCGATCCAGGGTGAGGGCGGTTTCGTGGTGCCGGCGCCGGGCTTCCTGCCGGCGATCGCGGCGTGGGCGAAGGCGAACGGGGCGGTGTTCATCGCCGACGAGATCCAGACCGGCTTCGCGCGTACCGGTCAGTGGTTCGCCTCCGAGCACGAGGGCCTGGAGCCGGACCTGATCACCACGGCCAAGGGGATGGGCGGCGGGCTGCCGATCGCCGGTGTGGTGGGCCGGGCCGAGCTGATGGACGCGGTGCACGCGGGCGGGCTCGGCGGGACGTACGGCGGCAACCCGATCGCCTGCGCGGCCTCGCTCGCCGCCATCGAGACGATGCGCGAGCTGGACCTCGCCGCCGCGGCCCGGCGGATCGAGTCGATCCTGAAACCGGCGCTGGCGGAGCCGGCCGATCCGGGGATCGCCGAGATCCGCGGCCGGGGCGCGATGATCGCGATCGAGCTGGTGCTGCCGGGCGGGATCGAGCCGGACGCCACCCGGACCGCGCGCGTGTCGCGGGCCTGCCACGACGCCGGCCTGCTCACACTCACCTGCGGGACCTACGGCAACGTGCTGCGTTTCCTGCCGCCGCTGGTCATCTCCGACGCCGACCTGGGGCGCGGCATCGAGATCCTCCACGCCGCGCTGCGATCCTGACGGGCGACCCCTTTGCCTACGTCAAGCGCTACAGGGAAGAATCGCGCCGTGACGGACGTGACCCTGGACGACACCAACAAACTGATCATCGAGCACCTGCAGCGCGACGGCCGGATGTCGTACGCGACGCTGGCCAAGACGATCGGGCTCTCCGAGGCGGCGGTACGCCAGCGCGTACAGCGGCTGCTGGACAACGGGCTCATGCAGATCGTCGCGGTCACCGACCCGCTCACGCTGGGTTTCGCCCGGCAGGCGATGGTCGGGCTGCGGGTCAACGGTGACCTGCGCGCCATCGCGGACCGGATCGCCGAGATCCCCGAGGTGGACTACGTGGTGATCTGCGCCGGCCGCTACGACCTGCTGGTCGAGCTGGTCTGCACCGACGACGAGCACCTGCTCGACATCCTCAACGAGAAGGTCCGGGCCATCGAGGGCGTCAGCGAGACCGACACCTTCATGTACCTGCGCCTCGCGAAACAGACATACGCCTGGGGGACCCGGTAACCGTATGAGCAGCCCCTCCTTCTGGCTCGATTCCCTGGGCCCGATCGGGAGACGCCCGCCGCTGGACGGTGACCGGGAGGCCGACGTGGCCATCGCCGGCGGCGGGTACACCGGCCTCTGGACCGCGTACTACCTGGCCCGGGCCGCCCCGCGGAAGAGGATCGTCGTCGTCGACGCGGAGTACTGCGGCTTCGGCGCGTCCGGCCGCAACGGCGGCTGGGCGTCCGGTCTGTTCCCGGTCCCGGAGGCGAGACTGTCCCGCCGTTTCGGGCCGGCGGCGGCCGCCGCGATGACCCGGGCGCTCGAGGACACCGTCGACGAGGTCGGGCGGGTCACCGCGGCCGAGGGCATCGACTGCGACTACGCCAAGGGCGGCGTCATCTCGCTGGCCCGCAACCCGGTCCAGGTGCGGCGGGCCCGGCGGGACCCGGGCTTCGTCGGCGCCGGCGAGGCCCGCGCGATCTGCGCCGCCACCGGCGTGCTCGGCGGCGTCTACAGCGAGCACTGCGCCGCCCTGCATCCGGCCAAACTGGTCCGCGGCCTCGCCGAGACGGTCGAGCGGCTCGGCGTCACCATCCACGAGGGCACCCGGGCCGAGCAGATCAAAACCGGACAGATCACCACCGATCGGGGTACGCTGCGCGCCGCGCACGTGGTGCGGGCACTGGAGGGCTACACCTCCGGGCTCGCCGGTCACCGCCGCGACCTGGCCCCGGTCTACTCGCTGATGATCGTCACCGAGCCGCTGCCCGCGGAGTTCTGGCAGCGGGTCGGCCTGGCCCGCCGGGAGACGTTCACGGACGAGCGGCGGCTGGTCGTCTACGGCCAGCGGACCGCCGACGACCGGCTGGCCTTCGGTGGGCGCGGGGCGCCGTACCACTTCGGGTCCCGGGTCCGGCCGGAGTACGACCGGGCGCCCCGGGTGTTCGAGGCGCTGCGGGCGACGCTCACCGACCTGTTCGGCATCGACCCGCCGATCGCGTACCGGTGGGGTGGGCCGCTCGGCGTTCCGCGCGACTGGATGCCGTCGGTCGGCCTGCGGGACGGGATCGGCTGGGCCGGGGGCTACGTGGGCGACGGCGTTGCGGCCGCCAACCTCGCCGGGCGTACCCTCGCTGATCTGATCATCGGCCGCGACAGCGACCGGACCGCCCTGCCGTGGGTGAATCATCGCTCGCGCCGCTGGGAGCCGGAACCGGCGCGGTGGCTCGGCATCAACGCGGGCCTGCGCGCCACCGCCCTGCTCGACGCCGTGGACCGCCGCCGGGCGGCCTGATCAGGCGCCGGGCGGACCGGCCAGCGGCAGGCGCACGGACACGACCGTCCCGGACGGCCGGTTGTCGGAGAGCCGGATCGTGCCGCCGTGCAGCAGCACGATGGCCCGGGCCAGGCTGAGACCCAGCCCGCTGCCCGGGGTGCCCTGGTGGCGCACGTTGCTGCCGCGGAAGAACCGGTCGAACACCCGGTCGTGCTCGCCGGGCGGCGTGCCGATGCCGTGGTCGGCGATGCACAGGTCGGCCATCGTGTCGTCGGTGCACAGCGTGACGTGCACCGGCTCGCCCGGCGGGCTGTACCGGACGGCGTTGAGCAGCAGGTCGTCGACGACCTGCCGGAGCCGTTCCGCGTCGCCGGGCAGGTGCAGCTCGGCGGGCAGTTCGATGACCAGGGTGAGCCGGTCGGCGGTGCGCCGGACCTCGGTCACCGCGTCGCACAGCAGGGCCACCAGGTCCACCTCGGCGACGTCCAGTTCGAGGTGCCCGGCGTCGAGCCCGGCCAGGTCGAGCAGGGTGTCGGCGATCCGCTGGAGGACGGCCGCGTTACGGGCGACGGTCTCCACCATGTGCCGGGACTCGGCGTCCAGACCGGACGTCTCCTCGGCCAGCAGGGCGGCGTTCGCGGTGATCGAGGTGAGCGGGGTGCGCAGCTCGTGCCCCACCAGGTCGACGAAGTCCGCCTGCGCCCGGGCCAGCTGGCGCGACAGCTCCTCGGCGCGGCGCTGGGCCACGAAGACGCCGACCTGCGCGGCCACCCCGTCGAGCAGCACGGTGAGCAGGTCCGGCTCGTACTCCTGGGTGCCGGCGTAGCAGGTCAGCACCCCGAGCAGGGTCCCGCCGTCGCGGACCGGCACGGCCAGCGCGGTCCGGACGCCACGCCGCAGGCAGATCTCCACCCGTTCGCGCTCGTGGGCGGTCCGCAGATCGGGGCTCGAGCTCAGGTCCGGCACCCAGATCGGCCGCCCGGTCTCCCACGCCCGCCCGGTGATGCCCTGCCCACGGATCGGCGTGTGCCCGAAGAAGCCGTCCGGCTCCACCCCGGAGAAGTCCCAGTGCCCGGCCGCCTGGAGCAGCCCGGTCGCCTCGTCGATCAGGTACAGCTCGGCCGCCGGCCAGCCCAGGGTGGCGGTGACCGCGCGCAGCACCTCGGGGGTCGCCTCGGCCACCGTGCCGGCGCTCTGCAACACGTGCTGCACGGCGATGTGGCAGTTGCGGAACCGCTCGACCCGGCGCAGCGCGGTGACCTCGTGGGCGACCGCCACCGCGCCGAGCGCGTCACCGGTCGGGCCGAGGATGGGCTGCGCGCAGGTGTCGAAGATCCGGGTGCGGTGGCCGGGCCGGCGGATCAGCACGTCCTCGGAGACGACGCACTCGCCGTTGAGGGCGCGGATCAGTGGGCTCTCACCGGGTGGCATCGACCGCTGGTCGGTGGTGGCGAGCAGCCGGTAGGCCTCCGCCTCGAACTCGGGCGCCAGCGGCCCGTCCGGGCCGAACCCGATCACCTCCCGCACCGAGCGGTTGGCGTAGACTATCCGGCCGGAGCGGTCGCAGGCCACCACACCGGCCTCCATGCTCTCCAGCAACGTGGCGTGGAAGGCGCTGTCGTCCTGGACCCGGATCGTGTCGGCGACCGCGGTGAGGATCTCGGTCTCCTCGCCGGTCCAGTCCCGGGGACGGCGGTCCAGGACGGCCAGCGAGCCGATCGGGCGGCCGTCGCGGTCGCGGACCGGCACGCCGAGGAACGCCCTGATCCCGAACTCGACGACGAGCAGGTGCCTGCTGAGGA
Organism: Actinoplanes flavus; assembly: GCF_017592555.1. Classification (GTDB taxonomy): domain Bacteria; phylum Actinomycetota; class Actinomycetes; order Mycobacteriales; family Micromonosporaceae; genus Actinoplanes; species Actinoplanes flavus. The sequence continues at coordinate 129,582 of NZ_JAGFNS010000006.1, read as the reverse complement.
TCTCGTCGGGTTCCGCGGTCATGTCGCGGCTGAGGATGACCCCGTCGGCGGAGACCGCGTACTTGCAGACCGAGTAGGCCAGCGGGGCACGGCGCGGCAGGCTCAGCTCGTGCGGGATGGCGTACTCCCCGACGAACAGCTCCTCGTCCTCGGTGATCAGGCAGACGCAGGCCATCGGGGTGTGCAGCAGCCGGGTCACCAGGCGGGCGGTGTCGTCGAGGGGGGTGGACCGGCCGGGTAGCGAGAGGAGGGCACGGTCGACCGCACGCAGACGACCCGGATCCGTCAGCACCGCCTCGTCGAGCACCACCATGACCCGCCCGATTCTCCCGACCGAGGCCCGTGGCCACGGGCTGTCACCATCCTAGCCCGATCCCTATATTCCATACATTTTCATACTGAAACAGGCAGGTCGGCGGGACAGCGGGAGTCAACCGTGTCATGGTCGTGCGGCCCGATCGTGACCAGCTCCTCCATGGTCGCCAGCAGTTGGTCGTTGGGGCAGGGCTTGAGCAGGATGGCGCACACCTTCGAGGAGCCGGCCCGCGGATCCCCGGGACGCAGGTGCCCGCTCAGGATCGCCACCGGGATGTGCCGGATCCCCTTGTCCTCGTGTGACCGGATGGCGTCGATCAGTTCCCAGCCGTCCATCCGCGGCATGCCGAGATCGGTCAGCACGACGTCCGGCCGCTGTTCGACGATCGTCTCGAACGCCGTCCATCCGTCCGATGCGCGAAGGACGGTCATTCCGGCTCGTTTGAACACCCGGGCCAGAACCAGGGAGATGTCCTCGTCGTCCTCGGCGATCAGCAATGCGACCATGTCAGCTCCGTCGGAAGTGCTTCGTCCCAGCATGCGCCAGCCGGCCGCGACCCGGGGCGTTTCCGGGCGATTACGAACGCGGATGCCGCCGCCCCCGCGACCCGCGGAACGGGCGGCCGGATCCCTCCGGCAGACTCGGAGCCGCTGCACCCGAACCATCAGGGGGACGAATGCGATCACGGAACCGGCTGGCGGTGCTCGGGGGCATCGTGCTGGCGGCGGCCGTCGTGACGGGCGTGGCCACCGCGCTGGTACGCGACGGCTCCACCGCCGAGGACGCCGGCGCGCTCTACCTGGACGCCGGGCAACCCGTCGAGAGCCGGGTCGCCGACCTGCTCGGGCGGATGACCCTGGCCGACAAGATCGGCCAGATGACCCAGGCCGAGCGGGTCAAGGTGGCCGGCGACCCGCACCTGGTCACCGAGTGGCGGCTCGGCTCGGTCCTCTCCGGCGGCGGCTCGGTGCCCGACCCCAATACGCCGCAGGCCTGGGTCGACATGATCAATTCGCTCCAGCGGGCGGCGCTCGCCACCCCGCTGAGGATCCCGCTGCTCTACGGCATCGACGCGGTGCACGGCAACGGCAACGTGCACGGATCCACCGTCTTCCCGCACAACGTGGGCCTCGGCGCCGGCCGCGACCCGCGCCTCGTCGAACAGGTCTACCAGGCCACCGCCCGGGAGATGCTGGCCACCGGCATCCGGTGGGACTTCGCGCCGTGCGTCTGCGTCTCCCGCGACGAACGGTGGGGGCGGGCCTTCGAGAGCTTCGGCGAGGATCCCGCCCTGGCCGGCCGGCTCGGCGGCGCGGCCGTCGACGGCCTCCAGAAGAACGGTGTGATCGCCACCGTCAAGCACTACGCGGGCGACGGCGACACCGAGTACGGCACCGGCGACAGCGACTACGCCATCGACCAGGGCGTCACCGTCACCAGCCGCGCCGACTTCGACCGCGTCGACCTGGCGCCGTACGTCTCCGCCGTCACCGAACACGGCGTGCGGAGCGTCATGCCGTCCTACTCCAGCGTCGACTGGACCGAGGACGGCACCGGCAACCCGGTCAAGATGCACGCCGACCGGGAGCTGATCACCGGCAAGCTCAAGGGCGACCTGGGCTTCGACGGCTTCGTGATCACCGACTGGGAGGGCATCCACCAACTGCCCTCCACCGACCCGGACGGCACCCCCGAACCCACCCCCAGCCAGGTCCGCGCCGGAGTCGGCGCCGGCATCGACATGTTCATGGAGCCGCACACCGCGCCGCGCTTCCAGGAGGTGCTCGAGGCCGAGGTGGACGCCGGCCGGATCGGCACCGACCGGATCGACGACGCGGTCCGGCGGATCCTCGCCGTCAAGTTCCGGCTCGGGCTCTTCGAGAACCCGTACGCCACCCTCGGCGACGTCCGCGGCACCGAACACCGGGCGCTGGCCCGCACCGCGGCCGCCCGATCGCAGGTGCTGCTCAAGAACAGCGGCGACGTACTGCCGCTCGCCGCCGACGCGAAGATCTACGTGGCCGGCCGCAACGCCGACGACATCGGCAACCAGGCCGGCGGCTGGACCATCGACTGGCAGGGCCGCAACGGCGACATCATCCCCGGCGCCACGATCCTCGACGGCATCCGTGAGGTCGCCCCGGGCGCGACCGTCACGTACAGCGCCGACGCCTCCGCGCCGGTCGGCGGCTCCGACGTCGGTGTGGTCGTGGTCGGCGAGACGCCGTACGCCGAAGGTTTCGGTGACGTCGGCAGCGCGACCTGGACGCGCGGCACCGAGGAGCAGAAGGAACCCAAGTCGCTCACCCTGCGACCCGCCGACCGGGCCGTGGTCTCCAAGGTCTGCGGCGCGGTCGCCGAGTGCGTCGTCCTGATCGTCTCCGGCCGTCCACAGGTGATCAGCGACCAGCTCGGCGAGATCGACGCCCTGGTCGCCTCCTGGCTGCCCGGCAGCGAGGGCGGCGGTGTCGCCGACGTCCTCTTCGGTAGGCGGCCGTTCACCGGCCGCCTACCGATGAGCTGGCCGGATTCGGTGAAGCAGGTTCCGGTCAACGTCGGCGACCGGGGGTACGAGCCGCTGTTCCCCTACGGCTGGGGCCTGCGCACCATGGCTTCGCCCGACGCCCGGGACGCCGCCCAGGAGAAGGCGGCCGGTGGGCGGGCGCCGGACGGCTGGCAGCAGCGGTTCGCCGAGGCCCAGCTGGCCGAGGAGTCCGGCGACACCGCGAAGGCCACCACCCTCTGGACCCGGCTCGCCAACTGATCCTCCCGCCCGCCGTCACACCTCCGGCCGGGGGGGGGGGGGGGGGGGGGGGGGCGGAGAGCCACACCCCC
>NZ_JAGFNS010000006.1:0-126421 GCF_017592555.1 Actinoplanes flavus | reverse complement strand
GGTCTTCCTTCACAAGATCTCTTCATCGTACGGGTGAGCCGGGTCCCGCCGATCCCCGCGAGCTCCCCGCGCCGTCCCGGCCGTGGGGGGGCCCCCCCGGGGGGGGGCCCCCCCCCCCCCCCCCCCCCCCCCCCCCGCCCGCCGGGGGGGGGGGGCCCCCCCCCCCCCCCCCCCGGGCCGGGGTGGGCCCGGCCGCCGCCGGGGCAGACGGCGGCGGCCGGGACGGTGTCAGCGGCCGTTGCGGCGGGCTTCAGCCAGGGTCTGCCGGACGGTGTGGTAGGCGGGCTTCGGGGTGAAGTCGTCCCCCATCACGGTGGCGGCGCCCTCGGTGGGGAAGAACACCGGAACCCAGGAGTACTTGTCGGTGAAGCCCCACAGGGTGAAGGAGTTGCAGTCGTCGACGGCCAGGCAGGCGTCCAGGACGGTCTTGTAGTACTGAGCCTGGGTGGTCAGCTGCTCGGCCGTCGGGACACCGCCCTCCGGGAGGTCCATGCGGACGTCCAGCTCGGTGATCGCGGTGTGCAGACCCAGGTCGTCGAAGCGCTGGAGGACCGAGCGCAGCTGGTCGGGGGCGCCGTACCGCATGCTCAGGTGGGCCTGTGACGCGAACCCGTGCAGCGGCACCCGGTCGGCCAGCAGCTGCCTGGCCAGCGCCTCGTAGGCGTCGACCTTGGCGCCCGGCCACTCCACGCCGTAGTCGTTGAGGAACAGCTGCGCCCGGGGGTCGGCCTGGTGCGCCCAGCGGAAGGCGTCGGCGACGATGCCCGGGCCGAGCTCACGGATCCAGATGTTCTCCTGCCGGTACTCGCCGTTCTCGTTGAAGATCTCGTTGGCGACGTCCCACTGGTGGATCTGGCCCCGGTAGCGGCCCACCACCGTGACGATGTGCTGCTTGAGGATCGCTCGCAGCTCCGCCTTGCTGAACTGGCCCTCGGCCAGCCACGCCGGGTTCTGGCTGTGCCAGAGCAGCGTGTGCCCGCGGACGACCTGCCCGTGCTGGCGGGCGAACCGCACGATCGCGTCGGCCGGGCCGAAGTTGTACCGGTTGCGCTCGGGGTGGATGAACTCCCACTTCATCTGGTTCTCCGGCGAGGCGGAGTCGAACTCCCGGGCCAGCACCCGACGGTACGGCTTGTCGTAGGTGAACGGGTCCGGATAGTCCTGCTCCAGGTGGTGGCCGCCGCCCGCGACGGCCGTGCCGATCCTCAGGTCGCGTGGGGTCACGCGGCGCAGCGGCGCACCGGCGTGGCCACCGTGCCCGGCCGCCGGGGTGCCGGTGGTGCTCGCGGCACGGGCCGGCTGGACACCGATGGTGAGGAGCGTCGATGCGGCGAGGACGGCCACCGCGACGCGGGATGCCTTCGTCAAGGGTCACTCCTGACGGGAATCGGAAACGGGGATACGGCGCGCGACGGGACGTCGCCGCACGCTGAAGAGAGCGCTGAACCACCCGTACGCTAAGCCTGCCTAATTGACGGCGTCAATACGGAAAAGAAGATCTCACCCCTGTCGGCGGAGCGCCTTCATGGATACCGCCACGCTGCGTATGGGCACGTCAGCACCGTCTTGCTCGCCGGTGACGGGCCGGTCGAGTCTGCTCGAACAATCCTGGACACGCATTATCGATGCTGCCCGCCGGCGCGCTCCAATGCATTTTCTGAATCGCGCTGGAAATATCCGCTTCACCGCCGGAATGAATGCCGTGGCGTGCGCACGTAATCGCCCGGCGAGCAATTTGGTGACCGGGCGCGCGCGGCGGAGCAGGGCGGACACGGGGCGGGAACGCGCTTTCCGAAACTTCCGGAAAATTCGAACAATTATCGCTGCGCGTCATCGGGAATGATGCCCCTTCCACGGGTACGACCGGCGCTTATGAGCGTCAGATAGGCGTCTGAACTTGCGATAGAATTCCGGAACTTTTAGCGATCCCTGGAGGGCGGCCGCGTCGCACGGGCACGGCGGAGGTGGCTAGGATTCGATCATGCCTCTGCTGTTCTCCTACGGAACGTTGCGTGACCCCGCCGTGCAGGCGAGCACCTTCGGGCGCCGGCTCGACGGGCGGGACGACCGGATCATCGGGTTCCGGCTGGACCGGGTCGAGATCACCGACCCGGAGGTGCTCGCCGTCAGCGGCGAGGCCTTCCACCCGATCCTGGTTCCCACCGGGGAGCCGGCCGACGTGGTCGACGGTTCGGCCCTGGAGGTGACCGACGCGGAGCTGTTGCAGGCCGACGACTACGAGGTGGACGACTACCACCGGGTCGAGGCGCCGCTGGCGTCCGGCGACAAGGCATGGGTGTACGTGCAGCGGCCGTGACCCGGCCGGACCACCCACTCACGCCCGGCGGGCGCGGCACGGTCCGGACCCGGCAGCGCCTCGCGGGTCTGGTACGGCGGGTTCGCGAAGCCCGTACCAGAAGGGGGAAGCGAGAGAGAGTCGCCTAGCTGGACCGATGCGGAGCGCCCGGGCCGCGCTGAGCGCGCCCGGGCGGCCGGGGTGAGGGTGGTCAGAGGCGGTTGTGGGCTTCGGTCAGCACCGAGCGCAGGATCTGTTCGATCTCGGCGAACTGGGTTTCCGTCGCGGTCAGGGGCGGGGCCAGCTGGATGACCGGGTCGCCGCGGTCGTCGGCGCGGCAGTAGAGGCCGGCGTCGAACAGGGCCGTCGACAGGAAGCCGCGGAGCAGTCGCTCGGACTCCTCGGCGGTGAAGGTCTCCTTGGTGGCCTTGTCCTTGACCATCTCGATGCCGAAGAAGTAGCCGTCGCCGCGGACGTCGCCGACGATCGGCAGGTCGAGAAGCCTCTCCAGGTACGACCGGAAGAGCGGGCTGTTGTCGCGGACGTGCTGGTTGAGGCCCTCGCGCTCCATGATGTCGAGGTTGGCCAGCGCAACCGCGGAACCGACCGGGTGGCCGCCGTAGGTGATGCCGTGGGCGAACCAGTTGGTGCCGGTGAGGAACGGCTCGGCCAGGCGCTCGGTGGCGATCATCGCGCCGAGCGGGACGTAGCCGGAGGTCAGGCCCTTGGCGACGGTGATGATGTCGGGCTGGTAGCCGTAGCGGTCGGCGCCGAAGTACTCGCCGAGGCGACCGAAGGCGCAGATCACCTCGTCGGAGACGAGCAGCACGTCGTAGCGGTCGCAGATCTCGCGGACCCGCTGGAAGTAGCCGGGCGGCGGCGGGAAGCAGCCGCCGGCGTTCTGCACCGGTTCGAGGTAGACGGCGGCGACCGTGTCCGGGCCCTCGAACTCGATCATCTCGGCGATGCGGTCGGCGGCCCAGATCCCGAACTGCCCGGGCGTCATGGCCTCGTCGGGGCGGCGGTAGTAGTTGGTGTTCGGCACCCGCATGGTGCTCGGGACCAGCGGTTCGAAGTCCTGCTTGAACGGCGGGATGCCGGTGATCGACAGGGCACCCATCGAGCTGCCGTGGTAGGCGACGGCCCGGGAGACGACCTTGGTCTTCAGCGGCTTGCCGACGCGCTTGAAGTAGGAGCGGGCCAGCTTCCACGCGGACTCGACGGCCTCGGAGCCGCCGGTGGTGAAGAAGACCCGATTCAGGTCGCCGGGGGCCAGGTCGGCGAGGCGGCCGGCGAGTTCGATGGCCTTGGGGTGCGCGTACGACCAGATGGGGAAGTAGGCCAGCTCACCGGCCTGCTTGGCGGCCGCCTCGGCGAGTTCCTGGCGGCCGTGGCCGGTCTGGACGACGAAGAGCGCGGAGAGGCCGTCGAGGTAGCGGCGACCGGTCGAGTCCCACACGTAGCAGCCGTCGCCGCGGGTGATCACCGGGACCGGGTTGTCCTGGTACGCGGAGAGCCGGGTGAAGTGCATCCACAGGTGGTCACGGGCGGTCGCGGAGAGCGCGTCCACATCAGCAGGTCGATCGGTCACGGATATCTCTCCCACCAGTTCCAGAGGTAGACATGATCCTGCCCACGGAATCCGTTGCACACAAGTCTAGGCACGACTATTTCCGCGCCGAGTCTGTGCTGGAACGACAACGGCCCGGCACCCCCACCAGGGCGCCGGGCCGTTCTCCTCGCGACCTACGCGGCCTTCCTGCGAGGCCGTGACCGGATGTTCGACAGGACGGCGAGCAGCACGCCGCCGGCGAAGATCATCGTGCCCATGACGTTGACCTGCGGCGGCAGGCCGACCCGGGTGGAGCCCCAGATCCACAGCGGGAACGTCTGCGTGGTGCCGGCCGTGAAGTTGGTGATCACGAAGTCGTCGATGGAGAGCGCGAACGCCAGCATCACGCCGGAGAGGATCGCCGGAAGAATGATCGGGAAGATCACCTTCCAGAACGTCGTCCACCCGCTCGCCCCGAGGTCGGCCGCGGCCTCCTCGAGGGACCGGTCCAGGGTCACCACCCGGGCCCGGACCACCACCGCCACGAACGACACCGAGAACATGACGTGCGCGATGGTGATGCTCACCGGGCCCAGGGGCGCGCCCAGTGAGACGAACATGCTCAGCAGCGACGAACCCATCACCAGCTCGGGCGAGGCGATCGCCGCGAACATCAGCAGGTTCAGCGCGCCGGCGCCGCGGAACCGCCAGCGGCCCAGCGCGTACCCGATGCCGGTGCCCAGAGCGCCGGCGATCAGGGCGGTCGCCACCGCGACGAGCAGCGATACCACCAGGGCGTCGGTGAGCGCTTCCAGGGCGAAGACCTCGCCGTACCACCGGAGCGTGAAGCCCTGCCAGGTCTGGTTGTACCGGCCCTGGGGATCGTTGAAGCCGAACAGGATCATCACGGCGATGGGCAGGATGAGCCAGCCGATCAGGATCCAGGTGTAGACGTGCAGCAGGCGGTCGCCGCCGATGCGGAGTCTCATCGGGCCGCCACCTTCATCACGTCCTCCGTGCCCAGCGCCCGGGCGTAGGCGAAGACGCCGATCAGCAGCACCGTCATCAGGGTGAACGACAGCGCCGAGGCCGACGGGTAGTCGGAGTTCGAGAGGAACTGCGACTGGATGACCTGGCCGATCATCGTGGTCTCGGAACTGCCGAGCAGCTCCGAGTTCACGTAGTCGGAGGTGGCCGGCACGAAGGTCATCAGCACGCCGGCGAACACCCCGGGCAGCGCCAGCGGAAAGATGATCTTCCGGAACGAGGTGAGCGGGGACGCGTACAGGTCCCGGGCCGCCTCGACCACCCGCGGGTCGATCCGCTCCAGTGCCACGTAGATCGGCAGCACCATGAACGGCAGGAAGCTGTACACCAGGCCGGCGATGACCGCGGTCGCCGTACCGAGGATCTGGAAGTCGCCCGGGAGCAGCCCGGCCTCCTTCAAGGGATGCAGCAGCACGCCGTCGTCCGTGAGGAGCATCCGCCACGAGATGGTGCGCAGGACGAACGACACGAAGAACGGCAGCAGGATCAGGAACAGGTAGGTCGCCTTCCTACGGCCTCCGTAGAAGGCGATCCAGTATGCGACCGGGAAGGCCAGCACGATCAGGACGACCGACGTGATGGCGCCGTACACCAGCGAACGGATCAACTGCGTCTGGTAGGCGGAGATCGCATCCACATAGTTCTGCCAGTGGCCGGTGAAGACGAACCCGTTGACGATGTCGCCCTCCTGCAACGACAGCGACAGCATGGTGACCATCGGTACCGCGAAGAACAGCAGGAGCCACAGCCCGCCGGGAAGAACCAGCAGGTAGGGGGTGAGTGTACGTTTTACCCGGTCCATCGGTTACCCCAGCACGATCGGTTGGAACACCCGCTCGAAGTTCTTCTTCTCCTCCGCGGTGTTGAAGTCGACGTAGTAGTGCAGGCGGTCGTACTCGGCCGGGCCGGGGAAGATCAGCGGGCTCTCGGCGACCGAGAGCAGGTACTTCTTGTCCTCGCCGGTGAGCGCGGCGGCGTGCTTGCGCATCTGCGCCTGCGCGGCCGGGACCGGGCACACGTAGTTGATGTACTCGGCGAGGGTGGTGGCGTTCTCCAGCTCGTAGAGGAAGTCCATCAGCATGATGGCGTCGACCGGGTTCTCCGCGGTGACCGGGATGGCCATGTTGTCGGTCCAGATCGTGGCGCCGTCCTCGGGGATCACGAACTTGAAGTTCGTACCGTCGGAGACGTTCTTCTGGAAGACGTCACCGGACCAGGCCATGGTGATCCAGACCTCGCCCTTGCCGAGCGCGTCGATGTAGCTCTGGTCGTAGTAGTTGCGGACGATGCCGGCGTCCTTCTGCTTCTTGAGTTCCGCCGCCGCCTTCTGCCAGTCCGTCTCGGTCGACTTGGCCGGGTCGAGGCCGAGCGCGAGCAGACCGAAGTTGCCGAGCTCCTGGAGGTCGCGGAACATGCCGACCTTGCCCTTGTACTTCGGGTTCCACAGGTCGGACAGCTTGGTGATCGGCTCCTTGATCTTGGCCGGGTCGTAGGCGATGCCGGTGATGCCGGACGCGTACGGGATGCTGAACACGTTGCCCGGGTCGTAGTTGGAGGTCGCGTACGACTTGGCGGCGTTGGCCGCGTAGTTGGGCAGCTTCGCGTGGTCCAGCGGCGCCAGGAAGCCGGAGTCCCGGAACTGGCCGAACTGGCTCGAGTTGGTGATGACCATGACGTCGTAGCCGATCGACTGCCCGGCCGACAGCTGCGGCTGCACCTTGGCGAACCAGGGCGCCATCTCCTGAATGACCTCGTCGTAGGTCACCTGGATGCCGGTCCGCTGGGTGAACTTCTTGAGTTCCGGCTTCTTCGGGTCCATGTAGAGCGGCCAGCCGGCGAAGCGGAGCTTGCCGTTCCGCGTCTTGTCAGCCCAGAACTTGTCGACGGCGTCGGGCGCCATGCTGGCCTGCGGCTTGCCCTTGCCCTCCACGCCGCACGCGGCGAGGAATGCGCCCATCGCCGACAACCCGCCGAGGCGCAGCGCGTCACGGCGGCCGAGCCGGGAACGCGTCATGCCTCGCAGGAGGGAGGGGTCCGGCTTGTTGGACTGGAACATCAGACTCCGATCGGGTACGAGTGCTGCGGGGCCCAGGTGAGGAAGACGCGCTCACCACGAGACGCGACGTCCTCGGCATCGTGAGCATTCTGGTCGAACACCACGAGGTCGGTTCCATCGGAGGTGGCCACTGTGTAGTTGGTCGAGGTGCCGTGATAGACCACCTCGGTGACCGTGCCGGAGAGCAGGCTGCCGGTGACGTCGGCGGGCCGCGTCCGATGGAGATCGATCTTCTCCGGGCGCACCGAGACCTCCAGGTCACGGCCGACCGGCACGGTGGCCGGCACGGGCACCACGACCCGCTCGCCGGGACCCTTGTCGATGACCGCGTGACCCTGGTCGGCCCGGCTCACCTGGCCGTCGATGAGATTGGAGGTGCCGATGAAGCCGGCCACGAACCGGGTCGCCGGGCGCTCGTAGACGTCCCGCGGTGTGCCGAGCTGCTCGATCACGCCGCTGTTCATGACCGCGATGCGGTCCGACATGGCGAGTGCCTCACCCTGGTCGTGGGTGACGTAGACGAAGGTGATGCCCACCTCGCGCTGAATCCGCTTCAGTTCGATCTGCATCTGTTGGCGCAATTTGAGGTCGAGTGCGCCGAGCGGCTCGTCGAGAAGCAGCGCCCGCGGGTGGTTGACCAGCGCCCGGGCCAGCGCGACCCGCTGCTGCTGACCGCCCGACATCTCCTTGGGCTGCCGCTTCTCCATGCCGGTCAGCGAGACGATCTCGAGCATCTCGCCGACCCGCTTGGCGATCTCGGCCTTGGCGACCTTCTTGCGCTCCAGGCCGAACGCGACGTTCTGCCGCACGGTGAGATGCGGAAAGAGGGCGTACGACTGGAAGACCATGTTGACGTCACGCTTGTTCGGCGCGACCCCGGTCACGTCCCGGCCGTCGAGCATGACCCGGCCGGCGGTCGGCTCCTCGAAACCGGCGACCATCCGCATCGTGGTCGTCTTGCCGCAGCCGGACGGGCCGAGCAGCGAGAAGAACTCCCCCTGCCCGATCGCCAGATCCAGGTTCCGGACGGCGGGCACCGCCTCACCGTGCGACAAATAGTCCTTGCGCACGCCGACGAACTCGATCGCCGGATGAGCGGCCGGCTGGGGGGAAGCAGTGGTCATCTATCACCTCGAACAGGGCGGATTGGCGTCTGGGGTGGGGGCGGATCAACCGTTGAAACTCATCACGTGCTTGATCCGGGTGTACTCCTCGAACCCGTACATCGAAAGGTCCTTGCCGTAACCGGAGTGACCGTATCCGCCGTGCGGCATCTCGGAGACGAAGGGGAGGGGGTATTGATCCACACGTTGGAGCACCACCGAGTCGCCGGCCGCGATCGCGGGGGCGAACTTCCACACGGCCATCACCATCGGATGGTTCCACGGGGTGATCTGTGCGCAGACGCCGATCGGCTCACGGCGCACGAAGGAGGTGTGATCCCGCGGGTACTCCCCCGCGGACCTACCCTCCAGGACGCCCGCGCGTAGATTTCCCCCGCGCTGGGGTCGATCACCGGGGACGTGCCGCCGTCCTCGGTGTCGGTGTAGGCCCCGGCGACGAAGTTGCGCAGCACGGGAACAGGGGTGCTCACAGGGATTCCGGCCTTCCGGTCAAGGGGCGATCTCACCCGGACTGGAGGGACCTTGTCACACCGGTGAGTGAGCTAGCAAGGGAATCCGAAGTAATTTCCAGAGCTGAAACGGAATCAGAATCTCCGATCCCGTTCCAACGACGCAATCCGGTGTTTTAGGCGCTGAATTCGGCCGCCACGGTGAGGGCCCCGCCGAAAATCGCCAGCTCCTCGGCGGTGATCGTGCACGGCGGTACGACGTGGAGCCGGTTGAAGTGGACGAAGGGCCAGGGCCCCCGGTTCCCCACTGGCGGCGGGTCGATCAGGCCCTGCGCGGACCAGGAATGGAAGACATCGGCGCGCACCTGAGATTCCGGTGTCACCGAATCATCCTCAACGGGTTTGCGGGAAGCCGAGATCGACGGACGAGGTGCCCGGGTCCGGCCAGCGGGAGGTGACGACCTTGCCGCGGGTGAAGAAGTGGATGCCGTCCGGGCCGTACATGTGGGTGTCGCCGAACAGCGACGCCTTCCAGCCGCCGAACGAGTAGTAGGCGACCGGGACCGGGATCGGCACGTTCACGCCGACCATGCCGGCGTTCACGTCGAACTGGAACCGCCGGGCCGCGCCGCCGTCGCGGGTGAAGATGGCAGCGCCGTTGCCGTACTCGTTGTCGTTGATCAGCTGGACGGCCTCGGCGTAGGTGTCCACGCGGACGATGCTCAGCACCGGGCCGAAGATCTCGTCGGTGTAGACCGTCATCTCCGGGGTGACGTCGTCGAGCAGCGTGGCGCCGAGGAAGAACCCGGGCCGGTCCGGGATGTCCCGTCCATCGGCGATCACCGTGGCGCCGGCGTCAGCTCCGGCGGCGATGTAGCCGGCGACCCGGTCACGATGCTGGGCGCTGATCAGCGGGCCCATTTCGGAGCTCGCGTCCGTACCATCGCCGATCTTGATCTTTGGAAGTCGCGCCGCGATCGCCTCGACCAGCGGATCCGCGATCTCGCCGACCGCCACCACGACCGAGATCGCCATGCAGCGCTCACCGGCGGCGCCGTAACCCGCGCTGATCGCCGCGTCGGCGGCCGCGTCCAGCTCGGCGTCCGGAAGGACGATCATGTGGTTCTTCGCGCCGCCCAGGGCCTGCACCCGCTTGCCGTGCGCCGTGCCGGTCTCGTAGACGTACTTCGCGATCGGCGTCGAACCGACGAAGCTCACCGCGGCGACGTCCGGGTGCGTGAGCAGCGCGTCGACCGCCTCCTTGTCACCGTGCACGACGGTGAAGACACCCTCCGGCAGACCGGCCTCGGCCCAGAGCGCGGCCAGCCAGTTCGCCGCCGACGGGTCCTTCTCGCTGGGCTTGAGCACGAAGGCGTTGCCCGCGGCGATCGCGGTGGCGCACATCCACAGCGGAACCATGGCCGGGAAGTTGAACGGGGTGATGCCGGCGACCACGCCGAGCGGCTGGCGGATCGAGTAGACGTCCACCCCGGTGGCGGCCTGCTCGGAGAAGCCGCCCTTCATCAGGTGCGGGACGCCGGTGGCGAACTCGACGTTCTCCAGGCCGCGGGCCACCTCGCCGGCCGCGTCCGCGAGCACCTTGCCGTGTTCCCGGGTGACGATCGCGGCCAGCTCGCCGCTGCGGGCGGCCAGCAGCTCGCGGAACCGGAACAGCACCGCCGAGCGCCGGGAGAGACTCGCCTCCCGCCACGCCTTCGCGGCCACCTCGGCGCTGGCGACGGCGACCGCGACCTCGGCGGCCGAAGCGAGATCGACCTGTGCGATCTGCTCGCCGGTGGCGGGGTTGAAGACCGGGCCGACCCGGCCGGACTCGCCGGCACGCTCCGCGCCGCCGATCCAGTGCGCAATGTGCATCATGCCGCCGAGATTATGTGACGGCACTGGACCGAACAATGCTCCGGTTGTACTGTCACAAAGTGTTCTACCAGGCCGTCAGGGAACGGTTCGCCGAACCCGGCGCACGCGGACTCGCCGAAGCGGTGAGCCGCGCCGTCGGCGAAGGCGCCCTCACCGGCGGCACGAAACTGCCGCCCGTGCGCTCGGTCGCGGCCGAACTGCACCTCTCCCCCAGCACCGTCAACGCGGCATGGCAGCTGCTGCGGCGGGCCGGAACCATCCGCACCGACGGACGGCGCGGCACGGTCGTCGCCACCCCCGGCGCCGGTGGGCCCGGGCGCTACCGGGCCGCCCTGCGGCAGACCACCGGATTCGGGCTCGACCTGTCGACCGGAGTGCCCGATCCGCGGCTCCTGCCCCCGATACCCGCGCTGCACGGGCTGTCCCCCGCGCCGGCCAGCTATCTCGACGAGCCGGTTCTGCCCGGGCTGGGTGCGCTGCTGCGGGAGCGGTGGCCGTACCCCGCCGAACGGCTCGCGATCTTCGACGGGGCGATGGACGCCATCGACCACGTGGCCTCCGCACTGCTGCGGCTCGGCGACCTCGCCCTCGTCGAGAACCCCTGCTTCCCCCCGCTGCTCGACCTGCTCGACACCCTCGGCGTGACCGTGGCCGGCGTCGCCACCGACGCCTCCGGCATGCTGCCGGACCAGCTCGCCGCGGGCCTCGCCCGGCGGCCCGCCGCCGTCTTCCTGCAACCCCGGGCCCTCAACCCCACCGGCGCGTCGTGGTCACCGTCGCGGGCCGGCGCGCTCGCCGACGTTCTCGCCCAACACCCCCAGGTGTACGTGGTGGAGGACGATTCCGCCGGCGACCTGGCATCCGGGCCACTGCTGTCGATGGGGACGCGGCTGCCCCGGCAGACCGTGCACGTGCGCAGCTTCTCCAAGTCGCACGGGCCCGACCTGCGGCTCGCGGCGGTGAGCGGGCCGGCCACCGTGCTCGACCCGATCCTGGAGCGCCGGCTACTCGGCCAGGGCTGGACCAGCCGGCTCCTGCAACACCTGCTGCTCGGCCTGCTCACCGACCCGGCGTCGATCGCGGCCGTACGCGCCGCCCGGAACGAGTACGCCCGACGGCGGCGACTGATCACCACCGGCCTCGCGGCGGCGGGCATCGAACTGCCGCCCGGCGAGGGCCTCAACATCTGGCTGCCGGTCGCCGACGAACAGGCCGCGTTGCTGAGCCTGGCCAGCGCCGGAATCGGGGCCGCCGCGGGCACCGCCTTCACCGTCGGGCCGGGCATGCCGCCACACCTCCGGCTGACCGTCGGGCTGGTCACCGAAGATCACGCGGTGGTGGCGGAACACCTGGCCAGGGCTGCTGAGGCGGCCGCCCGGCCGATCCCCCGCTGATCTTCGCCATCCACTCCGGTCCCCGCCCTCTGCCCCCTCACGCCCAGCCCTCGCGCCCCACTCCTCGGGGTTCACTCCTCGAGGTTCACTCCTCGCCGCTATTCCTCGCGGTTCACCCGCCGCGGTTCCCTCCGCGCCGCAACTCCTCGCGGTCCACCCGCCGCGACTCACTCCGCACCGCAACACCTCGCGGTCCACCCGCCGCGACTCACTCCGCACCGCAACACCTCGCGGTCCACTTCCCGCGCTCTTTTACTGCGCCCACTCCTCGCGCTCTTCTTGGCGCGGCTTAGTCCTCGCGCACTGCTCGGCGCGGCTCAGCCCTCGCTCAGCTGGCGCGCTCGGCGAGACGTTGCCGCCGGGGCGGGCGGCCGGTCACTGCGCCGGCCGGAAGCTGTCGAACACCAGTTGGAGATCCTTGCGGGACTCGTCCCAGACATCGTCACGGGTCTGCCAGTAGAAGCCATAGGCCTTGTCGTCGCGTACCACCGTCCCGCGGTTGTTGACATGCTGCCGGACCCCGCTGCGGTTGAAGGTGAACTCCCAGTCGGCCGCTTTCCGGAAGTAGTCCACCGCCGCGATCTTCACCTCCCGGTATCCCGGGAAATCCCCTCCCGACACTCGGTTCCCAGCCTGCTCACGCCAGTCGGCCACCGGGTTCGACCGGGGTTTGTTCGTCTGATCGATGCCGAGGACCTTGCCGTCCCCACGGAAGTAGACGATCGTTCCCTCCTTCGTCCGCCTCCAGCCTTTCGGCACGTACACCGAGAACCCCGTCTTGTCCGTATACAGCTCCCAGCCGGCCGGCAGCACCGGTCGCCCGTCCCCCTCCGGTGACGGCGATGGTGACGGCGCCTGGGCGTTCTGCGTGGCCGGCGCGCTCTCCGGGGCCCGCGACGCGGTCGCTTCGGGGGTGCCTGCCGTGGCGGTGGTGCCGGTCTCCTTCTCGTCCGCCGACGGAGTTCCGCCACCCCGGCCCGTGACAAACCAGATCCCACCGACCAGAAGGACCACGACGATCGCCGCGGCCAGCAAAATCAGGCGACGAGGCCGGCCGGGCGCCGTGCGAACTGTCGCCAGCTCGCCATTACCCGCCGTGCCCGGAAATGTCGTCGCTCCTCCGGACATGCCGCCGCCCACACGGCTCGCCCCACTGACCGGCTCGCCATCGACCCTGGTACGAGTCTCCGTAGCGCCGGACCCATCGTCCGAACCGCCGTCGGGCGCGGCTCCGCCCACAACCGTCTCAGCCGCCCGGGCGTCCTTTCCCACGCTCTCCATCGATCGGCTGCCCACTTCGAGCGCCGCCGCATCCCCCACGCCCGCGGCATCCCCCGGCGCACCACCCACATCGAGCGCCGCCCCACGCCCCGCGTCCGCAGCATCGCCGGACACACCACCCACATCGAACGCCGCCCCACGCCCCGCGTCCGCAGCATCGCCGGACACACCACCCACATCAGGCGCCGTCCCACGCTCCGCGTCCGCAGCATCGCCGGACCCGCCACCCACATCACGCGCCGGCCCGCGCCCCCACCCCGTCGCATCGCCCAACCCCCCACCCACACCACGCGCCGCCCCGCGCCCCAGGCCCGCAGCATCCCCCGACACGCCACCCGCATCGAGTTCCGCCTCATGGCCCACGTCAGCAGCGTCCGTCGAGCGGCCGTCCTCGTTGGTGCCGCTCGTGACCGCTGCGCCCGGGCCCGCGACGATGGCACCCTTCTCGGGCAGCGCCTCGCGATCGGCTGCCGCGTCGTCCTCGGATGCCTGAGCGTCGCCGGCTGTGGCTCCTGCCTCGACCGCCGGAGTGTGGGCGACATCCGAGGCCGCCACACCACCCTCACCCGCGACCTGAACGCCATCCGACCCCGCTGTGCCGCCCTCACCCGAGCCTGCGGCGGGCTGCCCGGCTGACGGCGCCCCGCCAGCCGGTACCGCTTCGCGATGCGGTCCCGTGGCGGCCCCGGACGCTCGACCGCCGTCGGGCTCGCCCTCTCCGGCTGCGCCTGCGACCGGCAGTTGATCGCTCGCGATCCGTGGGCGCGGGACTCTGGCGGTGGCCCTCCGGGTCGGTGGGCTCATGCCACGGCTGCTCTCCGGCGACAGGTTGGCGAGGATCGCGCGGAGAAGGCTTTCGGCGTCCTCGGCGGTGAGGCGTCTGGCCGGATTCTTCTTGAGCAGACCGTCGAGCAATGGCCGAAGCGGACCGGCGTGCTTCGGCGGGTCAGGCTCCTCGGTGGCCAGGGCCGCGAGGGTGGCCATGGTGGAACCTCGCTGGTAGGGCGCGTGGCCCTCGACGGCCGCGTACAGCGTCGCGCCGAGCGACCACAGATCGGCCTCCCGGCCGCTGACGCCGCTCTGCGCCCGCTCCGGGGCCATGAACTGCGGCGAACCGACCAGGATGTCGGATCGGCTGATCACTCCGTCGTCGTCGACGGCCGCGATGCCGAAGTCGGTGAGCAGCACCCGCCCGTCGTCGGCGATCAGCACGTTCGCCGGCTTCACGTCGCGGTGCTCCACACCGAGCCGGTGCGCGGTACGCAGGGCGGCGAGGAGATCCAGACCGATCCGCGCCACCCGGTAGGGATCCAGTCGTCCCTGCCCGGCGATCTCCTCCCGCAGCGACCGTGACGGCACATACTCCATGACGATCCAGGTGCGGTCTTCGAGTTGCAGCACGTCGTACACCTGGACGACGTTGGGATGACTGATCCGGGCCGCCGCGCGCGCCTCCCGGAGCGTGCGCCGAGCGGAACTCGCGCCGTCCCCACCGAGCGGCTGGTCGATCTCCTTGATCGCGACGTCGCGCTCCAGGGTCTCGTCCCGGGCGAGCCGAACCTGCCCCATTCCTCCGCGGCCGAGGCTCTCGCCCAGCCGGTACCGTCCGGCGAGGAGCACGGGCGCATCAGGCATGCGCACCGTTATACCCGCCAGCCGCACCCGTAATGCGAGCCCCCCATCCGCCCCACCCGACACATCGGACATGCCGCCGCTCGTCCTGCCGAGCCGTCCCGCGTACCCCGACCCGGCTCTCGCCGCGTCCCCCCGGTAGCCGGCTGGCGCGGGATGGTGAACGACACGTCACTCGTCAGACCGCAAGGCCGGCCGGCGAATGGCGGCGGATCAGGCGCGCGGCTGGAATCGTGGCGGCGCCGACGGCGAGAAGCAGACAGGTCAGCACGGTCGCGGCGAGAACCGGCCATGACACCAGGACCGGCACGTCCTGGCCGGTCTGGGCGCTGAGGGAACGCGCCGAGCCGGCGATCGCGATCAGGCCGGCGGTGCCGCCGAGCAGGGAGCCGATCGCCACGGCCAAGGCGGTCTCCAGGCTCACCGCCCGAAGAACCTGCCCGCGGGTCGCGCCCGCCAGTCGAAGCGCCCGATAGTCGGACCGTCGGTGGCGGGCCGTCATGAGCAGCGTGTTGGCCACGGTGATCGCCCCCGCACCGGCGGAGACGGCAAGCAACAGAAGCGTGAAGACGCCGATCAGCCGGTCGTCCTCTGCCTCGATCTGGCGGGCGAGGTCAGCCGGCGCCGCTTTACGGGCGCCGGGACCGGGCGCGCTGTCCGGCGCCGGGTAGGCCGCGGGAGCGAGCGCCGACGGATCGTGCTTCCGGACCGTGTCGCGAGGCACGACCAGGCCGGACGTGAACGGGCCCGGTGGTGCTGTCCCGGTCACCCGCAGTGTCTCGGACGATCCGTCGCCGAACGTCACGGTGACCCGGCCGGGAACCGAGCCGACCCGCCCCGCCTCCGGCCCCGCGACCAGGGCGGTCCCATAGGCGACCCGCACATCGCCGATGGCGGTCAGGGCACGCTGGCCGATGTAGACGGTGGTGTCGAGAGGGGCTTCGGGCGCGACACCGTCATGCAGGCCGGGAGTGCCGTCCGGCACGAGGACCTGTCCCGCCGGGACGGTGGCCGCGCGCTCGGAGTCGAAAGCGGCGTTCGACGTCTGGACCGTGCCGGTGACGAAGACCGCGAACGCCACCGTGAACAGCACGGGTGCTGCGGTCGAGGCGGTGCGCCGCACGGCGGACCGGGCGCTCTCCCGCGCCAGGGTGGTGATGATCCCCGAGAGCGGTGCGAGCAGCACCCGGATCAACGCGGGCACCACGGCCGGTGCGAGCAGCGCGAACGCCGCGATCAACGCCATCGCGCCGAGCAGAGCGTACGTCCCGAACTCCCGCATGTCTCCGGAAGCCGCCGCCGCAGCACCGGCGGTGATCGCGGCGGCGCCGGCGGCCGACCCGAACGCCCAGCGCACGCGGCTCATCGCGCGTTGCTCCAGTTCGGCGACCCGCAGCGCCTCCAGAGGTCCGACCCGTGACACGCGGCGCGCCGCGGTCATGGTGCCGGCCAGCGACAGCAGCGGGCCGACGGCGAGTGCTGCGGCAAGCACTCCCGGAGCCCAGCGCACCGTGTGGCCGGCCGGCTCCAGACCAGCCCCCACCAGGACGGAGGCCAGTGGCACGGCGGCGATCGATCCCAGAAGAACACCCACCGCTGACGCGACGGCACCGAGCATCAGCGCCGACCGGTAGAGCATGGCGCGGACCTGCCGCGGGGTGGCGCCGACCGCCCGAAGCAGACCGATCTCGCGACGGCGCTGGTTCACCTCGAAGGCGGACGTCGACGCCACCAGGAACACACACGCGAACCCCGCGACGGCGGCGGTCGCGGTGAGAACCTGCATGCCGATCCAGCGGGTCCGGGCATCGGAACGCGGCTCGGCGAGCCCTCGCTCGTCTCCGGTCAGCACGGTCCCGTCGGCTCCGACCGCGGCCTGGAGTGCCACCGGATCCGCGGTGCCCTCGACACTGATCGCCCGGACGCCCGGCGCCAGGCGACTCGCCGCCTCCTCCGGCAGATAGACGCCCGGCCAGTCGGTGTGCCCGGTCACCAGCCACTGCTCCGGACCGGCCCCGGTCAGCAGGGTCATCGAATCGCCGACCGCGACGCCCAGGTCCCGGTCGACGACGGCCCCGGCCTGGTCCGCCCCGTGCCAGGCGTGCCCGTGGATGCTGCCGGCGACCGCGCGGCCGTCGAGCACCGGCTGCGCGTAGAAGTCACGATCGACGGTCACATCCGTTACTCCGGGCACCGCACGAAGCCGCTTCACCAGCGACGACATGGTTTCGGCCGGCCAGGGCACCGGCTCGGCGAACTCGTCGGGCCGGTTGTCGGGCGCCGGGCTCTGCACCACGGCGGCGGATCCGGCGAAGCGATCCGGGACTCGTGGTCGACCTGACGTCAGCAGCAGCAGGAACGTGGTGACGATGAACGTGCCGACCAGAACCGCGACGAATGTGCCGGCCCGGCCCCGGGTCAGCACGACCGCTCCAGCGCGGTCATCCGGTCCGCGACACCAGCCGCGTCCACGCCCGTCAACTCGTCGGTGATCCGCCCGTCCACCAGGAGCACCACCCGATCGGCGACAGCGGCCGACACCGGATCGTGGGTCACCATGACCACCGTGCGCCCGTGCCGGTCGACCAGGTCCCGCAACAGGGTGAGGACCTGATGAGAGGTGCGGTTGTCGAGAGCACCGGTGGGCTCATCGGCGAACAACACCGCCGGCCTGGTGAACAGGGCCCGGGCGATCGCAACCCGTTGCTGCTGGCCTCCGGAGAGTTCGCGAGGGCGGTGCCCGATCCGGTCCTCCAGCCCGACCTCGGCGAGGGCCGCCCGCACCCGGTCGCTGTCGGCTCGCCGTCCGGCGAGCCGTAGTGGCAGAGCGACGTTCTGCGCGGCGGTCAGCGAGGACACCAGATTGAAGTCCTGGAAGACGAAACCGACCCGGTCCCGCCGCAGCCTCGTCAGTGCGGTCTCGTCCAGCTCTCCCAGACGAGTACCGGCGATCGTCACCGCTCCCGATGTCGGCGGCTCCAGCCCGGCCGCGCAGTGCAGAAGGGTCGACTTGCCGGAGCCCGACGGCCCCATCACCGCGGTGAAGGTGCCCTCGTCGAAGGTGGCGGTCACCCCGTCCAGCGCGGTCACCGGGCCGGCTCCGCCGTCATACGTCTTTCCCACGTCGTCCAACCGGACTGTCATGCCCTCTCCTCGGGTCGGCGGTGCTCGAATCGAGGTTCGCGGCTCGGTGCGCGGAAGTCGTCGGGCCGTGGGCCGATTTGCGGCGTCCACCCACGGGAGGGCGTGGAGCGCCAGGTCATACCAGGGTCTGACCGACTGCGGGCCGACGCGCTCCGGCGACATTGATGGCTACGCTCCCCCCGTGCCCGCTTCGTCGTTCCTGACACTGCGCCCCGGTCCGGTGGCGCGTTTGACCGCGGATCTCTCCCTCGCCGCCGGTGCCGGTGTGCTGTGCTGGTATGCGGCGGCGGAGACCCCAGCGGACCGGCTGGCCGAACCAGGTTGGCTGGCAGTGGTGGCGGCGGCCGTGATCAGCGCGCCGCTCGCCGTGCGGCGCCGGTGGCCGGTCTCGGTGGCCGTCGCTGTCGCGGTGGCCTCGACCGCGCTCCTGGGCACCGGCATCATCCCGGACTACGCCTCACCCGCTCCCCTGCTCGTCGTCGGTGCCGCGCTCTACAACGTCGGCCGCCACGTGGCCGGCCCGCGAGGGCGGTGGACCGCTCTGGGTGCGTCGGCGTTGTTGCTCTGCGGTGTGGTGTTCGGGAGTTGGTGGGCAACCCACGCACCGCAGGGTCCCGGGCTCGCCGGGATGGCGTTCACCACGCTGGTGTGTGGTGCCAGCTGGGCTGTCGGATGGACGCTGCGCGAGCGGCGGCGCCACTCCGAGCTGACAGCCGCGCAGGCCACCGCCCGGGCGGTCGCCGAGGAAAGACTGCGGATCGCCCGGGAGATGCACGACGCGGTCGGGCACAGCTTGAGCCTGATCGCGGTGAAGGCGGGCGTCGCCAATCACGTCGCCCGGCAGCGGCCGGAGGAGGCGCTCGCCGCCCTCGAGGTGATCGAGTCGGCGAGCCGGAGCGCGCTCGCCGAGTTACGGAGGACGGTCGGCGCGTTGCGGACCGAGCCGGTGTACGACGTGGCCCCGACGCTGCGGGACCTCACCGGGCTCGCGGACCGAGCCCAGGCCGCCGGGGTGGCGGTGGACCTGGACGTCCACGGGAGCCGCGACCTTCCCGAGCTGGTCGCGCTGGCTGCTTACCGCATCGTCCAGGAGTCGCTGACCAACGTGGTCCGGCATGCCGCTCCGGCAACGTGCCGGGTCGACGTCCTGGGTGCCGTCGACCACCTGCGGATCGAGGTCACCGACGACGGCAGACGACAGCCCGCTCCGGCGGCCGGCGGGACGGGACTCGCCGGGATGCGGGAACGCGTCGCGGCCCACGGCGGCACGTTCAGCGCCGGCCCGCGCCCCGAGGGCGGTTACGCCGTCGTCGCAACCTTGCCGTATGGATCACCGTCGTGACCGCTCCGGAGACTCCGATCCGGGTGTTGATCGTCGATGATCAGGCTCTCCTGCGGGCCAGTTTTCGGCTCCTCCTCGACACCACATCCGACCTGGTGGTGGTCGGCGAGGCCGGCACCGGAGAGGAGGCGGTCACGCTGGCTCGGCAGGAGAAGCCGGATGTCATCTTGATGGATATCCGCATGCCGGACATGGACGGGATCGAAGCCACCCGCCGGATCTGCGCTTCGGCCGCTACCCCGGAAACGCGGGTCCTGATCCTCACCACGTTCGACTACGACGAGTACGTGTTCGCCGCATTGCGGGCCGGCGCCAGTGGCTTCCTTCTCAAGGATGTGGTGCCTGCCGACCTGATCACTGCTGTCCGGGTGGTCGCCGACGGCAACGCGCTGTTGGCGCCGGCGATCACCGGCGGCTGATCGCGCACTTCGCCGATCTGCCCGAGCCGGCCGGGCGGCCGTCCACGGACCTGGGAAACGTGACCGATCGCGAATGTGAGGTGCTGTTTCTGATCGGCAGCGGCCTCTCCAACCTGGAGATCGCGTCGCACCTGCAACTCAGCCTCGCCACGGTCAAGACCCACGTCGGGCGGCTGCTCGCCAAGCTACAGGCGCGGGATCGAGCCCAGCTCGTCATCGTCGCCTACGAAACCGGCCTGGTGGTCCCAGCCAAATGAACCGGCGGCGAGTTCGGCCCTTCGCCGCCGCGGTTCGGAAGGCGGCAAACCTCGAGTGGCGGAATGGAGGCGATCTGAACGCACAGCTCCGGTCCCGGGAAGCGGAGGGCCTCGGCATGGCGGCGACAGATCCACGCGCTCCGGCTCGGTGTGCACGGATGGCCTCCGCGGCCATTGCGAAGATCGGCAGGGTGGTGGGCCGGTCGCGTTCTCCAGGCCGGCGCACGTGCCGTCCGTCGAGCGTTCAGCGTGGCTGGCTGGAACGGGACCAGCCTGTGCCGCCTACTCGACGGCGCCGGACTTTTCCGGCATTTCGGGAGGCAGAAAGGGCGATTAGTCAGCATTGGCCGGGGTACACGTCTGTCGCGGAGAACCGTGCAGGACGGAGGGGGACGATGACCCACACAGACCCACGAATCGATCAGTCGACGGCGGAGTTGGTCAGCCGGCTCAGTGAACAGGTGACCACCCTGGCGCGGGACGAACTGGCACTCGCCCGGATCGAGATGGTCGAAAAAGGCAAGAAGGCCGGGAAGGGTGCGGGTCTGCTCGGCGGAGCCGGGGTGATCGCACTGTACGGGATGGGCGCCCTGCTGATCACCGCTGTTGCGGCCCTGTCGATGGTCATGCCGATGTGGGCGGCCGCCCTGACCGTGGCGGTGATTCTGCTCTGCGCCGCCGTCATCACGGCGATCGCCGGCAAACGGGAGGTACGAGAGGCGGTGCCGCCCACTCCTGAGGTGGCGATCGCCAGCGGCCGCAAGGACGTGAACGAGTTCATGGCGGCTGCCCGGCGTGGGACGCACGCATGAACGCCTCCGACAGCAACCCCGCAGAGGCCCGCCGGTCATCGTCCAGCCACAACCGGCCCAAGCCGGGCCCACCCGCGTCGAGCCGGACGCCCGACAACACCACTCCGATGGGCGACGCCGGCAGCGGATCCACGGCCACAGCGGCCGGCAGTCGTAAACCGGTCACGGGTGATACAACCCGACGTTCGGGGGCGACCCCGGTGAGCGGGTCGGCGACGAACAAGGCGCCCAGCGGCATGCGAAGTGATCAAGCCGGCGCCCGGAACGCCCCGGCCGCACACAGCAAACCGGCAGCCGGACCGGGCACACACAGCAGCCCGGCACCCGCAACGGGCGCGCACGGCGCCACCTCCCAGGCATCGGGTTCACACAGCACCGTGACAACGAAGCAGAGTTCACACAGCACCGTGACGCCGGGACCGGCCTCGCGCAGCACAGTGACCACCAGCGCCGCCACCGGGACTGCGGGAAACGTTTCGTCCGCGGGGCCAGCCTCATCGGCGGGTGAGGGTGCAACGCATTCCGGTGGTCCAGGAACACCCAAACCCACACCACCGCCGGCAAGCATCCCGCCCAGCCACACGGAACCTCCGCGCAATGCCGGCACACCCAAGCCGACGCCGCCGCCCGCGGCCACTTCGGGGCATCGATCGCCGCCTACCAGCACGAAGACTGAGCCCACTCCAGCGGCGGGCGCCGGGCAGCCGGGCAGCGATTCGGGCCAGTACGGCGGCACGGAAACGCCCGACACGCCTTCGCCGACCGCCGACGGAGAACACGCGGGCAGGTCGGGAACGCAAAAGCCGACCTCATCCTCGTCGGCGCGGTCGAGCGCCGCTACCACGTCTGAAACAGGCCAGAACACCTCAACAGCAAAGGCGGCGAACGGTACCGCGAGGCCCAAGCCCACACCGCCGAACTCAGGGTCCGATAGCCCATCACCGACGGGCATGAGCGCGACAGCCAAACCCACCACGTCGACAAGCTCCGGGACCGGCAGCCCATCGCCAACGGACACCAGCACCTCGGCCAAACCCACACCGCCATCAGGCTCCAGGGCCGGCCGCTCGGCAACAACGCCGGACGCGAACGCGCCCAAGTCGGCCCCCTCTATGGGCGCGGGCGGATCGGCAATGACGTCGGGTACCGGTGGGCGGGCCAAGCCGACTCCGCCGAGCGCCGCCGCGGCGAGCGGTCACTCGAAGCCCGGCACCAAATCGCCCGAGGCGGTCGACAAGGGAGCAACGGGGCGGGCCGCCATGCCCACGCCAGGCTCGACGGCAACGGCAGGCAGCGCCATGTCCGGTACGGGAGCTGCTTCCGACGCTGTGTCGGGCACGGCAAGCCGCACCAAAGCCCACGTCGTGGAGATGAGCACCAGCACGCCTGGGACGCAGGCGGCGACCACCCCGCTGGCGCATGGCGCCGAGACAGCCGAGCACATGGCGACATCGAGTGCGGCGAGCACGCAGCAGCGGGGTACGGCGCCTAGCGGCGCCCACGCGGAACGGAAGGACAGGGCGGAACGGAAGGACAAGACAGACAAGACACCGACCGCCACCGACTCGGAACGGAAGGACAAGCCGGACAAGACACCGACCGCCACGGATCCGCACCTGAAAGACCAGCGGGACGAGGAAGTGCGCGCCGCGGCCGAGCGAGCTCGCAACGGTGAGGGTGGGGACGCCTCCGAGCGGGCCGACGCACTGCGCGCCGAGATCGAACAGACCAGGGCCGAGCTGGGCGAGACGGCGGCGGCCCTCGCCGCGAAGATGGACGTGCCTGGGAGGATCAAGCAGGCCACGACCGAGAAGACTGGGCAGATCGCTGACACCGTGGCGGAGAAGAGCGGGAAGCTCGCCGACACCGTGGCGGAGAAGAGCGGACAGATCGCCGACACCGTGGCGGAGAGAAGCGGACAGATCGCCGCGACGGTCGCGGACAAGGGCGGTCGGCTGGCAGAGTCGGCGGGCAACCTGGCTTCGAAAGCCGAACCGGCCCGGCTCAAGGAGGCAGCGAGCAACGCGATGGGTTCGCTGACCGGCAAATCCGGGGAGGGCCACGGCCATCGTGCGGCTGATCCAGCCGAACACGGCCAGATGCGGCAGACCACGGCGGAGACCCGCACCCACCTAGCCGAGAGCGCCGCTGATGCGGCGGAGCGCGCCACCACCGCGATCGGTACTCTGCCCGGGCGTGCTTCCGAGGCGATCGGCACGATGCGTGAACGCGCTTCGTCAGCGATCGGCACGATGCCAGACCGGATGTCCAAGAAGCGGCGGCGCTACGCGTTGATCGGCGCAGGCCTGGTGGTCGCCGCAATCGCCGTGGCACTCATCCGAAGACTCCGCTGATCGCTCGCCGACGGGGCCTGCCGCACCATGGCGGGCCCCGTCGCGCACCACGGCAACGCCCACCGCGATACAGCAACGCCCAGCGCAACGCGGCGACACCCGCCGCACCACGGCAACGCCACCTCAACCCGGCAACACCCAGCGCAACGCGGCAAAGCCCGCCGCACCACGCCAACGCCACCTCAACCCAAGCAACACGCAGCGCAACGCGGCGACAAGGGTGGGAAACCACATACCCGACGCGGCCGTGAGTGGCGGGCGCGCGGAACGGGCCGACGCCGGGACACGGTGACCGGAACGGATCCACCGAGGAAGATCGCCGCGCCGCCGGGTGGATCCGATGCGGGGAGACAGCGGGTGACGCGCCGGTGGCCGGCAGAGCGCATGGACGGCTGCCCACGACCGCGTCTTGAAACGTCTCACAAGACACCATGGGGCAATTGGCCTACCCGAAGAGGAAATCAAGGGCACGCGCCGAATCAACTCTTGACCCTGCCCTAACTGGCTCGTAACGTGAGTCACACCTCAGCTAGAACGTTTCAAGAACTCCTCTTCGGGAGGCTTCATGCGCCCTCGGTTCACCGCCGCCGTCGTGCTCACCACGACGGCCGCCATAGCTCTGTCCGGCTGCACCAAGAAGAACGACACCGACACGGCCGCTTCCAGCGGGTCCGGCGATAAAACGTACAAGGTGGCCTTCGTCCCGAAGTTGCAGGGTGTCCCCTACTTCGAGGCGATGAACGCGGGCGGCAAGGAGGCGGCCGCCGCGCTCGGCAACGTCGAGTGGCTCTACCAGGGTCCGACGCAGGCCGACGCGGCCGCGCAGGCCGACATCGTCCGGTCGTACATCCAGCAGAAGGTCGACACCCTGATCGTCGCCCCGAACGACCCGGACTCGATGGCCCCGCTGCTCCAGCAGGCCAAGGACGCCGGCATCCACGTGGCGACCGCCGACACCGACGCGCCGACCAGTGTCCGGGAGGTGTTCGTCAACCAGGCCACCGCCCAGGGCATCGGGGAAGGGCTGACCGACGCGCTGCTCAAGGAGATGGGCGGCAAGGGCAAGTACGCGATCGTCTCCTGCGGCCAGACCGCGGAGAACCTGAACGCCTGGATCAAGGTGCAGCAGGAGTACACCAAGACCAAGTACCCGGAGGCGGAGATCGTCGACGTGGTCTACGCCGGTGAGGACCAGGCGAAGGCCACCCAGATGGCGACCGACCTGATGAACGCGCATCCGGACCTGACCGGCCTGGTCGGCGAGTGCACCTCGTCCGCGCCGGGTGTAGCGCAGGCGGTCAAGGACGCCGGCAAGATCGGCAAGGTCTTCACGGTCGGCCTGGGCACGCCGCAGGCGATGAAGCCCTACCTGCAGGACAAGTCGTCGAGCGCGGCGATCCTCTGGGACGTCGAGAATCTCGGCTACCTGACCGCGTGGGCCGGCGCGCAGATCGCGCAGGGCAAGCCGTTCGCGGCGACGAACAACGTGTCCAGCGAGCTGTCGGCGGTCGCCTACACCGAGGCCGACAAGATGCTGCTGCTCGGCCCGGCCCTGGCCATCACCGACGAGAACGTCGACAAGTTCAACTACTGATCGATGACCGACGAGACGACGCCCCGGCTGCGCCTGACCGCTATCTCGAAGCGGTTCGGCGCGGTCCGGGCCATTCAGCACGCTGATTTCACGGTACGGGCGGGCAAGGTGCACGCCCTGGTCGGTGAGAACGGCGCGGGCAAATCCACGATGATCAAGATCGTGGCGGGGGCGGAGACCGCCGATTCGGGCCGGATCGAGTTCGAGGGCGTGGCGGCCGAGATCAAGAGCACCACGGACGCCATCGGACTCGGCATCGCCACCGTCTACCAGGAGCCGCAGCTGTTCCCGGAGCTGACGGTGGCGGAGAACATCTTCCTCGGCCGGGAGCTCAAGAAGGCCGGACGGGTCGACTGGGCGGCGCAGAACGCGAAGGTGGTCGAGCTGCTGGAGTTGCTCGGCCTGCCGGAGCGGTACGCGACCGCCGAGGTCGGCACCCTCTCGGTGGCCGAGCAGCAGCAGGTCTCGATCGCCAAGGCGCTGGCCGCCGACGCGAAGGTGCTGATCCTCGACGAGCCGTCGGCGATCCTGACCGACGCCGAGATCGAGGTGCTCTTCGACGTGGTCCGGCGGCTCACCGCCGCCGGGGTCGCGGTCATCTACATCTCGCACCGTCTGGACGAGCTGTTCCGGATCGCCGACGAGGTGACGGTCATGCGTGACGGCAGGACGATCGGCACGTACCCGAACAAGGATCTGAGCGTGCGCCAGATCGCGCACCTGATGGTCGGCGAGGAGCTGTCCGACGCCCGGCCGCATCGTGAGGTCCCGGAGGGACCGGCGGCGCTGGAACTGCGTGGCCTGGGCCGCACCGGGAAGTTTCGCGACGTCGACGTGACCGTGCGGGCCGGCGAGATCGTCGCACTGTACGGACTGGTCGGCTCGGGTGTATCCGAGATCGCTGCATGTGTGTACGGCATTGATCGCGCTACACATGGACAGCTTCTAGTCGACTCAACGCAAGTCACCATCAAGAACCCCGAGCATGCACAGCGACTGGGCATCGCCCTGTTGCCGGCGAACCGCAAGGTCGAGGGGATGTTCGGCTTCCAGTCGATCGCGTTCAACATCTCCACCGGTCATCTGCGGCTGCTGTCCAAGCTCGGCGTCTGGGTGGACCGGGCCCGGGAGAAGGCCGTCGCGTTGCGGTTGATCGAGCGGCTCGCGGTGAAGACGCCGCACGAACGGCAGCCGATCAGCGCGATGTCCGGCGGCAACGCGCAGAAGGTGATCCTCGCCCGGCAACTGGTGGAGCGGCCGCGGGTGCTGGTGCTGGCCGAGCCGACGCAGGGTGTCGACGTCGGCGCCAAGGAGGAGATCCACCGGTTGATCACCGAGCTGGCCGAGGAGGGCACCGCCGTGCTGGTGGTGACCTCGGACCTGCCGGAGGCGCTGCGCATCGCCGACCGCATCCAGGTGGTGCGGGGCGGCACGACGACCGACGAGTTCGGCCCGGACGCCAGCCAGGTGGACCTGCTGGCCGCAGCCGCGGGAGGCAGCGAATGACCGCGGTTGCGGAAGCGAAGATCAAGAAGCGGGTGCTGCCGTCACCGGTCACCGGCCAGGAAATGGTGCTGGTCGGTGTGATCGCCGTGCTGTGGGCCGCGCTCGCGGTGAGCACCCCGGCGTTCCTGACCGCCGGCTCGATTCAGCCGCTGCTGGTGGCGACCGCCCCGGTGGCGCTGATCGGCGTCGGCATGACCATCGTGATCATCACCGGCGGCATCGACGTCTCGGTCGGCGGCGCGATCATGGTCTGTTCCGTGCTGACCGCGAAAGCGCTGGTCGAGGCCGAGGTGGGCCTCGCCGTGGCGGTGCTGCTGTCGGTCGCGGCGGGCGCACTGCTCGGCCTGGTCAACGGCGTGCTGATCGCCTACGGCCGGGTGCACGCCATCATCATCACCTTCGGTACGGCGAACCTGTTCATGTTCCTGGGCCTGCGGATCTTCGGCTCCGGGACGGTGAACGGCATCCCCGGCACGCTGGCGTTCTTCGGCCGTGGACCGGACGGGCGTACCCTCGGCGTCCCGCACGCCTTCCTGATCACCGTGCTGATCACGGCGGCCGCCTGGTGGTGGCTACGGCACACGGCGGGTGGCCGGCACTTCTTCGCGATCGGCGGTGACGCGCAGGCGGCCCGGCTGGCCGGTGTCCGCGTGCAGCGCCGGGTCCTGCTGGCCTACGTGCTGACCGGTCTGCTGGTCGGCCTGGCCTCGTGTTTCGTGATCGCGCAGGGCACCTCGACGCTGGATCAGTCGGTCGGCGCCGGCAAGGAGCTGGCGGTGATCGCGGCGGTGGTCATCGGCGGCACGAGCATCATGGGCGGCCGCGGTTCGGTGCTCGGCACCCTGCTCGGCGCGCTGCTGGTGCAGTCGGTGGCCTCCGGGGTGACCCAGCTGGGCTGGCGTTCGCAGCTCTCCGACCTGTTCGTCGGCATTTTCATCATCGTGGCGGTCGGGGCCGACCTGCTGCGTGCCCGGGCGAGGAGGAACCGGTGAGCAGGGCGGTCCGGATTCTTCTCACGCAGCGGATCGCGCTGCTCGCGGTTCTGATCGTGGCCGTCGTGGTGACGTTCTTCGTCAACGACGCGGGCGGCTACCTGACGGCACCGTACGACTTCGACTACATGTCGGCGGCGCTGATCACCGCGGTGCCACTGGCCATGCTGGGGCTGGCGGAGATGCTGGTCATCCTGTCCGGGCGGGGCGGCATCGACCTGAGCGTGGGGGCGATCGTGTCGCTGGCCGGCATGGTGTTCGGCTTCGCGTACGGCGAATGGGGCTGGCCGCTGTGGCTGGCGATCCTGGCGACGGCCGGGTTCGGCGCGCTGCTCGGCGCGGTCAACGGTTTCCTGGTGTCGTACATCGGGTTCCCGGCGCTGATCGCGACGCTGGCGACGTTCTACGCGTACAAGTCGGTGGCCATCGTGATCAACGATCAGCAGCCGATCAGCACCGAGCCGATCCAGAAGCTGTTCTCCATCAGCAGGTCGGTGGAGCTGCCGCTGTTCGGCCAGTACGTGCCCGACGTCCCGCTGGGCATCTTCACGTTCCTGCTGCCGACCGTCGTCGCGGTCTGGGTGCTGCTGGCCCGGACGGCGTACGGGCGGCGGCTCTACGCGATCGGCACCAACGACGTCGCCGCTCGCTGGGCAGGGCTTCCGGTCAAGGACACGCGCTTCAAGGCGTACGTCTATGCGGGTTTGATCTCGGGTTTGGTGGCCGTGGTGACCGTGGGCCAGTTCGCCTCGGCGCGCCCGGACGCCGGGGTCTCCGGCAACGGCATGGCCCTGCCGGCCATCACCATCGCCGTGCTCGGCGGGGTGGCGATCACCGGCGGCATCGGCCGGGTCGCCGGGGTGGTGCTGGCCACGCTGCTCATCGTCTGGCTCAACGCCGGCATCCTGCTCGCCTTCGTCGGTAACGAGGGTTCCCAATACCAGCTTCTCGCGCTGGGCGCGGTGCTGGTGTTCGCCGCGCTGTTGAACGGGCTCACCAACAGGAAGTACGGAGGAAGCGCATCATGAACCTGGACGGACTCGACGGTTTCACGATCGAGGTCCCGAGCTGGGCGTACGGGAACTCGGGCACCCGGTTCAAGGTGTTCACCCGTCCCGGTGGGCCGCGGAACCCGTACGAGAAGATCTCGGACGCCGCGCAGGTGAACCGGGTGACCGGCCTGGCCAACCGGGTTTCCCTGCACATCCCGTGGGACCTGGTCGACGACTGGCCGGATCTGCGGGCGCACGCCGACAAGCTGGGTGTGCGGATCGGCGCGATCAACTCGAACCTGTTCCAGGACGACGACTACCGGCTCGGCTCGCTGTGCCATCCGGAGAGCGCGATCCGGCGCAAGGCGGTCGACCACCACCTCGAGTGCCTGGACGTGATGCGGCAGACCGGTTCGACGGATCTGAAGATCTGGCTGCCGGACGGTCTCAACTACGCCGGCCAGGACTCGCTGCGCGGCCGGCAGGACCGGCTGGCCGAGTCGCTGCGCACGATCTACGACGCGATGGACGACAACCACCGGATGCTGCTCGAGTACAAGTTCTTCGAGCCGCACTTCTACACCATGGACATCCCGGACTGGGGCACCTCGCTGCTGCACTGCCTGGCGCTGGGCGAGAAGGCGACCGTGGTGCTGGACACCGGCCACCACGCGCCGGGAACGAACATCGAGTTCATCGTGATGCAGCTGATCCGGCAGAACCGGCTGGGCGCGTTCGACTTCAACTCGCGCTACTACGCCGACGACGACCTGATCGTCGGCTCGGCCGACCCGTTCCAGCTGTTCCGGATCATGTCGGAGATCGTGGCCGTGGGCGCGCACCGGCCCGAGTCGGGCGTCAACTTCATGCTCGACCAGTGCCACAACATCGAGGAGAAGATTCCGGGCCAGATCCGCTCGGTCCTCAACGTCGAGTCGGCGCTGGCCAAGGCGCTGCTGGTGGACCAGGAGGCGCTGGCCGCCGCGCAGCGGGCCGGTGACGTGCTGGGCGCGCATCAGGTGCTGATGGACGCCTACGAGACCGACGTGCGGTCCGCTCTCGCGGACCGGCGGGAGGCGCGGGGCCTGCCGCGCGATCCGGTCAAGGCCTTCCAGGCGACGGGGTACGCGGAAAGCGTGGCCGCCGAGCGGATCGGTGGCACACAGGCGGGCTGGGGAGCGTGATCCTCCGCGAATCGGCCCCGGGCACCGTCGGCCCGGGCGCACCATGAGCGGATGGAGACCGCTCCGCAGCCGGAGCACGAGGCCCGGGTGGCCGAGGTCCGGGCCCGCATCGCCGAGCTCGTCGAGGGGGATCCGTCACCGGCCGAACGGGCTCTCGTGCTCCGGCTGCTCCGCTCGTTCACCGCGAAGACCCCGGACGCGGTGGACCTGCTGGCGCGATCGCTGGAGGCGGGTGATCCGGAACCGGTCAGCGAGCACGCCCACAGCCTGAAGGGGTCGGCCGCCAACATCGGGGCGATCCGGCTCGCGGCACTCTGCGCCGCCGTCGAGGACCGGGCCCGGGCCGGGACCGTCGCCGACCCCGGTCCTACCGCGGAACGGCTGCGCGCCGAGGTGAGTGGCGCGCTGACGGCGGTCCGGGCGGTCACCGCCCATTACGAGCGATGATCCGTCACAACATTCCGGGGTAGGGCTCCAGCTCGACCCGGACCCGTTTGCCGCCGTGGTGGTTCTCCACCGTCCAGCCATTCGAGAACGCCTCGATCAGCGCGATCCCGCGACCGCCGACGCCGTCCGGGTCACGGCGGCGGGGCACCACCGAGGATCCGTCGGCGACCGCGACGGTCACCCGGCCGCCGTGCGCCTCGATGCTCAGCTCGACGAGGCCACCGCCGTGCCGGACGGCGTTGGTGACGAGTTCGCTCACCACGACGGCGCAGGCGTCCAGCCAGTCGGCGTCGTGGAAACCCCAGCCGGCCAGCACCGCGTTCACGGTGCGGCGGGCGGCGGCCGGTGCGCCACGGCCCAGCGGAACGTCGAGGTGGGCGGTCAGCTCGGACATGATTGACCCCAGGTATGGCTCGCGTGCGGCCGGACAGTACCCCGCGGTCCACCACCACGAAACGTCGTTGTCCTTATTGCCGCATTTAATAAGAATTAGGCTTCAGCTATGGCAGCGGTGCTCGTCGTCGAGAACGACCAGGAACACCGGGCGGTCATCACCGAGGTGGTCGGCCGGCTCGGCCACCGGGTGGTCCTCGCCGGGGACGGCCCGGCCGCCGTGACCGCGGCGGTCGCCGACCGGCCGGACCTGATCATCGCCGACCTCGACGTGCCGCACCTGGACAGCGTCCGGATGTGCCGGGGGCTGCGCGAGCACCCCACCACCGCGGACGTGCCGGTCGTCCTGATCGCCGCCCACCTGTCACCCGGCGACCGCACCCTGGCCGAGGCGGAGGCCGCCGCCGTCGTGCCGAAACCGTTCAGCGCCGAGGACCTCACCGAGACGCTGC
This sequence comes from Actinoplanes flavus, assembly GCF_017592555.1. GTDB lineage: Bacteria > Actinomycetota > Actinomycetes > Mycobacteriales > Micromonosporaceae > Actinoplanes > Actinoplanes flavus. Next base: position 95,824 of record NZ_JAGFNS010000006.1, on the reverse strand, counting down.
GCGACTGTCTGGCGGGGCCGGCCGGGACACACCGGAACTCGGCCTTCACCGAGGCGCTGCTGCGCAGCCTCGACGCCGGGGTGGTGGCCTGCGACATGGAGGGCCGGCTCGTGGTGATCAACCAGCCGGTCCGTGACTTCTTCGGCGACGACAGCCTGGGCGTGCCGGCCCGGGACTGGGCCGAGCGGTTCAGGTTGCGCCGCGACGACGGCAGCTCCCTGAACCCCGACGACGTGGCGCTGTACCGGGCGCTGCGCGGCGAGGAGGTTCAGCACGACGTGATCCTCGCCCACGACCGCCAGGACCGGCCCCGCTGGTTCGCCGTCAACGCCCGCCCGATCCGCGACGCCGCCGGGCACGTCCTCGGAGCGGTCGCCGCCGTCCACGACGTCACCGCCGAACACCACCAGCGCCAGTACGAGCGCTGCAAGAGCGAGGTCCTCAAGGTCCTGGTGCACGCCCCCGACACGGCCAGCGCCGGCGCCGAGGTGCTGCGCGCCATGGCGGACGGGCTGGGCTGGCCGTTCCTGCGGCTGTGGCTGGTCGACCCGGTCACCGACCGGTTGCGCCCGGCCGCCACCCACCTCACGCCCGGCTCACCGCCGATCGAGCTGCCACCCGTGCTGGACCGTGGGGAGGGCCTGGCCGGCACCTGCTGGGAGCGCGGCGAGCCGATCTGGGTGCCCGATCTCCACGCGCCCGACGTACCGGTGCTGGCCCGCTTCGCCGAGGACGGGCACTACCGGACGGCGCTGGCCGTGCCGGTGCGCAGCGCCGAGAAGGTGGTCGGCGTGATCAACTGCTTCACCCTCGAGCACCAGGATCCCGACCCGGCACTGAAAGTCCTGCTCACCGGCATCGCCGGGCACCTCGGCGCCTACCTGGAACGCCGCCGCGCCGAGGAGCTGTCCCACCAGCTCGCGGCCAGCGTCGGCGAGTACATCGCCCTGGTCGGCCACGAGCTGCGCACCCCGCTCACCTCGATCGGCACCTACACCGACCTGATCGCCGAAGAGCCCGACCGGACGACCGTCGGCGAGATCCGGGACATGCTCGTGGTGATCGAGCGCAACAACGCCCGGCTGCGCTCGCTGGTCGAACGGCTGCTCGACCTGTCCGCCCTGGAGTCCGGGCAGGCCGAGCTCCTCACCGCCGAGGTGGACCTGGCATCGGTGGTGGCGGGCGCGGCCGCGGGCTTCTCGATCCGGCCCGACCTGCCGGAGCGGCTGACCGTTCCCGGCGACCGCGACCGGCTGCGCCAGGTCGCCGAGAACCTGATCGGCAACGCGGTCAAGCACAGCCCCGAGGGCGGCGCGGTACGGGTCTCGCTCACCGCCGACGAGGACGCCGCCGTGCTGACCGTGACCGACAGCGGCATCGGCATCCCCGCCGGTGAACGCGACCGCCTCTTCGCCCGCCTCTACCGCGCCTCGAACGCCCGGCACAGCGACATCCCGGGCGCCGGCCTGGGGCTGGCGCTGAGCCGGGCCATCGTCGAACTGCACGGCGGCAGCATCACGCTGGACGAGAACGAAGGCGGCGGAACGGTCGCCACGGTCCGCCTTCCCCGCCGCCCCGGGACCATTGGCCCTGCCCGCCCGGGACGCCCCGACGAGAGGCTGGGAGGGAACCACTAGGAGGGGTCATGCAGGCAGGAAACAGGGACGCGTGGCGCGGCTTCACCGGGACGTCGTGGCGCACCGGGATCGACGTCGCCGGCTTCATCCACGACAACGTGCGGCCCTACGAGGGCGACGCCGGATTCCTGGCCGGGCCGACCGCGCGGACCACCGGCGTCTGGGACCGGCTGTCCGCGATGTTCGTCGAGGAGCGGGCCAACGGCATCTACGACGCCGACACGTCCACCCCGTCGTCGATCACCGCGCACGGGCCCGGCTACATCGACCGGGAGAACGAGCTGATCGTCGGCCTCCAGACCGACGCCCCGCTGCGCCGGGCCATCATGCCGGCCGGCGGCCTGCGGATGGTCGAGGGAGGCCTGAAGGCGTACGGGCGGGAGCTCGACCCCGGCGTACGCAAGATCTTCACCGACTACCGCAAGACCCACAACGCCGGTGTCTTCGACGCCTATCCGGCCGACGTGCTCGCCGCCCGCCGCTCGCACATCATCACCGGGCTGCCCGACGCCTACGGTCGCGGCCGGATCATCGGCGACTACCGCCGCGTGGCCCTCTACGGCGTGGACTTCCTCATCGAGGAGCGCAAGCAGGTCAAGACGGCGCTCAACGCCCGCCTGTCGGTGGCCGACGTGATCCGCGACCGGGAGGAGCTGTCCGAGCAGATCCGTGCCCTCGGCGAGCTGAAGGAGATGGCCGCCGGCTACGGCTACGACATCTCCGGCCCGGCCACCACCGGCCGCGAGGCGGTCCAGTGGCTGTACTTCGCCTATCTGGCGGCCACCAAGGAGCAGAACGGCGCGGCCATGTCGCTCGGCCGTACCTCCTCGTTCCTGGACGTCTACCTGGAGCGCGACATCGCCGAGGGCGTCCTCACCGAGGAGCAGGCCCAGGAGCTGGTCGACGACTTCGTCATCAAGCTGCGCATCGTCCGGTTCCTGCGCACCCCCGAATACGACGACCTGTTCTCCGGCGACCCGACCTGGGTGACCGAGTCGATCGGTGGCATCGGCGCCGACGACCGGCCGCTGGTGACCCGGACCAGCTTCCGCTACCTCCAGACGCTCTACAACCTGGGCCCGGCGCCGGAGCCGAACATGACGGTGCTGTGGTCGCCGCGGCTGCCCGAGGGCTTCAAGCGGTTCTGCTCGCAGGTCAGCATCGACACCAGCAGCATCCAGTACGAGAACGACGACCTGCTGCGGCCGTACCTGAGCGACGACGCGGCGATCGCCTGCTGCGTGTCGGGAATGCGGGTCGGCAAGGACATGCAGTTCTTCGGCGCCCGGGCGAACGTGGCGAAGGCTCTGCTCTACGCGATCAACGGTGGCCGCGACGAGATCAGCGGCGTGCAGGTGGCGCCCGCGTCGAAGCCGTTGAACGAGGAGGTACTCGACTACGACGAGGTGTTCGAGGCGTACGACAAGACGCTCGACTGGGTTGCCGAGGTCTATGTTGACGCACTCAATGTCATCCACTACATGCACGACAAGTATGCGTATGAACGTATTGAGATGGCTCTGCACGACTATCCGGTGCACCGCTTCCTGGCCACCGGCATAGCCGGCCTCTCGGTCGCCGTCGACAGTCTGTCCGCGATCAAGTACGCCCAGGTCAAGCCGGTCCTCGACGAGACCGGACTGGTCGTCGACTACGCGGTGGACGGCGACTACCCGACCTTCGGCAACAACGACGACCGGGTCGACGAGATCGCGGTGGACCTGGTCAACCGGTTCATGGAGAAGATCCGGCGGCAGCCGATGTACCGCGGCGCCGAACCCACCATGTCGGTGCTGACCATCACCTCGAACGTCGTCTACGGCAAGCACACCGGCAACACCCCGGACGGCCGGCGGCTCGGCGAGCCGTTCGCGCCCGGCGCCAACCCGATGAACGGCCGGGACAAGCACGGCCTGGTCGCGGCGGCCCTGTCGGTGTCGAAACTGCCGTACCGCAGCGCCCGCGACGGCATCTCGCTGACCATCACCTCGACGCCGGACGGTCTCGGCCGCACCCGCGACGAGCAGATCGGCAACCTGGTCGGCGTGCTCGACGGCTACACCGACGGTCACGGCTTCCACATGAACGTCAACGTTCTCGACCGGGCCACCCTGGAGGACGCGATGGCGCACCCGGAGAAGTATCCGCAGCTCACCATCCGGGTCTCCGGCTACGCGGTGAACTTCGTACGGCTCACCAAGGAGCAGCAGCGCGACGTCATCTCGCGCACCTTCCACGGCACGCTGTGACCGTCACCGGGAGTGTGCATTCGTTCGACGTCTCCACGGGCGTCGACGGGCCGGGAACGCGATTCGTCGCGTTCCTGGCCGGTTGCCCGCTGCGCTGCCAGTACTGCCACAGCCCCGACACGTGGTTCCGGCGCAGCGGGCAGACCATGGACGCCGACGAGTTGATGGCCGAGATCCAGCGCTACGAGCGTTTCATCAAGGTCGCGCACGGCGGCGTCACCCTCAGTGGCGGTGAGGCCCTCCAGCAACCAGACTTCGTCCGCGAGATCTTCACCCGGTGCCGGGAACGGGGACTGCACACCGCCCTCGACACCAGCGGCTACCTGGGCGCCAAGGCGTCCGACGAGCTGCTCGACGTCACCGACCTGGTGCTGCTCGACATCAAGGCCGGCGACGAGGAGACGTACCACCGCGTCACGCGTACCGGATCTCTCGAACCGACCGTGAGTTTCGCGCACCGCCTGGCTGACCGCGGTATCCCGATCTGGGTCCGTTTCGTCCTGGTTCCGGGGCTCACCGAAACGGTCGAGAACGTCGACGCGGTAGCCGCCGTCGCCGCCTCGATCAGCACCGTCGAACGCGTCGAGGTCCTGCCGTTCCACCGCCTCGGCGCCGCCAAATACGCCGCCCTCAACCAGCCGTTCCCGCTGGCCGGAACCGACGCGCCCACCCCCGCGCTGCTCGACCGGGTCCGGGCCCAGTTCCGCGCCCACGGCCTGCAGGTCTATTGAAACCCCTCCATCGTACGGAAGTGCCCGTCCCGTGCACTGCACCGGCGGCACCGACTGATTCGACTGCATTGACTGCACCGGCGGCACCGACTGCATTGACTTGATTGACGGTTCAAAAGCGTGGCCGGTGCGGACCGTTCCGGGACCGAGGCCCTCTCCGACGGGGCCAGCAACTCCATCTGCAGCTGACCGCGATGCACCGACACCTACGGCCACCGGTATCCCGCCGCACGGCCCCGCGGCTCGCTCCAGATCGGCTGGCCGAAGCGTGTTGTAGTAGGCAAGCGTCCCCGGAGCGACACCCAGCTTCTCGATCCGCTCCCCCAGGCCAGCTCGGTCAGCTCCCGCACCGCGTGCGGCAGCAGGTTGATCCCCACCCGAGGGGCCGTACCTCTTCGGCCCGCTCGTAGACCGCGATGTCCGGGAACCCGGCCGCGGGCAGGCTCAGTGCGGTGTGAGACCGCCGATGCCGGCTCCGATGATCACGATCACCATGGCCGGACGACAAAACGTTGCCTGCCGATAGCTCAGCCCGGCAGCACCGCCCGGCGGTGCGTCACCGGCCGGACCCGGCAGACGGTCGCGTGCTCTGTCGTACAAGAAACAAAAGCCAACGGCCCGGACGGAAATGATCTAGGCCGCGGCAGGCGGGCTCGTGAGAACGACCCAAATGAAGATCGCCCACGCCACACCGCGCGGAGATGGAAGGACGGCCGGATGAAGATCGCCCGGGGTCACGCCGTGCGGGTTGAGGAACGACCTGGGCAAGAACCTCGGGCCGCACGCCGGGCGGGGTGAAGTAGAACGCCCCGCCCGAGAACCGTCCGGGCCACACCGCGCGGGGTGGAGAAGAACGCTCCGCGCGAAGACGGACCAGGTCACACCGCGCGGGGGTGAGGGGTAAGGGATGGAGAAACGGCCTGGACGGGAGTCCAGGCCGTAAAGGGATCGCCGAGGTCAGTGGTGGGAGGGATGCTCGCCGAGCAGCTTGGTCGCGAGAACCGCGGCCTGCGTACGCCTCTCCAGGCCCAGCTTCGCGAGCAGGCTGGAGACGTAGTTCTTGACCGTCTTCTCGGCCAGGAACATCCGGCCGGCGATCTCCCGGTTGGTCAGGCCCTCGGCGACGAATTCGAGGATGCGCCGCTCCTGGTCGGTGAGCGACGCCAGCTCGCGTGGCTGTTCGACGCCGTTGCGGATGCGTTCCAGCACCCGCTGGGTGACCGCCGGGTCGAGCAGCGACTGGCCGGCGGCGACCCGGCGGACCGCGTCGACCAGGTCGGTGCCGCGGATCTGCTTGAGCACGTAGCCGGAGGCGCCCGCCATGATCGCGGCGAAGAGGGCCTCGTCGTCCTCGTAGGAGGTGAGGATCAGGCCTTTGATCGACGAGTCGACGGCGCGCACGTCGCGGCACACGTCGATGCCGTTGCCGTCGGGCAGGCGGGCGTCGAGCACGGCGACGTCGGGACGCAGGGCGGGGATGCGCCGGGCCGCCTCCTGGGCGGACCCGGACTCGCCGACCACCTCGATGTCCCCGCCCGCCTGGAGCAGGTCGACGAGGCCGCGGCGGACGACCTCGTGGTCGTCGAGGAGAAAGACTCGGATCATGTCTCCTTCCTACCGCCCGCCCGGCCCGGCACCAAGGGCCTTTGGTCCCGCGCCGCTCTTTTGCCGCGGCGGATAGCCTCTGTAAGCGTGACTGAAGGATCTACTCCGTCGCTGGGGCTGAGCCCGCTCTCCCGGGTCCGGCTGGACGAGCTGTTGCAGGAGACGCTGGACCGGGTCGGTGAGATCGTGGCCAGCCGGGAACGGCTGCGCGCCCTGCTCGACGCGGTCGTCGGCATCGGCACCGACCTGGATCTGAGCAGCACGTTGCAGCGGATCGTGGAGGCGGCGTGCGCGCTGGCCGACGCGAAGTACGGCGCTCTCGGTGTGGTCGGCCCGGACCGGCGCAGTCTCTCCGACTTCGTCACGTTCGGCATCGACCCGGCGGCGCACGCGAAGATCGGCGACCTGCCGCACGGCCGGGGCGTCCTCGGTCTGCTGATCACCGATCCGCATCCGGTGCGGCTGCCGGACATCACGAAACACCCCAATTCGTACGGCTTCCCGCCCCACCATCCGCCGATGCACAGCTTCCTGGGCGTCCCGGTCCGCACCCGCGATCAGATCTTCGGCAACCTGTATCTGGCCGAGAAGCGGGGCAGCGACCAGTTCACCGACGACGACGAGGAGATCGTGGTGGCGCTGGCCGCCGCGGCCGGTGTGGCGATCGACAACGCCCGGCTGTACGAGCTGGCCCAGCGCCGGCAGCGCTGGCTGGCCGCGGCCGCCGAGATCACCAGCGTGCTGCTCGGCACGGTCCGGCGGACCGAGGCGCTGCGGCTGATCGCCCGCCGGGCCCGTGAGGTGGCCGACGCGGAGCTGGTGCTGGTGCTGCTGTACGAGAGCGACAGCGACCGCTACCGCATCGAGGTGGTGGAGGGCACCGACCCGTCGTGCGCGCAGATGGTCGGCAAGGTGCTGCCGGCGTTCGGCCCGGAGACGACGTACCGGCTGGTGGAGGATCTGCGGGGGGCCGCCGAGTGGCCGGGCCCGGTGCCGGAGGGGCCGGCGCTGCTGGCCCCGCTGGCGGGCGCCGACTCGCCGCAGGGTGTGCTGATCGTCAGCCATCCGGCCAGCACCGACGACGCGGCTCTGCTGTCGTCGTTCGCCGGGCAGGCGGCGCTGGCGCTGGAGCGGGCCCGCGCCCAGGAGGAGCGGGAGTTGCTGGCGGTGCTGGAGGACCGGGAGCGGATCGCCCGGGACCTGCACGACGTGGTGATTCAGCGGCTGTTCGCGACGGGCATGCAGTTGCAGGGCGCGGTGGCCCCGGCCGGGGTGAAGCCGGAGGTGGTGAAGCGGATCAACGCGGCTGTCGACGATCTGGACGCCACGATCCGCGACATCCGGCGGTCGATCTTCGAGTTGCGGGCGCCGGTGGGGGCGACGTTGCGTACCGAGCTGCGGGACACGGTCGACGCGGCGCTGGACACGCTCGGGTTCCGGCCCACGCTGGAGACGTCCGGGCCGGTGGAGAGCGCGGTGCCGGACGACATCGTGCCGGAGTTGATGGCGGTGTTGCGGGAGGCCCTGTCGAACGTGGCCCGGCACGCGCAGGCGACCAGTGTCCGGGTTTCGGTGCGCGCCGCGGATCGGGAGCTGACACTGATGGTGGAGGACGACGGGGCCGGTATCGAGCCGGCCATGGCCCGGGGCGGTGTGCTGAACATGGGCGAGCGGGCCAGTGATCTGGGTGGTTCGTTCGAGATCGGCCCCCGCCCGGACGGTTCCGGAACTCTCCTGACCTGGCGGGTCCCGATCGGCGGTTGACCGGGACCTTCGGCCCTTAACCGGCGATACCCGGAAAGGGCACCGTGGGAGGGGACAGTGAAGGAGAACGCTGTGACCCGCTACGACGAGTCCGACCTGCGGCGCGCCGCCGCGGCCGGCATTCAGGCTCCCTCCATGTACAACAGCCAGCCGTGGGCGTTCCGCCTGAACGACGGCGCCGTCGAGGTGCTGGCCGACCCGGACCGGCAGCTGTCCGTGGCGGACGGCGGCGGCTGGGCCATGCGGCTCGCCCTGGGCGCGGCCACCTTCAACGCCCGCCTGGCGCTGGCCTGGGGTGGCGCCCCGGCCGATGTGATGCTGCTTCCGGACAGCGCGCGGCCGGAGGTGATCGCCCGTCTCACGCCGGGCCGGAGCCGGCCGCCCACCTATCTCGAACGGGACCTGTACGCCGCGATCGACCGCCGGCACAGCAACCGTGACCCGTTCTGGCCCGATCCGGTGCCGGCCGACGTGCGGATCCGGTTGATCGAGGCGGCCCGGGCCGAGGGCGCCTGGCTGGATCTGCTGGTCGGGATGACGGCGCTGACCGGGTTCTCGGAGATCGCGCACAGCGCCGACCGGGTGCTGCGGCGCGATTCCCACTACCAGGCCGAGATGATCACCTGGGTGGACACCGAGTCGGCGCACGACGGCATCCCGGTGGCCGCGGCCGCGGCCGTGGGGCAGGCGCAGGACCTGCTGCCGCAGCGCAACTTCGGCGGGCGGCGCCGGGCGCCGGGCCGGGACTACGAGCCGGAGCCGCTGGTCGGCATCCTGGGCACCGCCGGCGACCGCAAGCTGGACCAGCTGATGGCGGGTCAGGCGTTGCAGCACATTCTGTTGACGGTGACCGACGCCGGGCTGGCGAGTTCGCTGATCTCCCAGCCGATCGAGGTGCCGGCGGCCCGTGACCAGTTGCGGCGTTCGCTGGGCCGGACCGGGTTCCCGCAGATCGCGCTCCGGATCGGGTACGGCTACCAGGGCCAGCCGACGCCGCGCCGGGAGGTCGCGGACGTCCTGACCGGGTGAAGATCATCACTGGGCCTGTTGCCAAGGATATGCAACAACTGGGTTGTCCTCATATGCTGGCGCCATGGAAACGCAGGCGATGCACATCGCGAACGGGATCGTCGACGGTCCCGTCTCCGCGATCTTCATAGTGGTGGCGGTGGTGGGCCTCGCGTTCTGCGTCTGGCGCGCCAAGCTCGACCTCGACGACCGGCTCGCGCCGATGGCCGGCCTGGTGGCGGCGTTCATCTTCGCCGTCCAGATGCTCAACTTCCAGGTGCTGCCCGGGGTCTCCGGCCACCTGCTGGGCGGCACCCTCGCGGTGATGCTCGTCGGGCCGTACGTGGGGGCGCTCTGCGTCGCCACCGTGCTGATCGTGCAGTGCCTGCTGTTCGCCGACGGCGGGCTGACCGCGCTCGGGCTGAACATCACGAACATGGCCCTGATCGGGGCGGCGGCCGCGTACCTGCTGGTCGCCGGCCTGCTGCGGGTGCTGCCGAAGAACCCCGCCGGGCTCGGCGCCACCGCCCTGATCGCCTCGGTCGCCGGCGTCGTCATCGCCTCGATGGGCTTCGTGGTGGAGTACGCGCTGGGCGGCACCACCGAGCTGTCGATCGGCGCGATCGCCGCCACCATGGCCGGCGTGCACACCCTGATCGGCATCGGTGAGGGCCTGATCGCGGCGATCACCGTGGTCACCGTGGCCCGCGTCCGTCCCGACCTGGTCTACGCCCTGCGCCACTTCCGCAAGCCGGTCCTGGCGAAGGCGGTGCTCGCATGAGGAAGAAGGCGTTCCTGATCGCCGGCCTGCTGGTGGCCCTGCTGCTGGCGGGTGTGGTGTCCAGCTTCGCCTCCGGCAGCCCGGACGGCCTGGACTACGCGGCCCGGGAGGGCTGCACGTTCAACGCCGACGACGAGATCACCGGCGGCACCTGCATGGCCCAGCGGGAGGGTGAGCACCAGCTCGGGGACAGCCCGCTGGCCGACTACGCGGTGGCCGGCGTCGACAACGAGTTCCTGGCCACCGGGCTGTCCGGAGTGGCCGGGGTGCTGATCACCTTCGCGATCGGCGGCGGCCTGTTCTGGCTGCTGCGGCGGCGGGAGAAGGCCTCTTCTTGAACAACTCGCTGCACCTCAACCGGGAGAGCCCGATCCACCGGCTCTCCCCCGAGGTGAAGATCGTGGCGGTGCTGCTGTTCACCATCGTCGTGGTGGTCACCCCGCGGGAGGAGTTCGCCGCCTTCGCCGGGTACGCCGTCCTGATCGCGATCGTCGCCGCCCTGGCCCGGGTGCCGGCCGGCTGGCTGCTGAAGCGGGCCACCATCGAGCTGCCGTTCGTGCTGCTCGCCGTGGTGCTGCCGTTCGCCGGGCACGGCGAGCGGGTGGAGTGGCTGGGCATGTCGCTGTCGGTCGAGGGCCTCTACGGGGCGTGGAACATCTTCGCCAAGGGCACCCTCGGTGTGCTGGCGTCGCTGCTGCTCGCCGCGACCACCACCACCCGTGACCTGATCGTCGGGCTGGACCGGCTGCGCTGCCCGGACGTGATCACCCAGATCATGACGTTCATGGTGCGCTACCTGGACGTCCTGGCCGACGACGCGCGCCGGATGCGGATCGCCCGGCTGGCCCGCGGCTACGATCCGCGGTTCCTCTGGCAGGTGAAGGCGTTCGCGGTCGGCATCGGGGCGCTGTTCCTGCGCTCCTACGAGCGCGGCGAGCGGGTCTACCTGGCCATGCTGTCGCGCGGTTACGCCGGGCGGATGCCGGTCACGGTGGGCGCGCCGGCGCCGGCGGCCGAGTGGGTGCTCTCCGCCGCACTGCCGGTGGCCTCCGCCGGGATCGCCGTGACCGCCCTCCTAGCATGACGTCATGACCGCGGCGCTCCAGATCACCGGCCTCACCTTCGCCTACCCCGACGGGCGGGAGGCGCTGCACGGGATCGACCTGACCATCGAACCGGGCGAGCGGGTGGCCCTGCTCGGGCCGAACGGCGCCGGCAAGACCACGCTGGTGCTGCATCTCAACGGCATCCTGCACGGCGGCGCGGGCCGGGTGGAGATCTCCGGGCTGCCGGTCACGCCCGGCGATCGCAAGGCGATCACCGAGATCCGCCGCCGGGTCGGCGTCGTCTTCCAGGACCCCGACGACCAGCTCTTCATGCCGACGGTCGCGGAGGACGTGGCTTTCGGTCCGGCGAATCTCGGGGTACGGGGAGACGAGCTCGCCCAGCGTGTCGCCGAGGCGCTGGACGCGGTCGGGATGCTGGAGCACCGCGACCAGATCCCGCATCACCTGTCGTTCGGGCAGCGCCGCCGGGTCGCGGTGGCGACCGTGCTGGCGATGCGGCCGGAGATCCTGGTGCTCGACGAGCCGTCGTCGAACCTCGATCCGGCCAGCCGCCGGGAGCTGGCCGAGATCCTGGACGCGCTGCCGGTGACGATCCTGATGGTCACCCACGATCTGCCCTACGCGCTGGAGCTCTGCCCGCGCGCGGTGATCCTGGACGGCGGACGGATCGTCGCGGACGCGCCCACCGGGGAGTTGCTCGCCGACCGCGACCTGATGGCCGCGCACCGGCTGGAGCTCCCGTTCGGCTTCGATCCCGCGACGATCCGGCGCTGACCCTCAGGCCGCCTTGCTCAGCGGGGCCGCCTCGCGCAGGCCGCTGACCAGCGCCTGCCAGGTCTGCGGGCCGACCACCCCGTCCACGTCGACCGCCACACCCCCGTCGCGGATGCTGGCCTGGAGGTCGCGGATCGCCGCCTCGGTCTTGGGGCCGTAGATGCCGTCGGCGCCGTCGAGGGCGAACTCCTCCTGGAGGCCGCGGACCGCGCTGCCCCGCATCCCGGGACGCACGGCGACGAGCAGTGCCCGCCAGGTCGCCGCGTCGACCACGCCGTCGTCGGGCAGGTTCTTGGCGCGCTGGACGGCGCGCACCGCGTCGCCGGTCTCGGAGCCGAAAACGCCATCGACGGTGACCGTGTGACCATGGGCGAGCAGCAGGTACTGCAGCGTCTGCACCGGGTGGTCGGTGGATCCCTGCCGGGTCGTCGGCCAGGGGTTCAGGGTGGCGGTCATACGGGGGTCCCCTTCCTCATCGTCGAGCGACGGGTGTGTGCTTCCCTCACTTTCGCTCCCCACGCCGATGATTGAAAGGGTGAGACAGGTCTCCGCCGTAGTTTCGGAGGAAATCTTTTCGGCGCGCTGACCGATTCGCGAACTCCGATACGCGAACGGCGCGCGAATGTGGAGATTCGCGCGCCGTACCGCTCATCTACGTGCAATACCCAGTGGGATATCGCACGATCAAGATCAGTGCTCGGCCCAGTCGCCCAGCGACCAGTCCCGGACCTCGGGCATGTCCTCCAGGTGCTCGACCACGTACTGCTCGTGTTTGGCCAGTTGCGACTGGCACCAGGCCTTCAGCTCGCTGGCGCCGGCCGGGAGCCGCTTCGCGTTGTTGATCGCGTCCATCACCAGGTGGTAGCGCGACGCCTTGTTCCGGACCGTCATGTCGAACGGCGTGGTGGTGGTGCCCTCCTCGATGAAGCCGCGCACCCGGAACCGGTCCGCGTCCGGCCGGCCGTGCACCAGTTGGTGGATGGCGCCCGGGTAGCCGTGGAAGGCGAACACCACGTCCACGTGGTCGGTGAACAGCTCACGGAACATGGTCTCGGGCATGCCGTGCGGGTGGTCCTTGGGCCGCGGCAGTGTCATCAGGTTGACCACGTTGACGACCCGGACCTTCATCTGCGGCAGCTTCTTGTTGAGGATCTGCGCCGCCGCCACGGTCTCCATGGTCACCACGTCGCCGGCGCAGGCCAGGACGATGTCCGGGTCGCGCTCGCCGTCGTCGTTGCCGGCCCACTCCCAGATGCCGGCGCCCTTGGTGCAGTGCTCGATCGCCTGGTCCATGGTCAGCCACTGGAGCTGCGGCTGCTTGTCGATGACGATCAGGTTCACGTACGACCGGGAGCGGAAACAGTGGTCGGCCACCGAGAGCAGGGTGTTCGCGTCCGGCGGCAGGTAGACCCGGGCCACGTCGCCACGCTGCTGGAGCACCACCTGGATCAGGCCGGGCCCCTGGTGCGAGAAGCCGTTGTGGTCGTTACGCCACGCCGTCGAGGTGAGCAGGATGTTCAGGCTCGGCACCTTGGCCCGCCACGGCAGGTGCGCCGCCTCCTGGAGCCACTTGCCGTGCTGGACCGTCTGCGACGCGCTGACCATGGCGAACGCCTCGTAGGTGGCGAACATGCCGTGCCGCCCGGTGAGGTTGTAACCCTCCAGCCAGCCGTGGCAGCTGTGCTCGGACAGCACCTCCATCACCCGGCCGGTGTTGCTGATCTTGACGTCCTCGTCGTTGACCGCCTCCATGAACCCGCGGTCGGACACCTCGAACACCGCGCCCAGCCGGTTGCTGTTCGTCTCGTCCGGGCAGAACAGCCGGAACCGGTCCGGGTTGCGGGTGTAGAGATCGCGCATCAGCTCACCCAGCTTGCGGGTCGACTCGGCGCGACCCTGGGCCGGCTGCTTCACGTCGATCGCGTAGTCCCGGAAGTCCGGCATGTCGAGATCTTTGGTGAGCAGGCCGCCGTTGGCGTGCGGGGTGGCGCTCATCCGCAGGTCACCGGGCGGGTTCAGGTCCATGATCTGGGCGACCGGCGCGCCGGTGGCGTCGAAGAGCTCCTCCGGCTTGTACGACCGCAGCCACTTCTCCAGCTCGGCCATGTGGTCGTCGTTGCCCTTGACCCCGGAGAGCGGGACCTGGTGCGAGCGCCACGTGCCGGTCACCTTGATGCCGTCGATCTTCTCCGGACCGGTCCAGCCCTTGGGCGTACGCATGATGATGAGAGGCCAGTTGGGCCGCGTGCCGTCCCACTGACCGCCGCGCGCCGCGGCCTGGATGCCCTTGATCTTGCCCCACGCCTCGGCGAGGACCGCCGCGAACCGGTGGTGCATGCCGGGCAGGTCGTCGCCCTCGACCTCGAGGACGTCGTAGCCGTGGCCCTCGAACAGCTTGCGCACCTCGGCCGGGTCCTTGCGGGCCAGCACCGTCGGCCCGGCGATCTTCGCACCGTTGAGGTGCAGGATCGGCAGGACCGCGCCGTCGTGGGCCGGGTTCAGGAAGGAGACGCCCTTCCACGAGCCCTCCAGGGGGCCGGTCTCCGCCTCGCCGTCACCGACCACCGCGATGGCCAGCAGGTCCGGGTTGTCCATCACCGCGCCGAACGCGTGGACCAGCACGTAGCCCAGCTCGCCGCCCTCGTGGATGGAGCCCGGCGTGGTCACCGAGACGTGGCTCGGGATGCCGCCCGGTGAGGAGAACTGGCGGAACAGCCGCAGCATGCCGCCCTCGTCGAGGCCGACCTGCGGGTAGATCTCGGAGTAGGTGCCCTCCAGGTAGCCGGCGGCCACCAGGGCGGGGCCGCCGTGGCCGGGCCCGGTCAGGTAGAGGGCCTGCTGCCCGGTCTGTTTGATGAGCCGGGACATGTGGGCGTAGATCAGCGACAGGCCGGGGCTGGTGCCCCAGTGCCCGAGCAGGCGGGGCTTGATGTGTTCCGACCTGAGCTTCTCCCGCAGCAGCGGGTTGCCCTGCAGATAGATCTGCCCGACTGTCAGGTAGTTGTTCGCCCGCCACCAGGCGTCCAGACTGGCGATCTCGGCGTCGTCCGGAGCCGCGAGCTTCTGCACGAGCTCCTGCTGGTCGAACGTGGCGGCCCGGTGATCCGAAACGGCGGTCACGATCATTCCTCTCGACGGAATTTTTCGAGTTCCTGACTGGTCACGATCAACGTATCGGCGGCCCGGAGAACGGACACGGGCCTTAAGACCCTCCCGATCGGGACGTTACCCCCGCCGACCACCGGTATGCCGTGGCCGGAACATGAAGCTCACGTTAAGTGGCGAAGGGCCGGCGCCACGGCCTCTTGAGGAAACTTCTGCCACCGGATCCGGCGCTCCACGCTCACGTGTCCAGGCTTGCCCGCGGGCGGCCCCGGCGGCATCACCCGTGCCGGACGATTCCGCCGGCGCATGGCACAGTGGGGCCATGGTGAATCCGTCGGACGATCCACACATCCACGTCGAGGCGGGCGCGCTGCGGTCCCGCGCCGCCGAGCGCAACATGCTGGCCGCGACGTTCGGCCTGGCCGCCGAACTGCCGGCCGAGGTCCCGACGGCGTGCGGCTGCCGGGTGCCGTACGCGATGACCTCCACCCTGCCGGAGAGCGTCACCTGCCTGGCCTGCCGGGAACACGCGGGCGAGAGCCACCGCCGCTTCGCCGACCAGGTCGAGACGATGGGCGCCGGCCCCGGCTCACCGTTCAGCGACCGGGACGCCGCCACCGCGGCCGCCGCCCACCGCGACATCGCCCGCCGCTTCGCCTCCTGAGGCCATCTCTGTCTACGACCACGGGATGACGGCAAGGTTCAACCCTGGGCATGACGCCGCATTCCGCTCGGACGTCCAAGATGGATCCGTGGCCAAGTCGCTCAGTTACGCCGACGCCGCCCGGCTTCTCGGCGGCCAGGAAAGCGTGGTCGTCGGTCTGCTGGAGAAGACAGCCGGCTGGCTCATGCTGGGCACGACGCCGCTGGTCGAGGAGGTGCTGGGCTGGTTCGACGCGAAGGCCGAGCTGACCCGGCTCAGCCACCAGCTGGTCCGCGGCCTGGCGGAGCGCTGCTGCGGCCTGTCCCGCTACGGCCGCACCGAGCGGATCGAGGCCGCCCACACCGTCATCGTGGTCGCCGCCTTCTTCGAGGGCCTGGCCGGAGTGCGCCTGCCGGCCGAGCTGACCCGTGCCGAGCAGATCGCGTTGGGCACTGGCGGTCCGGCCGCTCCCGGCGACTTCGTCCCCCAGATCATGGCGGCCGGACGCCTGCTGCCAGGCCCGGAGCGGTCGCTGGCCGACTTCCGCCGCGACCTGCGGAGCTACTACCACGATCTCGCGGACGGCCTGGCCAGCTTCCTCGACGGCCTCGCCGTCGCGGAGGACCTACCTGCGCCCGACCGCACCCGGATCGCCGAGACGCTGTCCTCGGTCGCCCACTCCTCGGTCGCCCGCTACGACGAGGCGCTGCTGCGGCTGTGCGCCGAGTTTCCCGAGGTCGCCTACTGGGTGGCCCGGCAGGAGCAGCGGGCGGTCCGGGCGTCCCTGACCGAGATGGGCCCGGTCCTGCTGGCGATCCACGCCGGGCAGGCGCCGGACGAGCGGCGGGCCGGGCTGGCCTCCGCCCACCGCGACGACCTGGACCGTCCGGTGGTCGACACCGGCGACGTGCCGGACGGCATCACCGTGCCCACGCTCGGCGAGGCCTATCTGCCACCCCGGTTCCGGGTGTCGCATGATGCCGGGTCGACGCTGGTCAGCGATGACGACTGGTGGGCGCGGTTCCCAGTGCGAGACGATCTACGCGATTTCCTGATCGGTCACCTGACCTCGCCACGGGCCGTCCGGGCCCCGCTGCTGGTGCTGGGTCAGCCCGGGTCCGGCAAGTCGGTGTTCACCCGGGTGCTGGCGGCCGGGCTGCCCGCCAGCGAGTTCCTGCCGATCCGGGTCGTGCTGCGGGACACCCCGTCCCTCGACCAGATTCAGGACCAGCTCGAGTTCGCGATCCGCGCGGCCACCGGGGACCGGCTCGACTGGCCGGCCCTGGTCCGCTCGGCCGGCGACGCCCTGCCCGTCGTCCTGCTCGACGGCTTCGACGAGCTGCTCCAGGCGACCGGGGTGAGCCAGACCGACTACCTGGAGCGGGTCGCCGCGTTCCAGCACCGCGAGGCCGTCCAGGGCCGGCCGGTGGCGGTCGTGGTGACCAGCCGGATCGCGGTCGCCAACCGGGCGCGGACCACGGCGGAGACACTCGCGATCCGGCTGGAGCCGTTCGACGACAAGCAGATCACGGCCTGGCTGGCGGTCTGGAACCGGGCGAACGCGGCCGGTCTCGCCAGCCGCCGGCTGGCGCCGCTGGCGGTGGACAGCGCGCTGGCCCACCGGCATCTCGCCGAGCAACCGCTGCTGCTGCTCATGCTGGCCCTCTACGACGCCGACGGCAACGCGTTGCAGCAGGCCGGCGGCAGTCTGCGGCAGGACCAGCTGTATGAGCGGCTGCTGCGCAGTTTCGCCGTCCGGGAGGTGGTCAAGCAGCGGCCCGGCCTGCCGGCCCGCGATCTCGCCGCCGCCGTCGAGGAGGAGTTGCGGCGGCTGGCGGTGGTGGCCTTCGCGATGTTCAACCGTTCGACGCTGTGGGTGAGCGAGGCCGACCTGGAGGCGGATCTGGCCGGTCTGCTCGGCCCGGTCCAGCAGCCGCCGGGCGGGCTGCGTGTCGCGCTGCGCCCGGCCGAGCTGACGCTCGGGCGGTTCTTCTTCGTTCATCGGGCGCGGGCCGGAGGTCAGGCCTCCCTGGAGACGTACGAGTTCCTGCACGCCACGTTCACCGAGTTCTTCGTGGCCCGGCTCACCTGGCAGGTGCTGCTCGACGTGGCGGCCCAGGCGTCGGTGACCACGTCGTCGTTCGGGCCGGCGCCGATGCACGACGATCTGCTGCGGGCGCTGCTCTCCCATCAGCCGCTGAGCCGCCGCTCCACGATCATCGACTTTCTCAGCGGGACGGCGTGGGCGGAGAAGCACGCGGTCCGGGAGTCGTTGAAGGCGCTCCTCCTGCGGCTCTTCCAGGCTCTGCCACACAGCCCGGCGGGGCAGCGCTACGCCGGATACCAGCCGTCCCGCCACGGCGAGCCATCCCGGTACGCGGCCTACAGCGCCAATCTGCTGCTGCTCCTGGCGTGTGTCAGCGACCAGATCCGGGCGAGCGAGTTGTTCCCGGGGCGTCCGGACATCGTCGGTGACTGGAGCAGCCAGGCCCTGCTGTGGCAATCGCAGCTGACCAGCGGGAGTTTCCCCAGTTTCATCGAGCGTCTGGCCGTCGAGCGGATCACCACGCCGCACGGCCGCGACGTCCGGATCGGTCTTTACAGCGGCGTGTGGTCGCCGTCGTCGGTCTGGTTGTCCTGGACTCCCATTGATCGATAACAGCTATGGTCGATGCGTTGGTACCGATTACCAGGGGAAACGGGACAGCATCGATGGTACGGCGGGCGGCGCGGCCGCGAAACGCGAATCGGTTCGAGACCAAGACGGCCTTGCTGGCGGGTGGCGCCGAGGTGCGAGCGCTGCGCTATCAGAGGGCTTCGCAGGACAAGAAGGAACAGGGCAAGAGCGTCCACGATCAGGGCGTGCTCAACGTCAAGGAGATCACCTCCCACGGGTGGACGGACTCGGCCTCCTTCACGGACAACGACCGGTCGGCCAGCCGCCACGCCACGAAGGAGCGGGAGGAATTCGAGCGGCTGATCGACGCGATCCAGACTGGCAAGGGCGACGTGCTGGTGATCTGGGAGATCTCCCGCAACCAGCGCGACCTCTCGGTGTACGTGAAGATCCGTGACATGTGCACCGAGGTCGGCCTGAACTTCTGGCTGGTGGGCGGGGTTCTGTACGACCTGCGCGACAAGAACGACCGGATGATGCTCGGCTTCCAGGCCGTGCAGGCGGAATGGCTGGCCGACTCGATTCGCGACAACGTGCTGCGCGGCATCGTCGGCGCGGCGGAGGCGGGTCGCCCGCACAGCCGGGTGACGTACGGGTACCGGCGGATCTACCACACCCGTACCCGAGCCCTGGAGCGACAGGAGCCCGACGACGAGGTGTTGATCGCTACCGCGCCGGACGGCACGACCAGCGAGTACACCCGGGCGGGGATCGTGCGGGAGATCTATGACAAGGTGACCAGCGGCATTCCGCTGATCAGGATCGCGGACGAGCTGAACGCGCGGGGCGTGCCGTCCCCGCAGGGGACGAAGTGGATGCGCGGCGTAGTTCGCGTGATCGCGCTGAGGCCCGCCTACATCGGCAAGCGGGTACTGCGTGGCGAGATCGTCGGGGACGGGATCTGGGACGGGATCGTGGACGAGGACACCTACTGGGCGTCCGTCCGCATGTTGAAGGACCCGTCCCGCAAGACCACCCGCGCGGGACGGGCGGTGTACCTGCTGTCCTACGTCGTCCCCTGCGGAGTGTGCGGCGGCCCGATCTCACGCCAGCTCGCCAGGCGGCGTAACTGGTCGCGTGATGTGTACTCGTGCCTGAACAAGCGTTGCGTGGCGGCGCCGATGGATCTGATGGACGAGTTCGTGCAGCGGGTGGTGGTGGCGTGGCTGTTACGAGAGGACATTTACGAGATCCTGACCGCGCAGGCCGCGTCCGACGCCGAGGTGGCCCACGCCCGCGCCGAGGCCGCCCGGCTGCGCGCCGAGTTGGAGGACTGGCGGCGGCTTGCCGAGAACGGCGAGGTGACCGCGATCAGCTTCGCTCGCGCCGAGAAGGGCCTCCTCGATCAGATCGCCCAGCACGAGGCCCGAGCCTCCGAGGCCGGCATCCCACCGGTGCTCCGAGGCCGGATCGGCAAGCATGCAGTCGAGGCCTGGGCCGAGTTGGGAGACGAGGTAGCCGTCAAACGCGACATCATCCGGCTGGTCGCGGACATCACGCTCCTCCCAGCAGGTAAGGGCAGCCGTCGCCCCTTCGGCCGTCACCGCTTGGGCTGGAAGTGGAGGTTCGGCGAGGATGCCGCTGGCCTCTAACCGAGTGGGCCGAAGCATCTAAAATCAAACCTTGACCGAAGTAGAAAATTAAACCAGACTGGCGTAACGCTTACCTCCCTCCGATAAGGACTTACTAGTGGCGCAGTATGACGCGGATGACGAGTACGAGGCTGCTTATGAGACGTGGCAGGAGCTTGACGCTGACGTGCGCAGCAGCGGTGGCGTTCTGCGAGTATCCATGTGGGACCTGCGCTACCTCAGTGGCTACCAGCGGCTAAAGGTCAACGTAGTGGCGACGATCAGCGCCGAGCTGGCGAACATGGGTCTGGGTCACCTTCCCGCCGAGCTTCCACGTAACCAGAACCACTACGTGGTGGTGTACAAGATCGGGAGCGAGGCCGGCGCGGTCATCAATGCGGTTCGCAATGGGTCTAGCAGCGAGGAGGCTGAACGCGCCCTACGTAAGCTCAACACCTCCGACACCATCCAGGTCGACAGGGAAAACGAAGCAAAGCTGGAAGAGCTCGCTGCGAAGGTTGACGAGCTGGAGGCATTGCTCAAGGGCTTCCGCGAGGTTCTGCAGGCCTGAACGTGGGAGGGTCTCAAGAACGTGCATCGGAGAAACCCTGCGGCATTCGACGCTGCGTCGAATGCCGCAGCGCTCAGTCCGCGTCCCGATGGCAACGCAGTCGAAATGGCCGAGCAAGACGGGCTCGGGTCGGTTGTGTACGCAGCAACCTCGTTGTTTCGCGGAGCTGTGTGCAGCGCTCGGGATTCGCGTTCACCGGCCCGGGGTCGGGGCGAGGGAGACGATGGAGGACCTGCGGAGGCTGCCACGACGGTCGCTGGTGATGACGCCCTGATCCGTCAGAGGCTGGAGGGCTCTGATGACGTGTTCCTCGCGGTAGACCGTTTCGAAAAGCGCGAACTTGCGGAGATCCTCGATCCGGGTGGGTCCGTTGTCGCGAAGTTTCTGAACAAGTAGCCGGGTCAACGGGCCGAGTTCCGGTGCGGTGATGTCAAACAGTGTCTCGGCTTGTTCGTCGCGGGGATCGCGGAAGCCGACTCCCTGGGTGCGATCGACCTCCCAGAGGGAGTCCTTCATCTTCTTCACGCCGAGCGGATGCCCGGTGCCGAAGACGAGATACAACGGCTGCCCGTTGCGAGGAACCAGTTCGAAGTCCAGCAGATACTCGAAGCCGGCGGTGTGCAGCGCTTGTCGGTAGCAGGTGAGAATGTGCCGGCTCTTCGCCTCTGCCGCGAGTTCGGTGACCGAACGCCAGGTCGGATCTCCGCCGAAGACTTCATCGGCTGCTGGGCCCATTTTGGTGACGAAGCGGACGAAGTGCTGTGGCTGGAGAGTGACGATGACTTCGCTGGAAACGTTTGTGGCAAGGCGTTGCAGTAGCCGGTAGGGCACTGGGGCGTTACCCCAGGAGTCGAGGTTGGCGAAGATCGGCTGCCCCCAGGCCTTCATCTTGTCGAGCTCGGGCTCAAGGTTGGTGGCGCACGTGCCGGGGACGATGTTGACGGGCATCGCATGGTCGGATCGGGGGCGGTCGGGGAACGCTTCCCGCAGTGTCGATTTGAGCATGCTGGTACAGCGCTCGTCGTCGTCGACAAACAGGAACCGAGCGACGCCCTTGGTGGGCGGAACCTTGGCCGTCAACGCACGTATGGCGATGACCGGCGAGCCGGGTTCGCCGCCGCTGTAGATGCCGGGGCCGGCGAACCCCTCCGCGTAGGTGACCGACGGATACGAGTTCTCGTAAGCCAGCAATATCGGAAACCATCGCTCCAGATAGCGGCGGTAGATGTTGTGCTTGGCCTCCGTATGGGGCGCACACGGCCATGGCACATCACCGTCAACCGGCATTGATCCCCCTGACTACCCGGCGTCACGCAGCAGTGTCGCACGGCAACACCGCTGCGCGGAATCCTTCGCCGGGACCCTGCGGGTTAGCTCCGCGTGAGGAGAAGTCGAGCGTCGGCCGCGTCTGCACCAGTGGACGGTGCGGGCATCGATGAGTACTCGCGTCCGTCCAATTCGCGTCCGCCGGACTTTGATGTGCGGCCGCCCCATTGCTTGAAAAAGAACGCAGTGCCCGCAGCCTCGCACTGGTCGCGTACCTCCCGCACCCAGGCGGGCTGGACGGGACGGCTGTTCGGTCCGGACTCGCCCCCAGCTATGAGCCAGTCGATCTCGGATAGGTTCATGTTCGCCAACGGTCCGAGTAGGGGTTCCGCCGAGACGAACCGGACAGCGGCAGGAACGCGTCGGAGATCGTCGATGCGAAATAGTTGATCGGCCGTCTCGACGCTGACGCCCATCCATACGTTTGGCGGCCAGTCGAGGAGCGGCGCGAGCTTGGCAAGCCGGGATGCGCGTTTGGTGAGCACCTGATAGGTGTGTCGAGGGGTTTCTCGCATGACCGTGAAAACCTGCTGCACATAGGCCACCGGCACCCGGGCGTGGAACAGGTCCGACATCGAGTTGACGAACACAACTCGCGGATCTCGCCATCGCCGGGGAATGTTCAGGGCGTCCTCGTGTAGTGCAACACCGAAACCAGGCCCAGAGGTCCGCGGATCGCCGTCCGTCTGATACTTCGCCGACCCCATAGCCTTGAGTCGCCGCGACAGTGCCAAGGCGTAGCAGTTGTCACAGCCAGGGGAAATGCGGTCACAGCCGGTCGTTGGATTCCACGTCGCCTCGGTCCACTCGATCCCGCTTCGGTCCGCCATCGAAGTCACCCCCCTTGAGATCACATCTTGTCGAACATTCGTTCGGTTTGGAAGAGATTGGATCTCTTCGGCTTCAGCGGTTACAAGGCCGGTGATCTCGTCTCGTACAACGCCACATGGGCGGTCGGCGTGGCGCTACCTTCGCAAACTTCCGGACGAATCGCGTCTTGACCTCCCCGGATGGGCCATGCTCGTTCGACGACACGGATGCTCGGCCGCCGGATAACCCTCTCGCGAACCGCCCGGCCAGCAAATATCAGCATCGCGATGTCCCCCTGTCGCGGTACGTCTCTAAACGGTCGGCGCACTTGATCCACATCAAGGACATGCCCGCACGGGCTCAGACCGCGGCTGGCGATCTTGTAAACGGCCGGACGCGGCAGCGGTGCCGCGTCCGACCGGGAAGTGGGAACGGTCAGGCTGTGCGACGCCTGCATTGATGTAGCCGTAGCAGCCGGGCAAGGCGGGCGGCTTGATCGGGAGTTGGCAGTGCTGCTTCGGCGGCGAGGGTTTGGATCTCGTCCTCGATGGCGAGGTCGGTCAGATGGCGGGCCATCGGCAAGGTGCCGCGAGCGTCAGGGTGGCCGGGCACGTCCGCGTGCGGGTTGTCTTCCGAGACGAGTTCGCCCGCTGACCGAGTCGGGGTAGCGGGCGAGGGGCCGCGTGATGAGCGGCGATTCAGCCGTTGGTCATCACGGCGTCGAACCATCGTCCTCCTTGAGGGGCGTTGAGCTGCGGGAAGCAGACGGTCACGAATCGCATGAGGCCTCCAATCATGGGAAGGATTTCGTCCGGCATGCTGCCGGACGGTGGTTTAGGACGGCAGGCTCGGTTGGGGCCGCGAGGCTGCGGGCAGAGCAGGCTGCCAGTCCGACGCTCGGTCATCGTGGACTGTTAGGTTCTGTCAGGAACCGCCTCCGGTCACGCTGGACCGAATGCGGACGGAGAACATCCCTGTGCTGGCCATGCAATCTGACAGGCCAGCTCAGAGGCGCTTCCGGCAGAATCCCGCGTGAAGGACTGGACGGCGGAGCTGTCAGACGCGCACGTTGATCAATAGCGGGAAGGCGATCGAATCACGGCTCAGAGGCCCTGACAGAACCTGTCAACGGTGACCGGGGTGACTCAACATCGATTTCCGTATGGGGCGGGACGGCTCGGTGGGAGCCGGCATCAGATGTCCAGCGCAACGATCCGATCGTCATGCGATGGATCGTCGCCTTCGAGGCCGGGTAGCCGCTCAGTCCGAGGTTGGGTCGGCGGTGCCGGTCAGATTGGCGAGATCGGTGAGCCGGAGACGGGCGCCGGGAACCTGGTAGACCTGCCATAGGTTGTCGGCGGGGCTGAGCGCGCGTTGTGCGGCCGTGTCACGGGCGGCAGTGGCGATGGGGTAGCGGATCCCGGCTTCGGTGAGTCGCTGGTGGAGGTGGCGTTCCCGAAGGGCTGTGGGAAGCCAGAACAGCACTGGTCGATCGCGGCCGAGGTGGTAGGCGAGGTCGAGATAGCCGTCGATCTTGCCAATCAGGGTGGTGAGTGGCTCGGTGCCGGTGTCGTGTTCGAGGAAGAACGGCACGCTGCGGCCGTGTTCGGTGAAGATGCCGTGCCCGTCCGGGCGCACTTTCGGTACTGCGGCCATCAGGGTGGGTGAGTCGCCTTCCTCGATGAATCCGGCGAAGGTGGTGAATCGCGATGCCGGCCACCAGCGGTCGAGGCTGGCGTGTGGGTGGGTTCGGGCGTACCCCGCCAGGTCGGTGAAGAATTGGTTGACGCCCAGCAGGTGGGGGAGGTTGGCCCGGTTGGTCAGGTGCCAGCGCCGCTTGCGCGCTTGGTCCTTGCGCGGCAGTTCGGTGCCGCGGGCGACGGCCACGACCTCGGTGCCGCGCTGGCCGAGCACGTAGTGGTAGGGCCACGTGCCGCCCTCGGCGCGGAACGGGCGGAATCGTGCGAGCAGGTCGACATCCTCTGCGCAGAGCTTGCGCAGCCGTCGCTGGGCGAAGTCGAGCGACGGATAGAGCGCGTGCGCGATCTGGAAGGAGGTGAGTACGCCGTGGTCGGCAAGCCAGCCGAGCAGAACGTGGTCGCGGTCCGTCAGGCGGGATTGGATTCTCAGGAAGTCATCTTGCATAGGCGACGCCTTTCGATCGAGGAGGTCGATGAGGAGGAGTTCGGAGATGTTCGCGTACCCCCGGGGAGACCCCAGGTAGAGGGTCTGTCTGCACATGCGCGGAACTGGCGACAGTGGGGATGACCTGCACTGTCAGGCCACACAGGGTGTCCGTTTGGGGATCCGGATCAAGACTGACCCCGCAGCGATCACCTGGGCGGTCATCCCCGCGGACAGCCCACCGACGGCCACCCCGTCACCGAAGATCGGTGCCATGGCCCGGGGACGTCAGTACGGCGCGACGTCGATCAGCCGGACCAGTCGACCCGGCTCCGTGGAGGTCGGGGTCCAGATTTTCGCGCTGGGGTCGCCGAGGGCATAGAGGCGCTGCGGGGTGGTCGCGGCGACCGGCACTGGCAGAGGTTGTGCAGTCAGGTTGCGATGCAATTCGGCTTCGCGTTCGGCGGTCGAGGCCAGCACGAGTAGCGCGGTCGCCGGAATTCCGGTACGGCCGAGGCGGTAGCCGGCCAGCGCCTGCGCTGCCGGAGGTGGCTCGCTGGACAGAGAGTGTCGGTCGTCGTCGACATGCAGCAGGAACCGCAGCACCCGCCCGTTCTCCAGCCACGTTCCCGCAGCCTGCGGATACACGGAGGAGATGCCGAGCCGGCGCATCCCGGCGGCGGCCTCTACGCCGCGGTGCCAGCTATACAGCCAGGCCCGGCCCTCGCTGGCCTTGGCTGCGCGGACCAAGCCGACATGCACGTGGTTGGTCACGTACTGATCGCGGTGAGCGCCGCCGAGGTTGACGGGCACCGGAAGTCCGCTGGCCCGCGTTCGGGCGGTCAGGGCATCCACGCCGTTCGTGCTGACCTCGTAGAAGGCGCGGTGGGTGCGATCGTCATCGCGCGCGAATCGCCACACCAATCCGGCTCGCGCCAGGGCTTGCAGGTGCCGCACCGCTGCTGGACGGCTGCCGAACATCAATTCGGCGGCGCACTCGCTGTCCAGAAGCGCATGTTCGGCCACTAGCGACAGCAGTCGCCAGTGCCGCTCGCGCAGCCCGCGTAGATCCACGTCACTAGCAGGCTGGACCGGTGGGGTGGAGTGGAATTCGCCCGGACCGACTCGGTAACGACGGGCCAATCGTCATCACCCCCTCACGCGCATCGATCATCATCATCATCGGGTATCTCCGGCTGTTGCGGGGAACGCAGAACGTTGGTGTCCAACCGATGTTGCGGCTATGTGTCCGCGAGAGCGGCGGAGGCGGCAGCTTTCTCGGCCTACAAAGCACACGCATCTACCCAGTACCGATGGAGAGCGCTCTCCGAACGTTCGCTGTTCACTTGTTCATCTGAAAGTACGATGACGAAAGCCGCGAAAAAGACTTTCCTTAGGGCTGCTGCGGCTTTGGGGAGCACCGCACGGCGGAGAGTTCTGGCCAAGGGCGCATCGGCCAGAACCCTCCAATCGCGAGGCGGATTCAGCTGGACTTCGCGCTTACGGGCCGATGACGGCGGCGAGGGCATCCTCGGCCAGAGCGAGGGCCGTGCCGAGGGCGGTGCTGTTACGTCCTCCTGCGCTGGCGATCGGACCCGTGCCGCCGGCTCCTCCGCCGATGGTGGCGGCTGCCTCGATGAGCAACTGGCGGGCTTGGATTCCACGATCCAACAGCGGGCGGTTGATCGCTGCCGCCAGAAGCGCTTTGCCGTCGTCGTTAGTGGCGAGGATGACGCCCGCCGGAGTGGCTCGTGGCAGGAGGTCAACGACGGTGATGGCAAGCGTGCGAAGCTCGGCAGCCGGCATATTGCTGACGTGCGCGGTCACGAGCGTCCCCTGACCGAGGTTGCGACGTTTCCCGGCCAGTTCGGCGGCGACGGTCTCCAGTTCCCGGCGACGGTAGTCGGCCAGGCTCTTCTCGGCCTCAGCGAGCGCGGCCAGTCGTTTGCTCAGGGTGGCGATCAGGTCGTCGGGTCGGCTTCCGAGTAACTGGGTGACCTCGTCGAGGAGGCGGCGTTCTTGGTCGACTCGCTGGAGTGCGTCGCGGCCGGTCAATGCTTCGATGCGGCGTAGGCCCGCACCGATGGAGGATTCGCCGAGGATGCGTACCGGCCCGGCTTGAGTAGCGTGAGCGACGTGGGTGCCGCCGCAAAGTTCCCGCGAGGCGTCGCCGATGTCGACGATCCGGACGAGGTCGCCGTAGGTGTCGCCGAAGAAGGCGATGGCTCCGGCTTCCTCGGCTTCGGCGCGGGTCGCATGCCATACGCGTACGACGGGATCAGCGAGTAGGTAGTCGTTGATCATGGTGCCGATGGTTTGGAGACGGTCCGGGTCGACGGGCGCGAAGTGGGCGAAGTCGAACCGCAGTCGGTCGGGGGCGACGAGAGAGCCTTGCTGACGAGCGTGTTCACCGAGATTGCGGCGCAGCATGGCGTGCAGGACGTGGGTGGCTGAGTGGGATCGGGCGATCGCGGCGCGTCGGTCCGCGTCTACGACGGCGTGGGCCGATTGACCGGCACGGGCCTGGCCGGTGGTTACTCGGCCGGTGAGGACGTAGAAGCCGTCGAGACCGTAGGTGGTGTCCGTGACTTCGATGGTGGTGCCGTCTTCGGTGGTCAGGGTTCCGGTGTCGCCGATCTGTCCGCCGCGTTCGGCGTAGAACGGGCTGCGGCTGATGATGACCTCGACCTGTTGGCCCTCGTACGCCACCGGGAGTGGTTCGCCGTCGGCGAGCAGTGCGATGAGTTCGGTGTCTGCGGTGGTGGCGGTGTAGCCGACGAAGTCGGTGCGGCCGTGCTGGGCGAGGATCGCGCGGTAGGCGTCTTGGCGGCGCATCGCGGCCGCGGTCTGGGCCTTGCCACTCTTCTTCGCCCGGCGTCGTTGTTCCTCCAAGAGCGCGGCGTAGCGGTCTTCGTCGACGGTGAGGCCGGCGGCCTGGGCCGCTTCGAGGGTGAGTTCGATGGGGAAGCCGTACGTGTCGTGCAGTTCGAACGCCGTCTCTCCGGCGAGCCGGGTACCGCCGCTGGTGCGAGTGCGCGTGATCGCGGCTTCGAGTAGCCGGGTGCCCTGGCGCAGGGTCACGCCGAAGGTCTCCTCTTCTCGGCTGACCACGGCGGTGATCAGTTCGCGTTGGTTGCGCAGGTCGGGCCAGTCGGTGCCGAGGTTGTCGATGACGCTGCCGACGACTTCGGCCAGGACGGGCCGGTCGATGCCGAGGGAACGCGCATGGCGGATCGCCCGGCGCATCAGGCGGCGGAGCACGTAGCCGCGGCCCTCGTTGGAGGGGAGCACGCCGTCGGCGATCAGGAACGCGGTGGAGCGGGCGTGTTCGGTGACGACCTGGAATGAGACCGATTCGTCGCTGCCGTTGCGGCCGGGGAAGCGGCGTCCGGCCAGGCGTTCTACCGTTGCCAGGGTGGGCGCGAGCAGGTCGGTCTCGCAGACGGTGTCCACGCCTTGCAGGATCGCGGCGATGCGGTCGAGGCCGAGGCCGGTGTCGATGCTCTTGTTGGGCAGTTCGCCTAAGATCGGGAAGTCGCCCTTGCCGCCGCCGGCGCTTTCACCGCGCAGGTTCTGCATGAAGACGAGGTTCCAGATCTCCAGGTAGCGCTCGCCGTTGGCCTCCGGGCCGCCGGCCGGACCGAACGCGGGCCCTCGGTCGTAGCAGACCTCCGAGCACGGTCCGCACGGCCCGGGTACGCCCATGGACCAGAAGTTGTCGTCCATGCCGAGGCGCTGGATCCGTTCGGCGGGGACACCGACCTGTCGCCAGAGTTCGATGGCTTCGTCGTCGTCCTGGTAGACGGTGATCCATAGCTTTTCGGGGTCGAGGCGGTAGTGCTCCGTGAGCAGCTCCCAGGCGTACCGGATGGCGTCGGCTTTGAAATAGTCGCCGAAGGAGAAGTTGCCGAGCATCTCGAAGAACGTGGCGTGCCGGGTGGTCCTGCCGACATTGTCGATGTCGGAGGTTCGGGCGCATTTCTGCACGCTGGTGGCGCGCGGATACGGCGGCGGCACCTCGCCGAGGAAGTACGGCTTGAACTGGTTCATGCCCGCGTTGGCCAGAAGCAGCGTCGGGTCGTCCGGGACGAGCGAGCTGGACGGGACGCGGGTATGGCCGCGGCTGGTGAAGTATTCGAAGAAGATCTTGCGGATGTCGGCGGAACGCATGGCAGAGCCTCACAGGTGATGAGGTGGCGAACGCACCTGGCGCCCCACACCACCGCAGATCACGTGCAGGGCACGCGAAAGGATGGTGTGGGGTCCTCGCCGGTGTCCGTCCAGGCGGGTTCGCACAGGAAAACAGCGGTGGGAAGCGGGTTTCTGGTCACGCCGAGCCGGGCCGAGGGGGTCAGGCGAGGACGCGGTCCTCGTTCCCCAGCTCGGCGCGGCTAGCTCGCCGCCCCACCATTCCCATGCCTGCCCTGCTTCCGATCTACGGTGATGCCGCCGCTCACGGGCTGCTGCCGGAGCGCACGGTCATACCTGTCGCGCTGGAATCGTAGCCTACTGTGACGGACCGCTCGCCCAGGACCAGACCGACGACATCTGCGGGCTCGGTGAGCAACCCATCCGCGCTCGCTGCGACCAGGGCAGCCGCGTCTTGGTAGCCCCAGGCCGCACCGTACGCGGTCACACCTGCCGCTCTTCCGGCTCGTATGTCGGAAGCGGTGTCCCCGATGAAGCACGCCTGGTCCGGAGCTATTTGCAGCCGGTCGAGTGCGAGCCAGAGCGGATCGGGTGCGGGTTTGGGCGTGGCGTCCTCGAAACACACGATCGTGTCGATCAGGTCGCGCACCTCACCCAACGGAAGGAGGTTGAGCCGGTGGCGGCGTTGCATGGTGACGATGGCCTGCCTGCGTCCGGACATCCGGACACGCCACATCGCGGCCGTCATCCCGGCGACGAGCCGTGACTTACGGGCGTGCCCGGCGTACGCGGTATCGAAGTGGGCGTCGAACACCTTGGCGGCGTCAGCGACGCCCAATTCGGCAAGTACCTGCACCGGCGGCAGATAGGCCAGGCGACGGACCTTCTCCGGTGGTGGCAATGTTCCGAGCGCGATGCCAGCCACCTCACATAGCGTTTCCACGACGGTGGACTTGCTGTCCACGATGACGCCGTCGAGGTCGTAGAGCACCGCATGGATCATGGTTGCCCCAGCCTCAGCGGAACCGGGCTGTCGTCGATGACACCTGCCACGGCTATGCCTTGGCTGTTGAGTAGCGCCTTGGCGTTGCCCGGCCGGATCAGGAGGGCCAGCGCCGTCACCGGATCGCTACCGGCCTGCCTTAGCGCTGTCGCGGCGATCGTGATCTGCCGTCCGGATCGGATCACGTCATCGACCATCGCTACCCGCGCGCCCGGAGGCGGTTGGCCCTCGACTTGCAGTCGGGCTCCGTAGGGCTTGGCCACCTTTCGGACGAGGGCTGTCGGTAGGCCAGTGGCTGCGGAAACGGCGAGCGCGAACGGTACGCCGCCCAGCTCCAGCCCGGCGATCACGTCGATGCGCGGCGGCAGCAGGCGAGCGAGGGCCTTACCTGTCTCTGCCAGAAGTGCTGGATCCGCTACGACGCGATATTCGTCGAAGTAGAAGTCCAGGGTTCTCCCGGTGGGCAGCACATAGGGGCCGTTCATCGTGCCGACGGCGAGGACTCGCTGTGCCAGCGCCGTCACGACTTGCTCCGGTGAGCGTCATGGGAAGCGGTGATGAAGGGGATCAGATCGGTTGCCCGGTCGATCCTGTGTAGGAAGCTCAGTGGGCGGGTCGGTGACTCGTACACCCAGCGCTCTTTCCGCAGGAAGCTGATCAGCCGGCTCGCGGTCGCGCCGGCGATCACCACGGGGACCGGGCGGATGTTGCCCGCGTACCAGAGGGCGGCGGTCAGTTCGTGCAGTGTTCCGATACCTCCGCCCATGGCGACGATGACGTCCGCCGCGTCGAGGAAGGTGTGCATGCGTGCACCCATGGTGGGCAGCAGAATCGTGTCGGTGACGTGCGGGTTGAAGCTGCCCCACGGCATGTTCTGGACACTGACCGCTACGACCGGCGCACCGTGCTCGGCGGCCCCTTTCGCCGCGTGTTCCATCAGCCCGTTGTAGCCACCGTGCCACAGGGTGAAGCCGTACTCGGCGAGCAGGACGCCGATGTCGTGAGCGAGGTGTTCCTCGCGCGGGGAAGCCGGAACGCAACCTCCGAAGAACACCGCTGTGCCGCTGGGGGCTCTCACATCTGCTCCAGGTAGTGCCAGTAGGCGGTGATCGCCGGACGCAGCGCGGCGACGGCCTCCGGAACGGCGCGTTCCCCTAGCTCCAGGGTGATGGTCAGCGCAGCCGTCAAGTCGTAGGCGTCCGGGACCGGTTGGCCCGAGATCAGACGGTCGAGATCGGCGAGGCACTGTCGGCCGATCGGCGTGGCGCCGATCTCCTCCACGAGGTGGTACCAGCCGTAGAAGGCCGATCCGGGCGCGAGCGCCGTCTTGATGAGGTTCTTCGCGGCGGTGTGCAGGGCGAACATTTCCGCGTACGCGACGTAGCGCTGCCCCCGCGCGATCCGTTTGTCGATCATGTGCCCCAGCACCAAGATCTCCACGAGCAGTTCCTGGGCGGTGCAGGGTCGATCGAGGGTGCTGTTGATGAGCCAGTCGACCTGTTGGCTGTTGCGTCCGCGGTGTTCGCCTTCGGCCTGGTAAACCGGCATCGCCTTGGTGCGGGCTAGCACGGTGTCCAGCCGTGAGACCGGCACGGCGTACAGGTCGATCTGGTGCAGGGCGCCCTCGTGTGGGACGAGGAAGACGTAACCGAGGCCGCCCATGCGGGCGACGATCGTGTCTCGCCAGCCCGGCAACAGCGCGCCGAGTTCGGTGCTCATCAGGGTGTCGATGATTCTCAGGAACGGGCCGAAGCTGGGGTCGTGGACCGCGACGATGAAGTCGAGGTCGGAGAGCCGGTCGGCCGTGCCGGCCGCGAGGGAGCCGCGTACGTGCAGCGAGTGCACGGCCTGGCTACGGCTGATCACGCCGATCGCCTTCTGTAGCAGTCCGAATTGGCGCGGCAGGTTGACCGCGGCGACGTCGTCGAGCAAGTGGGTACTCACAGCGAGCCTCCTGGAGATCGAACGGAAAGGTTTGCGGCGAAGCGGTCACGCGTGGCCGAGCATCACGGCCTTCTTGGCGTGCCACCGTCGGGCGTCGTCGTCGCGGCGCAGAGCGGTGTACATGCCGGTGATGAGGTCGTAGGCCCGGCCTTCCGGCATCGCGTACTGGTAGAAGAGCTCCAGCAACGTCGTTTCGGCGGCATGGTCGTAACCCAATTCCGCCAGGCCGGTCGCTATCGCGACTGCCTCATCGAGCTGGGCCTGTTCGGGCTCGGGCAGCCGTTCGGCGGTGCCCGGGTCGGGTGCCTCGCTGTGGTTGAGCGACGCGAATGCGTCGTCGGCGTAGCAGTCGATGATCAGGTGGACTCGTGACGGTCCGTACCGATTGCATACGCCGTGCGGGCTCGTCGGTGTCAGCCGCCACACCCGGCCCACGCTCATGTGCACCTTCGTGCCGCCCAGCACGAGGTAGGCCGAGGAGTTGGTCACCAGCGGCACGTGCAGGCGGTGCCGCTCGGTCGTGGTCAACTCGCCGTAATCGCGGTGCTCCCACAGGAACGCGCCCGCGTCCAGGCGCGCCAACCGCGCCCACATGACCCGCACGCCCAGCTCGGCGATCAACTCCTGCACGGCGCGCATCCGTTCGAGGAGGGCCGTGGGCTGCGGTTGGGGACAGTCCCGGATCGTGACGTCGCGCGGGTCGCCGGAGTCGTTGAGCAGCGACAACGTGTGCCAGCCGCCGTTCTGGTAGTCGCCGTACTCCACGACCCAGTCCTGCGGCACGGTCAACGCCTCGTGGCGCAGCCGTTCCATCAATCCGGAGTCGAGTCGCCGGAGGGCCGCGACGTCGGCCGGCAGCGTGGTCGGGTTCATGAAGGTGCTGGTCATGAGTGACTTCCTTCCAGGAACCGAAGTTGGATCGGAATGAAGGCAGCGGTCCGCTCGATACAGCGGCACCGCAGCAGGGATTGACCGGGCGGGCGTGACCGTCCACAGGGGGAAGGGCTGGCCACGCCCGCGTCGGCTCCCGTCACGCGGCGCGGGCTCCGTGACGGGCGTCTTCAACAGCGGGCAGCGAACCGTTCCAGTCGTCTGCCGATGGCACCCAGCCGAGGTACCGCCCGTACAGATGGCCCGCTTCAGTGGCTGGCGTGTGTTCCATCGCGTCGATCATGCGGAGGGCGAGTTAGACCAGCAGCGAGGTACGGGCATGCCGGTACTCCCGGGCCAGGGTTGTCCGCTGCACGTCGCAGGGCCAAGGGTCCCGGCAGGCGCGGCAGGCCCCGCCCGGACGTACAGCGAGATGCAGCGGCGTTCCTGCCTCCAGGTCAGCTTCCTCCCCGGTCATCTCTCGCGCTCCGTGCAGCAGCACTCCGTACCCGTCGCCGGGCGGAGGTCCGAAACCGGAACATGACACGCCGCCGTACCGGCGAACAACGGCGCGTAATGGCGGATCCCCGCGTACCAGACTGTCCGCCACTCCGTCAGCCGCGGCGGCGGGGACGAGCCGCAAAAGCACAGGTCACAAAGCAAAACATCCGAGTCCTCTTCGAGCAGCAGGCCGGCCGCCCACTGCTGGGCCAGCACCGCGGCCCGAGGGTCCGTCAGATCCTCGTTGGCCTCGCCGACGACCAGGCCTTCCCAGCTCTCATCGCGATCCAGCCAAACCCAGCAGCTGTCACGCCGGTCGAAGGCCACCATGCCGACGAGCCACCGCCGTAGCGCCCAACCGAGATCGGCCTCGGTGTCCAACACCACGGCGGCGGGCTTGTCGCCGGCGGCAAGTGCGACCGCGTACCTCGAAGAGCGCACTCGCTGGTCATACGGACAGCCGTGGCGCGGCACCGTATCTTCGGCAACGGTCAGGATGCTCATCGCTGTCTCGCCGCCCCAAGCACTGGCGCGCCAACCCGCACCGCGCCGATCAACTCGGGCCGACTTGCCCCCGGCTGACGCATCGGCAGCCGGAGACTCCGAGCGAAGATCGCCACCGCACCTTCCCGGTTCCGGCACGGCCCCAGCGAACCGCACTCCAGGCAACGGCCGGTCGCGCTCGACGTCACATGCCGGTCCAGAGTTTGCTGTGCCTCGGCCAGTGGTTCCGCCGCCGATCTCGCGTAGTACGTGTTCGCTGCCATCGCTCCTCCTTCCGATCTGACGCGATCTCCGGCCGGACCGGCAGTTCAACGGCATCGAACGATGCGGCATCCGGCTACTGATCGTGTGTGGAAGTTATCGACGGGCGCGTGCCACACTGGTACCAAGTGGTTCCGGCAGTTCCGTCGCGCAGGGGCCGAAACGCCCGGGGAGCAGGCATGAGATCACCGCGCATCGCGACGGAACCCATCGGTGAACGTCTGCGGATGCTGCGGCTACAGCGCAACTGGTCCATCCGGTACGCGGCATCCCGAGCGGGCATCAGTCACGTGCAGTGGAGCCGGCTGGAACGAGGCGAACGCAGCGCCGACAACCGGTTCATGCTGGCCGCCCTGGCCAAGGCCCTTAACGTTCCCCTTGCCGAACTCACCGGGACCGGCGCCATCGGCCCTGAGCACGGCGAAGCAGAAACGAAGAGCGCGATCTACCACATCGTGCAGGCGGCCATCGAAGCCGACCTTGAAGATCCACCCGGCACCACCGAAGGCGAGCTGGAGTCATCGATCCAGCGCCTCGACCTGGTCATGGACCTGCGCCTCAAGTGCGACTACACCGGCGCGGCGAAGCTCATCCCACCGCTGCTGCGTGAATTGCACGCCGCAGCCTTCGGTAATGACCGAGAACGGGCGCTCGAAGCGCTGGTCCTTGCCCAGGACACCGCCTCATTCGTCATCAGATACCTCGGCGACCCTGCCTCGGCGGTGCTGATCGCCGACCGCGGACGTCAAGCCGCGACCTACCTACAGAATCCCGTCATGCTCGGCCTGTCCGCGTGGTCGCAAGCGCATGCGGCGAGCGGCTGCGGGCTGTACGCCCGAGCGCTCCGGATCGCCGAACGAGCGACCACCGAGCTGGAACCACACACCGACAAACCCCATGGCAAGGAGATGCTCGGCCAGCTCTACATGATGACCGGCTTTTCGAAATGGGCACTCGGTGACACCAGCGCCGCGGAAGCCGCGATAGGCGAAGCCGAACGCATCGCCCAGCTCACCGGCCAGTCCCCGGCACTCGGGCTGAACTTCGGCCCCACAGCCATCGACGTGTGGCGGGTGAGCATGAACGCCGACGCCGGCGATCCACGAGCAGCCGTCCAGATCGCCCGGGACATCGATCCCACGGGCATCGCGGGGATCTCACGGTCGAGGCAGGCCGCCTTTTACATCGACACTGCCCGTGCGCTCAGCAACATCAACAAGGACGCCGAAGCCCTGCGGATGCTCCTCAACGCCGAACGACTCGCTCCACAACGAGTGCGGCTGTCACCCCTGGTCACCGAAACGGTCCGCCACCTGCTGGAGAAGTCGCGGCGCGGAACCGGATGGACCGAACTAAGAGCCTTGTGTGAGCGTGTGGGAGTTAACCCGTGAGCAGCAGAGTCACCGTCGTCTACGCCAACGAGGAACCGCCCGAAGCATGGGACGCGTCGTTGTTCATCGCCGGCCCGATGCCGCGAACCACTGACGTTCCGTCGTGGCGCCCCGAAGCGCTCAAGGCCGTTGAGTCCGCGTGGCAGAGCGCCGGCGAGCTGGTCGTCTTCGTGCCCGAGCCGCGTAACGGCAAGCCGCTGAAGTACGACCACCACACCTGGGAAGACCGCTGGCTCGCCATCGTCGACGTCATCCTGTTCTGGGTCCCCAGAAACATGCAGAACATGCCAGGGTTGACCACAAACGTCGAGTTCGGCCGCTGGGAATCCAGCGGCCGAGTCGTCCTCGGTACCCCACCCAACGCCGCCCACGTTGGCTATCTCCGAGAATGCGCTATCCGCAACGGCGCACCGGTTACCGCCACTCTCAACGAAGCGGCGGCAGCAGCGATGGAGATGATCAGCAACGGCTCACGCCGCAACGGAGCCGAGTGTCAGGTCCCGCTATCGGTGTGGAACCACGTCCAGTTCCAGTCATGGCTGAGCGAACGGCGCCAAAAAGGACGTACGTTGATGGGTGCCCGAGTGTTGTGGATTCAGCATAACGTGGACCGTACCCGCCTCCGATGGGTGCTGGAGGCGCGATTCATTGTCGGTGGTCAGGATGCATTTTCCGAAGTAGTTGCCTTCGGTGATATTGGCATCTTTTCTGCTCCAGAAGAAACTCGACCTGCACGATTATAAGATTTCTAGTCATACTTTGGGCAGCTTTGATTGATCCCCTGATCTGCCGAGTCGAGTGCACTCGATCACGCCATAGCGATGGTCCGCAGCTCTCTCCGATAGAGTAGATTGCAGACGAGCCAGCCGAAGCGGAAAATGTTCGCTGTGAGTATCAGTCGTGTTACATGCTAGTCGACTTTGGTGGCAGTCGTTTCAATGTTTGCGGACATTTATGCGAGCTTTCAATGACCGTCCAAGCGAATAGTCCGCCCCAATTGCCGCTGCATTGGGTGCCTCCAAGCCCTCTCCACCGTCGCCTACAGTTGGTACGGTGCCGCAGCGCGGCTCGATGCCATATCTAGCGGCGGCAACTGGACTGAAGGCGAGCAAACTATATGTCGTGGCGATTTGGTCGACCCGCCGCCCCCGATGCGGCAAACGGTTCGCCGTCGGACGGAAGCCCTGCCCAGCCGGATCGTGGCCGAGGCGCAAGGGTGCCCTTGTGGGCGATGACGCTTGTGGTCATTACGGTGAGCGAAGCCGTTGCCGCTGTGGTGATCAATCTGTTCACCGATGACGTCACCCTCATGATGGGTGGACTCGCCCTCGTGGCCGTCGCCTGCGTGGCCGTCGCCCGGCTGATTTCCCGGCACCTTGACTCCCTGGAGAGCGAGCAGGAGCAGGCCCGGCAGCTCGAACACATGCGTGCCGAGGCGTCATCCACTCGAGTGACGGTGGAGGACGGCACCCGCTCCATCCTGAGTCGGATGTCAACGACTCAGGCATTCAATGACCAGGTGAACATGCTCCAACCGTGGCGCCGCGATCGAGCCATAGCGATTCGTCATTCGTGGCCGGTCGTGGAGCAGTTGGTGCAAAGCGTCGTTACGGCTGATGACCGCGGCGCTGTCCTTAGGCAATGGGGTGAGCAGCCGCCGGCCTGGTTCTCCGAGGCGCCAGTGGAGGTGATCTGCTGGCTCGGCGAACTGGCCTCCGATTACGGCCAAAGCCCCACGGCCGCGACGTTGTTCGCCGTGGCAGTACAGCGAGGTGCCTATCCGGCGGCCTATTGGAAGGCCCGGCAGGCAATGAGTCTGCCCGAGGAAGCCGTCGCAGAGGTCGACGAACTCCTAGCAGGCGCGGCCGCGGAACATGTGCTCGCCCATGCCTTGTTGCTCGTCCACCGCAAGGAGTGGGATCCGGCCATTGACCTCCTGTCAGAGTGGCGGACATCGTCTAACGCTGACGAGGCAATGCGGCTGCATCTGCTCGCGCGGCTGCATGCTCGGGCGGACAACCTGAACCTGGGGATCAAGTACGCGCTCGATGCCGCCAAAATTGAGGGCGCGAGCGGAGCAGCAATTTACGTCGCTGAGCTGCTGCTTTACCGGGCGCAATACGGGGAGACCGTCAGCCGGCTGGCCGATGCCGAACAGGCTGCCGCATTGGCGATCAAGGCGCGTAACGCTCGACGATCGTGGCACGGTGACAGCGTCGAAGCGATCATCGTTGCGGTCAAGGCGCGGCGGCTCGGCGGTAAAGTGAAGCAAGCGCGGGCTCTTATCGAGGCGGCACCTGAGGGCGAGGCCTGGCAACACGAGGCCGCTGACCCCAGGCTGCGAAGGGAAAAGGCGGAACTGCTCGCCACGACCGGCCAGTACGACCAGGCCCGCACGTTAGCCGCTGAGATCGGTAGCCCCTTCCTTATGGCCGAGATTGAAGCCTTGGTGCTGACCGGCACTGCCGACGACAGGGTCGCCGCCACGGCGTGGCAGACCGCCCTGGCCGCGGCAGAGACCGGCACGGACTTCCTCATCGCGGTCCGAGGCCTAGCCCATACTGGAGGTGATCTGCCGGACCTGTCCGAGGTCGAACAACAGCACCCACGGATGGTCAACGAGATTAAGGCCATCCACCGTGCCATGGGTGCCGGGGCCGGAACAATCGAAGCCCTACGCACTGGTGCCACCGAACACCTTGCGCTCGCGATGCTGCTCGCGGACCGATATGGGCAAGAGGGAAAGCATCAGCTGGCCGCGGACGTGCTCAATGACAGTGCGCAGCGGTGGAACGAACCGGGTTTGATGCTCGCGTCAGCAACCCACTTGCGGGCGGCGGGCGAGCCTGGAGCAGCGATTCGGGCAGCCGAACGCGCCTTAACCATGGGTGGCCCGGAGTGGGCTGGCCAGTTCGACACCCGCGCGTTGATCTTCGAGATTCACGTGGATGACGGACAGTGGGACCTAGCGATCGAGCAGGCCCGCAGCCTGGTGACGCTCGACCCCAACGCCGCAAGTGCGCGCTGGGCACTGGTGCACGCCTTGGTGCGCCGCAACGACAGAGAGGGTGCATGGAACGCCCTTACCCCTGACGGGGATCCGTTCGCTCCCCGAGACCGGCACGACGCCTTCACATGGATCGGGCTGGTTGCCCGGTTCGATACCAGCACCCAGTTCGTGTCTCGGGCACTGTCCACGATGGCACGGTGGCCAGATGACGAGCAGCTGGTGGGCGTCATCATCGCTCAGATCTTCTTCGGCCTCCGACGGCAAGGGCTGTCGACGACCGACGAGGACCTCGCCGCGTTGCACGCCGCAATGTTCGACTACACCGAGCGATTTCCCGACAGCACGGTGTTTCGCAAGGTGACGATCTCGGAGGAGGACCCGCTCGGCTCGCTGGCACCGGCCCACCGCGCACGTTACGAATCACTCAGCGAAGCGACCAAGCAACTCGACCTGGCCAACTTGCCGTTGGGTTTCATAGCTAGTACTTACGGCGTCACTTACACGGAGGTATCGCTCAAGCGCGGCGCCGGCTTTGTCAACGCGCATTCTCAGGCGGCAGAGGCGTCTGGCAGGGCCGCTACCGAGGGCGCCTTAAACAGCACCGTGGTCATCGACATCACCGCAGCTCATACGCTGGCCTTACTCGAACCACGCCTGCGTTCGCAGCTGTTCTCTTCCTTCGGACAGGTCCTTGCTACCGACGACGCTTACGACGACGCGATCCGGGGACAGGAGTCGCTCGGCATGCGCTCGACTATGTCGACCGGCTGGGATCCAGTCGGGCATCGACCGACCGTCACAACGATCGAGGAGTCTGTCGCTGATGCTTATGCCGAGCAGGCCATGTTGGTCTGTTCGTTACTGCGCCAAGCGACTCGTCGGCCGTGGCCGCGGTTGACGAATTTCCGCGATACCGACCAGAGGTTCGAGTGGCTGTCATCGCTCGACATGGCGGCCGCTCAAGGCTCACCATTCTGGTGCGACGACCTTCGTCTGCGTTTGGTCGCTGCCAGCATGGGCGTCCAGGCCTTCGGTACGGTGGACCTGATCCGGCACCTGCAGAGCCGTGGACAAGTCTCGCGTGAGCTTCGCGTAGCGGCTGAGGCGGTGCTGCTTACGAACTACTTCAGCGACTTCGGATTCGACAGGTCTACGTTCGACCTGGCTGCGGCGATCGACGGCCACACGCCACGCGGGGTGGCCTTCGCGCTAACCCGGCCTGCGACTTGGGTCGACCCGGAGCCGGTGATCGATTTCGTGCTCGCCATGCTGACGCACGCCGTGACCGCCGGACCGGAACAGATCGAGGGATGGGTGTCTGCGACCGCCATCGGACTGGTTCGCATTACCGAAGACAACAGCGGCGCCAGCGCCAACCTGAAAGCCCTCTTAAACCGGTTCATGACGCAGCCGTGGATGAATGCCGATCGACTCCCGGCCGTGCTGCGCGGTGTCCGGGCGGGAATCGGTGAACGGCCGCCGGTTAATGACCCGTTCGAGGCCGTGGCTGCCGGCGTTTACCGCAATCTGGCTGCCAGGCAGGGGCATGCCTTTGCTATGTCGATGATGCTGGCCTTGGTCGCCTTGTTGCCGGACTCTGACAAGGCGACGGCTTCGCGGGTAATCCTGACTCATCGTGATTAATCAATAGCGCTTGCGCTTACCGCGCTGCGAGTGCAGGCGGGCGGCGGACCAGCGCGCTTATCAAGAAGATTGAAGGGTTCATAATCGAATGGCGGGGTTGTGCGGTTTTGGAGCCTGGATTGGCTGGTGGCCGAAAGGCTGAATCTCATGCCACCGATAACGCACGGCTGGTTGTGGATCGGCATGTCACTTGCCGTCCCTGACCTTGTAGAAGTAGGTCGCGTCGACGTCTCGGCTGCCTCGGTGGTCAGCAGGTAGAGGTGCCAACACCCGCCACCGCGTCGTAGGCAGAGTTGCCCCGGCGGCTTTTCCTGGTCATCCAGCTGAACAATCGTTGTTCCGCCTCGCTCAACGCGTTCTGATTGACGTTTCGAGGACAGATACTCTCGAGCCCTGACTGCCAGAGCGGCCGTTCGTGACAGCGGCGGAAGCCGCGAGCCTAGACAGTTTCCTTGATTTGAAGGACGGCGGGTCCGTTTGCGGTCGAAGCGACCAGTGCCTCGTAGTTCGCGTTGTGAGATTCGGATTCTCCTACGCCAAGCGATCTGTAATTCATCGTCATACCATATGTGCCCTTGACCCGGAGGATTCCGAACTTGGGGTCAAATGAGGCGCGGGCGGTCAGCAGCGGATCGCCCGCCAGCGCCCATTTGATTTTTTTGGCGTCTTCAGGCAACTGCCGGTCAGGGCACCCGGCGGGCATGGCTGAAGCTGTGCCGCTCACGCATCGAGTGAAGGCGGCATTCAACTTCGCCGCGACGGGCTCCCACGGTTGGTCGAGCGCTCGCTTCGCGACCTCGGGATCGCCTAACGCGGAGTGAGACTTGATCTCTTCGACATCAAGTTTGCCGTCCAGCCACTTGACCTTCGCCCAATACGTCATCAAATTCACCGCGCGTCGCGGTTGGTTAGCGACCATATAGTCGCCTGACACCACCATTGTCCCCAACATGTCAAAGCGACTGTCCGCCTCGCTGTAGCGAATCACGGCAGATTCAAGAGGGCTTCCATAGAATTCCCAGTGGACCTTGGATGGGGTGCCTAATGGTTCAATAACGGACTGCGGACAGTTTGCCGGACTTGCAGCGTCGGACTTTTCACAATTTGCAAGCCATTCACCCGCCGCTGCGACCACGGCTTTCTCGTCAGCGCCAGCTGGCCAAGGGTCGGATGTCGCCGGGAAGGGTTCACCTTGCCCGAAGATCATATAGCCAATAGCAGCCACAGCTGCGAGCGCTATACCGCCGCTACCGGTGGCTACCGCCGCCCCGCTACCAGAACTCGACTCCGCCGCTTCCCCAGCATCCTGTGCCGCATCAGGGCCAGTGCCGTAGTGGTGATGATTGATCGTTTTTCGGGCATCGACATTCCCCGCGACATTGTACTGAGTCTCTCCGGCTCCAGTCTGATTGATCACAGGGTTATCGTCCGCCATGCTCATCGCCTTCTCGGGCGATGAAGTTCCCTGCAATGTTGTACTGGTTTTGGCCGAAGCCGATTTGGTTCACGACTGGGCCGGTCCCGCCGGACTGCACAACATCACCCGGCTGATGTGGATCTTGAATTTTTGCACCCTGG
Organism: Actinoplanes flavus; assembly: GCF_017592555.1. Lineage (GTDB taxonomy): Bacteria > Actinomycetota > Actinomycetes > Mycobacteriales > Micromonosporaceae > Actinoplanes > Actinoplanes flavus. The sequence goes on along the minus strand of NZ_JAGFNS010000006.1, from coordinate 54,526 downwards.
CCAGCTCCGCCGGACCCACGTAGCACCAAGATCACTCCCATAATCGCGACTGGCAGCGCCATGATGTTCGCCCATGCTGCAGCTCCGTCAAGGCTCCCGCTAAGAGCCATTACCAGGGAAGCTACGATGATCAAGATTAGGGCGGAGGCTACATAGAGTCGTTTGGGCACGACGTCCATAATGAGTGAGCCAGGCAATACACGGAAGTCATGGATGTGATTGTCCATGATCTGTCACCCCGGCCCAGCGCTCTTTGATCATCGCGTGGGCTGGCTTGATCTCAAAGATCATCGCGGTGGGTGTGACCCTTGGCGTTCCAGAACAAAACCTCCGAGTGCTGCAGGTCGCAGCGCTTAAAACTCGATGGCAGGTACTCAACGGATTGACTCTCATGGCGGCCCGCGCGCTTGCCGTGGGCGCCGGCGGCTGACCGAAGGCAGCCTGTGGGAATAATAATCGGTCGGCCCCGCCGACTGCCTCAAGATTTTTGATTACCCACCGATATGCCCGCTTCGTCACCGGCGAGGAATGAAGCAGGGCAGAGCGACGTCCCAAAGGAAGCGGGCCGAAAGCGTTGAATGAATCGCGGTGGTCTCGCTGGCTGAACTTCAAGAGCGTCTTGTGATCGCTGCTATTGACCGATTCCTTGCTGCTCCGGTTTGACCGGTGTTTCGGCGATTATTTTTAGCAGTGCCGACGCGCGGGCGTTGGAAACCGCACACCCGTCGGCGCGCAGTTGGCTAGCCAGAGCTTCCCGGGTCAGCTTCGTACCCGACTCGACAAGCGTCCGTCGTGCGGAGCGGGCCGCAGGCAGTAGCGCAGCGACATCCGCAGCAACAGTTGCTGCCGATGGTGGGTGCCCGATCGCCGATGGGGTTGGCAGGCTGCCCGTCGGACCGGTTGCCTCCATAGCGAGCAGCTTGTCGCTGTCGTCGTCCCCTGGCTGTTCGGACACGGGGACGATGTTCGGTGAGTCGACTGTGCCCGTCCCCTCGTCCTGGACCGTCCTGGACGCGCCTTCCTCGTCCCGGTGGGGTAGCGGATGGTCGAGTAGGCCGGAGAGAAGTTTGACCGCTACGAGCATTGCCAAGGCGGGCCAGCCTGACACCGCGCGGCCGATCCAGTCAGAGCCGCCGACGGCGATGTTCGCGGCGAGACTCGCAGCGGTGCCGGCGACCAGGGCTGTCCACGGCAGCCAGCCGGAGCGGCGCCCGGCTCGTTTGTCGGCCAACAGCACGAGCGAGGCCACGATATCGATGCCGTCAACCGAGAGCGGGAACATGTGCGCCCGCCATCCGGTCTCGCCATGCAGTTGGGCGAGATGCTTCATGTGGCTGTAGGAGATGGCTCCCGAGATGCCGGCGAGCCCTACGACGGCCACCCCAGCCATGCTTCGGATCATGGTGTCCAAGCGGCTGCTCATCGCTCCACCTCCCAGTCCGCAACCGCGCTGGCGACCAGTTCAGAGAGCGCGGCGAGGATCGGCGCGGCAGACTCGGCCGGTATCGACGCCACCTCTTCGCCGTCCGCCATAATCCGCAGGAAGGTCGCGCATCGCCACGGGGCGATTGCTTCGGTCAGGAACGCTTCGATGCGATCCGGTGTCGGCCACACGGCGGGCCGTACCGCCAGCGGCAGATCGGCCGATCGGTGTTCCCCACCGACGCCGGATCGGTAGCCGTCGGCCTGTGTGGACGGCTCGGCGGTGCACCGGGACGGGTCGCACCAGGCGGGATGCTGCTGGTCAGGGGCCGTTTTGGCGGTGGGTGACAAATCTTGGCGGTTTTCGCTCATTGACTACTCTCGACGGGCATCCGAGAGACCCGACCCGATCTTCCTGGCTGCGCACCGGCACCTTCGCCGAGGAGGAGGCTCGCCGGCGGACCGCCAACTTCCTCTGCACGACAACCGGTGACATCGGCGAACACCTCCTGGACGGGTTGACGACGTCGTCGTCGGCCTGGCATCTCAACAATTTCGTCGCATTGCCCGGCAGCGGACTCCAGTCACCGTTGCGCGCGATGGTGCGACTGTGGACCGAGCCGTCGATCGAGGCCTACCAGCGATACGTCGAGATCGCGACGGCGGAGGCGCCGGAGTGGGCGGAACACATCCAGATGAACTGTGCCGCAGTGGTCCTCGAGCGGATGGCAGCGAACCCGATAGAGCCGAGCGTGGCCGCCGAGTTACTGGAGCGGCTCCGGAAAAGTTTCAGCGGCAGGCTCGGCAACGGGTTCATCCAGTGCGGGCTGAGCCACCTGGGCCGGGATTCCGCTGCGGATCCCCGCCTCGCCGAGATCCTGAGCTCGACGCTGCACCGCTTCCCCGTCATGCACGACGCCGTCCCGGCTGCCGATGCGCTGGCCAGGCTGCACGAACTCGGGCTGCCGGTGCCCGTCATGGTGGATTTCCGGAAGCCAGGACTGTTCGACATCTTCCTCGATCTCATCGCGGACGAACGACCCGATCTCGTGCAACGGATCGCGCCACTGCGGCCGAAGAACGAATGACCGGCACCGCGGGTGGGCGGCGCCGGCCATCCCCCGGCGCTGCTAGCCCAGGGTGAGGGTGCAGCTGTCCTGGTCGGCGGTCAGGGTGGTGACCTGGTCGCCGAGCTGGACCTGCCACGGGAGGGCGTCGCCCATCCGGCCCACGACGATCTCCGAGCCGGACCGGGCGACGGTGAAGACCGTGTCGGCGCCGGCCGGACCGGGGACCACCACCGCGGTGCGGCCCTCGGCCGGCTCGAACAGGCGCAGCGTCACGCCGTCGCGGTAGTCGTAGTCGGGCCGGTCCCGGCGGGCGCCGACCGGGACGACCGCTCCCGGGCGGACCAGCAGCGGCGCGCTGTCGAAACCGTGGATCTCGCGCACCCAGCGGGGTCCCTCGACGACGTCGGCGTTGCCGGTCGACGGGACGTAGCGGGTCCACCGGCCCTCGGGGACGTAGTAGGACACCTCTCCCCCGGCCGAGAAGACCGGCGCGACCAGCAGGTCCGCGCCGAGCATGTACTGCCGGTCCAGGTAGGTGGCGGCCGGGTCGCCGGGGAACGCGACCGGCATCGGGCGCATCACCGGCAGGCCGGTCAGGTGGGCCTCCCGGGCGGCGCCGTAGATGTACGGCATGAGCCGGTACTTGAGGTGGGTGAAGTGCCGCAGCACGTCCACCGACTCCTCGTCGAAGAGCCACGGCACCCGGTAGGAGGAGCTGCCGTGCAGCCGGCTGTGTGACGACAGCAGACCGAACGCGACCCACCGCTTGAACACGGCCGGGTCGGGCATGCCCTCGAAGCCGCCGATGTCGTGGCTCCAGAATCCGAAGCCGGACGACATGAGCGACAGTCCGCCGCGCAGGCTCTCCGCCATCGACTCGAAGGTGCTGGAGTTGTCGCCGCCCCAGTGCACCGGGAACTGCTGGCCGCCGACGGTCGCCGACCGGGCGAACAGCACCGCCTCGCCCTCTCCGCGAGCCGAGCGCAGCACCTCGAAGACGACCTCGTTGTAGAGCTGCGTGTAGTAATTGTGCATCCGCTCCGGGTCGGAACCGTCGTGCCACACCACGTCGGTGGGCACCCGCTCGCCGAAGTCGGATTTGAAGGCGTCCACACCCATGTCGGCGAGGGCGCGCAGCTTCCCGGCGTACCACTCGCGGGCGGCGGGGTTGGTGAAGTCGACCAGGGCCATGCCGGCCTGCCACAGGTCCCACTGGAAGACGTCGCCGTTGGCGCGCTTGACCAGGTAACCGTTGGCGGCGCCTTCGGCGAACAGCGGCGAGCGCTGGGCGATGTACGGGTTGATCCACAGGCAGGTTCTGAGGCCCCGGTCGGCGAGGCGTTTGAGCATGCCGGGCGGGTCGGGGAAGACCCGGGGGTCCCACTCGAAGTCGCACCAGTTGAACTCGCGCATCCAGAAGCAGTCGAAGTGGAAGACCGACAGCGGCAGGTCCCGGTCGGCCATGCCGCCGACGAACTTGTTGACCGTCTCCTCGTCGTAGTCGGTGGTGAACGAGGTGGTCAGCCACAGGCCGAAGGACCAGGCCGGCGGCAGTGCGGGCCGGCCGGTCAGCGCCGTGTACTTGCGGATGATGTCGGCCGGGGTGGGGCCGTAGACGACCAGGTAGGACAGGCTCTGCCCGGCGACGCTGAACTGGGTGCGGGTGACCATCTCGGAGGCGACCTCGAAGGACACCTTGCCGGGGTGGTCGACGAGGACGCCGTACCCGCCGTTGGTGAGGTAGAACGGGACGTTCTTGTACGCCTGCTCGCTGCTGGTGCCGCCGTCCTCGTTCCAGATGTCGACGGTCTGGCCGTTCTTGATCAGCGGGCCGAACCGTTCGCCCAGGCCGTAGACGACGTGCCCCACACCGAGGTCGAGCTGCTCGTGGACGTAGTCGCCGTCGGGGCCGGAGACGACGCCCATGCCCTTCCAGCCGCTGCCGGTGAGACGCCGCCCGTCGGCGAGGAAGTCGAGTCCCCAGTTGTCGCCGTCGTTGAACCGTACGGTCAGCGCGCCGGAGGTGAGCGAGAGCCGGTCCACCGACACATCGCCTGACGCCTCATTAATAGTGAAATTTGGCGTTCGGGAACGCTCTCCCTGGAAGTGCGACACCGTCACCCGGATGACGTCGGGGGCGGGCGCGGTGCAGGTGACGGTGATGAGGGCGGAGTTGAGCGTGTCACCGCGGTGATGGATCGGCCGGGTCGCCGCCCAGACGGTCAGCGAGTCCGGCGCGGTCGCCGAGTCCTGGAGATGGGCCGGGTGCAGGACGGTCAGCCCGCCACGCTTGCGCCAATAGCCATCGGTGAACTTCATGAAGATCCTTTACTTGATGGCGCCGGCGGCGATGCCGCGCGTGAGGGTCCGCTGGAAGATCAGGAAGAAGAGGATCGCCGGGAGGATGCCGATCAGGGCCGAGGCGCTCGTCGTGGTGGCGTCCATCATGCGGTCGCCCTGGAGGACGCCGAGGGCCACCGGGACGGTCTGGTTGTCGTTGGACACCAGGAAGATCAGCGGCAGGAAGAACTCGTTCCAGGTCCAGATGAAGAAGAAGGTGAACAGGACCGCCAGGGTCGGCCCGCTGACCGGGACCACCACCCGCCACAGGGTCCGCCACTTCCCGGCGCCGTCGACGGCGGCGGCGTCCAGCAGTTCCCGGGGGAACTCGGCGTAGACCGAGGTGAGCAGGTAGGTACCGAAGGCGCTCTGGATGACCGTGAAGATGACGACGATCGCGATCAGGCTGTCGTAGAGGCCGGCCTCCTTGGCGATGAAGTAGAGCGGGTAGACGAGCACCTCCTGCGGCAGCAGGTTGGCGACCAGGAAGAACACCAGGAACCAGACCCGGCCCTTCACCCGGCCGATGCCCAGCGCGTACGCGTTGAGGATCGACAGGACGACGCCGAACACCGACACCGCCAGCGCCGTGATGAAGCTGTTCCAGAGTTTCCGGCCGAAGTTCACCCGGTTCCAGAAGTCGACGATGCCGTCCCAGTAGAGATCCGCCGGAAGCGACAGCGGACCGTTGGCGGCGTAGTCGGCCGGGCTCTTGAACGCGTTGACCGCGACCGCGAGCATCGGCCCGACCAGCAGCAGAAGCAGCACCAGCAGGGCCGCCAGGACGACGAACCGAACCGGGTCGCGGTGCTTCACCGCCTCGGAAGACCCGGCCTCTTCGGTACGGGCGGGAGCCTTCTCGGTAGCAAGTGTCATCGCAGCTCCTCCGACCGGTGCTGGAGTCGCAGGAACAGGAAGGCGAGGATCACGATCAGTACGGTCAGCACCGTGGAGATCGCCGACCCGTAGCCGACCCGGGCCTTCTCGAAGTAGTTCTCGTAGGCGAAGTACGACGGCACCATGGTGCTGTTGGCCGGACCGCCCTTGGTCAGCACGAACACCTGCGCGAAGATCTTGAGCGCCGCGATCGTGGTGGTCACCAGCACGACGTAGAACTCGGGCCGGATCATGTGCACCGTGATCTTGCGGAACCGCTGCCACCACGTCGCGCCGTCCAGGTCGGCGGCCTCGTAGAGCGACGGGTCGATCCGGGAGAGCCCGGACATGAACATGACGATCGGGTAGCCGAGCTGGAACCAGATCATCACCGCCATCACGCTGTAGAGCGCGTAGTCCTCGTCGCCGAGCCAGTTCTTCGCCAGGCCCTCCAGGCCCACCGTGTCGAGGATCTGGTTGAGCGCGCCGTAGCCGGGATGCAGGATCCAGGTCCAGACGATGCCGGTGACCGCGACCGGCAGCACCTGCGGCAGGTAGTAGCCGGACCGGAACAGACCGGCCCACCGGTCGCCGAAGTGCTTGGCGACGTAGTCGAACAGGACCGCGGCCAGCACCAGCCCGAGCAGCGTCGGCACCACCGCCATCGCGATCACGAGCAGCGCGATGTTGCCGAACGACTGCCAGAACAGGGTGTCCTCGACGAGCCGGCGGTAGTTCTCGAGGCCGGCCCACCGGGGATCGCCGACACCGGTCCATTTGGTGAAGCTGTAGTAGACCGTCATCACCAGCGGCACGACGATCACGCCCAGCGAGGCCAGCACACCGGGAATCAGATAGACCGCGTATCCGCGGTTCTTGGTAACGCTACCGGCCATGCCGGGCCCCCTTTCCGCGGCGCGGGCGGCACCGGCCGCCCACGCCGCGCTCACGCAAGATCACTTGCCGAGATCGGCCAGGTTCTCGTGGTACGGCTTGGCGATCTCGTCGAGGAAGGCGTCCGGGGTCTTCGAGCCGTTGATCAGGCCCTGCACACCGGCGACCAGCACGTCGTAGTAGCCGGGAGCCGGCCAGTCCGGGTAGAAGGCGAGGCCGTCGCTGGTCGAGATCTTGTTGAAGGTCTCGACGAGCTCCTTGTTCTTCGGGTCGGTGATCTGCGCCGGGTCGGCCGCCACCGGGACACCGCCGCTGTTGCCGAGCAGCGCCTGGACCTCGGGCGACATGGTGATGTCGATGAAGTCGTACGCCAGCGACTTGGCCTTGCTCTTCTCCGGCACCACCCACAGGTTGCCGCTGGAGCCCGGGTGCAGGGTGTTACCCGGGAAGAGGAAGGTGCCCCACTCGAAGTCCTTGATGTCGTCGGCGAACCGGCCGTACCACCAGGAACCGGAGATCAGGATCGGGAACTTGCCCTGCGTGAAGGAGACGCCCATGTCCTCGGCCTTGATGCCGGCCGCGTCCTTGCCGATGTAGCCCTTGGACACCCAGTCGGTGAAGGTCTGCGCGCCGTACGTCAGCTGCGGGCCCTTGAAGTCGACCTTGTTCTTGTAGAGCTGGTAGTCGTCGACGAAGGCCCGGTCGGACTTGGCCAGCGCGAGCTCGTAGAAGATCTGCTGGGCGGGGTATTCCGCGCCGCCGACGGCCAGCGGGGTCACCTTGTTCGCCACGAACGTGTCCATGACCTTGGTGAACTCGTCGAGCGTGGCGGGAACGGCCAGCTTGTACTGGTCGAACATCTTCTTGTTGTAGTAGACGGTGACGAACTCGCCGTAGTTGGGCACGCCGAAGACCTTGCCGCTGCCCATGATGCCGTCGTCGTCGTACTTCGCCGTGGTCTGCAGGCTGGCACTCAGTTTCTTGTCCCAGCCGCGCTTGGTGAACTCGTCCGAGATGTCGGTGAGCAGGCCCTGCTTGGAGAGCAGGCCGGCGGTCGCGTTGCCCTTGTTGTACTCCATGATGTCGGGCGCGCTGTCGGAGTTGAGGATCATCTGGGCGTTCTGCTGGATCTGCTCGAAGCCCTTCTCCTCGAACTTCACCTCGACGCCCGGATGGCTCGACTTGAACAGCTCGATCGCCTTGTTCCAGGCGACGCCCATGGCGCTGTCCGGCGCCTCGTAGTGCCAGAGGGTGAGGACCTTCGCGTCGGCGCCCTCCTCCGAACCTCCGTCGTCGCCACCGCACGCGGCGAGGCCGAGGGACGCTGCCAGCAACAATGCACCGGCGGCGAGGCCGGATCGTGATCGGAACATAGCCGTCCTCCCAGGGGGACTGATCAGGGAAGCGAAATTTCGTCGAAGCGCTTCGACGATGGGCTCTGAGCAGACGCTAGGGAACGAGCGCCATTCATGTCAACGGTGTGAAGCGGAGATTTCGCGGCAGCTGTCCCGCTCGACCAGACGCGGCTCGAGCAGGCGGGTGTACTCCACGCGACGGCCGTCCAGCAGCCGCATCACGGTCTCCACGGCGAGCGTGCCGACGTCGTGGGCCGGGATGTCGATCGAGGTCAGGTTGACCGGCATCGCCGTCGCCACGTCCCGCGGGCAGATCGCCACGATGGAGACGTCCTCCGGCACCCGGCGGCCGGTGGCGTGCAGCAGGTCGAGCAGGGGCCGCAGCGCCTCCTCGTTGTGCACCACCAGCGCGGTCAGCCCGGACAGTTCGGCGTCCAGGTCGGCCATGCAGGAGCGGACGCCCTCGGCGCCCGGCTCGCACGGGTGGGTCACGGTCTGCAGGCCCAGGTCGACCGAGGCCTCCAGGAAGCCGGTGAGGAAGCGGTCGGCGTACGTCGTCTGCCGCTTGTACACCGCCGGGGACGGGCCGACCAGGCCGATCCGGCGGTGGCCGTGCCCGGCCAGGTGGGCGAGCGCCGCCCGGGCCGCGGCGCCGAAGTCGAGGTCGACGCAGGCGATGCCGGTGTGGTCGGCGGGCAGGCCGATCAGCACCGACGGCTGCTTGAGTTTGCGCAGCGCCGGGATACGCAGGTCGTCGCGTTCCAGGTCCATCAGTATCAACGCGTCGACCATGGTGCTGTGCGCGACGCGTTCCAGCCCGGCGGTGCCCTCGTCCTTGGTCAGCAGCAGCACGTCGTGGTTGTACGACCGGGCGGCCGTCACCACGGCGGTGGCGAACTGCATGATGACCGGCACGTTCACGTCCACGCGCAGCGGCGCCACCAGGGCGATCACGTTGGTCTTGCTGCTGGCCAGGGCGCGCGCCCCGGCGTGCGGGTGGAAGCCGAGCTCGGCGATCGCCGCCTGCACCCGGGCGCGGGTCTCGGCCGAGATCGGGCGGCGGCCGCTCAGCACGTACGACACCGTGCTGGGCGAGACCCCGGCCGCCTTGGCGACGTCGTTGATCGTCGGCACTGAGCCTCCCCAAGTCGCCACGGCCTTCCCCTTTCGTCGATCCTAGGAGAACGGCGGGGGTGCACACGATGGGGTGCACCCCCGCCGCCGTCATCCGATGCTGAACGTGGCCAGCCGGAGCCCGGGACTGAGAACCAGGTAGACGTCCTGCCGGCCGGAGAACCGGGCCAGCGTGCCGGTCACGGTCGCGTACCGGTAGACGTCACCGGTGTCGGCGAGCGCCGCCGTGCCGAGCAGGCGGCCGGTGGCCGAGCCGAGGCGTACCTCGATCGTCCCGGTCCCGGCGGCGCGAGCGGTGAGGGTGGTCCCACCGCGCGGCGCGGCGTCCTCGAACGCGATCCAGTCACCGGCGGCCGAGGCCCCGACCACGGTGCCGCTCGCCTTGCTCTCGTCGAGGAGCTTGATCCCGGCGTACGCGTCGAAGGTCTCCGCCCTGGTCGGGACGGAGAGATCACGGGCCGGGACGGTCTCGCCCTTGACCGCGAGGGTCGCCCGCTGCCGGATGTCACTCGACGACGAGCCGAGCAGGACGTCGTGCACCGAGGTCTCGACCACCCAGCGCTGCCGGGTCTGGTCCCAGCGGGCCAGGTCGGAGGGTTTCAGGTCGAACGTGACGGTGGTCGACTGCCCGGCCGCGAGCGAGACCTTGCGGAACCCGCGGAGCTGCTTGTTGGCGGTCTCGTCCCGGGAGGTGCGCTGGTGGGTGTAGAGCTGGACCACCTCGGCACCAGCCCGCTTGCCGGCGTTGGTGACGGTCACGCTGACCCGGCCGTTCCTCACGACCGGAACGCCGTACCGGAAGGTCGTGTACGAGAGCCCGTGCCCGAACGCGTAGAGCGGCTTGTCCTCGCTGTACAGGTACGTCTGGTCGGTGTCGATGATGTCGTACCGGAACAGGTCGTCCGGCAGCTGCGCGGTCGACGCGTACCAGGTCTGGGTGAGCTTGCCGGACGGGTTGACGTCGCCGTAGAGCACGTCGGCGACCGCGTGCCCGGTCTCGGCCCCGGCGTGCGTGGTCCAGAGGATGCCGGGCACGTGCCGCTGCGCCCAGGTGATCGTCTGCGGGTAGCTGCTCTGGAGCACCACGACGGTCCGCGGGTTGGCCGCCCGGACCGCCTTGATCAGGGCCTCCTGGCGGGCGCCCAGATCGGTGGAGACCCGGTCGTGCGCCTCACGGCCGGCCACGAACGGGTCGGTGCCGACCACGACCACCGCGGTCTGCGCCTTCCGTGCCTGCGCGGCGGCCTCGGCCACCCCGTCGACCAGCAGCTCGCGGGTGAACTTGGCGGCCCCGGCGGCGGTGGCCGAACCCAGGGTCAGGTTGCCGTCCGCGCCGATCGTGACGTAGTGCTCCTTCTGGAACCAGGGCTCCTGCGTCTCGTAGCCGGCGTAGTGCAGCACCACCGTGCCGTCCGGCTGCTCCTCCACCTTGAACTGCTGCTGCACGAACCAGCCGGTGGGCTCGTCGGCGTTCGCCACGAACGGGCCCCAGCCGTAGGTGACCAGCTTGCCGTTGGCCACGTTGCGCAGGGTGGACACCCCGTCGCCCCAGTCCACGCTGTCGAACTGGGCGGCCGGGCCGGACTCCGCCGCGGTGCCGAGCACGGCGCCGTCCAGCGCGGCGACGTACCGGCCGGTGGCGACGTCCTTGAGGGCGATCCGGTCGGTGCCGGTGCTGGTGGCCACCGACGAGGCGCGTTCGGTGACGCCGTCGAGGACGCTGACCCGGTACGGGAGCTGTCCCCCGTACCAGTCGCTGTAAAGTTTGTCGGCCGTCGGACCGACCACCGCGACCGAGCCGCCCGCCTTGAGCGGCAGGATGCCGTTGTTCTTCAGCAGCACCGACGCCTCGCCGGCGGTCTCCCGGGCGAGCGCGCGATGGGCCGGGCTGTCGATCACGGCCGGGGTGATGCCCGCGTAGGGCCCGCCATCCGGGTCGAACTCGCCGAGCCGGAAACGGATGCTCAGCGCGTTGCCGGCCGCGGCGTCGATGTCGGACTCGGCGAGCAGGCCCTGGGCGAGCGCCTCCTTGATCGCGGTGACCGTGGGCGCGCCGTTGGCGTCGTTGACCGTGAAGCTGTCCAGCCCGGCCCTGACGGTGGCGGCGTTCGCCTCGGCCTGGGTCACGAAGTAGGCCTGCGAGCCGGTCAGGTTGGTCGGCGCCCACGCGTCGCTGACGTTGAACAGCCTGCGCTCGCTCCAGTCGCGCAGCAGCGTGCCGAGGTCCGGGTCGACGGTCGCCGGCCGGCCGTTGATCAGGTTGTAGGAGGCCATCACCCCGGTCGCGGCCCCGTTGCGCAGCGCGATCTCGAAGGGCTTCCGGTCGTACTCGTTGAGCACCCGCTGCGGCACGTTCGACGAGGTGCGGTCGCGCAGCGTCTCGTTGTTGTAGGCGGCGTAGTGCTTCAGCGTGGGCGCGACCTTGAGGTGGTCCGGGTCGTCGCCCTGGAGGCCCTCGCCGTACGCGGTGGCGATCGCGCCGGACAGCAGCGGATCCTCGGAGTAGCCCTCCTCGTTGCGGCCCCAGCGCGGATCGCGCAGCAGGTTGACCACCGGCGCCCAGGCGTTCAGGCCCCAGACCACCGGATCCTGCGCGTGGAAACCGCGCAGCTCGTCGCCGACCGCTGAGCCGACCCGCTCGATCAGCTCCGGGTCCCACGTGCTGGCCAGGCCCACGGCCTGCGGGAACACCGTGGCCGTGGCGTCGATCTTGGCGGAGTTGGCGCGGTGGTCGTTGGACCAGGCGACCCCGTGCAGGGCCTCGGTGCCGGTCTTGAACAGTCCGATGCCGAGCCGTGGGATGGCCGGCTGGTACTGGTGCAGCAGGGAGATCTTCTCGTCCAGGGTGAGCCGGCCGACCAGGTCGTCGACGCGGGCCGCGAGCGGCAGGGAGGGGTCACGGAACGGATAGGCGGGGTCGGCGTGCGCCGCTCCCGGCGCCAGTGGCACGACCAGCAGAGCGGCGGCGAGCGCGGTCAGGCCGCGTCGGAAACGCATGGCGGTCTCCCTTTTAAAAGGCACGGCTGATAACCCGTCCGCGCGGATATCCGATTTCTCAATAATCGGTCGAAGCGCTTCGACGGGCGGTCGGATGAATGCGACGGTGGTTCCGGGGTACGGTGAGGTCACCATAGATCCCGGCTGATGCGCCGGGCAACCGCGGCCCGTAGCTTTCCGGAAATCGGCCGGTGACACGGGCAGAATGGGTGTCGTGCGACTCATTGTCATCGGCGGCGACGCGGCCGGCATGTCCGCCGCGTCCCAGGCCCGCCGCCGCCGCGGGCCGGACGACCTGGAGATCCTCGCCTTCGAGCGCGGTGACTACACATCGTATTCGGCGTGCGGGATCCCGTACTGGGTCGGCGACGTCGTCGACGGCCCGGAGGCGCTCATCGCCCGCCGGCCCGAACGGTTCCGCCAGGACCGGATCGAGGTCCGCACCCGGCACGAGGTCACCGGCATCGACCTGGACCGGCGCACGGTGACCGTGCGGGCCGGCGACCGCGTCGTCGACGAGGGGTTCGACCAGCTCGTCTACGCGGCCGGCGCCACCCCGGTCCGTCCACCGTGGGCCGAGACCCCGGCCGGCGGGGTCTTCGGTGTGCAGACGCTCGGTGACGGGGCCGCCCTGCGGGACTGGCTGGCGCCCGGCCGCACGACGGCGGTCGTCGTCGGCGGCGGCTACATCGGCGTCGAGATGGCCGAGGCCCTGGTCCGCCGCGGGCTCACCGTCACCCTGGTGGAGAAGGCGCCGCAGCCGATGTCCACCGTCGACCCGGACATGGGTGCGCTGGTCGCCGAGGCGGTGCGCGGGCTCGGCATCGATCTGCGTACCGGGGTGACGGTCAGCGCGCTGGAGACCGACGGCGACCGGGTCCGGGCCGTGGTCACCGACGCCGGGACGATCCCCGCCGACGTGGTGGTGCTCGGCCTCGGCGTACGCCCGAACACCGCCCTCGCCCAGGCCGCCGGCCTGCCCCTCGGCCCGACCGGCGGCCTCGTCACCGACCTGCGGCAACAGGTCGCCGACGGGATCTGGGCGGCCGGCGACTGCACCCAGGTCCTGCACCGGGTCAGCGGCCGGCCCGCGCACGTGCCGCTCGGCACGCACGCCAACAAGCAGGGCCGGGTGGCCGGCATCAACATCGGCGGCGGCTACGCGACGTTCCCCGGCGTCATCGGCACCGCGATCACCAAGATCTGCGACCTCGAGGTGGCACGGACCGGCCTGTCCTCACGGGAGGCCGACGCCGCCGGGTTCCGCTACGTCACGGCCACCATCGAGTCCACCAACCGGGCCGGCTACTTCCCCGGCGCGGTGCCGATGACCGTCAAGGTGCTCGCCGAACGCGGCACCGGCATGCTCCTCGGCGCCCAGATCGTCGGCCGCGCCGAAGCCGCCAAACGCATCGACGCCTTCGCGGTCGCCGTCTGGAACCGGATGACCGTCACCGAGATGACCGCCCTCGACCTCGGTTACGCCCCGCCCTACGCCCCCGTCTGGGACCCGATCCTGATCGCCGCCCGCAAGGCCGGCGACGCGCTCTCCGCCTGAAGACCCGTTTCCGGTACGGACGACGCCGCCCCGCCGGGGAGTGACCTGGTAGCGGATCTCCTCGTCGGCGCCCGCCCCGGGCAGGTGCTCGGCGACCAGCGCCAGAGTCTCCATGATCAGCGCGTCGGCGGCCGGGACCGCGCTCGCCGGGGTGGCGGTCAGCACCGCTTCCAGGCGGGCCGGCAGGGCGGCCGGGGCCAGGACCAGCCCTTCGGCCAGCTCCCGCACCCACTTGAAGCCCAGATGCGGGAACCAGACCCGGTTCAGGCCGAGGAGCACGAGCAGCACGTTGCGGACGGTGTCCACCCGGTCCTGGGCGAGCGGCAGCACGTCGCCGCGGGCCAGCAGTTTGGCGCGCTGCCAGGCCGACCGGAACTCCAGGTGGGCGCGGACCATGGCCAGCCCGAGCGCCTCCGGGTACTCCTCGGTGCGGGCCAGCCAGCCGGACACCACGCCGGTGTCGTGCCGGACCACGGCGTGCCGGATCAGCGCGATCAGGTCCTGCTTCGTCAGGTCCGGGTCGTGCCGTTCGGTGACGTCGGCGATCCAGGCACCGGTGGCCGCGACCGTACGGTGGCTGACCTGGATCTCCACCCCGTCGACCAGCACGTCCTCGGACCATTCGGCGTTGTCCGGGTCGTAGCCGTGCAAGGCGGTCACCTCTCCCCCGCCGGCCGCGGCCACCGCCCGCCGCGCCTGCTCGCCCGGCTCGCCGTCCCAGAACACCATGAGCTCGACATCCGACCAGCGGTCCGCGAGGCCACGCGCCACCGAGCCGGTGAGCAGCGTCGCGCGTACCCCGGAAAGGGCCGGAAAGCCGGCGGCGAACCGCTCGCCGACACCCCGCAGACGGCTGGTTTCGTCGGTCATCGAGTGGTCAGCGCGGCGAGGACGGCCGGGGCGCCGTCGCCGTCCCAGGCGCCGGTCAGTGTCGCGCCCGGCAGGCCCTCGCCGAGCCGCCGGGCCACCGTCAGCTCGTGCGTCGCGGACCGGATGACCACCGGGTCGTCGCCGGCCACCTCGGTGACGTCGCCGAAGGCGGCTGCGCCGGCGCCGGAGCCGCGCAGCGCCAGATCCGGGTCGCGGGGGACGCGGACGCCGTCGGCCTCCACCTCCTCGGCCGCCTCCCGCCCGGCGGAACGGATCGTCTCGGCGAGCTGCGCCAGGTAGACCGGGTCGCCGACCGCGTCGTAGACCCAGCGGGTGCCGAGGACCGAATGTTCGGTGGTGCCGATGAGGAAGTCCTCGGCGCCGGCCAGCGGGGCGCCCCGGTAGGTGAGGGGCACGTGCAGCAGCGGCCCGGCCCCGGCCCGAATGATGATCGTCTCGATGCCGACCTCCCCGGCCGGGTCGTCGAACCGGGCCGCCGCGACCCGCTCCACCGGTTCGTCACCGCCCCACGATCGGCCGGGCAGCCAGCCGGCGAGCAGTTCGAGCTTGGTGGGAACGATCGTCGCCTTGTGCAGAAGAGCCATGCCCGGCAGCCTATGCCTCGTGGACCAGCCGCTGGACCGCATGATCCGGGCGACCCTACCGTACCGGCGGGAGCGGGCCGCCCACCTCGGCTGGGGCCTGAACCTGGACGAGCCCGAGCGGATGCGCGGCGAGCTGGTGCTGCTCCTCGGGCGCTGGGATCCCGGCCGGCTCCGCGACCTCCTCACCTCGATCAGGATGCTCACCCCCGCCCGGACCCCGCTGGGCGGCGCCATGAACCCACTGTGGGAGATCATCGACCACCTGTGGCGGCTCGGCCTGCCGCCCACCGAGTTCGAGTCGTGGCTGCGCTGGGTGTACGGCGGCAACCTCGCCGAGATGACCGAGCACTGGTGGATGCCGCACCTGCGCCTGCTCCACCCGGACGGCACGGCGGCCCGGGAGGCGGCCCGGGCGCTCGGGATCACCGAACCCGCCGACCGTCTCGTCTACCGATGGGTGGAGCGGACGTGGCGACCCCCACTGTTCCCGGTTCAGCACCTGATCCCCCGGGACATGTCGCACCTGACCGCGCTCTTCGCCGACGATCCACTGCCGATCACCCCGGGCATCTCGTACGAGGTGGCGGCGCTGCTCGCCCACGGCTGGACGCCCGAACAGGTCCGGCGGGAAGCGCGGACCGGGCCACCGCACGGCCTCGACGGCATGTACCGCAGACTGGTCGCGCTGCGCTACATCCCGGCGCGGGCGTTCGACGGCTGGCGGGACGTGCTGACCCCGGCCGGCGCGTCCGCCCACGAACGGCTGCGACGGCTCTACGCCGCCCCGGCGCTGCGGCAGCTCGTCGCCGTCTGGGAGGCCACCCGGATCCCGGCCGTGCTCCAGCCGTGGTGCGCCGGCGCCGGCCTCACCCCGGAGGAAGCCGTCGAGATGAACGCGCGCGGCGCCCTCGACCTGGAGACACTGCGGACGCTCACCGCGCTCCATCGATGACGATCTCGTGCATCCACTCCGGCACGCCCGGCCGCGGCCCGTCCACGAGCAGCGCCACGTACCGGGCGCGCGGATTGGCCGGTGGCGGCCCGCCCGGCCACGGCGTGTCGCCGTCGGTGGCGATCACCACCAGGTCGGCGCGGGGACGCGACCCGGCGGCGGCCGCGATACCCACCCGCATGTCGGTGCCGCCGCCACCGGTCAGCACCACGTCGCCGACCGAGCGGACCCGTCGCGGCGGCCCGGCGCCGGCGTCGCAGCAGATCACCCGTACGGCGACGCCGCGCAGCGCCCCGGTGATCCCGCGCAGCTCGGCGAGCGCCCGCCCGAGCCGGGCCGCGGACATCGAACCGGAGGTGTCGACGACCAGATCCAGCCGGAACGTGCGAGGCGCGCGCAGGGCCGGCAGCACGATGCCCGGAGTCGCGGCGGCACGACGGGCGACCCGGCCGAACGTGTAGTCGCTCGCCCCCGCCACGGTGGCCCGGGACCGCCGGACCACACTGCGCAGCTCGCGCCGCCAGTCCACCCGCGGACTGAGGGTCTCGTCGGCGAACCGTCGCAGGGCGGCCGGGGCGTCACCGGCCGCACGGATGTCCTCGGCGACCCGCCGCCGGATGAGCACCGCCCGGCCGTCGTCCACCCCACCGCCCGGCTCCTCCCACGGCCGGGGCGGGCCGCCGGCGCCCGAGCCGCAGTCGTCCGGGTCCGGCGTGCTCCCCCGGCTCAACAGGCGGTAGAGCTGCTCGGTGAGCATGCCCGGCTCAGCGCCCGGGACGTCCTCCCAGTGGACGCCGCGTACCGGCAGCTCGAACCCGGCCTGCCGCAACGACTCGTTGATCACCGCGTCGCCGGCGGCGTTCCACAGCGGGTGCCGCTCGGCCGGCTCGGCCAGGGCGGCCCAGCGGGCGGCGTGGTCGTGCAGCAGGTGACCGGCCTCGTGCAGCCACACGGCGGCGGCCTCGTCGACGGACAGGGTGGCGACGAAGGCGGGGTTGGCGTACATCCGCCAGCCCGCGTCGACCGCGCTCGTCGGCACCGCCGTGGTGAGCGCCGGGGTCATCGCGAACAGGGCCACACGCAGGTACGGCATCCGTTCCGCGGCCACCGCCCGGCCCGCCGCCAGCCGCAGCCGCACGTCCACGGTCATGTCCGCCCGAGCTCCCGCAGTATCGGGGCCAGCGCGCGGGTCTGCGCGGGGCTCGGCAGCGACCCGGGTGGGCGGATCCCGGGGCTGGCCCAGTTTCGCGCGAACAGATAGGCGATATCGGCCAGCCCGGCGTCGGCGATCCGCGCCAGCACCGTGCCGCACGCCGTCCAGCGGTCCGGGGTGGGGTCGGCGGCCATCGCGGCATAGACCGCGCCCGCCGTCGCGAACACCTGGTCGCCGCGGCTCACCGGCACCGTCCACGACTCCGGATCGGCGAGCAGCTCCTCCGGCTCGGGCAGGTCCAGATGCCGGGCGAACTCCAGGAACTCGCCCGCCGCCGGCCCGCCGACCGCCCCGGCGGCCAGCAGCAGCCGCACGCTGTCGTCACAGCCGGACGCGGCCGCCGTGCCGTACAGGATTGCCACCATCTCCCACGTCCGCGGCGTCGGGAAGGCGCGCCCGGCCTGCTCGGACGAGCCCGGCATCCGGGTGGTCAGCTCGGGCCGGACCCGCAGGAACGCGGCCACCAGCGTCTTGGCGTGCACGATCGCCCGCGGCACGGCGGCCGGCTCGGCGGACGGCACCGGAACCGTGGGCCAGCCGACCGTGAACCCGTCGCGCACCACGTCAGCGGGCAGCGACCACTCCAGGTGCAGCATCCGGTTGGCCAGCGGCGGCGCGAGATCCCAGCCGTCGGCGGCGATCTCCGGCGGGTTCGCGGCGGCCACACTGAGCGTGCCGTCCGGCAGTTTCAGATCACCCACCCAGCCGGTCAGAATCGGTCGCAGCAGCGCCGCCTGCACCGCCGGCGGCGTAGTGCTGATCTCGTCGTAGAACACGACGCTCGACCGCCCCTGAGCCGCCCGGTCGACGACCCGTTTCGCCCAGTCCGGTGGCAACTTGCGGGCCGTCCCGGTGACCGGATCGATCGCCGGGATCCCCCCGAAGTCCGACGGCTCGTGCAGCGAGGCGATCACCGTCTCGACATGCACCCCCAGCGCCGCGCCCAGCGACTCGATCACGCTGGACTTGCCCTGCCCCGGCGCTCCCCAGAGGATCACCGGCACACGCGCGGCCAGCGCCACCCCGAGCGCCGTGATCGTGTCCTGATAGCGCTGTTTCACTCCGTCCAAAGTAGCCCCCGCCCGCTGCACCCCTCCTGGCCGGCTCTCAGCACCGTCCCGGAGCCGCCGCACCAGCACCAGCACCAGCACCAGCACCAGCACCAGCACCAGCACCAGCACCAGCACCAGCACCAGCACCAGCACCAGCACCAGCACCAGCACCAGCACAACAAGACCAGCCGAACAAGACCAGCCGGACAAGACCAGCCACAGGCCACGGCCACCCGAAACCAGACACGCCACCCCGACACCCCAGCCGGCGCAATCTTGAACGATCGACCACCGCCTCCGGTGGCCAAACGATCAAGATCGAGTAGGCACGCCACGCACCAGAAACCTGCCCATACCGCAGTCCCTCCGACTGACCCCACGCTGCCTCGGAGACGCCCCACCAGCACCCACGACCAGCCGTACAAAACCCGCCACAGGCCACGGCCACCCGAACCAGACACGCCACCCCGACACCCCAGCCGGCGCAATCTTGAACGATCGACCACCGCCTCCGGTGGCCAAACGATCAAGATCGAGTAGGCACGCCACGCACCAGAAACCTGCCCATACCGCAGTCCCTCCGACTGACCCCACGCTGCCTCGGAGACGCCCCACCAGCACCCACGACCAGCCGTACAAAACCCGCCACAGGCCACGGCCACCCGAACCAGACACGCCACCCCGACACCCCAGCCGGCGCAATCTTGAACGATCGACCACCGCCTCCGGTGGCCAAACGATCAAGATCGAGTAGGCACGCCACGCACCAGAAACCTGCCCATACCGCAGTCCTTCCGACTGGCCCAGCGCTGCCTCGGAGACGCCGAAACAGCACGCCCGGCCGGCCGCGGCTGGCTGTCAGGGCTGTGTCGAGGCGCTTGAGACAGCGCTCATGGCCCGCTGGGGCAAGGTCAGCTGGGGAGGACGGGTTCAGAAGGTGACGTGGGAGCCGCGGCCGGTGGTCAGGGCCTGTTCGTAGAGGTGACGGGCGACCACGACGTCCTCCACCGCCAGGCCCAGGGACTTGAAGACGGTTATCTCGTCGGGGCGGGTGCGGCCGGGGACGCGGCCGGTGAGGATCTCGCCGAGTTCGCCGTGTACGTGGCCGGGGCCGATCAGACCGGTCTCGGCAGCTCGCCGATAGTCGCCCGACTCGTTGAGCAGTGACTCCCGGCGGTCGGCGACGAGTGTGGCGGCGGCCAGCAGGTGTGGATCGATTTCGGCGGCCGTGGGGATCGACGAGCCGACCGCGTTGACGTGTGTGCCCGGGGATACCCACTCTGCGAACAGCACCGGATCGGCCGACGTGGTGGCGGTGACGATGACGT
Organism: Actinoplanes flavus; assembly: GCF_017592555.1. GTDB lineage: Bacteria > Actinomycetota > Actinomycetes > Mycobacteriales > Micromonosporaceae > Actinoplanes > Actinoplanes flavus. The sequence continues at coordinate 34,860 of NZ_JAGFNS010000006.1, read as the reverse complement.
CGGCGCCACGCGCAGCCGCGGCGGGATCGGTGAAGGCGCGGACCACGGGGCGGCCTGCCGCGGCATCCGAAACGCCCGCGTCGGCGTCGCGAGAGGCGGCAGAGGCAGCGGCGGAGCATTCGGCGGCGGCAGAGGCTGTGGCGGAGCTTTCGAAGACGGCAGAGGCTGTGGCGGAGCTTTCGGAGGAGGAGGAGGAACCTTCGGCGGCGGCGAAGTGGTCGGCGGAGGTGGGGGTGCGGCCGACGATGCGGATCTCGGTGAAGGGGCGTAGGGGGCGGAGGGCGTGCAGGTGGGACCGGGCCTGGACGCCGGTGCCGAAGATGGTCAGGATCCGGGCCTCCGGGCGGGCCAGCAGGTCGGTGGCCAGGGCGGACACCGCGGCGGTGCGGATCTCGGTGACGGCCGAGGCGTTGATCACGGCGAGCGGTTCGCCGGAGTCCGGGTCGAACAGGGTGACGACGCCCTGGTGGGCGTCCTTGCCTGCGCGTGGGTTGCCGGGGAAGACGCACACCGATTTCATGCCGAACGCCGGGCGCGGGCCGTGCAGGTGGGTGGTCATCAGGGCGATCAGGCCGTCCAGCGCGGGCGGGCGGACCACTGTGCGCAGCGGCAGGAACACGTGGCCGTCGGCGAGCGCCACGAGGGCCTCGCGCATGAGGTCGCGGCACACCGCCGGGGTCAACAGGGCGTGCACGTCGGCGGCGGAGAGCACGATCATGCCGCTCACCCTAGAGTGCGAACCATGCGGCATCCGGTGGTGTGGGCGGTTCCGGCCGGGGTGCTGCTCGCGCTGGTGTTGATGCCGGTCAACGACGGCTTCTACATCGGGTTCGTCAACTATGACCCGCAGGGGGACGAGCAGCAGTGGGAGTGGCGCTACGTCACCGAGGTGATGCGGCGGACCTCCGGGGTGCTCGCCGGGCACATGCTCGCCCTGGTCGCCGGGGCGCTGATCGGGCGGCGGCACCGGCTCCCGGTCGCGCTGGGTGTCGCGGCCGCGACGGGCATGGCGCTCGGGTCGGCGGTGATGGTGACGGCCTGGGCGGCCGGTGGGGAACGGCTGAGGGCCGGTACCGACGGCCGGGTGCTGTGGGAGCCGGCCGTGCTGGAGAGCCCGCCCTACTGGGCGCTGCTCCTGGCGTTCCCCCTGTATGCACTGCTGGGTGCCGGCCTGTCCCGGCTGCTGCCGCGACGGCCGGGGGTGGTGGTGACGATCCTGCTGGTGGCCGCCTGGCTGGTGGTCACCGCGGCCGGCCTGTCGCAGGACGACGAGGGGAGCATCCCGGTGACGCTGCTGTGGCTGGTCCCGCCGCTGGCCGCGGCCACCGCGATCGCCTCGGCGGGCCGGTCGCTGGACGTCTGGCCGCCCTATCCGACGACGCCGGCCGGCGACTGGGGCGAGCAGGCGGCGATCGCCCTGGCCGGCGGCCTGACCGTCTACCTGGTGGCGGTCACCGCCGCCACGCGATGGAAACGGAGACGGCCACCGCCGGCACGCGGTTGAGACGGAGACGGTCCCGCTGCCGCTCGGCCGAGACGGCGACGATCGCCGCCGGGCGATGGGACGGCGACGGTGTGCCGCCGCGCGATGGGGAGGGGGACGGTCGCCGCTGTCTCGCCGTTGAGGTGGCGGTTACCGCGGGACGGCTTTTTGGCCGGACCACCGCTTCGGCCCGGCGGCCGCGCCGCGGCCTGGAGTGGGCAGCGGCCGGGCGGAACCGGTGGGACGGGGTGGATTGGTCGGTTGACTGTCCACCCCGTACCCCGACATGGTGTTGATCTTTAAAGGCCCATGTCCTTGGCGATGATCATCTTCATCACCTCGGACGTGCCGCCGTAGATCCGGTTGACCCGGTTGTCGGCGTAGAGGCGGGCGATCGGGTACTCGTTGATGAAGCCGTAGCCGCCGTGCAGCTGCAGGCAGCGGTCGATGACCCGGTGCGCCACCTCGGTGCAGAACAGCTTCGCCGACGCCGCCTCCGCCGCGGTCAGCTCGCCCGCGTCGAGCGCCTCCAGGGCGCGGTCGGCGACGGCCTGTGCGGCGTCCACCTCGGCCTGGCAGGCGGCCAGCTCGAACTTGGTGTTCTGGAAGCCGGCGACCGCCTGCCCGAAGACCTTGCGGTCCCGCACGTACTGGGTGGCGAACCGGACCGCGGCGGCGGCCTGCGCGTACGCCCCGTAGGCGATGCTGAGGCGCTCCTTCGGCAGGTTCTTGCCGAGGTAGTAGAAGCCCTTGTTCTCCTCGCCGAGCCGGTCGCCGACCGGAACCCGCACGTCGACGAAGGCCAGCTCCGCGGTGTCCGAGGTACGCAGGCCGAGCTTGTCCAGCTTGCGGCCGACCGAGTAGCCGGGCAGCGTCGTGTCGACGTTCAGCAGGGTGATGCCGTAGCGGCGGTCGTCGGGCTTCGGCGGCGAGGTACGGGCGCAGACGATCACCCGGTCGGCGAGGACACCACCGGTGATGAAGGTCTTCGCGCCGTTGAGCAGGTAGTGCGTGCCGTCCTCGGACAGTTTCGCCGTCGTGCTCATGCCGGCCAGGTCGCTGCCGGTGCCCGGCTCCGTCATAGCCAGCGCGTACATCGTGTCGCCGGAGACGAAGTCGGGCAGCCAGCGCCGCTTCTGCTCCTCGGTGCCGAGGTCCAGCAGGTAGGGCAGGCCGAGCGCCACGTGTGCCCCGGCCGCGCCGAACGAGACGCCGGCGCGCATGGTCTCCTCGGTCTGGATGGCGGCGAACTTGAAGCTGTCGATGCCGGCGCCGCCGTACTCCTCCGGCACCTCGATGCCGAACAGGCCGAGCTCGGCCAGTTGCTTGTAGAAGTCCCGCGGGACCTGGCCGTCGACGAACCACTGGTCGTAGCGGGGCACGACCTCGGTCTCGATGAAGTCGCGCAGGGTCTGCCGGAACGCTTCGTGGTCCTCGTTGAAGACGGTACGACGCATGGATAAATCCTTCTTGCTAGAGACGGCGTCCGCCGTCGACGTAAATCGTCTGGCCGGTGACAAAGGATGCCGCGTCACTGGCCAGGAACGCGACCACCCGGGCCACGTCCTCCGGGCGGCCGACCCGGCGCAGCGGGGTGATTTCGGCGGCCTTGGCCCGCATGTCGGCGGCCGAGACGCCCACCCGGGCCGCGGTCGCGTCGGTCATCTCGGTGACGATGAAGCCGGGCGCCACCGCGTTGACGTTGATGTTGAACGGGCCGAGCTCCATGGCCAGCGTCCGGGTGAGGCCCTGGATGCCGGCCTTCGCGGCCGAGTAGTTGGCCTGGCCACGGTTGCCGAGCGCGGACACGCTCGACGTGTTGACGATCTTGCCGGACCGCTTCGGGACCATGTGCCGCTGCGCCGCCCGGCTGCACAGGAACGCGCCGCGCAGGTGCACGTTCATCACGATGTCCCAGTCCGACGCGGACATCTTGTGCAGCAGGTTGTCGCGGAGCACTCCGGCATTGTTCACCAGCACGTCCACCCCGCCCAGCTCACCGGCGACCTTGTTGATCACCGCGTCGACCTGGGCCTCGTCGGAGACGTCGCAGCCGAACGCGACGGCGGTGCCGCCGGACGACCGGATCCGGTCGACGGTCTCGGCGCAGGCCGGCTCGTCGAGGTCGAGCACCGCGACGGCGGCGCCCTCGCGGGCGAACTGGATGGCGGTGGCCGCGCCGATGCCGCGCGCGGCGCCGGTGACGATGGCTACCCGACTCATATGGCGAATCCCCTGTCTCAGAACGCGCTGATCCCGGTCAGCGCACGGCCGATGAGCAGTTTCTGGATCTGGCTGGTGCCCTCGTAGAGGGTGGTGACGCGGGCGTCGCGCATGGCCTTGCCGACCGGGAACTCGTCGACGTAGCCATACCCTCCGAAGATCTGGATGGCCTGGTTGGCGGCCTTGACGGCGCTCTCGGTGGCGAACAGCTTGGCCATCGACGCCTCGGTCCGGAACGGCAGCCCCCGGTCGACCAGGTCGGCGGCGCGCCAGACGAGCAGGCGGGCGGCGTCGGTCTCGACCGCCATGTCGGCGATCATCTCCTGGACCAGCTGGTAGCCGGCGATCGGTTTGCCGAACTGGGTGCGGTCCTTCGCATAGGCGATCGAAGCCTCGAGACAGCCGCGGGCCAGGCCGACCGAGCCCGAGGCCACCGCGATCCGGCCCTTGTCCAGCGCGGTCATCGCGATCGTGAAGCCGTCTCCCTCGGCACCGAGACGGGCGTCGTCACCCACTCTGACCTCGTCGAGGCTGATCGACGCGGTCGCCTGGCCGCGCAGGCCGAGCTTGCCCTTGATCTCATTCCGGACGAATCCGGCTTCATCCGTCGGCACCAGGAAGGCGGTGATGCCCTTCGGGCCCGGCCCACCGGTACGCGCGAAGATCAGCGCCACGCCGGCCCAGGTGCCGTTGGTGATGAAGATCTTCTCACCGGAGAGCACCCAGTCGTCGCCGTCGCGGACCGCCCTGGTGATCAGCGAGCCGGCGTCCGAGCCGGTGCCGGGCTCGGTGAGCCCGAAGCAGCCGAGGATCTCGCCGGAGCACAGGGCCGGCAGCCATCTCTCTCGTTGGGACGACGTCCCGTACGCCTGGATGCTCTTGGCGACCAGGCCCAGCGAGACCGACACGATGCCGCGCACCGAGGTGTCGCCGCGACCGAGCTCCTCCATCATAAGGGCGTAGGTGAGGAAGTCCCCACCCGAGCCGCCCCACGCCTCGTCGATTCCGAGGCCGAGAAAGCCCAGGTCGGCGAGTTTGCCGACGATCTTCGTGTCGACCTGTTCGGCGCGGTCCCACTCTCCCGCGTGCGGCACCACCTCCCGGTCGACCCACTCGCGGGCGAGATCACGGAACTGCTGCTGCTCCGCCGTCAGGCTGAGATCCACGGCGACTCCCTGGATTTACTGAACACTGTCAGGTTTCTCGGGCCATGCTAACTTAACACCGTTAGTTGGACCAAGTCCCTGGGAGGACCGCATGCCCCGGCCGACGACGCCGCTGCTGAGCCAGGCCGGCATCCGCGCCTCCGCCCTGGAGATCATCGACCGGGAGGGGCTGGACGGGCTGAGCATGCGCAAGCTGGCGGCCGCCCTCGGGGTGAGCGCCCCCGCGCTGTACTTCCACTACCCCACCAAGGAGCACCTGCTCGACGACGTGGCCAGCGAGATCATGGAGAAGGTGGACGTCACCGCCTTCACCCACGGCTGGCGGGAGGGCCTGCTCACCTGGGCCCGCTCCTACCGGGCGGCGCTCGCCGAGCACCCCAACATCGTCCCGTTCCTGGCCCGCGGCCCCGGCCAGCGGGACGCCTCGCTGCGCCGCGCCGACGCCATCCACGGCGGCCTGGTCGCCGCCGGCTGGCCGCCACGGGAGGCCACGATGATCGGCGCCTCCACGAAGTACCTGGTCCTCGGCGCGGCGATGGGCTCCTTCTCCCGCGGGTTCGTCGACGACGTGCAGGTCTACCTGGACCGTTACCCGTCCCTCGCCGACGCGCACCGGCTGCGCGAGCACGCCGACGCGGTCGACCGGGACAGCTTCGAGTTCGCCCTGCTGATGTTCGTCGACGGCCTCGCCGCCCGCCTCGGCCGGCCACCCGAGAGCGGCGGGGCGTCGGGGCCGGCGCCCCGCCGCGGGTGATCACGACCGGCGCAGGCCGGCGTTCAGCAGATCCCGGCGGGTCTCGGCCAGACCGGCCGTGAAGTCGCTGCTGTCCTGGACGAAGTAGCGGTGGAAGAACCACGACGGCACCCGGGGCGCCCGCCGCCGGGCCAGGAAGAGCTGGTCCTGCACCTGCCGGGCCAGCAGCCACAGGTCCTGGGTCACCACCGGGTCCTGGGCGGTCGCCGCGCTCTGCAGGCAGCGGGACCGGGACCAGCGGGCCACCCGGCGCCGTTCGTCGTAGATGCCGCGCTGCTCGCGGAACGTGTCCCAGCCCAGCATCAGCATGCCGAGCGACGGGACACACCACTGGACCACGAAGTCGGTGACCGTCGAGTCGCGGAGCATCGCCGTCAGCAGACCGACCCCGGCCCAGGCGAGCAACCCGACCAGGACGGCCTTGGCGTACCGGCGGCGGACCCGGCCGCCCCAGGCGAGGTTGAGCTGCTGACGGATCAGCACGTCGAACGGGGACGGCAGGTTCGGCATCGCGTACGACGCCCGCAACGAGGTCTCCGAACCGCGGAACCGGCTGCTCAGCTTGTGCACGTCCTCGGCCGGCACCTCGTCACCGGCCAGCACGTGATTCCACCGCAGGTGGAACAGCCGCACCTCGAAGGCCTCCTGGAGCAGTGCGGCACGGCGGAGCTCCTGCTGCGCCCAGGACGACAGCCCGAACGAGTAGACCAGCGCCCAGAACGCCCCGGCCACGGTCACCGTGATGCTCAGCGAGCGGATGAACGGCGTCGAGTTCAGCGAACCGGCGAAGACCGTGCAGAGCCCGAGCGCGGCGAGCGTGACCGAGATGGCGATCCGTAGCGCAGCGAGACGGCGAACCCGGGCGTGCGACACCGTCATCGCTCGAATCAGGTGACAGAGCGTCGGCTCCAGCTGCCGCTGCCGCACCACTGATCTCCGCTCGGACATGCGCGCCACCGCCTGCCACGGATCACATCGGATACCGCCAAGATTAGCTCCCGATAGCAGAAATGTTCTTCTATATCTCCAGATAGCGGTAAGGTTTAAGGCGATTGGAGGGCCGCCGTCGGGGAGAGCCGAGCGGCGCGTACCGCTGGGTAGAGTCCGGCCACCCCGCCGATGAGGAGGGTGGCGGCCAGCCCTCCGGCGAGCGCCCACTCGGGAATCACCCACGGCCACTGCTCGTACGCGGCGTAACCGACCGTCACGACCACCCCCGACAGCACGCCACCCGCCCCGCCGAGCGCCGACAGCAGAAGCGACTCGGCCAGGAACTGGACCCGCACCTGCTCCCGGGTGGCGCCCAGCGCCCGCCGCAGGCCGATCTCCGGGCGCCGCTCCAGCACCGAGATGACCATCGTGTTGGCCACCCCGACGCCGCCGACCAGCAACGCCACCGCCCCGACGCCGAGCAGCAGCCCGGCGAACGCCTGGTTGGTGGCCTGCTTGGCGGCCAGCGCGTCGGACGGCCGGGACACGCTCACCTCGTTGGGGGCGGCCGGGTTCGCGGTCGCCGGAAGCAGCTCACGCACCTCTTCCAGGCGGCTCTCCACCGACCGGGTGTAGACCGTGGTGGCGTGGTCGTCGAAGTCCAGCCACCGGATCGCGGCCGGCCAGCCGAGCAGGACGGCGCTGTCCAGTTCGGCGGCGAGCGGCACCGGGTCCAGGATGCCCACGACGGTGCACCGGACGCCGCCGACGAGGATCTGGGTGTCCGGCCCGGCCGCGCCGATGCCGAGCCGCCGGGCCGCGTCCGCGCCGAGCACCACGGCCGGGTAGCCGCCGGTCGCCGCGTTCAGCCAGACCCCGTCGCGCAGGGTCGCGCCGACCGTGCCGGGCAGGCTCTCCCGGGCCGCGTACGCCACCAGGCCGTTGGTCTGCGCCTCCGGGATCTCCGCCGACCGGTACACCTTGGCGCCGTCGACCCGCCCGATGGCGGACAGCCGCTCCACCGCGTCCACCCGCCCGATCATCGACTCCGCCTCCAGCGGCAGTTCCGCCTCCTCGCCGAGGATGGTGTTGCCGGGCTGGACGGTCAGCAGGTTGGTGCCGAGCGCGGACAGGGTGCGGTCGAGTTCGGCGCCGGACGACGACGAGATCCCGACCACCGCAACCATGGCGGCGATGCCGATGGCGATGCCCAGCGCGGACAGGAACGCCCGCATCGGCCGGGTCCGCAGGCCGACCCCGCCGACCCGGACCACGTCGGCGAACGGCATCCGGGCCGGCCTCACGCCGTCACCCGCTCGGTGAGCACCCGGCCGTCGCGCATCCGGATCTGGCGGGGCAGCGACGCGGCGATCTCCCGGTCGTGCGTGATGATCACGACCGTGGTGCCGGCCTCGTTGAGTTCGGTGAGCAGCTCCATGACGCCCTCGCCGGAACGGGAGTCGAGCGCCCCGGTCGGCTCGTCGGCCAGCAGCAGCGGCGGCCGGCCGACCACCGCGCGGGCGATCGCCACCCGCTGCTTCTCGCCGCCGGACAACTCGTGCGGATCGTGGCGCAGCCGATGGCCGAGACCGACCCGGTCCAGGGCCTCGGCCGCCCGGCGCCGCCGTTCCGGGCGCCGGATCCCCTGGTAGAGCAGGCCGTCCGCGACGTTGTCCAGCGCGCTGGTCCCGGCCGCCAGGTGGAACTGCTGGAAGACGAACCCGATGCGGGTGGCCCGCAGCGCCGACAGCCGCCGGTCGGACAGTCCGGCCACGTCGTGCCCGTCGATGCGGACCGTGCCGGAGGTGGGCCGGTCCAGGGTGCCGATCAGGTTGAGCACCGTGGACTTGCCGGAGCCGGACGGTCCGACCACGGCCACCAGCTCACCCGGCTCGACACGGGCGGTCACCCGGTCCAGCGCGGTCACCCCGCCCGGGTAGGTCTTGGACACCTCGATCAGCTCGATCATCCGGGCACCCCCACGGTCATGCCCTCGGCCAGGCCGTCCCCGGTCACCTCGACCCGGCCGTCGGCGAACAGCCCGGTCCGCACCGGCACCCGGCGTACCGCGCCACCGTCGACCACCTCGACCAGGAAGCCGCCGCCCGGCGCCGCGAGCAGCGCGGCCACCGGCACGGTCAGCACGTTCCTGCGCTCGGCGGCGGTGAACGTGACGTCCACGGCCGCCGACCCGAGCTCACCGGCCACCTTGGCGTCGGTGAGGGTCACCTGCACCTCGGCCTCGGTGGTCGGGTCGTCGCCGGCCTTCTCCGCGGGCTCGATGACGGTGGCCGTCTCGGTGACCTTCCCGGTCGTGGTCCGCCCACCGGGCAGGGTGATCTCGGCGGCGGCGCCCACCTTCGCCACGGCGGCGTCGGCCACGTCCAGGCGTACCGTGATCACCTTGCCGGTACGGGTCCAGGTGAGCAGCTCCCGGCCCGGCCCGACGGCCTGGCCCACCTCGGCGATCAGGGAGTCCACCCGGACCGCGCCGGAGGCGAAGACCACCTGGCCCAGCGCGACCACCCCGGTCTCCGGCAGCCCGTTGTCCTCCTGCCACTGTTCGACCGCCGAAGCGGTCGAGGAGGTGTACTCGTCGTCGGCGGTGAAGCCGTCGTAGCCGAGAGCGGCCAGGTTGCGTTCCAGCTGGGCGACGTCCCGGCCCTCCGCGCCGGGAGACAACGACCGGTACGCGGGAGTCGTGCCGTACATCAGCACGGCCGGATCGTCGTCGATGCGGTGGAGCGGCTTCCCACGGGTCACCGTCGCGCCGCTGTCCGGCAGCCAGGTGACGGTCCCGTTCCGCCGGGCCGCGGCGGTACGCGTCGGCCCGTACCCCAGCTCCCCGTCGGCCTCCACCGACTCGCGCAACGTCTGCCGGCTGACCGTGGCGCTGGCCGGCGGTAGCCGGTTCTCCGCGCCGGAACCGGCGCCCGCCTCGGGGCGGGCCACCAGCACCGCGGCCGTGCCCGCCGAGGCGATCACCACCACCCCGGCGACCACGGTGAGAGTACGACCGCTCATCGGGCACCCTGCATGATCGACGCGCAGGCCTTCTCGGCGGCCTCGAAGTCGGGATCCTCGGCAACGCCGCCGTCGATGCGGATCCCGCCGTTCTCCGGGTCGGGGAAGGCCTCGACCCCGTTGTCGCGCATGCACTGGGACTGCTCGCGCATCCGCTCCTCCTGCTTCGGGTCGGGCGCGCCGCCGCCGAGCGCCCCGGACGGCGCCCACTCCCGGCAGGCCTCCATGGCGGCCTGCACCTTGCGCTGGTCGCTGTCCGGCCCGAACTTGAGCGTCATGCCCTTGCCCGGTTCCGGGTCGGGCACGTCCAGACCCTGCTCCCGCAGGCACTGGGCGAACCTCAGATTGCGGGCGTCCGGGTCGGCGGACGGCGCCGTCGACGGCTTTTCTCCGCCCGCGCAGCCACCGAGCACCAGGGCGAGCGCCACACCCACGATTGCCAACCGCATGATCTCTTCTCCTTCGAACGGGAACTCGGGCCCCGATGCAACGCGGCGGGCTGTTTCCGCGGCGTTTGCCGAAATGCCAACAGCGCGGAAACGCCGCGGGTGGCAGCATCGGGCGCATGCGGATCCTGGTGGTGGAGGACGAGCAACTGCTCGCGGACGCGATCGCCGAGTGGCTGCGGGAGGAGACCCACGCGGTCGACGTGGCCGGTGACGGCGCGGCCGCCCTGGAACGCGTCGACGTCAACGACTACGACGTGGTGATCCTGGACCGCGATCTGCCCCGGGTGCACGGCGACGAGGTGTGCCGCCGGATGGTGTCGGCCGGCGCCGAACCCCGGATCCTGATGCTGACCGCCGCCGCCGAGGTCACCGACCGGGTGGGCGGTCTGTCGCTGGGCGCCGACGACTACCTGACCAAGCCGTTCGCCATGCCGGAGCTGGCCGCCCGGGTGCTCGCGCTGGGCCGCCGCACCCGGCCGGGCAGCCCGCCGGTGCTGCGGCGGGCCGGCATCACCCTGGATCCGGCCCGCCGCGAGGTCACCCGGGACGGCCGGTACGTCTCGCTGTCGAAGAAGGAGTTCGCCGTGCTGTTCGAACTGCTGCGCGCGGACGGGGCGGTGGTCTCCGCCGAGCATCTGCTGGAGAAGGCCTGGGACGAGAACGCCGACCCGTTCACCGGCGCCGTCCGGCTCGCCATCCTCAAGCTGCGCCGCAAACTGGGCGACCCGCAGGTGATCGAGACCCTGCCCGGCGTCGGGTACCGGATCCCATGAGACCGACCCTGCGGCTACGGCTCACCCTGGTCTACTTCGGCTTCTTCATGATCGCCGGGGTGGTGCTGCTCGGCATCACGTACGTGCTGTTCCGCCAGAAGCTGCCGCTCTCGCTGATACCGCCGAGCGGCGACCGGGATCTCAAGCGGATCCTGCACGTCAACGACGTCGTGCTCACCGGCGACGCGGCGGACCGGTTCATGGAGGCGCAGGCCGCCGAGGTGAGCCGCTCGCTGCTCCAGATGGAGGCGGTGGCGCTGGTCCTGGTGGCGGTGGTCGCGCTGGCGTCCGCGTGGGCGCTGACCGGCCGGATGCTGAGCCCGCTGCACCGGGTCACCGCCACCGCCCGCCGGATCGCCGCCACCCCGGCCGGCGAGCGCGGCCTGCACCAGCGGATCGACCTGCACGGCCCGGACGACGAGGTGAAGGAGCTGGCCGACACGTTCGACAGCATGGTGGAGCGGCTGGAGCACACCTTCGGCGCGCAACGGCGGTTCGTGGCGAACGCGTCACACGAGCTGCGTACCCCGCTGACCCTGAATCGGGCCCTGGTCGAGCTGGCCATGCACCGCCGGGCCGCCTCCCCCGACGTGCTGCGCCTCGGCGAGGACCTGCTGAGGATCAACGACCGGCACGAGCGGCTGATCGAGGGGCTGCTGCTGCTCGCCCGGTCCGAACAGGAACTCGCCGACCACTCCCCGGTCGACCTGGCCGACGTGGCGGTGCACGTGGCCGAGCAGACCGCCGCCGAGGCCGCCACCGCCGACGTCAAGGTCACCGTGGTGGCCGGGGCGGCCCCGGCCACCGGGGACGGGCTGCTGCTCGAACAGATGATCCGCAACCTGGTGGAGAACGGCATCCGGCACAACACCGGGCCGGGCGGCTGGGTACGGGTGGAGAGCGGCCCCGGCCCGTCGATCACGGTCAGCAACAGTGGGCCAGTGGTGCCGCCCTACGACCTGCCGACCCTGTTCGAGCCGTTCCGGCGCCTCGACGGGGACCGCATCACCTCGGCCAAGGGGTCCGGGCTGGGCCTGTCGATCGTCCGGTCGGTCGCCCAGGCGCACGGCGGCACGGTCACCGCCTGGCCGCGTGAGGGCGGTGGGCTGGTCATGACCGTCACGCTGCCGGTCGCGGGCGGATAGGGCGGTAATCGCCTCGAACGGACGACGCTACCCTGGGCGGATGCCGACCAGCCGGACCCGCGTGCACCTGCTGCTGCTGACGGCGGCCACCCTGATCGTCGCCCTGATCGTGGTGGTCGGGCTGGCCCGCGGAAACGAGCCGGACCCGGCCACGTTCAGCGACCCGTCCCCGGCCGTCACGCTGCCGAGCGCCACCGCGCCGACCGTGCCGGCCGCCACCACGCCGCCGGACGGCCTGCCGGTGATCGCCTACGCGGACGGCCCGCGCGGCCTGCCCGCCGACCCCGACCCGGAGTCGGTGACCGCCCTCACCGAGGCGCTGCGCCCGCGGACCAGGATGGCGCTGTACGACGCCCCCGGCGGCCGCCCCCGCGCCTGGCTGCCGCCCCGGATCAGCGGCCTGTCGGTCGTCGCCCCGATCGTCGCCCGGCAGAACGGCTGGGCCGCCGTGCTGGTCCCGGCCGCCAACCGCACCGTCGGCTGGGTGCCGGAGGCCGGCTGGCAGCCCGAGCCGCTGCGCGACCAGCTCGTCGTCGACCTGGGCGAACGCCGCCTCACCTGGCTGCGCGAGGGCGCCGAGCAGGCCCGTTGGACCGTGGCGATCGGCGCCGAGGCCACCCCCACGCCGCTCGGCCGCACCTTCGTGATGGGCCACACCGGCACGTCCGGCAGCGTCTACGCCGGGCTGGACGCGCTGGTGCTCGGCTCGGTCCCGGAGGAGCCGGAGAAGATGGCGGCCAGTCTCCAGAAGGCGCACACCGGCATCCACGCGTGGGCGAACAGTTCCGTCTTCGGCAAGGACGTCTCCAACGGCTGCGTCCGCACACCGGCCGCGGTCCAGCGCAAACTGCTCGATCAGCTGGACCCGGGAACCCCGGTCGTGGTCACAGCCTGACCGGCTGCGCCACCGAGGCGCAGCGCATCCACCGGCCCACCGAGCACCGCGGGCCACCGCCCCGGTTGGCCGCCAGCCGGGTGACCAGCTTCGCGGCCGGCGCCGCCTCGCGCAGCATCTCCCGGCGCACCTCGTCGAGCAGATCCGGCATCGCCAGGCCGAGCGCCCGGCAGATCGCCGCGAGCACCTCCGACGACGCCTCCTTGGTGCCGCGTTCCACTTCGGAGAGGTACGGCAGCGACACCCCGGCCGCCGCGGCCACCTCCCGCAACGTCCGGCCCTGACCCAGCCGGATGCGCCGCAGCACCGCCCCGATGACCCGCCGCAACAGTGGCATGCCCCGTCTTCCCTCCGCCGACTCGTCCGCTGCCATCATGGCCCGGCGCGCCCGGCGGTGCTACGGTAGGGCCAACCGGATCCCGGATGCAGGCGTTCTCATCGCCCCCGCTGATCCACTTCCCCGAGCCGTTCCACCGGCTTTCCGCGCCGTCGGCGCGCTCTTTCGAATCGAGTCACCACCATGACCAGTCCCGTCCCCGTGGACGGTCTCGTCGACCTCGTCGACGACCGTCCCTGGCTCCGTACCGACGGCTACGCGCCGTCCCCCGGCGACCTTCCGATCGCCACCTCCGAGATGCGCCGCCTGCGCCTGCGCCGCGGCGACCACATCACCGGCCAGGCCGTCGGCCGCCCCGCGAAGCTCCAGCTCACCGCGGTCAACGGCCGACCGCCCGGGCCCCGGCCCGACTTCTACCAGCGGGTGTCGCTGCACCCGCACGAACGGCTGCGCCTGGAGACCGAACCGCACCTGCTGACCACCCGTGTCATCGACCTGTTCATGCCGATCGGCAAGGGCCAGCGTGCCCTGATCGTCGCCCCGCCGATGGCCGGCAAGACCACGATCCTGCACGAGACGGCCCGGGCGATCGCCCGCAACCATCCCGACTGCCACCTCATGGTCCTGCTCATCGACGAGCGCCCCGAGGAGGTGACCGACATGCGCCGCTCGGTGAAGGGCGAGGTGATCGCCGCGACCTTCGACCGGCCGCCGCACGAGCACACCCGCATCGCCGAACTCGCCGCCGAACGCGCGAAACGCCTGGCCGAACAGGGTGAGGACGTCGTCCTGCTGCTCGACTCGATCACCCGCCTGGCGCGCGCCCACAATCTGCTGGCGCCGGCCCGGGGCCGCACTCTCACCGGCGGCCTGGACACCTCCGCCCTGCACCCGCCGAAACGCCTGCTGGGCGCGGCCCGCGCCTTCGAGGGCGGCGGCTCGGTCACGATCATCGCGACCGCGCTGGTGGAGAACGGCTCGGCCATGGACGGCGTGATCTTCGAGGAGTTCAAGAGCACCGGCAACGCCGAACTCAAGCTGGACCGCTCCCTCGCCGAGGCGCGCGTCTTCCCGGCCGTGGACGTGCCCGCCTCCGGCACCCGCCACGACGAGCTGCTCCTGCACCCGGACGAGCTCGCCGCCACGGCCCGGCTGCGCCGCGCCGTCTCCGGCCGCGAAAACCTGGCCCAGCTGCTCAAACAGCTTCGCGCGACGCCCAGCAACGCGGTCTTCCTTCACAAGATCTCTTCATCGTACGGGTGAGCCGGGTCCCGCCGATCCCCGCGAGCTCCCCGCGCCGTCCCGGCCGTGCCGCGCCCGCCGGGCGTGACCGCGCCGTCCCCCTCACCCCACGGCCGGCCTTCAGCGCTGTTTCGAGGAGCCCTCACGGCCCCGCTGGACCACCGAGCTCAGCCCGGCGGGCGCGGCACAGGCTCGCGTGGCAGGTGGTCGCGGGGTGCCGCGGAGCGGCCGCCGTTGCCGGGGGCGGGGCAGCCCGTACCGGAAAGGGGTCAGGTCAGGCGATCGATGGCCGCCTTCGCCTCGGCGAGGGTGACACCGGTGTGCTCGCGATAGGCCTTCACCGCCTGGATCTTGCGACCGTTGCGGAGATGGTCCAGAGGATCAGGACGAGCGGTGTCAGAAGAAGAAGTACGTCCACAGCAGGATGGTGACACCCGACCGCCGTCCGCACCGATAGGCTGCTCGGATGGCGGACGAGGCCGTGGTGCGGGAGTTGCTCGCCGCGATTCCGGTGGGCTGCACCTGGATCGTGCCCGTGCGCGGCCCTTCCGGTGAGCTGCGGGATTTCCGGATCGCCGCGACCAGCGACCGGACCCGGGACATCTTCGGACGGGGCACCCAGCGGGTCGACAGTCTGCTCGGCGAGCTGTACCCGGCCCTGGTCGGCGGTCCGTTGTGGAATCTGTACACCGAGGTGCTGGAGACCGGCGTCCCGGGGCGGATGGACGAGTTCCGGCACGAGGAGACGCGCACCGGCGCGGTGGCCGAGTCCCGTTTCGAGATCAGCGTCTACCGGGTGCTGGGCGGGCTGCTGATCTGGTGGGAGCGGGTCGACGAGTACCAGCGCCGCCTGGAGCACACCGAGGTTCTGGGCAGTCTCGGCTGGGCGGAGTACGACCTGGTCACCGGCCGCAGCGACTGGTCTCCGGGGATGTACCGGATCTTCGGCCGGGATCCGGCGGACGGGCCGCTGTCACGGACCGATCAGGCGCGGGCCATGCTGCCGGAGGACCGCGGCATCGCCGAGACCGCGTGGCAGACGCTGGACAGCGGCGCCACCTCCGACGTGACCGTCCGGTTCCTGATCGGCGAGCAGGCCAAACATCTGCGGATCCTGTCCGACGTGGCCCGGGACGCGGCCGGGGCGCCGGTGAAGATCTACGCCGTGGTGCAGGACGTGACGGCGCGGGTCGACTCGCGGACCGAGATCGAGCGGCTCAGCGACAAACTGCGGACCCGGGAGATGACCGCGCTGGCCGAGCACCGTCTGGCCGGCCAGTTGCAGAACATGATCCAGCCGGTGCCGGCGGCGCCGTTCGCCCTGGCCGGTCTGGAGGCGATGGTCAGCTATCTGCCGGCCGAGAGCGCCGTCCAGGTGGGCGGCGACTGGTACCACGCCCAGAACCTGGAGGACGGCCGGGTGGCGCTGGCCATCGGCGACGTGGCCGGGCACGGTCTGGAGGCGGCCAGCGGGATGGCGCATCTGCGGTTCGCCCTGGTGGCGTGGCTGTCGATCGGCATCCACGCACCCGGCGAGCTGCTCCGGCACATGAACCGGCTGTGCGCCCAGCTCGGCATCACCGGCACCGCGCTGGTGGCGATCTACGACCCGCGGACCCGCTCGCTGCCGTGGGCGCGGGCCGGCCACCTGGCACCGCTGCTCGGCCGGGCCGGCGCGAGCCGCGAACTGGACCGCCCGCCGGGCCTGCTGCTGGGCGCCGAGCCGGAGACCGCCTTCCCGGAGGTGAGCGCCGAGCTGGAGCCGGGCGATCTGGTCCTGTTCTTCACCGACGGCCTGGTGGAGCGTCGCGACCTGGGCGCCGACGGCCGGTCGGCGGAGGTCCGCGCCCACCTGTCGGCCGTCTCCGCCGACCCGGGCACGGCGCCGCTGCCGCGTATCCACCGGCTGCTCTACGCCCCGAGCCCGGACGACGACACCTGCACTCTCGCGGTCCGCGTGCTGGGTTAGCCAGCTCACTGGTAGGGCAGGGTCACCGTGGAGAGCTCGCCCAGCGACACCGTGCTCGCCGCGGAGCCGATGGCACTCCAGATCTCCACCTTGACCGTGCCGTTCGCCAGGTCGCCGAAGGACCCGGTGGTGGTGACCCGTCCGACGGCGTCGGTGTACCGCTCCCATCCGGTGACCGGGTCGGTGGCGAAGTAGCGGTAGGTCTCGACCCGGTCGAAGCCGCCGTCGCCGGTCAGGTCGTACGACACACGGACCTGGGTGGCGTTGCCGACCGAGGTCCCGGCGTCCACCGAGATGCCGAACGCGGTCGCGGCGCCGGAGCGGTAGGCCATGGTCAGCCCGGTCGCGGTGAACGTGATCGGCGAGTGCGGCTGGTTGTCGTTGGCGCCCGACGCCCTGGCCACGGTCGCGGCACCGGCGGCACCCGCGGCGTCCGGCAGCGCGCCGCCGGTCTGCAGGTAGCGGACCGCTCCCCCACCGGCCGGCGGGCTGGGAGTGGTCGGCGTCGGCGTCGGGCTGGAGGGGGTCGTGGGGGTCGGGTCGATCCCGCCACCGGTCGCGCTGCCGCCGGACCAGTTCACCGCGCCGCTGGCGACCGTCTGCCCGGCCGGCACGGTCAGCACCCTGCCGTCCGAGAAGGTCACCGTGAGCGCCGCATCGGTGATGTTGGACGCGACGTACGTCCTGGCGCCGTTCCGGCTGAACACGCGGTGGAGCGGGTGGTCGGCGGTGACGGTGGGATCGGTCGTGCCGAGGGCGGCGAGGTTGCGGATCCAGTGGAACGTGTGCGCCTTGGTCTCGCCCTCCTCGGGGGTGTAGCCGCTGCCGGCCCGAAACCTGCTCAGCGCCGCGTCGCCGTCGCCGAGCGCCAGGTACTGCCAGGCGATGTCCTGCCAGATCGCCGGTTCGTGCCCGGCGTTGGCGACCATCTCGGCATAGTTGCGCCGGACGTACGCCGGGTCGTCGCCCAGGTAGAGGTGGCCCCCGGTGACCGGCAGCAGGTTGATGCCGTGGATCTGCTCGGGCGCCGAGGCGAACCAGGTGGCGTAGGCGCCGCCGTCACCCCAGACCATGCCGACCGTGCCGTGGCCGAACGCCGTCGGGAAGTTCTCGTCGCGGGTGTCGAACCAGTATTCGCTGATCGCGGCCGACTGCGTCGTCCAGATGAAGATGCCGGCGTCGCGGATCGCGGTGTCGCCGGTCGCCTGCCCCCACTGGATCAGCGCGTTGGCGAAGTTCATCCCCTCCGACGACGACTCCTGGTTGTTGCCGGCGAAGAACGCGCCGTGCCCGGCCGCCCAGTCGTGCCCGGCATAGATGTCGAAGTCCCGGAGGTACGGGAACCGGTTGTCGCCACGGTCGTAGTTGTTGGCGTCGCGGATCAGCAGGTCGACCATGCCGCCGTAACCGGACCTCGCCGCCCAGGACGGATCGAACTTGGCCAGCGTCGCGGCGGCGGCGATGAAGTAGCCGTAGTGGAAGTGGTGGTCGTTGAGTTCCGCGTCGGAGCCGTACGACGCGGGATAGCCGATCAGCGTGCCCCAGTTCCGGTCGTAGTAGAACAGCTTCCCGGTCTTGCCCGGCGTGGCGGTGAACCAGTCGGTCAGCTTGGCGCGGATGGCCGTCAGCGCGGTGTCCCGCACGTCGGTGCGGCCGAGCTGGTCGGCGATCTCCGCGATCCGCGCGCCGGCGCCGAGCGCCTTGCCGGTCCAGTAGGTGTCGTTCCCGAGCACGTTGACCGGGTTGTCCTTGACCTGGTCCAGGTAGCCGTTGAGGGTGGTCAGGTCGGCCCCGGCGCCGTCGGCCACCGCGGGTATCTCGGGCAGCACCCCGTGGTAGACCGCCGAGGTGGTGTACGACGACGCGCCGACGAGATTCTTCATCGCCCCACGTGCGGTGACGTAGGTCTGCGCGATGGGCGTCGCACCGGTCAGCGCCCGCCACTGGTGCGGGTAGAGGCCGATCACGGTCCCGGAGCCGGAGCCCTCGCGCGCGGTCGTGGTGTACGTGTACGTGGTGGCGACCCGGCTGGTGGCCTGGTCATACCGGTACGACACCCGGGTGCCGGTGACGTGGTGGTGCGCGTACGCGCCGAAGCTGGTGGCCAGGGCGACCTTGTCGGCGGTGCTGGTGGCCGGCGTGGTCGGCAGCACCGCGATGGAGAAGTAGCCCTTGCCCGCCAGTGTGGAGGTGATGGTGGTGCCGCTGACCGACCAGGTGGCCCCGGTCGGCGCGTAGGCGACGTAGTCCCGGCCCGAGATCGAGTAGCCGATCCGCCCGCCGCTGTCGGACCACACGGTCGGGGTGCTCTTCGCGGTGATCCGGGCGTCGCCGCCGGTGATCTGGAAGTACGCGAACGGCAGGCCGTGGCCGATGGTCGCCCTCATGGTCCGGGCGCCGTCACTCCAGTACGGCGTGACGGTCCAGTCCGTCCAGGAGTCGACCAGGGTCCGTGGCGCGTTCAGCCCGGCCACCCCGGCGGTGAAGTCCTCCTGGTAGGGGTAGTGGTATTCGCCGACGCCGGTGGACGAGCCACTGATCTGCGGCGTGGTGTTGTAGGAGAAGCCCAGCCCGCCCGCGGTGGTGTCGTAGCTGGCCGGATGCGCGTGCAGGTTCTCGCTGTAGGCGCAGTCGAACTTCTTGAAGACCAGCGACGACCACCAGTCGTTGGTCGGCACCGGGCCGGCCGGTGCGCCGGCGGTCATGAACTGGCGGGGGTTCGTGGCCAGGTCTCCGCAGCCGGTGGGCAGGCTCGCTCCGGCCGGCAGGGTCTCGGTGTAGCCGCCCGCGCCGACGGTGGCCGCGTCCGCCGTGCCGCTGACGGCCACCGCCGCGAACCCGGCCGCGACGGCCACGGCGGCGGTCAGTGCGAGGGCCCGGCCGCTGACAGATCCCATCACGCCTCCACTGCGTTCGACCCGGTGGCAAACGCCCGTGAGAGCGCTCTCTGCGCTTGAAACGGTAAATGCAGACAATGGATTGCGTCAATGTTTCCGAGCTGTTAACAAGCTTCCCTGTCCGCGCTCACGCGAGCCGGCCGGGCGCCCACTCCTCGGCGGCGCGCGTCCAGGCCGCGGTTCCTCCCGCCAACGGCCATGCCCGGGTACGGGCTTCGGCGTGCTCCGCCTCGCGAAGATCCGTCCCGAACCGCTGTCGGAGAATGGTCAGCGCCGCCGCGGTTCCCGGATGGCGCCGGATGATCTCCTCGAGCTCCAGGTAGCGGTCGACGACCAGGCGCGTGACGACGGCGGCCTCGGCCGGGTCCACGCGGTTGAGCTCGAGCCACGGCGGTTCCCGGCCCTCGGCGAGGGCGGCCGCCAGCCGGTCGTGCCCGTCCAGCACCACGTAGCCGCACAGTCAGCTGGCCCACCAGAGCAGCACCGGGGGCAGGCTGCCGTCGCGGGCCTGCTTCCGGTAGGCCTTGACCCGGCCGTCCGACGGGCCGGCCGGCGTCCGCAGCGGCAGCACCGGCCAATCGCCCTCGTAGTCGACGTAGCCCTGGTCCGCGGAGCACAGCTGCCACCGCGTCCGCAGCCGGGGCACGCGCGAAGTCAGCACCCATCGGCCCTCGTGCAGTGGCCCGGACCCCGAATCGGAAAGCTCTGACCGGAAGTGATGCGCCCAGCGCGCCCACCACGTCGCACCGCCGTCGACCGCGACAGCGGCCGCGTGGGCGGCCCGCAGGGGCGGGACCGGCGAACGGTAGCGCCCGGTACGCGCGTAGTCGACACCGTAGTGACCGTCGTCGACGCGGCCCAGCAGCACCGGCTCGTCGCCCTGCCGGATCATCAGCATCCGGCCGCCGGTCACCTCGAACCGCAGCGGCGGGCGGCGGCCGGGCGCCGGCGCGACGTCGAACAGAAGGTCCACCGGGCCATGATGGACCGGGGCGTCCCGGCACCGCGACGGCTTTCCACCACGGCGCCGGGACCCGGGCTCAGCGGACGTAGATGGTCGGCTGAGCCGGGGTGGTCATGCCGTTGCCGAGGAAGAAGCTCGGGTGCGGCGGCTGGTTGTACGCGGTGTTCTGCCACGCCAGCGCGACCCGGTACTGGGCGTCGTGGGCCAGCGTGTGGATCCGGCGGTCGGTGACCGTCGGGGTGCTGTAGATGCGCAGCGCCGACGAGTCGGACAGCCGCCAGACGATCTCCTCGCGCCAGTCGCCGAGGATGTCGCCGGAGAGCGCCGGGGTCTGCTTGGTGCTGTTGTTGGAGGCGACTCCGGAGCCGGTGAGCAGGCGGGTGTCGCCGCTCGTGCCGTACTTGTCGACCCGGGTGGCGTCGACCAGCTCACGGACCGGGTCGGCGTCCCACCAAGCCAGGAAGTTGGTGGACGACGGCTTGCGGCCGACGTTGGCGCCGGTGGTGGCGGTCAGCCCGTCGACCGAGGACGACCAGGCCTCGGCGCCCGCGCTGCCGGCGTAGACGTCACCGGCCACGGCCCGGCCGTTGTCGCAGCCGCAGGAGGGGTGCGACCAGATGACCGCGCCGGTGCGCCCGTCGAGCATGGCGTCGGTCGGCTGCGAGGTGGACTCGGAAGGCCGGTACACCTCGATGCCGGCCCGGGACGGGATCAGGTCGCCGACGTGCAGGGCGTCGCCGTGGCCGAGACCGCTGCGCCACATCAGGGTGCCGTTGTCGTTGATCGCCGCGGCGCCGTAGATGATCTCGTCCTTGCCGTCGGCGTCGGTGTCGGCGATGGACAGCTGGTGGTTGCCCTGCCCGTACGCCCCGGTGTTGCCGCTGCCGGAGTCGTAGGTCCACCGGCTGGTCAGCGTGCCGTTGCGGAAATCCCAGGCGGCGATCACGGCCCGGGTGTAGTAGCCACGCGCCATGATCAGGCTGGGCCGCTGCCCGTCCAGGTAGGCGGTGCCGGCCAGGAACCGGTCGACCCGGTTGCCGTACGAGTCGCCCCACGACGAGACCGTGCCACGGGCCGGGTTGTAGGTGACGGTGGACAGCGCGGCGCCGGTCTGACCGCTGAACATGGTCAGGTACTCCGGCCCGGAGAGGATGTAGCCGGACGAGTTGCGGTGATCGGCGGTGGCCGAGCCGATGGTGACGCCGGTGCCGGACACGGTGCCGTCGGCGGTCTTCATGGCGATCTCGGCCTTGCCGTCACCGTCGTAGTCGTACACCTGGAACTGGGTGTAGTGCGCCCCGGCCCGGATGTTGCGGCCCAGGTCGATGCGCCACAGCCGGGCGCCCTGCAGGGTGTAGGCGTCCACGTACACGTTCCCGGTGTAACCGGACTGCGAGTTGTCCTTGGCGTTGGACGGATCCCACTTCACGAAGATCTCGTAGTCGCCGTCGCCGTCCGCGTCACCGACCGACGCGTCGTTGGCCGAGTAGGTGTAGGCGACGCCGTCCGGGGTGGTTCCGCCGGCCGGCACCTGGAGTTTCACGTCCAGGTAACCGTTGCCGAAGGTCAGCGACGTGGGCGAGTCACCCTGCTCGGCGCCGCCGGCGACGGCCCGGACCGTGTACGTGGCGGTGGCCGCCGCACCCGCGTCCAGGTAGTTGGTGGAGTTCGTGATCGGCGTCGCGTTGAGCTTCGTGCCGGACCGGTAGACGTTGAAGCCGGTGGCCGCCGATTCGGTGCCGAGCAGCCGCCAGGACACCAGGTTCGCGGTGCCGGAGCGGACACTGATCAGGCCCCGGTCGAGGTCCTCCATCTGCCGCCCGCTCGTCGCCGGCGTGCTCGGGGAGGCGGTGGCGGTCGGCCCGGAGACGTAGTTGAACGACCACTGCATGCGGGCCACGTCCGAGCAGGTCTCCTGCACGATCGGGTTGTTGCCGGCGGTCGAGCCGTCCCTGTTGCTGATGCACAGCCCGGTGGCCACGCTCTTGACCAGGAACTTGCCGGGCGCCGCGGCCGACGCCGTGAACGTCCACAGCTGGTTGGTCTTGGTGCCGTCGCCGCAGCCGTACTGCTGGAGCTGGGTGCCGGAGACGGTGGTCGCGCTGGGCACGTCGACGCACCGGCCGCTGTTGCCGTTGGCCAGATTGAACCGCCCACCGGCCTGGCCGACCGCCTTCCACTGCTGGTCGGTGGCGGTGGCGTCGCAGGCGACCTGGACGAGGAGCGCCGAGTTGTCCAGCGAGGCGCCGGTGACGTCCACGCACTTGCCGCTGGCGCCGGAGGCCAGCGTGTAGACGCCGCCGGCGACCGGGGTCGTCGCCGCGGCCGCGGGGATCATCGAGACGGTCACGATGCCCGCCGGGACGGCGACCGCGAGGACGCCGGCCGCGATCAGCGCCCGGCGTCGCCGCCGGGGTCGGGGTGAGGACATGGGGTTGCCTTTCGCCTGGGGATGCGGGGGATGGACAGGGGTCCACCGGCGTAGATGCCGCCGCCACCGGGCGATAACAGAAAATCTAGAGATCCAGGCAGATCCGTACGAGGGTGCCGCCCGGAACCGCGGTCGTGTAGACGGCGTCGCAGACCCGCTCGACGATCGCCAGCCCGCGCCCCCGCACCGCCTCGGCCGACGGCATGGCCCGCCCGAACGGCCGGTCGGATCCCTGGTCGACGACGTCGCAGACCAGGCGGCCGCCCTCCGCCCAGACCCGGATGTGGCCGCCGCCGCCGGTGTGCTGCAACGTGTTGGTGGTCAGCTCGCTGACCGCGAGGGTGAGCACGTCGACCCGGGCCTCGGACAGGCCGAGCGCCAGCGCCCGCTCGGTGACGAAGGCGCGGACGGCCCGCAGGTCGTCGGGAACGTGGTACGACATTCCATCGACGGTCTCAGACATGACGGCGCTCTTCGGCGGGAGCGCGCAGCAGGGTGTCGAGGCCGGTGAGTTCGAGGACGGCGGCGACCGGGCCGGTGGCGTTGAGCACGTAGACGCGGCCGCCGGTCTGCTTGGCGGCGTGGTGCGCCGTGACCAGGCTGTGCACTCCGCTGGAGTCGATGAAGGTGAGCCCGGCCATGTCGACGAACACGAGCCGGGCCTGGTTCACCGCGTCGAGCAGGACGGCGGTCAGCTGCTCGCGGGTCGCCAGGTCACACTCCCCGGCGAGTGCCACGACGACGCGGCCGTCGCCGGCGGATGTCCTCGCCTCGAAGTTCACCACCGGGTCATCATGTCACTCCGACAGCCGGAAAGCTGCCACCCGGGCGGGTCACCGGTGCGCCGGAACCGTATCGACGAGGATGGCCAGCGCCCGGGCCAGGCGGTCGATCCCTTCGGTCGGTGGGCCGCCCGGCTCGACCATGTACTGGTCACGGCGGATCTCCACCATCAGCGCCCAGACGGCCTGGTCCCGGTCGTAGTGCTCGAGCGGGACGTAGCAACCGGCGAACGGGCTGTTCAGGCCGGTGTCGCCGAACGCCGCCCGGGCCGCGGCCAGCAGCCGGTCCGGGGTGTGCACCGGATGGGTGCCCAGGCAGACCGGTGGGCGCGGGCCGTCGGCGTGCAGCTCGTACGGCAGCGGCGCCGTCGGATAGGAGTGCACGTCGAGGATCACCGCACGCCCGGTCGCGGCCAGGCGGTCGTCGACGAGGCCGGTCATCGCTTCGGCGTACGGATGGAAGTGCTCGTGCAGGAGCTTCGCGTCGCGCGAGGGATCGTCGTCGCGCAACCGCCGGCCGGCATGGCCGTGGGTGTAGACCGGCCCCATGCCGGCCCGGACCATCTCGTCGTCGATGAACCGCTCCGGGTCGACGACCAGGCGGGACAGCCGGTTCATGAAGATCCACGGCCGCCGGGCCGCGGTGGCGGCGGCGCCGAGCGCGATCAGATCGGTGTGCGCGTCGGTGAGGTGGTCCAATTCCTCGGCGACAATGTCCGGATACAGCCCGGATTCAATGACATTCCGGGAGGAATGGGGTACGTGCAGGATCACCGGCGACGCGGGATCACCGGGGAGAACGTCGAAGGCCACCGCGCGAAGAATACGCACGGCGGCCTTCGGCGACGATCAGGCCAGCTCGGAGCAGATCGTGTCGATCAGCAGGCGGGTGACCACGTACGGGTCCACGTTGGCGTTCGGGCGGCGGTCCTCGATGTAACCCTTGCCGTCCCGCTCGACCTGCCACGGGATACGCACCGACGCGCCACGGTCGGAGACGCCGTAGCTGTACTCGGTCCACGGGGCGGTCTCGTGCAGGCCGGTGAGGCGGTGCTCGATGCCGGCGCCGTAGCCGTCCACGTGCTCCTGGCGCTTCTTGCCCAGCGCCTCGCAACCCGCGATGATCGCGTCGTAGCCCTCGCGCATGGCCTTGGTGGAGAAGTTGGTGTGCGCGCCGGCGCCGTTCCAGTCGCCCTTGACCGGCTTCGGGTCCAGGGTGGCGGAGACGCCGTGCTTCTCGGCGATGCGGTAGAGCAGCCAGCGGGCGACCCACAGCTCGTCGGCGACCTGCGGCGCGGCGACCGGGCCGATCTGGAACTCCCACTGACCCGGCATGACCTCGGCGTTGATGCCGGACAGGTGCAGGCCCGCGGCGAGCACCGCGTCCATGTGCTCCTCGACGATCTCACGGCCGAAGACCTCGTCCGCGCCGACGCCGCAGTAGTAGCCGCCCTGCGGGGCCGGGTAGCCGCCGCCGACCGGGAAGCCGAGCGGACGGCCGTCCTTGAAGAAGGTGTACTCCTGCTCGATGCCGAAGATCGCCTCCTGGTCGGCGTACTTCTCGGCGATCGCGCGCAGCGGGGCGCGGGTGTTGGTGGGGTGCGGGGTGCCGTCGATCAGCTCGACCTCGCACAGCACGATGATGTTGTCGCCGCCACGGATCGGGTCCGGGCAGATGAAGACCGGCTGGAGGACACAGTCGGACTTGTCGCCGGGCGCCTGGTTGGTGCTCGAGCCGTCGAAGCCCCAGATGCCGGGCTTCTCGCCGTCGGCCAGGATCTTGGTCTTGGAACGCAGCTTGGCGGTGGGCTGGGTTCCGTCGACCCACAGGTACTCGGCCTTGACAGCCATGGTTCTTTTTCTCCTCAAAATGGGGTACTCGGGGCGTACTCCGCTTCGCCTGGCTTAAGCTGAAAAATACCGACTAAACCCAGACCCAGCGCCAGGACTCTAACCCCCTTAGATCAACTCCACGTTTCCGTTCCCGCACCTCGGAAGCGTGATCCCGGTAACTTTGAAACAGTGGTGAGGCGTGAACTCGGCTATCTGGTCCTCCAGGCCGGCCGCCTCGTGCAGAGCGCCGTGGACGATGTGGCCGATGATTTCGAGATGCCCTCCCTGGATCTGCTCGCCCTCTACGTGCTCGGCCAGCACGAGGGTCTGACCGGGCGGGCGCTGGCTCGCATGCTGCACGTGCAGCAGTCCTCGGTCACCCCGCTCGCCGACCGTCTCGAGTCGGCCGGGCTGATCGAACGCGAACGCGACGAGACCGACCGGCGCCGGATCTGGCTGTGCCCCACGCCGGCCGGTCACGAACTGGCCGGACGGGCCGCCGCCGCGGTCCAGGCCACCAACTCGGGCGCGTTCGCCCCACTCTCCCCCGGCGCCGCCGCCGCGCTGTCCGCCCTGCTCGGCGAGGTCGTCGAACCCTGGATCACCGGCATCGTGACCGGTGGCGGGAAGGCCACCCTCGCCGGCGGCGGGCAGGTCACCAGCGACGGGCCCGGGTGAGCAGCGCCTCCCGGGCCCGGGCGATGTGCGGCTCGTCCCGGGTCGCCGTGCGGGTGGCCAGGTAGAGCGTGTTGATCGGCGGATCGTCGGTGGGCATGATCTCGGTCAGCGTGCCGTCGGTGAGGTCGTCGGCCACCAGGTAGCGGGGCAGCACGGTGGCGCCGATCCCGGCGACCGCGGCCGCGCGCAGCGCCCGCAGATCCGGAACGACCAGGACGGCCCGCCGGGGCGGTGGCCCGCCCAGGACGTGCCGCCACCAGCGGCGCACGATCGGCAGCTCCTCGGCGTAGGCCAGCAGCGGCAGCTCGTGAACGTCGGCGCGGTCCCGGGCGCTCAGGAACAGCGGCGCCGCGACCAGCGTGAACTCCTCGTCGTACAGGGGTTCGGCGTGGATGCCGGCCCGGCGCGGGCGGACCGCGCTGACCACCAGGTCGAGCCGCCCGTCGGACAGCTCGGCCAGCAGGTCGTCGGCCAGCCCGAGCCGGACCCGGACGCTCACCCCGGCCTCGAACGTGCCGGCCAGCGACGGCAGCACCCGGGCCGTCATCAGCTCGGCCGGCCCGCCCAGATGCAGGGTCCGCCCGGCCGGCCCCGGCGTGCCGAGCAACCCGCCGACCACTCCGGCCAGCACGTCCATCGGCCCGTCCAGCCGGCGGGCCAGGTCGTCGGCGGCGGCGGTCGGGGTGACCCCGCGCGCCCCGCGCACGAACAGCGGCTGCCCGATCCGCGATTCCAGGCCGCGCAGCTGCGCCGTCACGGTCGGCTGGGACAGCCCGAGACTCTCGGCCGCCCGGGTCAGCGTGCCCGCCCGGTAGACCGCCAGGAACGTGTGCAGCAGATCCAACATGCCATCAGTATTCCTATGGCTGCCAAAACTTCTTCTCTTGGTTTCCGATGGCTGGTGCGAGGCATCGTAGGGACATGACCGCAACCAAGAAGATCCTCATCGGCCTGACCAGTCACGGCGACCTGGGCGGGCTCCGCTCCACCGGCTACTACCTGCCCGAGGCGGCACACCCGTGGCAGGTCTTCACCGAGGCCGGCTACACCGTCGAGTTCGCCTCGGTGGCCGGCGGCGAACCGCCGGTCGACGGCGCCGACCTGTCCGACCCGGTGCAGCGCGACTTCACCGAGCGGGTCGACCTGACCGCCACCCCGCGGTTCGCCGACGTCGACCCGGCCGGCTACGACGCCGTCCTGTTCGCCGGCGGGCACGGCGCCATGTGGGACTTCCCCACCGACACCGCCCTGACCACCTTCGCCCGCGACCTGTACGAGCGCGGCGGCGTGGTGGCCGCCGTCTGCCACGGCCCGGCCGCCCTCGTCGGCCTCACCCTGTCCGACGGCACCCCGCTGGTCGCCGGGAAGAACATCGCGGCGTTCACCGACGCCGAGGAGAGCGCGGTGGGCCTCACCGAGGTGGTTCCGTTCCCGCTGCAGAGCCGCCTCGAGGAGCTCGGCGCGAAGCACACCGGCGCCGCCGACTGGCAGCCGCACGTCGTCACCGACGGCCGGCTGGTCACCGGCCAGAACCCGGCCTCGTCGACCGGTGTGGCGCAAGCCGTGCTCACGGTATTGAAGAACTGATCCCGACCCACCACGATCAGGGGAGGAGCACAGGGAGGCGGCGCCGTGGCCACTCAGAGGATCGTCGTGGGCTATGACGGATCGTGCGACGCCCGGAAGGCCGCCCGCTGGGCGCTGGACGAAGCCGAGCGCACCGATGCCACGGTGGAGCTGCTGTACGCCTTCGAGTGGCCCAGTTACGTCCCCGCCGCCGCGATGATGCCGGCCGCCGCCGTCTACCCCGACACCGACACCGACGACGCGGTCGGGGAGATGCTGTCCCGGGCGATCGAGGCCGCCGCCGTCACCCATCCCAGCGTCCGGCTGCACACCCGGGTCGAACACGGCACCGCGGCGGTGGCCCTGGCGCAGCGCAGCGCCGAGGCCACCCTCGTGGTGGTCGGCGGGCCCCGCCACTCGGCCGTCCGGGCGCTGCTCGGCTCCACCAGCGCCTCGGTCGGCACGCATGCCCGCTGCCCGGTCGTGGTGGTCCGCGGTGAACCCCGGGACACCGACCCGGTGGTCGCCGGGGTGGACGACTCCCCCTCCGCCGGCCTGGTCCTCGGATTCGCCTTCGAGCAGGCCGCGGTCCGGGGCGTCGGCGTGCGCGCGGTGCACGGCTGGCCGGCGCCGGCCGGCCGTGACCTGCTCTCCGACGCCAACCTGTGCGCGGTGGCCGGCGAGCGCCGCCGGTTGCAGGCGGTGGTGGACTGTTGGCGGCGCCGCTTCCCGGGCGTCCCGGTGAGCACCGAGATCCTGGTCGGCGCCCCGGGCGAGGTATTGGCCGAGGCGGCCGCCGGCGCCCAGCTGGTGGTGGCCGGCGCCCGGGTGCGCCGAGTCCTGCGGGTGGCGCTGCGCCCCTCGGTCGGCCGGCATCTGCTGCATCGCGCCAGGTGCAGCGTCGCCCTCGTACACGGCGCCCGCTGACGGCCCGCACCACCCAGCGGGCGCGGCACGGGTCCTGACCACCCACCTCACTAGCGGGCCCGGCCACTCCGCTCACGCCCGGCGGGCGCGGCATGGCCGCAACCAACCATCCGCACGCCAGGCGGCCGCGGCACGGCCCGCACCACCCACCTCACTCGCGGGCCCGGCCACCCACTCACGCCCGGCGGGCGCGGCACGGCCGCAACCAACCATCCGCACGCCAGGCGGCCGCGGCACGGTGCGCACCACCCACCCCACTCGCGGGCCCGGCCACCCACTCACGCCCGGCGGGCGCGGCACGGTCCGCACCACCCACCCGCCTCGCGGGTCGCCCACGGCGGGACGGGTAGGCGTACGAGATAGGGGTTTTTCAGTCGCCGAGCGGAAGCAGGCGCTGGACCCGGCGCAGGAGCTCGGCCGAGGCGAAGGGTTTGACCAGGTAGTCCTCGGCGCCGACGATGTGCCCGAGGTCGACGTCTGCCGGCGCGCCGTGGCTACTGACGATCATCACCGGGATGTCCGCGGTCTGCGGCGACGAGTGCAGCTCGTAGCAGAAGCCGAGCCCGTCGAGCCCCGGCATGGAGACGTCGAGCAGGATCAGCTGCGGTCGCTCGTTGACGGCGAGGGCCATCGCGGTGCGGCCGTCGGCGGCCTCCAGCGTGTGGTAACCGGCGGCCCGCAGATGGAAGGCGATCAGATCGCGGATGCCCTCGTCGTTGTCGGCGACGAGGACGGTCGGCGGATGGATGGTGCTGGACCAGTCTCCGACGGCCCACGGCATGCTCGCGTCGCTGAACGTGATCTCCGTGGTCGGTGTCTGCGGCATGTCGCCCTCCTCGTCGCTGGTGACAGTCCGTTCGGCGACGGCGGGCCGGATCGGTGGACAACCGGCGTTGCGGTAAGGGAGCGGGTGGGCCGGTGGTGCGCTTTCCGGGGCCAGCGGTTAGGTTAGGGTTACCTTAAGAGACGCGGGAGGCTTCCGTGACCCAGACCGTCGTGCCCACCGAGGCGCCCCCGTTCCGGTTCTTCCCGGCCCGGGTCGCCCGGCTGACCCGGCTGAGCCCGAACTTCCTGCGGGTGACGTTCACCGGCGACGACCTGGACCGGTTCGCCGACAACGGCTGGGACCAGCGGATCAAGCTGATCCCGCCGCTGCCCGGCAGTGGTCACGAGCACATGCCGACCGGTCTCGACTGGTACACGCAGTGGCGTGACCTGCCGGAGGACCAGCGCAACCCGATCCGGACCTACACGGTCCGCGCCGTCCGCACCGCCGAACGCGAGATCGACGTCGACATGGTGCTGCACGGGGTGACCGGCCCGGCCTCCCGCTGGGCGGTCGACGCGGTCCCCGGCTCGACCATGATGATCATGGGCCCGAACGCCGACTTCCCGGGCGTGGCCGGCGGCATCGACTTCCACCCGCCGGCCGCCACCCGCCGGATCCTGCTGGTCGGCGACGAGACCGCGACCCCGGCGATCTGCTCGATCCTGTCCGCGCTGCCGGCCGGCGCGGTCGGTGAGGCGCTGCTGGAGGTGCCGTCGGCCGGCGACCACCTGACCGTCGCCGCGCCGCCCGGGTTCACCGTGACCTGGCTGCCCCGCGACGGCGAGGCCCACGGGATGAAGCTGATCCCCGCGGTGCGCGCCGCCGCCGCCCGGCTGCTCGCCGACTGCACGGCCCCGGCCGCCCCGGCCGAGCTGGAGGACGTGGACGTGGACCACGACCTGCTGTGGGAGGTGCCGGAGGAGTCCACGGCCACACCGGACGGCTTCTACGCCTGGCTGGCCGGCGAGGCCGCGGTGATCAAGACGTTGCGCCGGCACCTCGTGTCGGAGTGCGGGGTGGACCGGCGCGCCGTCGCGTTCATGGGCTACTGGCGGCTGGGCCGCCCGGAGAACTGATCCGCCTGTTCAAGAATCGACAGTGCCCAGTGGCCTTGATCTGACAGCCGTCGTGTCGGGTCGATGCCACTCTCTTCAGACGTGACCTCCCATATACGAGCCGAGCTGCGCCGGACCGGCGGATTCACGGACCGCTCCCTCCGCGTGGTGCTCGACTCCGCGACCCTTCCCCTCGATGAGGCCCGCGAGCTGCGCCGCCTCGTCCAGGACCTGGACCTGACCAGGGTGGGCGCGGAGATCGGCGCGGCCTGCCGGGCCGATCTGACCCGTTACCAGCTGGCCGTCGAATGCGGCGGGCGGCACTGGCGCGCGACCGTGGCCGAGCCCACGGTCCCCGCGGAACTGCGCCCCCTCCTGCGGTTCCTCACCCGTGCCGCCCGCGCCCCCGTGACCGCCGGTACCGACCCGGGCGGCCCGCCCCGGTGACCGAGGCCCGCGGATCAGGGATGACACGACGGGCAAACAGCTTTAATGCAGTACGACACCGGGCGAAATCGGAATGCGCATACCGTGCAATGGCCGCCACTTTCGGTGAATGCTCCTTCTGCGGACTTCCGGACAATTGTCGGAATCGATGACGAGATTCGCGTCATATCCCCGGCCGGCAGCGCTCACCGGCCGTAGCAACGAGACGGAAATCGCCGGAATGATCGACGCGGGAAGTGATCGATCGGTGGAAGAATCTCCGGCTTGAGATCCGAAAACGGGGAGGGACTGCCGCGATGACGACCTACGGACGATCCGCGCGACTATTGCGCCGATACGGTCCATGGACACTGGTGGTGACGACGGCGGCAGTCGCTGCCGCCTACGGTCTGAACCAGTCGGCGCCATCCGGCTACGAGTCCGAGGCGACGGTCCTCGTCGAGGCCCGCCTCACCGCCGCGGCCCCGGCGACCGTGGGCCCGAGCGCCGCACCGACCACCGCGTCCATCCTCACACCGGTGACCCCGGATGTCGGCACGGAGCGTGCGGTCGCGCTCTCCGACGCGGTCGTGCTTCCGGCCGCGGGCCGGGTCGGCGCCGACAAGGCGTCCTTCCTGGAGGACCTCACCATCGAGGTCACCCAGGACGCGAACGTGCTCCGCTTCGCCTACACCGCGGACAACCGCTTCAGCGCCCGGATCCGTGCGCGGGCCCTCGTCGAGGCGTACGTGAACTACCGCGCCACCGGACCCACCGGCGTGACCGTGCTCAGCGAGCCCAGCCTCCCCGACACCCCGGTGACCCGCCCGCTCGGCCCCGACCTGGCCGCCGGACTCGCGGCCGGCCTGCTGCTCGGCGCCGGCACCGCGCTGCTGCGCTCCCGTACCCGTGGCCTGATCCGCGGCCGCGACGACTACGAGCGGCTCACCGGTGTGCCGGTGCTCGCCACCGTGCCCCGCCACAAGCGCCCGGCCGGCACCACGAGCGGCGCCCCGGTGGTGCTGCGCGATCCCACGTCGCCGGCCGCCGAGTCGTACCGCTACCTGCGCACCCGCCTGCAGCCGTCACTGCGGCCGACGACCGCCACCACCGTCCTGGTGACCAGCCCCGGCGACCGGCAGGGCCGGACCACCACGGCCGCCAACCTGGCCGTCACCCTGGCCCAGGCCGGCCGCTCGGTGATCCTGGTCGACGCCGACCTGCGCCACCCGCAGCTGCACCACGTCTTCGGGATCTCCGGCGAGTACGGCCTCACCACCCTGCTCGACGGCGAGGCGGGAGTCGAGGAGGTCCTCGAGGAGACGCCGGTTCCCGGCCTGCACGTCATCCCGGCCGGCCGGCGCGAGGAGGGCGAGCACGTCGACCTGCTCGACAGCGGCCGGCTGGCCCGGGTCCTGCACGCCGTCCAGAAGCACGCCGACGTGGTCGTCCTCGACTCGACGGCGGTGCTCAGCGCCTCCGACGCGATCGCCCTGGCCGCGCTCAGCGACCACATCCTGCTGGTCGGCGACTTCGCCCGGACCAGCCGGGAGTCGGTCCGCCGGGCCCTGGACGAGCTGGCCGAGGTGGTGCACGACAACGTCAGCCCGGTGCTGGTGAACGTGCCGAAGAGCGCCGGCGCCCTGGTGCCGCACGCGCGCACCCAGCCGACCGGGATCACGCCGCACCACGAGCCGCTGACCCGCGACCGGCTGGTCTCGGACGCCGACGACGTGGCGCCGCCCGGGGTGACCCAGCATGCCTACGTGGAGGTCGCCGAGGAGGAGGACGACGAGGCCGAGGCGATTGCCGAGTACTTCGCCCGCACCACCACGGTCGCGGTTCCGGTGATCTACGGATCCGCCAACACGGCCACCGTCTACGCCTCCTCGACGGCGGCCGAGTCGTCCGCCGCTTCCGACTCCTCCTCCGCCGTTTCCGACTCCTCCTCGGGCGCCGACGCCGATTCCACCGAATCCGCTGATTCCACCGACTCCATTTCGGAACCGGAGGAGCCTGCCGAAGCTCGCAGCTGACCCCCGGTTGTGTCGGTTCTCGGACAACGCCGGACGTACTGTCCGATTAGCGTCGGTCCTGGAGCGTGAACCCATGTTGGTTTCCGGTTTCGACGGGGCAAACCCATCCAGAAGCCGAGCCGAGGCGAATCTCCATCGGGCATATGTCCAAAGAGAGGTGAGCGATGACCACGAACCAGATCACGTACGGTGACGCGCCCGAGAGCGTCGACTCCATCTCCGGGAACGGCTCCGCCGACTCCCCCTCCCGCACCCGTCAGGCCGTCACCACGGCCCGGACCAAGGCTACGGCCGCCGGCCAGGCGGCCCGCCGGAATCCGAAGTCGACGACGGCCACCGTTCTCGCGCTGGCCGGCGCGGCGGCGGCCGCCGTCTTCCTGCACCGGCGCCGCGCCGCGAAGGCGTCCCGCGCCCGGGGCCGGCTGGCCTCGCTACTGCACCGCTGACCGACCGGCACGAAAGGACGCCACCGCCCACGTTCGGGCGGTGGCGTCCTCGTGTGTCTACCGCTCGCCGGTGATGTACCCGGCCAGTTCACTCCGCTCGGTCTCCAACTCGTCGATCCGGTTCTTGACCACGTCCCCGATGCTGACCACCCCGCGCAGCACCCCGTCCACCACCACCGGAACATGCCGGAACCGCCGCTCGGTCATCAACCGCTCGACGTCCTCCAACCGCGAATCCGGCGTCACCGTCCGCACCTGTGTGGTCGCGATCGCACTCACCGGCTCCGTCAGCACGGCCGCCCCACGAGCCGCGAGGGCCCGCACCACGTCCCGTTCACTGACGATGCCGTCGACCACCACGCCATCGCGCGACACCACCGCCGCCCCGATCCGGTGCTCCGCCAGAACGGCCAACAGCCGCTCGGTCGTAGCATCCGGATTCACCGTGACGACCTGTCCACCCTTCACCCGGAGAATGTCACTGATCCGCATCGCCCCTCCTTCATGGTCGGCTTGCGTACCCCCTCTATGCCGAAAACAGCACGCTCCTGTCAAGAAGGACCTTTTTCGGGGTACGCCCACAGCGCCGCCACCTAGTAGCAGGCTTCGCCTCTCATCTCCAGGTCGATGCGGTCCACCAGGTTGTGCTGGACCCGGATGTTGTAGGTGGCGTCCCTGTTCCCTGGCACATCGACCTCGCCGTACGCGAACTCCGCATTTCCACCGATAACCATCGCGAAGTCAGGGTACGCCTCCAGCACCTCGGCGTAGCTGCTGTTGAACTCGATGCCCTCCACCGTCCTGGTCCCCCAGTAGGCGCTGATGGCGACCAGGCCGTGACCGCCCTTGAAGTGAAGCTGCGCATTGCCGTCGTCGGTCTCGAGCCAGTAGTCGCCGCTGCACGTGTCACCGGTCGAGCCGACCTTGGAAACCACTCCGGTCGCCAGCGCCTGTTTGAGGGTCATGCCAAGTTTCAGAGGTCCCGCCCCGTCCGGCCCCAGCACCAGATCGAGCGGTTTCGGCCTGCTGCTCGCCACCGCCGGCTCGGTAGGTGACGGGCGCACCACGGACAGCGAAACGGATAGCGACGCGATCCGGCTGGGCGTGGGGCTCGGCGTCGCGGCCGAGCTGGGTGGAGCCGCACCGACCGGCACCGCGGGCCCGTCCACGCGGGTCGGCGGACGGTGGCATCCACTGATCAGTGTCAGTCCGGTGACCGCCACCGCCAGCCCGATGATGTGTCGCATTCCGTCCAGTATTCACGAGACAAAAAGAAAGGCCCACCCCGTACGGGGTGGGCCTTTCTATCACGTTGAGTCCGGCGGCGTCCTACTCTCCCACACCCTCCCGAGTGCAGTACCATCGGCGCTGGAGGGCTTAGCTACCGGGTTCGGAATGTAACCGGGCGTTTCCCCTCCGCTATGACCACCGAAACAGCCATCAGCGTGCGACACAACCAGCAACCCACAGTGTGGGGTGGTTGTTCGTTTGCTGTGAATCACACAGTGGACGCAAGTAAAATGTTTAGGGTGGTTAAGCCCTCGGCCTATTAGTACCGGTCAACTCAACACGTTACCGTGCTTACATCTCCGGCCTATCA
>NZ_JAGFNS010000059.1 GCF_017592555.1 Actinoplanes flavus | reverse complement strand
CCAAGCCTTGATCGCCCTGGCCCGCCGCCTGATCGACGTCATCTGGGCCCTGCTGCGAGACGGCCGTGAGTTCCATCCCTCACCGCCGATCACGCCGTACGCGGCTTGACATGGTCATTGAAACTCCTTCGTGGGAGATGAGGGGGTCAGCCTTTGAGTCCTCCGGCGAAGCCGTCGATGATGCTGCGCTGGAGGGCCAGGTAGACGGCGAGGACCGGCACGATGCTGATCAGCAGGGCGGCGAAGATGAGGTTCCAGTCGGCGACGAACTGGCCGACGAAGCCGGCGACCGCGACCGGCATGGTCTGCTGGTCGCTGCCGGACAGGTAGAGCAGGGGGGTGAAGAAGTCGTTCCACACGCTGACCGCGTTGAGCACCAGCGCGGTGACCGTGACCGGTTTGAGCATCGGCAGGATGACGTAGCGGAACGCGGTCAGCGGGCCGCAGCCGTCGATGGTGGCGGCCTCCTCGAAGTCGCGGGGCAGGGCGCGCAGGAAACCGACGTAGAGGAACGTGGTGAACGGGACCTGCAGGCCGGAGTAGAACAGCACCAGCGACCACACCGAGCCGAGTAGACCCAGGTCGCGGACGGTCTGGTAGAGCGGCAGGGCGGCGAGCTGGAACGGCAGGATCAGCCCGAGCATGATCAGCAGAAAGGTCCCGCGCGACCAGCGGGCGGTGGAGCGGGCCAACGGGTAGGCCGCCAGCGACGACACGGCCAGCACGATCAGGACGCTGACCGTCGTGACCACGATGCTGTTGATCAGAGCGCCGCCGAGGCCGCCCTCCTGCCAGGCCTGGGTGAAGTTGCTCAATGTCGGGCTCCGGGTGAGCGCGATCGGCGAGGAGGTGTCGCTGGGCGCCCGGAAGGCCAGGTTGACCAGCACGTAGACCGGGAAGGCGAAGACGGCCGCCACCGCGATCATCAGCATTTCCAGAGCGAGGGTACGGCGGGTGTAGCGGTTCATGTCGTCGCCTTCTCGTTGCGGTCGAGGACGGCGTACTGGCCGGCGGAGACGACCGCGACGACGGCGGTGAGCACCACGGCGAGGGCGATGCTGTAGCCGAACTCGCCGAGGGTGAACGCGTCCTTGTAGATCAGCGTGGAGATGGTGTCGGTGGCGTGTCCGGGCCCGCCGCCGGTCATGCCGTAGACCTGGTCGAACAGTTTGAGCCCGCCGATGACCGACAGCATCACGTTGATCGTGATGGCGGGCGCGAGCAGCGGCCGGGTCACCGACCAGAAGCGGCGGACGGGGCCGGTGCCGTCGATCGCGGCCGCCTCGTGGATCTCCTGGGGGATCGACTGGAGGCCGGCGACGAAGATGACCATCGAGTAGCCGGCGTACTGCCACACCACGACCAGCACGACCATCCACAGCGCCAGGTCCGGGTCGCCGAGCCAGTTCTGCCGCCAGGAGTCCAGGCCGAGGCCGGCGAGCAGGCTGTTGACGGCGCCGTCCGGGCCGAGCAGGTTGCGCCACAGGTAGGCGGTGACGATCTGGGCGACGACGGCCGGGGCGAACAGCAGGACCCGCAGCAGGTTGCGGCTCTTGATCGCGGTGGTGACGCCGAGGGCGAGCAGCAGGCCCAGGCCGTTCTGGACGACGGTGATCGTCACCGCGATCACCAGGGTGTGCCGGATGGCCTGGAGGGCGTCCGGGTCGCCGGCCATCGCGGTGAAGTTGTCCAGGCCGATGAACGCGAGGTCCGGGTCGAGGCCGTCCCAGTCGGTGAAGGCGTAGTAGACGCCGCGGGCGCTCGGGACGAGCACCACGAAGGCGAACAGCAGCAGCGCCGGGACGGTGAACCACCAGGGTGGCGCCGCGGGACGCCTGGTGCGGAGATCGGTTGCCACGGGCACCCACCTTGCTGAATCGTTTCATAGACAGGTGGCACGAACCGGCCGCCGACGCGGCACCGGAGTGATGTGGGTAACGTTTTCCAAATGTTTCGCCGACCTTACGAGCCCACGTCGATCAGCGTCAAGGGTTCGATGGTGGGCAACGTTTCACGCGGCTGCGCCGTTCAGTACGCTTTACTGAACCCTGACCATGAAGGAGAGCCGGTGGACAAGCCCGCGCCCCGGCGCGTCACCATCGTCGACGTCGCGCGCCACGCCCAGGTGTCCACCACCGCCGTCTCCAAGGTGCTGCGTGACGCGTACGGCGCCAGCCCCGCGATGCGCGAGAAGGTGCGCCAGGCCATCGCCGAACTCGGCTACCGGCCGTCCGCCGCCGCACGAGGCCTGCGCGGGCAGACGTACACCATCGGCGTGATGCTGCCCGAGCTGCGCAACCTGTTCTTCGCCGACATCCTCGACGGCATCACCGCCCAGCTCGGCGACAGCCCCTACCAGGTCCTGCTCGCACCCGGCTGCAACGGCGAGAAGGCCGAGGCCCGGGTCATCGACGCGATGATCGACCGCAGCATGGACGGCCTCGTCCTGATCGCCCCCGTGTCGGCGAAGAAGCGCCTCACCGAGGTCGCCCGCAGCGTCCCCACCGTGGTCGTCGGCCGGCACGGCTCCTCCCCCGCCTACGACAGCGTCACCGACGACGACATCGCCGGCGCCGCCCTGGTCGTCGACCACCTCGTCGGCCTCGGCCACCGCCGCATCGCCCACATCGAACACCACGAGACCGACCGGGTCCGCCTCGCCGAGATGCCCAACGCCCAACGCGCCGACGGCTACCGGCAGGCGATGACCGCCCACGGCCTGCACGCCGAGATCGACATCGCGTCGACCAGCTACACCCAGGCCGGCGGATACCTGGGCGCCCAGCAGCTGCTCGCCCGCCCGGTCCGGCCCACCGCCATCTTCGCCGGCGCCGACGTCGTCGCCCTCGGCGCGCTGGAGGCGATCGCCGAGGCCGGCCTCACCGTGCCCGGCGACATCTCGGTCGCCGGCTACGACAACAGCGCCCTGGCCGCCTTCGGGCCGATCTCGCTGACCAGCGTCGACCAGGACGGCCGCCAGATGGGCGCGGCCGCCGCACGCCTGCTCATCGACCGCATCGGCAACCGTGACCGCCGCACCGCACAGGTGAAGCTCTCCCCCACCCTGGTCGTGCGCCGCACCACCGCCACCGCCTGAATATGATCAGCGCGGCGTCGGAGGAAGGCTGGCAAGCGTGCGCGACGAGTTGGCGGGACGACTGCGGCAGCTGCGTGACCTGACCGGGCGGAGCCTGCGCGAACTCGAACGCGACATCCACGTCAGCAGTTCCTCGCTGTCCCGCTACTTCTCCGGGCAGGCCGTTCCACCGTGGCCGACGGTGGTGGCGCTGTGCCGGGCGGCCGGCCGTGACCCGCGGCCGTTGCGGGAGATGTGGGAACGGGCCAGGGAGCAGCCCACGGCGAGCACGACCACGACCGCGCCGCCGACCGTACGCAATGATCTGCCGCACGACGTCACCGCCTTCACCGGACGCCGCGCGGAGCTGGAGCTTCTTCTGTCCACCGCGCGCAGCGCGCCGATGGTGACGATCGACGGCATGGGCGGGGTCGGCAAGTCCGCGCTGGCCATCCACGCCGCACATCTGCTGGCCGCCGACTTCCCCGACGGCCGGCTCTACCTGGACCTGCACGGGTTCACCCCGGGCCGGGAGCGGGTTGAGCCGGCGGAGGCGCTGCGTGTGCTGCTGGCCGCGCTCGGTCTGCCGCCGGGTGGCATTCCCGACGGGGTCGCCGAGCGGGCCGCGCTGTGGCGTTCGGAGCTGGCCACGCGCCGGGCGATCGTGCTGCTGGACAACGCCGCCGACGCGGATCACGTACGCGATCTGCTGCCCGGCGCCGGTCCCGGCTTCGTCGTGATCACCAGCCGCCGGCGGATGGTGGAACTGGACGGCGTCCAGCCGATCTCGCTGGACGTCCTGCCCACCGAGGAGGCGGCGCAGCTGTTCGTGGCCTCCGCGGGCGGGACCCGGCCCGGCGACGTCGGCGAGGTGCTGCGCCGCTGCGGGAACCTCCCGCTGGCCATCCGGGTCGCCGCCGCACGGCTGCGGCACCGGCCGGCGTGGACGCTGGACACGCTGGTGGAGCGACTGCGTGACGGCGAACCGGCGGTGTCACAGGTGTTCGAGATGTCGCTGCGCCAGCTCGACCCGGCCCAGCGGCGGATGTTCGGGCTGCTCGGGCTGGTGCCGGGTGAGGACATCGACGCGTACGGCGCCGCCGCCCTCGCCGGGATCCCGCCGGCCAACGCCCGTTGGCTGCTGGAGGACCTGGTCGACGTCCACCTGGTCCAGGAACCGGCGCCGGGCCGCTACCGGATGCACGACCTGCTCCGGCAGACCGCCGTCCACACCGACGGCGCCGCGGCCGACCCGGCGCCGGCGATCGCCCGCCTCGCCGACTACTACCTCAGCGGCATGCTGGTCGTGAAAGAGCAGGTCGAGGTTCTCATCCCGCTGCCGGTCACCGTGTCACAGCCACCGCCCGCACTGCCCGGCCTCGCCGACTACGAGACCGCCGTGGATTGGATGGACACCGAGTGGCTCAACCTCACCGCGACGCTCTCGCTGGCGGTGCGATCAGGCCTCGACACGCCGGCCGTCGGGCTCGGCCAGCTGGCCACCATCTCCTACGGGCGGCGCGGCGGCGCGGCCGAGCTGCATCGTGGGCTCCTGCTCACCCTGCCGGCCGCCGAACGACTCGGGGACCGTCGTGTGCTCGCCGCCCACCGGTACCTGTTGGGCGCCGTGCTGATGCGCGCCGGCCGGCCGGTGGAGGCGGCGCCACCGCTCGAGCAGGCCCGCGAGCTGATGGCCGCGGAAGGCGACACCGTCAGCGAGGCGTTCGCGCTCCTGCAACTGGCGGAGATCCGCATGTACACCGCCGACGCCGAGGGCGCCGTCGCCCTGCTGCGACGGGCGACCGCGCTGCGGCCTCCCGTCGAGGCGGTCCGGGTGCGGGTGTGCACCGGTCTCGGTCAGGCTCTGGTACGGCTGGGACAGCACGCCGAGGCACGCGAGGTCGTCGCGGAGCTGATCGGATCCGTCCCCGGGCAGGACCGGCAGACCGAACGCATGTGCCTGGAGGTGCTGGGCCGGGCGGCGCTCGGCTTGGGCGACGCTCGGGCCGCCCTCGATTTCGCCGAGCGGGCCATCGCGATCGACCGGTCGACCCGGCACCCCATCTTCGAGGCGGCCGACCTCACCGACGCGGCCGTCGCCCTGCTCCACCTCGGGCGCCCCGACGAGGCGACGGCCAGGCAGGCCGAGGCCATGCGGCTTCTCGAGCGGGCCGGCGAGCCGCACCGGATGGCGCGCAGCCTTCTCCCGTACGCGCAGGCGTGCCTGGACACCGGCGACCGGGACGCCGCGGCCCGGCACTTCCGGGCGGCGCTGGAGGTCGCCACCACGCACGGGCTCACCTATCTCGTGACCGCGGCGCGTGCGGGACTGACCCGGGCCTCCTGAGCTGTCCCGTCCCGTCCCGGGACACCCGCGCGGGCGCTCGCCCGCCGCAGTGAAACCGCAGGTCGAAGCGGGGTTCGACGGGGTTCGCCGCGTCCCGGCGGGCCCGGCGTGCGTTGTCCCGGCCCGGCCGCCGCGCCGAGGCTTGCCGCATGCGAACGACACCTTCCCTGCTCGCCGAACTGGACGCGCTGCCCACCAGGTGGCAGGTGCAGGGGACGCTTGCCGCGCCCGTCACCGCGGTCACCCCGCTTCTGCTCGCCGTCGCCGAAGGCCGCGTCGGCGACGACAACCTGCTGATCCTGGCCAGGGCCTCGGCGGCCCGGCAGGGTGCGATGACGGTCGTCGCCCGGCCCGGCGCCGGCGCCTACCGCGCCGAGCTCGCCGGGCCGGTGGAGCCGGTGGAGATCCAGGTGGACCGGTCCCGGTCCAGAGTGGCGGTACGCAGCTGGTACGCCGGCGTGCACACCACCGAGACGTGCCCCGCCGGCACCCGGGTGGTCCACCGCGTCCACCAGGTGCTCCCCGGGCACCCCGGGTACGCGGACGGGATCGCCGAGATCGACCTGCACACCCGCATGTCCCGCGATCTGCGGCGGGTCCTGGACGTGATCGCCGACCGGCTCGGCTGCCCCGCGGTTCCCCCGATCAGGGCGGGGCCGTCCCCGTGGCCCCGATGACCGTCCGTTCAATCAACCTCAGGAACAGGAGCACACCCCCATGACCAACCTGGCCATCGCGGCTCACGGGCTGCGCAAGTCCTACGGCGACAAAGTCGTCCTCGACGGCGTCGACCTGGCCGTCGCGGAAGGAACGATCTTCTCCCTGCTCGGCCCGAACGGCGCCGGCAAGACCACCACGGTCCAGATCCTGTCCACCCTCATCTCCGCCGGCCCCACCTCCGGCGACATCCGCGTCGGCGGCCACGACCTCGCCACCGACCCGCAGGCGGTACGCCGCACGATCGGCGTCACCGGCCAGTTCTCCGCCGTCGACGGGCTGATCACCGGCGAGGAGAACATGCTGCTCATGGCCGACCTGTATCACCTGTCCCCCGGCGCGGGCCGGCGCGTCACCGCCGACCTGCTGGAACGCTTCGATCTGGTGGACGCGGCGAAGAAGCCGGCCTCCACCTACTCCGGCGGCATGAAGCGCCGCCTCGACCTCGCCATGACCCTGGTCGGCGGGCCGCGGATCATCTTCCTCGACGAACCGACCACCGGCCTCGACCCGCGCAGCCGTCACAACATGTGGCAGATCATCCGCGACCTCGTCGCCGACGGCGTCACCGTCTTCCTGACCACCCAGTATCTGGAGGAGGCCGACGAACTCGCCGACCGCATCGCCGTGCTCACCGACGGCCGGATCGCCGCCGAGGGCACCGCCGAGGAACTGAAACGGCTCATCCCCGGCGGGCACGTCCGGCTGCGCTTCGACGACCCCGCGGCGTACGCGCGAGCCAGCGGAGCCCTGCGTGAGACGGTACGCGACGACCAGGCGCTGACCCTGCGCATCCCCAGCGACGGCACCCAGCGCGAACTGCACGTGATCCTCGGCCGCCTAGACGCCGCCAGCGTGCACGCCGACACCCTCACCGTGCACACCCCCGACCTCGACGACGTGTTCTTCGCCCTGACCGGCGGCGCGGCCGGCATCACCGACAAGCCCAAGGAGACCGTCCGATGAGCACCCTCACCCTCGCCGCACGCGACTCGTCCACCATGCTGCGCCGCAACCTGCTGCACGCCCGGCGCTACCCATCGCTGACCCTCAACCTGCTGCTCACCCCGATCATGCTGCTCCTGCTCTTCGTCTACATCTTCGGGGACGCGCTGAGCGCCGGGATCGGCGACGGCGGGCCGGACCGTTCCCAGTACATCGCCTACCTCGTCCCCGGCCTGCTGCTGATGACCGTCGGCAGCACCGTGATCGGAACCGCGGTCTCCGTCGCCAACGACATGACCGAGGGCATCATCGCCCGCTTCCGCACGATGGCGATCCACCGCGGGTCGGTGCTGGTCGGGCACGTCGCCGGCAGCGTGCTCCAGTCGGTCATGAGCGTGATCCTCGTCGGCGCGGTCGCCGTGGCCATCGGCTTCCGCTCCACCGGCGCCACGACCGTGGACTGGCTCGCCGCGTTCGGGCTGCTCGTGCTCTTCTCCCTGGCGCTCACCTGGATCGCGGTCGGCATGGGCCTGGTCAGCCCGAACGCCGAAGCCGCCAGCAACAACGCGATGCCGCTGATCCTGCTGCCCCTGCTGTCGAGCGCCTTCGTCCCGGTCGACTCGATGCCCGGCTGGTTCCAGCCGATCGCCGAGTACCAGCCGTTCACGCCCGCCATCGAGACCCTCCGCGGCCTGCTGCTCGGCAGCGAGATCGGCCACCACGGCTGGCTCGCCGTCGCCTGGTGTCTCGGCCTGTCGGTCCTCGGATATCTCTGGTCGACGGCGACCTTCAACCGCGATTCCAAGTAACCCGCGGGCTGTCCCGAACCGGGCGGCGCACGCCGACACCGCGTCGGCCTGCGCCGCCCTGCCGCGCCGTACGGGCCCGACCCGTCAGTCCTGGCCGGTGAGACGGTCCTGCAGGAACTGGTGACGGAACTGGTAGACCGGGCCGTTGCGCCGGAGAATCCCGCGCCGGTGCGCGTCGGCGAGGAACGTCATCAGCCGCCACGGCAGCCTGCCCTGGGCCGCGTAGATCATCCGCCACAGGGTGTACGCCCCGTACCGGGACTGGGCGACCGCGGTCAGCAGGCCGGCGCTGACGCCGTAGGTGACGATGGTGCTCAGCGCCGCGACGGAGCCGACGAACACACCGCCGCCCTGCGCCGCCGCCCGGATGCCGGTCGCCACGCCCAGCCCCACGGCGATGACCGTGACCGCGGTCAGGAACGTGCGCCGGTCCTGGACCAGCAGCTCCCGCGGGGACAGCACCTCCGTCTCGGTCGCCGACTCGCCGTACGCTCCGAACGCCACCGCCGCCGCCGCGCCGCTGGTCACGGCGATGGGGAACAGCCAGATCGCCGGCACTCCGCTGAATCCGGCGGCGACGCCGACCACCGCGCCGAGGATGAGCCCGCCGGTCGTTCCCAGCCAGGTGAGGTTCGGCGCACGTGCCGGGAACCGGCGGGTGGCCACGTCGCGTGACACCTTCACCGCCAGCCCGAAGGTCACCCCGAGCATCAGTCCGTACGCGAACCCGGCAGCGACGCCGGTCACCGCCGCGACGAACGCGCCGGCGTGCAACGGCGTGTCCAGCAGTCCTTGCCGGGTCTCGCCGTCGATGACCGGCCGCCGCAGCTCGATCCCGGCGTACGCGACGATCAGGCCGACGGCGAGGCCGGTGATCGGGGCACGGCCCCATCCCGCTGACAGCGCGTCCAGACACGCGCACCCCACCGCGGCGGCGACCGCCCACGCCCACACGCCGACCCGGCCGCGACCATCGCCGGGCACCGGCGTGACCCGGTCGGGGTGGAAGACGAACCACACGACGACCGCGACACCCACACCGTCCGCCGCGGCACGGAACCAGTCGCCGTCGATGTCGGTCCTTCCCAGGTACGCGAGGCCGTTCAACGCGATGGTCGTGACGCCGGCGAGAGCCGCGGCCAGCCGGGCCCTGCGTATCGCACGGCCACGCGACGGCGCGGGCCCGGCGCCCCGGCCGGGGCGAGCGTAGGCCCAGGTCGCGGCACACCACACCGCCACCGCCGCGGCCCAGCCGTCAGCCGGTCCGATCAGCCATCCGTTCGTCACGTCCGGGCGGACCCCGTCGGTGAGTCCGCCGAGCACCGCGGTGACCACACCGATCAGGGCGGCGGCCACGACCGGCGCGGCCGCCGATGTGTTCCGGCGGGTTGCGGTGGTGGCCTGGATCGCGGTCCACAGCAGCAGCCCGGCCACCAGCGCCGTCAGCAGCGCGCCGTTGACGGTCTCGTCGCCGCGGCTGGACCAGCCGTCGGCGAAGCCGGCCCCGAACCCCATCGTCCAGGGGGTGCCGGTGCTCGATCCGGGCGATGGGGTGTCGTCCTGCAGGACCGCACCGGCCGTCACCGCCCCGGCGACGAACAGCAGCACCTGCCACCAGCGCGGCCGCCGCACCGACAGCGGCCGCCAGGCGAACCCGCCCGCGATGGCCGCGACGATGGCCAGGTCGTAACCGGCGCTGACGGTGCCGGCGATGTACGCGCCGGCGACGGCCAGGGCGCCGGCGCCCAGGCTGCCGGTCAGCAGGACGGCCATCAGACAGCAGAGCACCGCCGCGGCGGTGACCCGGGCGCCGGCGAACAACCCGAGTTCGAGGTCCTGATAGAACCAGCCGTTGAACGTGGTCGCGGACAGCATCGTCCACCCGACGGCCGCGGCCAGCACCGCCACGACCCGCAGGATTCCGCGGCGGCGAGGCGACAGCCGCCCGGCGTCGCCGTCCGGCTCGTGCCGGGCGGGTGGCGGCCGCAGGTTCCACCAGGTCAGGTCGGTGGGGTTCGGACGGTCGCGCAACGACGACGCCAGGAACCGCAGCCACCGGTTCACGTTCGCCAGCTGCCCGGGGCG
This sequence comes from Actinoplanes flavus, assembly GCF_017592555.1. GTDB lineage: Bacteria > Actinomycetota > Actinomycetes > Mycobacteriales > Micromonosporaceae > Actinoplanes > Actinoplanes flavus. Next base: position 13,810 of record NZ_JAGFNS010000059.1, on the reverse strand, counting down.
CAGATCGCGGTACCGGGCGGCGACGTACCGGTCGAGCAGGTGCTGCTCGATCGCCTTCTCGCTGGTGAACCGCGTCAGGTCGGCGGGGTCCGGCGGGTCCGCGGCGGCGTTGTAGACGGTGTCGGCCAGCAGGGCCATCATCGGGGTCTCCAGGACCGCGGCGAGCGGGCCGCCGCGGCGTACGGCGCTGTCGACCGTGTCCCACCGGCTGCGCTGCCCGGCCTGCCGGCGAAGGTATTCGACGACGACGTCGCCGGGCTGCGGATCGAGTTTGACGCCGGTGGCGGCGCCCAGAGCGGCGGGAGTGTGGGCGAGCGCCACCCGGGTGAACTCCACCGGCCGGCTGGTCAGCAGCAGAATCCGTTGCGGGTTCACGTGGATGTCGTCGCGCAGGTAGGACAGCAGTCCGTCACGGACCTGCGGTGGGACCTCGTCGAACCCGTCTATGACGATCGCGAGACGGTTCGATCGCAGCAGGGCCATGGCGTACGACGGGTCACCGGCGACCGGGGCCAGCTGGCCCAGGAAGCGGTAGTTGCGGATGAGCCAGCGTTCCAGCCACAGTTCGACGCTGTCCCCCGGCTGGTCGCGGCCGGCTCTGGCGAATCCCCGGTCCTCGCCGGATTCGCCGCTGCCCGGCACCGGGTAGGGCGCGCCGTCCCACGCGGCGGCCGGGACGATGACCGGGACGACACCGCCGAACTCGGCGCGACGGCCGATCACCTCGACGACCGTACGGATGATCAGTTCGGTCTTGCCGGCCCCGGCCTCGCCGAGCACGACCAGGCGCCGGGTCGGGGTCCGGGTCAGCCACACATCGGCCAGATCGAGGTCGGCGCCCTCGAGCGCTGCCGTGGACGCGACCCAACCGGCTTTCCGGCTGGGCACGGCCGGGGCGTCGTGCCGCTGCACCCAGGCGCGGGAGTCGCGGACGCTGGCGCACAGCCCGTCCAGAGCCGGTTTCCAGCTGATCGGCAGCCGGTCCTCGCTGTGCACGTTCAGTTGGGTGGCCTCGGCCGACCACTGCCTGCGCACCACGGCGGCGAGCCGGTCGGCCATGGCGGTGACACCGGTCCGGGACCGGCGACCGAACAGCAGGAACTGGCGGATGTGCTGGGTGACGTTGGTGGTCACCGTCCCGTAGTTGTCGCCACCGATCGCGACCGATCCCGGCGCGGCAGCGGTCGTACGGCCACCCATGTCCTCGCGGTGGCCGGTGGGTGGATCCTCCGGGCCGCTACTCATCCTTCGGGCGGTGGGGTGTCCCGTCGAACCGGGTGGTGATGTCGGCGGTGTTCGTCCCACCGATCGCGACCGAGGCGGGCCCCAGCGCGGTGACGCCACCCGGCGGCGCGCTGCCCGCCCGGTTCTCCCCGGAGGCGCCTGTCGCCTGCGCGTCGATCTTCCCGGAGTTCGCGTCGGCGACAGCGACCGAACTCGGTCCGGCCGCCGTCGTCGCCGGGCGTTCGGGGCCGCGGCTGTGCCGCCAGGTGGCCCAGCCCAGAATCACGCCAGCGGCGCCGAGGCTCACCGACAGGAACACACCGACGAGCGACACCCACTTCTCGGCCCGGTCCAGCCCGAGGCCGCTCAGGACCCAGCCGACGCCGCCGAGGCCGAGGACCACCAGAGCAACCGCAAAGATCACTTTCCGTCGATCGTCCACTCACGCATCATCACCCAAGACCGTCGTCCCTGCCTAGAAGGTCATCACTCGCGGCACCGCCCCGTCAGCGACGCGTGGTGGACGCCTGCCGTTGGCGTGACGGACATCTCACCGGCACCACGCATCGTCGGTCATGGACGTCGACGCAGCTCAGCGGCCCGACGACCGCGCCCGGGGCGATCTCGGGCCGAACGGCGTTTCCCCCGCGTTCACCTTCGCGTCACGCGCTTCCAGCAGTGTCATCCACGCCGCCATATCCACGGAGGACTCTGATGATCGACGCTCTCCGTTCCGTCGGGGATGTCCACCGTGCCCGTGACCTCGCGCAACGGCTTCTGGTGGATCTGCCGGACCGCTGGCGGCACACCGTCGGGGTGGCGCGACGGGCCGAGATGGCGGCCGCCACGGTCGGGCCGCGCAGCGAGGGCGAGATCCTGCTGGCCGCGGCCTGGTTGCACGACATCGGATACGCCGCCGCCCTGTACGACACCGGCTTCCACCCGATCGACGGGGCCCGCCACCTGGAGGCCACGGGGTGGCCGTCACGGATCGTCGCTCTGGTCGCCCACCACTCCGCGGCGTTGTACGCGGCCCAGGCCCGCGGCCTGGCCGAGCGCATCACCCGATTCCCGCGCGAACAGTCGCGAGTGTCCGACGCGCTGACCTACGCGGACCAGACGGTCGGCCCGAACGGCCGGGTCGTCAACTTCGAACTGCGTCTCGCCGACATGCTGCGCCGGCACGGACCCGACTCCCCAAACGCGGCCGCACGCCAGCTCCGCACACCGCTGCTGCGCGCCGCGGTCGTCCGTGTCCAGCATCGGCTCGCCATGGTCGACCACCTGCCGTCGGCTGCGTGACGACGGAGATCACGCAGGTCGAGACCTTGATCGACATCGCGCTGCAGCTGGCCGCCGACCATCCCCGGCGCGTCCGCCGTCTGGTCCTCGAATCACCCCTGCTGCCGCTGGCGGGACGGGCGCCGCTGCCGCCCGTCCCGGCGGTACGCGTCCTGGCCCGGGCACAGTTCCTGCTGTGGCTGACCACGAAGGTCCCGGCCGTGGTGAAACTGGCCGCGGGAGCACCTCCGGCGCAGCTCGCGAAGGACGACGCCGACGAGCTGAACGCGATCAACGCGACGATGTTCCCGCTGGCTCCCCGCCGGGCGGGCACCGTCCACGACCGGGCCACGGTGGCACGGCACGCCCTCGCCGACCGCATCCCGGTATCCGGGATCACCGCCCCGGTGCTCATCATCAACGCCGCACACGCCCTGCTGGCGCCGCACGACGACGTCGAACGGTTCAGCGCTCGGCTGTCCGACGCCCGCACGCTCGAACTGGACCACGGCGGGCACGTCCTCATCGGCAACGTGGAGACCCTGCGGCGCGCGGTCATCGATTTCCTCGACGCCGGCCGCTGACCGCGACGCCGACTACATCTCGTCGGCGTCGTCCGCGCTGCGCCGGTGGGCCTTCATCCACGTCTCGACGTCGTCGGTCAACCAGATCTTGCCCTGGGCCAGGTCCGCGACCGGCTTCGGGAAGTCCGTCCGAGTGGTGATCTGGTAGGCGCGCTGGCGGCTGACACCGCCGAGGCGAACTCGGATCTCGTGCGCACCCATGAGGCTGATCGGCTTCGCTGGCATACAGCGGACTATAGCCGAATGACAAGATGCATCGGGACCAGCGGCTCAACGACAAGCAAGTCCCACCCGGCCGGGGCATTTCCGGGTGGGACATACTGCGCGGCATGGTCACCCGGTCGAGGCCCACGACGGCCCTCGCACTCGCCGTCTGCCTGCTCGGCGGCTGCCTCCTCGGCGGCTGCACCGAGGAGCGGAACGAGCCGGGACACGTACGGTGTACCGAGCACGAGGAGGAGCGGGTGGCAGTGCTGGCGCGGCTGCCGATCCTGGACGCGCGCCCCGTCGGTGCCGAAGCCACCGGCGGGTTCTCCGGCTGCGGGGAGGACGACTCCGGCGATCCGGTCGCCTCCCACGCCGCTCACACCTACCGCAGCACGCTGACGGAATCCGAGATCCGGGCCTACTACTGGGACGAGCTGAAGAAGGACGGCTGGCGAAACGCCTCCACCGCCATAGCTCCGGAGGTCGCTCCGGCGCTCGCCTTCCTGCGCGGCATATCGTGCCTGGTCAAAGACATCGAGGGTACGAGGGTGGTGGTCACCGTCGCCTTCGATCCGCCACCGGGCTCGTCCGCCTCCCCGGCCCCGGCGGCGTTCGCGGTCACCGCGACCGACCAGGACCCCGAGAACCTCCAGTCTCCCTGCTGACCAGCGGCAACGCCGTCAGCTCCGCTCGTGGCCCGGGAGCAGCCCGGCCCGCTGGAGCAGGCGCAGCCAGGCATCGGTGAGCTCGCCCTTGTTGCGGCCCTTGCGGATGCGGTGTTCCAGCAGCCCGGGGCCGAGCACGAGGGAGACCAGCTCCGGATAGCGCGGCCCGAAGACCCAATCGGCGAAGAAGGTCACCGCATCCGGCGCGATCGGGTGGTGAACCTCCTCGACGACCTCCCAGTCGATGTTCCTCTGGAACCACGCCCAGTCCTCGACGTAGTACACGTCGCCCTTGACCGGGTCGAGGGAGATGGACTCGCCGCCGCGGACGCCGAGACGGCCCTTCGTCAGGGACTGCCACGACCACATCTCCCAGCCGAGATCGATCGGCATGGGCAGGAGCATCTCGATGTCCGGCCGCGACCGCCACCCTTCGAGCGAGCGCAGTTCGTCGGGGCAGTCGAACCGGAAGAGCGGGCCGGCGACCCACTCGAACAGCCGGAACGCCGCCACGGCGGCCGGCGGCGCGTCCGCGGGCGCCTCCCGCAATGCCAGCGGCGGCCCGATCTCGACCGGCAGACCCGACTCGGCCGCGGCGGCACGGCACCGCTCGATCCTGCTTCGCAACTCCTCCAGCATTCCGGTCATTGTGGTCGATGGCGGCAGCGAGCGGAGCACCACGCTGTTGTCAGCAAGTTTGACGAATCACTCGTTTTCATAGGTTTTCCCCTAGTTAGACTCCCGACGGCAGCAAAAGACGCTGCTCAGGGGGTGTGCACGTGCTGGCGTCAAACGTCCGGTCCCGCCGACCACGGGCGGTCCTCGCCGTCACCGCCCTGGTCCTGCTGCCGATGCTGACGTTCCCGGCCGCCCCGGTGAGCGCGGCGGCGCCCCGGACCTGGGACGGGTCGCGGGCGGAACTGTTCCTCACCGACGTGACGACACCGGCGATCGCGCCGGGCGGTGGTGCCCGGCCGGTCACGGCCACCCTGGTCAACCACGGCCCGAGCAACGCCACGAGCATCCGGTTCACCTACACCGTGCCCACCGGCCTGGCCTATCAGGGCGCGACCGTGGGAGCCGGCACCTGCGCGTTCGCCGCGCCCACGGTGACGTGCACGGTCCCGAGTCTGGCCGACGGGAGCCGGGTGCCGGTGTCGGTGCAGGTGTCCGCGCCCGCCGGGACACCGAACGGGGACCGGGCGGGCAGCTTCGGCCCGGTCACCGCGGACCAGTTCACCCCGGCCGGCGGCGACCTGCTGATGCGCGTCCAGGACCCGTACTGGATCGGCAGTGACGAACGAACCCCGATCTCACCGTCGTGGCCACCGTCGGATCCCTACACCGGCCCGCCGCCGGCCTGCCGGAACTTCACCGACGCCTGGGGCGAGCTACGGCCCTGCTCCGCCACGGTCAGCACCAAACAGGTGCTCACCCAGTCCACCGACACCACCTGCTGGCCGACGCCGTCCATCAAGAACTGCATCCGTACGTGGGAGATCGCGGGCACCTACCACGCCCCCAGAACCGGTTCGGTCACTCTGTGCATGAGCCAGGCCGACGACGGCGCGTACGTCAACTGGTCCGCCGGATACGACCCCGCGACCAGGCCCGGGCCCAACGGCGGCTATCACAACGTCGCCGAGACACCGTCGTACCGGGGCACCTGGAACACCGCCGGATGGCCGGTCGTCGCCGGGCAGGCGTACCGGTTCAGCATCCGGGTCGCGAACCGGGACAGGGCGTCGGAGTCGAGCACCAGCGGCGGTGGCGGGTTCGCCGGTTTCGGGCTCTCCACCGTCGGCGGCGACGCCGGCACCTGCTCGTTCGGCAACTTCGCACCGGCACAGCCCGCGAACGTGACGGTGTCGGCGGCCGCGGCCGGCATCAGCCTGTCCAAGCAGCTGACCACCCCACGCGCCGAGGCGGGCGACCAGTTCACCGTACAGATCCGCGACGGCGCGACGGTGATCGGCCCGACCGCGGCGAGCACCACCGCCGGCACCGGCGCCACGGTCACCCCCGGGACCGGCACCACCGGGTCGACCGACGTGACCCCGGGCACCACCTACACGCTGACCGAGGTCGCGGCCGGCACCACGAACCCGGGCCGCTACCAGACGTCGATCTCCTGCACCAACTCCCGCACCGGCTCGCCGACGGTACTCCCGGCCGGGCCGGTGGACCTCGCCGCCCCGCCCACGGTGACGCCGGCCGCGGGCGACGCGATCGAGTGCGTTCTGGCCAACACGCCGCGGCCGCGGGTCACCATCGTGACCAACACCGCGGTCATGGACGGCACCTTCGGCTACACCGTCACCGGTGGGCCCGCCCCGGCCCACCCCTCGATCACCACCTCGGGCCGGACCGGCCGGCTCGTGCTGACCGGCACACAGGTCGGGCAGCAGGTCGACGTGATCCCCGACCCGGTCACCGGGTGGCGGCTGACCAGCAGTGTGTGCGCCGACGCGAGGAGCGGCGCCGCGGTGAGGATGCCGTACACCCTGCGGACCGCGGACGACGTCGTGTGCACCTTCGTTCACCGGCCGCTCGCGGCGGTCTATCAGCCGTGCGCCGCGAACCGGATCCGCAACGGCGCCTTCGGCACGGGCCTCACCGGATGGACCGGATCCGGCGGCTGGACGGCCGCCGGCGGCCGGGCGGTGAACGGTGATCCGGGCGCGACGTTCGGCGGTGACCGGCTCGGCCAGCCGATCAACGGGATCACCGCCGGCGCGACGGTCGCGGTCGATGTCGTCCCGGTCGACGGCACCGGCGGCAGCGGCGGCAACCGGGCCGAGTTGCAGATCGTCTACGGCGGCACGGTCTACGCCACGGTGACCACCAGTCCCGCCGCCACCGGTTTCGGCGGCAACGCCACGGTCACCGCCGCCGGCGGCGCCACGGCGAGCCCCGCGAGCATCCCGATGGCAGGCGGCGGCACCGTCACCGTCGTCCTGCCCGGCAGCGTCCCCCGCGCCGGCGACCTGGAGTTCCGGATGGCCGTCACGGAATCCGCGGACACCGCGGCCGACCGCTTCGCGATCGACGACGTGGTGGTGCACGCCGCCGCGATATGCCTGCAGGTCGAATCGGTGGGCGGCTATGGCACGTTCGCGTTCCAGGCGACCAACGCCGACACGGATCCGGCCACCCCGGCCGCCGATCCCGGCCTCACCGTCACCACCACCGCGGCGGACAACCCGGCCACGGTCAGCAAGGACTTCAGCTCGGCCGCCCCACACCTGTCCCTGCTCGCCCCGGGCACCGACGTCGTGCTGACGCAGACCGGCCCGGCAGATTGGCGGCCGGACACCGTCGACTGCCTCAACGCCGCCACCGGCGCGGCCGTGCCCGCCTCGATCGCCGCCGGGGCGGTCACCGTCGACGGAGCCGCAATCACCGGCCGGACCACCGTGAACTGCTACCTGACCGAGGAACCGCTCGCGCCGAAGGTGACCCTGGTGGCCACCACCATCTCCCGCGACGCGACCTTCCACTACACCGTCGGCGGTGGACCGGCCCCGGCCGCTCCGGCGATCACGACCACGAACGAGGCCGGCAGCCGCACTCTGGACCACACCCAGATCGGCCAGGTCCTCACCATCACCCAGAACCGGGCGCCCGGCTGGCGGACCACCACCCGGGTCTGCGTCGAGGCCCGCACCGGCGCGGTGGTCCCCCTGCCCTACACCCTGCGCGGCGGCGACGATCTCACCTGTACCTTCACGAACCGGCCGGTGGCGCCGGCGGACCAGCCCTGCCCGGTCACCAACCTGATCCGCAACGACGCGTTCGACGACGGACTGACCGGCTGGACGCGCACCGGTTCCTGGGTGGCGACCGGCGGGCGAGCCACCAACCCCGACCCCGCGGCCACCTTCGGCGACAACCGGCTGGCCCAGTCCATCAGCGGCGTCGCCCCGCTCGGCGCGATCGCCGTCGACCTGGTGCCCCGCGACACCGGCGAAGGCGACCGGGCCGCCCTGCAGATCTGGTACGGCGGCACGCTCTACGCCACCGTCGAAACCTCCCCGGCCGGCGGTGCCGCCGGTTCCGCGACCGTCACCGAGGCCGGCGGTGCCACCGTCTCGCCGGCCGGAATCCCGATGAACCAGTCCCGCACCCTGGTCGTCTACCTGCCGCCGGCCGGCGTACCGAAATCCGGCGAGATCGCATTCCGGCAGGCCGTCACCCCGACCGGCGCCGCCACCACGGACACCTTCCTGCTCGACGAGGTCCGGGTGCTGACCACCGCGGTCTGCCTGCAGGTGCGCTCCCTCGACGACGTCGGCACGTTTCGCTACACCACCGGCAACCTGGACACCGACCCGACCGTCCCGGCGGACGTGCCCGTCTTCGCCGTGACCACCGAGGTCGCGAACCGGCCCGTCACCGTCAATCCGGACTTCACCGCGACCGGCACCCAACTGCTGGTCCCCACCCCCGACCTGGACGTCGCCCTCACCCAGGCCGGTCCGGCCGGCTGGATACCCACCGAACTGGACTGCTACGACGCCTTCACCGGCAAGCCGGTCCCGACCACCCTCACCGGCACCACGGTCACCATCGACGGCGCCGGCATGACCGCGTACCGGATCGTCAACTGCCGCCTCACCCACGAGACCCACCGGTACACGGTCACCAAGACGGCGGGGCAGACCAGGGTCCGGCCCGGCCAGCCGGTGACCTACACCGTCACCGTCACCAACACCGGCGCCACCGGCTATCCCGACGCCACCGTCCACGACCGGCTCACCGGCGTCCTCGACGACGCGGTCCTGACCTCGGCGAAGGCCAGCCGCGGCACCGTCACCTACGCTTCCCCGAACCTCACCTGGCACGGCACCCTGTCCCCGGGCCGGCGGGCGGTCATCACCTACACCGTACGGGTCAAGGACTCCGGCCACGGCGACCGTCGCCTGAGGAACACCGTCACCGCCGACGCTCCCGGCGCGTCCTGCGCCGGCCCGGCCACCCGCTGCCGCTCCACGGTTCCGGTCGGGACGGCGGCCGGCACGCCGGGGGCCCCACGCGAGCCCGGAACGCCCGATCAGCTGCCGGCCACCGGCCCGGCACCGATCCCGGCCGGCTACCTCGCCACGGTCCTGATCGTCCTCGGGCTGCTCCTGCGCCGGGTGAGTCGCCGACCGGGCGCCGGTTCGTCCCCGTGATGCCATCGAGCGGGCCGGTCCGGGGAGGCGACCGCCCGCTGCCGCGGCGACGGGGCCAGCGGCGAGTGCGCTTTCGGCGTACGAAAGTCTGATTCTGATCTGAGATTTTCGTCGGCGTGCGGGCCTGTCACATCTGGCCGGCCGTGATCGTCGGAGGGGTATGACTCTGACCAGGAAGCGGATCTGTGTTCTCGTGCTGGCCGTCATGGCCGTCGTCGTCGGTGTCTGGGCGGCCGCGTTCCCCCTGTCGTTCTACGGCGATTTCCCGTCGCCGGGCTGGGGCTGGGTGTCCCGGCTCGGGCCCTACAACGAGCACCTGGTTCGGGATGTCGGTGGCCTCTACCTGGCCCTGGCGGTGCTGAGCGTGCTCGCCTTCCGCCGGCCGACGGTCACGCTGCTGCGGGTCACCGGCGGCGCCTGGCTGATCTTCAACGTCGAGCACTTCCTGTGGCATGCCCTGCATCTCGGCGTCTTCTCGGCCTGGCATGCGATCGGCACCATGGCCGCGCTCGGGATGGCGCTGGTGCTGTCGATCCTGCTGCTGCTTCCTGACCGCTGATGATCATGTCAGGCACCCGCCCGGAACGGCGCCAGCGTGGCGCGGATGGTCTCGGCGGCGCCCCAGTCGTCGTCGAACTGGGCCAGGACCGCCAGGTGCTGTCGCAGCTGGATGATCGGCATGCGGGCCGGCCAGCCGTCGTCGAGGCCGGTCAGTTCGGCGTAGACGTCGAAGAACCGGCGTGACTCGGGCGGCGGCGCCGTGGTCCAGAGGTGGGCCAGGTCCACCTCGGCCCACATATACGACACCGCCGGGTCGATCAGCGCCGCCCGCCCGTCCGTGGTGGCCAGCACGTTCTGGGCCCACAGGTCGCCATGCGTCAGGCAGGCCGGCCGCTTCGGCAACAGCTCGGGAAGCCGGGCACACAGCCGTTCCAGCGCGGCCCGGTCGGCGGGTTCGAGCGCCGCCTCGACGCGGGGCTCGGACAGCCAGCGCAGCAGCCGGTGCTCGGCGAAGAAGGCGAAGCCGTCGTCGGCCCACGTGTTGATCTGCCGGCGGCGGCCCAGCCAGTTGTCGCGGTGCCATCCGAAACGGGGGTGGGCAGTGCTCGTGTGCAGGTGGGCGAGCGCGTGGGCGAACCGCTCCCAGAAGGATCCACTGCGTGGCCTCGGCTGCAGAAGCGACAACACGAGCAGCTCCTCGTTCGCCAGGAGCACCTCGGGTGTCGCCACCCCGCCCCGCTCCCGCAGGGCCGTCAGTCCTTCGGCCTCCGCGGCGAAGGCGTCACCGTCGGGTGCGTCGGCGAACGCTTTGACGAAGACCGGTGGGGCGTCCTCGCGCAGCGCGATCCCGGCGACCGCGGCGAGTCCCCCGCTGACAGGCTCGACGGTGACGACGTCGCGGATCCCCGCCCGCGACAGCCGCTCCGCCAGAAACGTCGCCGGAAGCATCAGCGTTGACCTCCTCGGGCCGGGAAGCTATTTCAGCGTGATCGTCTCGGTGGGGGCGGAGGACGGCTGGAAGCGGGCGGGTTCGCCGTCGAGGGTCAGGCCGCCGACCGGGACGAAGCGGACGCTGACCTTGCGCACGCCGTCCTTCGGGACCTGCACCTTGGCGTACAGCTCGTTCTGGTAGAGGTTGGGAGTGCCGCTGGTCAGCAGTTCGAAGTCGGTGGCCTCGGCGTCCACGGTGAGGGTGCGCCCACCCACCTTGACCTGGATGGACTTCGCCGCGTTCAGGCTGCCGCCGAGCTCACGCCAGCTCCAATAGGACAGCTCCAGGTTCACGTCGAGCCAGATCTTGCCCGGCTTGGCGTACGTGCCGTCGAAGGGGGTCAGGTACGCGGACGCCTTCACGTTCACCTGACCGCCGATCTTGTCACCCGGATATCGTCCGTAGACGTCCCAGTTCGCCTCACCCTCCGCCGAGCCGGCGGCGAGGGCCGCGCTCTGGGCATCGGGTTTGCCGGTGCGCAGGTCGATGCTCTGGGTGCGGCCGGCCTCGGTGACGGCGAGCGTGACCGGGGAGCCGATCGGCACGACGAGCAGCAGCACCCCGTCGGAGCCCTGGAGCCCCGGCATGACCCGCGTCTCGTCACCGACCCGGATCTTCACCTGCTCGTTGTCGGTGAGCGGGGCCGGGAACATCACGTAGGCCTTCTTGCCCACCTGTCCGCTGAGCCGGATCAGCAGGAACTCGTTGTCGGGCCCGGCGCTGACCGGGCCGGCCGGGGTCGCGTCGCCCGTCTTGAAGTAGGGCAGGAAGTCTCCGTCGAGAAAGACGGTGGTGGCCGTCTCCACGATGTGGAACCGGTAGCTGGGCCCGTCGAGAGCGGCCCCGGCCGGTGCCGCCTTCGGGTCGGGGAGGTCGATGAACGTGGACACGTCCGTGATCATGTGGGGGTCGGCGATCGTGATGGCCGGAGTGCTGGACGGCGCCGTGACCGGGGCTGGAGCTGAGACGTCACAGCCGGCCACAGCCGTCACCACCAGCCCCGAAGCCAGTACCAGAGCCAGCAGTCCCCGTATGCGCATCGACTGCCCCCGCTGTCGTGTGGAATCTGAAAAGCGCGGCCGACTCTACAGTCCGGCCTCCGTCCCGTGTGGCCCCGGATCAGCAGGGCAGGTGCGCCGAAAACCGATTGCGTAACCACCGTGGTGTGGTTGGGTCGGCGCATGTCGATCGCGATGCATCGGGCGACGCCGGAATCGCTTGCCGGAATCGTCGAGACGGTGGCGGGCTGGCAGCACCCCGGCGGCCCGGTCCAGCTGCACCCCGGCGACCTCGGCTGGCACTGGCGATTCGGCACGCGGGAGCTGGCCGAGGTCGTCCGGGTCTGGACCCGTGACGGGCGGATCCTGGCCGCCGGCATGGTCGAGGACGGGCTGATCCGCATGGGCATCGCCCCGGCCGTCGACGACGACGCCGGGTTCGCCGCCGGGTTGCTGGCCGCACTGCCCGGCGGCACCCAGACCGTCGAGGCCCGCTCCGGCGCCGCCTTTGGCGACCTTCTCCGGCGCAGCGGATGGGTGGCCGACGAACCGTGGACCCCGCTGACCCGGAACCTGACCGGCCGGGTGGAGGACAGCGGGCTCAGGATCGAGATCCTCGACGCCCACCACGTCGATGAGAAGACCGTCGAGGACCGGGTGACGGTTCAGCGGGCGTCCTTCCCCCACTCGACGTTCACTCGGGAACGCTGGCAGACGATGGCCGCCGCCCCGCCCTACCGCCGAGCCCGCTGCCTGGTCGGTTACCGCCCCGACGGTGAGGCGGTCGCCACCGTGACGGTGTGGTCGGCCGGCGAAGGACGACCGGGCCTGCTCGAACCGATGGGGGTGCACCACGACCATCGCGGCCACGGATACGGCCGCGCCATCACCGTCGCCGCGGCCGCCGCACTGCAACAGATGGGCTCCTCCACGGCGACGGTGTGCACCCCGGGCAGCAACACCGGCGCCGTGGCGACCTACGTGTCGGCCGGTTTCGACCGGCTCCCCGATGTCGCCGACTTCCGCCGCCCCACCCTCCCGGACAATGACCGGCGTGGATGAGGTCGAAGTCGTCGTCGCCCATGACGAGCGGGCGACCCTGCGCGTCGGTGACGTGTTCTTGAAGATCGACTCTGATCAGGCGCGCATCGACGTCGAGGTCGAGGCGATGGGTCTGGCGCCGATCCCGACCCCGCGGGTTCTGTGGCGCAAGCCGCCCGTGCTCGCGCTCGCCGCCGTGCCCGGGACGGCGCTGGGCCGTCTCGGCGAGCCGTCACCCGCGTCGCCGGCGGCGTGGGCCGCGGCCGGTGCGGCCGTGCGGCGGCTGCACGACGCGCCCCTGCCGCCATGGCCCGGCCGCAGCCTCGACGAACTCGCATCCCGGCTCGACGGCGAATGCGGGTGGCTCGTCACCAACGGTGTCCTTGGGAAGGACGTGGTCACCCGCAACCGCGAGGTCGCGGAGGCCGCGCTGCGCCCGTGGCAACCGGTGTTCGTCCACGGCGACCTGCAGATCACCCACGTGTTCGTCGATGACGACGTGGTCACCGGCGTGATCGACTGGTCCGAGGCGGCCCGGGGCGACGCCCTGTTCGACCTCGCCGTCCTGACGCTCGGACACGAGGAACACCTCGACGATGTGCTCGCCGGCTACGGCACGGATGCCGACCGCGACGTGATCCGCGGTTGGTGGTCGTGGCGCAGTCTGGTGGCGGCCCGCTGGCTGATCGAACACGGCTTCGACCCGTCCCAGCCCGGCTGCGAGTTCGACGTGCTGAAATCCCGGATGTGAGACCCCACAGCCGAAGCCGCCACCCCGGGGTGGGGTGGCGGCTTCGGCGTGTGTCCGGTCAGGCGAGCTTGACGTTGAAGATGGGGTTGGCGGCGAGCTTGCGGAAGGAGGCGAGGCTGGCCGGGGTGCTGTTGATGCTGATGTCGCGGTTGCCCTGGTCGTCGGCCTTGGTGTCGAAGTGCACGATCGCCTTGATCGCGGGCCGCTTCTTCAGCTCCGGCAGGACACTGTTGTAGACCGCGGACTTGTCGGTCTTCTTCCCGATCCGGTGGTAGCCACCCCACTCGGCGATCATCAGCGGCTTGTTCTTGTGCTTGGTCGTCGCCCACTCGTAGAAACCGGGGCCACCGTTCTTCGGCTTACGGTCGAGCAGGTCGGCGAACGTGCCGTAGT
>NZ_JAGFNS010000058.1:1345-24127 GCF_017592555.1 Actinoplanes flavus | reverse complement strand
TCGGCCAGCATGATCACCCTGGCGATGATCGACAACCTCGCCAAACGCCTCACCGCCGAAACCACCCCAACCTGGCGAGACGACTAAACCCTCATAACTCACAAACTACGTGAATCAGACGTCCTCTGAGACAGCGCTGGGAGCCAGCCGGGAGGAGCCGGCGGGAGCGGGTCAGTCCTGGGTGATGTTCAAGGGGGTGGCGGACCGGGGGACGATCGCCGCCATGGCGACGGCCAGGATCGCGGTCGCGACACCGAGGGCGCCCAGAGCGGGGCGCAGGCCGCCGAGAGCGCCGGACAGACCGGTGATCAGGATCGGGGAGAGGAACTCGCCGACGAACAGGGATCCGGTCCACAGCCCGGTGCCCCGGCCACGTTCGGCGAAGCTCAGCCCGTTGGTGGCCCAGGTGAGCAGCACCGGCAGCAGCAGCCCGGTGCCCGCGCCGGTCAGCACCGCGCCCGCGGTGATCACCGGGATCGCGCCGCCACCGGCCCCGATGATCAGGAATCCGGCGGCCGACGATCCGAAGGCGACCGGCAGCAACGCGCGCGGCGTACGCCCGGAAAGTCTGGCGAAGGACCCGGCGGCGATCGCGGTGGCCAGCGACATGAGCGCGCTCAGCGCGCCGATCGTCGCGGTGGCCGTCACCCCGGCCTCGTCGAGGACGAACGAGAGTTCGACGATCAGCGCGTAGAACACGACGCCACCGGCCAGGGTGACCAGGCACGGCACACGCAGTTTCCGCCACGGCAGCGGGGGCAGCTTCCCGGTGCGCGCGACGCGCGCGGGCTGCCAGATCAACAGCTGCATGGGTACGGCGAGGAGCACCGCGACGGCGTAGAGCCAGAACGGGGTACGCCATCCGGCCGACCCGAGCGCACCGCCGATGCCGAGGAAGACGGTCGCCGACACCGACGCGAGCAGTGTCTGCAGTCCCAGGTAGCGGCTGCGGCGCGGCCCGGACCAGTAGTCGGCGATGAGCGTGGTGCAGCAGGTCATGATGGCCGCTTCGCAGAGTCCGACCAGGATCCGGCTGCCGATGATGGCACCCAGCGAGTCCAGGTGGAGCGGCGCCGTACCGAAGATGGTGTAGCCGACCATCGCGATGATCAGCACCCGTTTGCGGTCGACGGCGTCGGCGATCAGCCCGGCGAACGGCGCGGTCAGGCCGATGATCAGCGCCGGTACGGTGAGGACGATCGGCACCAGCACGCCCGCGCCGGGTACGCCGGCGAAGTGGTCGGTCATCTGTGGCAGCACGGGTGCGATGAGCACGGCCCCGAGGACGGAGAGGCAGCTGCCGGCGAGGAGCAGCACGAGTTGCGGTAGGCCGGCGCGCCGTTCCGCGAGGACGGTGTCGGGCATGGACAGGCCCTTCGTGAGAGTGGTCCAGGTCACGTGTGGGCACTGACTATGGGGAGCGGGCGGTCGTCAGCGGAAGACGGAACCGCTGATGACGGCCATAACTCAGGCTGATGGGCGCAGTTCGGCGGCGGCGTCGAGGAGCAGCTCGCGCAGCCAGATGTGGGCCGGGTCGTTGCGGTACATCGGGTTCCACCAGAACGCCTCGGCGACCGGGACCACGTCGAACGGGCAGTCCAGGGCCCGGACCCCGGCGACCGGCCCGAGCAGCCGGGCCAGCCGTTCCTGGATGAGCGCGACCCGCCGGGTGCCGGCGACGAGGAACGGCATCTGGAGGAATCCGTCGACGACCAGGTCCACCCGGGCCTCGATGCCGAGCATCCGCAGTTGGCGTACGGCCGGGGCGAACGCGGTCGGGCGGTCGAACAGGACGACCCACGGCAGCGTCGCCAGCTGCTCCATGCTGACCGCGTCACCGACGTCGGGGTGGTCCTCGGCGACGATGCAGACCCAGCGATCGGTGTAGAGGTCCAGGTAGGGCAGTCCGGTCACGAAGCCGTGCGGGATGAACAGCCCGTCGGCGGTGCGCAGCGTGTCGGTGGCGTGGTCGACGGCGTACGGCGTGGTCTGCTGCAACCGCAACCGGGCCCGCGGGGCCCGCGCCGCGATCCGCCGGGCCAGCGGCGGCCCCAGCACGGTGGCCGCGTAGTCGGAGCTGACGATGGTGAACTCGCGGTCGAGCCCGGACGGGTCGAACTCGGCGGTGGCGTCGAAGACCCGGCGCACCCCGGCCAGCGCCGGCCCGGTGAGGGTGGCGACGCGGGTGGCGAGCGGGGTGAGGTCGTACCGGTTGCCGACCCGTACCAGCAGTTGATCGCCGAAGTGCCGGCGCAGGCGGCCGAGCGCCCCGCTGACGGCCGGCTGGCTGACGCCGAGCCGTTCCGCGGTCCGGGTCACGTTTCGCTCCCTGAGCAGGGCGTCGAGCGTGAGCAGCAGGTTGAGATCGAGGTTGGCGAGCACCCGGTCGACGGCCATCCCCGAACTATAAGCGTGGCCTATGGCTCCGATCATCAGTTCGAGCTTCCCTTATGGCCCGGCCGGACGGGACAGTGGTCCCCGTCACCGGGGTAACAGGGAGGAAACCGCCGTGCCAGCAGTTCGTGATGTTCTGGTCGTCGGTGGCGGCGCCGCCGGTGCCGCCGCGGCGATCCTGCTCGCCGAGGGCGGTGTGACGGTCGACCTGGTCGACCTCAAACCCGACGTGGCGGCGCTCGGCTCCGGCATCACCCTCCAGGGCAACGCGCTGCGCGTCCTGCGCCGGCTGGGCGTCTGGGAACGGATCGCGGCCGAGGGGTACGCGTTCGACACGCTCGGCCTGCGCGCCCCCGACCCGGCCGGCACGCTGATCGCCGAGCTGACCGACATCCGTACCGGCGGCGCGGACCTGCCCGCCACGCTCGGCATGTACCGGCCCACGCTGGCCCGGATCCTGATCGACCGGGCCGCCGCGGCCGGCGTGCGGATCCGGTTCGGCACCTGCCCGGCCGGGCTCACCCTCGACGGCGAGGTCACCTTCGCCGACGGTGAGAAGCGGCGGTACGACCTGGTGATCGGCGCCGACGGCCTGCGCTCGTGGACCCGCCGCCGGTTGGGCATCGACGTCGAGCCGCAGCCGGTCGGCATGGGCATCTGGCGGACCTTCACGAAGCGGCCCGCGTCGGTCACCCGCACCGACCTCTTCTACGGCGGGCCCGCCTACATCGCCGGGTACTGCCCGACCGGGCCGGACTCGATCTACGCCTACCTGGTCGAGGACGCGCAGGACCGGTTCAGCCTGTCACCGGAGGAGGCCCTCGCCACCATGCGGGAGCTGGCCGGGGCGTACCACGGGCCGTGGGACGAGATCCGGGAGACGCTCACCGACCCGGCCCGGGTCAACTACACCGCCTTCGAGAGCCACCTCATCGACGGTCCCTGGCACCGGGGGAACGTGGTGCTGATCGGCGACGCGGCGCACAGCTGCCCGCCCACCCTGGCCCAGGGCGCCGCGCAGGCCCTGGAGGACGCCGCCGTCCTGGCCGAGCTGCTGCTGCGCGAGGACGCGCTCACCGGCGACCTGTGGCAGGAGTTCACCGGCCGCCGCCTCGGCCGGGCGAGAACCGTCGTCGAGGCCTCCCTGCAACTCGCCCGCTGGCAGCTGGCCCACGAGCGCGGCGACGTCCCCGGCCTGATGGCCCGCGTCGCGCACCTGGTCGCCGAGCCCGCCTGAAAGGAAACAGACATGTCCGACGAGCGACTCATCACCCACCTGCGGCACGTCGACCTGGCGGTGCCCGACTACGACCGGCAGTTCGCGTTCTACACGACCATGTGGGGGCTGGAGCCGGAGACCACCGACGACGGCATCGCCTTCCTGGCCGCGGCCGGCTCCCCGGAGCAGTATTCGGTCCGGTTGCGCCGGGCCGCCGAGAAGCGGCTCGACCTGATCGCGTTCGGCGCGGCGAACGAGGCCGACGTGAACGCGCTGGCCGAGCGCCTGGGCCGGTCCGGGGTGACGCTGGTGTGCGAGCCCGGCCGGCTGCTCACCCCGGGCGGCGGGTACGGCTTCCGCTTCTTCGACATCGACGGCCGTACCGTCGAGGTGTCCTCGGACGTCGAGGTCCGGCAGCACCGGAAGGTGGCCGAGGGCGAGTCCGTCCCGGTCAAGCTCTCGCACGTGGTGATCAACTCGCCGAACCCGGAGGCGACCGTCGCCTTCTACGGGAGACACCTCGGCTTCGCGCTCTCCGACACCCTGATGCACCCGCGGATGGGCGAGATGATGTGGTTCCTGCGGACCAACCGCTGGCACCACAGCCTGGCCGTCGCCCGCGGTCCGCACGTCTCCCTGCACCACGCGTCGTTCGAGATGCGCGGCGTCGACGAGTACATGCGCGGCACCGGCCGGCTGCTGCGCGGCGGCGTCGAGAAGGTGTGGGGCCCCGGGCGGCACATGGCCGGGAACAACACCTTCAGCTACTTCCTCGACCCGCACGGCAACACCATCGAGTACACCACCGAGCTGGAGGAACTCGACGAGGACACCTGGCACCCGCACATCTACGACTTCTCCGACCCGGCGGTCAGCGACCAGTGGGGCACCGCGAACCCGATGAACGAGTTCGTGGCGAAACAGTCGTTCAACGACGTCGACCGGGGGCTCTTCGTCGCCCCGCCGGTCTGAGGAGAACCATGAGGATCGCGACATTCCGCCACGACGGCCGGGTCCGTACCGGCGTCGTCGACGGGGATCGGGTGGTGCCGTTCCGCGGTGACCCCACGATGCTGGAGATCATTTCCGCCGGCGTCGATGCGTTCGAGAGCGCTCCGGGCGTACCCCTCGAAAAGATCCGCCTGCTGGCGCCGCTGAAACCCGCCTCGCTCCGCGACTTCGTCGCGTTCGAGGAGCACGTCGAGGGGGTCCGGCGCAGCGTCGACGACGCGAGCGGCGTTCCGGATGCCTGGTACGCCGCGCCGACCTTCTATTTCACGAATCCGCACACGATCCTCGGCCCGGACGACGACGTGCCGTTCCCGGCCGCGTCGACGGCGCGCGACTTCGAGCTCGAGGTCGCCGCCGTGATCGGCCCGGACCGGCGGATCTTCGGTTACACGATCTTCAACGACTGGTCGGCGCGCGACCTGCAGAGCCGGGAGATGAGGGTGAGCCTCGGCCCGGCCAAGGGCAAGGACTTCGCCGGCACGCTCGGC
The DNA here is from genome assembly GCF_017592555.1 of Actinoplanes flavus. Lineage (GTDB taxonomy): Bacteria > Actinomycetota > Actinomycetes > Mycobacteriales > Micromonosporaceae > Actinoplanes > Actinoplanes flavus. The sequence continues at coordinate 19,015 of NZ_JAGFNS010000058.1, read as the reverse complement.
CCGTGGATCGTCACCGCCGACGAGCTGGAGCGCTTCAAGGACGAGGACGGCTTCCTGGAGCTGTGGTGCACCGCGCAGGTGAACGGCGCCGAGGTCGGCCGGGATCTGCTCGGCAACATGGGCTGGACCTTCGAGACCATGATCGACTACGCGGCCCGGGACAGCCGGGTCCTCCCCGGTGACGTGCTCGGATCCGGGACCGTCGGCAACGGCGGCTGCCTGGCCGAGCTGTGGGGCCGCAACGGGAGACAGGATCCGCCGCCGCTGCGGGACGGCGACACCGTGACATTGACCGTCGAGGGCATCGGCAGCCTGACGAATCGCATCGTCTCCGGCCCCCGGGCCGCGGAGATCCCGCCCGTGCGCCGCCGTGACCCGGCGACCGCGCGCAACGAGAGGCAGCACTGAATGTTCGAGTATTTTCCCGGCAACTACGTCTGGAACCTGGGCGTGGTCGCCACCCTGAACAGCGGCGGGCTGATCGACGAGGTGGACCGTGCCTGCCGCCCGATCAAGGAGCTGGCCGCGCAGGGCTCGGACGTCGGGACGGCCGAGTTCATGGCCTCCTGGGCGGCGGTTGCGGAGGACCTCGCGACCCAGGCGGCGGCCGACGAGGCGGCCGGCCACACCCGCACGGCGGGGCAGAAGTACCAGCGGGCCACCAACTACCTGGCCCAGGCCGAGCGCATGCAGAGCGCCACGTCGCCCGGCCGGCGCGCGGTCTACCAGCGGCTGCTGGACCTTCAGCGGAAGGCGTTCGACCTGATCGACCCGGCGACGACGCGGGTTTCGATCCCGTTCGAGGGCTCGCTGCTTCCGGCCTACTTCAAGAAGGCCGTCGAGGGTCCCGCGCCGACGATCATCCTGTGGAACGGGCTCGACTCGACCAAGGAGCACATGTACGCCTCGGGGTTCGCGCACGAACTCGCCGCCCGGGGTGTCAACACGCTGATGGTCGACTGTCCCGGCAGTGGGGAGGCGCTGCGCTTCCTCGGGCTGACGTCCCGGGTCTCGACCGAGGACTGGGCGGCCGCGTGCGTCGACTACCTGCTCACCCGAGACGACGTCGTCTCCGGGAAGATCGGGCTGGTGGGGTGGTCGCTCGGTGGCTACTACGCGCCCCGGGCCGCCGCGTTCGAGAAGCGGCTCGCCCTCTGCGTCGCGTGGGGAGCCAACCACGACTGGGGCGCCGTGCAGAAACGCCGGCTGGAACGCGAGGGTGAGAACCCGGTGCCGCACTACTGGGACCACGTGCTCTGGGTATGGGGCGAGGACGACCTCGGCACGTTCATCGAGAAGGCCGAGGCGGTCAACCTGGACGGGGTGGTCGAGAAGATCACCGTGCCGTTCCTGATCTGCCACGGCGAGAACGACCGGCAGATCCCGTTGGAGTACGCGCACCGCTCCTACGAGCAGGCGGTCAACTCGCCGAGACGGGAGCTGCGGATCTTCACGGCCGCCGAGGGCGGGGCCGAGCACATCGGGCTCGACCACTTCGCGCACGTGCAGACGTACATCGCCGACTGGGTGTCCGATGTTCTCGAGAACTGACCCGGAGGGCGCCATCGCCGCGGCCGCGCGCCGGTGTTCCAACTGGGGACGGTGGGGCCCGGACGACGTACGCGGAACCATGAACTTCCTGACCCCCGGCAAGCGCAGGGAGGCCGCGGCGCTGATCCGCCGCGGCGTCTCCTTCTCCCTGTCGCAGTCGTTCGACGCGAACGGGCCGCAGAAGGGCTGGCGGCGCCGCACCAACCCGGTGCACACCATGCTCGACACCGGCACCGACGCGGCGGCCGGCGTCCAGGGGTTCCCGCACGGCATCGGCGGCGCCGACGACGTCATCGCCATGCCGTTGCAGTGCTCCACCCAGTGGGACGGGCTCGGCCACATCTTCGACCACGGCCAGGCCTGGAACGGCCGTCGCGCCGCCGACGTGGTGACCAGCCTCGGCGACGCGAAGACCGGCATCGAGACGGTCGCCGACGTGATCGCCGGGCGTGGGGTGCTGCTCGACTTCGGCGATCTCCCGGACGGCTTCGCGATCCGTGCGGAGCATCTGGACTCGCGGGCCGCGGACCAGGGTGTGGAGATCGGCCGGGGCGACATCGTCCTGGTACGCACGGGACAGCTCGCCCGGGCCCGCCGCGACGGCTGGGGCCACTACGCCGGAGGGCCGGCCCCCGGTCTGTCGTTCGAGACCGCCGACTGGCTGCACCGCACCGAGATCGCGGCGATCGCCACCGACACGTGGGGGTTCGAGGTGCGGCCCAACGAGTTCGACGACGCGTTCCAGCCGCTGCATCAGGTGGCCATCCCGCACATCGGCCTGTTCATCGGCGAGATGTGGGACCTGGACGCGCTCGCGCTCGACTGCGCCGCCGACGGGGTCTACGAGTTCTGGCTGACCGCCGCCCCGCTGCCGATCACCGGGGCGGTCGGCTCGCCGGTCAACCCGATAGCCGTCAAATAGGCGGCGGGGCGGGCCCGCGGACTCAGGCGGTGGCGGCCACCGAGTCCGCGGGGGCCTCGCGGCGCCGGGCCACCCAGCGCTCGAAGATCAGTGTGGTGAGCGGCGGAATCGACGCCGCGAGGCCGAACAGGGTGCGCCACGGCGACCACCGCTCGGCGCGCGCCACCCACAGCGTGGCCACCAGGTAGGCGACGAACAGCGCCCCGTGCAGCCGGCCGAACAGCCACACACCGGCCTCGGTGGTCTCGGTGACGTGCTTCAGATACATCCCGACGAGCAGGCCCGTCCACGAGAACGCCTCGGCGATCGCGGTGATCCTGAAGATCCGGAACGGTGGCACGCGTGAACTCCTCTTCCCAGTCGGCCCCCGGAGACTACGGGCGCGAAGATGAGCGTTTGCTGTGGGGATGATTCGTCCCTTTCCGGGTATCTGGCCAGGCGTTCCATCCACCGTTTCCACCGAGGAGGACCCAGCCGTGCCGGACATCGTGGAGATCATCAAACAGCAGCACCGACAGGTCGAGGATCTGCTCACCCGGGCCGAGGAGGGCGGCACCGACCGGGCCGAGCTGATGCAGGAGGTGGCCCGGATGCTCCTGCCGCACTCCGCGGCCGAGGAGGACTTCGTCTACCCGGCCATCCGCGACCTGGCCGCCGACGAGGGCGAGGAGGTCAAGGACGGTTCCACCGAGCATCACCAGGTCGAGGAGATGCTGCAGAACCTCCTGCGGGGCGACCCCGGCGACCCCGGCTACGGCGGCACGATCGCGGCCATCGCGGGCGAATTGCGCCACCACGTACAGGAAGAGGAGGAGGACCTGCTCCCGGTCCTGGAGAAGCGGCTCGCCGCCGACGAGCGCGAGGAGATGGGCCGCCGTTTCGCCGAGGCCACGACGGGTTCCCTCCCGGACGGCGACGACCACCACGCCGCCACCCGCAAGGAGCTGTACGAGAAGGCGAAGGAGCAGCACATCACGGGCCGCTCCCGGATGAGCAAGCAGGAACTCGCCGAAGCCGTCGGCGAATCCTGATTCGCCGGGGTGGGCCGGTCCCACCGTCGGGCCGCCCGATCGGGTGAGTGACGGCCGTCTCAGCCGGAGCCCTCGGGTTCGCGCCCCACGGCTCCGGATCGCCGGATAATCGAGGGGTGGGGGAAGCGAGATCATCGGAGCGGATGCGGCCGTGCCGTCGCTGCGGCCATCCCACCCGGGTGGACCGCATGATCCAGGGGTATGGGCGCAACTGTGCCGCCATCATGGGCCTGATCGGGGGTTCGGTGGACACCGGGCACTCCGGTCCCGACCTGTTCGACCTGATGGAGATCGAGCCGGAGGACAGCTGCGACGGCTGGGACCGGCCGGCCGACGCCGGGATCGCTATTTCTCGCCGACGCCGCCCAGGGTCACGAACAGGGCGAGGTCGCTGAGCGGCTCGTCGTCCTCCGGGTCGGGCCGCCACTGCGGGCAGTAGACCAGGCCCGGCTCCACCAGCCGCCACCCGGCGAAGAGCCGCTCCACCGCGGCGGGTTCGCGTGGCGTCAGTGGTGTCTCGGTGCGGTTGTAGAGCGCGGTGAACCGTTCCGTCAGGTCGGTGTGGTCGCCGGGCGTGACGTGTGAGATCGCCAGGACGCTGCCGGGCGTGGCCGCCTCCCGGTAGGTCGCCAGCGCCGCGTCCAGGGCCGGCCCGTCCGGCAGGAAGTGCAGCACGCTGCTCAGGAGCACGGCGACCGGCTGGTCCAGGTCGAGCAGGTCCCGGATCTCCGGCTCGTCCAGCAGGGCGGCGGGCCGCAGCAGGTCACCGTGGACGGCCGCGGCCCGCGGGTCGTCGGCGAGCTGATGGCGGGCGTACAGGACGGCGGTGGGGTCGAGGTCGACGTGGACCACCCGGGCGTCGGGGGCCACGTCCCGGGCCGCCTCGCGCACGTTGTTGGCGCTCGGGATGCCGGAGCCGAGGTCGAGGAACTGCCGGATGCCGCGCCCGGCCGCGTACTTGACCGCGCGGCGCAGGAAGCCCCGGTTGGCGCGGGCGATCGCCGGGGTCTCGGGCACCAGTTCGATGGCCCGGGCGGCCACGGCGCGGTCCGAGGCGAAGTGGTGGGTGCCGCCCAGGAACAGGTCGGCGATGCGGGCCGCGCTGGGCCGGTTCGGGTCGATGGGCGGCTCGGCTCTGGTGTTCACGCCGAATACGTTTCCCGATTACCCCCAACCTCATGCCCGAAATATCCGGACAGAAGTACCGTGGAGGGCGGGAGGCATCGGTGGAGTCAACCGGGATCCCGGGGCTCCTCATCGACACCGCCCCGGACGCGATCATCGTGAGCCGCTCGGACGGCACCATCAGCATGGCCAATCGCCGCGCGCACGAGATGTTCCGCTACACGACCGAGCCGCTCGTCGGCCGTACCCTCGATGATCTGATCCCGGAGGGTGTGCGCGACCCCGATCCGCTTCCGCTGCGGCGGCTGCCGCTTCGCGGCACGCGCTGCGACGGCACCGTCTTTCCGGTCGAGGTCTCGCTCTCCGCGGTGCGGGCGCCGGACGGCGAGAGGTACGTGACCGCGGTCCTGCGCGACGACACGGTGCAACGGGAGGCGGCCCGCAACCGCGCGCTGCTCGCGTCGATCGTGCAGTCCTCGCACGACGCGATCGTCACCACCGACCTGGACGGCCGCGTGCTGTCCTGGAACCCGGGCGCCGTGACCCTCTACGGTCACCCGGCGGCCGACATGATCGGCAAGTCGATCGACGAGATCATCCCGGCCGAGCGGCAGGCCGACGAGAAGCAGGTCCGGCTGCTGGTGCGGCTGGGCGGCCGGGTGGACCGCTACCGCAGCGTCCGGCGTACCGCCACCGGCGAGATCATCGCGGTGTCGACGCTGGTGTCCCCGCTGCTCGACGAGCACGGCACGATCATCGGTACCACCAGCATCACCCGCGACATCAGTGACCGGGAGCGGGCCGAGGCCCGGGTGCAGGCGATCCTCGACGCGGCGCCGGACGCGGTGCTCGGCGTCGCCGAGTCAGGCGAGATGGTGCTGGTCAACGCCGAGGCCGAGCGGCTGTTCGGCCACACCCGGTACGACCTGCTGCACATGTCGCTGCACCGGCTCCTGCCGGACGGGCTGCCGATCGCCTCGGCGGTGCTGCGGACCGGCGAGGACACCACCCCGCTGGACTCCGAACGCGCCGCCACCGGCGAGGCCGACCAGCGCTGGGCCACCCGCCGCGCGATCGGCCGCAGCGGCACCGAGATCCCGGTCGACATCGCCTGCAGCGCCCTGCACACCGACAGCGGCGTGGTGACCGTGGCCGTGGTCCGCGACATCGGCGACCGCCTGGCCGCCGAGGAGGAACGGCGCCGGCTGCGGGAGGAGGCCGAGAAGCAGCGCCTGGAGGCCCGGATCCAGCAGACGCAGCGGCTGGAGAGTCTCGGGCAGCTGGCCGGCGGCATCGCCCACGACTTCAACAACCTGCTCGCGGTGATCCTCAACTACGCGTCGTTCATCATCGAGGACTCCGCCGGCACCCCACCCGCCACGGACGCCGAGCAGATCGCCCGGGCCGCCCGCCGGGGCACCGACCTCACCCACCAGCTGCTCGCCTTCGCCCGGCGGGAGGTGATCCGGCCCCGGCCGCTGAACCTGAACAACGTGGTCACCGAGGTGCACCAAATGCTGAGGCGGTCGCTCGGCGAGCACATCACCCTGACCGTACGGACCCCGGACGGCCTGCCCTCGGTGATGATGGACCCGGGCCAGATGGAGCAGGTGCTGATCAATCTGGCGGTGAACGGCCGGGACGCGATGCCGACCGGCGGCCGGCTCACCATCGACACCGCCGCGGTCGACGTGGACATCGAGCACACCGCCGCCCAGGCCGGGCTTCCACCGGGCCGGTACGTGCGCCTGCGCGTCTCCGACACCGGCACCGGCATGCCCCGGGAGGTGATCGACAAGGTGTTCGAGCCGTTCTTCACCACGAAGCCGAGCGGCCAGGGCACCGGCCTCGGCCTGGCCACCGTCTACGGGATCATCACCCAGGCCGGCGGGACCGTGCAGATCTACTCCGAGGTGGGCATCGGCACCACCTTCACGATCCTGCTGCCGGCCACCGACGTGGAGCCGCACGAGCAGGTCCCGGAGGATCCCGGCGTCGACCTGACCGGGCACGGCGCGAGCGTGCTGGTGGTCGAGGACGAGGACGCGCTGCGCGACGTGACCTGCCGGATCCTGCGGCGCGCCGGCTACACGGTGCTGGCCGCCGCCGGCGGCGACGAGGCGCTGCGGCTGGCCGCGGAGAACACCGTCGACGTCCTGCTCACCGACGTCATCATGCCGAACATGCTGGGCAAGGACCTGGCCGACGCGGTCCGCGAACGCTGGCCGGGCACCAGGGTGCTGTTCATGTCCGGGTACGCCCAGCCGGTCCTCACCACGCACGGCACCCTCTCCGCCGAGGTGCACCTGCTGGAGAAGCCGTTCACCAGCGTCGAGCTGATGCGCGCCCTGCACGAGGAGCTACAGGCCTGAACCGGAGGCGTCGAGGAGCCAGCCGATGCACGCGCAGACACCCAGCGTGACCGCGACCGTCAGGAGCGCCCACGCGGCCCTCGCCCCCGGGTAGCGCTGCGGAGGCGCTCCGAGCGCCCCGTGCAGGAAGGACAGCAGAGGAGCCCGGTACTCCAGTTCGACGGTCCGGCCCGGCAGGGCGAGCACCGTGACGTCGGCGGCGCCGATCCGGGACGGGAGCAGGTACGGCACGTGCACGTGGACGCGGTGTTCCCCGGACCCCACCGACTGCACGAACCGCCCCCAGCCGGCCGGCACCGCCTGCCCGTCGATCTCCAGCACCGGGGTGTAGAGCCGCAGCAGGAAGGCGAGTGGCGGGTACCGCAGGGTGACCGCGATCGACGCGCCGCCGTTGCGGCGCGCCGGATCGTCCGGCGGGAAGCCGGGGGAGAAGGGCCGATGGGGCGGGGCTTGTACGGCCAACGCTGAACCCTTTCCGAACGTCGCCCGGGCAGGATATGCGTTGTCCCGGGAGCGGGGAAACCCGATGAGTTCCACAGTGGACCGTGACAGGTCTCGATTCCGGCTAGGATGATCCCGGCCCGATCGCGCTCCCATCTCCGGAGGATGCCCCGTGACCAGCGACAAGGTGGATCAGACGACGGTCTCCTCGGCCCGCCGGTGGAACTACTGGCTCGGCGGCAAGGACCACTTCGAGGTGGACCGGGAGTCCGGCGACCGGATCGCCTCGGTGTACCCGGCCGTCCGCACCGCCGCGCAGCAGGGCCGGGCCTTCCACAACCGGGCGGTCCGTCACCTGGCCGAGGCCGGCATCCGCCAGTTCCTCGACATCGGCACCGGTCTGCCCGCTCCGCAGAACACGCACGAGGTGGCCCAGCGGGTCGCCCCGGACAGCCGGGTCGTCTACGTCGACAACGACCCGATGGTGCTCACCCACGCCCGCGCGCTGATGATCGGCGGCGCCACGACGTATGTCGACGCCGACCTGAAGGACCCGGCCGCCATCCTGGGCGCCGCCGAGCTGAAGGAGACCATCGACCTGGACCGCCCGGTCGGCATCCTGCTGCTCGCCGTCCTGCATTTCGTCGCCTCCGACGAGCAGGCCCGCGAGATCGTCGCCGACCTGCTGGCGGCGGTGCCGCCCGGCAGCTACCTGGTGGCCACCAACTCGACGAAGGACTTCGTCGACGCCGAGGCCGCCGCCCGCTACGACGCGATGCTCGCGGCCGGACACGTCGACGCCTGGCCGCGCGACCGGGCCACGTTCGGGCGCTTCTTCGACGGCCTGGAACTGGTCGAGCCGGGCATCGTGGCGATCAGCGACTGGCGCCCCGACAGCGAGAATCGCCCGGCGCCCTCCGAGGTCTCGATGTACGGCGCGGTCGCCCGGAAACCCTCCTGACCTTGCACGATGGTCGTATCGTCCGTGACGGGATCGTGTGGTGACGGCGATTTCTCAGCGTTCGTACAGCGGGCGTTGCTAGTTTTCCGGGGCACCTTTTTCTAGCGGGAGAACATCGTGGTCTTCAAGAAGTTGCTCGGTGCCATCGGAGTGGGCGGACCGAGCGTGGACACCGTGCTGTCCAACCCGAGCACCTACCCGGGCGCTCCCCTGACCGGCAATGTGAACCTGGTCGGCGGCACGCAGGACGCGAACATCGAGCACATCACCCTCGGCCTGATCACCCGGATGGAGGTGGAGGGCGGCGGCGGTGACTACTCGGCCGTCACCGACTTCCTGCGGGTCCCGGTCACCGGTCCGATGCGCCTGGCACCCGGCCAGCAGCTGTCGCTGCCGTTCCGCATCGACATGCCGTGGGAGACGCCGATCACCACGGTCTACGGGCAGACGCTGCGCGGCATGGTGATGGGCGTGCGCACCGAGGTGGCCATCGCCCGGGCGATCGACAAGGGCGACCTGGACCCGGTGCACGTGCACCCGCTGCCGATCCACCAGCGCATCCTGGACGCGTTCGCTCAGCTGGGCTTCCGCTTCAAGTCCGCCGACCTGGAGTACGGGCAGATCTACGGCGTCCACCAGACCCTCCCGTTCTACCAGGAGATCGAGTATTTCCCGCCCCAGCACTACGCGGCGGCCGGCATCAACGAGGTCGAGCTGACCTTCGTGACCAGCCCGCACCAGGTCGAGGTGGTGCTGGAGTTCGACAAGCGCGGCGGCCTGTTCACGCAGGGCCACGACACCTACGGCCGCTACACGGTCTCGCACGGCGACGCCGACACCACCGACTGGCGCCAGGTCGTCGACGGCTGGGTCCGCCAGGCGGTCGACCGCCGCAAGTCGATGCCGGGCTTCGGCGGGTATGGCGCGCCGCAGCCGGGTTACGGCCATCACGGTCACTACCGGCACGGGGGCCACGGTCACCATGGCCACTACCGGCGGCACGGTCACGGCATGGGCGGCGCCGCGATGGGCATCGCGGGCGGTCTGGCCGCGGGTTACCTCGCCGGCGAGGCGATCGAGGAGATCGGCGAGTCCTTCGAGGACTTCGGCGAGTGATCGGACCCGCGGCCGGCGGGTGAGTTCCGGCTGAGAAGGGCGAGGTGCGCTTGGTGCGCCCTCGCCCTTCCTTCGTTTGCGGTACGCCTCCGTGAGCCGTGCGTTGTCGCTGTTCAGCGGCGGTGACGGTGTCTGAACGGCTCATATCCCACTCACTCTATGGGAAATGTATGTGGCCTGGGTCACAAACCCGCTGACGTGGTGGTCATCGACGGCATACGTTGCTGGCATGAACCGAAGCAAGCGCCTGACCCGGCGCCGCTTCGTCGACTACCTCCGGGTGTGTACCTGCGCCTGTTGAGACGGACGGCGAAGCCGCCGCACCGCCTGTCACACCGATCGTGAACCTGCCCGCCTCCGTGCCGGCGCGCTGAATCCTGCCTGCGATACGCCGACGGCCCCGTGGCCGCCCGGCCGATGACACTTGCCCACTGCCACCGGCCCACCCGACAAGGAGCCCCCCGATGACCACCCGTAGATCCGCACTCGCCGCCGCGCTGGCCGGCGCCCTCGCCGTCACCACACTCGCCGCCTGCGGTGGATCCGGCTCGGCCGCCGCCCCCGGCGACCAGGTCAAGGAGCTGCGCTACCAGGGCAACGTCGGCGCCGTGAGCCTTCCCGAACTGGCCGCCGACCTGGGCTATCTGGGCGACCTCGAACTCAAGTGGATCGGCAACACGATCAGCGGCCCGCAGGACATCCAGGCGGCCACCACCGGCGACACCGACTTCGGCGGCGCGTTCAACGGCGCGATCGTGAAGCTCGCCTCCTCGGGCGCGCCGATCACCGCGGTGATCGGCTACTACGGCGTCGACGACGTCAACTTCAACGGCTTCTACGTCCTCGACGACAGCCCGATCAAGACCGCCAAGGACCTGATCGGCAAGAAGATCGGCGTCAACACCCTCGGCGCCCACTCCGAGGCGATCACCAAGACCTACCTGGCCAAGGAGGGTCTCACCGACGCGGAGATCAAGCAGGTCGAGCTGATCGTGGTGCCGCCGGTCAACACCGAACAGTCGCTGCGCGCCAAGCAGATCGACGTAGCCGCCCTCGGCGGCACGCTGCGCGACAAGGCACTCGAGCGGGGCGGCATCCACCCCCTCTACACCGACTACGACCTGCTCGGGAAGTTCACGGCGGGCAGCTACATCTTCCGCGACGACTTCATCAGGAAGAACCCGGACACGGTGAAGACCTTCGTCTCCGGCGTCGGCAAGGCCATCGAGTGGTCGCGCGCCACGCCGCGCGAAGAGGTCATCGCGAAGCTCCAGGAGATCATCAAGAAGCGTGGCCGCGAGGAGGACGACAGCCAGACCACGTTCTGGAAGAGCTACGGCGTCGCCGGCAAGGGCGGCGTGATCGAGGAGCGCGAGTTCAGCACCTGGATCGAGTGGCTGAACCGGTCCGGTGAACTGAAGAAGGACATCAAGGCCACCGACATCTACTCCAACGACTACAACTCGTTCGCCACCGGCGGTGCCGCATGACCGCCAAGATCGTGTTCGAGAACGTCGGCAAGACCTTCCAGGCCCGCGGCCGCACCGTCACCGCCCTCCAGAACATCAACCTCGAGGTACGCGACGGCGAGTTCCTGGTCATCGTCGGCCCCAGCGGCTGCGGCAAGTCCACCCTGCTGGACCTGCTCGGCGGCCTCAGCGAGATCTCCAGCGGCCGGATCCTGGTCGACGGCGCACCCGTCACCGGCCCCGGCCTGGACCGCGGCATCGTCTTCCAGCAGTACGCGCTGCTGCCGTGGCGCACCGCCCAGGGCAACGTCGAGTTCGGCCTCGAAGCCAAGGGCGTCGGGCGAAGGGAACGTGCCGAGAAGGCCCGCGACTACCTCGACCTGGTCGGCCTCGCCGGCTTCCACGACCGCTACCCGCACGAGCTGTCCGGCGGCATGAAGCAGCGGGTGGCGATCGCCCGCAGCCTCGCCTTCGACCCCGACGTGCTGCTCATGGACGAGCCGTTCGCCGCCCTCGACGCGCAGACCCGCGACGGCCTCCAGGACGAGCTGCTGCGGATCTGGGAGAAGACCGGCAAGACGATCGTGTTCATCACCCACGGCATCGAGGAGGCGGTCTACCTCGGCCAGCGCGTCGCCGTCCTGACCTCCCGGCCGGGCCGGATCAAGGAGGTCGTGGAGGTGCCGATCGACGCCCGGTCGGCCACCGAGGACCTGCGTTCCGACCCGCAGTTCACGCACTACCGCCACGAGATCTGGAGTCTGCTGCGCGACGAGGTCGACCGCGCCCGGAGTGAGGAGCTGGAGAGCAGCCATGTCTAGCATCACCGATGTCCCGGTCGTACTTCGGAAACGGGCCGCGCCGGTCCCCGCGTACGCCTGGTACCGCAGGAGCATCCGCCTGCTCACCGCCGTCCTCACCCGGATCGCGGCGATCGGCGTGCTCGCCCTGGTCTGGCAGTTCGCCCCGCAGTGGGAGACCGCGCCGGGCGAGTACCTGGTCGACCCGACGTTCCTGCCGCCGCTGTCCGAGGTGCTCGTCGCCTGGTGGGACCTGCTGGTCTCCGGCGAGCTGTGGGCGCACACCGAGGCCAGCCTGGTCCGCTCGGCCGCCGGATTCGGCCTGGCCATCCTCATCGCGGTGCCGCTCGGCCTGCTGATCGGCTGGTACAGCCCCATCGCCAACCTGCTGAACCCGCTGCTCGAGGTGTTCCGCAACACCGCGGCACTGGCCATCCTGCCGGTGTTCGTGCTGATCCTGGGACTCGGCGAAACCTCCAAGATCTCGATCATCCTGTACGGCTGCACCTGGCCGATCCTGCTGAACACGGTCAGCGCCGTCCGTACCGTCGATCCGCTCTTGATCAAATCGGCCCGGTCGCTGGGACTCGGCCCGGTGCGGCTCTTCCAGAAGGTCGTGCTCCCGGCCGCCGTGCCGACGATCTTCACCGGGATCCGGCTGGCCGGCGCCGCCTCGATCCTCATCCTGATCGCCGCCGAGATGGTCGGCGCGAAAGCCGGCCTCGGCTACCTCATCAACTACGCCCAGTACAACTTCGCGGTCCCCGACATGTACGCCGGAATCATCACGATCTCCGCCATCGGCCTGATCGTGAACCAGCTGCTGATCGTCACCGAGCGCCGCTTCTCCACCTGGCGCACCAACTGAGCCCCCTCCTCGGAAAGGAACCGCACATGAGCATCGACATCACGCGCCTCGGTGGCCGGATCGGAGCCGAGATCTCCGGCGTCGACCTTCGTACCCCGGTGGACGAGGTCACCGCCAAGGAGATCCACGACGCCCTGGTCGAGCACAAGGTCCTGGTCTTCCGCGGCCAGCACCTCGACGACGAACAGCACCAGCGGTTCGCCTCCATCTTCGGCCCGCTGACCCTGGCCCACCCGACCGTCCCGTCCGTCGACGGCCAGGCCAACGTGCTGGAGGTGGCCGGAGCCGAGGGCGCCCGCGCCAACGCCTGGCACACCGACGTCACCTTCGTGGTCGCCCCGCCGAAGGCCACCACCCTGCGCAGTCTCGTCATCCCGCCCTACGGCGGCGACACCCTGTTCGCCAACACCGCGGCCGCCTACACCGACCTGCCCGAGCACCTGCGGGTGCTGGCCGACCGGCTGTGGGCCGAGCACTCCAACGAATACGACTACGCCGAGCACCCGCAGTTCCGCTCGGCCGAGGTGGAGGAATACCACAAGGTCTTCGTCTCCACCCGCTACCGCACCGCCCACCCGGTGGTCCGCGTCAACCCCGACTCCGGGCAGCCGAACCTGTTCATCGGCAACTTCGTCACCGGGATCATCGGCCTGTCCCGTACCGAGTCCCGCGACATCCTGCGCCTGCTCCAGCACTACGTGACCCGCCCCGAGAACACTCTGCGCCACAAGTGGCAGGTCGGCGACATCGTGGTCTGGGACAACCGCACCACCCAGCACTACGCCGCCGACGACTACGGCGACCTGGCCCGCAAGCTGCACCGTGTCACCGTGGCCGGCGACGTCCCGGTCGGCACCGACGGCACCAAGAGCTACATCCTCGAGGGCGACGAGGCCACCCACTACACCCCGCAGGTGCAGTGATGACCCGTCCCGGACAGCTCCACCTCAACGCCTTCCTGATGAGCGTCGGCCACCACGAGGCGGCCTGGCGTCTTCCGGAGAGCGACCCGTACGCCGACCTGAACGTCGAGCACTTCAAGAACCTGGCCCGGATCGCCGAGCGCGGCAAGCTCGACTCGCTGTTCCTGGCCGACGTCCCGGTCATCTTCGACCAGGTGGGCCGCCGCCCGTCCGGCATCCTCGAACCGACCGTGCTGCTCACCGCCCTTGCCGGGGCCACGCAGCACATCGGGCTCATCGCCACGGCGTCCACCACCTACAACGAGCCCTACAACCTGGCCCGCCGGTTCGCCTCCCTGGACATCGTGAGCGGCGGCCGGGCCGGCTGGAACATCGTCACCACCGCCGGCCTCGACTCGGCCCGCAACTTCAACCTCGACGCGCTGCCCGCCCACCGGGACCGCTACGAGCGTGCCGCCGAGTTCGTCGACGTCTCCGTCAAGCTGTGGGACTCCTGGGACGACGACGCCATCGTCGCCGACAAGGAGGCCGGCGTCTGGGGCGACCAGGACCGGATCTACCCGCCGGCGCACAAGGGCCGGTACTACTCGGTGGCCGGAGCTCTCAACCTCCCGCGTTCCGCCCAGGGCCGCCCGGTGCTGGTCCAGGCGGGCTCGTCCGAGAACGGCCGCAACTTCGCCGCGAAGTACGCCGAAGCCGTCTTCACCGCACACCAGACCCTGCCGGACGCCCAGGAGTTCTACGACGACCTCAAACGCCGCGCCGCCGAACACGGCCGCGACCCCGACCGCGTCAAGATCCTCCCCGGGATCGTGCCCCTGATCGGCGCCACCGAGTCGGAGGCGCGCGAACTCGAGGCCGAACTCGAGCGCCTGATCCGCCCCGAATACGCCCTCACCCAGCTCGCCGACCTGCTCGGCGTCGACCCGGGCGAACTCTCCCTCGACGCCCCGCTTCCGGCGAGCCTGCCGGAGGAGGAGCAGATCGAGGGCGCCAAGAGCCGCCGCACCCTGATCGTCAACCTGGGCCGCCGCGAGAACCTCACCGTCCGCGAACTGATCGGCCGCCTCGGCGGAGGACGCGGCCACCTGACCTTCGCCGGAACCGCCGTCCAGGTAGCCGACAAGCTCGAGCACTGGTTCGAGTCCGGAGCCGCCGACGGCTTCAACATCATGGCCCCGGTCCTGCCCTCCGGCCTGGCCGCCTTCGTGGACCAGGTGGTCCCGATCCTCCAGGAACGAGGCCGCTTCCGAACCGCATACACCGGCCAGACACTGCGCGAACACTACGGTCTGCCCCGCCCCGCCAACACCAACACCGCCAACCGCCCAACCGCCCTCCTCCCCTAAAACCCCCACCCGCCCAGCGCGGCCGCGCGACCCCCACCCAGCGCGGCCGCCCGGGCCCGTTCCACAACACCTCGCTCAGCCGCTCCGCCCGGCGCGGTTGCGCGGGGCGTTCCGCAACCTCCGCCCAACCGCCCTCCTCCCTCAAGACCGCCCACCCAACCAACGTGGCTGCGCGTCACCCACCCGGCGCGGCTGCCCGGGACTGTTCCGCAACACCCCGGGCCGCTTCGCCCGGCGCGGTTGCGCGGGGCCGTGCCGCAACACCCCGCCCAGCCGCTCTGCCCGGTGCGGTTGCGCGGGCCGTCCCACAACACCCCGCTCGGCCGCTCGGATAGGCCACGTTGCTCGGCGTGGCCGGGTGGGATGACGGCTCTGCAACTCCATGCTCGGCCGCCCGGGTAGGCCGCCTTCCGTGGCGATGCTCGACGCGGCCGGGCAGGGGATGGGGTTCCGCAACACCCGCATGATCGCCCGGCGGCGGAACGGTGTTCCTCCTGGTCGTTCCGCCGCCGGTCCGGTGTCCCCGTTCGGGCGCCCCGGCCGTACCGATGGAAGGTTTTGATCTTGAAACCCGGCGCCGTGCTCGGCGGTCTCTGCCTCGCCACGACGGCCTACTCGGTCCTGCAGTCACTCGTCGTGCCCGCCCTCGGCGTCTTCCAGGACGAGCTGAGCACCACCCCGTCCGCGACGGCCTGGCTGCTCACTGCCTTCCTGCTGAGCGCCTCGATCTCTACACCGGTGCTCGGCCGGCTCGGCGACATCTACGGCAAATGCCGCATCTTGGTCATCGCCCTCACCGCCATGAGCCTCGGCGCCCTCACCTCCGCACTCGCCTCCGACCTTCCTGTCATGGTCGCCGGCCGGGTCGTGCAAGGCCTCGGCGGCGCCGTCTTCCCCCTCTGCTTCGCCCTGGTCAGAGAACACCTCCCGGCGCCCGGCCGCCCTCGCGCCTTCGTGATCATCTCCACCGTGATGAGCGTCGGCGGCGCCGTCGGCACTATCACCGCCGGTCCCATCCTGAGCCTGCTGTCCTCCCGCTGGCTGTTCCTGATCCCCGCCATGGTCTCCGCGCTCGCGATCATCCCGGTGGTCCTTCTCCTGCCGCGCGGCAAACGCGCGCCGCTCAACACCCGCATCGACTGGTACGGAGCCGCACTCCTCGCCACCTGGCTGGGTCTGCTGCTGCTGGCCATCAGCCGTTTCGGATCACCCGGCTGGCACTGGCCACTGATCGGCGCCACCATCCTGGCCCCGGCTTGGTGGCGCAGCCAGCGACGAGCCGACCAACCGCTCATCGACCTGCGCACCCTGGCCCTCCCGACCGTTCGCGCCACCAACGCGGCCACCCTTCTGCTCGGCTTCGGCATGTTCGGCTCCTGGATGGTCATCCCGCTACTGGTGGCCGAGAAGTTCGACGCCGGACCCAGCGTCGTCGGCCTGGTGATGGTGCCGACCGCCGTGGGCAATCTGCTGATCATGCGGGTCTACCGCCGCCTCACCGCACGCCAGGGACCACGCGCCGCCCTCGCCGCCGGCATCGCCATCGCCGGCTTCGCCTACGTCGCCCTCGCGGTCGGGCACCAGACCCTGGCGCAGGTCTGCCTGGGCATCCTCGTCATGGGCGCCGGCATCGGCCTGGCCTTCGCGGCGGTCGGCGCGCTCGTCGTCGAGGCGGTGCCGAGTGAGCAGACCGGGGTGTCCGCCGCCGTGAACACCGTCATGCGCACCGTCGGAGGCAGCCTCGGCACCGCGGTCGGCGGCTCGGTGCTGACCTTGTCGCCGGGCGAATCGTCCTACACCACCGTCCTGCTGCTCTACGCGGCCGCGCTGGCCGGCGCCCTGTGCTGCGCCATTCGGGTGCCGCGGCCGGTCACCGTATCCGGTGGGCCAGCCGAAGCTCGGACAGGTACCGCTTGACGATCCGCCCGCCGTGCTCCTCGTCGATCAGCCGTCCGATGCCCTTCAGCAGGGCGGACTGCTCTGGTCGTGGCATCGAGCGGGTGGTCGAGTAGGTGAGCAGCAGATCCAGATACTCCGAGGTCGTATAGGTGGCGTCCCACTCGTACCGATGGAAGGCCGCCGGGCCGAACCGATCCGATGCCTCGATCTCGGCATCGTCGTGCGGGATGTCCCGGGCCGGCTCCAAACGCAGATTCGGCGGGGTACGGGGGTCGTGACGCTCATATAACCGCTGCGCCGCCGCGAAGAACGCCTCGGTTCCGCCCTTGATGTGATGCGTCGCGACGGTGGCCAGCAACCCACCGATCCGCAGGGCGTCCGCTGACCGTGACACTCGCGTGGCCGGGTCGATCCAGTGGAAGGAGGTGGCCGCGAACACCACGTCGAACGGCTCCTCCGGCAGCGGCCACCCCTCGAAGGTCCCCGTCACGATCGTCACCGCGGGATGCTCCGCCAGGTTTCGCTGTGCCGCGGCCGCTAGCGAAGCACCGAGCTCGACCCCGATGATCCGGTAGCCGCGCTCGGCCAGTGACACCGTCGCCTTGCCCGTCCCGGGTCCGATCTCCAGCACCCGCGCGGGCGGTGGCGCCCCCGCGGCCGCCAGATCCTCGAAGATCTGCGGTGGATAGCCCGGTCTAGCCCGGTCATACCGCTCCGCGTCCTCGTCGAAGACCCGCCGCAATTCCGTGGTCATCCCCGCTCCCTCCATTGGCTTGGAACTCAGTCTGGCGCTTCTCGGTCTTTCGTGCCTGGCCCTGTGCATCCAGGGATCGCCCGTCCTAG
>NZ_JAGFNS010000058.1:0-1335 GCF_017592555.1 Actinoplanes flavus | reverse complement strand
GGTCGCGGAGGTCGCGGAGGTCGCGGAGGTCGCGGAGGTCGCGGAGGTCGCGGAGGTCGCGGAGGTCGCGGAGGTCGCGGAGGTCGCGGGTGGTGAGCTTGTCGACGGCTCTATGGCAGCCTGGCGGTCGGGTCAGAGTTCGGCCAGAGATTTCTGGCGGCGGGCCTCGGCCACATCCGCCATCAGTTCGTCCCAACGAGGGTCGGCGCGGAAGCGGGCCAGCCGGATGCTCTTCGCCGCGCGAGCCGACGTGTACTCCCACCAGGCCGCCACACGCACCGGCCAGAGACCCATCCGGACGGCGCCGGCGATGAAGCACCGGTGCGCCAGCAGAGTGGCCGCCAGGATCTCCGGATCCAGCTCCAGTTCGGGATCGTCGATCGCCTTGCCGAGCGCCCGCACGTCCCGGTGCATCTCCGAATAACCCAGCAGCCCCGGCATGGCCGGGACCAGCAGTTCATCCTCCGGATCCAGCAGATCATCCGCGTACGCCGGGGTGAAGACGACGTCGTCCACCGTGATGATGAACGGCAACGACTCGTGCCCCCGCTTGATGTCCACCTGAACCGCGGGTGCCCCGGTCGGGACGGACACCTCATAGGCGTCCAGCACCTCCCGGAACAGGATCCGAGCCGTGTCCCCGATCGCCGGCACATGCACCGTGACCACCCCGGGCGCCGCGGTCACCTCTGTACCGGGCACCTCGCTGATCAGGTCCGCGAGCTCGTCAGTGCGCATGCGTCGGTTATATGCCCTCGACGCATCCCCGTGGGGCCCGCCTCGCCCACAACCCGCACGCGCGTCGATCGGCCAGACGCGATCGGAGGTGAGGATGTACCGCGACAAATCGGTGTGACGGGCGTCGCGGGACCCCCGGTTTGGCGTCGCGAGGGGCGGCGAGTAATGTTGTCCGAGCCGCTAGGGAGACGGGCGAGCGAGCGGGACCCGATCTAGGGGCCCGGCGCGGCCGTCCTGGAGGAACCTCAAACAAGATCGCACGATCTAGCATCGTGTTTCTATTGAGGTGCCTGTGCAGTTTCTGTGGTGCTGAATTCGGTTGCGAAACGCGGATTTGACACGGCGGAAACGGCGGGTAAAGTAGAGCGAGTGCCCCGGAGAACGGGCCGCGGAATGCGGAACGGTTTGATGGTGTGCGGTTGTTCTTTGAGAACTCAACAGGGTGCTTGAAAAGCCAGTGCCAATTATGGCAATACCCCGGCCTGTCTACGGACAGGTTGAGGATTCCTTTGGCAACATTTATGTTGCCGGGACGATTGTTCAACAGATTTTGTTGGAGAGTTTGATCCTGGCTCAGGACGAACGCTGGCGGCGTGC
>NZ_JAGFNS010000057.1 GCF_017592555.1 Actinoplanes flavus | reverse complement strand
CGGCCCTCAACATCGCCTCGCGCGGCGTCGAGGGCTGGGCGGCAGTCAATCCGCCATACGTGGCCTGACCTCGCAGCCAGCGGGGAAGAGATCCGCAAGCCCGCCCATTCATGGGCGGGTAGTTGACTGGCGAGAATCAGCTCACCCAGGTCTCCGCTGCCAGTACCGGTTCGCTCGGCGGCGTGGCGCAGTGCGGCAACAGCGTCATCGGCCAGGAGGACGTGGCCATCTGCGGGTGGGCCGACGAGGGTAGCGTCGGCATGTTCCTGCACTTCTACGAGACCGCGGTGGATGTGAAGGGCGACTTCCCCGACATGCGTGCGGAGATCGAGACCAAGAACTGAGCCGTTAGTATCGGCGGCGTGGCAACGCGGCTCGTACAGGTGAACATGAAGGCGTACGACGATGCCAAGCTCGGCGCCTTCTGGGCGGAGGCGCTCGGTTGGGCCGTCTCCAGCGAGGGACCCGGCGTGACCAATCTCGAGCCCGAGGGTTTCGTCTACCCCGATCCGGTCGCGGTCTGCCTCGACCTGGTCGCGTCCCCGGAACCCAAGACGGCGAAGAACCGGGTGCACCTCGATCTCGCCACCACCTCGAAGCAGCATCAGGCGGAGCTGGTCGCCCGCCTGACCGGCCTCGGCGCCGCACCCGTCGACATCGGGCAGGGCGATGTGCCGTGGGTGGTCATGGCCGACCCGGAGGGCAACGAGTTCTGCGTCCTGGACTGGCATGATCCGATCTCGGACACCGGGCCGATCTCCACCGTCGTGGTCGACTGCGCGGATCCGCGAGCGATGGCCGGATTCTGGGGTGCGGCCATGGACTGGACCGTGCTGCGGGTGAGCGACCACAACGCGGTCCTGCGCTCGGCGGCGGGCGTCGGGCCGTATCTGCAGTTCCTGCGCACACCTGACGTCAAGACCGGGTGGAACCGCGTCCACCTCGATGTCCGTCCGTATCCGGGTGACGATCCGGCGGCGGAGGCTGACCGATTGCGGGCACTCGGCGCCACCACTGTCGACCTCGGCGGGAACGACATCCCGTGGACGGTTCTCGCCGACCCGGAAGGCAACGAGTTCTGCCTGCTCGCCCCGGGTTGATCCGCGTCAAGATGGACACCCTCATATCGACTCGCGCCACCATCGTGTGTCCAGCAACATTGACGCGTGGATGAGGCTCTCGATCGGCTGTACCGGACCGTGTACCGCGCAGCACGAGCAGGCGAGATCAACCGCACGGACGCGTTCGATCTGGCCGCGTCCGTGCTGGAGCTGAAACCGGCGGACCCGGATGCCGGCGAGCTGGCCTCGCTGAGCCTCGACGGCGCGGGCGTGAGCCGGTCCCGGATGGCCGAACTCGCCCTCACCCTGCTCGAGGAAGCCGGGTTCCGGCCGGGCTTCACCGAAGAGCCGGAGTGGCTGACCCGTCTCGAAGACGCCATGCGCCTGGTGAACCAGGACGTGGCCGCGACCGGGCTGCCCGACCGGTGCCGGCTTCGTGTCGACGAAGACCACTGGCCCGGCCACAACGGCAACGCCCACGCCGAGACGTGGGACGGCCATGCGGGCACGGGGGGAGGCATCGTTCCCGCATCCGGCGCCGACCCGGTGTCCGCGCTGGTGGCGGTGGCCGAAGACGCGCAGGACGCGGTGATGCACTCGCTCTGGTCGGTATGGCCGGTCTGTCCCGTGCACCGGCTCGGTGTCCACGCCCGGAGCCACGACGATGCCGCTGTGTGGTGGTGCGGCAGTGGCCGGCATGCCGTAGCGGCGATCGGCGCATGGCCGGATCGCTGAGATGCTCGTCGTGTGGAGAATGCTCTGGCCGGCGCCGTCGATGATCTCGAGGTCTACACCGACGTCGACGACCCGGTGGCCGACCTCGTCGTGACCATGGCGGAGGAGTGGGCGGCCGCCACCGGCCGGTCCCGCGAGGGGTCGGCATGAACCTCGCCTCGATCCGTGCGGACGTCGCCGTACTCGATGAATTGCTGCGGGAGATCGCGCAGCGCCCGGTCGACGTGCGGGACCCGGATTGGCAGGCGAACCTTCGCCGGGCGCCGGCGCCGGTGGAGGAGGCCGGGGTGGCGGCGGAGGCCGCCGCCGCGCTGGAGGCGCTGCTCGACGCGTACGAGAAAGGTGGTCCGTCGATCCGCGAAGAGGTCCGGGCCGTCTTCCGGGATTTCCCGTCGTTCCGCTGGGCGGCCCATCTGCCGGCCGAGTGGGAGTCGGTGGCGGAGTTCCGTCGCGGGTTGATGCACGTTTCCGCGATGGACCAGGGTGACGACCCGCGCGACCAGCTGATGAGGATCTGGTGGCTGTGTCATCGGGCCCGCTCGCGGGGCATCGACGTCGAACCCGTGCTCCGCGAGGTGGCGGACCTGTCCTCCGATGTGGATCGCTACGGGTTCGGGTCCGTGCGAACCCGGATCATGCGCGGGCTGGAGATACACGACCTCGGCTAGAGAGCGTGTGGTCGAGGTTCGCGTTCGCCGCCGGCTCCTTTCCGGTACGTGTGTCGCCGTCCCGAGCAGCCGCGCTGATTAGATTCGGTGGCATGCGCACGATCACGAGCGGCCGGCTCCTGCTGCGTCCCTGGCACGACGACGACGCGGACTTCCTCCTGGATCTGGAGTCGCGCTGGGAGGTCGTGCGCTTCCTCGGCCCGCATTCGGCGATCATGCGGACGAGGCGGGACGCGCTCGCGTCGATCAGGCGCCGGCGTGCCGTCGACCACCCCGTACACGGCATCTGGTTGATCACTGCGGCGGGCGGTGTGCCGGTCGGGAACCTTCTGCTCAAGCCGATCCCGTTGTCGGCGGGGGAGTCCAGCGGCGGGCCGGACGAGGTCGAGATCGGCTGGCATCTGCACCCGGAGGTCTGGGGACAGGGCTATGCCACCGAGGCGGCGGAGGCCGTCCTCCGCGATGCGTTCGGCCGTGGGCTGGCGAGGGTCGTCGCCGTGACCGATCCGGACAACCATGCCTCCCAGGCCGTCTGCCGGCGGCTCGGCATGACCGCTGCGGGGCGTACGGCGAAGTACTACGACGCCGTTCACGAACTCTTCGAGATGGTGCCCAGCTGACGTCGGCGATCCAGGGGGTGCGATGGATCGGGCCGTGCAGTTCGGCGGTCCGTCACGGCAGGGTGCAGAAGGTCTGGACGCTGCGGGGGTCGCCCGCGACGATGAGCATGTCCCCGCCGTAGACGGTGGTGGCGGCGGTCGTGTGGGTGAATCGCTCGCCCGGCCGTTTGATCGACATCACGGTCACGCCGTAGATGTTGCGGAGTTCCATGTCGGCCAGCGTCCGTCCGATGACGGCCTCCGGCGCGACGGTCTTGGCGAGCACGTAGTCCTCGTCGAACTGGATGAAGTTCAGGATCTGGCCGGTCACCAGGTGGGCCATGCGTTCGCCCATCTCCTGTTCGGGCAGCACCACGTGATGGGCGCCGACGCGGCGCAGGATGGTGGCGTGCTGGGGGCTCAGCGCCTTGGCCAGGATGTGCGGCACGCCCAGGTCGGTCAGCAGCGAGGCGGTCATGATGCTGGCCTGGATGTCGGTGCCGATGCCGACGACGACATTGGTCAGTTCGTGTACGCCCAGCTGGCGCAGGGCCTCCTCGTCGGTGGTGTCGGCGACCGCGGTGTGGGCGAGGGCGTCGGCGTGTGCCTGCACCGGGCGCGGGTCGGCGTCGATGCCGATGACCTCCCAGCCCTGGAAGGTCAGTTCCAGGGCCAGGGAGCCACCGAAACGGCCCAGCCCCAGTACGGCGATGCGCTCGTGGGTTGCCGGTTTCCTAGCCAACGATGATCCGCTCCTCGGGTCGTTCGTAACGGCGGTTGCGGTGCCGCAGAGCCAGTGCCGCGGCGGCGGTGATCGGGCCGAGCCGTCCGATGAACATCAGCGCGATGAGGATCAGGTGCCCGGCCGTGCCGACGTGGGCGGTGATGCCGGTGCTCAGTCCGACGGTGGCGAACGCGGAGGTCACCTCGAGGAGGACCTGGTTGAGGTCGAACGGGGTCAGGGCCAGCAGCGTCAGCGTGGCGGCCATCACCAGGCCGACGCTGAGCAGGGCGATGGTCAGCGCCTGCCGTTGGATGCCGGCGGGCAGGCTGCGGCCCAGGGCGTGCACGCTCGGCTCGCCGCGGATCTCGGCGAGGATCACGAAGCCGAGCAGGGCGAACGTGGTGACCTTGATGCCGCCCGCGGTGCCGGCGCTGCCGCCGCCGATGAACATCAGCATGTCGGTGGAGAGCAGGGTGACGTCGTGCATCTGCGCCACGTCGATGCTGTTGAACCCGGCGGTCCGGGGCATCACCGCGGTGGTGAACCCGGCCAGCAGTCTTCCGGCGACTCCCAGGCGGCCCAGCGTGGCGGTGTTCGCCCATTCGGCCCAGGTGATCACCAGCCAGCCGCCGGCGAGCAGTACACCGGTCATCGCCAGGGTGACCTTGGTGTGCAGCGAGCACTTCCGTGGGGTGCGCAGTTTGCGGCGCAGCTCGAACAGCACCGGGAACCCGAGCCCGCCGATGATGACGGCCGCGCAGATCGGCAGGCAGACGAGCGGGTCGCCGACGAACCGCATCAGGCTGTCCGGGTACAGGCCGAAGCCGGCGTTGTTGAACGCCGACACGGCGTGGAACAGCCCCAGATAGGCGGCGTGGCTCCAGCTCTGGCCGTAGCCTTCGGCGAACCGCCAGGTGAGCGTCGCCGCCACCGCGGCCTCCACCAGCAGGCTGATCCGCAGGACACCGAGGATCACCTGCCGGACGTCGCCGACACCCATGGCCTTGGTCTCGGCCTGGGTGCCCAACTGGAGGCGCATCCGTAGCCGGCCGGCCACCAGCAGGCCCAGCAGTGACGCCACCGTCATGATGCCGAAGCCGCCGATCTGGATCAGCCCCAGGATGACGGCCTCGCCGAACCCGGACCAGTAGCTGCCGGTGTCCTCGATGACCAACCCGGTCACACACACCGCGGACGTGGCGGTGAACAGCGCCGTGACAGCTCCGGCGCCGCGGCCCGACTCGGTCGCCGGCGGGAGCATCAGCAGCCCCCAGCCGACCATGACGGCCACCGCGAAGCCGGCCACCACCAGCCGGGACGGATGCCGCACCACCTCCCCCAGCACCCGGACGACCGGTACGGGTAGCCGTACCCGATGAAGTCTTCGCGCCGTCGCGGCGACACGCCGCCACAGCCAGGCCCGGAGATCGGTGTCGGCGCGGCGCCGCGCCCACCGCGGCGCCCGTTCGGTGGCCGGACCGGCCAGCGGCGCCCAGAGCAGCACGGCCACGCCGATGGCCACCACGGCGAAGAACCCGGCGACCGTCGCCAGCCCCAGCAGCAGTTGGCTCAACGTCGAGTCCACCCGATCATGATCCCGAATCGGGCGGGGTGGTGTTGCCGACTCGGCCAACGGGGTCCGAATGTCGAGGTTCCGTCAGCCCACCAGGCGCTTCGCCAGCACGTGCTCGCGGCGGATCCCGTCGGGCATCAGACCGCTGATCTCGCCCGTGTCCCGGAACCCGTTGCGTTCGTACAGGGCCCACGCGTTCTCGTTGCCCTCCGCCACGGCCAGCCGCAGCACCCCGGCTCCCTTCTCGCGGGCCCACCGTTCCACGGCGGCGACCAGGAGATCTCCGGCTCCGCGGCCGCGTCCCGCCGGAGCGACGTACATCGAGATCAGCTGGGCGATCCGCTCCTCCTCGCCCGGCACGCCGCTCGCCATCCCCACCGGCTGCCCGTCGACGACCGCCACCAGGTTGATCGAACCCGGAATCGCCAGCCGGGCCCGCCACCGGTCCTCCCGGTCGCCCTCACCCGACCAGTCCGCCAGCCGGGCGCCGAACGCGTGACCCGCCTCGGTCAGTGCGGCGAGCCGCAACTCCCGCCAGATCTCCCAGTCGTCCGGAGTCAGCACCCGCGTCTCGATCATGCATGCAGGCTGCCTCACGAGCGAGGAGCGGACAACTCGATTCCGACGCCGGATGGCATCATCCGGTGATGGAAGCTGATCTGCGGGTACGTGCCGGCGGCGAGGGCGAGCCGCTGCTGCTGTTGCTGCACGGGCTGGGCGCCACCGGTGACGTGTGGTCCGGCTGGTGGCCCGAACTGACGAAACACTGGCCCGGCCGGTGGATCGCGCCGGACCTGCCCGGGCACGGCGGGTCGCCGGAGCTGCCGGAGTACACGTTCGGCGCCCTGGCCGAGGCGGTGAGCCCGCTCGTGACCGGCGGCGGCCCCACCGTCGTACTGGGCCACTCGCTCGGCGGGGTGGTCGCCCTCGCCCTGGCCGCCCGCCTGCCGGTCGCCGCGGTGATCGGGCTCGGCATCAAGGTCGCCTGGACCGGCCCGGAGCTGGAACGCGCCCGGGCCATGGCGCAGAAGCCGGTCGCCTGGTTCGACTCGGCGGACGAGGCCGCCGCCCGGCACCTGCGGGTGTCCGGGCTGGCCGGGCTGCTCACCCCGGACGACCCGGCGGTACGCGCGGGAATCCACGAAACCGGCGGCCGCTGGCGGCTCGCCCTCGACCCCCGCGCCTTCGGGGTGGGGGAGCCGGACATGACGGCACTGGTGGCCGGCACGCCCGCGGCGGTCACACTGGCCCGCGGCGAACACGACCCGATGAACACCGATGACCAGTTGCGGCAGTGGGGCGTACCGGTCGTCACCCTGGCCGGGCTGGGCCACAACGCCCACGTGGAGAGCCCGCGACACTGCCTGACGCTGCTGGCGGATCACGTCACCGATCAGTAGTACCGGACCAGGCAGAACTCGTGATCCTCCGGGTCGGCCATGACGACCACCACGCCTTCGTCGTAGTCGTGCCGTTCACCGGTGGAGCGTCCACCGAGAGCGACGACCGTCGCCATGGCCTCCTCGATGTCGTCGACGGCGACGTCGAGGTGGATCCGCACCTTGCCGGTGGCCGGCTCGGAGACCGGCTGGAACACCAGCCGCGGCTGCGGGTCACCCCGCTCGCCGAGATAGACCCACCCCTGCTCGGACGGTCCGTGCTCACGGCCCAGCAGGACACTCCAGAATCGCGCCACGCGCTCCGGATCGAGACAGTCGATCGTCACTCCGGACCAGACATTCGCCATGCCGAACGATGATGGCAGACCAGGCTGGAACCGGTACGGCGTGATCGGTCAACGAGCGGGGGTGTCGCTGATGACCGTGCCGCCGAGGCCGGAGCGGGACGTGGGCTGGCCGACCAGTTCGACGAGGACCTCGTCGCGGCAGGCGGGGCCGAACACGGCGGTGACGGCGTCGGTGAACGCGGACACCAGCCGGGCGACGACCTGGGGCGCGTCCGGTCGGGCGAAGACCTCCTCGCGCATGCCGAACGTGACCGAGGGCGCGGCTGCGGCGACCGCCACGCCGCCGCGCGACCAGCGGCCGGCCGGAATGCCGATCAGCCGGACGTCCACCGAGGCGCGCGCCCACTCGCCGTACACGGACACGACGGCGTCGGTCAGTTCGCGGATGAGGCCGGGTTCACGCCCGGTGAGGTCCTCTTCGAGCGCGTAGAGCGTCACGTGCGGCATCGGAGGACTCCTCGGCATCGGGAAGCGGTCGGGGGGGCTGCGATCGAGCAGCATAGAGCCGTCTTTCCCCAGGATGAAGCTATTTTCCGGACAGTGGGCGCGACCCGATGATGATCTCCAACAGGATAGGTTCCCGGTGTGACGATCGTTCGGTCTCTGCTGTTGTTCGTGCTGGCCGCGCTCGCCGAGATCGGCGGCGCCTGGCTCATCTGGCAGGGCTGGCGGGAGAACCGCGGGTGGTGGTGGATCGCCGCCGGGGTCGCCGCGCTCGGCGCCTACGGGTTCGTCGCGACCCTGCAACCGGACGCCCACTTCGGCCGGATCCTGGCCGCCTACGGCGGCGTCTTCGTGGCCGGGTCGCTGGCCTGGGCCATGGTGGTCGACAAATTCCGGCCCGACCGGTGGGACGTCATCGGTGCGGCCATCTGCCTGGCCGGCGTAGCGGTGATCATGTACGCGCCGCGCGCCGGCCACTGACCACCACGGTTCCTCGATCCGGCGCGGGAGAATGTCAGACCATGACCACGATCACCACGATGACCGGCGAGCACGCCGCCCAGGTGCTGGAGATCTACCGGCTCGGCATCGCCACCGGTAACGCCACCTTCGAGACCGAGCCGCCCGCCTGGGAGCGGTTCGTCGCCTCCCGGCTGCCCGATCAGCGTTTCGTCGCGCTGGGCGCCGACGGTGGCGTGGCCGGCTGGGTCGCGTGCAGCCCGGTCTCCGAGCGCTGTGTCTACGCCGGCGTCGTCGAGCACTCCGTCTACGTGCATCCGGATCACGGCGGCCAGGGCATCGGCCGGGCCCTGCTCGACACGCTCATCACCAGCACCGAGGCGGCCGGGATCTGGACCATCCAATCCGGGATCTTCCCCGAGAACACGCCCAGCCTCGCCCTGCACGCCGCGTGCGGCTTCCGGACCGTCGGCACCCGCGAACGCGTCGGCAGGCATCACGGTGTCTGGCGTGACGTCATCCTCCTCGAACGCCGCAGCCCGATCGTCGGCTGAACCACGTAAGTACTTCGTAAGGCGGCCGGGGCTGGCGGTCGTCCGGGATCGGGCGGTTGACTCGAATGGTGACTCGCCGACTTCTCAGCAGACCCCTCACCTGGATCGCTGTCGTGGTGCTCGGCCTCGGCGCGGCGGGCGGCCTCTACTGGTTCCAGCCCTGGCGGCTGTTCACCGACACCGTCGTCACCGACACGCTGTCGACGGTGCCGCAGCCGTCCGGCTCGCCCGCCGCCTCCGCCTCCGCCGCCTCCGTGGCCGCGCCGGTCGTGATCGCCCAGGGTGACTTCATCACCCACGAACACGACACCAGCGGTACGGTGCGGATGGTGCGCAACCCGGACGGCAGCCACCAGCTGGAGATCGCCGGGCTGGACACCAGCGACGGCCCCGATCTGCGGGTGTGGCTGTCCGATCAGCGGGTGCGCACCGGAACGGCCGGCTGGCGGGTGTTCGACGACGGCGAGTACGCGGAACTCGGCAGACTCAAGGGCAACCACGGCGACCAGGTGTACCGGCTCGCCGCCGGGATCGACCCGGAGGCGTTCCGCAGCGTCACCATCTGGTGCAAACGGTTCTCGGTCTCGTTCGGAGCCGCCGAACTCGCCGCCGTCCGGACCGGGTGATCCAGGTTCGACCGGTGGGAGCTCTAGGCGTCGCCGGCCTTGGCCAGTACGTCGTGCAGGTGGGCGACACACTCGGCCACCGCCGGCAGCGCCGCGCTGCGGCCCAGTGACCGCGGCCGCGGGATGTCGACGGCGAGCACCTCACGCACCCTTCCGGGCCGTGGTGACAGGACCACGACGCGGTCGGCGAGCAGCACCGCCTCCTGGATCGAATGGGTGACGAAGACCGTGGTCGCCGGCCGGGCCAGGTGCAGCGCCTGCAACTGGGCGGCCATGTCCTCGCGGGTGAGGGCGTCCAGCGCCGAGAACGGCTCGTCCATCAGCAGCACCCGGGGCTGCTGGATCAGCGCCCGGCACAGGGCCACCCGCTGCTGCATGCCGCCCGACAACTCGTACGGATGCCGGTGATGAAATCCGGCCAGCCCGACCGCGTCCAGCAGTTCGCGAGCCCGGCCGGCGCCCGCGGCTCGTGGCAGCCGTGCCATCTCGACCGGTAGCAGCACGTTGCCCAGGGCGGTACGCCAGGGCAGCAACGCCGGCTGCTGCTGCATCAGCGCCACGTCCCGGCGTGGCCCGTGCACCGGGCCGCCGTCGACGGTGATCGTGCCCGACGTGGGTTCGAGCAGCCCGGCGATCAGCCGCAGCAGGGTGGATTTGCCGCAGCCGGACCGGCCGATCACCGCGACGAACTCGCCCTCGGCCACCGTCAGGTCGATCTCGTGCAGCGCGGCGACGGTCTCGGACCGGGCCGGGAACGTCCGCGACACCCGGGTCAGCGCGATCATCCGGAGATCGCCCGCGCCCACGGCACTAGCAGTCGTTCCAGCGCCACCACCAGGTAGAACAGTGCGGTGCTGAGGACTGCCAGCAGGGTGATGGCGGCGAACGCGAGCGGTGTGTCGAACGACGTCCCGGACAGCACGATCACCGCGCCGAGCCCGCCGGTCGGGTTGTTGATCTCGGCGACCACGGCGCCGATCACGGCGAGGGAGATGCCGACCTTCAGCCCGACGAACATCTGCGGCAACGCCCACGGCAACCGGATCTTGACGTACGCCTGCCAGACGCTCGCCGACAGCGACCGGCTCAGCTCGCTCAGCTCCGCCGGGGTGGAGGTGAGCCCGGCCATCGTGGCGACCACGACCGGGAAGAAGCAGATCAGCACCACCAGTACGATCTTCGGCTGCGCGCCGAAGCCCAGCCACACCACCAGCAGTGGCGCGACCGCCACCTTCGGCACCGAGTTCAGCGCGACCAGCACCGGCAGGGTGGCGCGTTCCAGGGCACGCCAGGCGGTCAGGGTCATCGCCAGCAGCAGTCCGGCGACCACGGCGATGCCGAATCCGGTCACCGTCACCGCGACCGTGGAGCCGGTCTCCCGCAACAGGTACGCGGGCTGCCGCCGGAACGCCTCGACGATGTCCGGCGGCGCCGGCAGGAAGAACGACCGGATCCCGAACACCGCGGTCGCCGACCACCAAACGGCGAGGGCGGTCACCGCGCCGAGCACCGGCAGACCCGCCGACCGGATCCGGGTCACCGGCGGCGGCCCATCGTGGAATAGGTGAAGTGGCCGCGCACCACCAGGGCCGGGTCGTCGGCCAGCCGGCGCAGGCGCTCCAGTTCGGCCTCGGTCATGCCGGCCGCGCGCAGTCCGGCGCCGACCTGCGCCACGTTCACCGCGATCAGCCGGGCGCCCGCGGTGCCGCCGGCCCACGACGCGGCGCGGATCTCGGTGGTCACCTCGTCGAAGCCGGCCGCCAGCAGCGCGGCGTGTGCGCGGCCGGCCCAGGCGGGATCGGCGCCGTTGGCCGGCAACAGTTGATTCACCAGAATGCGGTGGTACCGCTCGACCAGTTCGGCGGCGGCCGCGTCGGGGGCGGCCAACACCACATCGGGGTACGCCGACAGCCAGTCCTCGACGAGCAGGATCCCGCCCGGTGCGAGCGCGTCGGCAAGGCGTACCAGAATCTGGTCTTGATCGTGAAGGTGGGCCAGGACCAGGCGCGCGTGGATCAGATCCCACGGTGGCTCCGGGATCGGATCGGTGGTGAGGTCGTGGCGGCGGACCTCGTACCCCTGATCGCCGGGAAGGTGCCGCGGGTTGAGATCGGTGGCCAGCACGTGCGCGCCCCGCTCCGCCAGCCGGCGCGCCACGCTGCCGCCGCCGGCACCGGCCTCGAGGCAGCGGCGGCCGGTCAGATCGCCAAGCGCGCCGAGCCGGTCGAACGTGAACGGGTCGAGGATCTCGGCGAGCAGATCGTGCCGCAGCTGGGCGGCCGGGTCGTCGTTGTCGAAGGAGTAGGCGGCCCTCATGCCGTCGGCGCCAGCGAGAAGTCCACCACCGACTCCGGGGTCAGGCCGGGCGGAATCAGGCCGTTGGTCTCCAGTGTGGCCAACGCGTCGGCGACCTTGGTCTTGTCGATGACCCCGGACGGTTCGACCGCGGGCGCCATCAGCGTGATCTCACCGACGGCGGCCGTGACGTCGGCGGTCGGCTGCGCCTTCTTCAAGATCTGCGCGGCCTCGTCGGGATGCTCCAGGGTGTACCGCAGGCCTTTCAGCGCCGCGTCCCGGAACCGGCGGACCATGTCCGGATCGGCCGTGGTGACCTTGCTCGACGCCATCAGGCCGTTTCCGAAAAGACCGGGCAGGAACTCACTGTACGGAAGGACGACCGTCTTCTTGCCGCCCGCCGCCTTCTCGATGCCCCGGGCGCCGATCAGGAAGGTGCTGAGCGCGTCGACCCGGCCACTGGCCAGCAGTGACGGCAGTTGAGCCGGTGGGGCGTTGATCCACTTCACCTTGTTGGCGTCGATGCCGGCCAGCTTCGCGTACGCCGGGAAGAGCAGTTGGTTGACCGAGCCGGTCGCCGCGCCCAGCGTGTGGCCCTCCAGGTCCTTCGGCGTGGTGATGCCGGATCCCTCCAGCGCGATGATCGAGACGAGGGTCTGCTGATGCACCGCGGCGAACGCCCGGATGTCCGGGGCCTGTCCCTTGCCCGCCAGGATCCAGGCGCCGGTCATGTCCAGGTTCGCGAACTGTGCCTGCCCGGCGCTGAGCACCTTGATGTTCTCGCCGGTGGCGGCGCCGAGCTGGATGGTGACGTCCAGGCCGGCGTCGCGGAAGTAGCCCTTCTCCTGCGCGACCCAGGCGAAGGCGTCCCGGCCGACCGCGCCGAACGCGGTCAGGTAGGTCACCTTGTCGGCGCCGGCTTCGGGGGACTCCCCGGAATCCCCGCAGCCCGTGATCAACAGGACGGTCGACAGAAGAATGGCACGTATTTTCCTCATCGAAAACCTTCCGTGGAAACCCCCGGCTTCAGCCGTGGAGAGGAATCGGGTTCCCTGCGGAGCAGGTCAGGGATAACCGATCCGCCGTCAGGGTGGATGGGCGTCTGGTCAGACGTTGCGCTGCCTCTCGGCATGCCTCTTCGCGATTCTTGTCGGGTTGTGCCGCCGGCGGTGGTGGCGACGTGGCTGTTGGCGCGCAGGGTCGGCGTCCGGGATGTGAGTCGGGTGTCGACCTCGCCCTTTGGTGACGTTGCGGCGTCACTTGGGGTATCAGACGAGGTGGTGGGTGCAGCAGTATGCGGAGTTGCCGTCGGATCGAATCTCGCGGGGCCAGCGGGAGGCAAGTTGTCTCCTGTACAGTGGTCGGTGTGGTGGAGACGGTGCGTTACACCTATCGCCTGCGGCCCGGCCGTCAGGCGCTGGCCGCACTGCTCGCCGAGTGGTCCCGTTGCCGCTGGCTGTGGAACGAAGCGGTTCACCAGCAGAAATCCGGTCGCAAGCCGACGTTCGGCAGGTTGTCGAAGCTGTTGACCGAGGCCCGCGCCCGATTCTGCTGGCTGCGCGACGGCTCGCAGGTGGCTCAGCAGCAGACGCTGCGTACCTACATGATGTCCCTGGACGCCTCGTTCTCCGTGAAGAGCCGTGGCCGTCCGAAGGTCAAGCGTAGAAAGAACAGCCTGCCGTCGCTGGAGTACACCACCAACGGTTTCACGATCAAGGATGGCCGGCTGCGGCTTGCCAAGGGCGTGACCATACCGGTCGTCTGGTCCCGCGAACTTCCCTCGGACCCCAGCTCCGTGCGGGTCTACCAGGACAACCTCGGCCACTGGTACGCGTCCTTCGTCGTCCTGCGTGACCCGGCCGCCGTCGCGGACCCAGACCTGCCCGGCATCGGTATCGACTGGGGTGTGACCACCACCGCCACCACCACGAACCCGGCTTTTGACCTGCCGCACCTGGGTCACCGCAAACGCTGTGCCGCCGAGTTGGCCAAGGCGCAGCGCGCGATGGCCCGCCGCCGCCGACCGAAAGGCCGACCGGCGTCGAAGGGCTACCAGACGGCGAAGCGGCAGGCCGCCAGGATCGTCAAGAAGGCCGCCCGGCAGAACACCCACGACGCCCGGGTCTGGGCCAAGAAGCTCGTCGACCATCACCACCTGATCGCGGTCGAGGACTTCAAACCGACGTTTTTGACCAAGACCAGCATGGCGCGCAAGGCGGCCGACGCCGCGATCGGCGTCTGCAAACGAGAACTGATCGACCGTGGCAAACGGGCGGGCCGGAAGGTGGTGCTGGTGCCGCCCGCCTACACCACGATGGCCTGCTCCGGGTGCGGCGAGAGAGCCAATCTCCGCCTCGGACTCGGTGTCCGCATCTTCGAGTGCACGGCCTGCGGCTACACCGCAGACCGTGATCTCAACGCCGCGAGGACGATCCTCGCCACGGCCGAACGCGACCGTGCCAGTGTCGACGACATAAGACATCGGATCGCCTCCCTCCGAGGCGGATCAGATGCGGTCTGAGCTGGGAAATCCCCTGGATCCATCCGTGGGGATGTCGTTAACGCCATGATCCCCCGCACCGGCGGCAAATGCATCGGAAACGATACGCCTCGATGGGCAAGATCGGTGCCCTTAGGACATTGATTCGAGTGTCAGGAAGCCCGTGCCGCGCCACGTTCGTGTAACCAGGCGACGACCTCGGCGTCACCGCCGCGGATGGCGGCGTCCAGCGGGGTCAGGTTCTCCCAGCGGGGGATCCGGTCGAGGTCGGCGCCCCGGTCGAGCAGGAACCGGGCGGCCTCCAGCTGTCCACCGTGGCAGGCGCCCCAGAACAGGTCGTCCACCTCGGCCGGGCCCGGCCGACCGGGCCCGTCGAAGGCCGCGTGCAGCAGGTCGAGCCGGCCGAGCGTCGCGGCGTGCCACAGCGTCACGTGCGCGCCCCGCTCGACCAGCCGGCGGGCGGCCCGCCACTGCCCGAACGCGGTCGCGTCGTCCAGCGGCGTGCCGCCGGCGATCACCGCGCCCGGCGCGTCGATGTCCGCGCCGGCGTCCAGCAGGGCGTCGAGGACGGGGACGTCGTCGCAGCTGGCCGCCCAGTGCAGCGGCGTCTCGGCGTGCGAGCCGGTGAACCGGGCGCCGACGTCGGCACCCGCCGCGACGAGCGCCGCCACCGTGGCCGGGCCGTCCGGGTAGTTTCCGGGCCAGTCGGTGACGACGTGCAGCAGGGTCCGGTCGCCGATGCGGGCGGTGGCCAGATCCGGCCGTCCGGCCAGCAGCTCCCGCAGCCGTGCGACGTCCCCGGTCCGGATCGCCGCGACGACCGCGACCGCGAGTGGATCCCCGGGGTCGAGCACGGCCATGCCGCCCATACTACGGACATCTGTCCTGGCTGCCGCCCCGCGTCGTGCGGGCGCTGTCGAGCACGTCGGCGCCGGGCGGCAAGAGGGCGACGGTCGGCAGCGGATCACGTTTGTCGATCTCGGCGAGATAACCGGCCCACTGCTCGGGGAGGGCGATCAGGTGGAAGACGAACTCCTTGCCGGCCTCGGTGTCGTCGCCGATGGTGGTTCGGGTCGTGGTCCATCGGCCGTCGCTGTCGACATTGATCGGTTGCATCGGCGCGTACATGCCATGGGGCGTCTCGGCGATCAACCAGAGGCTCTTACCGTCGGGTACCGAAGCCCTGCCGTCGAGTCTGGCGCATCGATCGATGCTCGCCGGCACGTCGATCTCGGCTCTCATGCTCAACCTGGCCGCCGCGGCGGGACCGTACGCGACTCCGAGAGCGACGACCGCTGAGACGCCCGCTCCGACCAGGCCACTGAACAGTTGATGCCGCCGAACGAAGAGCCGGAACCGGCCGGGGGTGGAAGTCGTCATTCGCAGCAGGTTAGGGACGACGTGAGGTGGATGGGTGTGACTGTCCTGAGCGGATTCACGGCGCGCGACAGTCACTTGTCGAGCGGCCCGCCGTCCGGTAGGTAGCGCAACCACCACCGCGCTGCCGCGCGTGTTGCCGGTGACCGTGCCGGGTCGTCGACGACCTCCTGGAGCAGGGCGCGCCGGCGTCGCATGCCCAGGGCGTAGACGAGGGCGGACTCTCCGGTGCGCGGCGCCATGAGATGCCGCCAGAGGGCGGGCGGTGAATCGCCCGGCATGTGGCCCAGGCTGCGGACGGCCGCGTCGCGTATCGGCGCCGGCACGTCGAGGGCACAGGCGAGACGTTCGGCCGTCCGGCGGTCGTCGCTGAGCGAGGCGAGCGCGCTCAGCAGCCGTACCCCGTCCACCGGTTCCCGTGCCGCCAGCCTCTGATCGATCCGGTGGGCCAGCGGCGCGCGCAGCGGGCTCGCGGCGAGCAGCCGGATGGCCACGTAGCGGGCGGTCGCGTCGGGGTCGTACAACATCGCGATCACCAGTCCGGTGGCGGCGCCGGCCGGCAGGCCGACGTCGCAGGCGGCGGCGTGGGCGAGCGCTTCGGCGAAGGCGATCCGCTCCGGGCCGGGCGGCCGGCCGGGGCGCCGCGGGGACGGTGTCCGTCCGGGGAGGTGGCCCAGCCGCCTCTTCTGCTCCGCGACGAGCCGGGCGCCGGCCTCGACCTCCGGGCTGACCGGATCGCGGAGGTGCCGGGACACGACAGCGGCCGCGTCGGGATGCCGGGAGCCGTCCAGGCCGAGAAGCACGTCGCCGCCGGGCGTGAACTCGCGGTCGCGGGCCAGCTGGTCACACAGATCGATCGCGATCGGCCCGAGCGCCGGATGGCCGATCAGCCGGGCCAGCGCCTCCTGCCGGCGGGCCCAGCCGTCGCCCTCCGCCGCGCACAGTTCGGCCGTGAGCCGGCCGGTGAGCATGCGGACGTCACGTTCACGCAGGCAAGGGTGCGGGTCCGTCGAGACCAGGCAGGTCAGGTCGTCCCAGTCGGCTCCGCTCATCGGGCCGCCGTCGGCCTGCTCCACCAGGGCGAACGTCCGCTCGCGACGCTCCGCTGCGGTCACCGTGGGGCGCCGGATGACCGGCCCGCCGATCGCCCCGGTGGCCGCCCGGTGGGCCACGTCGAGCGCGGGCAGCAGGTCTCGGCCGCAGATGCTCTCGTAGCGGCGGACGACAGCGATCGTGGGCTTGCGGTCGCCCTTCTCCCAGGCGTGCACCCGGCCGCGACTGGCGCCCGTGTGGTCGGCGAATCGGGTGACGGTGAAGCCGGCACACCGGCGGTGGCTGGCGAGAAGCCAGGCGGTGCGCTCCTGTGTCAGGGCGTCGTTCGGCACACGATGACGGTATCGGCGGGGCCGGCCGCCCGGAGCGGGTCACGCGCCGAGCAGCTCGTGGAAGTCGGCCAGGCGGAAGGTGCCTTTGAACCGGGTGGTGGCGGTGGCGTCGAGGAAGCCGAGTTCCGGAACCCAGCCGGCGCCGCCGGACGGGCCGAGGGTGAGGATGACGCCGTCCGGGAACGGCTCGTACGTGGTGAGCGGTCCGCCCTCGATCAGGGCGCGGATGTTCGCGGCGGCCACTTCGCCCTGGTGTCCGGCGGCGCGGGCCGTCTTCAGCTCGGGTGTGTCGTTCGCGTCGCCCACGGCGAAGACCCGGTCGTGGCCGGCGACCCGCAGATGCCCGGTGACCGGCAGCCGGCCGTCCGGGCGCCGGACCGCGGACAGGGCGGCGCCGAGGTGGTCGCTCGGCACCGTCGTGCCGTAGCAGGCGAACCACAGGTCGGCGTCGATCGTCTCGCCGTCGGCGGTGGTCGCGATGAACGGCCGCACCGTGCCGGCCGGGGTGTCCGGCAGGGTGTCGAGTTTGGCGCCGAGCCGCACCCGTACGCCGAGGCCGTCCAGTTGCCGGGCCACCTCGGCACGCAGGTCGGCGGTGAACCGGCCGCCGAGCAGCTCGGGTGCCGGGTCGACGACGGTCACCGGCTTTCCCGGCCAGGCCGCCGCGATCTCGCCGGCGAACTCCAGGCCGGTCGCGCCGGCGCCGAGCAGCACTACCCCGGACGCCGCCTGGAGAGCCTCGTGCGTCTGCCGCAGCCGTTGCCGGCCGGTGTCGAGCCGGTGCGGGAAACCACCGGCCGACCCGGTCGCCAGCACCACGTAGTCGGCGTCCAGACGGGTGCCGGAGGCGAGGACGACCCGGCCGGGCCGGACCTCGGCCGCGGTGTCGCGGACCACCCTGCCGCGGGTGAGCAGTCTGTCGTACCGGATGAAGATCTTCTCGGCCCAGGCCGGGTCGGTGGCCGCCCGCAGTTGAGCGACGACGTGGACGAAGGTCTCCTTCGGATCCACCAGCGTCACCTCCGCGATGTCGTCGAGGGCGCGGGCCGCCGCGATGCCGCCGTAGCCGCCGCCCACCACTACCACTGTCGAAGCCATGTCGGACTCACCTTTCGTCGGGTCGTCTCGACTGTCGTGTGTCCGGCGGGCGGCAGGGAGACCGCGCTCAGGGTGGTATTCGCGGGGCCACCTTCGGCGGGCCGGGCGTTGTTACTGTCGGCGGGTGGGCGACAACGAGCTGGGCCTGTTCCTGCGTGCCCGGCGTGCGGAGGTGACTCCGGCGGAGGTCGGTCTGCCTCCCGGGACCCGCCGGCGCACGCCCGGCCTGCGCCGTTCCGAGGTGGCGATGCTCGCCGGCATCAGCGTGGAGTATCTGATCCGGCTCGAGCAGGGCCGCGATCGGCGCCCGTCGCCGCAGGTGCTGGCCGCGCTGGCCGGCCCGTTGCGGCTGACCGCCGCGGAGCGCGCCCACCTGCACCGGCTCACCCGGACGGCCCGGCTGTGCGGTGGGCTGATCGAAGACCGGGACCATACGGTACGACCGGGGCTGCGCGGCCTGCTCGACCAGCTGGAGCCGGGCGCGGCGATGCTGGTGAACCAGGTCGGCGACGTGCTGGCGTACACGTCGGGGTTTCGTCGCCTGGCCGGGCCGATCGGCCTGCTGGCCGGCGATCCGCCGAACGTGAACCGTTACGTCTTCACCGACCCGCGCGCCCGAACGACGTACCCGGACTGGGCTCAGGTGGCCGACGAGCAGGTGGCGGCGCTGAAGGACGGCCCGCCCCGCCCGGATTTCACCGCCGAGCTGGCGGCGTCGGCGGGTGACGAGCTCACGCAACGGTTGCGGCGGGTGCCGGGCCTGCCGCGGGCGCACGGTGTGCTGCGCCTGGAGCATCCCGAGGCGGGGTCGCTGCGGCTCGCGTACGAGACGATGAGGTTGCCGGGCGACGACGATCTGCGGCTGGTGGTCCAGTTGCCGGCCGACGAGGCTACCGCCGAGGCGCTGCGCGGGATCGCACCGCTGCGGCTGGTCGCCGGCTGATCGCCGGTCACGACGGGCTGCCGTCGTCGCCTTCGACCGTGATGTGGTAGGGGTTTCCGCCGCCGTCGGCCTGGTCGGTGGAGATCCGCAGGAGGTGGTAGGCGCCGGCGGTCGTGCGCAGGCAGACGGTCACCGTGTCGCCGGGCCGTCCGGCCAGCCTCGGCTTCAGCAGCAGTTCGTTTTTCGAGCCGTGGGCGGCTCGGGTGTCCGCGCACGTGCCCGGCTCCCGGAACCAGTTCTCGGCGCCGTTGAGGGGGTAGAGGTTGTCGGGCCCGACGCGCACGTCGGCCGTGCCGGGACGGGATTCCGGTGAGTCCGCCGGTGTGACGACCGGCGGCTGCTGATCGAAATCCACCAGCCGGTCGCCGTTGATCGCGTAGGTGCGGCCGGTCGGTGCGGCGACCTCCGGGGTGTGCGGAGTGGGCGGGGGAGGGGCCGCGACCCGTGTGGTCGTCGCGCGGGTGGTGAGCAGTGGCAGCGGGGCGTGCAGCGGCCGGTTCACGGTGGACGTCTGTTTCACCGGAACGGTCGGCGGTGATGGTGACGGCGACGGTGAAACGGACGGTGACGGTGAGCTGGGCTCCGAGGTCGCGGCCGACGGGCCGGGTCTGCGCTGCACCGGATCGGCGCGGGCGGCGGGCGTCTCCGTCTTCGGCGCCAGGAAGTAGACGGCCGCGGCCACCGTGGCCGCGATGATCGCCATGACGGCCACGATCGCGACCACCGTGCCCCGCTCCACCGTGACGTCCCGCCCGGCCGTGTGGCCGTGGCGGGCCGGCTGCTGTGGGCCGCCCTGTTGCTCCTCGGTGGACACCGGCGGCTCCTTGCGGTTGAGAAGGTAGGGCCGTAGCAGGGCGGCGACCGCCACCACCGCGCTTATCGCACTGCCGAGCCGGTCGGCTCTTTGCAGCCCCACGGCGTAGAGGTAGACGCCCAGGCCCACGACGATCCCGCCGGCGACCACCCGTTCCACCAGGATCCGCGGGGAATCCGACGGTCGTGTCGCGCGCAACTGTCTCCTCCGGCCGGGCCCGTGGTGGCGTCCTTCGGCACTTCAACGCGACGGCGGCTCTCCGGGTGACGGCCGGGCTGCCGCACGGGCCGGGGCGTGATAGGTTCCGCCCAGGTCATGAGCGCCAGCGCCAAGCCCCGGCTCGCTGGCCGGCAACCCTCCGTTCGCGGGCGGGGTGCCCCGGGTGATGACCAGGCCTGAGTTCATCCACTTCGGGCAAGCCGCGAAAGGGGCCCTCATGAGCACAGTGGATTTCCGTACGGCCGTGGCCGCCGACGCCACCCGCATCGCCGATCTGCACGCCGACAGCTGGCGCCGCCACTACCGGGGCGCCTACTCCGATGCCTTCCTGGACGGCGACGTCGCCGCCGACCGTCGCGACGTCTGGGCGGGCCGGCTGGCCGCACCGGCCGGGACGCGAACCCTGGTCGCCGAACGCGACGGCCGGCTGGTCGGTTTCGTGCACCTGGTCATCGGCGACGACCCGGTCTGGGGCAGTCTCGTCGACAACCTGCACGTCGTCCACGACCAGCACCGCAACGGCATCGGCACCGGCCTGCTGTCCCGCGTGGCCGCCGCGGCCGGCGACGCGATGTACCTGTGGGTGCTGCGGCAGAACACCGCGGCACAGCGGTTCTACCGCGCCGCCGGCGCCCGGTGCGTGGAAACCGGCACGGTCTCGCCGCCCGGCGGTGACCCGTCCCGGCTCAACGGCACGCCCGAGAAGCTGCGGATGGCCTGGCCGGACGCCGCGAGCCTGGCGCGCCTGTCCGCGGACTGAGGCCCGCCGCGGCGGATCATCCGGGGCCGCCGCGGCGGGCTGCCCGGATCAGCGTCATGGTGACCAGCATGCCGGGCAGCATCGCGGCCAGGGTGGCGTCGCCGTAGCGGGGCAGAAGCAGCACCGGCACCATGGCGGTGGCGACCGCCGTCGCGGCAGCGGCCGCGACCAGCAGCCGTACCCTCATCGGCCGATGCTCGACGGTGGCGTCCCAGTCGGTGACGAGTTCGTCGAACGGGTCGGGCCGCTCGGCCGGCGCCAGGCTGTCGGCGCCGGGGACCAGCCGGAGCCGGTTGCAGATGTCGGTGACGCCCGGTGTGGCGCGGGCCAGGTCGGCCGCGGTCACCCGGGCCTGCCGGCGGGTGACCGTGCCGAGCAGGGTGACGACACCGTTCTGCGCCTCGACGGTGACGCGTTCGCGGGCGAGCCGGGGATCGTCGAGGATTCGCCGGATCACCCGGCAGGTCAGTTCCACGTCGGGGCGGGTGGCCGGGCGGGCCTTCCGGTGGAAGGCGGGCCCGTCCTCGGGCGGTAGGGGCCACACGGCGGACTCCTGGGATCTTCCTCTGGCTGATCCGCGGACGGGGTGCCGGCGCCCGGACCGGTACGCCGGCACCCCGTCGCGGATCAGGATCTGCTCACGGCCTCAGGCGCCCATGATGGCGTCGATGATCGCCTGCTGGGTCACCGTCGCGGAGTTGCGGTCGAACAGTGCGAACCCGTACTGGCCGTTGTAGCCGTTGTCCCAGTACGCGGTCGCCGCGCCGTACTTCTTGGCGGTGGCGACCAGGGTGCGCGCGTAGTCCGCCCGGTACCTGTTGTTCGTCGAGTCGTACGCCGTCTTGTCGATCGAGCCGTACTCGCCGACGAACACCGGGTAGCCCTTGACCACGAAGGTGTCGTACATCTTCTTCAGCTGTGCGTCCATGAAGTCCTGCTGGCCCCATGTCGACTTCTTCGCCGGATCGGTGGCCGCCGGGCCCCACTGGGTGATGGCGCCGCTCTCCGTTCCGGTGAAGTCCCACGGGTCGTAGTAGTGCACGGAGATCATGATTCGCTGTTCGGCGCTGGGGATGGCGGCCGACCGGTACTGGTCGGTGGGCAGTGTGAAGCCGTAGTTGCCGGCGGTGTAGTCGATGTTGGTGTTCCAGCCCGGTACGAGCAGCCAGCGTGACGTGTTGTTGCCGCCGGTCTTGCGGACGGTGTCCACGAAGATCTGGTTGTAGGCGTTGATGTTGGAGTAGCACGGCTGGGTCGGGTTGCCGTACTGCCCGTCGAAGTTCTCGTTCATGGACTCGAAGATCAGGCGGCCGCTGTAGCTCTGGAACCGGGTCGCCACCTGCTGCCAGACCTTCTGGTACTTCTCCTTGATCGTCGTCTGGGAGGACGCGTCGCAGATGAGCCAGGCGCCGTTGATGCTCTTGTAGCCGTCACCGTGCATGTTGATCAACACGTACAGTCCACGGTCGTGAGCCAGGTTGACGACCTCCTGGATCCGGTTCAGCCAGGCGGAGTCGACGGTGTAGTTCGGTGCGGCCCCGATCTTGCCCAGGTAGGACACCGGGATGCGGATCGTCTTGAACCCGGCCGCCTTCACCCGGTCGATGAGGGCGGCCGTCACGACCGGGTTGCCCCAGGCGGTCTCGCTGGGGATCCCGTTGCTGTTGGCCTCCAGCTGGTTGCCGAGGTTCCAGCCCTTGCCCATGTCCGCGACGAGCTGCGCGGCGTTGCCGGTGACCGGCCCGGTGGACGGCGAGGTGGACGGGGAGGCAGACACCGACGCGGACGGGGATGTGGACGGCGACGTGGCCGGCGAGCTGCTCGGGGTGGTCACGCCTCCGGTGCAGGCCGTGCCGTTCAGGGTGAAGGCGCCGGGCACCGGATTGGTGCC
Source organism: Actinoplanes flavus (assembly GCF_017592555.1). GTDB lineage: Bacteria > Actinomycetota > Actinomycetes > Mycobacteriales > Micromonosporaceae > Actinoplanes > Actinoplanes flavus. Next base: position 1,720 of record NZ_JAGFNS010000057.1, on the reverse strand, counting down.
GGTGAACGCGCCGTTGAAGCCGAACGACGTGGCGGCGTTGGTGGCGACGGACCCGTTGTAGGAGGCGTTGCGCACCGTCACCGCGGCTCCGGACTGGGTGAAGGACCCGTTCCACAGCTGCGTGACGGTCTGGCCCGCGCCGAAGGAGAACCCGAGGGTCCATTGCGTGATCGGGTCACCCAGGTTGGTGATCTTCACGTCGGCGCCGAAGCCGCCCTGCCACTGGCTGGTCACCGTGTAGTCGACCTTGCAGCCGGCGGCGGCGCTCGCTTGCAGCGCCACCGCGACCGAACCGCCGACGGCGACCACGGCCATCGCGGCCGCGGACAGCACTTTTCGTGTTCGAGACATGGGGATGATTCCTTCGGGGGATTCGGGAGCGCTCCCATTGGGGGTGGGTCGAAGCTCCGTCGGGCGAGAGGATTACGCATACTATGCCTGACGATCCCTCCGGGGTATGTACCGACCGGCGTCTCAGCCGGCGGCCGCCGGTGGTGGGTGCTGCCGGCCATGCGGGATGAGCTGCTGCCGTGAGTCGGTGGAGGTGCGGTGCGGCAGCCCGTCGTGCGCCTCGCCGTACTGCCCGGTGCGGGTCAGCGGCGGTGAGTAGGCGTGGATCGTGACGGTCGGCCCCGCGCCCGGGTCCATCCGCATCCGGTGGATGGCCGTGGAGTCTGACGGTCATCGTCGATGCGTTCCACGCCGCGCCGACGGTAAACCGGCGATGCTCTCCCGCGGCGCCGGAACGAGCACACCGGCATCATCGCGAGCAACAATGATGGGGTGCCCGCGGTCCAGTGCGATATCGAGCCGGCCGGGACGCGCCTCCTGGTGCGCGTCCGGGGCGAACTGTCGATGGCATCGGCTCCCACCGTCCGGCTCGCGCTGCTCAAATGCCTGGTGGAGCAGCCCGACGCGGTCGTCGTGGATCTCACCGCGACGGTGGTCACCGAGCCCGCCTCGGTGTCGGTGTTCCTCGCCGCCGCCCGTCAGGCCTCGCTGTGGCCGGGCATTCCCCTCCTGCTGGCCGTACCGGACCCGGCGCTGGCGCGATCGCTGACCAGCGGATACAAGCGTCTGCCCGTGTACCCGTCGGTGCCGGAGGCGCTGGACGCGCCGATGCGGCGGCACAAGCCCACCATCAGGGACACCCTGCTGCCCGCCTCCGGCGCGGCCCGGCACGCCCGCGCCCTGGTCACCGAAGGATGCCTGCGCTGGGAGCTGCCGCACCTGGTCGGCCCGGCGTGTGTCGTGGCGGGCGAACTGGTCACCAATGCGGTCGTGCACGCCCAGACGATGATCGACTTCCGGTTGACGCTCGGCCGTCGCTACCTGATCGTGGCCGTCCGCGACGGCAGCGACGCCGTGCCGGTGCTGCCACCGGCGCCCTCCGATGATCCGGCCGACTCGCGCGGTCTGCTGCTGGTGAGCGCCATGGCGGACCGATGGGGCATCCTGCCGGCCCAGGGCGGGAAGGTCGTCTGGGCGACCCTGTCCCGCCGGGGCCTGACGGTCGACCTGCCACCCGGTCGAGGGATCGACGTTTGATCATGCGGATCGCGGTAACGTGACTCGTTGCATCAGGACAATTACGTCAACTACCCGCCCATGAATGGGCGGGCTTGCGGATCTCTTCCCCGCTGGCTGCGAGGTCAGGCCACGTATGGCGGATTGACTGCCGCCCAGCCCTCGACGCCGCGCGAGGCGATGTTGAGGGCCG
>NZ_JAGFNS010000056.1 GCF_017592555.1 Actinoplanes flavus | reverse complement strand
GTCAGCATCATCGGCAGCTTGGCGCGTCGCAAAACAATCTCCCCCGTTTGTCCGGCACGTTGTCGGCCGGGCATGGGAAAGAGATTCCAGGGCGGGCGTTGCACCTCCAGTGCCCGAACCGGTGCCGGGCGGTTGCGACCGTTCAGGCCCCGGGGCGAACGACTCGCCACGGGTAATCGACCAGCTCAGGGGCGGGTTTAGGGTTGACTATGCGGTCTCACCAGGAGCCGTCACAGTGCCGCGTCGGCGAGCGCCGCGGCCCGCTCACGTTCGGTATCAAGTGTTCGCCCTCGGGGCTGCTGGCTGAGGGCCGCGTTCACCCAGCGGCCGTCGTACCGGAACCTGGCGGACACCACGGTCGTCCAAAGCCGCATGCGACGCATGCTCACTATCGCCGTCATCGCGGTGCTTCTCGCCGCTGGATGTGCTCGACCGCTGCCACGGGACCCGCAGGCCATGCCTGCCCAGGCCGGGACCATCCCGGCCTCACATCCGGCTATCGAGACGAGGGAAACCGAGGTGTACGAGCAAGTCCTGCGGCGTTACCTCAACACACCGGCGGAGAACTCGTTCCCAGGGACGACCTTCACGACCGTGTACGTACTCGACAGCGCTCGACCTGACGCCGCCGAGCCCATCGGCGACACACACGCCGGTAGGCCCATCCCATCGGACGTCAAGGCCCGCATCACCGCCTCGCTCGCCCCAACGGCCGCCGTCACGTTCATCTCCGACAAGGGCAGCGTGCTGGACACCAGCAGCGGCTGCGCCACGGTACGAGACGGGGGAATCCTGATCACCCTCGGCACCATCGACGGCGATGACGATCAGGTGACCGTGGGCATCAACGGCTATGTGGCCTGTCTCGGTGCCACCTGGCTCACCTATATCGTGCGTAACCAACCCGAAACCGGATGGAATGTCACCGGCACGACCGGCCCGATGGCCATCGCATAGGGCCGACAAAGGCTGCCGCAACGCCCGGAACCCGGGCGCCCGGGGCAAGCGGGCACGCACCAACCAGCCGCTAGAAGCGGACAGGGGATCAAGCGCGACGGAGAACGTCGGGGTCGCAGGAATGGATCAATGCGCAGCGTCGGTCCGCAGTGGGTAGGTGACGCCTGTCATCTCCTCAGACATCGCCCACAGCCGACGTCGTGTAGCCGGGTCGCATGCGCGTTCCGGGGCCCGCTGCCGCTTCGGTGCGCCCCTGAACTGGCCGGGTCCGCCCGGCCCGTAGTACTCACCGCCGACGGCTTGCGAGTCGGTGGCCGCCCGGAGCACGGACAGCGCGCCAGCGTGGGCAGGCTGGGTGAACAGCCGTCCGATCGTCGCGTTCGCCACGCGGAAGCCTGGCGATGCGTCACGAAACAGGCTGGTGCGCGCTCCGCCCGGATGGGCTGCGAGGCTGATCGTCGAGGAGGCGGACGCGGCGAGTCGATGCTGCAGTTCGAACGCGAACAGCAGATTCGCGAGTTTTGAGGCGTTGTAGGCCGTGGTCGGCCGGTATCCGTCGAGATTCCTGGGGTCGAGGTGCGTGACGGAGCCTGCAGCGGCCGCCTTGCTGCTGACCGTGACGATCCGCCCGGCCGGTGATCGCTCGAGCATGTCGAGGAGCAGGCCGGTCAGCGCGAAATGGCCGAGGTGGTTGACGCCCATCTGAGATTCGAAGCCGTCCGTGGTGCGCCGTGCCGGCTGCCACCAGAGGCCGGCGTTATTGATCAGGAGGTCGAGTCGTTCGAAACGCTCGTGGAGGTCGCCCGCGGCTTGCCGCACGGCTTCGAGGCTGGCGAGTTCGAGTTTGAGCACGCTGATCCTGCCGGGTAACGCACGCGCGGCGTCCGCGCCGCTTGCGGCGTTGCGGGCGCCGATCACCACGTGGGCTCCCTGCGCACTCAACACCTTCGCCGTTTCCAGGCCGATGCCGGCGGTGGCTCCGGTCACCAGCGCAGTGGTGCCGTCGAGCCGGGGTATGTCGCGCGCAGTCCACATGACGTCTCCTATAATCGGAACGGTCGCCCCGTTTAACCATACGGAACGATCGCCCCGTTAGTCGACAGGCCGGAGACTTTATGCGTGCCGATGCTCGCCGCAATCGCCAGAGCGTCCTGGACGCCGCCTACGACATCCTGGCCGTTGAGGGGTTGGGCGTGCCCATCGATGAGATCGCCCGCCGTGCGGGCGTCGGAGCCGGCACCGTGTATCGGCACTTTCCGACCAAAGAGTCGCTCATCGAGGCCGTGGTGCTCGACCGCCTTGAAGCCCTGACCGCCAAGGCCCGTTCCGGAATCGACTTCGCCGAGTTCTTCACCGTCATGGTGGAGGCCGGCCTCGCCAATCGGGCCATCGCGGAGGTTCTGGCCAGCGCCGGATACCACATCCCCGCCGACGCCGACGCCGCTCTCAACGCCGCCTTCGCTGAACTCCTGCAAGCAGCACAGCGGAGAGGAGACGTCCGCCTGGACGTCACGCCCGACGACATCCAAGCCCTCGTGATCGGTTGCGTCGCCACCGCACGGCACCGTGGCGCCACCGACCTCGTTCAAATCGTCGTCGCCGGCCTTCGCGCCTGATGTACGGAGTTCCTGCGGTTCTGCCTCGGTTCGTCCAGACTGCCTAGATCGAGGTGCGCGCTCATCGGCAGATCCGTCTACTTGGCGTGCAACCTTGCCGTCACCCTCAGTAACGCGGCTCGCGGCAGAACAGTGCGCGTCCTGTTCACTGGAGTTCGCGATTCTGGCTGGGCCGGCGGAATGACCACCTCCCCGCCGAGGCGGAGTCAGCCCCTGTATCCGCCGTTATCGCGAAATCTCCTCCGCACGAACACGCCGACCTCGGTCCGCGGGAGCTTCCGCCTTCCTGCCCCCCTTGCCGCCAGACGACGACGGGTCGATCGACACCGGGCCGCTGCTGAACACCCATTCGATGAGGTGCCAACCCGCCCTCGCAGCAATGCCGACCCCGCGCAACACCGACTCGACCACGTCACCCATGCCCAAAGGGTGCCACGCCGCAATGACGCCGTGCTGCCGGGCGAGTGGGATGGTCAGCCGAGCTGGTTCGCGGCGACACGGAGTAGGTGCCACAGCCCTGCGCTCAGCGTCGCGGTGACCGCCATCGCAAGCAGCACGAGAGGCCACGCGTGCCAGAGGCGTCGGACCGACGCCAACCACGCGAGCATGGCAAGCGGAACGAGGACCTCGACCACTTCCGTGGCGAGGAGTCCACGGGCGAAGGCGGCCTCCGGTCCGTCAACGGCCCAGAGGCGCCAGGGTGGCGCTGCGGCGATCCGCAGCCATCCCTCGCCGGACAGCAGCCCGCAGGCGGCACCAGCGGCCAGCGCGGCATGCGGCAGCCGCGCGGTTCGCGCCAACTGACCCAGCAGGCCCAGTGACGGACCCGCGACCATCGACACCAGCAGCCAGGCCGTGGTCATGACCCCCAGCGAACGCAACCCGTACCAATCCGCCGATGATCCGTCCACCAGCGAGCCGCCGCTCCAACGCCGGCTGATCACGAGAATCAGGAAGTAGTAGACGAGAATGGCCGAGGCCAGCAGCGCGGTCGCACCCGTCACCGCACTGCGGCGATCCGGCGCCGTGCTTCCAGCCAACAACGCCGCTGAACCCCAGGCGAGGCCGCTGCTGCCCAAAGCGACCATGACCTGCCTGGCCGTGCCGTCAACGGCGTCGACCGAGAACGCCAGCAGGCCGAGCACCGCCCCCGCCGCGACGATCATCGAAGCTCGACGTGTGGAAGGCTGCACAACGACGTTGACCACGCACACCCCTCCCCGGCCGGCCACGGTACCAAGGTCAACCCTTACTAGCGGCCCAGCACGAAACCGATCGCCAATGGCGTTCACAGCAACGGACGACGACCCGCCCGTACGTCCAGAGCGGGCGCAATCGTTCTGGTACAGATCTCACCCAGATTGCGACACTTGGCGATGGTGGCTGTTGCCTCGCGACGCCGTGCGGGAACATCGGTCCGCTACTCGTTGAAGCCACCTGCCAGGCGGGAAACTGATGAGGTGGGTGAGGAACAGCGAGGCGTCATCCTCTACGGCTATGAGGTAGATGCCGTGGCCGAGGCGCTACAGGAGCTCGATCCTCGGTACGTGCCGGTCGACGGCGCCACGTCCCAGGCAGGGCAAGTGCCGGTTGTGCGTTGCTTACACGCAGCGGAGGCAGACGCCGCTCAGGAGGCGGCACCCGCTATTGCCTGGCTGGTGGTCCAGCTGCACAGGGCCGGGGCTGATGTACAGCCGGCCCGTGCTGTTCGGCTTTGGCTGAACACCTCCCACGTTGACCCGAGGTCGGCGGCGAGGGCGATCGACCAGCCTGATCTCGTTGTTTGGTACGAGGTCATCGATCCCATACGTGTCGGCACTGTCGATGGTGGCCCAGTCATGGACGACTACAGCAACCTCACCATCACCGTGCCGGAGGGGCATCGAATGGTGGCGCACGCGGTCCAGACGGGTGGAACCCCGCCGGAGTGCCTACCGCATAACGCCGAGATGGTGCTGCCGTCGGATGGCCTCGGGGTACTGTCCGGATCCGTATCCCGCGCGACAGCGGTATGCCAGGCTTGCGTCGCCCGACACGGTTGATGCAAAGCTTGCGGAAGCACAGGATGACGGTGCTCGCTCTTCGGCACGCGCGGGCGTCGGCCTGCCGACGGCAGCCGTGACGCTGGGTGGCGAGCGGATCGCGGCAAATGAGTACGCGTCGTCGCCGCAGGGTCTCAGGGTGTCAGGCAACGGCCGTCGAGGAGGGGTCCGCTGATGTCCACATGGTGGGGGCCCTCGCCGATTTCGGCGTAGGTGGCGATGCAGGCTCCGCCGGGCAGGGTGGCGGCGTACATGATCGCGCCTGGTGGCGCCGGGTCGTCGGGGCGAGCCAGGCGCACGATCGCATCGGGAAAGCCTTCGTCGTGTAGCACCTGTCGGACCATGTCAACGTCGGCGTCTGTGGCGGGTCGCGGAGCCCGGCAGCTGAAGTCGCCGCCGCCCGGAGTGCAGATCGCATCGAGGAGGGCACGCCACACCCGGGAAGCGGCGGCGGAGTCGTTGGCCGCAGGGGACGGCAGGGGCTTGCGGTTGATCTCGTCCAGGGCTTCGCGGTGGCAGAGAGCCAGAGCGGTGGCCTGTTCCTTCTCGGTCTGCGAGCTGTCTATCAAGCACATGTACGAGGCGTTCGGCGCCGTTGCAGGAGGGATCTCGGCCCGGGCGAGGACAGCCGCACCGACCAGGACCAGCACGGTGATCACCAATCCGATGAGCTGCCTGCGTCGCGAGACTGGAAGTGGGTCAGCAGCGGGCACGATCGTCAGCCTGGACGCCGGCGGTTGCAAGACCGGATGCGGCTACGGAGCAAATACAGTGGCACCGTTAGACCGAATGCCGGTATGGCAGCCCGTGGCTCAGGGGTGACCTCGCGCGAACAGCGGCAGTAGAGCGCACTCCCTTTGTAGCCCCATGTAATTCCTAGCTTCAACGGATCAAGTGCTGGACAGTCGCCGAAGAGCGTCTTCACCGATACCGAAGTGGCCAACGAAGTTTTGAACGAACCGGGTCGTCTGTTCGAGCAATCGGCCCACCTGATCCGTGCCGTACGCAGCGTAATCTCCGATCACTTCGGCGGCCTCGGCCTCCCTGCCGTCCAGCGCGCAAGCAACGGCCAGGATGCCATCCCGTGCCTGATAACCCCGATTCACATATGTCCAGGCGATGATGTCACCGAGGCTGGCGAATCGTTGCATAAAAGGCATTCCGTCCCCGGCCAGGTCCTCCAGCAGGACGGCGGTGCCCGTATCCACCTCGTCCTCCGATGAGACCCGCCACCGGGTGAAGGACGCGGCCGAGAGACCGTCGGCGTACAGCAGGCTTCCCAAATCGACGGCCGTGCCGAGGGCACCGGGTGACCCTGCCGATGGCGGGCGACCCATGAATTCGTTGCAGAGCCGGCCCAGTTCACGGTGGCCAGTACCCACGGTGGGGCTAAAGGTGACTTCCCCGAAACGGATCGAAGGGTTTGGCCTGAAGGAGAACACCAAGCCGGTCGGCTGAAGCTGGGCGAAGGCCGGCTCGGTACAGGACGACCGCGCCGTTTCCCATCCCACCTCCAGTAACAGACCAGTCAACCTCTGCACGGCGGCATCCCGCAGCACCCGGCTGTCGACGACAGGTTCCGGCAGCCGATCAACCGGCAGGCGCAACTGGTTCAGTCGAGGGTCGTAGCAGTTCAACCCGTGAACACCGGCTAGCTGAACAGCCCATACCGAGATCTCATCGGCCCGGCCCGAAACGATGGGGATACACAGCAGAGGACCGCGAACCATGCTCATCAGCGACCCACCGGCCCACGGGTTGTCCGCGCCCTCGTCAGAACCAATGTCGGGAAACCGGTCGAGGAGCGCCCGCACGTACCCGGCGATCCGAGCCGCCGGCTCAAAGTGATGGCCCGAGCCGATGTAGCGGGCATACAAACGCTCGAATTCGACCCTTGCAGCGGCACGATCCGCCGGCGGATCGCCTTCCCACACAGCCAAGTCGTACGTCACAGCCCGAACCCTACGAGACCCCGCGCCCCTGGCGGATCGTCGGACTCGGGAGCGCGACGAAGCAGCCGGCACTCCGCACGACCGGCGGCACGAGAGTAATGTCCGCTGGAAGAGACTGCGGCGTTCACGGAGCGGCATGTCTGGCGTTGTCGACGAGGGCAGAAATACATTCTGCCCTCGCTGGTCAGGCCGTACGCTGCCTCGGTGCTGAGACCGCAGAAGGTTGTTGCCTACGTCATTCGAGATGGCCGGCTCCTCGTGTTCCTACACCCTGACGATGCCAGCTTTGATCAATCCGGGCTCCAGGTCCCTGCCGGAACCGTGCGAGCCGGGGAGCTGCCCGATGCTGCCGTGCTCCGTGAGGTGCTCGAAGAAACCGGCTTGGAAGGGATTCGGATTGAGCGTTACCTCGGGGCGAGCGAGTACGACATGCGGCCGTACGCCGACGCCATCCACGTCCGTCATTTCTACCACCTCACCGTCGATTCGCCGGAGGTCCCGGACCGCTGGTTCACGCAGGAGCGAGGAGACGGCGACAGCACGCCAATCCGATTCGAGTGCTACTGGCTGCCGCTCGTCCAGGGACACGTGCTTGCCGCCGGTCAGTCAGCGCTACTCGGGCGACTATTCGACTGAACGAGTCCTGGCTGTTACTGGCGCGCACGGACGGCAGCAAATCAGTGCGTTACGACTGGCGTGGACGGGATCCCGAAGCAGCACAGACATCTCCTGGATGGGCTTCCCCTCCGCGAGGAAAGCGACTGAAAAAGCCGTCAATGACGCTCGCCGCCAAGAGCCAAGGGCTCGCGTCGGATCGTTGCTGACGAAGTCTCGTACCGGCACCGAAGGCCGACCTACGATATTTGGTCCTACCTTGTCAATAACAGGCCGCCTCTACGAGCTACCCTGCGGCATGATCCAACTGCGGACCTATGACTCGTCCGGAGGGCCACGAACAGTCGGTCCGGCAGACCTCACCACCACCTACACGACGATGGACCCCGACGCTGGCGCGGTGTTCTTCTACAACCCGGGTCCGACCGGCCCCATCCTGCGGGTGTGGATCATCGACGATGAGTATTGCCGGGTTGAGCTCGGCAAACGCGGCGTTTGGCACGACCTTGTCGAGTCGGATGCCACCGGTGGATACGTCTCTGGTGAAGCCTATCTCCGCACGGCGTGCATCTCCGGCACTGTCCCACGGGCGGCGGTGCTGCCAAGAGCGCGGGGGCTGGAGGTGCTCCGCACTATCGATGACGTTGAACGGCTTCACACTGCGTACACGTGGCGCACGGTGCCGCACTGGGTGGTGGACCGCGGCAACTACTTACTCCGCGACATCGTCGAGGCGCTGGCTGAGCGGGCCGCAGACCTCTACGTGAGTGTCAGATTCCGGGGCCAGCCTGACGCCGACGAGCCGGTCGGGCTCCGGCACTTGGCGCATCTCTGGACGTTCCACGCTGCCACGATGAGCAGCGGTTTCGGCTGGGTATTAGAGGAGTACACCGACTCCGCGCTGCAAGCGGCAGGTGCGGCCGCCACCTACCTCAAGCTTGACGACATCGCCGACCTGATCAGCCGGCTATCAGCTACCGATCGAGACTCCGGCTTTGCCGAAACCGTGCTCAACCCCATCTATTGGCGGCTCAGCGATTCCGGTGACGGCGATGCCTCGGCGATCCGAGACGCGGTGCGAGACAGTCTGACCGAAAAGCCTACCGACTGGGGCCTCGAATGATGCCTCCGCCCAGTCCGCACCGCCGGCTCCACTCTCCTACGCCGGCGGACCGTGCTCGCATGGCCCATCACCTCGACCGCCATTTCTGCGCTAGAGCCATTTCTTACAGTCCCTGGCGCACTCAACTCGGCATGTTCGCTCGTGGCCCGCGACGTGATGCTGCGTAACGAGCGGATCGCGGCACGGGAGCAAGTCGAATATGCGACGCCATCCAATTGCCGCAAATGCTCGCAAATCACCCTTGGCACGTTCCCGTGATTCGCCAACCGTGCCGAGCCAGCATGCTGATGACCATCCCGCGCATCACGGGATGCGGTACAGATATTTCGGGGAGAAAGAAATCGTGAACGCTCGTACGTCACTCATCGTTGCCGCTGTGGCCGCCGCTGCCCTCACCGGCTGTTCGAGCACCCAGGCCACCAGCAGCGCGACCCCGGCCAGCACCGTCCCGGCCGCGGGAGCGACCACCACCGCACCCGCTCCGACGGCCAGCAGCCCGACAGCCGGTGGTACCGCAACGGAATCCTCCGCCGCGCCGACGAGCAGCACCCGGAACTCGACAGCGAAGCCGACCTCCGACGGCACCTGCACGCCGTCGGAGACGACTCTGCTCAAGGCGCTGCGCTCCAGCAAGATCGGTGACGACCTCGCGCCGACCGACACGCTGACCGACATCACCTGCTACCAGGGATACGCGCTCGCCAAGACCCATCCGAAGGAGGCCGACAACGCCGAGGTGGTCTTCCATTACACCAACGGCGCATGGCAGGCAGTCAATGGCGGCACCTCGGGCTACTGCGACGATATCGTTCCGGCGACCGTCCGCCCATACCTCAAGCACTGCTAACCCCGTCAGAGCGGTTCGCTCAAAGACGGGCTACCTCCGCGGGTCGGCCACGCTGGCCCGCGCAGCGCTGTCGACCAGTACTGCCATTGCTTCAGAAGGAGACTTCCGACCGTCGCAGCACCCTATGCTGCACAGTGCAATATCAGCAGCGAACGGGTGCGAATCGGTGATTCGGGACCGTGAGCTGCGTACAGCCAGAATTGGGGCCTGATCCCGCTCTGTTGGGGTCGACGCGTTGATATGAATCACTTAGGATGCGCCGGGTGTGCGCTCACAGAAAGGCCCACTGTGTCAGTCCGTAACCGCCTTGCACTTGCAGAGATTACGAGGCATGAATGGGGCCGATATCGCTGTGGTTGCGGGAATACGGCAGAGCATGTTGCGGACATGTTCAGGTCCCTCGTTCAAGCCACAGATCCGGTGGAAGTCAGAGGGCTTGACTTCTCTGGGCATCTTGAGGTCAATGGCGGGCTCTTCGAGGTGGCGGTGCCGGCCTTGACCGTGATTCTGGCAGCGCTCGCCGGGGACATGACAGATTTCGCGGAGGTCGAACTGATCTGGCTGCTGGAGTCCTTGGTATCCGGTGATTCACACTACAGCGAGGAGGCCCTGGGTCGGCCTGACCTTGGGTTGGATTGCCGCACGCTGGCTCGTGAGGGGATCTGGGTGATCCATCGGTACGTCTTTGGCCACAACCGCGAAGAAGCGGGAAACGTGCTGTCGATAATCGAGTTCGATGGTCCACGCCGAGACTATTACAGCCGATTTTCTGGCAGTTCCAGAAAGCCGCGACACTGAAGACATCCCGAAGAGGGAACCGTTCCGCAAGTCCGCGAGCCGGCCGGCACAGACCGCTGGACGTGGCTGGTCACAGCTGCGCATGCTCAGCCGCGTCTCGCCCGGCCCCGGACGGCGGCTCGGCTCCCGCAACCGGCAGCCCGCCGCCCGTCACGACGTGGGACTCATCCCGGTCACCAGCGACCGACCCACCGCAGGAACGACAAGCTCGCCGAAGTGAGCCGGTTGCCCGAAAACGCTCAGCACGGCCCCGTCCGCGCTTGCGAACCGGTGGAACGCTGGGCGGAAACCGGCTCGCAAGGGGGATGCGATGTCCATCGGAACTGTTGCACTGCTCGCCGCGACCGCTGTGCTGGCCGCACCGGCCACCCCGGTCGAGTGGAAGGTCGTCGATCTCGGCGCCGGCCCCGACAGCTATCCGACCGCCATCAACGATCGAGGTCAGGTGGCGGTGAACCGGTCGGCGACGGCGTATCTGTGGCGGAACGGCACCCTCACCGACCTCGGTGACCTGGGTGGCGGATACGCGATCGTCAACGACGTCAACAACCGCGGCGAGGCGGTCGGCTGGAGCTACACCGCCGACAACGCCCAGCACGCCTTCCTGTGGCGTGACGGCGTCATGACCGATCTCGGCACCCTGCCCGGCGGGTTCTTCTCCTCCGCCGAGGCGATCAACGACCGGGGCGAGATCGTCGGCGAGAGCACCACCGCCGACAACACCACGCATGCCTTCCACTGGCGGAACGGCGTGCTGACCGACCTGGGTGGCCAGGAGTCGGCCGCCCACGACGTGAACGACGCCGGGCAGGTCGCCGGCCTGTTGGGAAACCGGTTCGGGACCGCCTTCCCGGTGCGCTGGTGGCACGGTCAGCGCCGGGACCTGAGCACCGGGCAGGGCACCGCCGTCGCCGTCAACGACCGGGGTCACCTTCTGATCAACGTCAAGGGCGATGGATCGTACGATCGAAGTGCCCTGTGGCGAAACGGGCGCCTCACCGCGCTGGAGCCTCCGGCGGGCGCCACGAATTTCCACGCCGGGGCCGTCAACGACCGGGACCAGGCGGTCGGTAACACGGTCGACACGCCGTCGGATCTCGACGCCGTGCTGTGGCAGAACGGCCGGGCCGTCCGGCTGCCGAACGTCGGCCGGGTCGCCTCGGCGTGGGCCATCGACAACCGGGGCCGGATCGTCGGGACGAGTTCGGTCGAGGAGGGCGGCACGGAGACCCGCGCCGTGATGTGGGTTCGCGGCTGACCACGGTGATGCCGGCGGTTCGGCGGGCAGCGGGCCGAACCGCGCGGCGTCAGGGGCAGGGGCCGCCGTCGCAGACGTCGATCACCCTGCCGGTGAGCAGGAACGCCGCCTTCTGCGCCTGGGCGCCGGGCTGGGCGCGCGGGAACTCGTGCGGGTCCGGCCCGTACCGTGGGTCGCTGGGCGCGAGGTTGGTCGGTGGCGGCGCGTAGGCCTGGCCGCTGTTCCACACCACGAGCGCCGACCCGCGGTACGGGTAGGCCGGGATCGTGCCGATGCCCCAGAACGGCGCCACCTCGTCGGACCAGCCGGGGGCCAGCGCGGGCCGGTGCAGGCGGGCGCCGATGGTGCGGGCCTGCACCTGTGCGGCGGCCGGGGACACCTGGTGGTCACCGAACGCGACGTGCATCAGCACCTGATGCGCCGGGGTGCCCGGCAGCGGGCGGGCGGTCAGGTGCTGGGCGTACCCGTTGGCCTCGCCACGGTCCCATAGCATCTGCAACAGCCCGAAGATGACCTGCTGGTCGATCCGGTCCGGGTACGACCGGTCCATCAGCTGCTGGAACGGCGCGAAGGCGGTGCTGCGCTGCAACAGGGTGCTGTAGTTCATCGCGGGCACCCCGAGGACCGCGCGGGTCCAGTCCTGGGCGATCGCGGTCAGCGCTCCCCCGTTGATGCCGCCCTGGCTGTTGCCGTCGTAGTGCAGGCCACCGCGCCGGTCGAGCAGGCTGCGGCCCCGCCCGTCCTGGAACGCGGGGTGCGCGGCGAACCCGCCGTCCGCCACCATCGCCCGTCCGAGGAAGAGGAAGTTCAGGAAGCTCTGCTGCAACCGATCGGGTACGGAGGGGAAGGCGCTGAGGTCGCCCCAGACGCCGGCCACGAACGGGACGTCCGCCGACGACAGGCCGATCCAGCTCGTCGCGCAGAACAGGAAGCCGTGGTCGTACGCCATCTGTTTGACGTTTCCGGCGTTGATCTCGGTGGGTGCGCCGAGCAGCCCGTGACCGTAGAGCGACAGGTGAGCGGGCTTCCGCGCGGTCACCCCGCGGGGGATGTTGCAGACGAACGCGGCGGCGTAGGTGGTGCCCGACGCGGCCGGCAGATCGCCGCCCGGCGGATAGTTCAGCCGGGATCCGGGGCCGCCGGCGCCGGTGAGATAGCTCGGCACCGTGACCGTGCCGCGCACCTGGCGGGCGATCCGGGGATCCTGCTCGGCGGTGTAGTCGGTGACCGGCCCGATCGTGAACGCCGGCGCGGCACGCCCGAGGGCGGCGAACGCGTCGTCCCGCATCCGCAGCACCCGGCCGGTGAGCCCGGCCGCGCTCGCGACGGTGAAGTCCCACGCCAGGTAGAGGTGGTGTCCGGTCACGCCGGCCGCCAGGCGCTGTGGCGCCGCCCGGTCAGGGGCGGGGATCCATGCCCCGGTACGGTCGCGCAGTCCCCGCAGCACGACGACGTACCGGGTCGCCTCGCTCAGCGCCACCGCCGGCCGGATGATGAGCAGCTGCCGGGCCGGGTCGTCGGCGGCGTGCGCGTCGAGTTCCGCCCAGTGGGGTGTCCGCTGCCCGGTCCGCGTGTTCAGCAGCACGATCGGCGCGTCCGGCCGCAGTGACCGCCCGATGTCGGTGACCGGCGCGATGCCGCTGGCCACCGGATCGAGCCCCGGCACGTGGACCAGGATCGGGGTGCCCGGGCTGAACCCGTCCTGCCGGTTCCACTCGGCCGGGTCGATGGGTGTCCCGGCCACGTTCGCCGGCAGCGCCCCGGCCGGGAAGTGCACCCGCCGCCCGGTCGGGCTGCTGCGGTCGGCGACCGTGAACCGGTCGCTGGGGAACGGCAGCAGCCCGTCGGCCGGCCGCTGGTCAGCGGCGACGGCGGCGGTGGACGGCGCCGCCCCGGCCAGCACGGTGAGAGCCACGAGCAGAAGTCGGCGCCACATCGGACACCCCCATCGACAGCCCATTGAGGACAGTCTCTGTCTACGCCTCCTCGCGCCGCTCCTCAAGGCCGGCCGGGAATCGAGGGTGGCACCAGCCCTCACCTCCGTCCACGACGGATTCCTTCACCCTCGTCAGGCGTCGACGGCGGCCAGCAGTTGCGCGCGGGTGGGGCCGGGCAGTGGGTAGTGCGGGGCGCCGCCGCCCAGCCGCATGATCTTCTCGGCCAGGCCGGGGCGGGCGACGACGTCGTCCGGGGTGGCCAGCAGCGACCCGAGGGACTGGTGGGCGCGGGCGATCTCCGGGTCGGCGGCACCCGCGGCGAAGACGGCCAGGCTGAACGCCCAGCCGGGATCGTCGGTCCGGTACGGCGTTCCCGCGGCGTCGGCGTCGAGTTCGGCCAGCCGGTGCCGGTCGTACCAGAGGGTGGCCCGGTACATCGGCTCGACGACGGTGGCCGTCCACTCGTGGAAACGGCGGGCCAGTTTGTGGTGGTCGGCGGTGCCGGTGTCGCGCAGCACGTCGCGCAGGCCGACGGCGTGCAGCAGGCCGATGGTGGCGCCGCGCCCGAGCGACGGGTTGGTGCAGGCCCACGAGTCGCCGACGGCGAGAATGCCGGTGGCCACCGGGTCGCCGGCCACGAGCAGGTTCCGGTGCCGGTCCTCGATGCCGGCCATGACCCGCACGCCGGGGCCGGGTTCGCCGTCGCGCCAGTGTGCGGCCAGCGGGTAGAGGGCGAGCGCCGCGTCCCAGCGGGCGGGGTCGCGCAGGGCCCGCATCACCCGGTCCCGGCCGCTCGCGATCAGGACCACGCTCCAGGTGCCGTTGTCGGCGGGCACGGTCAGGATCGACAACGACTCGTGCCGTTGCAGGACGCCGGTGCGGCCCGGCGGCAGGGCTCCGGTGCGGGTCCGGAAGTCGCGGCTGAAGTAGACGAAGCCGCAGTCGGCGCGTTCCTCGGCCGGATGCCGGGCGCCGGCCGCGGACAGCCACGCGCTCAACGGCGAGCGCCGTCCGCAGCAGTCCACCACCAGGTCGGCCCGGAAGGTGCGCCCACCCTCGGCGAGCACACCGGACACGCGCGGGATCCGTACGCCCAAGGTCTGATCATCGGTGAGCAGGCCGGTGACGGTGACCCCGCGCCGGATCCGGATGCCGGCGGCGCCGGCGGCGATCGAGGCCAGAACCTTCTCCAGTACGGGGCGGCGCGCCGTGACGGTCACGAAGCGCTCGTCGCCGGCCTGCCACGGGCCGCGCTGGGCGGCCGGCAGCAGGTCGAGAAGGTTGATCCGCAGCCCGCCCACGGCCTCGAGGCGGTCGAGGACGTCCGGCAGTTCGCGGTCCATCAGGTCGCGCCAGCGTGGCAGCAGGATGTGCGGCAGCCGGAACTGGTTGACACCGGACCGCTGCCAGCGCTCCCACTCCCCATCGGGCGGCGGATCGGCCGGGTCCCGCTCCAGAACGGTGACCTGGTGGCCGTCGCGGGCCAGCAGCAGGGCGGTGGACAGGCCGCACAGGCCGGCGCCGAGGACGATGATCCGGGACATCGGGCACCTCCGTATCGCAGTGACGCGCCCAGGATCGGCCGTTTCGGCGCTCACCTTCCAGGTCGGAACGACGTCAAACGCTGTCCAAAACGGTGCCGTGCGGGAACAGTGGTGGCATGTCGGGGAACCTCGGTGACCTGCTGGAGGCCGCGCGGCGGCGGCGTTTCGTCGGCCGTGAGCGGGAGCTCACCTGTTTCGACGACGCGCTGCACGGGCGCGGCACGTGCCGGGTGCTGTTCGTGCACGGCGAAGGCGGCATCGGCAAGACGACCCTGCTGCACGAGTTCGCCGCCCGGGCGCGTGTGGCCGGGCGCGTTCCCGTACACCTCGACGGTCGTGACATCGACGCGGCACCGCCGGGTGTCGCGGCTGCGATCCGGCTCGCCCTCGGTGATCGCGAGGGGTTTCCGGCCGGTGCGGTGCTGCTGATCGACGGATACGAGCAGTTGAGCCCGGTCGACGGCTGGCTGCGCGACACGCTGCTGCCCACCCTGAGCGCGGACGCCGTCGTGGTGCTGGCCGGGCGTGATCCGCCGAGCGCGCCCTGGCGGACCGATCCCGGCTGGGGTGATCTGACGGTGGTGCACCCGCTTCGCCCGCTCGGCCCGGCCGAGGGTGACGATCTGCTCGCCTGTGCCGGTGTGTCGCCGCAGGTGCGCCCGCACCTGCTGGCGCTCGCCCGGGGCCATCCGCTGACCATGGCGTTGCTGGCCGATCTGGCCGCGGCCGGAAGGGTGCCCGGCAGCCTCGCCGACGCCCCGGATCTGATCTCCGTGCTGCTGGAGTCGTTCGTGCGTGAGGTGCCCGGTGAGGCGCATCTGACCGGCCTGGCCACGTGCGCGGTCGCTTGGCTGACCACCGAGGATCTGCTGCGCCGCCTGGTCGGCGCCGACGCGCCCGCGGTGTGGCGATGGCTGGCGCGTCAGCCGTTCATCACCAGCGGCCCGCACGGACTGTCGATCCACGACCTGGTTCGGGACGTGCTGCACGCCGAATTCGAGCGGCGGGCGCCGGAATCGTTCCGCCGGACCCGCTGGACGGTCTACATCGAGGCGGTGGCCCGGCTGCGCGCCGCCACCGGCGAGGACCGGCAGGTCCACGCACAACAGTTGCTGTTCATGCTGCGCAGCAGTCCCCTCGCCGGCACGCTGGCCGGGCTGCGGGCGCAGGGCTCCACCAGTGTCGTCACCGCCCGGCCCGACGAACACGAACAGGTCTGCGCGGTCATCGAACGGTTCGAGGGGCCGGCCAGCGCCGACCTCGCCCGGGCGTGGCTCACGGTCCAACCCCGACAGCTCAGCGTGGTACGAAGCGGCGGCCACGTCGCCGGGCTGGCCCTCAACCTGCTGTGCCCCAGCGGCTCCGGCCTCGAGGAGCGAGATCCGATCGTACGGGCGGTGCTCGCCCACGTCGCACGGGAGGCCCCGGCCCGGCCCGGCGAACTCGTCGACATCTCCCGCTTCCTGTCCGGCGCCGACGAGCACCAACGCGACCGGTACGCCCTGCTGGCCGGTCCGGTCTCCAGCATCGTCGAATGGTTGACCCACCCGCTGGCCTGGTCGTTCATCATCACCGTCGACCCCGGGCACTGGGGGCCGTTCTTCGACTACATGGCCTTCGCCCGGCTCGTCGAGGTGGACTTCGACGGCCGGCGCCATGTCGCCTACGGCATCGACTGGCGGCGCGTCCCGGTCGACACCTGGTTCGACCTGATGCACGAACGCGGGCGCACCGGAGCGACCGGGCCGCCGCCGGCCGCGCTGCTGCGGCCGCCGCCGCTGGACCGCGCCCGGTTCGGCGCCGCGGTACGGGCCGCGTTGCCGACCCTGCACCGGCCCGACCGTCTCGCCGCCAGCCCGCTGCTCGGCACCGCGCTCGCCGCCACCGCTTCCGGGCCGGACGTCGGCCGGCTGCGGGCCGTCATCGAGGACGGGGTCGCCCGGCTGGGCGCCGAGCCACGCGGTGACCGGTTGCGGGCGGTGCTGGACCGGACATACCTGCGTGCGGCGCCCAGCCAGGAGGCCGCGGCGCAGATTCTCGACCTGCCGCTGAGCACCTACCGGCGTCATCTGGCGAAGGCTCTCGACCACCTCACCGACCTGCTCTGGACGGTCGAGATCGGCGACGTCCGCCTGGACGACCGTCCGTGACGCCGGTCGGCGCGGCGGTCAGAGGTAGAGGTCGACGCCTTTGCCGTCGTTCAGGCTGGCCTGCACCATCTTGACCGGCAGGTCGGAGCTGACCAGGGCCTGGAGCAGGTCCGCCTGGGCGTTGACCTGCTCCTGCCGGGCCTGTGGGTCCTGGAGCTGGCCTGCCGCGATCACGCTGAACGGGACGGAGCCGATGGAACCGATTACCATGATCACTCCCTGAGGGCCGGGGACATCTTGTGATCATCAATCGCCGACACCACCCCGGACCTGAGAAGAATGCCCGGCCGGTTGCCGCCGGGGGATTTTACCCGCTCACGGGCCATGCGGATGCCGCCTTGGAGGTACGGATGGCGGTCCGAGCCTTCGCCCGGGGGCACGGACCCGGCCACCGGACCTGATTGGGCAAACGACGTCCGGGCCAGGCTCCGCTTGGGAAGGATGAGGCCGAAAGGGGGAGGCCGTGAATTGGCTGAGCGTCCTGCTGCTCGCGGTGGTGATGATCGCCGGCCCGCAGATCATCAGTGCCGTCTTCCTCGCCTCCAGCCGGGAGCCGAAGCGCAGCTCGCTCGCCTACCTGGCGGGGGCCGGGCTCGCCGGGATCATCGGGCTGACCGTCTGGCACTTCGCCTTTCACCTCGTACGAGGTACCGGCGGTGGCCAGGATCAGCACGACCGCACTCGTCACCTGATCGACTGGGTGGTGCTGGCCTTGCTGGTGGCCCTGATGGTGAACGTCTTCGCCGGCCGCAAGCGAAGCCAGCCGCCGAAATGGATGAACAAGTTGCAGGCGGCCAGCCCTCGCTTCGCCTTCGGCCTGGGATTTCTGCTGTTCATCGCCATGCCCAGCGACGAGGCCACCATGGCGGCGGCCGCCGGCAGCCTCGCCGGCCACGGCCAGCCCTGGTGGCACCTGCTGCCGTTCCTGGCTCTGACGCTGCTGTTGCTGGCATTGCCGCTACTCATCCTGCTCGCGTTCGGTCAGCGCGCGGTGGCGGTGCTGCCGAAGGTCCGGGACTGGGCCAACGAACACTCGTGGCTGGTGAGCGAGGCGGTCATCCTGATCTTCGTGACCATCATCGTGTCCGATCTGCTCAAATAGCCCCACCTGGCGGCCGTCCCGGCACGGCGGAGCTACCTGTGGGAGGAGAACCGTGGGGCGGCGGAGCCGGCTCGCATACGCCATGATCTTGCCATGGCGGAGCATGAGCTGGTCGAGGTGTGGCGGCGGATCATTCGAGGAGACGGCAAGTCGTGGGTGGTGTTCGCCCACGCCACGTGCGTCGTGCTGCCGGCGCCCGGACCGGCCGATGATCTGGCCCGGCAGGCGGTGGACATCCTGCGTGAGTACGGGCCCGTCGTCGCCGGATCGTCCGCCGGCGATTTCGGCACCATCACCCTGGAACCCGGCCCCGGGTGGGTGGTCTACGGGCATCACAACGACGTGCTCACCTATGTCGGCCCCGGCGAGGTCACGGACGCCACCGATCTCGCCGTCGGTCTGCATGGGCGCGCCAAACGGGACCGCGACGGCCGCGAGTTGACCGTCGTGCACGTGGAGGACAAACGCGCCGCCTAGACCGCTGCGCGTGCCGCGCCCGCTCGAACGCGCGTCCGAGGTCGGCGATGCGGCCGGGGCCTCCGGTGGCGAGGCGGCGCCTCACCACCGGAGGGCCGGCTCAGGGGATGGCGGTGGTGTTGAAGGCGAACCGGGCCGTCGAGTCGGCGATGGCGTCGGCGTTGACGTCGAGCGCGGTCAGGTTGACGTTGGCGGTGGTGTCGCAGGCCTGGTGGTAGCAGATGTCGTAGGCGACACCGGCGGTGCCGCCGAACAGGGCCTGCTCCTCCGGCGTCTTGATGCCTTCGGCGCCGGTGAAGATGCCGCCGGCGGGAATGCCGACCGCGATGAACGGGCCGTAGTCGGAGCGGCCGTCGAAGTCGGTGCCGACGTGGCCGAGGCCGCGGGAGTCGAAGAAGGCTTCGAGCTGCTTCTCGATCTGCGCGGATCCGGGCGGTCCGGCCGGCGAGCCCACGCCGTCGGAGTTGTCGCCGTCGTAGAGCTTGTAGGCGTAGTTGGGTGAGGCGACCATGTCGAAGTTGAGGTAGAGCTTGATCCGGTCGCGTTCGGCGGCGGTCAGGCCCTCGACGTACTGGTCGGAGCCGAGCAGCCCGATCTCCTCGGCCGCCCAGAACGCGAAGCGGACCTTGTTCTTGACCGGGAAGTGCTTCATCTGCAGGGCGGTCTCGAGGATCGCGGCGCTGCCCGAGCCGTTGTCGTTGATGCCGGGGCCGACTTCCACGCTGTCCAGGTGGGCGCCGACCATCACGACGTTCTTCGGGTTGCCGGTGCGGGTCTCGGCGATCACGTTGTGGTTGGTACCCAGGGTCAGGGTGGAGTCGACCTTGAGCTGGACGGTGGTCCCGGGGTTGGCGGCGAGTTCGTTGCCGACGGCGAAGTCGGCGAAGACCATCGGGACTCCGGCCCGCCACTCGCCGATGTCGAGCGGGAAGGCGTCGGTCCGGCCGGGCTGCCCCTCGTTGAAGACGATGATCCCGGAGGCGCCGGCGAACCCGGCGTTGCGGATCTTGGTGGCGAACGCGCACGTGCCACGCTGGATGAGCGCGATCCGGCCGGCCACGAAGCCGTTGAAGTCGGCGGTCTCGCATCCGCTGGTCGAGGTCGGGGTGGGGGTCGGCGGCAGCGTGAGGTCGACACCCTGGACCTGTGCGGTCACATCGCCGGCGGGCGACGGCTGGAAGGTGTGGAAGTCCTCGTTGGGGACGTAGGTCCTGCTGTTCGGCGCGGTCTGGTTGAGCGTGGGCGGGTTGTTCTCCGTCCAGGCCTCGACGAAGTTGATCGGGTCGAGCGTGACCTTGTAGCCGGCTTTCCGCAGCTTGTTGGCGACGTAGTCGCGGGATGCGGTGTAGCCGGGCGTCCCGGCCGCGCGGTTGCCGCCGTTGGCGTCGGCGATCCTCTGCAGGGCGTCGAGGTGTTGTTTGGCGTGCGCTCCGGTGACCTGTTTGACCAGGATCTTGGCGAACAGGGCATCGGGTGGGGTGGCGGCGGCCGGCGCCTGCTGGGCGACGAGTAGGGCCAGGGTCGCGGCGACCGATACGACGCCGGCGGCCCCCTTACGAATGCGGATGCGCATGGTTCCCCCGAACGAGATGATCTGATTGATCTCGACGAATCTTCGTGACGCGCGTCGCCCGAATGTAACCGCGTTCACGACGTCAGGGATGGCCCGATCGGGCCTGTTCCGGTGGTCGCTCGGAGCGCATGGGGAACAGGACGACAACCCCGGCGATTGTCGTCCACAGCAGACACTCGTTCGATACGGGACGTGGCCCGCGACGAGGTGAGTGGTCAGCCTGCGCTGGTGATCACGCCGGTGGCGCCGTCGACGGCGACCTGCTGGCCGGTGTGCAGGAGCGTGGTGGCGTCGGGGACGCCGACGACGGCCGGGATGCCGTACTCGCGGGCCACCACAGCGCCGTGCGAATTGGCGCCACCCATCTCCATGACCAGGCCGCCGGCCGTGAGGAACAGCGGGGTCCAGCCGGGGTCGGTGGACGGGGCGATGAGGATCTCGCCGGGTTCGAGGTGGGCGCCGACCGGGTCGATGATCACCCGGGCCGGGCCGGTGACCGTGCCGGCGGAGGCCGGCGTGCCGCGGAGCGCACCGTCCGGGGCGGCCGGGCGGGGTAGTTCGCGTTCCGGCTCGGTGCCGTCGGACAGCAGCACCCGCGGTATCCGCCGGCGGCGCGTCTCCCGGTCGTAGTCGGCGCGGCGGGCGGCGACCACGGCGTGCTGGTCGCGGCCGGCGACCGCAGCGCGGATCTCCGGCAGGTCGAGGAAGAAGACGTCGTCGGCGGCGTCGATCCGGCCGGCGGCGGCCAGGTCGGCGCCGACCGCGGCGAACTGGCGGCGGGCCGCGGCGAGCACGACCACGAAGTAGTACTTCGGGAACTCCCGCAACCCGGCCAGGGCCCGGGCCCGGTTCAACGCGAAGCGGACGGCGCGGCGGCGGAGCCGGCCACGGGCGCGGCCGGTCAGGGTCGCGATCATCTCGTCGGCCTCGCGGGCGGCGGCCGCGAACACCGTGTCCGGGGCGGCGGCCGGGTCGTCGAGACGCTGGTAGTTGAGAAGCACGCCGAGCACGTGCCGGGGATCCTCGGACCAGCGCGGCAGACCGAGGTCGATCTCGGCGACGGCCCGGTGGCCGTACCGGTCGAGGAAGTCGGTCAGGCCCTGCTGCGCGACCGGTGGCAGGGTGCCGGCGTGGTAGTGGCCGGCCAGCGTGCCGGGGTCCGCGTCGAGGGTCTCGCCGGCCGCGCGGATCCGGCCGGCCAGCTGCCACAGGGCCAGGTCCATCTCGGTGGTGACGTTGTTCGGCAGGCCGCGCAGCACGGTCTGCAACTCGCCCGGGGCGAGATCGGGTCGCAGCAGCCGGCCGGCGAGGGCGAGCAGGCCGAACCCGGCGAGCGCGGCCGGTGCGGCGATCGGCATGACGGTGCCGATGTTCTCGTGGACGAGGACCTGTTCGGCCTGGTCGAGCCGGGCGGTGGCGGGGGTGCCGGCGGGCAGGTCGAGGCGGCGGCGGGCGCGGTCGGCGAGGGCGTCCAGGTCGCGGCGGACCCGCCGCGGGTCACGCAGGGCGCGTACGGCGTGCAGCGGCAGCCGGTGCCGGACGGCGACGTCCGCGACCCGGGCCACGAACGGCAGCACGGAACGCCGGGTGAGCGCGAACTCGGGCCGGTCGAACAGGGACCGCACCACCACGGCGGCGCGCGCCTCCATCACGTCGAACAGCCGCGGCACGATCGCCCGCCCGGCCGGGCTGCGCAGGACGCCGGTCAGGTCGACGAACAGGCGCGAGTCGGCCTGGGCACAGACCGCCGCGCCGGCGACCGGGTCGGCGACCGGACGGCCGAACAGTTCCGCGACACTACTGCTGAACAGCCGGAACGTGGCCAGCCCGAGCGGGGTGATCGGCTGGATCAGGCCCTGGGCGAGAGTGGCGCAGAGGTAGACGCGCAGTCCGTCCCGGCCGGCGGGCAGCGGGTAGAGGGTGGTGATCGGCCGGGCCTGGGTCAGCCACAGGGTGCCGTCCGGGTCGATGGCCCATTCGATGTCCTGCGGGCCGTCGCAGCTCGCCTCGACCCGGGATCCGAGGACCGCGACCGCCCGGACCTGGGCATCGGTCAGGCACGCGCGACCGGTGTCTCCCGGTGTGGTGACGTGCTCGACGCCTCCTCCCCGTACCCCTCGGATCATTGTCTGTTTGTCGCCGAGCCGGCGGTCGCGGATCCGGCCGGTGATGGTGTCGACCACGAAGTGGTCGGGGTTGACCGTGCCGGACACCACCGATTCGCCCAGGCCCGGGCTGGCGTCGATGACCGCCTCCCGGCGGCGGCCGGTGACCGGGTTGGCGGTGAAGAGGACACCGGCCACCGCCGACGGGACCATCCTCTGGATCACCACGGCGAGCCGGACGGCGCGGTGGTCGATGCCGTTCGCGGCGCGATAGGTGACCGCCCGGTCGGTCCACAACGAAGCCCAGCAGCGGTGTACGGCGTCGAGCACCGCGACCTCACCGACCACGTTGAGGTAGGTGTCCTGCTGCCCGGCGAAGCTGGCGAACGGGAGGTCCTCGGCGGTGGCCGAGGAACGCACCGCGACCGCTTCCATGCCGCGGTAGACGACGGCGACGGCGGCGGCGACCTCGGCCGGGACGGGTGCCGCGAGCAGCGCTTCGCGGGCCCGGCCGGCGAGCTCGGTCAACCGTGGCAGGTCGTCCGGGGCGGTGGCGGTCAGCTCCTCGATGATCCCGGGCAGACCGGGCGCCGCGTCGGCCGCCTGCCGGTAGGCATCGGTCGTCACACAGGCACCCGGCGGCACCGGCAACCCGGCACGGGCGAGTTTCCCCAGGTTGGCCGCCTTGCCCCCGACCTCGGGCAGCATGCCGGCGTCGATGTCGGCGAAGTCGAGCACGAACCGGGACTCCGCGGGCACGGCGAACCTCCTCCGAGCGGGTAAGACCGACCCTAGCCAACGGCGGTCGGCGTCACCGCCCAATCGGCGACGCCGTATCCTCAGAAATCGACGATCTTCATCGATCCGATGCCGCTTCGCCTTCCGTATCCGGTAGTGGCGGGGCAGGTGTCCCGGTGAGCGGAGGTGCCGGGTGGCTGACCAGTCCGACCGTCGTCGCGACGTGTCTCCGGAGGTCGCCGTCCCCGAGTTCCGTCAGCGGGTCTTCACCGGCGCCCCGTCCGGCGTTCCGGCAGCCGGCCGGCCCACCGTTCCCCTTCCGGGACGGCCGGTCTCTCTCGCCGACGCGCCCGCTGCCCGCGGCCGCCGCCGACCACCACCGCACGTGGGGCGGGTGGTGCTCATCTACGAGCAGGTCCGCAGGCCGTGGTGGTTGCTGGGGTTCACGGCCGTACTCGTGTCGTTGACCGTGGGGGTGATTCTCGGCCAGACCGAGGCCTACCACCCGACCTCGCCGCGCCCGGCGGCGACCGCGCAGCCCGCCCCGTCCGATGCGATCCCGGCGCCGGTGCCGCTGACCGCGCCGCTCGGCGCGGTCAAGCAGCGGCGGCTGGAGATCACCGGTGCGGCGACCAGCCTGCGCATCCGCACGGCGGTGCTGGGTGAGTCGCTGTTCACCGTCGCCGCGCTCGACCCGAACGTCGCACCTCAGCTGACCGAATCGCCCGACGGCTCGCTGCTCGCCCTGGCGCCCGGCGCGGTCGTCACGGCGGGCGCGGAGGTGGTGCTCAACGCGACGGTCGCCTGGACGCTCACGGTCACCGACGGGGTGCGGGAACTCGACGTGGACGCGCGGGCCGGCGGTCTCGCGGGCTTCGCACTCGCCGGCGACGTGCCGCGCGGCGCGCTGACACTGTCCAAGCCGAACGGCACGGTCCCGCTGACGGTCACCGGCACGCTCGGTGAGCTCGTCGTTCGCACCCAGGCGGGCGCCCCGATCCGGATACGTCTGGACAAAGGCGCCGGTTCGGCCACCGTCGACGGCGCCGCCCGGCGCGACGTCAAGGCCGGGGCCACGCTGCGCGAGACCGGGTGGGCCACCGCCACCGGCCGGTACGACGCCCGCATCACCACCGAGGTGAAGTCCGTGCTGGTCGAACACTGAAGCCGCCACCCCCGGGGTGGGGTGGCGGCTTCGGTGTGTGTCCGGTCAGGCGAGCTTGACGTTGAAGATGGGGTTGGCGGCGAGCTTGCGGAAGGAGGCGAGGCTGGCCGGGGTGCTGTTGATGCTGATGTCGCGGTTGCCCTGGTCGTCGGCCTTGGTGTCGAAGTGCACGATCGCCTTGATCGCGGGCCGCTTCTTCAGCTCCGGCAGCACACTGTTGTAGACCGCGGACTTGTCGGTCTTCTTACCGATCCGGTGATAGCCACCCCACTCGGCGATCATCAACGGCTTGTTCTTGTGCTTGGTCGTCGCCCACTCGTAGAAACCGGGGCCACCGTTCTTCGGCTTACGGTCGAGCAGGTCGGCGAACGTGCCGTAGT
>NZ_JAGFNS010000055.1 GCF_017592555.1 Actinoplanes flavus | reverse complement strand
GGCTTTGATGAGTTTGGCGTCGGCCTTGAGGGCGGGGCAGCCGTGCTTGGTGCGCTGGATGTTGGTGAGCCGGTTGACCTCGGTTTGCAGGGCTGCCGTGGTGGGCTTCGCCGGGGCGGCTTCGGCCGGGGACGCGATCATGACGGTGCCGGCGGCGACCGGGGCGATGAGGGCGGTCACGGCGATGCGGCGGAGAAGCTTAGGCAAGATCGGTCCTTCCGGGGAAGTGTGTTCCGGGCTCACCGTTGACTTCGGCCCGGCGCGTACCGGGGTGATTGCCGGGCCGGTGTACGTCGGTCACCGTCCGGTTGCCGCGTTCCGGGGTGACCGCCGACACTTTCGATACGAGACCGTTCCGTTTTGCTGGGCGATGCGACTAGGTTGGCGATAGGAAACGGAACGGTTCCGTTTCGAAAAAGGTTTCGGGGGAACCGCGCATGACCCAAGCTCAACCCCAGACCGGGCATCCCCGCCGATGGGCGATCCTCGGTGTGCTGGTCATCAGCCTGCTGGTGGTCGTACTCGACAACACGGTGCTCAACGTCGCGATGCGCACCATCGCCGACCCGGACAAGGGCATCGGCGCCACCCAGAGCGAACTCGAGTGGGCGATCAACTCGTACACCCTGGTGTTCGCCGGGCTGCTCTTCACCGCCGGCATCCTGGCCGACCGGTTCGGCCGCCGGCTCAGCCTGGTCACCGGCCTGGCGATCTTCGGCATCGCGTCGCTCATCTCGGCGTACGCGACCTCGCCCGACCAGCTGATCGCGGCCCGCGCCGTGATGGGCCTCGGCGCCGCGGCCGTCATGCCGGCCACCCTGTCGATCATCGCCAACGTCTTCGACCCGCTGGAGCGCCCGCGCGCCATCGGCGTCTGGGCCGGCGCCGTCGGCCTGGCCGTCGCGATCGGCCCGGTCCTCGGCGGCCTGCTGCTCGAGCACTTCTGGTGGGGTTCGGTCTTCCTGATCAACGTGCCCATCGTGGTGATCGGCCTAGTCCTGGTGGCCGTGCTCGTGCCGGAGTCGCGTGACCCGAAGCCGGGCCGCATCGACGTGCTCGGCGTGATCCTGTCGATCGTCGGCCTCACACTGCTCACCTACGGCGTGATCAAGGGTGGCGAGGACGGCTTCGGCGAGACGGCGGCCTGGTCCACCCTCACCGCCGGCCTGCTCGTCCTGGCCGGATTCGTGCTGTACGAGCGCCGGATCACCTTCCCGTCGCTGGACGTGCGCCTCTTCGGCAACCGCCAGTTCTCCGCGTCGACCGGCATCATCGGCCTGGTCTTCTTCGCGGCGATGGGCTCGATGTTCTTCGGCGCCTTCTACCTCCAGATGGTCCGCGGGTACGGTCCGCTCGCCTCGGGTGCGCTGTTCGTGCCGTTCGCGCTCGGTCAGATGATCTTCGCGCCGGCCAGCTCCTCGCTGGTCAAGCGGTTCGGCCCGAAGGCGGTCAGCACCGTCGGCCTGCTGCTGGTCTCGGCCGCTCTCAGCCTGTGGCTGTTCGTCGGCGTGGACACCCCGATCGCGCTGGTCGCGCTGGCGTTCTTCGTCCAGGGCGTGGGCATGGCCAACGTCATGCCGCCGGCCACCGAGGCGATCATGTCGGCGCTGCCCCGGGAGAAGGCCGGCGTCGGCTCGGCGGTCAGCAACACGATCCGCCAGCTCGGCGGCGCGCTCGGGGTGGCGGTCCTCGGCGCGGTCGTCTCCTCGGTCTACCGCGATCACCTGACCACCCCGGCCGGGCTGCCGGACGCCGCCGCCGAGGTGGCCCACGAGTCGATCGCCGGCGCCTACGCGGTGGCCGGCCAGGCCGGACCGGCCGCGCCCGCGCTGCTGGCCGGCGCCGACAGCGCCTTCGTCACGGCGATGCACTACGCGGCCGTCGGTTCGACCGTGTTCGCGCTGCTCGGCGTCCTGGTGGCGGTGCTCTGGCTGCCCGGCCGGCGCCCCGCGGCCGCGCCCGCGGAGGTGGGCGACCTGCAGTTGGCCGACGCGTAAACCGGTCGGCGACAATGAACGCCATGAACAGCAGCACCGCGGCCGGCCAGGAGCGCAAAGCTCCTGGCCGGCCCCGCAGCGCCCAGGCCGACGAGACCATCCTCGACGCCGTGCTGGCGCTGCTCGGCGAGGGCCAGAGCGCCGCGGCCGTCTCCATCGAGGCGGTCGCCGCCCGGGCCGGCGTCGGCAAGGCCACCATCTACCGGCGCTGGCCCAACAAGGAGGCGCTGCTCATCGACGCGGTCCGGGCCATGAAGGGCCCGCTGCCCGAGCTGGCCGGCCGTTCCGTCCGGGAGGACCTGATCGCGCTGATCCGGGCGAACCGGACACCGCGCGCCCAGCGGCACAGCAAGGTGATCGCCTGCCTGATGCCGGAGCTGCTGCGCGACGACGAGCTGAGCCGGATGTACCGGGACTTCATCGAGCCCCGCCGCGAGGTGACCCGCCAGGTGCTGCGGCGCGGCATCGAGACCGGCGAACTGCGCCCGGATCTGGACGTCGAGCTGACCCAGGTCATGCTGTCGGCGCCCGGCATGATGAAGTCGATCCTCCGCTTCGACCTCGCGATCCCGGACGACGAGTTCGCCGAGACCCTCGTCGACGCCGTTCTCCGCGGCGCCTCCGCTTGAACGGTTGCGGCGCGGCCACCGTAGAGAAGGGTGGCGGGCTTCGTGCAACCTGAGCGGGCTCGGGACTCGTCCTGAGTGAGGAGACTCGGCCGGCGGGGGAGGGTTGCGGCGGTGGCGTACTGTGCACACCCGTTGAAACCGTTATGGAGATTTCTCACCGGCTTGGCCGCGCTCTCGATGGTGTTGGGGGTGTTCGGCGGGCCCGCCCATGCCATCGCCAACGGGGACAGCGTGCCCGACGGGCGGTACCCGTTCGCCGTCAAGATCAGTGCGCTCGGGATCCCCACGGCTGACGGCGGCACCCGGGACAGCTCCTGCTCCGGCGGGCTGGTCTCGCCCCGCTGGGTGATCACGGCGGCGCACTGTTTCCGGGACGAGAACGGGCGCCGGGTGTCGCGGACCGTGGCGGAGAAGACCATCGCCACCGTGGGCCGGGCCGATCTGACCGGCAAGGCCGGGTTCACCGCCAACGTCGTCCAGGTCGAGCAGCACGGGAAGTCGGACGTCGCGCTCATCCGGCTGGACCGGGCCATCACCGGCATCACCCCGCTGCGGCTCAATCGCCGCAAACCCACCTCCGGGCAGGAGGCGCGGCTCGTCGGGTACGGGTTCACCAGCCCGAACGCGTCGAAGACCCCGGACCGGATGCGGACCGGCCGATTCGAGGTCACCTCGGTGGCGGCCACCGAGATGGGGTTGTCCGGGATCGCGCCGAGGTCCAACACGAGCCCCTGCGAGCGGGACTCCGGCGGACCGTACTTCACCGAGGAGAAGACCGGCGCCGTCCTGATCGCGGTGGTCAGCCGCGGGCCCGACTGCCCGCACACCGGACCGGACACGGCCACCCGGGTCGACGCCCTGCGCCCGTGGATTATGTCGGTGATCGGCGACGATCTGGCCGCCACGCCCTCGCCGAGCCCGTCACGACCGCGACAAACCAAAGCCTCCGGTACGAAGGAGACGGCCGCGGCCGCCCCACCGACGGCTCCCGCGTCCACCGGCTGGGGGATCTCGCCGGTGCTGCTGGTGGCGTTCCCGGCCGCGGCGGTGGGCTTCGTCGTGCTTCTCGTGACGCGGCGCCGGGCCCAGCAGGCGCGGCGGTACCGGGGCAATCGCCGTGCGCGACGGACGTACTAGGACGGCATAACGCCTCCCGGCTCCGGCCAATCGTGTGATCATGCGCGAGTTGGCTGAAATAGGGAGGTATCGCGTCAAATGGCCAGGTCCGAAGGTCGCCGGGCTCCATTGTGGGCCAGGCTCAGTATCGCCGTGGGAGCCCTTCTGCTGATCCCGGCCGGGGGAGCGGTCGCGGCGAGCGGGCTGCGGAAGGAGCCCATCCCGGGCGCCGTCTCACCTGCCGTCGTGCGGCCGGCCGGTGAGCGCGGGGCCCTCAATTTCCTGCTCGTCGGCATCGACCCGCGTGGTTCGCACACCAAGCCGCTGGCCGACACGATCGTCGTGGCGCACGTGCCGTCGGGGTGGAAGGACGTCTACCTCTTCTCCCTGCCGCGGGACCTGGTGGTACGGATCCCGGCGTTCAAGCCGTCCGGCACCGCCGCCGAACGGGCGAAGATCAACGCCGCCATGGCGCTGGGCAGCCGGCGGCCGAACGGCGTGTACAGCCCTCGGCAGGGCGTCTACCTGCTGGCCCGGGCGGTCGGCAACGTCACCGGGATCCGCTGGTTCGACGCCGCCGCGATTGTGAACTTCGGCGGCTTCAAGAAGGTCGTCGACACGATGGGCGGCGTGCGGGTGCCCGTCGACCAGGCGGTCGTGTCGGAACACCTCAAGCCGAACGGCCGGCCGCGCGACCGGACCGCCGACTGTGCGAAGACCAACACCTGCCTGCGCCCGTACGTCGGCCCGCAGAAGTCCTACCCGCGCAGCACCGCCCCGGTGCGGTTCCAGGGCTGGGAGGCGCTCGACTACGTGCGCCAGCGGTACGGCCTGCCGCGCAGCGACTACGACCGGACGCGGCACCAGCGGCAGTTCCTGAAGGCGATGGCCAAGCGGGCGATGAAACGGGACGTCACCGCGATCGTCCGGTCCGCCGGTGACTCGCTGACCGTCGTGGACGGCGGCGTCCGGCTGGCCGACTGGCTGACGGTGGCGCGCAACCTGGACGTCCGCGGCATGACGTCGATCGACCTGCCCGGCAAGCCGCTCTTCGAGGGTGGCGTCTACCGGGGCGAGAAGTTTCCGCCCGGGGTGCGCGGCTTCTTCGCGGCCGTCGCCGAGGACCGGGTGGCCGCGTTCCTGGTCGACCACCCGAAGGTCGTGACGATCGACCGGTAGACGTCTTGCTAGGAGCCGCCGATCTTCGCGTCGTCGTTGACGTCGCCGTCGCCCTGGCGGTCGTGGTCCGGCGGGAACGGCCGCATCTTTCCGGTCGCGAGCTGAAAGCCGACCCACTCCAGCGTGGACATCTGTTCTCGCCTCCCCGGCACGGGCGAGCCGCGATCGTCGGCGGCCACGGCTTGCACTCCGGATCGGTCGGGTGAGGGCTTCACGTCCCCGACCGTACGCACGTGGGGCCGCCGCGAGCATCCCTCGGTCGAGGTAGCGACGAGCACGCCGACGGCGCGCTCCACGATCGGGTGCGGGCGGCGGCCCCGCGTCAGGCCGCCGGGCCCACCTCGATCACGCCGCGGGCGCCACGCTCGGCGTCGACCATCGAGTGACTGACGAACGGGTAGTGGCCGGACTCCGGCAGGACCGCCTCGACATAGCCACCGGAGGCCGGGCCGAGCTGGAGCACCTGGGCGCCGCCCGGATCGTCCGGCCCGAGCACCCGGCGGCCCTCCAGGTAGACGGTGTCGAACTGGGCGCCGACCACGTGGAACGACGAGGACCGGTTCGGGCCGGCGTCCAGCACCCAGATCCGCACCCGGTCGCCGGCGGTCGCGGTGAGCGGGCGGTGCGCGTACTGGGCCGGGTAGCCGTTGAACATCACCGCGTCCGGCTGTTCGGCCCGCATCTTGGCGAGGTCGCCGACCTCGCCGTCCGGGCCGGCGTACAGCTCCGACTGGACCAGCACGTACTCGTGATCGACGTCGGCGAGATCCGGTGGGTCGATGATCACCGCGCCGTACATGCCGTTGCCGATGTGGTGCAGCATCGGCATCGTCGAGCAGTGGTACATCCAGATGCCGGCCTTCGTGGCGGTGAACCGGTAGGTGAGCGACTCGCCCGGATCGACGGGGCGCATCGGCTGGTCGGGGGCGAGTGCCCCGGCGTGGAAGTCGACACCGTGATCGACCGTGCCGTCGTTGGTCAGCGTCACCTCGAAGACGTCACCGGCGCGGCCGCGCAGCACCGGGCCGGGCACGGTGCCGCCGTAGGTCCACATCCGCTGCCGCACGCCGGGCGCCACCTCGGTCAGCACCTCCTGAACGTGCAGGTCGACGCGGTGCACCCGGCCCGTCGGGGTGGCCGGCGCGGTCGCGTCCCGGGCCGTGAAACCGGCCGCCGGCTCGGCCATCGTGTCCATGCCGTGCCCGCCGCCGTGCTCCGGGGCGGCCGCGCCGCCGTCGGGCACGATCGTCAGGGTCATGCCGGCCTGCCGGTGCGCGGGCAGTGAGCACCAGCCCTCGACCGTCGCGCC
Source organism: Actinoplanes flavus (assembly GCF_017592555.1). Lineage (GTDB taxonomy): Bacteria > Actinomycetota > Actinomycetes > Mycobacteriales > Micromonosporaceae > Actinoplanes > Actinoplanes flavus. The sequence goes on along the minus strand of NZ_JAGFNS010000055.1, from coordinate 20,905 downwards.
GATGACGCCGGCGTCCAGGCGGGCGGTGCCGTTCCGCTCGATCGTGGCGGTCCGCGCGCCGTTGGCCAGAACCAGGTCGTGCCGCCGGTTGTCGTCGTTGGTCACCTCGATGACCAGGCGGTCGCCGGGCGGCACGGTGATCCGGTCCGGGTGGAACCGCATGTCCTTCGCGGTCACCGCCACGGTCGTGGTGTGGCCGGTCGGGGCGACGTCCGCCGCCGCGACGGTCACGGGCGGGTCGGCGGCGCGCTGCGCGGCGGTGCCGGCCAGCACGGCCAGCAGGACCAGGCCGACACCGGCGGCCGCACCACCCAGGGGACGGGACACGGTCACCTCCGGGGTTGTCTCAGTAGGCGAACGGCGGGCGCCAGGAACTGGCACAGCGCCACGAGCAGCAGCAACGATGTGGCGATCCGCGCGTACGGGCCGGTCGGCAGCAGGAATGCCAGCAGCGCGGCATTGGCCATCGCGACCCGCTGCGCCCCGTTGCGGTCCATCGCCGCGGCTCGTTCCCGGGCCACGGCCGGGCCGCCGCCGAGCACCATCGGCAGCAGGTACGCCAGGGAGCCGAGCAGCACCTGCGCCACCGCCCCGGCCAGCAGCGGCAGCAGCACGATCCCGAACCGGTCCACGGCCGCGTCCGGTGAGCCCGCGGTCAGCAGCGTCCACGCGTCCAGCCCGAGCGCGGCCAGCAGCCAGGCCGCCCCGGCCGCGATCGACCAGGCGGCGAACGACTCCGGCGGTTTGGCGAGTGCGGCCCGTACCGCCGGGATCGCGGTCCGGACCACGGCCGCCGCGATCAGGCCCAGCCCGGCGGCCGTCACCACCGGCCACCAGGCGAGCACCGCCACCGCGAGCAGGACCAGGCCGGACACCGCGAGCGGCAGCGCGACCCGGGCCGCGGCGACCGCGCCGTCGGCCATCCGGGTCCGCAGCACGGTCGGCCACAACGTGAGGATCGTGCCGAGGATGGTCAGCATGATCCAGCCGAGCAGATTCACGTGGGCGTGGAACAGGATCAGCCGCGACCGGGCCGCGTCGTCGGTGACCAGCATCCACGCGCCCACCGGGATTCCGGTCAGCAGCGCCACGGTCGCCGCCACGTAGTGGTGCACGGTCACCGTGAACCGGGCCGGAAGCGCCGCCCGCAGCCGGGCGGTCAGCCACCACAGGTGCGCGGCCACCGCCGCGAACACCGCGGCCGCGCCGCCCACGCCGATCCAGGGCAGATCCGCGGCGCCGCCGGCCAGAACGGCCGTCACCCCCACGTTGAGCAGGATCAGCCGGATCGCCTCACCGGTACGCCGGGCCGGGATCGGAGCGCGCAGCACGGCCACCGTGAAATGCGCGCCCCACACCAGGATCGCGTTGGTGGCCGCGCCGAGCAGCAGCAGGTGGATCGCCAGCCACCGCCACCCGGGCAGCTTCGGATGGGCGAACGCCAGCGCCACCAGACCGGCCAGATACGTCAACGGCAACACCCCGGTACGCCGGTGCCAGCCGGCCCGCCCGGTCACGCCATCACCGCCCAGGCCCGCCGGGACAGGGTGGCCGCGCAGCCCGCGAAGGTCAGCACGGCCAGGATGTTCGCGGTCCCGGCGTAGCGCCACACCGCTTCCAGCCCGGCGGCGTCCCCGGCCACCACCCGGACCAGCAGCGACAGGTGCAGCAGCGCGAGCGGCACGTACAGCACCGGGTGGTACGGCAGTGGGCGGCGCACCACCGCCGGCAGGATCACCGGGGCGTGCACGAAGATCATCGACAGGACGAAGCCGAGGAACACGGCGTGCAGCGTCGCGTCGTACCGGGGACCGTCGGCCACCGGCCCGGCGCCCGCCCACAGCAGCCCGGCCACCGCGAGCCACCCGTAGCCGGCCAGCAGCCCCGCCGCGATGTACCGGGGCAGGCCGGCCGACCGGACGGTGCGGCGGGCCACGTCGTGGACGGCCAGCCAGGCGGTCACCGCCAGCAGCGCCAGCCCGAACAGCCGGGTGCCCGCCGCCGGCCGCACCGTGGCCGCGGTCGCCGTGCACACCAGCGCCGACATCACCGTCAGGAACCAGCGTTCGGCGGTGGGGGAGCGCAGCGCGACGTGGGCCAGTTCCAGGCGTTCACCGGCGATTGTGCCGACCACGAACACCACCATCCACGGCACGATCTCGGCGACCGGACAACCCGCCAGCCACAGCAGGGTGGCGGCGTACCAGCCGAACGCCCCGGCCGCCTGGGACAGCAGGGCCGCCGACTGCTGCCGCGCCCACAGCGCCCGGTAGATGCCGAGCAGGCCGACCGACGCCAGCATCAGGGCCGCCCGGCCGATCAGGACCGGACCGAACACCAGCAGGATCAGGGCGCCCGCCGCCGAGCAGGCCGGAGCCAGCAGTGCCCGGGTGCGGCGCAGGGCGACGGCCCGTTCCACGGCCACCAGCGTGCCGGCGAAACCGAACACCATCACCGGGCCGTGCACCTCGTCGACCGGGCCGGGTGGCGCCGGCACCGGCACGCCGAGCAGCAGCAGGGCGCCGTACAGGCCGCCGAGCAGGGCGAGCGCGGCGCCGGCCAGAACGGGAAGCCGGATCCTCACGACCCGAACGCTAGGCGGCCGGCGGTCCCGCCCGGCAGGGCCGATGGGCCCCTACGGCTCCTGCACCATGAAGGAGCTCGCCGTCACGAAACCGGCCGAGCCGTCCGGCCTGTCGATGTAGAGCTGCTCGCCACGCCGGTGCACCAGATACTCCGGATAGTTTTTCGAGCGCAGCCGGACCGTACCGATCGCGGTGCCCGCCTCCTGGCAGAACGTGGCGTCCGCGCGGAACAGATCCGAGTCCTCCGCGACGTCGAAGCGCAGCCGGAAGTCGTAGTGGCGCAGGTAGCGGCCGTCCTCGGTGTGGAACGTGTAGCAGGAGTCGTCGGCCAGGCCGGGAACCACGGTCAGCGGCAGTGGGTCGATCGTGGACAGTTCCGCGAAATCGCCGCCGGTGGTCAGGTAGGTGCCCGGGTCGCCGAGCGGGGACACCACCCAGGTCCCGGCGGCCAGCTGGGCCGGAACCGAACCGGACGAGGCGGTGGCGCTCGGTGGCGGTGGCGGTGGCGGTGGTGCGGACTCCGCCCGGTCGGCGCCGCCGGTGGAGTTCCAGGCCACGAATCCGACGCCGGCCACGGCGACGGCGGCCACACCGACGACGACCGGCATCACCGGGGGCGTGCGGCGGGCCTGCCCGTAGACGGTGCCCGCGGGGTCGGGAGCCTGGTCGATCATGGCGGTGACCCTAGCCGGTCGCGGCCGCCGGACGCGAAGAGCGTCCCACTGTCCATCCTGGTCTTGACGCTGCGCAATCTCACCGCAACCATTCGCCGATACCGTGATGCGCCGTGAAGCTTGCTCCGGCGGACGACTTCTATCTGGCCGCCCACGACGGCATCGGCGGCCGGCTCCTGATCACCGGTGAGCTGCTCGGCGCGGGTTTGGGCGCCGCGCTGCTCGGTGAGCTGATGTTCTGGCGCCGGCTGCGCCCGGACGGCGACGTGGTGCACGTGATCGACCCGCGGCCGACCGGCGACCGGGCCACCCTGGTCCTGCTGGAACGACTCGCCGCCACGCCCGGCCCGCACGGGCTGCGACGGTGGATCGGCCACCTCGCCACCAGCGGCATGGCCGTCGACCTGGTGGAGAAGCGGCTGATCGCGGCCGGGGCCATCCGGTGGGAGGCGAAGCGGCGGCTGCTCGGCTCCCACCCGCCGCAGCTGGTGTTCGCCGACCCGAAGAGCACCGGCGAGCCGACCACCCGGATCCGGACACACCTGTCGTACAACGAGACGCTGGAGACCGCCGACCTGATGCTCGCCACGCTGATCATCGCGACCGGGCTGGACGCGTACGTGCTGGACAACTGCAACCCGCGGGACCGGGCCCGGCTGTTCGACCAGTTCCGCCGCCACCTGCCGCGGGAGCTCGGCGATCTGGCCGGTCAGGCGAAAGGAGCCGCCGAGGACCTCGCGGCCACTCGCATCGCCTGACCGGCGGGGATACGCTGACGGCCTCGCGGGCCGGTAATTCGCACCCGCGGCACATCTGCCCGTTCGGCCCTGCCGTGGCGGGCGCTCCGGGGACCATGGTGTTGTCGATGGAGGTGGCCGCCGTGCTCATCATTCTCGTCATCGTCGTGACCGTGGCCCTGGTTCTCGCCAGCGCCTTCTGGCCGGAACCGGAACAGGACCAGGAACCGGCCAAGAGCGAGACCGGCGCGGCGGTCCCCGAACCGCCGGCCGGGCCGACCACGCTGGAGGGCGCACTCGTCGCCCAGCTGATCAGCGGCGAGATCAGCGCCCGCCAGTACCGGCGCGCCGTCGCGAAACTGGCCGCCCGCGACGACCAGCGGCAGCCGGTCCGGCCGCCGACCGGTCTCGTCTAGGCCGCGCTCACCGGCAGCCTCTCGGTTGTCGCCGGATCCTGGTCACTGGCAGCCGAGGCCCTCCCGGTAGCCCTCCGGCGCCTTGTTCTTCTTGATCATCTGGTCCACCGTGTCCCAGATCGCCTCCGGCCAGTCACCCTCGGCGTTCATGTCCTTGAGAACCTTCCACTGGTGGCTGCTCTGCAACGCGGCCGCGGCCCGGCCCAGCGCCTCCTTGTCACCGGCGTCCTTGGCCCGCGACCACTCGGCGATCCAGCTACAGGTCACCTGGCCGGTCACGGCGGCCCCGAAATGGTACGGCGAGTTCGCGCCGTCCACGTTCACCGCGGACACGTCGAAGCCCGGCGGAATCGGCATGTCGGCGAGCACCTTGGCGGCCTCCTCGCGGACCTTGCCCGGGGTGACCACCTCCGCCGGCAGGGCGGCCAGGAACGCCTTCGCGTCGACCCGCTTCACGCTCGCCAGCAGGGCGTCGAACTCGGACCGCTGCCAGCCGCTGCTGGTGCGCAGCTCGACGAAGGTGCTGCCGGCCGGTTTCAGCATGGCCGCCCAGTCCCCGCCACCGTAGGTGAACACGCTCGCCTCGGTGCCGGCCACCGTGGTCGGCTCCGGCTTGCTGACCTCCAGCCGGTCCTTGTAGTAGCTGTCGTACTGGTCGGCCGCGTACCAGTTCATCTGGATCGACCGTTTTCCGTTGACGAACTCGATCGTGCCCTCGGCGGCGGCGAACCCGTACACCGTGGTGATCTTCCAGCCGGACTGGCCGACCAGCAGGCGCGGGTGTTCCTCCGCGGCCTTCAGGTCCAGCTCGTACCCGCCACCCGCGCCACCCGTGCCGGCACTCGGCAGGCCCAGCGGCCCGGACCAGGCGCCGGGGGTGGCGCCACCGTCTCCCGGCTGGTCGCGCAGCACGGCGGCGACGCCGATGACCGCGGTGACGGCGGCCGCGGCGGCCACCGCGCCAGCCAGGCGACGGGGCAGGCCGCGGCGCGGCGCCGGGTTCTCGACGACATCGAGCTTCGGTGTGGACATGATCTCCTCCAGGAGCTGCTGCTCCGCCCCGCCGAGGCGGGCGACGAGATCAGGACGGTAGGGGTCGGCGTCTCGAACCTGGCGGTCGAGGTGCTTGTCGGTCATCGGCCCTCCTCCGGGACGATCGCGGTCAGGACGTCGAGTACATGTCCGGGCGGTCCCAGATCGTCACCGATCATTTCCCGCATCCGCGACCGGGCCCGCGACAGCCGCGTGCGCACCGCGGCCGCGCTGGCCCCCACCACCTCCGCGATCTCGCGCGGCTGCAAACCCTCCCACACGGTCAGGGTGAGCACCTCACGGTCCGTCTCGGGAAGGCGAGACAGCGCATCCTGTACGGCCAGACGCTGCGGAACCTCGCTACCCGGGTCACGGGTCACGATGGCGGTCAGGCGCTGGCGCAGGCGCTCGCCGAGGCGTTCCCGGCGTACGCCGCCGCGATGATGGTTGGCCAGAACCCGGCGCGCCACGCCGTACAGCCAGAGTTTGATCTCGTCGTCCGGCGGCAGCTCACGGCTGCGGCGCCAGGCCACGAGGAATGTCTCGGCGACCACGTCGGCGGCGTCCGCCGGCTGATCGACGCGCCGCAACGCGTACGCCAGGAGCGCCTCGAAGTTGCCGGCGTAGACGCGCCGGAATCGGTCTTCCTGCTCAGTCCCAGAACCCACGTCACGTCCATGTCCGGTCGAGGGCCGAACGTTACAGCAGTTTCGGCCCCCGACCGGACACGCCGCTACGCGGTGCCGAAGCGGTAGATCGTGGTGGACCGGTACTCCTGGCCCGGGCGCAGCACCGTCGACGGGAAGTTCGCGTGGTTCGGCGAGTCCGGGAAGTGCTGCGTCTCCAGCGCGAACCCGTCACCCTGCCGGTACGGCCGCCCGCTCGCGCCGATGATCGAGCCGTCCAGGAAGTTGCCGGAGTAGAACTGCATGCCCGGCTCGGTGGTGAGCACCGTCAGGGTGCGGCCGCCGACCGGCTCCACCACGAGGGCGGCCGGCTCCGGCTCGCCGCCGCGCGGGCGCAGCACCCAGTTGTGGTCGTAACCGCGCCCGTACAGCATCTGAGTCTCACCGGCCCGGATGCGGCCGCCGATCGTGGCCGGATCGCGGAAGTCCAGCGCCGTTCCGGCCACCTCCGCGATCTTCCCGGTCGGGATGAGGCCCGCACCGACCGGCGTGAACTCGTCGGCGTCGATGCGCAGCACGTGGTCGTAGACGTGCCCCGCACCCTCGCCGGCCAGGTTGAAGTAGCTGTGGTTGGTCAAGTTCACCACGGTCGCCGCGTCGGTGGTGGCCAGGTAGTCGATGCGCAGGTCACCGTCCGCGGTCAGGGTGTACGTGACCGTCATGCTCAGTTCACCCGGGAAGCCCTGGTCGCCGGCCGGGCTGACGTGGGTGAGCGCGATCCCGCCATCCACCGGGGTGGCCGCCCAGATCGCCTTGTCGAAGCCGGTCGTGCCGCCGTGCAGGCTGTTCACACCGTCGTTGACCGGGATCTGGTAGGTGACGCCGTCGAGGGTGAAACGGCCCTCGGCGATCCGGTTGCCGAACCGGCCGATGATCGCGCCGAAATACGGGCCCGGGTTGTCCAGGTAGCCCTGCAGGGTGTCGAAACCCAGTGCCACGTTCGCGGTCTCGCCATCACGGTCCGGCGTCTCGATCGACTGGACGATGCCACCGTAGGTGACGACCCGCACTCGCAGCCCTCGACCGTTGTCCAGGGTGAAGCGCTCGACGGGGCCATCCGGCGTGGAACCCCACGCCTCACGGGTGATCGCGACAGCATCCGATGACATGGGGCAGACACTCCAGACTTTTCGGCAGCGGGCGGCCTTTTCGGCAGCGTGCGGCCGCAGCATATCGCCCGGGCGCCGCCCGGTGGGAGCGCTCCACAACAGGTGGGACGCCGGCTTCCGGCGATCAGCCCAGGAAGTCGAGCACCCGCCGAAGCAGCAGGGCGGTGGCCTCGCGGTCGTAGGACGGCAACGTCAGATCGGCGAAATAGTGCTGGTCACCGGGATAGAGGAACAGCTCGGCGGACTTGCTCTGCGCGACGATGTCACGGGCCGCGTCGAGATCACCCTCGTCGGCGAAGATCGGATCCCGGTCCATACCGTGGATCTGGACAGGCACGTCGTCGGGCCACGCCGTGCCGAACTCGGACGCCGGAACGCAGGAGTAGAACAGCAGCGCGCCGCGGGCGCCGGGCCGGGTCTGCGCCAGCTTCTGCGCGGGCAGCACGCCGAGCGAGAAACCGGCGTAGACCACCTCGGCCGGCAGATCCCGGACAGCGCGGACACCGCGCTCGATCACCTCACCGAACCCGATCCGCTCGGCGTTGCGAACGCCCTCGGGCAGCGTCGCGAACGTCTCGCCCTCGAACAGGTCCGGCGTGTGCACGACGTGACCCGCGGCACGCAGGTCGTCGGCGAAAGCGGTGACACCGGGCGTCAGCCCCAGTGCGTGGTGGAACAGGACGACCTCGGCCATACCGGCATTCTAATCGCCTTTCACGTTGACCAGCTGGCGCAGCGTGTGGCGGATCTCCACCAGGTCGGCGGCGTCCCGCATGACCACGTCGATCGGCTTGTACGCCTGCGGGATCTCGTCGAGGAACGCGTCGGTGTCCCGGAACTCGATGCCCTTCATCGCCTCGCGCAGCTGCTCCCGGGTGAAGGTCCTGCGTGCCCTCGTCCGCGAATACGCCCGCCCGGCGCCGTGCGGCGACGAGTTCAGCGACATGGCGTCACCCTTGCCGGTCACCACGTACGAGGCGTCGCCCATCGACCCCGGGATCAGACCGGGCACCCCGCGGTCCGCGTTGATCGCACCCTTGCGCGACAGCCACACCGTCTCGCCGAAATGGGTCTCCTGTTCGGTGTAGTTGTGGTGGCACTGCACCCGCTCCACCTCGTCGACCGGCCCGCCCACGAACGCGGCGAAGCAGGCGATCACCCGGTCCATCATCTCGTCCCGGTTGGCCAGCGCGAAGTTCTGCGCCCACCGCAGCTCCCGCAGGTAGGCGCCGAACTCGTCGGTGCCCTCCTCGAGGTAGGCCAGATCCGGATGGGGCACGGCGATCCCGCGACGGGCGACGAACTCCTGCGCCACCCGGATGTGATGGCTGGCGATCTTGTTGCCGACACCCCGTGACCCCGAGTGCAGGAACAGCCACACCGTCCCGGACTCGTCCCGGCACACCTCGATGAAGTGGTTGCCGCTGCCCAGCGAGCCGAGCTGGAGTTCCCAGTTCCTCGCGTACCGGCCCGGGTCGAAACCGGCCCTCTCCGCCTCGGCGGTCAGCCGCCCCACCCGCTCGCGCGCCGAATCGGTCAACCTCTGATTGTTCGATCCGGCCGACAGCGGCACGGCCCGCTCGATCGAGGTACGCAGTGTGCTCAACTTCGGTGACAGATCGTCCCGGTGATAGCGGGTACGGACGGCGGCCATCCCGCAGCCGATGTCCACGCCGACCGCGGCCGGAATGATCGCGCCGCGGGTCGGGATCACCGAACCGACCGTGGCGCCCTTGCCCAGATGTGCGTCCGGCATCAGCGCGATGTGCGGGTGGATGAACGGCAGTCGCGAAGCCATCTCCGCCTGCCGCCGAGTCTCGTCCTCGAGCAGGCTCGCCCAGTTCATCAGACGGCTGTTGATCTGCTGCACCCCGCCCACATTAGCCGGTATTGACCTCTACCGTGGTTCAGGTTGCAGGCTCGTCACCATGGCGAACGCGACCATCGACGAGGTCTACGAGCGGCTGTGCGACACCGGGCCGGAGTTCGGCGGCTGGCTGTCCAACCACGCGCCGATGGCGGCCGAGGTTCTGATCCACCACGGCCACGCCGACCGGGTGCACCGCTGGCTCGACGACTACCGCGACAACCTGGAGCCCCGCCCGCGCGGCATCAGCCCGATCCGCGCCGAGGAGTGGCGGGACGCGCTCGGCGATCCCACCCGCACCGGCGACTGGCTGAACTACTTCGAACGCGAGATGGCCACCGACCCGTGGCCCGACGTGCTGGCCCGCTGGTGGCCGCGGTTGCTGCCGGGCATCGCCGCGGGCGCCACCCATGGCGTGATCCGGGTGGGCCACGCGGTTCGCGCCCTCCTCACCCCACCGGACTCGCCACGTCCGCCGGCCCTTGCCACCCCACCGGACTCGCCACGTCCGCCGGCCCTTGCCACCCCGCCGGACTCGGCGCTCCCCGCAGCTGTTGTGGTCCCGCCTGGCTCGGCGCTTCCCGCTGCCGTGGCCCGGCTGGACGCGGCATTTCCGGCTGCCGTTGTGGCCCCGCTGGATGCGGCATTTCCCGCGGCCGGTGTCACCCCGCCGGACTCGACGCTCCCCGCAGCTGTCAACGGCCTCGCTTCATCGGCCGTCCCTCGGAACCTCTCGGGGGTCGCTTCCGATTCCGGCTTGTCGTCCCCTCCCGCGGCCGCTTTCCCGGCCGGGGCGTTTCACCCGCCCGCGGGCCGGGTCGCCGAACTGGGACAGGCGCTGGCGTACTGGGCCGCCCGCTGGCAACCGATGGCCCTGCCCGGATCGGGCCCGTACCGAACGACCGACCCGCGCTCCGCCCTGGATGCTGTCCCGCGTGTGCCGGACCAGCGCTTCGGGATCCGCTCCCGGCTGGCCCAACTCGCCGACCTCCCGGCCTGGCCCGACGTTCCCACCGGCCGGGGACTGTGGATCCCCGACGGTCCTTCTCCGGCACCGTCTGGAGCTCCTGACGTGCCGTTTCTCCAGGGCCGCGGCCCGGTGCACGCCGAGCCACCGGCCGCTGGCGAGATTCCGTCGGCAGCGCGGCCTCTTGCCACCGACGAGAACACGGTGCACGACCGGATCCTCGCCATCATCGAAGCAGCGGTCATCCGGCAGGCGGGTTACGGCTACGCCAACCCCGTCATGCTGGTGCACGCCGCCACCGCCCCGACCGCGGTGCTGCGCACCCTGCCCGCCTTGCCGGGCGCGCTGCACCTGCCGAGCCTCGCCGCCGCATGGGCCGCGACCGCCGCGGTCACCTCGGCCTACGCCCCGAAGCGGGCGAGGCCGGTGACACCGCGCCCCGGCACGAGTCCGGAAGACCTGATGGCATTCGCCGCCGACAACGGCGACGCGCACGCCATCAAACTCGCCGACGCGGCCATCGAGGCGGGTGCCGTCGAAGCCCTGGCCTGTGCCTACCGCGCCCTGGAACGCTTCGCCCCGTGACCGGAGACCTCGATCGCGGCCGTGGCGGATCCCGTCTGAGTCCGGTTGACCAGCCGTCACAGTCGCCGATCATGGGAAAGGCGCCGTGGGCGGCGACTTCGATCGTCGTGGCGGGATCCCGGACCCTCGTGCTCGACATCCCCGGGTAGGCGCCGGCGGGCCTACCGGACGGACACGATGCTCGTGTCGAGCCCGCCCGGCCGACCGGGACCGTGCGTGAGCGGTGGCCCGCTCACGGCCGTGCGCCCGTCCGGGACCGTGCGTGAGCGGTGGCCCGCTCACGGCCGTGCGCCCGTCCGGGACCGTGCGTGAGCGGTGGCCCGCCCACGGCCGTGCGCCCGTCCGGGACCGTGCGTGAGCGGTGACCCGCCCACGGCCGTGCGCCCGTCCGATTCACATGGTGAGCCACCACGGGCTCGTGTAGGCGACTCCCCAGTCGTTGCACGGGTGCCCGGATGGACCTGGCGACCCGTTGGCCTGCGACGGGTCGGAGATCCGCAGCACCACCCAACCACCGTCCGCGGCATCCAGCGGCACGGTGAACTCGGTGACCCGCCCCGCCTCGGTCTCGACGACATCGGCCACCTCAGGCGCGCGCGTCCCCGGCCGCAACACCTGGAGGTGCAGCGGCTTACCCACCCACTCCGGGCCGCGATCGAGATCGACCACGAACCGCACGTCGCCCTTGGTGAACGGCAGACTTCCACCCATCCGTACGCCCGAAGCCGTCGCGTCCACCCGAAGACCACTGACCCGGGTCGCGAAGAACCGGCGCTCACGCATCGCGGCGAGCACCCCGTTGCGGGTGTTCTCCACCGCCCAGACGCCGGTGCGGCCCTTGCCCTCCGGATAGCCCCACTCGGTGCCGTGTTCGTCGGTGACACCGGTCAGCCCGGTTCGCCAGCCCGCGTTCAGGCAGGCGTTCAGCGGTGAGCTCTGCCCGCTGGACCAGCCGTCGAACAGATAGTCGTCGCCGCGGTTGAACATTTCCAGGCCGACCATCTGCTCGCGCAGCGCGGCGTTGTAGGAGAAGTCGTTGAACCGCAGGATCTCGCGACCCGGATGGTTGAACCCGCTGATGCCGCCGGTCCTGCTGATCCAGTCATAGAGCCGGGCCATCCCGGGCGAGCCACCCAGGTCGGTGAACGCGCCCGTGTACCAGACGTTGACGTGCCCGAGCAGCGGATGCGACCACTCGAAGCCCCGCAGCGCCGTATAGACCCCGGGATCGTCGGCGGCGTCGGCGAGCTGCCCCGTTCGCGTCCACTCGGACTGCGACAGCCCGTTGATGGACCACAGGGTGGCATGGTCGGTGAGGGCCGCCACGTCCAGCCCGGCGGAGCGCATCGACTCGTACGCCTTCGCCGGATCGCCGTCGCCATCCGACATGAGGGTGTGGTTGTGCAGGTCGGCGTGGAACAGGGTGGTGCCCTGACTGATCGCCGAGGCCCGGGCGGCTCCGGTGGCCCGGACCGGGGCGGCGCTCGTGGCGACGCCGGTGGTGGTGGCTGCTGCGGAGCCGGGGGTGCCGGCCAGCATCAGAAGAGCGCCGCTGCCGGCCAGCAGCGACCTCCGGGACAGTTCGGTCATGGATCTCAGCCAAGCTCACCACCCCCAACAAAGTGAAGTGCGTTGATGTCCTCATGGTGAACGTCAGCCCCTGAAGACGAGCGGTGAGTAGTGCAGCGCGCCGGCGACGTGGATCAGCCCAGCGGTCATGGCGGCCGCGAAACCGGCTGCCAGCACGGCCGACGGCCATGCCCGTGTCGTGGTGCGGCGAGACCGCGTGGGCAGCAATGGCAGGAGCAGAGCGGCGACGGCGATGCCGGTGGCCAGGACCGCGAGGGGATACACCACCACGTGGACGGCCCGGCCCACGGGAAACGCCAAATCGTCGAATCGATGGAGGTAGAACGCCGCCGAGGCGGCGACGGTGGCGATCGAGGACGCATACAGGGTTGCGGCGAAATCCCCGGCGCGAGCCAGCACCAGAACCGCGAGGACGACGCCGAGGCCGGCCGCCGCGGCCGACCACAGGTCGATCCAGCCGTCCGCGTGCGGCACCTCCGGGACCGCGGGCCGCGGTGCCAGCAGGCGCACGGCGGTGGTGGCGGCGGCCGCGGCCGCCGCCGAGAACAGCAGCGGCCGTCGGCGATGCGGCATCCGCCAGGCGAAAATCGCGCCGGCAGCGACCGCGGCGGCCAGGAACGGCGCCCATGGCGCGGTGGTCGCGATCAGCAGCGACTTTCCGGGCCCATGCTGGACGAAGGTGATCGATCCGCCGCTGCCCATCCAGTAGGCGAGCCCGAACAGGACGGTGTTGACCAGCATCGGTGTCAACAGTCCCGGCCGTCGCCGGTCTCCGGCCCATCGATGAGCCAGATTGACGCTGATCGCCGTGGCGGACGCGACCGCGAGCGGCACGGTCAGCAGACTCCACCAGCTGATGTACGAGACCGCGGCGCCTTGAGCGCCCGTCTGGCTCACACCGGTGAGCATGCCGATCGGTACCCCGGCGAGCATGGCGAGAACCGGCCGCTGGCGGCGCCACCCCGTCACAGGCTGGCGATGGGCCCGGCGCCACCAGGACAGGCCACAGGTGGCTGTGATCAGCAACCCGGCGAGCCCGGCGTCGATCATGTTGACCCAGCCGCCGATCGGCGTGCCGACCAATCCGGGGTTGGTCACCTGGTAGGAGGCCACCAGGACGGTCGTCGCGAGAACCCCGGCGACCATCTCATCGGGCCAGCCGTACGGCACCGCGCCGTCCGTCCGGTCGATGAAACGCTTGCGCCTGGCGTGTGAGGGATGTGCGGCGGAGATCCGCTCGCGAATCGGCGCCGCCTCGTCCGGAGCTCGGCTGAGCAGGGCGGAGAGGCCGGCCCGGCCACCGGCTGCGGCGGTCAGGGCGTCCGCCTCGTGTTCGCGGGCCCTGTTGATCCGGGCCGCGAGCACCCAGGCGGCCACCAGCAGCATCATGGTCCGTGCCGTGTACTCGATCCACATCCACAACGCCTGCCAGTCCAGTGGCGACATCTCGCGAACGGTCACCAGCCAGAGGACGACCTGGGGCAACGGCAGGACCGCCACCAGCGGCAGAGCCCAGCGCATGCCCCGGGTCAGCCAGACCAGCCGGACATCGCCCGCGGCCACGTGCGCGGCCTCGTGCCCGAGGAGCGCGGCGACCTCGGCGTCGGATCTCCGGCGTGCCCCCGCCGGCATGATGACCTCGGGTGTCCGGCCACGCTTGATGGTGAACGTCTCGAGCAGGTCAGCCGGACCCAGCCACACCCGCGGGGGCGCCGTGAGGAAGAAGGCGGGTGCGATCCGGGCCATCGCCTCCGGCCACCGGGGCGGCGGTGGCCGCAGTCCGCCGAGGCGCCGCAGATAGACCCGGGGAAGCACCAAGGCCAGACCGAACGCGAGAGCCAGAACCGCCGCCCCACTGGTCAACGCGGCCACCGCCCGCGGGCGCTCCACAGGCGCGGTGCAGGCGACGAAACGCATCTGCTGAGCGAGGATCTCCGTGTCGGTCCGTGGGCGAGGGTCCAGGCCGGCGAGACACTCACGGATGCCGGCCAGCCACGTGACGCCGAAGAACTCGAAGAAGATGAGGGTGCCGGCATAGGTGCCGGTAGCGACCAGAACCGTCATGAGCAGCACATACTGGCCGCCGGTGGGCGACGGAACGCGGGCGTGCGAACGCGGGGCCGGCGCCGCTTCGCTCATCGACCGGTCGAGCGCATCCGAAGGGCGCCGATCACCCCGTGCGCGACCCGCCGCGCCTCCTCCGGGCTGACCTTCCCCTCCATGCTGAGCACGACCGACTCGAACACCTCCCGTTCCTGCTCCGGCGTCAACGGCCCGGCTCCCGGTCCCGGCCGGTCGCGCAACTCGGCGAGCAACGCCCTGGTGCGGTTGGTCAGGGCATCGGTGGCCCGCTCCGCGACCCGGCCCGATGCGATCCCGAACAAGCCGGCCAGCACCGGAATCACGTAGTCCGCCAGCGGTAGAAGCTCCACACCCATGCCGACCGGCGGCTTCGGCCTCCGGCGAGCCTTGCCGTGGAACCGGCGCAGCGCGGCCTCCACCTCGTCCACCTCGTCGGGATAGGACAGCTGCAGGGTCTGCCGGCCGACCTCGCTGAGCACGGTGTCCACTAAGCGTTCTTCCTCTCGCTGGACCGGGCGCCAAGCGTAGAGAGCCGTACCGGTACGAAATCGGCATCCTTGTCAGCTTCCGTGAGCATTCCCGTCGCTGCTGTTCACCCTCACGGGGTCAAGACGAGCTTGCCGAGAGTGTGACGGCGCTCCAGATGCCGATAGGCGTCGGCGACCCGGTCCAGCGGGTAGGCCGCCTCCACCGGAACGTCCAGGTCGCCTCGGGCGTGCCTGGCGGCCAAGTCGGCGAGCACCTCGGGAACGGACACGTGGTTGCTGCCCCGCGCCCGGACACCGTGCTGCCGGGCGGCCGCGAAATCAGCCAGCGTGTTGATCCGCTCCGGGTGCACACCCAGGGACAGGGCCACCTCGACGTAGGGCGCGCCGAACGCGTCGATGAACGCGTCGACCCGACCGCCGGAGGCATCCTTGATCCGTTGCTCGACACCGTCGCCGTACGCGACCGGGACGATGCCGTGGTCGCGCAGCCAGTCGTGGTGTGCCGGCCCGGCCAGGCCGATCACGGTCGCGCCGGTGAACCTGGCCAGTTGGGTGGCGAGGGAGCCGACGCCGCCGGCCGCGTTCGCCACCACGACGGTGTCACCGGAAGCCGGGGCCACGGCGTGGACCGCGGCGTAGGCGGCGGCGCCCGCGGTGGGCAGGGCGCCGGCCACCTCCCACCGGACCCCGGCGGGACGGGCCGTGAGCTGGGCCGCCGGCACGATCACATGCTCAGCATGCGTACCGGGAACGGAGGTGAGGCCGATCACCTCGTCGCCGTCGGCGAAGCCGGTGACCCCGGCCCCGACGAACCTGACCACACCGGCCACGTCCTTACCCTGCCGGGCCGGGAAGGTGGTCGGATAGACCGCCTCGAGGAATCCGCCGCGGATGGCGGACTCGACCGGGTTCAGGCCCGCGGCACGGACCTCCACCAGCACCTCGCCCTCGCCGGGATCGCCCGGCTCGGCGGTGATCACCTCCAGCACGTCCGTTCCGCCGAACCGGGTGAAGCTGACAACTCGTGACATCGGGCCGCTCCTTCATGTGGATGTCGGGGACGGCTCGACTCTGGCAGTGCTCGGGCGGGCTGAGAATCGGATCGCCCAGCCTAGGATCAGCGATCCATGGCTATGACTCCTGCCGCGCGGGATGATGGCCGGCATGGATCGCCGTGAGCTCGCCGACTTCCTCCGCCGCAGCAGGGAGCGGCTCCAACCCTCCGATGTGGGCCTGATCGACGACGGCCGCCGGCGCACGCCAGGGCTGCGCCGCGAGGAGGTGGCGATGCTCGCCGCGATGTCCGCCGACTACTACATGCGCCTCGAACAGGCACGGGGCCCACAGCCGTCGACGCAGGTGCTGGCCCCGCTGGCCCGCGCGTTGCGGTTGTCCGAGGACGAGCGCGACCATCTGTATCTTCTCGCCGGTCACCGCCCACCCGCCGGGCGGCAGGCAGGCGACCGTGTCCGGCCCGGTCTGCTGTTCCTGCTCGACCGGCTCGTCGACACCCCGGCGCAGATCCTCACCGACATCGGTGACCTGCTGGAGCAGAACACGCTGGCCGAGGCGCTGTTCGGAGGTGTCTGCCCGACCCGGCAGGAGGACCGCAACATCGTCTGGCGGTGGTTCACCGACCCCGCCCACCGCGAGGAGTATCCACCGGAGGACCGCGACCACTGGAGCCGGGTGCACGCCGCCGATCTGCGGGCCGCCGCGGCCCGGCGTGGCGATGATCCGATGGTGTCCGACCTGGTGCGGCGGCTGCGGCAGGTCAGCGCCGAGTTCGACGAGTTGTGGCGGCGGCACGAGGTCGGGGTGCGGCGCACCGGCCGGCTGCGGCTGAGGCACCCGAGCGTCGGGCTGATCGACCTCGAGTGCGAGCAGCTGCTGTCCCCGGCGGAGGACCAGCACCTGATGCTCTACACCGCCCAGCCGGGCAGCCGCAACTTCGAGCAGCTGCGCCTGCTTCGCGTCCTCGGAGGCGAACGCTTCGCCGGAGTTTCCGGCCCGGACCAGCCCGGCGGCAGCGTCGCGGCCGTGCCTGGCCCGGCGGCCGCGTGGCCCGGCGGGCTGGGGTAACCGTGCCCGCGAACGGCAGCCGCCGACCGCGGGCCGGTCACCCTCAGGGCGAGCCGAGCCCGGTGCTCGCGCCGCCGACCGCGGGCTCGTCGTGTTCAGGGCCGGCTGGGGCCGGAGCCCGCCCCGGCCGTGACGATCGCGGCCGCCACCTCGTCCAGGTCGGCGTCGGTCAGGGTGAGAGCCGCCGCGGGCAGCCATCCGGCGATCTGCGCCGGGCGCCGGGCGCCGACGATCGCGCCGGTCACCCCGGGCCAGGCCAGCGTCCAGGCGACGGCCGCCGCCGCCACCGGCACGCCGTGCCGGGCGGCCACCTGCCGCAGGGCGTCGACCACCAGCAGGTTGTCGTCCAGGCGTGCGGTGAAGTCGGGATGCCCGCGCCGCCAGTCGTTCTCCGGCAACGCCGCCACCCGCGCCGCGTCGAAGGCGCCGGTCAGCAGACCGGAGTGCATCGGCTGGTAGACGATGACCCCGGTGCCGTGCCCGGCCGCCCAGGCGAGCTCGTCGGCCGACTGCCGGGCCAGCGCCGAGAAGGGCGGCTGGATCGCGTCCACATGCGCCACCTTCTCCGCCCGTCGCAGGTCGTCGACGCCGTGGTTGGACAGGCCGATCGCCCGGACCTTGCCCTCCCGCCTCAGATCGGCCATGGTCTGCCAGTAATCCTCCAGCAGGGTGGCGCCGACCGCCTCGGTGCCGGGATCGTCGCCGAAGGCCAGCAGCCGGCCGTCACCGGGCCAGTGGACCTGGTAGAGATCGATGTGGTCGACGCCGAGCCGGAGCAGCGAACCCTCCAGCTCACGGCGCACACTCGCGGCGGTCATCACCTTGCGCGGCGGTGTGTGGCGCTGCCGCGGGTCGTCCCAGACCAGGCCGGCTTTGGTGAACAGATAGGGACGGTCGCTCTCCGGCAGGGCGGCCACCGCCCGGCCGACGATCCGCTCGGAGTGGCCCAGCCCGTAGGCGGCCGCGGTGTCGATCCAGTTCACTCCGGACTCGACAGCCCGGTGGATGGTGGCGATCGAGTCGGCGTCATCCTGCGGGCCCCAGGCGTACTCCCAGTCGCTGCCGCCCATCACCCAGGCTCCGAGGCCGGTGGCGGACAACTCCATCCCCGTGGTGCCGAGCGGACGGGTGGGCACAGTGGAATCGGTCATGCCGGCAACTCTCGCCCGGGCCGCCGAAGTGCAGCCAGGAGCATGCGCTGCCTAGGCACGACATGACCAGGCAGCGCCTTCGCCCACACGGAATACTGGCGACATGACCTTGGAACGGCGTACCGAGCTTGGTGAGTTCCTGCGGTCCCGGCGCGCCCGGTTGAGCCCGGACGAGCTCGGTCTGCCCCGCGACAGCGGCCAGCGCCGGGTCCCGGGTCTGCGGCGGGAGGAACTGGCCCGGCTCGCCGGCGTCAGCGTCGACCATTACGTCCGCCTCGAGCAGGGCCGAAGCCTGCACTTCTCCGCGGCCGTGCTGGATGCGGTCGCCCGTGCCCTGCGTCTCGACCCGCTGGAACGCGACCACCTCTACCGGCTGGCCCGGCCACACACCGAGCCGGGTTCGGCCCGGCCCGATCGGGTCCGCCCCGGGCTGCTGCGGCTGCTGACGTCGGTGCCCGACGTCCCGGCCTACATCATCGGCCGGGACACCGACGTGCTGGCCTGGAACGATCTCGCCGCCGCCCTGCTCACCGACTTCGGCGCCCTCGACCCCGGCCAGCGCAACCTGGCCCGGCTGATCGTGCTCGACGAGGGCATGCGCACCCTCTACGCCGACTGGCCCGCCAAACTCCGTGATGTCACCTCCTACCTGCGGTTCGGCGGGGCGAGGCACCTGGACGACCCGAAGACCCGGACGCTGGTCGACGAGCTCTGCGCGGCCAGCCCCGACTTCCGCGCCGCCTGGAACGCGCACGACATCAAAGACAAAACCCATGGCGGGTACGCCTACCGGCACCCGATCGTCGGCGAGCTGGAACTGGGGTACGAGACGCTGCGGTTGCCCGACGACCCGGACCAGGCACTGGTCGTCCACACCGTGGAGGAAGGCTCACCCTCGCAGACCGCGCTGCGGTTGCTCGCCGCATGGGCCACCGAGCCGGCCCGGCCACCGGCCCGCTGAGGTCCACATCGGACCTGTCGGCAGTGTCGCTGGAAGAGGGGAGGCAGGAAGCGCGCCGGGCCGCTAGGATCGTGATGGGCGGAGCGCCCGCCCGAGCCTCGTGTGGCTGCCCACGTCGACCATGGATGTGGCCAAGAGTCTTCGACTCAGCGCGTTCTGTTCCGCTGCGGTGCGCTGATGTGCCGTCCGTCTTGCGGGTGACGTGGGTGCCCGTCGAGGGCGTGATGGTCATGTTCGAAAGATTCACCGACCGGGCTCGTCGGGTTGTCGTCTTCGCGCAGGAAGAGGCGCGGACGCTCAATCACGACCACATCGGCACGGAACACCTCCTGCTGGGCCTGACCCGTCAGGGCGAGGGCGTCGCCGCGACGGTCCTGGAGCGTCTCGGTGTCTCCCTGGAGGCGGTGCGGCAACAGGTCGAGGAGGTCATCGGCCAGGGCCGGGAGCCGGCGGGCGGGCACATCCCGTTCACCCCACGGGCCAAGAAGGTGCTGGAGACGTCGCTGCGGGAGGCGTTGCAGCTCGGCCACAACTACATCGGCACCGAGCACCTCCTGCTCGGGCTGGTCCGTGAGGGCGACGGTGTGGCGGCCCAGGTGCTGGCCAGGCTGGGCGCCGACCGTGATCAGGTGCGCCGGCAGATCGTCCAGTCGGTGACCGGCACCGGGTTCGGTCGCGAGCCGGACGAGGACCGGCCGTCGTCCGTCGCCGCAGCGTCGCCGACTCTGGACCAGTTCGGGCGCAACCTGACCCAGGCCGCCCGGGAGGGCAAACTCGACCCGGTCATCGGCCGGGAGAGCGAGATCGAGCGGGTCATGCAGGTGTTGTCCCGTCGGCGGAAGAACAATCCGGTGCTGATCGGTGAGCCCGGTGTGGGTAAGACCGCCGTGGTGGAGGGCCTGTCCCAGTCCATCGTCAAGGGCGAGGTGCCCGAGACGCTGAAGGACAAGCAGCTGTACACGTTGGATCTCGGCGCGCTGGTGGCCGGCTCCCGCTATCGCGGTGACTTCGAGGAGCGGCTGAAGAAGGTGCTCAAGGAGATCCGGGTGCGCGGCGACGTCATCCTGTTCATCGACGAGATCCACAATCTGGTGGGTGCGGGCGCCGCCGAGGGCGCGATCGACGCCGCCTCGATCCTGAAACCGATGTTGGCCCGCGGCGAGTTGCAGACCGTCGGGGCGACCACCAGCGACGAATGGCGCAAGTATGTGGAGAAGGACGGGGCGCTGGAGCGGCGTTTCCAGCCCATCGTGGTCGGTGAGCCGTCGCTGGCGCACACCATCGGGATCCTCAAGGGCCTGCGCGCCCGCTATGAGGCCCACCATCGGGTGACCTTCACCGACGCGGCGCTGGTTGCGGCCGCGACGCTGGCCGACCGGTACATCTCGGACCGGTTCCTGCCGGACAAGGCGATCGACCTGATCGACGAGGCCGGCGCCCGGATGCGGATCCGCCGGCTGAGCACGCCACCCGAGCGGCTCGGCTTCCAGGACGTGGTGTCCGAGATCGACGACGAGCAGATCGCCGAGGTGCTGGGCAACTGGACCGGCATCCCGGTCCACCGTCTGACCGAGGAGGAGACGACCCGGCTGCTGCGCATGGAGGACGAGCTGCACAAGCGCGTCATCGGCCAGGACGAGCCGGTGCGGGCCGTCTCGAGGGCGATCCGGCGGACCCGGGCCGGATTGAAGGATCCGAAGCGGCCAGCCGGTTCGTTCATCTTCGCCGGCCCGTCCGGCGTGGGTAAGACGGAGTTGTGCCGGACTCTCGCCGAGTTCCTGTTCGGCTCCGAGGACGCGCTGATCCAGCTGGACATGTCCGAGTTCCACGACCGGTACACGGTGTCCCGCCTGGTCGGTGCGCCTCCCGGTTACGTGGGTTACGACGAGGGTG
>NZ_JAGFNS010000054.1:601-32873 GCF_017592555.1 Actinoplanes flavus | reverse complement strand
GAAAACGCCTCCACCACGCGCTATCCAATCGCCGACAGCCTCCGTCCCTCACCTGCAACAGCCCACAAAAGACCAACGCGGGTTGATCACGACAGCCTCCGTCCCTCACCTGCAACAGCCCACAAAAGACCAACGCGGGTTGATCAGAACTCTGATCAACCCGCGTTTAACACCAGTCACCTAGTGCGTTGATTACGAACGTCCGCGTCCGGCGGGAACGGCCTCCCGCCGATTGAGGGTCCAGGGCGCGGAGACCGATCTTGTCGAACGCGTGGATCACTTGGTGCCCGGTGTCGGTAAGTCCGGTGAACGTCCGTGGCCGACGCACTAGCTGGCCTGTGGAACGGACGTCTGGGCAGCGTCGCTGGCATCCGTCATGCATCGCCACGGCCGGCGACCATCACCACTGGCATCGGCAGCCGTCAACCCTCGCAAAGGCTGGTCGGGGGTGACGACGCGCGGCCGCAATGTGCTGGTGAGGGAAGACAGCCGAGGCAATTTCACGCGGCGGTGCCAGACGAGTTGCACGATCAGCACCGTCGAACACTGGGGCCGCCGCCCATGGCCCCGAACTCGCCGCGTTAGAAGACCTCGCCGACAAGCGGCCTTCTCAGCGACCGCATCGGTAGTCGGCCCATCGGGCGGTCCAGTCGGCGAGATCGTGCATCCACCCCGCAGAACTCTGCCGCGACTTGAGCTGCCACTTCGCGGCGTTCTTCGAGGCGAAGTAGTCCAGGAGCGCGGGCTTGGTCACGACCCAGACCGGATTGCGTGACAACCAGTGCTCGGCCTGCTCGGCGGTGTGGCCGGCTGCGATAAGCCACGGAACCAGCATGGCCAACTCGATCCATGGGGCACCCCGGGTTGCCATCGCCCAGTCGACAAGCCGTAGACCGCGTGGGGTGACGATCAGGTTCGCGGCGGTGAGATCGGTGTGAAGGAGGGCTGTGCCTGCCATCGCCGGATGCTCGAATCCGAGCCGGCCCTTCGGCGTGAGCAAGGGGCAAATCATGAGCGGAAGTCTTACTGAGTCCCTCCAGGGCTGCGGTCAGCTGATCGAGATGGGGGCTTCCGGGGGACAGGTCGGCGTGCGGGCCGGCCAGGTGCTCGAAGGCGACCACAAGCCAGCCCGCCACCTCGAAATGCCACCTGACGGCGGGGGAGTAGGACCTGCTGACGGCCCTACTCACTCGCATCTCGTAGCGCAGCGACCGGGTGCCGGATTCCGATCGGTGCCGGCGAGCATGTCACGTCGCCGGGCCGGGTGGATCGCTGCGTAGGTGGCTGTCAGTCCGTGGGGAGGCGCTGGCTGGGGCGGTGTTCGGCGATCCAGGCTTCGACGTCGTCGGCCAGCCAGATCTTGCCCGCTCCGAGGACGGCGACGGGTTTGGGGAAGCTGGCCTTGTTGGTGATCTGGTACACGCGCTGAGGGGAGAGGTTGCCGAGCCGGACACGGATTTCATGCGCGTCCATCAATCGCAGGGATCGACTTGTCATGCGACGAGTATAGGCGTAGGTCACCGTGTCGCATGCCATGGCCACAATGAATCAGCCGGATGTGTGACTGTTCCCTGCGGACACCCTTTCCGGCTTGAGAAGCTGCTCCACGATCCAACGAACGCCGGCTTCTCGCACGAGCTGGGCCAGGGTGACCGGTCATCGACCACCGAGGGCACATGTGGGCCGTCGGAGGTCAGACGTGCGCCTATCGGCGCGGGCTTTTGACTCGGTTGTTCAATACCAGGGCGACCGTGCCCAGTACGGCGGCCAGCGCCCAGAGCAGCAGCGAATCCCACAACCAGCCGCCCAGCATGGACAGTCCGGCCAGCACCGCGACGATGCGCGGCCAGGGAAACGAGGACGACATATCTGATCAGCCCTTTCTCGGAGACTTGCCGCGCTTGTCGAGTCTGATGGGCTTGGCGGGTCCGGCGGACGCGCCGGGCCGGCCGGCCTTCGCGAGCTTTCGGCGCTTGCGGAAGAAGAGGAGTCCGACAGTCGCCACGGCGATTCCCCACGGCATGCCGGCCCAGGTGTTGAACGGGTGCCGGGACTGGTCGGTGCGCCCGTTCTCGGCCACGAACGCCGACGGGTCTTTCGCGTCGACGAACACCATCACGGTCTTCGTGGGGAAGAAGCCGCTGATCATCCGGGTGTAGGTGCGGCCGCCGAGTTCGTACGAGATCTCGGTGGCCTTGTTGACCTGGGTTTCCGGTGTTCCGCCGACCACGGTGGCCAGCACCGGCATACCTTCCGCCTGGAGCCGTTCCCGCTTGGCCTCGTCGCCGAATTTGACGATCGCGGTCGTGAGGAACAGCGAGAGGCCGCCCACCATCACCACGGCGTTGATCATCGGCCAGAACCAGCGGTGACCGGCATCGGCCGACATCGACACGGCCATGTGTGCACTCCTCCGTCGGGCCGGGCTGCATCTTCGCACAGCCCGGCCGTCATCGGTCCCCCCGCACTTCGATCTTGTCCTAGTCGGAGCTCGGCATCGGTGCGGTGGCGAGGAATCCCCATGCTGCGGGTCGCACCATGCGCCCCGCAAACAGCCCGCCGAGACCGACCTGGAACAGCAGAACCCGGGGTACGGTGCTCTTGCCCACCCCGCCGGGCCCGGTGATTCACGATGTGGTTGACCTTGATGTCCTCGCCGCCGAGCTTGTTTATGAGAGCAGGTCCCGGCGGCGGTACCCGAGCCCGCCGATGACGGCCAACGTCACTCCTGTCGCGAGCATGATCGCCGATGCTGCCGGGTCGGGGCCGGTCAACGGCACCGGTGCCAGGTGGGCGAACGGCGAGAGGTCGCGTACCCAGAGCGGTGCGGCGGTGCTCTCCGCGATGATCAGCAGCAGGAACGCGCCGACGCTGGGTAAGCCGCCGATCAGCCCGGTCCAGCGGGGTGCCCAGCCGACCGCCAGCACTGCCGCGCCGAGGCTGAGCAGCACGATCGGCAGGACGTTCCAGGTGCCGTGCAGTGCGGCGGCAAGGGCCAGATCACCGCCCATGATCGTGACGCCGGCCCAGGTGAGCAGGCCGGCGCCGGTGACCAGGAACGCCGCGGCCACGGCGGTGACGGCGACCTCGGCGCCGAGCAACCGGATGCGAGTGACGGGCTGGCTGGTGAGCAGGGTCAGCCGGCGGTCGGTTTCAGCGGCCAGGAACGCGGTCATCCGGACGGTGGTGAAGCCGGCGACGGGCATGGCGAGGATCGCGAACAGGGTCGCGGCGAAACCGGGAATGCTCCCCAACCCGGCGAACCCTGCCTGTGCTGCTTGACCGGCCAGGGCCGGGTTGTCGCGCAGGAAGCCGGTGACCGAGACTGCCGTCAGCCCGATCAGGAGGTAGTAGGCGCCGATGCCGATCAGCCAGCCGGTCGCCGGCAGCAACGTCCGGCGTACGGCGAAGGTCTCCACGCCGGCCAGCAGAGACGTTCGCGCCGGCCGTCCGGCCGGCGCCGGGATCAGGCCGCCGCGAATGTCGCGGCGTCCGGCTGCGGCCAGTGTCGCTGTGGTGGTCAGCGCGGCGGCCACGGCCAGCAACAGTAATGGCGGCGTGCGATTGTGGACGTAGGGTCCGCTGAGTGTCAGAAGGCCGAACGGTGACAGCCAGTGCAGCCAGCCGAGGGCGGTGACGCCGTCGCCGATCATGCGGGCCAACAGTCCCACACCCAATACCGCCACGGCCGTGCCGGTCGCGGGGGACCGGGCGGGGAACACCTGGGCGGTCAGCGCGGCAACCGCGGCGAAGAACACGCCCAGCAGGCCGGTCCCGGCGCCGTGGATGATCGCCCCGGCCGGTGGGGTGCCGGCGGCCAGCAGGACGGTCGTGATGGTGGTGGCGGTGGCGGCCGCGACCATCATCACGACAGCAAGGTGCCGGATCACCGTGTCACGCAGCGGCACCCGGCCGGACAGCAGCACATCCCAGTGGCCGGCGTCCTCCTCACCACGGGTGATCCGGGTCGTGGCCAGGATCGACCAGACACCCAGCAGCACGGCGATCACGGTGCCGACCCGCCACACGACGAATCCGCCAGCGGTATCGAGCCCGATGGGCACGCCGAACAGCGTACGAATCGCCGGGTTGCCGGCCAGCGCCCGCAGACTGCCGGCCGCCGCCGGGTCGGCCATCACCTGCCCGTAGGTCGCGGCCACCACGGCGGTCATACCCGCGGCCAGGCCGGTGACGGTCAGTCCACCGCGCCGGATCTGGCGGAGCGCCAGCCAGGTGACGGCCCGGCCCGGTGAAGGCTCGGTGGTGAGGCTGACGGTGGTCGACGCCGGGAGAATGCCGGTGTTCACCGGGACGCCTGCTCGCCGTAGTAGTCGAGGAAGATCTCCTCCAGGCTCGGTTCCCGTACCGCCAGCGCTGTCACGTCCACGGCGGCCAGTGCCCGCAACGCCGGGGCCGGTGCGGCGGTGAGGGTGAACTGCAGCTGCCCGTCGCCGGCGGGCTGGACGGCTGCGACGCCGGGGATCATGGTCAGGTCGGGGGCGGTGCCGGTGTAGGAGATCGTCACCTCGCTGCGGCGCAGACCTCGCAGATCGCTGATCGTGGCGACCTCGACCAGGCGGCCGGCCCGCAGGATCCCGACCCGGTCGCAGACGGCTTCGACCTCGGCAAGCTGGTGCGAGCTGAGGAACACCGTCTGCCCGCGGTCGCGGGCCTGCCGGACCGCGGTTCGGAACTCGTGTTCCATCAGCGGGTCCAGGCCGCTGGTCGGTTCGTCGAGCACCAGCAGCGGCGCCCGGGTCGCGAACGCGGCGACCAGGGCCACCTTCTGCCGGTTGCCCGTCGAATACGTCCGGGCCGGCTTGGAGACATCGAGGGCGAACCGCTCGACGAGCTCGTCACGATAGGCCACATCGGTGCCCGGCCCGGTGCGGGCCTGCAGGTGCAGGATCTCCGCGCCGGTCAGCTGCGGCCACAACGCCACATCGGCCGGCACGTAGGCAAGATGCCCGTGGGCGCGGGCCACATCTGCGGCGTCGACACCGAACACCTCGGCCCGCCCGGCAGTGGGTCGGGCCAGACCGAGAAGCAGCCGGATCGTGGTGGACTTACCGGCCCCGTTCGGGCCGAGGAATCCGAACACCTCACCCGGCAGGACATCCAGGTCCAAGGCGTCGAGGGCGGTCAGACGGCCGTAGCGTTTCGTGAGCTGGACAGCGCACAGCGCGGAATCGGTCATCGCAGGGTGCCTTCCGGTCGGAGCATGAATCAATGACCGCCGACCAGACTTCCCGGCACACCTATCGCTCACCGTACGCCCACGCGTGCCGCCGGGAAAGACCCGGCGCGGTCAGCGCCGCACGGGGTCGTCGTCCCAGACGTCGGGGATGCCGTCGGCGTCGGCGTCACGTTCCTCCGCGGCGCACAGCTGCCGGTAGTGCCGGTTGCGGGCCCGCAGCACCACCGTGGCCAGCAGCGCCGAGACCAGCGACCCGGCCAGGATGCCGATACGGGCATGCTCATCCTTCTCACTGCCGACGCCGAACGCGAGCTCACCGATCAGCAGCGACACGGTGAACCCGACCCCCGCCAGCAGCGCCAGACCGAGCACATCCCACCAGCTCACCCCGCCACCGAGGGTGGCGCGGGTGAACCGTTGCACCAGCCACGTCGACCCGAGCACCCCGACGCATTTGCCGACCACCAGACCGGAGATGACGCCGATCGTGACCGGGTCGCGCAGCGTCTCGCCGAGCCCACCCGCCCCGGCCACCGATACCCCGGCTGCGAAGAACGCGAAAACCGGCACCGCGAACCCGGCCGACACCGGCCGCCAGCGATGCTCGAAGTGCTCCGCCAACCCGGGCCCCTCGCCGGGACTGCGGCGGATCACCGGGACCATGAAGCCGAGCAGCACCCCGGCCACCGTGGCATGCACACCGGAGGCGTGCACCAGCGTCCAGGTCGTCGCGGCGAGGGGTAGCAGCAGCCACCAGGAGCGGACCCGCCGCTGCACCAGGAGGGCGAACAACCCCAGCGGCACCAGAGCGGCGGCCAGCGGCAGCAGGCTCAGCGAACTGGTGTAGAACACCGCGATGATCAAAATGGCGAGGAGGTCGTCGACCACCGCGAGGGTGAGCAGGAAGGTGCGCAACGCAGCCGGCAGATGCGTGGAGATGACAGCGAGCACAGCGAGGGCGAACGCGATGTCGGTGGCGGTCGGGACCGCCCACCCGCGTAACGCTCCGCCCGCCATGCCCGCGTTGACCGCCACGTAGATCAACGCGGGAACAGCCATGCCACCGACCGCCGCGGCCACCGGCAGCACCGCCCGACGCGGATCCCGCAGATCCCCGGCGACGAACTCACGTTTCAGCTCGAGACCCGCAACGAAAAAGAAGATCGCCAGCAGCCCGTCGGCGGCCCACTGCGCCAACGTCAGATCCAGATGCAGCGCGTGCGGGCCGACCGTGAACGCGACCAGATCCAGGTATCCCGCCGACCACGGCGAGTTCGCCCACACCAGCGCCAGAACGGCAGCGCCGAGCAACAGCGCGCCGCCGACGGTCTCGGTGCGCAGGATGTCGCCGATACGGCTGACCTCCGGCCAACTGCCCCTGCCGAACAGCTGACGGTGAGGGTGGGGCGGTGCGGTGGTCACAGCGGCTCCTCCCGGAAACGGGCACAACGATCACATCGCCGACCAGGCTTCCCGGCACACCCGATCCGAACCTATCGTGCCGGGGCCGTCACGGCAGCGACCGATCTCACCCAGGACGCGGGTGTATCGAGGGTCGAGCGCGGCCTGCTCCAGGACGTCGACAGCAACGGTCACACCGTTCTCCGTCCGGACCCGTTCGCCGAGGCGCCGGGCGGCGGCGACCATCACCGGATCGTCGACGGCCCGCCGGATCGCGGCAGCCAGCCGTGACACGGTCAGGCCGTGTTGGTCGACCGGTTCGGGCGCGACGCCCAGCTGTCGCATCCGGCGGCCCCAGAACGGTTGATCTCCGACGAACGGGCACACCACCTGGGGCCTGCCGGCGCGGATCGCCGCCGCGGTGGTTCCCCCGGAAGTCGCGCAAGGTGGTCACGAAAGGCGCGCCTGCCAGTTCGCCGGAGGATCGACGCGCGTCCGGTTGGCGCACCAACCGACGTCGGTAGAACGACAGCACGGAGGAGGCCCCGGCCGGGGGACATGACCGGGGCTTCCTGCGGTGAGGGGTTACAGAGGATCGGTGGGCTTACCCGACCCCGGGACACCCTTCCCGGCGCGGTCGGATTCAGGGTTGTTAACGGCAGTCTTGCCCCATGCGTACCCGCTGCTTTTGGCTGGGTTTCCCACAAAGGTGCTCAGCTTCCGGCAGACCGGGTCAGGACAGCCGGAACGGGATCAGGGTGCCCCGTCACAGCGGACTCCTCCCACAGTCGTGGCGGCACCCTGATTGTGGACTTGTGAAGTTGCGAAAGTCTTCAAGTCGACCTGTGCATGAATCAACTATCCCCGGACGGTACTCGTCGTAGCCGGACATTATGTGCGTTCTGTTTCCGTCCGCCGTGCCCATCCTCGACGCATCACCACACACGAACTTCGAGGAGATCGGGCATGGCAGAAATGGACGTGGCACTCAAGGACACGATGCAGATCGACGGGGCCCTGGGGGCAGCGCTCGTCGATCACACCAGCGGCATGGCGCTGGGCACCGCCGGCGGTGGTAAGGACCTCGACCTGACGGTCGCTGCGGCCGGCAACACCGACGTGGTACGCGCGAAGCTCCGGGCAATGGAAATGCTCAACCTCATGGACAAGGTCGAAGACATCCTCATCACGCTGGACACCCAGTATCACCTGATCCGACCCCTGACCAGCCGATCCGGTAAGGGTCTGTTCCTCTACCTGGTCCTGAACAAGGACCGGGCGAACCTGGCCATGGCCCGCCACCAACTGCGCCGGATCGAACGCACACTCGACCTTTGATCAGGGCGGCGTCACGCGGCCGCGACGACGGCGAGGATGAACGGAGAGGATGAACGGAGAGGTGGTCACCCTCATCGTCGTCGCGGCGCCTTCGAGTGATGCTGAACCGGCGATCCGCCCGGCCAGCGCCGCAGCCGGACTGACACTGCCGATGACCGAGGCGCCGCAGCCGATGACGCCGCACCATGAGCCCCATGCGGCTTGGGCGCGTTACCGTCGCGCAGGCTCGGGCTCGTATCGTGCCCGACGGGTCCGGGAACGGCACGACAGGACCGAAGTGGTCACGTTGGACGGCTGCGGGGGTTATCGTTACCTCCAACCTGGCGATCAGCGACGGCCGGGTCCTCCTCGACAGCACCGCCGGAACTGCTGACATCGGTGCAAGGGCAGGCGGCAACCAACCGAGGTGAGCTGCGTGGACACGAACGCCAGGCCCACCGTTTCCGCCGTCGGGTGAGAGTTTGCGCCACGCATCGCGCCGGTCGGCCGGGTCACGACCACGGCCGCTGCACGGAGACCTCGGCAGTGCCGGGGGATCTGCCGGCACTGCGGCTATGCCAGGGCTGGTCACATCTGGCCGGCACGAGGGAACCGGCAATGCCGCATCCGCGCGTATGGCCGGCAGTGACCGGTGAGGACGCTGGAGCGGGAAGACGTCTACCGCATCACCGGCGCCCTGTTCATCGAACGGCCGTGGAAGGGTCCTCAGTCGTCACGGTTCTGGGTACTGCTGACCCTGTCCGCGGTGATCGCCGCCGCCGGTGTGGTCGCCGACTCGGTCGCCACCGTCATCGGCGCCATGATCGTCGCACCGCTCATGACGCCGATCCTGGGCGCCGCCCTCGCCCTCGTGCTCGCCGACCGGCGTCACCTGCTACGCAGCGCCCTGCTCGTCGTGACCGGCAGCGCCGCGGTCGTCTTGATCGCCTACCTCATTGCCGTCATCGCCGCCCCGCCCGACTTGTTCGCCACCAACAGTCAGGTCGCGGCGCGGATCAGTCCTCGCCTCATCGACCTGCTCGCAGCACTGGCCACCGGCACCGTAGGAGCGTTCGCCCTGGTCCGTTCCGACGTATCGGATGCCCTGCCCGGCGTCGCCATCGCCATCTCGCTGGTGCCGCCACTGGCCGTGGTCGGACTGCTCCTGCAGGTCCACCGCTACCACGACGCAGGCCAGGCCGCGCTGCTGTTCACCACCAACGTCGCCGCCATCGTCGCGACAGGAACGGCGGTGTTCCTGCTCTGCCGGGTGCGGCCCGCCGCCGTGGCCGCCGGAGCGACCGTGGGGCACCTGCGGGGGGTGGACGCTGCTCGCCGTCGGCGGCCTGGTGCTCCTCGTATCGGTGCCGCTGGCAGTCGGGACGGCGCAGATCGCCCGCGACAGGCTCCTGGCCGCCCAGGCACAGCCCGTGGCGCTGCGCTGGGCCCAGACCGGTCACTGGCGTATCACCGCCGTCGACGCCCGGAACGGCGAGATCATCGTCTCTGCGGTCGGTCTTCCACCCGAACCGGCCCCGTCCGCGCTGCGCGAAGCTCTCGACGCCGCCGGGATGAGCGACGCCGGCCTTCGCGTCCGCCTGGTTGGTGGCTACACCAAGGTGTGCCGAGCCCGACAGGCGACCTGCGAGTCCGCGTTCGGCTGACGGCCGGCCGGGTGATCCGGGTTCAACAGGCCCTGACCGGCCCTGTAAGTCATGCCACCGACCGCCGCGGCGACCGGCAGCACCGCCCGCCGCGGATCACGCAGGTCGCCGGCCACGAATTCGCGTTTCAGCTCGAGGCCGGCAACGAAGAAGAAGATCGCCAGCAGCCCGTCCGCCGTCCACTGCGCCAACGTCAGATCCAGGTGCAGCGCGGGCGGGCCGACCTTCAACGCGATCAGCTCTCGATAGCCCGCCGACCACGGCGAATTCGCCCACACCAGCGCCAGAACCGCGGCACCGAGTAACAGCGCCCCGCCCACGGTCTCCGTGCGCAGAATGTCGCCGATGCGGCTGACCTCCGGCCAACTACCCCGGCCGAACAGGGGACGGCGCGGGTGCGGCGGCGTTGCGGTCACAGGGGCTCCTCCGGAAAACAGGCACAGCGATCACATCGCCGACCAGGCTTCCCGGCACACCTGACCCGAACCTAGCGTGCCCCGGCGGTCACGGCAGCGATGGATCTCACTTGGCCACGGGTCTATCGGCGGCGTTGACAGCCCGCCCAAGAATGTCGACGACGACCACCATCCGGTGTCCCTTCCTGCGCGCTACCGCGCCGCGGATCATTGATGCCCGGTGCTGGGCCTTTCAACTTTTCACGGCCGCCGCGCCAGCCGATCAGGACGGTCACCGCGGCGATGCCGAGGAGGACCAGGGCGAGATTCCGGCCGTACGGCAGGGGCAGGACCGAGGGATTGCCGGGTGACCGGCCGAAGCCGAGAACGAGGGGGAACGCTACGAAGGTGATCGTTGCGGCGCTGATGGCGGTGGCGCGTGCGACCGTCTGGTGCCGTGCCGCCACGAGGCGGGTGATCGCGGCGCCGACAGCCAGAACCGTGGCCATCCAGACGATGTCGTGGACGGCCAGCACACCGGCGAGGAAGAGCAGGACGCCGCCCACCGCGACGTCGGGGTCCGTGACGGCGCCGGCCGCGGCGTACACGATGAGGGCGACGCCGGCGATGACCAGCACGATGCGCATTCTCATGACTCCTCTCGTACGGTGATGCTGGTGAGCCACTTCGTCTGCAGCACGCCTGGCCGGTTCGGGGCGATCAGCCGGGCCGGATATCCGTGGTCCAGGTGTAGTGGTTCGCCGTTGAGCCGGAGGGCCACCAGCGTCAACGGGTCGCGTACGTGCGGCGCCGCAACGATCGACGTGCGGTAGCGGCCGCCCGTTTCCAGCGATTCGGCGACGACGGTGGCCCGGGTGGGGTCTACGCCGACCAGGGCGACCAGGTCGCGAAGCCGCACACCGGTCCAGCGGCCGGTAGCGCTCCAGCCCTCCACGCAGGCGATCGGTAGTTCCGCGGTGTGCTGGGTCATCGCGTGCAGGCCGTCGAGGTCGAGGTCGGTGTGCCGGGTCGGGCCGATGACCGTCAGCCGGTAGGACGGGTTCAGCGCGAGGGCGCGTACCCCGGCGTTGTCCGCTGTCTTGTTGACCGGCAGACCCTGTGGGCCTGTGCCGGGGCGTCGTGGGGCGAACAAGGCGAGACCGGACAGTGGCCGCAGAGTCTGCCCGGCGGTGGTCAGGGTGAGTAGCCCGGTCGCGGCGGCGACGCCGGTGAGCAGGCCACGCCGGCTCAGCCCGCCGGGGCGGGCAGACATCGCCGACCGGGTGAGCGCGGCTCGTGTGACGGGCAGTCGCACACCGACATGCACGAGAAGGGCGCCGATGGCCAGCCATCCCACCCAGTAATGCCCGGCGGTGAAGAAGAACGGCATCGGCGTGTACCAGCGTGTGATGTTCAAGACTCCGCCGACGACCTGGAACAGCGCCGCGGCTACCAGCACGCCGACGGCGGCCCGCTCGGCCGCGTGCGCGATCGAACGGACCGGTGGCCAGGTGAACAGGCGGGGATAGACCGACCACAGTTTGGCGCCGAGCAGCGGAGCCGATGCCAGCCCGGTCACCACGTGCAGACCTTGAGTGAACCGGTAGAACCCGATGGGACGTGACGGCCAGGCGAACCCGGCCGGTGGATGCTGCATGAGATGGCTGAGCAGGCCGGTCAGGAAGCAGACGCCGAAAGTGAGACCCAGCGCGACGCCGAGTTGGCCGGCCAGACGGGTCGACCGCAACCGGGATCCGAACACGCCCGGTCGCAGGGGACCGCGGCGTAGAGCGGGCGGCGGCTGCGGAAGAGGCGTCGTCAACCATCGGATCAGGCGCCGCCCCGCCGTCGCCCGGCCGGTCATCGCGGGATCAAGGTGGCGAACCACCGTCCGGCCTCCGTCCACGTCTCGGTGACGCGCAACGCTGCGGGTGCGGCCACGGCGGGCAGGGCGTCCAGGGGCAGCCGCGCCCAGGGCAGCTCGTCGTCGCCGTCCGGGGTGTGCACCGTGGTGGTGCCGGACCAGGCCGTGGTGCCGGGCGGCGCCAGTTCCGCGTGCAGTCGGCCGTCGGCTGCCAGCAGCTGCCGGCAACGGTCGAGCAGGCGACGGGGGTCGCCGCCGATGCCGATGTTGCCGTCGGCCAGCAGCAGGTGCCGCCAGCGGCCGGCGCCGGGAACGGGGCCGAAGATGTCGCGTCGCAGCGCGACCGCTTCCCGGCGCCGGGCGAGGCGGACCGCGGCGGCACTGATGTCGATGCCGAGTGCCGGGCGGCCGGTGGCCGCCAGTGCGCGGGTGAGGCGGCCCGGACCGCAGCCGATGTCGAGGGTGGGCCCGGTACAGCGGGCGAGCAGTCCTTCGTCGCCGGCGATCGAGTCCTGGCACCAGGCAGCCGGGTCGAAGTGCAGGACGTCCCCGTCGGGGTGACGAGCCGTGAACGCGGCGGGAGCACCCGCGGCGGCTCGGGTGAGGGCGGTGTCGAACACCGCGACGGCGCTCATCGGGCGAACTCACCAGGGCCGGGCACGTCGGCGGCGACCGCCGCGGCGAACCGGCTGTGCGGCGGGCACGCCGCGGCCACCGTCCTGGCGTCGGCGGCGGTGTCCACGTCACGTAGCGGTTCGAGCAGCTCGACTTGGAGGCCGCGCCGGCGCAGCGCGTCGAGAGTCAGCCGGCCGGTGGTGGATGTGGAGGTCGCGATGCCGGGCAGGACTGCGGCGTACCCGGGGTCGCGCAGACCGAGCGCCCACCAGCCACCGTCGACGGCCGGGCCGAGCACCGCGTCCGGGCCGCCCGGCACCGTCAGCGATTCCAGAGCCCCGGCCAGGTGACCGGCGGTGACCTGAGGGGTGTCCATGCCGATCAGAACGGTGGCCGTGTTCTTCGGCTGGGCGTCGGCGAACGCGTTGGCGAGCCGTTCACCGAGCGAGCCGCCCCGCTGGGGGAGTGTCGTCCAGCCGGGCGGAGCCGGATAGGTGCCGTCGATCACGAGAATGCGGGCGCCGGCCGGGGTCGCGGAGACCGTGTGGAGGGTGTCGGCCAGGGCGGCGGCGGCGATCCGGGCTGCCTGCCCGGCCGTGTACGGCGGGCAGAGCCGGGTCTTGACCCGTCCCGGGCGTGGCTCTTTCGCCAGCACCAGCATCCGGGTAGCGCTCACCGGGCCAGCACCGCACTCATGTCCCGCACGGCACGGACCGTGCCCAGGATCGTGCCGGTCACCTTGGAGCGGGTGCCCGCCGCCCTCGGGTGGTAGTCCACGTCGACCTCCACCACCCGCCAGCCCGCCCGGCCGGCGGCGATCAGCAGTTCCAGGGGGTAACCGAATCGGCGGTCACGCAGGCCGAGGGCCAGCAGGTCGTCACGGCGTACCGCCCGGATCGGGCCGATGTCGTGTACCGGCAGGCCGCTGGTGCGCCGCAGGCGAAGGGCGAGCACGGTGTTGGCCGCACGGGCGTGCCACGGCCAGGCCCCCTGCACGACCGGCCGGCGCCGGCCCGTACCCAGATGCGCCTGACCGGCCAGGACCGGTCCGGCCACCCGGGGCAGTTGCGCCGGGTCGAAGGAACCGTCGGCGTCCATCACGCACACCACTCCGTCAGCCGGGTCGGCCGCCACGACACCGGCGTGCACGGCAGCGCCGTATCCCGGTTCCGTCACGCTGACCACCTCGGCGCCCCAGGCCCGGGCCACATCGGCGGAACCGTCGGTCGAGCCGTTGTCGACCACGATCGGCCGATACCCGTCCGGCATCCGGGCCAGCAGGCCCGGCAGGGCGGCGGCTTCGTCGCGGCAGGGAAGAACCACATCCGTCATGCCGACGGACGCTAATGGCGAGTCGCCGGAGAAATCCTTACCAGACCATGACGAATCCTTACGGAACAATGACGTGACCAGGCAATCCTTACGATGCGCTGACGGCTGGACGCGAACGGAGCCGGTGGCCTCCGCCGCCGTCTACGGTCGGCGCCGTGACTCACGTACTCGTGACCGGCGGTGCCGGTTTCATCGGAACCCACGTCGTGGCGGGCCTGCTTCGAGACGGCTACGACGTGACCATCGTGGATGCCGGCCATGCCGGCGCCCACCGCACACCACCGGCCGGTGTACCCGGGGCCGCGCTGTGCCGTGCCGACCTCACCGACCGGCCGGCCATGGCAGCTGCATTGCACGGCGTCGACGCGGTGATCCACCAGGCGGCGATGGTGGGACTCGGCGTCGACCTGGACGACCTCCCGGAGTACGTACGCTGCAACGACCTCGGCACCGCGGTCCTGCTCGCCGAGATGGCCCGGGCGCGAGTGCACCGGCTGGTGCTGGCCAGCTCCATGGTCGTCTACGGCGAAGGCGCCTATCACTGCCCGGAACACGGACCGCGACGCCCTGCTGCGCGTACCGCCGAGGACCTGACCGCGGGCCGCTTCGAACCCGCCTGCACCGTCTGCGGAACCGCCCTGACCCCGGGGCTGATCGATGAGGACGCCCCGCTGGACCCGCGCAGCGTGTACGCCGCCACCAAGGTCGCGCAGGAGCACCTCACCGCTGCCTGGGCACGGCAGACCGGCGGCGCTGTCGCGGCGTTGCGCTACCACAACGTGTACGGGCCGGGCATGCCGCGCGACACCCCGTACAGCGGAGTCGCGGCGTTGTTCCGGTCCGCGCTCGAGGCCGGAGACGCGCCACGGGTGTTCGAGGACGGCGGCCAGCGCCGCGACTTCGTGCATGTACGCGACGTGGCCACGGCCAACCTGGCCGCCCTGACCGCAACCGGGAACGGCCCCGGGTGGCGCGCCTACAACATCGCTTCCGGCCATCCGGCCACGGTCGGGCAGATGGCCGCCGAACTCGCGAGGTCGGCGAAGGGGCCGCAGCCGGTGGTCACGGGGCAGTTCCGGCTCGGCGACGTGCGCCACGTGGTGGCCTCACCGACGCGAGCCGAAACCGAACTCGGGTTCCGGGCCGCCGTACGCCTGACCGAAGGGCTCGCCGAGTTCGCCTACGCACCCTTGCGCGGATGACCGCCTGCCCGCGGGCCGACCGGAACGCCGCCGCCATCGCGTTCGGCCTTCTCACCGCGGCCACCGTCACGGGCGCCGCTCTGTACCAGCTCGGCCGCCCCGTCCATGCCAGTTCGCCACCACTGTTCGCGCATTGGCTGCCGCACGCCGGGCCGGGAACGCCGGCGGCGGTAGGCGTGGCGGTGCTGGTGTGGCGGTACGGGCCCGACCTCGCGGCGCGATGGCCGTGGCGGACGGTGCTCGCGGCGTCCTACATGGCCGCGCTGGCGTGGACGCTGTCGCTTGCTCTGGTCGACGGCTGGCAGCGCGGCGTCGCCGGCCGGCTCACCACCGAGCACGAATACCTGCACGAGGTTCCCGGCATCACCGACATCCCGGCTACGCTCGCCGGATTCACCGCCCGGATCCTGGACTTCCAGCCGGACTCGTGGACCACCCACGTGTCGGCCCACCCACCGGGAGCGCTGCTCGTGTTCGTCTGGCTCGACCGGGCCGGGCTGGGCGGCGGCGGCTGGGCAGCCATGCTCTGCCTGCTCGTCGCCGGGCTCGTCGGTGTCGCGGTGCCGCACACCGTGCGGCTGCTCGCCACGGACGGGGCGGGCCGCGCCGTGGCGCCGTTCGCGGTGTTGTTCCCCGGCGCTGTCTGGTCCGGAGTGTCGGCCGACGGGCTTTTCGCCGGGGCGACCGCCGCCGGCGTCGCGCTGCTCGCTCACGGCGTCGTCCGCGGGCGAGCCGCCTGTTCGATGGCCGGCGGGGTCCTGCTGACCTTCGGCTGCTACCTCTCTTACGGTCTCGTCCTGGTGGCGCCGATCGTTGTGGTGGTGCTCATCCTGGCCGGCGGTCGCCGGCGCGCCGCGGGCTGGGCAGTCGTGGGCGCGTTTCCCGTCGTGGCCGCTTTCACCGCCGCAGGCTTCCACTGGCCCACCGGCTATCACCTGGTCATCGAGCGCTACTACCAGGGCATCGCCACGGACCGGCCGTACGCCTACTGGGTGTGGGCCAACCTCGCCGTTCTGGCGGCCGCGGCTGGCCCCGCGGCCGCGGTCGTCGTCCGCCGAGCCTTCGTCGCCGGATGGCGGGCCTTCGTCGCCGGGTGGCGGGCCGGGCGACCGTCGCGGTGGGACGCGACCGCCGCCGTCTGGCTCCTGCCGATCGCGGCCACGACCGCGATCGTCGCCGCCGACCTGTCCGGTTACAGCAAGGCCGAGGTCGAACGGATCTGGCTGCCCTTCGGGGTCTGGCTGATGGCCGGCGCGGCCCTGATTCCCGCGCCGGATCGCCGCCGGTGGCTCGCCGTGCAGGCCATGGTGGCCTTGACGGTCAATCATCTGCTGCTGACGGTCTGGTGACGGCTCGAGCGGTCACGGCGCGGCAGGATGTCGTGGTGACTCGAGCGCAGCATCTTCCCGGCGGAAACGATGGTGGCGCGGTACGGATCGGTGACACCGTCCGTCGCGTTCCCGGGCCCTGGACCCCGGCAGTGCACGCCCTGTTACGCCATCTCCATGACGTCGGCTTCGACCGGGTGCCCCAAGCGATGGGTTTCGACGAAGAGGGCCGCGAAGTGCTGTCCTTTCTGCCCGGCACGGTGGTCGGATCGGCGCGGCCGTGGCCCCGCTGGGTTCACAGCGACAACGCGTTGCGGCAGGTCGCGCGTTGGTTGCGTGACTTTCACGCGGCTGCCGCCGGTTTCGTTCCTCCAGCCGGCGCGATCTGGCGGGAGGGGACGGAGTGGCGGCCCGGCCTGATCATCGGTCACAACGATGCGGCACCATACAACGCTGTCTGGACCGGCGAGAGCCTGGTCGGATTCTTCGATTGGGATTTCGCGGGACCCGTCACAGTCGAGTGGGACCTGGCGTTCACCGCCTTCGGATGGGTACCGCTGCACGCGCGCCATGTCGTGGCCGCGGAGGGTTTCACCGCTTTCGCCGAGCGACCGCGCAGGCTGCGGTTGTTCCTGGACTCCTACGGCTGGGAGGGCTCGACCACCGAGTTCATCACCATCGTCCGGCAGCGCGTGAGCGCCTCGGCCGAGGGCATCCGACGGGCGGCCGCCGCCGGTGATCCCACCTTCGTACGGATGATCGCGAATGGCGTCGACACCGATCTCGAGACCGCCGTAACGGAACTGGCCGGCTTCACCAGGGTCTGACGGCGAAGCCGGCCACGCCACCCGAATCCGCCGCGGACAAGGCCGGTCCCGTGGTCGCACTCCGTTACCGAGCGTAAGTCGTCAGCCAGTTGGCGACAGGCACTCCAGCTTGAAGTCCTCGTCATGATCGAC
This sequence comes from Actinoplanes flavus, assembly GCF_017592555.1. Taxonomy (GTDB): domain Bacteria; phylum Actinomycetota; class Actinomycetes; order Mycobacteriales; family Micromonosporaceae; genus Actinoplanes; species Actinoplanes flavus. Next base: position 15,599 of record NZ_JAGFNS010000054.1, on the reverse strand, counting down.
GCCACACCGCATCCTCCTTGGAGACCACCTCGTGATCAACTCCGCAGGCAAGGCCATCGCACGTGCGGGGTTCGCCCGCGCCGTTGAACTCGACCAGCAGATCCGCGCTCGGTACCCAGGTGTCTGGCGGCAACTCGACCGGTTCCGGGCCGACCCGTCCGTGGAGTGGCCTGATTGGTGCCTGTTGCCGATGGCTGCTTCCGTTGCGGTGGTCACCAACAGCTCACCGCTGTATCGCACCAGCGACATACCGCCGTCAAAGCAGCACGTTGCAGTGCTATCCGCCATGTACGCCTGGCGCTTCTCCCGCTCCGTGTTCATCGTTCACCCCAAGCTGGCCAGCCAGTTGGCCGGCGAGACCACCGACGACCTCAGCAATCTCGCGGACTTCACCAGCCTGCCGAACTGGTGCACCTACCTGCCCGCTGCCAATCCCCAACAGTCCGGCCTCGGCGTATGGGCTCACCTCGAATACGCCCCGACCACCGGACGCCCGGAATTGCGGCTGCTGCTCGACTTCGGCGGATCCCTCGGCGATCTTCAACCCATCCGGGTACGCCTCGACGGCTCCACAGTCACCGAAGCGCTCGCAGACCTCCCCGGGCCCGCCACTCTCCCGGCTGGTGGTCCCACTCAAGTCGACCCAGACGTTCGCGGGGCCTCCCTTGCGGAGCGAGTGAAAGGCTTGATCACGATCCTCGCCTACCTCGCCCACCCGGAAGCCGACATCGTCAACGCCAGCCGGCCGACGATCACGCCGCAGAGGTATCGCAGCGCGCCGCCGGGCCGGTCCATCTGGGCCGTCGGATATCACAGCCGCACCACCTCGTGATGCTGCGTACGCCACCTCAATGGCAAAGGGCAGTATGGGTCGGCCGTACCGGCACCGAATGCGGGTTCGCACGGTAGCCCTGCAGGCTGTGCCCGGGGTGGGGAAATGGTCGCCAGGTTTGTGTCCTCGGGATTCACGGCGTGGGGAACAGCAATGGACTTCAGCGCCGGCAGCCGTCGCGAGGTGACGTCTTCCACCGGGATCATCCGGTTCCGTGCCCACTGGGCGGCGGCACCGACGAGGCGGCTGACACCTTGGTCCCCCGAGAGACGGCACGTCAGGACGATGCTTGACCGGCAAGGACGGCCAGAGCCGCAGCGCCGGCCAGGCAGACGACCACGACGAAGCCGGCGCCCGGATGCAGCGGCACCAGCGCGAGCCACAGAATTCCCGACGTCGCTGCCAGCAGCCCGGCCGCGGCGCGCAACGTACCCGTCGGTGGGCGCGACCGGCGGTCCGCCGTACGCTGTGGCTTCGCCCCGCGGACGTGCCAGCCTGCGACGATGTCGTCGAACGGGTCCGGGTCCGGGTGCCGCGGATCGGCAGTGGCGTCACTGGCTCCGGAGAGGGCGAGCCGGTTGCAGATGTCGGCCACACCCGGCGTCGAGCGGGCCAGGTCGGCCGCGGTGACCCGGGCGTAGAGGCTGCTGACGCTGCCGATCAGGTTGACGACCCCGTTCTGCACCTCGACGGTGATGAACTCGCTGGTGAGCCGTGGGTCTCCCAGGATCCGCTCGATCACTCGGCAGGTGAGTTCGACGTCGGACCCGGACGCGGGCCGAACCCGGCGGTCGGGCCACCGATCGTCCGAAGAAAGAGGCCACATGCTGCTCTCCGTGTCGTTGCGATCATCGGTCCCGTCCCGGCTGGCCGCGTCACGTGGCGGTCGTTCTGCGGCCCGGTGACACCCGAACCGGTACGCCGCCACCCCGTTGAACGAGGCCTTGCCCTGCCTCTTGGGTCATTGTCGTCCGGTCCGGTGGCGGTTCTGCCCCGGTTGCGTGACAACGTCGTGACAACATGACCCGTCCGCGCGGCAGGCGCGTGTCGGCGGCCGGGTTGGTCAGGACTCTTCGGCCTTTTCGCGTTCGGAGTCGGCCAGCGGGTACTGCCCGCCTCCGGCTGAGCCGATCCGTGCATCCTCGCGCTTCACCGGCTCATCCGGCTGATCACCTCGTTCCGCATGGTCGTCGTCGTGTTGGTCATCAGGACGGTTCTCGATTGACATGAGGGCGCTTCTTATCGCTCGTGTGGCGGTGTGTGGCCGCGTACCCGCATATCAGGCTGCTATGCGCGCCCTGACAGATCGGCAGCCGAGCTCACTGTTGTTCACCGACCGGAGATCTCGGTGCCGCGGTGCGCGTCCAGCACCGCGGTGGCGTTCTCGGCGATGTCGAAGACACCCTCGAGGCGCATGGTGTGCAGCACCGTGCGCAGGTACCGTGACGGCGCCGCCAGCGTCAGCGTTCCGCCACGCCGCTTGGCGTGCTGATGGGCGCGAACCAGCAGGCCCAGGCCGGCGGAGTCGATGACCTCGGCGGCGTGCAGGTCCACCAGGACGTGCCGATGCGTGTCCAGTGCCTGTTCCAGAGCCTTTCGCAGGACGACCGTGGCTTCGGCGTCGACGTCGGTCAATGGCGTGATGACCACGATGCCGAGGTCGGCGTGTTCGCGCAGGTCGTAGGAGGCACCCAGTTGCGGACGGCCGGCGGGAAGCCGATCATGCGGCGGAGGGCGGAGGATGCACTGCGGACATCGGTGCTGTCCCGCGGCGAACGGTGAACCGGACCAGCCCAGCGGGCCGAGCCGGGGCCACACGATCTCCTCGTCATGCGCGACCTCGGGGGCGTTCACGGTGTCGCCGCACTCGTCGCAGATCAACGTGACCGTGCGTGGCTCGGCGCCCGGCACCGCGGTCATCGCAGCCGCCCCTTTCTCGCCGGGCGGCCTGGCCCTCCCACCGGTGCCGGCGCCGGCCGGTCGGCGGTGGCCACCACGATCGCCACCCCGGCGGCGGCGAACAGCACCTGCATGACGACGGCCAGATCCGACAGCCCCGGGCGTACGACATCGGACATCCAGGCCAGGACCGTCGCCAGCATCGCGGCGGCGACCCCCGCCGCGATCGGCAGCCAGACCGGCACCGATCGGCTGCGCCCGGCCAGGAGACGGCCGACGACGCCGGTCACGACGCCGACCGCCACCGCGATGAACAGACTGCGTGCCGTCATGCCCTGCCCCTTTCGGACGCGACGTGGCTCAACAACGGCCAGACTGCCCGGCCCGCTCTGCGGACACCTCCCCGACCGATGACAGTTGTATGACAAATGGCGCTGCCACCGGTCACGGCAGGCTCGCCGGCCGTTTGCGGAGCATCATGCGGATATGAACTCGGTACTGCTGATCGAGGACGACGATCGGATTCGCCTCTCGCTGACGATGGCCCTGGAGGACGAGGGATACGCCGCGCATGCCGTCGCCACCGCGGAGGAGGGCGTCGCGGCGCAGCGCCGGAATCCTGCGGACACGGTGCTGGTCGACCTGATGCTGCCCGGCATGGACGGCTACGAGTGCATTCGGCAGCTGCGCCGTGACGACGACGTGCCGATCGTGGTGGTCAGCGCCCGCGACGACACCCACGACATCGTGGCCGCGCTGGAGGCCGGCGCCGACGACTACGTGGTCAAACCGGTTCAAGTCAAGGAACTCGCGGCCAGGCTGCGCGCCCTGCGCCGCCGTGCCCGGATCGCCGTCACGGCGCCGTCCGTCCCGGAGACGTCGGTGCTGACCTTCGGCGACTTGCAGGTCCGGCCGGAAGCCGGTGAGGTACGGCTGCGTGGCGAGCCGGTGGCCGTGACCCGTACCGAGTTCCGGCTGCTGTGCGAGCTCGCCGACCATCCGGGCCTGGTGCTGTCGCGCCAGCAACTGTTGCAGCGGGTCTGGGGGCACGAGTTCGGTGACGAGCGGGTCGTGGACGTGCATGTCGGCCGGCTGCGGCACAAGATCGAGGCTGACACCGGCAGTCCGCGGCACCTGGTGACGGTCCGCGGTCTGGGCTACAAGTTGCAGCCGTGAAACCGATCGGCCTGCGTACGCGGGTGAGCGCCGCCTTCGCCTTGGGCGCGCTGATCCTGTCGACGTGCATCAGCCTGATGTCGTACGAGTCGACTCGCCGTACCCTGTTCGCCGAGCGGGAGCGGACCGCCGTGCGGGCGGCCTACTTCGACGCCGCGGTCGTCAACGCCGGAATCGCCGGCGCCGACCCGAACGTCTCGGACGTGCTGCGCTCGCTGGACACCGGTTCCGACCGCTACGTGTTACTGAACCGTGACGGCCGCTGGTACTCCCGCAGTGCCGAGCCGGCAGCCGACGCCGCGGTGCCGCAGGCGCTGCGGGACATGAGCGCCGCCGGTGAGGCTGGTGCGCAGCGGATCCTCCGGGACGGCCGACCGGAGCTGATCGTCGGCATTCCCTTGGCCGGTTCCGCCACCTTTTACGAGATCATCTCGCTGGCCGAGCTGGAACGTACCCTGCGAACGCTGGGGCTGGTTCTCGCCGCCGCCGCGATCATGGTCGCGGCCGGTGGCGCGGCCGTCGGCTGGTACGTCACCCGGCACGCGTTGCGGCCGTTGGCCGCGGTCGCCGCTGCGGCCCGGGAGATCGCCGCCGGTGATCTGACCACCCGCTTGAATCCGGCCACCGAACCGGATGTCGCACCGCTGTCGGCGGCGTTCAACGACATGGCCGACCAGCTCGCGGCCCGCTTGCAACGCGATCGGCGCTTCGCCGCCGACGTCAGCCACGAGCTGCGCTCGCCGTTGCAGACGCTGGAGGCGGCGGCCAGCGTGATCGACAAGCGGCGCGCCCGACTCGACGACCGTACGGCGACCGCGGTGGGCCTGCTCACCGCCGAGGTGGGCCGCTTCCAGTCGCTCGTCAACGACCTGCTGGAACTGGCTCGCAACGATCAGCCGGCCCAGTGTGAGCCGACGGATCTGACAGAACTCGCCGTGCGGGTCTGCCGGCAACGGAATCTGCCGGCCGACATGGTGGAGGCCGTCGACGGCACGCCGGAGACCTGGCCGGCTGACCGGCGTCGCATCGAACAGGCGCTGGGCAACCTGATCGACAACGCGATCCGTTACGGCGGTGGCCCGGTCGCGGTCCGCGTCGGCCCGGGCTGGCTCGAGGTCGACGACGCCGGGCCGGGCGTGGCCGAGCCGGACCGGGCGAACATCTTCGACCGCTTCGTTCGGGGCCCGGCCGCCAACGCCCGCGGCGACGGCGATGGCACCGGGCTGGGCCTCGCGATCGTTGCCGAACACGCTGCCGCCCATGGCGGCACGGCCACTGTCGCCGACCGTCCCGGCGGCGGCGCCCGATTCCGCATCGAGATTCCCGGGGCTTTTTCATGATTCGCGTACGAACCGCGCTGCTGACTGTTGCCTTGGTGCTCGCCGGCTGTGGGGTGCCCGCCCAGGATGATCCGCATCGGGTGGAGCTGCCCCGTCGCCCCCTGAACGAGACCGTCGCGCCGACCGTGACCGAACCAGTCGGTGAGGTGGCACAGGTGATGTGCCTGGTGCGGGATGATCGGCTCGTGCAGTCGGTGCGCCGTGTCGATGCCGTCCCCGGTCCGCAACGGCAACTCGATCAGCTCATCGCGGGCCCGACACCCGCCGAACGGGCGCAAGATCTGTCGACGGCACTCGCCACGACGGCCCTGACCGTGACGGTGCCGACCACCGCGGTGGCGGCCGTCGAGGTCGGCGAGACCGACGAACGCGCCGCTCGCAGCGACGAGGTCCTCGCGTACGGGCAGATCGTCTGCACCCTCACCTCCCGCGCCGACATCGCCGCGGTGTCCTTTCAGCGCGCCGGCCGGCCGTTACAGGTTCCTCGCGGTGACCTGACCCTGACCAGCGAACCGTTGCGGGCGGCCGACTACCGCTCCTTGATCGGCCCGGGATGACGATCCGCTCGGCGGGCCTACCGTGTTGCTGGAGGGCTTTGACGCTTTCGTCGGCCGAAGCTGTTGACTGAACGGTCAACGGAGATCTAGGTTTGACTGGCCGGTCAAGAGTGGGGGAGTGGGTATGGCGCGGGACACGCGGGAGCGCATCCTCGCGGTGGCGCGTGATCTGGTGCATGGCGCGTCATTGGCGGAGGTGAGCACCGAGGACGTCTGCCGGGCGGCGGGCGTGCACAAAGGTAGCCTCTACCACTACTTCTCCTCCAAGGAAGCGCTCGGTGGAGCCATCCTCGACCGCAACTGGGACATGATGCGGGCTCTGCTGGAGGAGGCGTTCGCCGACGACGTGCCCCCGCTGGAACGGATCGACCGTTTCGTGGACGGCTTCGCGCGGATGCTGACCCTGATGCGCGACAAGTTCGGTGTTACGCCCGGCTGTCCACTCGGCGGTCTCGCCGTCGAGGTTGCCGGGCACGGCGACGAGGGCCGCGCACACGCCGGCCGCCTGTTGAAAGGCTGGATGTCCTATTTCGCCACGGCCGTCAGCGAGGCCAAGGGGCGTGGCGATGTGCCCTCCAGCGTCGACTCGGCCGCCGCCGCCACCCGGGTGCTGGCGTTGATGCAGGGCCTGGCGCTACTGGCCAGGGCGCAGGACGATCCGGCGCTGATGCTGTCCGCCAAGGCCGACATCCGTCTGCTGCTGCGCGCGAGTCCCTGAGCAGGGCTTCACCGCGTGCCGTTCCGCATGCCTACCAAGTTGACCGATCAGTCAAATATTGAGGGGAAGAACATGACACCGACATCCATCACCGCCGCAGAGGCCTACCGCGACACCCAGTTCCGCACGGCCGCGCTCGGCCGGGTCTCGCGACTGTTCGGCCGCCTGCCAGTCGACCGCCGTGGCGCCGCGGCCGCACCGCTGGTCGGTGTGCCGGCGGCTGCACTGCCGTTCGGAGTCGTACGGTGATCGCCCGTCCCGGAGGTGTGGCCGTGCATCCCGTCGTGGTCGCGGGGCGGCACAACATCAACGCCTACCTGCTGCTCGGTAGCAGGCCGATCCTCGTCGACGCCGGGATTCCCGGCGCCGGCCGCAAAATCGTGGATGGCATCGCCGCGCTCGGCGTCGACCCGGCCGACCTGGCGTTGATCGTGCTCACTCACGCTCACATCGACCACTTCGGCGCCGCAGCACAGGTGAGCCGGCTGACGGGAGCACCGATCGCCGCCCACCGCGCGGACCTGGGACCCTACCGGGCCGGCCGGGCGCGGGAGCCGTATCTGCCGACCGGCCCGTTCGGGTCGCTGATGAGCCGGATGCCGGACCTGCACCGGACGGTCGAGCCGGTCGAACCCGACTACGTCCTCGACGGGCCGCACCGGCTCGACGAGTTCGGCGTCAGTGGGCGGATCGTGCCTACACCAGGGCACACCGCCGGATCGGTGTCCGTGCTCACCGACGACGGCGACCTGGTCGCCGGTGATCTCATCGCCAGTTCCTTCATGGGTACGATCACCGGCCGGCCCGCGAACCCGCCGTTCCACGACGACCCCGTCGCCAACCTGGCCAGCCTTCGCGCCATGCTCGCCCTCGCACCCGCCGCGCTGCACGTCGGGCACGGCGGACGCCTCGATCCCGTTCGGGTCGCGCGCTGGGCCGATCGGGAGCAACGGCGCCTCGACCGGCTCGCCGCGCGCGGCCGGGTTCGCCGCCGCGCCGAACAACGGTGATGCGGGGTCCCGCATCGGTCAGCTGGCCGGGACCAGGCATCCCTGGCGCGGGTCGGCCATGCCCGGCGTGATCCGGGGGATCTCGGCGTCGACGACTGGGCGGGCGGCGCGGCGGCAGCGAGCTGGGACGCCGGGCGGTCCACCTCACGGCGTACGAAATCCTCGTCGCCGAAGGCGTTGAACGAGGTGGCGACGCTCTGGCTGAACGCGGAGGCGAAGTCGTGGCCGAGCCCGGCGAACTGCAGAGGCGGCGGCGCGGGACATCATCGGTACGTCAGGTCAGGACGGTGACCGAGTCGCCGCGATCAGAGTCGACACCGGCGGCGGCGCCAATCAGTTGCTCGAGCTCGGCGGGGTTGACATAGCCGGCGGCTTCGATGTTCATCTGTACGACGATGACGAGCCGCTTGACCACACCAGGTGCGTTGCGCCGGACCTCGATGACCTCGCTGATCACGTTGCTGTCGATGGTCTCACCCGTCTCGCCCCGTCCGGCAGCCGCTGAATTGCTGCCGTCGGGGACCTGAATGCTGTCCGGGCCGAGCACCCCATCCGGTGCGGCAGAATCGCTGACCGTGGGGTCGACCTGAGCGAAGTCGAGGGTGGCAGTCGTGGTGACCACGCTGTTTCCTGGGCCGACGAGGCTGTCCAGCATGGTCTGCAGCGACTGGTCGAGTCGCGTTTGAAATGCCAGCGTCTGCGGGTCGGTGACGGAGACCGGCCCCGTGCTCGCTGCCGATTCTGTGGTCTGCGCCGTGGGTGCAGTCGGTCCAGATTGCCGGGTGACTAGGAAGGTGACCCCGGTGAGCAGGGCAAGGGCTGAGACGGTGGTGAGGACCTTCCCCCTGAGCCGGCTGCGTGCTCGACCCGCGGGTGACGGGAAATCGTTCGACGTGTCAGTCATTCGCTCCCCGATCTCCGTTCTCACCGCTCTCCGGCTTTGGACTTCTCAACGACACGATCCCTGAGGCTATGACCGCTCCGGACGTTGCAATCGGGTTGTACGTTGCTTCAACGCGCTGTCGGCTGAGCGTCGAGTGTCGGGAGTGTCGCGGGCAGCCGGAACAGTTCGAAGACGGCGGGATCGGCGAAAGTCACGCAGCGCAGGACCCGGCCGCCGGCCACGGTGAAGACCTGCAGCGAATGCGCTCGGACCCGGCCGGTGGCCGCATCGGGCGCATAGGCGGCCAGCGCTGTGCCTCCGTTGGCCTGCACCGGTTGCATGCGCCAGCCGGTGCCGCGCATGTCGAAGATCCGCTGCATGAATCGTCGATAGTGTTCGCGCCCGGTCAGCCACAGTGAGACCGGCGGCATTTCCAGCGCTACGTCGTCGGCGAGCAGCCGGGTCAAGGTGGTCACGTCGGCAGCCTCGAATGCCGCCAGGTAACGCTCGACGACAGCGCGTTCATCGGGATCGCCCGGCTCGCGCAGCTCAGCCAGGCCCGGCCCGGCGGTCCGCAGCGTGGCACGGGCGCGCTGCAGACTGCTGTTGACCGAGGCGACACTGCTGCCGAGGATGTCGGCGACTTCGGCGGCCGACAGTTGGAGCACCTCACGCAGCACCAGGACAGCGCGTTGCCGAGCGGGCAACCGCTGCAACGCCGCGACGAACGCCAGCCGCAGTCCCGCACGCTGCTGCACGATGTCGGCAGGGTCACCGAGCCGGGCGTCGGGGAACGGTTGCAGCCACGCGACCTCGAGGTTGGGGGTCAGCGGCACGTACGGGTCATCGCCGGCGGGGCTGAGACCGCTCGGCAGCGGGCGCCGGGCTCGTCCCTGCAACGCGGTCAGGCAGGCGTTCGTCGCGATGCGGTGCAGCCACGTGCGGATCGAGGCACGCGCCGGGTCATACCGGTCGGCTGCCCTCCAGGCACGCAGAAACGTCTCCTGGACCAGGTCCTCGGCCTCGTGAACCGAACCGAGCATCCGGTAGCAGTGAGCCAGCAACTCGCCGCGGTAGATCTCGAAGCGTTCGTCCCAGCCCGGTGTCGTCGTGTCCGGCACCTGCGGAACCCTACTGGCGCATCACCGTTACCGGGAAGCCGATCGAGTACCGATGAGTTCGCGCCCTATCGGCGGTAGGTGTCCAGTGAAGCGGTCCGCGGGGCCGCCATGATCGAAGGAGGTCACCAGTGGGCGAGGTCATCGTTGTCCAGTTCGTGACGCTTGACGGCGTCGTCTCCGACCCGGACGGGCGAGCGGGCACGAGCTACGGAGGCTGGGCTTTTCGGCACGGTCCCGGCCCGGTCTCCGACGACAAGTTCCAACTCGCAGCACGGATAGAACAGGGCGTCCAGCTCTACGGCCGACGCACCTGGGAACATTTCGCGCGGCTCTGGCCCAGCCGTGACTCCGACTACGCCAGGCTGATGAACACGGTTCCCAAACGGGTTGCTACCCGTACCGGCCTCGACACCAGCGCTTGGCAGAATTCGGCAACGATTGACGGCGACCCGGTCGACTGGGTCACCGTTGAGCGCGATCACCATGACATCGTGGTGATCGGCAGCCTCAGTCTGGTGCGTGCGCTAGCGACCGCTGACGTGGTGGACGAATATCGCCTGATCACGTTTCCCACGGTCACGGGACAAGGCGACCGGCTATTCGCCCCCGGTACGCCCGCCGAGTTCCGCTTCACCGAAGTGCACCATACCGGCCCGACGGTCTTGACCGTGCTGCGCCGCGATCGCCCAACACCGACGTGAGAACCGGCTCACGGCCAGACTTCCCCGCCTCGGCGCGACTGACCTGCCGCGCCAAGGCGCCGGTCTGGCGGGTTCGCCACGGTCCGTGCCAGGCGTTGATGCCCGTGGTCCGGATGGGTGCTCGCCCGTCGTCGCTTCTCGGCGTCCGGTGTTGCGGAACCGGAGAGGGTAGCGTCCATGTTGTGGAGACGTTCTCCCGCAACGGCATGCGGTTCGAGGTGTCGGACGCGGGGCCGGTGGGCGCGGAGACGGTCGTGCTCCTGCACGGGTTCCCGCAGAGTGCCCGATCGTGGATCGGCGTTTCCCGGCCGCTGCTCGCGGCCGGTTACCGCGTCATCGCGCCGGACCAGCGCGGTTACACCCCGCAAGCCCGGCCTCGGTCCCGGCGGGCTTACCGGCTCAACGAGCTCGTGGCCGACGTCGTGGCCCTCGTCGATGCCGCCGGAGCCGAACGGGTTCACCTGGTAGGCCACGACTGGGGCGGCGGAGTTGCGTGGATGTTCGCCGCCACGAGACCGGATCGCCTGTATACCCTCACCGCCGTTTCCGCGCCGCACCCACGCGCGGTCGTGAAAGCCATGCTGACCAGTCGGCAGTCATGGCAAGCGTGGCACGTCGGATTCTTCCAGCTGCCGTGGCTTCCCGAGGCCGCCATCCGGTCGCGGGGTGGCCGGCTCGCGGTGGCACTGCTCGAGCGATCCGGTCTCAGCGCTGACGTGGCGAGGGCGTACGCCGACCGGCTCATCAGCGACCCCGAAGGCCTGGCCGGCGCGTTGCGCTGGTATCGCGCCATGCCGCTCGACACCTCCGTCGGACTCCGGACCGGCGCGGTCACCGTCCCGACGACCTACGTCTGGAGCACCGGCGACATCGCCATCGGCCGCCGTGCCGCGGAGCTGACCAGCCGGTGGGTGACAGGCCCGTTCGACTTCAAGGTGCTCGACGGCGTTTCGCACTGGATCCCCGAACAGGCGGCGGATGAACTGGCCACGTACATCCTGGAGCGGATCAGAGGCATTTCGCCGACGACCTGAATGCCGGTCGGCTCGGCATGGGGACGTTTGATCCGCCGGCGGGCGCACGGATCTGCCGCCGAGCGCGCGGGTTGCGGAACTATAGAAGCCTGTGGCCGGCCTCGGTGATGCGAGCGGCCAGCACGACGCCCTTTGGGCTGTCGGACCAGACTGCAGCGCGTGTGCTCTCTCGAACAAGGTCGTCGCCGGTCAGCGGGACGCCTTCATCCCACCGCGCGGGCCAATTGCGGAACTGGCGCACCTCAACGAGGCCTCGCGCTGCCAGCGAGATCAATCCGGGTGCGAGGATGTCAGCGAGTTGTTGCAGTGGCGTCTCCTCGTGCCAGCGTAGTTCCGCGAGCGGCAGTGGCGAGTCTTCGAGGGGCTGCAGAACCAATACCTCGGCGTTGTCCAGCCATTCGTCCGCCATGCATCCCTCCAGATGGGCCACGGGAGAGAAGCATGCCACCTTGACGATCGGGATCAATGCAGGCCGACGGGCGACCACATTGGCCACAGATCGGGCGCACCAGGCCACCGGACTCGAACCGGCTCATCCCTAACTGCCCGGGTGCACAGCGTGTGCATGGCGCACTTTCCCATTTGCTTTCACCCGGCGCGCGAAATAGAGGCTAACCAACGCCGTGCACGCCACGCGAACGACTTCCCGGAACGCGCCGTTCAGCCGCGATCCGCTCGCTACCAAGCGTGACGGCGGGCCGGCTCGCCGAGCAGGCGGATCTGCCGACGAGAGTGCGGTGGCGGGTCCCCGCCTGCTTTTCGGCGAGGCCGTCACGGCCTTTGCGCGGCGTCCCCGCGGGTCTTGAGGTAAACGGCGTAGCCGACCTCTAAGACGCCGATAATCATCAGTACGACTCCTACTTTCGGCAAAGTGAAAATCGGGATCCGGATGTCGGCTGCGAATAGCCACAGCAGGAGGCCCAGCACCAGCAGGCCCACTCCCGTCAGCAGGTCTTTCCCGATGCTCCGCATTCTTCCCTCCAAGTAGATCCGGCACCGAAGTTCACACCGTATCGCTTGCCACCCGTCGGCGCTTCCAACCGAAGTCGGCCTTCGGTCAATCCAAAGTCGATGTTCGTCGCTGTTGCCGTGGGACTGGGTGTGCAGTAGCCCGTCGACCCGGGTAGCGATCCTGGTCAGCTCGGCGGCCGACTCGCGGGTCGCTCCGGCGCTTTGCGCGGTCGAGTCGGTTGCCCCGGCCACCAGGGTGATCTTGTGGGCGATCTCGTTGGATCCGGCGGCGACCTGGCTGACGTTGCGGCCGATCTCCGAAGAGGTCGCCGACTGCTCCTCCATCGCAGCCGCGATCGTGGTCTGCAGATCGTTGACCTGCTCGACGACCCCGGCGATAGGGGCGATCGCCTCGGTGACCTCGCCTGTGGTGGTTTGGATGGCGAGGGTCTTGGCGGCGATGTCCTCGGTCGCTTGCGCGGTCTCCAACGCCAGTTCCTTGACCTCGCTGGCGACCACCGCGAAGCCCTTGCCGGCCTCGCCGACACGGGCCGCCTCGATCGTGGCGTTGAGCGCGAGCAGGTTCGTCTGCTCAGCCAGCGAGTTGATCACCTTGAGGATGTCGCCGATCTCGGCGCTGGCCGCTCCCAGCCGCTGCACCGTCGTCGCGGTCTCCCGCGCGTTACTCATCGCCTCGGTCGCCACCCGCGTCGACGCGCTCTGGAAGATCTCGTCGATCGACGCCGTCATGGCGGGGCCGAGGAGGTGGTCGGCGCTGCCGCCGTCCTGATCTTGCAGGGCGGCGGCGCGTCGGCGGTTCGGATCAGGTCTAGTTGATCTATGTCTCCCCAGTTCGTGCCAAGCGACAGTGAGCGAGGCGATTCGAGTTCCAATGTAGAGAACCCTTGCTGTTCCGCGACTGCGAAGCATCAATACCCGCCCGATTCCCATGGGGATTGAGTTTCAAGTCGGCCAGGGCGTTACATGGGAGGTTTCGTGTTGAGTTTTGTGAGTAAAAGGTGGAAGACGGCGAGTGCGGGAGTCCTTACCTCGGCCCTGTTCTCAGTTGCGGCGCTGACCGGTACCACTACGGCGGCTCACGCCGCTGGATGGCAGACCTTCGGAGGTCTCGACTCGAAGTGGCACTGCGGCTCGAGCGAGACTGACTCTAGGTACGTCGCATACAATTGCACTATTGTCAGCGGTCTCTACTTCCAAAGCGCCACCGTTATTCGCACCAAAACCGCACAGTATTTCAATGGTGAGGCCAAGGTCGTGAAGGATGGCATCTTCGAGGACTCCGCTCTATGCGAAGGCACCCTGCCGAGTGGGGTCTACCGGGTGTGCTTCTCACAGACCCTAAAGGGCTCAGCAGGTGACTACGTGCAGGGAGCGGGGGACGTCTTCTACGGGGATCACATCTGGGGTCAGACCGTACGACTCTGACGTCTGTTCATTCCACTGATCGGACGATCCCGGCCAGGGCATTCCTTGGTTCTGACGACCAGATTGGCACCAGCGTCTGGAGGCCAGTCGGCCCGCCCAGGTGGACTGAGATTATTGAGTAGGTGGGCACCTCAAGACTCTGCGGGGATCTTGGGGTGCCCGGCTCGGGAAGCTCAACAGAATCGCCACAACTGATGGCGAGCAGGGCCAGGCGTCAACCAACCGTCAGAGCATGAGCAAATAGCCGTTTAACCGGCGGGTGGCGCGTATCGGTCTCACCGCAAATGAGTCATAGTGCGAAAGACGTTCATTGGATGCCCTCTGGGGCGGTCACCACCCCGCCAGATTTGATGGCCCAGCGATCACCCTGGACGGCCCGATCAGATTGTGACCGATCTCTACCATTGCAGGGAATGCACGAGCGCGGAAATGCGAGCACGGGGTGGCCGCTCGGCGTGAACGAGTATCGCCGGCCCGGGAAGGGGCGCAGCCCGCCGGGCTCGGGCGCCCTAGGTTCACTTGCCGGTAGTCACAATGAGTCGCTTCCACATCCGTATGCCGAGCAGTTGTCCGTGGTTCTCGGTGCCGGTGACGGTGTAGCTCGCTGCGCGGTAGAGGTCGATGGCGGGATGCTGATTCGGACCGGTGAGCAGCACTGCCTCCAGGTAGCCGAACCGTCTGGCCCGGTCTTCCAAGGCGAGAAGGATGGCCTTGCCGTAACCACGGCCTTGGGCTGTGGGCGCCACCCTCATCCGGGTGATCTCGCAGGTGGTGGCATCGACCGGTTGCAGCGCGCCCATGGCGACCACGATGCCGCCGGTTTCGCCGACCAGCAGCGTGGCTCGGCCGGTGAGGTAGGTGGCGGCAACGTCGTCCAGGTCGCCGGCATAGACGTCATCATCGAGCGGGACGCCAGCCGCGGCGAGACCGTACCTGTTGAGCGCCACGACCTCCTTGTGATCACTCGGCAGATAGCCGCGGATGGTGAAGTGAGCATTGTTGGGCATCGACTACCGCTCCGTCTCGATAGCGAGGACCTCGTGCAGGGAGCGCACCGCCGCCAATGATCGCCGCTGAGGTGGGACTGCTGCGGCCACGGCGTGGGCACGCCGGATGACGATGGCCGGCCGGAAGTCGGTCGGCAGGTTCAGCAGCACCGTGCTGGCGTGGTGGACGCCTTGGGTGATGTCTCCGTTGTTGATCATGCAGATCGCGCGATCTAGGCCGTGTTTAAGAAGCGGCTCGGCTGCGTCGGTTGTACGGGTGTGTCGGTGATCGATATGTGAAGAGGTCTCCGGTAGATCGGTTAGCGACCAAGCAAACCGAAGAC
>NZ_JAGFNS010000054.1:0-591 GCF_017592555.1 Actinoplanes flavus | reverse complement strand
GGGGGAGAGCCGCCCCGCAGAACCGCCTGACCGGATCCGCGGAGTCCGACTCCTGCAACGCCCTACCCAACGTCATCCCAGCAAACTAACCAAAATAGAAACAAAGCTATATTCATCGCACGGGTGACAGGCACCGTTTAACACCAGTCACCTAGGCCGTGTTTAAGAAGCGGGTGGCCGTGTCGGTTGTACGGGTGTGTCGGTGATCGATATATGAAGAGGTCTCCGGTAGATCGGTTAGCGACCAAGCAAACCGAAGATCCCCGGAGACCTCGTGGACACCATACCGGTGGCGGGGCGGTTCGACCTGACTGACGAGCAGTGGCGTGTGCTCGCGCCGTTGCTGCCTGTCGGTAAGAAGCCAGGGCGCCCGCCGATCTGGACGAGACGGCAGCTCATCGATGGGATCAGGTGGCGGGTGCGGGCCGGGGTGCCCTGGCGTGACGTGCCGCCGCAGTACGGGCCGTGGCAGAGCGTCTATGGGCTGTTCCGTTGTTGGCAGCGGGCCGGGGTGTGGGCGCAGATCCTCACCGGGCTGCAAGCTCTCGCCGATGCGGCCGGGCTGATCACCTGGGATGTCAGCGTCGACTC
>NZ_JAGFNS010000053.1 GCF_017592555.1 Actinoplanes flavus | reverse complement strand
TCGCCGCTCGAGTACCCCGAAGGGCCTTTCCGCTCGACTTGCATGTGTTAAGCACGCCGCCAGCGTTCGTCCTGAGCCAGGATCAAACTCTCCAACAAAATCTGTTGAACAATCGTCCCGGCAACATGAATGTTGCCAAAGGAATCTCCCACCCATCGCCTAAACGATGAGCCGGGGTATTGCCATAATTGGCACTGGCTTATCAAGCACCCTGTTGAGTTCTCAAAGAACAACCGCACACCTTCGAACCGCTCCGCTTTCGCGTTTCGGCCCCCCGGGGCACTCGCTCTACTTTACTAGGCCCTCTCGGCGTTGTCAACCGGTTTCTCCCGGTTGGCTCCGATCTGCCCTAGTAAGTCCACCGGACCAAGCGCACAGCTATGCTGCGATCTCGGTTCAGAGGATTTGGCAGGACGGCCGGTGTGCGAATCTCTCAGTGCTGAGTGACTCGGTTTACCTCGCCCGTTTCCCTGCCGGCTCGCAAAACATTACCCGCTGGTCTTCCGGGGCTCCAAATCGGGGGTCACCCTCAGCAGTTTCCGCAGGCCAGACACGGTTCAGGGGTGCCGCACCTCGACCATGCCGTCGCGAACGCGCACCGGGAGGACGGGTTGGTCGTTGCCGGCGGGTCCGTGCATGACCGCTCCGTCGGTGAGGCGGAAGGCGCTGCCGTGCCACGGGCACACCACGCATCCGTCGGCGACCTCGCCCTCGCTCAGCGGGCCGCCCTCGTGGGAGCAGCGCTCGATCATCGCGGTGACCCGGTCGCCCTGGCGGAAGAAGAGCACGGCGGTGTCACCCACCCGGCGGGCGGCCGGCTTGCCGTCGGGGAACGAGGCGAGCGATCCCGCGACCGTCCAGTCGTCGGGAAGCCGGGTCACCTCGGGAGCGGCGTGGCTGATTCCGGCGCCCTGGGCGTACGAGAGATGTCCGCCCAGGAAGGCGCCCGCTCCCGCGACCGACAGTCCCGCGTAAGCCAGGGCCTTCCCCCGGGTGACGCGCCCGGCGAGCCGGGCCACCAGGGACGTCGCGTAGAGGCCGGCGGCGATCGTGTTGGCGGCGGCGTGGACGAGGCCGACCCGGCGCCGGTCCCTGGTCATCTCGGACCAGTCGACGAGGCCGGCGATCACGGCGGGGGCGACTCCGGCGAGACCGGCCCCGATGAGCGCGGTGGCCGCCCGGCCGGTGGAGCGGGAGCGGCCGAGGTCGAGGACCGCCGCGGAGAGGAAAGCGCCGACCGGGACCTGGACCAGCACCGGGTGCAGGGGATGCCCGATCCAGGTGCCGTGCAGGAGGTCGCGCAGCGTGCGTGGCCGGACCGTGGCCGTGACCGCCGCCTGGAGTCTGTCGCTGGCGCCGTCGAGGGCGTCCGCCTGTTCGAGCCGGGTGAGAACCTGCCGCAACATGCCTTGGCGGTTCCCACCCGGTTGCGGTCGAAACGTCAGGCGAGTGCTTTCAGTGCGTCGGCGATGCCGCGGTGGAAGGTGGGGTACGCCCAGATCTGGCTGTGCAGGGTGGTGATCGGCACCTCGGCGTGGACGGCGACGGCGAGCGCGCCGATCATCTCGCCGCCGGCCGGGCCCGCGGTGGTGGCGCCGACCAGCACACCGCGCTGCTGGTCGGCGACGACCTTGATGAAGCCCTCGTTGCCGGGGCCGTGCACGAAGCCGCGGGAGGTGGCGGAGAGCGGGACGTGGCCCACCCGTACGTCGGTGAGTGTGTCGCGGGCCTGCTGTTCGGTGAGGCCGACCGCGCCGATCTCGGGGTCGAGGAAGGTGACCCGGGGCCGGGCGCGGTAGTCGGCGCCGGGACCGCCCTGGCCGAGGATGTCGCGGACCGCGATGTCGGCCTCGTACATGGCCATGTGGGTGAAGTTGCCGTTGCCGGTGACGTCGCCGACGGCCCAGACCCGGTCGGCGGCGCGCATCCGGTCGTCGGTGGTGAGGAAGCGGGCGCCCGGGTCGAGGCCGATGGTCTCCAGGCCGAGGCCGTCGAGGCGGGCGGCGCGGCCGGTGGCGACGAGCAGCCGGTCGCCGGTGACGGTGCTCCCGTCGGTGAGGGTCACGGTGAAGGCGCCGTCGTGGGTCACGTGGGTGGCGCGGACGCCGGTCTTCACGGTGACCCCGTCGGCGGTCAGGACCCGGGTGGCGACCTCGGAGGATTCGGGTTCCTCCATGGCGAGGATCCGGCCGGAGCCCTCGATGATCGTGACCGCGACGCCGAAGCGCGCGAACACCTGGGCGAACTCGCAGCCGATCGCGCCGCCGCCGAGGATGAGCAGGGAGCCGGGCAGGATGGCGGCTTCGACGGCGTCCCGGTTGGTCCAGTACGGAGTGCCGGCGAGACCGTCGATCGGCGGGATGACGGCCACGGTTCCGGTGGCGAGGACCAGGCCGCGCGCTGCCGCGTACTCCTGCTCTCCGATCCGGACGCGGCCGGGACCGGTGATCGTGGCCCGGCCACGCACGAAGGTCCCGCCCTTGCCGGTGAGGCGGTCGACGGCGGCCTTGTCGTTCCAGTCGGCGGTGGCGTCGTCGCGGACGCGTCCGGCGACCGGTGTCCAGTCGGGTTGCACGATGGCGGCACCGGCCAGGCCGGGGATGCGCCGGGCCTCGGCGAGGGCGCTCCCGGCGCGGACCATCATCTTGGTGGGGATGCATCCCCAGTACGGGCATTCGCCCCCGACCAGGTTGTGTTCCACCCCGACCACGTCGAGTCCGGCCGAGGCGAGCCGTCCGGCCGCCTCCTCGCCGCCCACTCCGAGCCCGATGACCACCACGTCCACGTTGCGCACGTCACCCATGGGCTCCAGCTAACCACCGGAAGCGGTGGGAGTCGCGGGTCCCGCCGGAGAGACGTTTGACGGACGCAACCGCCGGCGGGCCCCGCTCCCGTCCGGCGGACCGGACGGTGAATCAGTCCCGCAGCCAGACCGCCTCGTCCCGGTGCGATTCCAACGGTCCGGGGTAGTCGAGGCCGCGGCGTGCCGGTTCGGGGAGACGCCACGGCTGGTGCACGGCGGCGCCGTCGATTCCCTTCAATTCCGGTACGTAGCGACGAACGTACACGCCTTCGGGGTCGAACCGGAGCGCCTGGCGGATCGGGTTGAACCTGCGGTAGGGGCGGGTGTCGTTGCCGGTCCCCGCGGTCCACTGCCAGTTGCCCGAGTTGTTCGGCAGGTCGCCGTCGAGCAGCCATCGGAAGAACCAGGCCACACCGGGCCGCCAGTCGATGCCGAGGTGCTTGGTGAGGAACGCCGCGGTGATCAGGCGGGCCCGGTTGTGCATCCAGCCCTCGTCGCGCAGCTGCCGCATCCCGGCGTCGACGATCGGGACGCCGGTGAGCCCGTCCTGCCAGTGCTCCAGCGCGCCGGTGTCGTAGCGCCAGTCCCGGTCGGCGGCCGGGCGCAGCGCCTCGGTCGACAGTCGCGGGTGGACGCGGGCGACCTGGTAGTAGAAATCCCGCCAGCAGAGCTGCCGGACGAAGGCGTCGGCGTTTCGCGAGCGCGCCGTCTCGGCCAGGCTGAGCGGGGAGAGACAACCCCAGCGGAGGTACGGGCTGAGCCTGCTCGTGACATCGCCGGGGAGGTCGTCGTGCGCGTCGTCGTACCCCTCGATGTCGTGGCTCAGCCATGCGGTGAGCCGGCGCCGGGCCGCGGTCTCGCCACCCGCGCAGGCGTGGGGTGATTCTCCGGCCGGACGGGCGGGCAGGTCTCCGGGTGTGACGCCGTCCGGCAGGGTGAGCCGGTCCGGTGCCGCCACCTCGGGTCGCCATCGTGTCGCTGACCAGGCGCGATAGTAGGGCGTGAAGACCTTGTAGCAGTCTCCGCCGCCGCCCGGCCGGAGTGTTCCGGGGTCGACGACGGTGAGTCCGGCGTGGAGTTCGAGGGCGATGCGGTGGCGGTCGCATTCGTGTGCGAGGCGGCGTTCCCGCCGGCGGGCGTAGCCGCTCACGTCGGCGGCCAGGGTGATCGTCGTGGCTCCGGTGTCGCGGGCCGTCCGGATCGTCTCGGCCACCGGGTCGCCCTCGCGCACGACCAGGTCGCCGCCTCGCTTCCGGAGCCGGTCACGCAGGTCGGCGAGGCTCTGGTGGAGGAAGCGGGTGCGGTTCGGGGAGAGGCCGGCGAGCGCGGGGTCGAGGACGTAGAGGGGGACGACCCGGTCGGCCGCGGCGCAGGCGGCGGCGAGGGCCGGGTTGTCGTGCAGGCGCAGGTCCCGGGTGAGCAGGACGACGGCGGTGGACATCAGGCTGCCGGCTGGACGGGGGTGCCGGGGCGGGTGAGCAGGCTGCGGACCGCGACGGCGGCCCGGCGGTGGTGGGGGACGGTGGCCCGGCGGCCGAAGACGTCGTAGTCGATCGCCTCGATCTCGTCGAGGATGCCGCCGTAGAGCTGGAAGGCGGTGCGCATGCAGGCCTGGGACGTCGGTTCGAGCAGCGGGATGCCGGGGGCGGCCTGGGCGTAGTGCTCGCGGGCCCGGGCCACCTCCGCTTTGATCAGTGCTTTGACCGCCGGGGTGGCCACGCCGTCGCGCAGGGTCCGGCGGGTGACGCCGAACTCGTCGAGGTGCTCCTCGGGCAGGTAGACGCGGCCGCGTTCGAGGTCTTCGGCGACGTCCCGGATGAAGTTGGTGAGCTGGAACGCGAAGCCGAGCTGCCGGGCCGGTTCGCGGGCGGCGACCGGGTCGGAGGAGCCGAGGATCGGCAGCATCATGGTGCCGATGACCGCGGCGGAGCCCTCCATGTAGCCGAGCAGGTCGTCATAGGTCCGGTACGACGTGACCGTTATGTCCATCGTCATGCTGCGCAGGAATTTCTCGAAGTCCTCGAGGTCCAGGTCGAAGACCGCAATGGTGTGCAGCACCGCCGGGAGCAGCTCGTCGTCGGTGGGCTCACCGCGGAGACCGGCGAGGAACCGGTTCGACCACGCGGCCAGCAGGGCGGCCCGCTCGGCAGAGGGCCGGGACTCGGTCCGGTCGACGATTTCGTCCGCATATCGGGTGAATCCATAGAGGGCGTGCACATGTCGGCGCTTCCACGCCGGTAGCAACCGGGTCGCCAGGTAGTACGTCCGTCCGTGCTCGCGGTGCAGTTCACGACAGCGCTCGTAGGCGGCTGCCAAGTCGGTTTCCATTCCGGGTCCTCCGGCCAAATCGACGCACGAATCGACGCAACTTCAATAGTTAGGGTACGGTACTGAGCGTGGCCAATCACACCCTCGAGGGAAAACGCGTCGAAGCGATCCCTCGCCAGCCGGTCTCGCACCGAGCGCTGATCGGCGCCGTCGAGGGCACGCTGGCCGACTTCCTCGCCGTCCAGATCGCCGCTCTCGATACCGTCGACCCCGCCCTGGGCGGATTCGCCCGCACCGCCCGCGACCTGGTCATGGCCGGTGGCAAGCGGATCCGGCCGACGTTCGCGTACTGGGGCTGGCGCGGCGTCGTCGGCACCGCCGAACCGGTCGAGGCCGTCTTACCCGCTCTCGGCGCTCTCGAACTCATGCACACCTTCGCCCTGGTGCACGACGACGTGATGGACCGCTCGGCGACCCGCCGGGGCCGGCCCACGGCGCACCGGCTCTTCGCCACCCAGCACGGCGACCAGTTCGGCGACTCGGCCGCCATCCTGGTCGGCGACCTCTGCCTGGTCTGGGCCGATCAACTGCTGGCCCGCACGGTGGCGCCCCCGGCGGTCCTGGTCGAGGTCCGGACCCACTACGACCGGATGCGGATCGAGGCCATCGCCGGGCAGTACCTCGACGTCCTCGGCGAGGCCGACCCGGCCTCCTGGTCGGTGGAGCGGGCGCTGCTCGTGGCCCGGCACAAGACGGCCAGCTACACGGTGCAGTGGCCGCTCGCGTACGGGCTGGCCCTCGCCTGCCCGGGGCGCACCGATCTGGACGAGGCCTACCAGATCTACGGACTCGCCGTCGGTGAGGCCTTCCAGCTCCGCGACGACCTCCTCGGGGTGTACGGGGACCCCGCGGTGACCGGGAAACCGGCCGGCGACGACCTACGTACGGGGAAGCCGACGACCCTGCTCCTGATGGCCCGGCAGATGGCCACCGAGGCACAGCTCGACGAACTGGCGGCGGCCGGTGTCGCCCGGCAGGCCGAGATCATCGCGGCGACCGGTGCGCCGGCCCGGGTCGAGGAGATGATCCGGGAACGGGTCCGGGAGGGTGTGGCGGCGATCACCGATGCGCCGGTGCGGGCCGATGCGCGTACCGCTCTGATCGAACTGGCGGCGGCCGCGAGCCATCGCCCGGCATGATGTTCTCCTTCCCCCTCTGGTTTTCGTTGGGAGTCATGACGTGCGAACCGTGACCGGACCCACCGACCGCGTCGTCGTGGTCGGCGCCGGACTCGGCGGGCTGGCCTGCGCGCTGCACCTGGCCGCGGCCGGGCGCCAGGTCACCGTCGTCGAGCGGGAGCCGGTCCCGGGCGGGCGGGCCGGGCGGCTGGCCGTGGAGGGGTACGAGTTCGACACCGGCCCCACCGTGCTGACCATGCCCGACCTGATCGCCGAACCGCTGGCCGCCGTCGGTGAGAAACTGAGCGACTGGCTGGAGCTGACCCCGCTCGACCCGGCGTACCGGGCGTACTACCCGGACGGCTCCACGCTCGACGTGCGTACCGACACCACCCGGATGGCGGCCGAGATCGCCCGGGTCTGCGGCGCCCGCGAGGCCGACGGCTACCTGCGGTTCGTCGACTTCACCCGGCGGCTCTGGCATCTCGAACGCGACCACTTCATCGGCCGGAACCTGGACACCCCGGCCGACCTGCTCAACCTCAACCTGCTGAGGCTGCTCGGCATGGGCGCGTTCCGGCGGTTGCAGCCGAAGATCGGGGAGTACTTCCGCGATCCCCGTACCCAGCGGATCTTCTCGTTCCAGGCGATGTACGCCGGCCTCGCCCCGCACGACGCGCTGGCCATCTACGCCGTCATCGCGTACCTGGACTCGGTCGCCGGGGTCTACTTCCCCAAAGGCGGCATGCACGCCGTGCCGAAGGCGCTCGCCGGCGCCGCCGAGAAACACGGGGTGACGTTCCGCTACGACACCACGGTCGAGCGGGTGGCCACCGCGCACGGCCGGGCCACCGGCGTGATCACGGCCGACGGCGAACACATACCGGCCGACGTGGTGGTGCTCAATCCGGACCTTCCGGTCGCCTACCGCGACCTGCTGCCGCCGCGGCGCAGCCTGCTGCCGCCGCGGCGCAGCCTGCGGCGGCTGCGCTTCTCACCCTCGTGCGTGGTCCTGCACATCGGTTCCCGCCAGGCCTATTCCAAGATCGCCCACCACAACATCCATTTCGGTACGGCGTGGAAGGGCACCTTCGACGAGGTGATCCGCAAGGGCCTGCTGATGAGCGACCCGTCCCTGCTGGTCACCAACCCGACGCACACCGACGCGTCCGCGGCGCCCGACGGCCGGCAGACCTACTACGTGCTCGCGCCCACCCCCAACCTCGAAGTCGGGCCGATCGACTGGCGCGGCGGCATGGACCGGCGCTACGCCGACGAGCTGATGCGCGTCCTGGAACGGCGCGGCTACGTCGGCTTCCGGGACGGCGCCGAGATCCAGCGGATCATCACGCCCGCGGACTGGGCCGACGCCGGCATGGCCGCCGGCACCCCGTTCGCGGCCGCGCACACGTTCGGCCAGACCGGCCCGTTCCGCCCGTCCAACCTGCACCCGAGCCTGCCCAACGTGGTGTTCACCGGCTCCGGGACACAGCCGGGCGTCGGCGTACCGATGGTGCTGATCTCCGGCAAACTGGCCGCCGCCCGGATCACGGAGGTCTCCTGATGCTGTCCCGCGAAGCCGACCTGGTGGAACTCGTCGACGAGCACGGCACGGTCACCGGCTCGGCCACCGTCCTCGACGCGCACGAGTCACCCGGCCTCCTGCACCGGGCGTTCTCGGTGTTCCTGCGCGACCCGTCCGGACGGGTGCTGCTGCAACAGCGGGCCGCCGCCAAGACCCGGTTCCCGCTGCGGTGGGGCAACACCTGCTGCGGGCATCCCCGGCCGGGCGAGGAGCCCACCATCGCCGCCGGTAAACGTTTGGCCGAGGAACTCGGTGTCGAGCCGGTGCCGTTCACCGAGGTCGGCGTCTACGTGTACTTCGCCGAGGACCCGGTCACCGGGCGCGTCGAGCGGGAGTACGACCACGTGCTGCTCGGTGACGTACCCGCCGGACTGGAGTTCCGGCCCGATCCGGCCGAGGTCGCACGGCTGCGCTGGATCACCGTCGAGGATCTGCTCCGGGACGTCCGGGTGGCTCCGGAGTCGTACGCGCCCTGGCTCGGCGGGGTGACCGAACGTCTGGCGTCGCACCTGCTCGCCGCACCGGAGGGGCCGGGTGGGCGATGAGGGCCTGAGCGCCGGGGCGGCCGCGCGCCGGCTCGGCGTCGCGGTGACCACGCTGCGCACCTGGCATCAGCGGTACGGGCTCGGGCCCAGCGTCCACCAGCCCGGTCATCACCGGCGGTACACCGCCGAGGACATGGTTCGGTTGCAGGTCATGCAGCGGTTGACCGCACAGGGTGTGGCGCCCGCCGAGGCGGCCGCCTGGGCGTGCCGCTCGCCGTCCGCCGACGCCCCTCCCGCATCACCTTCCCCCTCGGAGCCGGCCGGAGGCGGGCAGACCATCGCGCTCGGCAAACGGGCCGACCCCACCGCCCGTGGACTGGCCCGGGCGGCCATGCGGCTGGACGCGCCGGCGATGCGCCACCTCCTGGAATCGACGATCGCCGACCGCGGAGTCGTCGCCGCCTGGAATCACGTGATGCTGCCGGTGCTGATCGGCATCGGCGAACGCTACGAGGCCACCGAACGATTCGTCGAAGTCGAACACCTGCTCTCCCGCTCGATCACCGAGGCCCTCAGCACCGTGCCGCGGCCGTCACCCGAACTCGTCCCACGGGTGCTGCTCGCCGCGGCCGACGAGGAACAGCACACCCTTCCCCTGGAGGCGCTGGCCGCCGCGCTGGCCGAGAACGGGGTGCCGAGCCGTCTCCTGGGGGCGCGGGTCCCGCCGCGGGCGCTGCTGGACGCGGTGGACCGTACCGGCCCCACGGTCGTGGTCCTCTGGTCCCAGGTGCCCGCCACCGGAGACGTCGTCCAACTGGACCGCCTTCTGGCCGTACCCCGCCCACCGCTCCTGATCGGGGCCGCCGGACCCGGCTGGCCGGACACCTCACTGCCCCCCTCGGTGACCCGGCTGACCGGCCTCACCGGCGCCGTGCGCACCCTCAGGGACGCCTGCGCCTGACGTTTCCCCAGCTCAGAGCGGCGCGAACAAGAAAGGGGGGTACCGATTTGAAGATCAGTACGGGCATCGCATATGCTTTGCATGCCTCAAGCGGGGGGCGCGGTTGGGGCCAAAACCACCAAACGTTGCCAGTCGCGCAGCCAGCGCGATGTGCAATGATGGCGGAGTTGCCCTCATCGTCTAGTGGCCTAGGACGCCGCCCTTTCAAGGCGGTAGCACGGGTTCGAATCCCGTTGGGGGTACTGGTAAGTTAGCAGCGCGAGTTGCTGACAAGCCAAACGGCAAGACAGTTACATAGCAAGGTCCTGTGGAGCAGTTGGAGTGCTCGCCGCCCTGTCAAGGCGGAGGTCGCGGGTTCAAGTCCCGTCAGGACCGCAAGGCAAGTTCACGGCCAGGTAGCTCAGTTGGTACGAGCGTCCGACTGAAAATCGGAAGGTCGGCGGTTCGACCCCGCCCCTGGCCACCAACACCGAAACTCAGCACGCAAGCCCTCACCTGCGATTACGCGGTTGAGGGCTTCGTCATTTCCGGATCCAGTGCCAGGCGAAGTTGACCTTCGCTCACCGCAGATCACCCATGATCGCCATCCCGAGTGGCACGCTCGGTGCACGACAATCCGCCTCTGCCATCGCAGCTGGCCGACCCGCTCTCGATCAGTGACAGCCGACACATCACGGTGCCCACCCCCTTTCGGTGGCAAGCCGTGAAGCGGCCCGATCGCCGGAAGCCGCTACGGCGCCCAGCCGCAAATGCGATCGTCACGGCCCGGCACCGCACCTACCCTGACGGTCGAGTCAGGGACGCGGAGGTTTCACCATGGCCATACCTCGGAAGGGCAGTCGCCTGATCGCCGTCGACGGCACGGTCTACCGCTGGGCGGTCAGGCCCAAGCCGACCTATTGCCAGGGGCTCAACTGGGGGCCGCTGACGTTCGCCGTCGAGAACGCCGACGCCCCGGGGCAGGTTCTCTCGATAGAGGCCCGGTCCCCGCAACTGGACAACTGGCTCAACCTGCCCGGCACGCCCGTGACACCTCGGACGGTCGAGCACAGCATCCGGACGGCCCTCGCTGCGGGTTGGAAGCCG
Organism: Actinoplanes flavus; assembly: GCF_017592555.1. GTDB lineage: Bacteria > Actinomycetota > Actinomycetes > Mycobacteriales > Micromonosporaceae > Actinoplanes > Actinoplanes flavus. The sequence goes on along the minus strand of NZ_JAGFNS010000053.1, from coordinate 25,958 downwards.
AACCGCAGTGATGGCGTCTTCAAGCTCACGCTGGACGTCCGGTGCGCTGCTGTACGAGTACCTCGGCCTCGAAGTCATCGGGGCCTTGGCCGGAACGACGATGCTGACTCGTGATCGTGACACGGCTACAGATGACCAGGCCGGTGCGGGTGGCATCCGAGATCGCCACGGCCAGGTAGGCGATACCGAGCGGGTTCCGGATGGCGACCTCGGTCAGCGCAGCGGGGTCTTCGGCGACACGGATCCCCCTGTAGTCACGGTGAAGCTGGATGAACTGGACGTCCTCGAACAGCAGGTCGATGTGGGCAATCGAGTCGAGTCCAGATCGGCTGGTGAGCAGAAGTCGGGAGTGACCGATGCCGTAACGCCAGACCCGGAAGGAGGCCGGGTTGGTCCAGGGAAGAGTGCTGGGAATCGGGACTGACATGTCGGAGGGCACAGGTCCGATCATCCACGGCCAGTGCCTATCACGTCGGCTGCCCGGGTAGCTCAGTTTTGCGCGGTCGGTTTCCCACGACGGCGCCCGGCCGCGAGAGCGCTGGACTGCTGGGCCGACATGCCGGGCATCCCCCGTGACACCTCGGACCAGTCGCGCAGAACGTCCGGACGGCTCTCGCAGCGGGCTGGCAAGCGGATCGAAGGGACGGCCGCCTTCCGGTTCGCGCTGGAGTGCGGATACCTTCGATAAGCGCTCGGGCGGAGGGCGGAACAGGTCGAACGGCCCCTGTAGGCGTGGTTGCACCAGCCGATAGGAGGGACAACTATCGCGCTTGGCGGTGACCAAGGAGGCGGCATCATGGTGCAGGCGACTTCGCCGGACAGGGGTTCCGGGCAGAACGGCTACCGGGTCGGGAGGAGCCATGATGCGCCGGCGCCCACGGCCTCGTCGTATCCGGCTGACGGCGGCAGGCTGCCGCCGATCGTGTGGTCCCGCGTCGACCGCGGCAGGATTCTGCGGGAGGATCTGCTCGGCCTCGGGAAGTCCGTGGTGGTGGCGGTCGTCGGGATAGCGGCGTTCATCGCCACCGGGATGGGCATCGCGCTTCTGGTGACGACCGTCCTCAAGGCTTTCGGGATCGACCCCGGGTCGTACTACTGATGCTCTGGAATGGGAAACGGCCCGGCCGCTGAACGCGGCCGGGCCGTCCCGGTGGAGCGAGGGTGATCAGCCGAGGCGGCCGATGATGGCCGCGCGCGTCACCGAGAGGTTGCCGATGTAGTCCTGGAAGGACTTGTACTCGCAGGACGCCTTGCCGCTCTTGAGCACCAGGCAGAGGTCGACGCCGGAGCCGCCGGTCAGCTTGTCCTTGGCCTTGGAGCTGCCGGTGGCCTTGAGCTGGTTGTCGATGTTCTCGCCGGCGAGGAGGTCGTCGCCGGAGCCACCGTTGATGGTGTCGTTGCCGGACTGGCCGAGCACGCCGTCGTCACCGGAGCCGGCGTCGACGATGTCGTTGCCGGAGCCCGCGTTGATCTCGTCGTCGCCGGCCTCGCCGTAGATCTTGTCGTTGCCGGAGTCGCCCCAGACCTGGTCGCCGAATTCGGTCGCGGTGCCGGTGCCGGCGCCCGCGTAGATCTTGTCGGCGCCCGCGCCACCGTGCAGACGGTCCCGGCCCGCGGCACCGTTGATCAGGTCGGCGCCGGACCCGCCGTACACCTGGTCGTCGCCGTCCTGGCCGTAGATCTTGTCGTTGCCGGTGCCGCCGGAGACGTTGTCCGGGCCGGCGCCGCCGTAGACGACGTCGTTGCCGGAGTTGCCGTAGATGATCTCGCCGCCGGCGCCGCCGTAGATGGTGTCGTTACCGGTGCCGCCGACCAGGTTGTCGTTGGACGAGCCGCCCCAGATCTTGTCGTTTCCGGCACCGCCGTTGGCCGACAGGTTGATCGAGGTCTTGTTCTTGACCCAGTCGTTCTTGTCGCCGAGGTCGACGGAGAGGGGGCCGATCTTCGCGGCGGTGCAGGTGACCTTGGTCTTGTCACCGGCGACCGCGGCACACCCGGCGCCGGCCTTGATGGCGACCAGGTCGTCGAGGGTGACGGTCTGGCCGGAGGCGGTGATGGTGAGCCCGTTGGCCTTGCCCGACCCGGCCACGAAGCTGACGGCGCCGTACGCGTCGACCTTCGCCGAACCGACCGTGGCGGCCTGGGCCGGGGCGGCGAGCAGCGCGGTGGACCCGACGGCCGCGGCGGTCGCGCCGATCATGGCGAGGAGCTTGCGGTTGGGCAGGTACATGTAGGAACCCCCGTGATGAATCCGGCCGGCCGACCAGCCAGTGATGCCGATGATCATAGAACGGTACCGTTTCGACGTCATGCCCATATTCAGTGACTCACGTCACTGAATCGACGTCAGGGCAGCGTGGCCCGGATCTTCGCGACCCGGTCGAGGATCGTGGCGACGTCCGCCGACGGAGCGACCGACAGGGCGCTCTTGCCCACCAGGGACTCGGGCAGCTCGAAGAGCTCGCAACCGGCGGTCCGGGCCGCCGGGGTCACCAGGCAGATGTCGCCGATGGTCGCGTGGGCGCCGCCGTTGACCAGGTCGGTCGCGGTGGAGCTCCCCATCGGGACGCCGTTCTCGTCGGCGTCCTCGTTCACCAGGATGTCGTCGCCGTCGCTGCCGTAGATCTCGTCGTTGCCGCCCTCACCGAACGCGACGTCGTCACCGGTGCCGCCGGAGATCATGTCGTCGCCCTCGGAGCCGAACAGGACGTCGACGTCGCCCTCGCCGAAGAGCCGGTCGTCGCCCGCCCCGCCGTCGACGATGTCCCCGAAGACGTACTCGCCGTCCTCGTCGGTGAAGGTCACCTGACCGGCGCCCGCGTAGACGACGTCCCGGCCGGCACCGCCCATGACCATGTCGGAGTCGGCGCCACCGAAGATCCGGTCATCGCCGTCCTCGCCGAGCAGGCCGTCCTCGCCGGCCTCGCCGTAGATGCTGTCGTTGCCGGAGCCGCCCTTGACACCGTCGTGCCCCGCACCGCCGAGGAGAACGTCGTTCCCGCTCGCGCCCTCGATGAGGTCCCCGCCGGCCTCGCCGTACGCCCGGTCGCTGCCGGTGCCCGCGTAGATCTCGTCGTGGCCGGACCCGCCGCGGAGGATGTCGTTGCCGCCCTCGCCGTACAGCTTGTCGTCGCCGCCGTTGCCGTACAGGGTGTCGTTACCGCCACCGCCGCGCAGCTGCTCGGCCGCCGCGCCGCCGATCAGGGTGTCGTTGCCCAGGCTGCCGGTGGCCAGCAGGTAGACCGAGGTCTTGTTGCGCACCCAGTCGTTCTTGTCGCCGAGGTTGACGTCGAGGGTCGCGGTCTTGGCCGAGGTGGTGCAGCGGACCTTGGTCTTGTCCCCGGAGACGGCCTTGCAGCCCTTGCCGGGGATGATGGCGACCTTGTCGTCGAGGGTGACGGTCCGGCCGGAGATGGTGATGGTGAGGCCGTTGGCCTTGCCGGCGACGGCCCGGAACTGGACGGTCTTGGTGCCGACGACCTTGGCCGCGCCTCCGGCGGCCGCCTGTGCGGGCGTGCCGAGGAAGGCGGTGGAGGCGACCGCGGCGGCGCCGATGACGGCGAGCATCCTGCGATTGATCAGGAACATGTGGATCCTTCGTGACTACTGGTCAAGGCAGGTGCCGCCGACACATCGGCAAGGATCGTAGAACGCTACCGTTTCGACGCGCGTCAGCCGAACAGATGATCCACAGCGCAAAAGGAAACGGCCCGGCAACCGCCGGGCCGTTCCATGGAGCGCGAGTGTTACTTCGCGGGCCGCACCGTGGCGAGGCGGGACGCGAAGTCCGGGCCGCCGGCCACCGAGAGGCTGCTGGCGCCCAGGTCGCCTGCGGAGTACTCACAGTTGCGGATCGTCGAGGATCCGGTCACCAGGCAGAGGTCGCCGTCAGTCGCGTTGGGCCCGCCGTCGATGGCGTCGGCCGCCGTGGCGCTTCCGATCGGCGCGCCGGTCACCTGGTCGTAGCTCTCGCCGGCGAGGATGTCGTCGCCCTCGTTGCCCCAGATGAGGTCGTTGCCCGCCTTGCCCTCGACGACGTCGAAGTCGGCGCCGGCGGTGATCCGGTCGTTGCCGTTACCGCCGTCGATGATGTCCGTGTCGGCCTCGCCGTGGATCGTGTCGTTGCCGTTGCCGCCGTAGACGGTGTCGCCGTAGATGAGCCCACCCGAGGTGTACTCGCCCGCGCCACCGTAGATGTAGTCGTTGCCGTCATCGCCGCTGAGGACGTCGACCTGGGTGCCACCGGTGAGGGTGTCGTTGCCGGTGCCACCGCTGAACTTGTCCATGCCGGCGCCGCCGTGCAGCGCGTCGGCGCCCGTGCCGCCCCAGATCTGGTCGTTGCCGGCGCCGGCGGAGACGTAGTCGTTACCGCCCTCGGCGATCAGCTTGTCGTTGCCGCCGTTGCCGTAGATCCTGTCGTTGCCGCTGTCGCCCTGCAGCTCCTCGCTGGCGTTGCCACCGATGACGGTGTCGTTGCCGGAGCCGGCGTCGACGAGCAGGTAGACGTTGGTGTAGTTGCGCACGTAGTCATTCTTGTCGCCCAGCGCGACGCTCAACTTCGCGGTCTTCGCCTTGGTCGTGCAGCGGACCTTCTTCGAGTTGACCGACTTGCAGCCCTTGCCCGCCTTGATGGCGACCTTGTCGGTGATCGTCACGGTGCGGCCGGAGATGCTCAGCTTCACCGAGTTCGACTTACCCAGGAGTGCCTGGAACTGGACCGTCTTGGTGCCGACGACCTTCGCCAGGCCGGCCGAAGCCGCCTGAGCCGGGGTCGCGAAGAGGGCGGTGGTGGCGATCGCGATGGCGGTGGCGCCAACGGTGGCAAGCGTCTTGCGGTTGATCAAGGACATCGAGAAACTCCCCGTTTGAGAGCGGTGTTAGCCGTCTACAGACGCGTAATCGTAGAACGCTACCGTTCCGACGCGCTGACCCTTTTTCAGTGACGCATGTCACTAGATGATTACGTACGTGTGTCAGCACCCGAGCACAGCCCCGACCCGCCGGCCGAGCGGGCGCATCGTGACCCGCACCCGGTCCACCCCCGCCGACTCGCGGATCACCGGAATCGGCGAGCAGTCGAAGTCACGCCCCAGCGCGGTCGCGTGAAGGGACTCGCTCTCGACCCGCACCCCGTCGACGGCCGGCAACCCGCCGAGCGCCTCCCGCACCGCCGTGCGCTCTTCCGCGCTCGCGTCCGGCACCATGTACACCGCGATGGTGAACTCGCGCTCGGGCGTGTGCCGCCAGCCGGCGTAGTACATGACCCCGGTGGCCGAGACCGCCCCGAGGATCAGCGTGACCGCGGCCACCGCCAGGAGCAGCAGCCAGCGCCGATTCCGCTCCACATCGCACACTTCCCCGTCGGTCATGAAGCGAGAAGCTATCTCAGCGTGTCCGCACACGGTTGTCCACAGGCCCGTGGACGGGCCTTGTACGGTCCCGCCCGGTCCTCCACAGTGTGTTATCGGGATCGGTCAACTCGGACGCAAGGAGGCGTCGTCGTGCAGACTTTCACGAACGATGCGGAGCAGGCGGCGTACACGCTTGCTGAGGCGCTCAGCGAGAAGGCGCTGTCCTGCATGAAAAGCGCGGAGGAGGCGGCCGAGGCGTTCCGCGCCGGGAAGATGGCGATGCGCCGCCAGTTCAAGGCGCGCGGCCTGTCCGAGGCGGAGGCGGACATCCGCTGGTCCGGCACGTCACAGGCGGCTCGCGCGATCGCTGACAACAGCTTCTTCATGTCGCAGGCGTCGATGTACAACAACGCCGCCGCCGCCCAGTACGCGAAGGCCCTCTACCTCAAGGCGAAGTGACCTCGGTGCCGCCCAGGTGGGCGACCTGCCCGGCCTGGAAACCGCGGAGGATTCCACTGCCCCGCAACCGTCGCGGCCGCATCCGGGCCAGCCGGGGGTAGGCCTCGTCGCGGCGGCGCTCGACCAGGTCGGTCCGGTCGACGAGCACGATCTCCGCGCCCGGCGTCTCGGCGGCCGCGGACCGTTCGGCCGCCCACAGCCGCCCGCTGATCGCCTGGGTGTAGCCGGCCATCCACGATCGCCGGTAGGCCGCCGCGTGCTCACCCTCCGGCACCGGGCTGGCGGCGAGGCCGTGCGCGGCCTGCACCAGAAGAGAGGTGAAGAGCAACTCGACCCGCGTGAGGTCCGCCGTGTGCCCGAAGAGATGGCTGCGGGCCAGCCCACGCCGCTCCAGATGGACCACCCGGCAGCGCATCGGGGCGGCCACGGCGGCGAGCAGCCCGGCCTTGTCCCGCGCGTAGGGCGGATCGACGGTGACGACCCGGTCGCCCACCGGGTCCGCGGTGGGATCACCGGCGGCGAGCATCGCCTGGTCGACGCCGTATTTGGCGATCAGCTCGGCGGCCTTCGCGGTGAACGCCTCGGCTTCGCCGGGCGTACAGGCCGGGTCCTCGGCCATGGCGAGCAGCTTGCGCACCCGGGCCAGCAGAGCGTCAGACATGAGGGGTACGCGTGAAGCGGTTCACGCGGCCCGATGGCGCAGTGTCGCGACCGTCGACCCGGCCAGCGCGAGCAGGCAGTCCGGTAGGGTCCCGTCGGCGATCGCCGCGCCGAACAGCGCCTCACCGGTCGGGAAGTCACCGTTCACATATGCACTGACGAACCGGGCCACCCACCGCTTGTCGTAGCGCGCGTCGTCGATCCCGGGGAACTCGAGGGTCCAGGCGCCGCCACCGGGGACCTGCCCGACCATGGTCGCCGCGAGGCACCAGGCGACGTCCCAGGCACCGACGACGCCGTCCCGGTGGACGACCGCGTCGAAGGTGTCGGCCACAGCCTCGCTGTCGCCGCTGAGCGCACACTGCAGAACCTGCGCGGCGTCGTCGAATGCGGTCTGTGGTACTTCGGTCACGTCAGAAAAGGTACGTCGGACCGTCAAGGAACGCACGGCGACGAGGGAATTCAGGCACCACGGAGTAGACAGGTGATGCGGGCGGTGCAGACACGGTCGCCGCCCTCGTCGGTGATGACCACCTCGTAGGTCGCCACCGCCCGGCCCCGGTGGACCGGAACGGCCACGCCGGTGACCAGCCCGGAGCGGGCCGCCTTGTGGTGGGTGGCGTTGATGTCCACGCCGACGGCGAACGGCCGGTCCACGGTCCGCCCGTGCAGCACCGCGCCGACCGAGCCGAGCGTTTCGGCGAGCACGCAGGACGCACCGCCGTGCAGCAGACCGTACGGCTGGGTGTTGCCCTCGACAGGCATGATGCCTACGACCCGTTCCGCGGTGGCCTCGGTGATCTCGATGCCCATCCGTTCCGCGAGCGCACCGCCGCCACCGCTGGTGAACAGGTGTTGCTTGCCGTCCTCAGCGATATCCACGTCGGCGTACGTTACGCCCGTCGCCGGGCCGGACCAGCGACAACCATCACAGGACCGGGGACTGATCGATTGATCCGATGGGTACTGAGCGGCCGTGACGGCCGGCCCGTCGGCCGACGAGAGGAGCGCCATGACCGATCCGCAGGAGACCGTGGAGACCCGGGGCGACGATCGCGTCGACCTGCTCGCCAAGGACACGAGCGGCGACGGCCGGCCGGACGTCTGGGTGTCGGACACCGACGGCAACGGCAAGCCCGATCTCTACCAGTTCGACACCGACGGGGACGGAAAGGTCGATCTGACCATGGTCGACCTGGACGAGGACGGCACCCCGGACGTGATCGTCGACGGGGACGGCGGCCTGCCCCCGGCCTGACGCCGTCACTGGCGGGAACAGCCGTCAACTCCCCAGAGCGGACAGCGCCACCCACAGCACGGCGATGGCCACCGCGGCGGTGCCCACCGTCGACGCGGTGTGCCGCCAGGATCGTGCCCCCTCGACCGCCTCCGGATGCCCGAGAGCGGCGAGGGTGGCGCGGTGCTCGCGGACCGTGGCGGCCTCCGGCTCGGCCGGCCCGTCCGGGTCACGGCTGAGCGCGACGGCGAGGGCGGCCTGGGCGCGCTGCAGACGGCGTACCGCTGATCTGGCTTCTCGGCCCGCGTGTGCCGCGGCGTGCCGCCGGGCCGCGCCCCGCCGGGAGCCGGACCCGAGCACCCGCAGCTCGCTCTCGGTGATCAGCCCCGGATCGCGGAGCGTGGCCAGGACGCCCACGTAGTAGGCCGCCTCCCGGTCGTGCGCCCGCCGCACCAGGTAGAGGACCAGCAGCAACGGCGGCAGCCCCTTGAAGACGAGCACCGCGAGCAGGGCCGGCGCGCCGTCACCGAAACCCTCCCGGAACAGCGGCGAGTTCCACAGCGAGTGCGAGGCCCAGGCGGCGAACAGGGCCAGGGCGGCGACCGCGATCCGGCGGCCGCGGGAGCGGTCCCGGTTCACCACCAGATAGCCGATGCCGGCCCCGGCCAGCGCACCGAACAGGGTGTGGCTCCAGACCCCGGCCAGGAACCCGCGGACCAGGAACGTGGTGATCACCGGTTGTACCTGATCGCCCTCGCCGGCCTGCTGCACCGCCCCGATCGCGAAGACCACGTCCTCGACGATCTGGAAACCCAGGCCGACCAGGGCCCCGTAGACGATGCCGTCGAGCACGCTGTTGACCTGGGCCCGCGCGATCAGCACGATCGCCACCACACCGAGCGTCTTGGCGATCTCCTCGACCGTCGGCCCGGCCAGCGCGGCGCCCCACTCGGCGGCGAGGTCGGGTGAGCCGAGCTTGGCGATCAGGTTGTCCAGTGCGGTGCTGCCCGGGATCGACACGCTGGTGGCGACCAGGCCGCCCCAGGCGAAGGCGAGCAGGCGCAGGCTCGGTGGCTCGCGTTCCAGGAAGTCCAGCTCCGAGACGAACAGCCAGAACGGTACGGCGAGCAGGGCGAACAGCAGGATCGCGGTGACCGTGGCGACCGGGTAGGCGGTGAAGAACAGCTTGGCGATCTGGGCGATCCGTACGGCGCCGACCGCCAGGATCGTGATGACCACCCAGAACGCGGGCTGCCGGAGGAACGCGGCCGACCGGGTGGTCCCGGGCCGGACGGCGTCGCTCATTTCTCGGTCTCGTAGCGCAGGGTGCGGGTGCTGGCGTCGATCCGCGGGAGTGCCCTCTCCAGGTCGGCGTCGTCCCCGCTGACCATGACCTCGATGATCAGCCCGTCGGCGACGAAGACCGCGTACCGTCCGTCCCGGTCGCCGGCGGTGTAGCCGCCCTCGACCCCGGCGAGCCCACCGGCCGTGGAGACCGCGAGCTGGGTGCCGGTGACCTGGTTCCCGGAGGTGCCGGTGATGCGCTGCCGCAGCCGGACGGCCGCGGCGGTGAGGTCGCCCTTGAAGGGTTCGACGCCGATCGCGTACTGCACGCGGCCGAGCCGGAACAGCGCGGTCCCGCGCTCGGCGCCCGGCCGGGTGCCGGTGGCGTCGAGGCTCGCCCCGTCCGGCGGCACGATGGTGACGCCCGCGGCGACCCGGTAGGGCTCACCGGCCGCGACCGGCCGCTCGGCCGGAACGGCCCGGTCCAGAGCGGGGAGACCGAAGGCGAGAGCGGCCAGAATCGATGCCAGCGCGAGGGCGAGGAGCAGCCCCAGGGTGCCGGGCAGGTCGGTGAGCTGACGCCGAGTGACCCTCCCCATCCGTCCAAGCTAACGGCGGCGACCCGCCGCTGTCCGGAGAACAGCGGTCCGGACACAGTGGATGGTCGATCAACCTGGCCGATTACGGATTTGTCCGTTTTACCGACAAGTGCTGTGACGGCACGATCGCGGTGAGCCATACCCCGTTGTCACTGCGGTGGAACACGTGCCCCTGCTCCACCATCACCCCCGCCGCGACGCGGAGGACGACCACGTCCGGCGAGCGCCGGCGACCGACGGTCACGGCCGTCGGCACATCGACCGACAGGTGTACGTGGTGACGGCTCCGCGGGCGCAGACCCTCCCGGAGGATCGCCTCCAGGTTCGCTCGCGGGGTGCCGTGGAACAGCTCGGCGGGCGGGACCGCGGGCGGCAGATCGAGATCCACGGCGACCCGCCGGGAGTGCCCCTGGCTGGCCCGGATCCGGTCGACCCCGTCCGGGCCGGTGGACACGGCGAAGCGTGCCTTGTCGTTGTGCGCGACCACCACGTCGAGCTCGGCACGGGTGATGCCGAGGGCGGCCAGCAGCTCGGCGACCGGCACCCAGCCGTTCGCGTCGAGGGTCAGGCCGGCCGTCTCCGGCCGGTGCCGCAGGACCAGGGACATCCGCTTGCTGAGGCGCACCTGATCGCGGTCGAGAACTGTCATTCCATCAACTCCATGACCGCAAGGTAGTACGGGTGGTCCTGGTCGTCGATGGATTTCAGTCGCCACGCGGTGCCCTTGAGCAGCTCCTCCAGCTCGTCGACCGAGCAGTTCAGGTAGTCGAACCAGTCGCTGGCCACATCCCGGTAGCGCAGCCGGATCCGCAGCTGCCCGCCGAACCGCCCGCGGGCCCGGTTCTCCTGGTGGTAGGCCACCTGCACCGGATCGGTCGTCCCGTACGGGTCGGTGCCCTGCGCCACGATCCGCGCGCCGGGCGCCGCCAGCCGGGCCAGCGCGGCCAGGAACGCCGGCGCCCGCTCCGGACCCTCGATCAGCCCCAGGTTGTTGCCGAGCAGCAGGAACGTGTCGTACCGGACGCTCGCCCGGGAGAACTCGTCGACCGTGTTCAGCACGGTGTCGCGCAGCCCCCGCTTCCGGGCCACCTCGATCGCGCCGGCCGAGGTGTCCAGCCCGGTGACCGCGATCCCCCGGCGCTGCAACTCGACAGCCGACCGCCCGGCGCCCACCCCGACGTCGAGCACCCGGCCCCGGCAGAACCTCAGAGCCCGGTGGTCGAAGGGCCGCCAGTCCGCCGGCTCACTCAGGTAGTGAGCCGCGAGCGCCCCGTTGATCAGCCCGTCGTCACGCTCGATCACCTCGATCACCGGTCGCGGGTACCGGCCGCCGGCCAGGGGACGCCGCCCGGCCCCGATGTGCACCGCGTACGCGTCCCGGATCATCTCGCCGAAGGCGTCGCCGATCGTCGGCTCTGTCATGGTCACTACTCTTGACGCATGGCCGCACTGGAGCAACTCGGGTCGGAGAAGTACGTCCTGCTCACCACGTTCCGCCGGGACGGTCGGGCGGTGCCGACCCCGCTGTGGGTGGTGCCCGACGGCTCCGGCCTGGGCTTCTGGACCGTGGCGGGCAGCGGAAAACTGAAGCGCATCCGCAACAGCGGCCGGGTCACGGTGGCCGCCTGCGACATGCGGGGCAACCCCACCGGCGAGGCGATCGAGGCCACCGCGCGGATCGGCGACCACGACGACCGGCTGCGTGTCGGCGAGGGAATCAAGAAGAAGTACGGCGTCATCGGGCGGCTCACCATGCTCGGCAGCCGGCTACGGCGCGGCATCGACGGCACGGTCGCCGTATTGGTCGACTGACTTTCCCGTACCCCGGAAAAGGAAGAAGGCGCCGGTGAATGCCGGCGCCTTCAAACGAAGAAGGGGCGATCGCCTTCCCCAGCGTTCGCCCCTTGCAACGATTCTCGATCGGTCGACTGGGTCAGTCGCCCTGGCGCTGCGTGGGAATCTGCCCCTGCAGCAGGGCACGAACCTCCGACTCCCGGTAGCGACGGTGGCCGCCCAACGTGCGAATTGCGCTGAGCTTGCCCGCCTTCGCCCACCGAGTCACGGTCTTCGGGTCGACACGGAACATCGACGCCACCTCGGCCGGCGTTAGTAGCGGCTCAGGATCGTGCGTACGCGATGCCATCGGTCACTCCTCCACAGGTGCCTAAAAACATCGGCCGGGGTCCCGCCGGCCGGTGCGTCTCTCATGGTCCGGCTAGTCCCCGATGTCCGACATGGGCCGAACGGACGAACGTCCCCAGATAGACGGATGAAGCATGCCCGATTTTTGCGTGTTTTCTACGCCAGATAGTGTCTCGTTTAGTCCGATTATCACGCTTCGCCCGGCGGTGATTACGAAGAGTGCTCGCTTCGGGAGCGCTTCCATGGGCAGGGTTACGTGCCCGTCTGTCCCATTTCCGCAGGTCAATTGCACCGTTCAAGAAGTTGGACGACACGCCAGCGCGCCACCAGCTCCTCGTATGCCTCTGTTGCTGACTCAGCGTCACCACGAGAAAGTGCCGAAAGTCCGGCTGCCACCAGTCCGGGGGAATCGTCCGCTGTCAGACTGTCCTCCGGGAGGAGGTTGACGAGGCCGCCGTAGTCGAGCTCCACCACCGACCGTGGATGGAACTCCTCCAGCCAGCGGGTGCCCTCCTCGACCGCCTCGGTGATCGGCGCGTCGCCCAGCGACTTGCGCAGCACCGAGACCGCCCGATGGGCACGGCGCCGCGCCTTCGAGATCTCGGTCCGGTAGCGCAGCACCCGCCGCCGGCTGGTCAGCGAGATCTCCCGCTCCTCCAGGTCGACGAAGGCGAACCAGCGCAACGGCACACCCCACGTGGCGGTCTGCTCGTGCACCCGGGGCACACCCTGCTCGAGGACCTTGGCGCCGCTGCGCCAGTCCTCCACCACGGCCTTCGCCTGACCGGCCAGCACCGGCGGCACGAAGGCGTCGGCCAGTACGGCCGGCACACCGTCACGCGCGTTCAGCGCGGCCTCGGCCACCCGCAACCGCAGGTTCCACGGACAGACCAGCACGTTGCCGTCCCACTCCAGGACATAGGCCTCGTCGGGCAGGTCGGGCAGCCGGGTCCAGCCGGCGCCGAGCGCCTCGAGCACGGCGGTGCGCTGGCGGGCCGGGCCCTCCACAAGGCCCAGGTCACGGCCCTCTCGCGCGTACTCACGCCAGAAGACCTGCCGCTCCCGGTCGAAGGCGGTCAGTGGCTCGTAAACCCGTAGGTACGACGCGAACAGTGACGGCACGGCGCGATCCTTTCACGAAATCGGCCGGGTGGAACTTCCCGCACGGACGTAATCGCCGCGCCATTCGCACGACTACGCTCCTGGTGACCGGCTCAACCCCGCCGGGAACATGGCCCCACGAAGGCCTCGTGAAAGATCAGGAGTCCAACCATGGACGTGTTTGACGCCAGTGGGCACGAACAGGTCGTCTTCTGTCAGGACCGGGAGACCGGCCTGAAGGCGATCATCGGCATCTACTCCACGGCGCTCGGTCCCGCGCTCGGCGGCACCCGCTTCTACCCGTACGAGAACGAGTCGGACGCCCTCGCCGACGTGCTCAACCTGTCCCGTGGCATGGCCTACAAGAACGCCCTGGCCGGACTGGACCTGGGCGGCGGCAAGGCGGTCATCTGGGGCGACCCGGCCCGGCTGAAGAGTGAGGCGCTGCTGCGGGCGTACGGGCGGTTCGTCGAGTCGCTGAACGGCCGCTACTACACCGCCTGCGACGTCGGCACCTACGTGCAGGACATGGACGTGGTCGCGCGCGAGACGCGGTACGCGACCGGCCGCAGCGTGGAGCACGGCGGCGCCGGCGACTCCTCGGTGCTCACCGCCTGGGGCGTCTTCCAGGGCATGCGCGCCGCCGCCGAGCACACCTGGGGCACCCCGTCGCTGCGCGGCCGCACGGTCGGTGTCGCCGGGCTCGGCAAGGTCGGCCGGTACCTGTGCGGGCACCTGCTCGACGACGGCGCCACGGTGGTCGCCACCGATGTCAGCGAGGCCGCCCTCACCTGGGCCCGCACCACCCACCCGCAGATCACGCTGGTGCCGGACACGACCGCCCTGATCACCTCGGACATCGACGTGTACGCCCCGTGCGCCCTCGGCGGCGCGCTGAACGACGACACGGTGCCGGTGCTGCGGGCCCGGGTGGTGACCGGCGCGGCCAACAACCAGCTGGCCCACCCCGGCGTCAGCAAGCTGCTGGAGGACCGCGGCATCCTCTACACCCCGGACTATCTGGTGAACGCCGGCGGCGTCATCCAGGTGGCCGACGAGATCCAGGGCTTCAACTTCGAGCGGGCCAAGCTGCGGGCCACCGGGATCTTCGAGACCACCGGGCGCATCCTCCAGCTCGCCGGCGACGAGGGCGTGCCACCCGCGATCGCCGCCGACCGGCTCGCCGAGCGGCGGATGGCGGAGGTCGGCCGCCTCCGCTCCATCTACCTCGGCTGAGGGCTTCGAGGGCCTGCCGCGCGCCGCTGGAGAACCTCATCCGCGACGCGCGGCAGTGTCACACGCAACCCGAGGTGCCGAACGCGCCGTCGTCCATGTACCGTAAGACCCACGAGAGATGCCTGACGTCATCGGGGACCGCCTTCGGGCTGCCCCGAATTCTGTGCGAGGGGGTCGAGCCATGGGGCGCGGCCGTGCTAAGGCCAAGCAGACGAAGGTGGCCCGGGAGTTGAAGTATCACTCCCCGAACACCGACCTCACCGCCTTGCAGCGCGAATTGGCGGGTGCCCGCCAATCGGACCGTCACTTCGACGACGACAACGACGAGTTCGTCGACGATGACGAGGACGACGCTGCGGACGACGACCAGGACACCTGGGACCAGGACCCCTGGTCGCCGACAAGGCGGCGCTGACCCCGTTTTGCACAGAGCACGCGGACTGACCGCGTGCTCCGGTGTGTCACGTGGTCACGATTCCTACGGTTGACAACGAAGCCCACGCGGGCTCTTCCCGCGTGGGCTTCGACCGAGTCACGCGTCAGCGCGGCCGGTTGTTCCAGTTGTAGAACGTGGGAATGTTCTCGAAGTGGTTCCAGGCGCAGACCGCCGATCCGCCATCCCGCGGCGTCTCCTCGGCACGCTGTCTGCGGGCCTCGTCCGCCTCCTCGATGAGCGCGGCCAGTCCAGCCCGGGTGTCGTGCACCCGTGCCGTCACCGGATCCGTCTCCACGCCGTCAGACAGCCGTGGCTTCGTGATCTCGGGCATGATCCAGCACTCCCTCCAATAGGCGAATCTTGCTGTTCCGGCAGTGGTTCGTCTCGGTGACGTCGAATCTGCCGTGTTCGAAGTACCGGTTGGCGGCGTGTGCGCCACCGCAGAAGCCGAAGTACGGGCAGGCGCCGCGGCATGCCTCGACACCGCGGAGGAACTCCTGGATCCAAGGCGTCCCGGTGGCGCCGGCCAGGATCTCGGGCAGCGGGGTGGAGAGCACGTTCCCGCTGGTGAAGTCGCCGTACCGCGGGTCGTGGAAGCCGGCCAGCTCGGGTGAGAGCAGGACGACCGACCCGTCGTGGGCGACCGTCGGGATCGGGTCGTGCCGGCGCGGGAGCAGTTCGTCGGCGCTGCCGTCGAGGACCGCGGCGGCGTAGCGCAGCGACCACTCGACCTCCCGCAGGTGGATGCGCGGATCGCGGCGCCACGCCCCGACCAGCTCGGCCCAGAAGGCGCTCACCGCGGCCGGATCGTGCCGGTTCAGCCGGGTGTTGACGCCCTCCAGCTCCTCCACGTTGATGCCGAGCACCTCGCAGCCCAGGCCGAGGAAGTACTCGTACAGTTCGGTGGCGACGCCGGGACCGGGGTCACCGACCACGCACAGGGTGGAGAACGGGATGCCGTGGGCGCGCAGCCGGTCGATGCCGCGGACGATCAGGTCATAGGCGGGTTTGCCGCCCCGGTCCACCCGGTCGCCGTTGCGCCGGCGCGGCCCGTCCACGCTGACGCTGACCCGGACGTCGTGCTCGGTGAAGAACGCGCACCAGTCGTCGTCGATCAGGGTGGCGTTGGTCTGCACATGATGCTCGACGCCCGCGCCGAACGGCGCGAACAGCGCGGCCAGGTGGTCCCGGCCCGCCGCGAGCGGCTCACCCCCGTGCCACACGACCGAGAACCTTCCGGTACGCGCGAAGCCGGCGACCCCGGCCGCCACCGCTTCGGCCACCGCGACCGGCATCTTCCGATTCTCCCGCCGGAACGGCAGGTAGCAGTAGTCGCACGCCAGATTGCAGAGCGTAGTGGGCTGCATGACAACGTACCCAGGCTCCGCCGAGACGCCCCGCATCCCGCTCCACGCGACCGCCATGGTCACGCACCTCCGTCCGGCCCACCGGTGTCGCTGGTACACGCACCCAGCCCCACCCGTGGAAACCTTGAGCCAGTGACCCGTGCGGCGCCAGCCGCCCGGGTCGGTCGAGCCTCGAGCCAGTGACCCGTGCGGCGCCAGCCGCCCGGGTCAGAACCGTGCGGCGCCAGCCGCCCGGGTCAGAACCGTGCGGCGCCAGCCGCCCGGTCCGATTGAACCTCGAGCCAGTGACCCGTGCGGCGCCAGCCGCCCGGGTCGGACCGTGCGGCGCTAGCCGCCCGGTCAGGTTAGGGCACCCAGTCCACCAGAACGCGAAAGATCCGCATGTGCCGGACATCGACACACGCGGATCATTTCACGCTCGGACTGTTACCAACCAGAAGTACCTGGTAGTCAGCCGCGGGTGTACGAGCTCATCATCTGCACCTCACCGGTGCCCTCGACGACCTCGCCCACCTGCCACGCCTCGACGCCGCGGCCGGTCAGATAGGCCATCGCACGGTCCGCGTCGTCGGACGAGACGATCGCGAACATGCCGACGCCCATGTTGAAGGTGGCCTCCATCTCCGTGTCCTCGATCCGGCCCTTGGCCTGGATCAGGTCGAAGATCGGCTGCGGGCGCCAGGTCGAACGGTCGACCACGGCGTCCATGGTGTCGGGGAGGACCCGGTTCAGGTTGCCGGGGATACCGCCGCCGGTGACGTGCGAGAACGCCCGGACCTCGGTCTCCTCGATCAGGCCCAGGCAGTCCTTGGCGTAGATCTTGGTGGGGGTGAGCAGCTCCTCGCCCAGGGTGCGCTGCGTGCCGAAGTCGTCGACCACGGTGTCCAGCCGCATGCGGCCGGCGCCCAGCAGCACGTGCCGGACCAGCGAGTAGCCGTTGGAGTGCAGACCGGACGAGCGCATCGCGATGACCGCGTCGCCCAGCTCGACCCGCTCCTTGCCGAGGATCTCGCTCTCCTCGACCACACCGACGCCGGTGGCGGAGACGTCGTACTCGTCCGGGCGCAGCACGCCCGGGTGCTCGGCGGTCTCGCCGCCCAGCAGGGCACAGCCGGCGTACCGGCAGCCGTCGGCGATGCCGGCGCCGATCTCGGCGACCTTGTCCGGGACGACCTCGCCGCAGGCGATGTAGTCGAGCAGGAACAGCGGCTCGGCACCGCAGGCCACCAGGTCGTCGACGACCATGGCGACCAGGTCGATGCCGATCGTGTCGTGGATGTCGAGCTGCTGGGCGATGACCAGCTTGGTGCCCACGCCGTCGGTGGAGGAGGCCAGGATCGGGCTCTTGTACTTCGCCGTGTTCAGGCGGAACAGGCCGGAGAAGCCGCCCAGGTCACCGATCACCTCGGGCCGGGAGGTCTTCTTCACCTTGGACTTGAGCAGCTCGACGGCCCGGTCGCCGGCGTGGATGGAGACACCCGCTTCCGCGTACGTGGCCGGGCGCTTGCGCGCGCCCCGGCCGGAGCCGGCCGTCCACAGCTGACGGTCGCCTCCCTCGGCGCCGTTGGATCCGGCACTGCTGCGCTCGGACACGTGCGTCACGGTTCTCCCCTTAGCGGTTCTGTGAAACTGAAAGTCACGGGTGGTGCAGCGCGTTCGCGCCGCCGGGGCTGGCGACCAGCGGCGCCGATGCCGTCCGATCGTCGCCCGCATACTCGCGGGCCTCATAGTCGGACTCGAGGTCGGCGACCGCGGCCGTGGCCGCCTCCTCCGTGGCGCCCGGCATGCTGGCACGCCGGCCGACACCCTCCAGGACGTGCTTGCCGATCAGGTCGCCGGCCGGCAGCTCGATCGGGTACTCCCCGTCGAAGCACGCCATGCAGAGCCGGGACTTCGGCTGCTCGGTGGCCTGGACGAGTCCGTCCAGCGAAACGTAGCCGAGGCTGTCGGCGCCGATCGAGCGGCGGATGCCGTCGATCTCCAGGCCGTTGGCGATCAGCTCGGCCCGGGTGGCGAAGTCGATGCCGTAGAAGCACGGCCACTTCACCGGCGGCGAGGAGATCCGCACGTGCACCTCGAGGGCGCCGGCCTCACGCAGCATCCGGATCTGGGCGCGCTGGGTGTTGCCGCGCACGATCGAGTCGTCGATCACGACGATCCGCTTGCCGCGGACCACCTCGCGCAGCGGGTTCAGCTTCAGCCGGATGCCGAGCTGCCGGATGGTCTGTGACGGCTGGATGAAGGTCCGGCCGACATAGGCGTTCTTCATGAAGCCGGCGCTGTACGGGATACCGGAGGCCTCCGCGTACCCGATGGCGGCCGGAATGCCGGACTCGGGCACGCCGATCACCAGGTCCGCCTCGACCGGGTGCTCCTTGGCCAGCTTGCGGCCCACCTCGACGCGGGCCGAGTAGATGTTGCGGCCGGCGATCGTGGTGTCCGGGCGGGCGAGGTACACATACTCGAAGAGGCAGCCCTTGGGCTCCGGCGCGGCGAACCGGCTGGACCGCAGACCGTGCTCGTCTATCGCGATGATCTCGCCCGGCTCGACCTCACGGACGAAGCTGGCGCCGGTGATGTCCAGCGCGGCGGTCTCGCTCGCGACCACCCAGCCGCGCTCCATCCGGCCCAGCACCAGGGGACGGACGCCCTGCGGATCGCGGGCCGCGTACAGCGTGTGCTCGTCCATGAAGACGAAGCTGAAGGCGCCCCGCAGAGTCGGCAGCAGTTCGAGCGCCGCGGCCTCGACCGAAAGGTCGGGGCGACCGGCCAGGAGGGTGGTCACCAGGGCGGTGTCGGAGGTGGCGTCGCCCACCTCGAGACCGCGGGCGGCGACCTCCTTGGCCAGCTCGGCGGTGTTGACCAGGTTGCCGTTGTGGGCCAGCGCGATCGTCGTGCCGGCCGAGGTGGCCCGGATGGTGGGCTGGGCGTTCTCCCAGTTGGAGCCGCCGGTCGTGGAGTAGCGCGCGTGGCCGATCGCGAGGTGGCCGCGCAGGCTGGCCAGGGTCGGCTCGTCGAAGACCTGGGAGACCAGGCCGATGTCCTTGTAGACCACCACGCCGGAGCCGTCGCTCACCGCGATGCCGGCCGCCTCCTGGCCGCGGTGCTGAAGTGCGTAGAGCCCGAAGTAGGTGAGTTTGGCGACCTCTTCCTCGGGGGCCCAGACGCCGAAGACGCCGCAGGCATCCTGGGGGCCGCGCTCCTGGGGGTCGAGATCGTCGGTCAATCGGCCGTCGCCTCGGGGCACCTGCTCGCTCCCTCATGTCGGGGTCTGCACGGACCGCGAACTCGCTGGTCCGTCCGACCGCCCAGTGTACGCGAGCCGAAGGCGCGACCACCCGGGCTCATCGACCGATGAGCGGCAGGTACTCGGTGAGATCGGTCCGTACCCCGCTGGCCCGGAGGCGTCCGTCGGCGACCGCGGCCGGCCAGTCGAGACGTCCGGAAGCCAGGAGCAGCCAGGTCTTCGGATCCGTTTCGACCACATTGGGCGGTGTGCCGCGGGTGTGCCGCGGACCGGCAACGCACTGAATCGCGCCGAAAGGTGGAATTCGCACCTCCACCGAACGGCCAGGCGCTCGACGGGACAACTCGGTCAGCAGTGCTCGCACCGCGTCACGGAGTACCACGCGGCCGGGTTCGACACCCCGGTCCAGCGCGTCCAACGCCTCCGCCACCGAGTCGGAATTATTGTGCGCACGTGACATGTCAGGACAATACGACCCGGTCTGCCGACAACGGCACACCGCCCTGGGTCGCGCGAGTGACGTATGACAAGGCATAGTTGCCGACGGTGTACACGTCGCGGGATCTCACCGGGCACCCGAAACCGGGAACCGCGCGACCGGAAGGCGGTGGACGTGACCACGCACCTACGAGCCCGGACGGCCCAGGCCGGTGCGTTCCTGGCCCTGGCCGCCGGCTTGGTGGCCGGTGTGCAATCTCCTGCCCTGGCTGACCCCCCAGAAATCCAGATCCAGCTCTCGAACACCGAGGTCGACTCTGGAAGTACTGTAACGATGCAGTACACCGTGCGTAACCCCGGGGGCGAAGACCAGCAGGGTGACAACCGGGCCTCCATCAAGGTCAGCGGCATGAGCTGCTCCGGTCAATGCAGCCCCTCCGGCCAGCCGATCCAGCCCGATGCCACCGCGAACTTCAACGCCACGCTCACCGCGCCGACCGTGAGCGCCGGACAGCAGCGGTCCGTCACGGTCACCGTGACCGTCGATCTGAACGGCGAACGCGGCACCGCGTCCGAGACGATCACCGTCAACGGGCCCGCGGCACCGACCACCGTCCGCCAGGTCAGCGGCCGCATCAAGGACGACGGCGGCGCCCGGGTCTCCGGTGTGCAGGTGGCGATCCAGGACAGCGCCGGTCACTCGTACAGCACCACCACGGACGGCGGCGGCGGCTACGCCTTCTCCTCGTCGGACGCCAAGCCGATCGCGGCCGGTCCGATCACGGTGGGCGCGGCCAAGGACGGTTACGAGTCCACCACGGTCCGCGTGGAGGGCACCGCCGGCCGGACCGTCAACGTGCCGCTGACCATCAAGAAGGTCGCCGCGGAGACCACCTCCCCGACGCCGGCCGCGAGCACCTCCACGAGTGCCGCGCCGGAGGAGGAGATCACCGAGGAGGAGCCCAACCAGACCACGGCGCCGCTGGCCGACCAGGGTCTGGACAACACCTCCAGCACCCAGGAGGACGGCGGCAGCAACTGGCTGCTCATCATCATGGGTGTGCTGCTGGTGGCCGCCGGTATCGGCGCCATGGTGCTGGTCTGGATGCGGCGTAAGAACGCGAACGACGAGCTGGGCTCGGACACCGGCCTCGGCAAGGCCGTCCCGGCGGCGGCCGGTGGCTTCGACGCCACCCGGGTGGCCGCGCCGGTCGGCGGTGGCCGCGGCGGCGACGCCACGATGATCGCTCCGGCGGGCGGCATGGGCGCCCCGCGCGGCGGCAGCCTGGGTGACGCGCCCACGATGATCCACCGGCCGCCCGTCGAGGACGAGTTCCCCGACCCGTACGGCGCTCCGATGCCGGCCGGCGGCGGCTTCGCCGGGGGCGGCAACCAGTGGGGCGGCGACCAGGGCGGCGCCTACGGTGGCGCGACGCAGACCTACGGGCAGCAGGACGGCGGTTACGGCGCGGGCGGCCAGGGCGGCTACGACGGCCCCGGCCAGGGTGGCTACGACCAGGGCCAGCAGCAGCGCTACGACGAGCACACCAACCTGTACCAGCCGGAGCAGCCGCAGCGCTACGACGAGCACACCAACCTCTACCAGCCCGAGCCGGGCGGCTACCCGCAGCAGCAGGGCGGCTACGACCAGCAGGGTGGCTACGGCGACCAGGCTGGCTGGGGCGGTCAGGACGCCGGCGGCTACGGGCCGCAGGGTGGCTACGACCAGCAGCAGGGCGGCAACTACGGCGGAGGGTACGACCAGCAGCAGGGCGGCTACCCGCAGCAGCAGGGCGGCGCCTACGGTGGCGGCGGCTACGACGACGGTGGCTACGACCAGCAGCAGGGCGGCAACTACGGCGGCGGCTACGACCAGCAGCAGCAGGGCGGGTACGGCGACCAGCAGCGTGGCACGTACGGAAATCCTCGCCCGAACCGCGACTGGGACGGCAACTGAAACCGGACGCATGAAGAAAGGCCCCGCGCGGATCGCGCGGGGCCTTTCTTCATGGCTTGCTCAGGCTTCGGCCGACGGGTTGATCGGCCCACCCGGCACCTGCGGGCTCAGCTCGAGCGTGACCGAACGGACCGGGGCGGGCGCCTCGGTCTCCTCGGCCGGCTCGGCGTCGGCGTCGGCGTGCCGGTTGACCAGCTCGGCGGTGCCGCCGAACAGGTTCCGCAGCGTCGACGACCACACCTCGCGCAGCTCGTCCAGCGGGATGCTGAACTGGCCCTCGACCTGGAGCACCGGCTCCTCGGAGGTGACGCCGAGCGGGTTGACCGGCACGCCGTGCTCCGCCACGAGAGCCAGGAACGCCTTGTCGTGCCCGCGCGGCACGGCCACGAGCACACGGCCCGCGGACTCGCTGAACAGGTGGACGAACGGCGAGTTGCCGTCCTCCGGGAAGGTCACCTTGGCGCCGATGCCGCGCCGCAGCGTGCTCTCCACCAGCACCTGCGCCAGACCACCGTCGGAGAGGTCGTGCGCCGCGCTGACCAGCCCGGACCGCGAGGCCTGGGCCATCACCTTGGCGAGCGCCTGCTCGGCCGCGAGGTCGACCTTCGGCGGGCGGCCGCCGAGGTGACGGTGGGTCACCCAGGCCCACTCCGAGCCGGACAGCTCCGTGCGGGTCTGGCCGAGCAGGAAGAGCAGGTCGCCGCCGGCCTTGGCGGGCGGTGGGAAGCCCATCGGGATGCGGCGGGACACGTCGTCGAAGACGCCGAGCACACCGACCACCGGGGTCGGGTGGATGGCGGCCGCGCCGGTCTGGTTGTAGAAGCTGACGTTGCCACCGGTGACCGGGGTGCCCAGCTCCAGGCAACCGTCGGCGAGGCCCTTGGTGGCCTCGGCGAACTGCCACATGACGGTCGGGTCCTCGGGGGAGCCGAAGTTCAGGCAGTCGGTCACCGCGACCGGCTCGGCGCCGGTGACGGCCACGTTCCGGTACGCCTCGGCGAGGGCCAGCTTGGCGCCCTCGTACGGGTCGAGCCGGGCGAACCGGCCGTTGCCGTCGACGGACAGCGCGACCCCGAGCCCGGACTCCTCGTCGATCCGCAGCACGCCGGAGTCCTCCGGCTGGGCCAGGATCGTGTTGCCGAGGACGTACCGGTCGTACTGCTCGGTGACCCAGGTCTTGTCGCACAGGTTCGGCGAGCCGGCCATCCGCAGCAGGGTGGCGCGCAGCTCGTCGCCGGTCGACGGGCGGGGCAGCGTCTCGGCACGGTCGGCCTGGAGCAGCATCACGTCGTTCGGCTCACGGAACGGCCGGTTGTAGACCGGGCCGTCGTCGGCGAGCGAACCCGGCGGCACGTCGACGACGACGTGGTCGTTCCAGGTGATGTGCAGGCGGCCCGGGGTGCCGTCCTCGGCGGCCGCGGTGACCTCGCCGATGGCGGTGGCCCAGACGCCCCACTTCTCGGCGACCTTGAGCACCGCGTCCAGGTTCTCCGGCGTGACGATCAGGAGCATGCGCTCCTGGGACTCGCTGGCCAGGATCTCGGTCGGCGACATCGACGGCTCACGCAGCGGGACCCGCTCCAGCCAGACCCGCATGCCGGTGCCGGCGGCCGCGGCGGTCTCGGTGAGGGCGCAGGTGAGGCCCGCGCCGCCGAGGTCCTGGATGCCGCTGACCAGGCCGGCGTCGTACAGCTCGAGGCAGCTCTCGATCAGGAGCTTCTCCATGAACGGGTCGCCGACCTGCACCGACGGGCGGCGCTGCTCGGCCTCCTCGTCGAAGGTCGCCGAGGCCAGCACGGAGACACCGCCGATGCCGTCCCGGCCGGTACGCGCGCCGAGGAGCACCACGATGTTGCCGGTGCCGGTGGCTTCCTTCTTCTGGAGCCGCTCGACCGGCAGGACACCGATCGACAGCGCGTTGACCAGCGGGTTGCCCTGGTAGCAGGGGTCGAAGACGATCTCGCCACCGATGTTGGGCAGGCCCAGGCAGTTGCCGTAGCCGCCGATGCCGGCCACCACGCCGGGCAGCACGCGGGCGGTGTCGGGGTGGTCGGCCGCACCGAAGCGCAGCGGGTCCATCACCGCGACCGGCCGGGCGCCCATGGCCAGGATGTCGCGGACGATGCCGCCGACGCCGGTGGCCGCGCCCTGGTACGGCTCCACGTAGCTGGGGTGGTTGTGCGACTCGACCTTGAAGGTGACCGCGAGCTTCTCGGAGATCTGCACCACACCGGCGTTCTCGCCGATGCCGGCCAGCATCCGGACGTTCTTCGGGGCCTTCTCGCTGAACTGCTTGAGGTGCACCTTGCTCGACTTGTACGAGCAGTGCTCACTCCACATGATCGAGTACATCGCGAGCTCGGAGGCGGTCGGCCGGCGGCCGAGGATCTCCCGGATCTTGGCGTACTCGTCGTCCTTCAGGCCCAGCTCACCATAGGGCTGGAGGTCGTCCGGGGACTTCTCCGCCCGCTCGACGGTGTCGGGCTCGTCGGAGCCGGTGGCGAGCACGTCGGTCGCAGCGAAGCCACTCTGCTGCGTCGTCACTGTTGTCCCCCTGCGAGCTGACCGTCCTTCGCCAGGCTGCGCAGGACGGAGGTGAAGAAGCCGAGGCCGTCGAGCGACGGGCCGGTCAGCGCCTCCACGGCGTGTTCCGGGTGCGGCATGATGCCGACGACGTTGCCGGCCTCGTTGGTGATACCGGCGATGTCGCGCTGCGAGCCGTTCGGGTTGCCCTTGATGTAGCGGGCGATGACCCGGCCCTCGGCTTCGAGCGCGTCGAGAGTCTTGGTGTCCGCGACGAAGCAGCCCTCACCGTTCTTCACCGGGATCAGGATCTCCTGACCCGGGGTGAAGCCGTTGGTCCAGGCGGTGCCGGTGGCCTCGACCTTGAGCCACTGGTCGCGGTTGCGGAAGTGCAGGTGCTGGTTCCGGGTCAGCGCGCCGGGCAGCAGGTGCGCCTCGCAGAGGACCTGGAAACCGTTGCAGATGCCGAGCACGGGCAGGCCGCCACGTGCCGCATCGATGATGGACTCCATCACCGGCGCGAACCGGGCGATGGCGCCGCAGCGCAGATAGTCGCCGTACGAGAATCCGCCGGGAAGGACGACCGCGTCGACCCCGTGCAGATCCGGGTCGCCGTGCCAGAGGCGCACGGCCTCGGCCCCGGCGATCCGGGCGGCGCGGGCGGCGTCCCCGTCGTCCAGTGAACCAGGGAAGGTGACCACACCGATCCGCATGGTCAGGCGACCTCCGCGCCCTCGACGAGGCGAACCTCGTAGTCCTCGATCACCGGGTTGGCGAGCAGCTTGTCGGCGATCTCCCGGGCCCGATCGAGGTCGGCCTCCCCGGTGAAATCGATCTCGATCCGACGACCGATGCGGACAGACGAGACATCGGTGACGCCGAGCCGGGGCAGCGCATTGGCCACCGCTTGACCCTGCGGGTCCAGGATCTCCGGCTTGAGCATGACGTCGACCACGACGCGAGCCACGGGCACTCCTGACTGATAGATGTAAGCAGCCCGAAGCCTACCTGGTGGGGCCTTGCGGCGACCCACGGGTCGGTGTCGGCAGGCCGACCCGAGCGTCATTGAGCAGGCAAGGCGTCCCGAATCCAGGGACATCCCACAGTGATATGTATCAATTGGGCTGAGAGACCGGCGGCACCGGCGACCTAAGTTTCATCCATCGAATTCGATTGGATCAATACGCGTACCTCGTCGACCCCATCCCCAGAAAGGAAACTCGACGTGCGCATTCGTCTTCTGGCCGCCGCCACCGGCGTGATCGCGGCCCTGGTCGCCCCCTCCGCCGCACAGGCCGCCGACCCGGTCACCCCCTACATCATCGGCGGAAGCACGGTCTCCTCCGCGCCGTGGGCCGCCGCCGTCTTCAGCAACGGCAGCTTCACCTGCTCCGGCACGATCATCTCGGCCAACTACGTGCTCACCGCACGGCACTGCGTCAGCGGGACGATGTCGGTCCGCGTCGGGAGCGTGAACCGGACCTCCGGCGGCGTCACCCGGACCGTCTCGTCCAGCTCCACCCGGTACGACCTCGCGCTGCTGCGCCTGAGCAGCTCGGTGAGCACCAGCTACATGCCGCTGTCCAGCGCGTACCCGCCGGTCGGCTCCACCAACAGCATCTACGGCTGGGGCATGACCTGCTACTCCGGCTGCTCCGCGTCGACCACGCTGAAGACCGCCACGGTCTCGGTGACGTCGACCAACGCGACCGACGCCTACAACGGCCGGGCGATCGCCAGCACCCGCGTCAACGGCAACGCCTGGCGGGGCGACTCGGGTGGGCCGCAGGTCTACAACGGCGCCCAGGTGGGTGTCGCGTCGACCGCCGACGGCACCAGCCGGCAGTACTACGGCAGCGTCGCCTACAACCGGGCGTGGATCACCTCGGTGGCCGGCGTCTAGAAGGAGAAAAAGAGTGGT
>NZ_JAGFNS010000052.1 GCF_017592555.1 Actinoplanes flavus | reverse complement strand
GCTTGCCGAGCCAGTCGTCGATCTTCACGTAAAGTGCGGTGAGAAGGGTGTTGATGTCTGTCGTCACAAACAGATCATCGACACCCTTCGTGTTTCGCATTGACAAGTGGCTGTGACAACTAGTCATGCGTACAGGGCAGTTGCACACTCCTCGCGCTCAAGGAGTTAGGACTTACTCGTCTAGGCGCCCTGCCCGACGACGCCGCATCGAGCAGGCACCCGTAGTCGGGTCGCTCACGACGTCTGGCGAGGTGGCGACCGCCAGGGCGCGCGGTGTCAGGGAAAGGCACCGTATGCGCAAGCTACCTACGGTGCGGGACAGCGACGGCAGTTTCCCGTACCTCTCGCTCGCCTGCCTCTCGCTCGGCTGCCTTTCGCTCGGCTGCCTTTCGCTCGGCTGCCTTTCGCTCGGCTGCCTTTCGCTCGCCTGCCTTTCGCTCGCCTGCCTCTCGCTGGTCCGCTTGCCGCTGGTCCGTCTGCCTCTGGTCCCTCTGCCGCTCGCTGAGTTGTGCGGATCCTGTGGCGGTTCGGTGAAGACCGCCCCGCTCACCTCTGGACGGTGGTTCGATCGCGGCCATGCTGACGTCGCTGAAGAACGTGGTCTACGCGCTCTACGCCCGGCGCCTGCGCGCCCAACTCGATCCGGCGAACCTGCCCCGGCACCTGGCCATGGTGATGGACGGCAACCGCCGGTGGGCGCGCCAGATGGGCTTCGACGACCCGAGGATCGGCCACCGATACGGTGCCGAGCACCTTGACGAGGTGCTCGGCTGGTGTGCCGAGACCAGCATCCGGCACGTCACCGTCTTCGTGGCCTCGGTCGACAACGTCCGCAAACGCGACGCCGGCGAGGTCGGCAACCTGATGCTGATGATCGAGCAGGTGGTCGCCGAGCGTTTGGCTCGCCCGGCCAGCCCATGGCGGGTGCACCTGGCCGGCCGCCTCGACGTCCTGCCGGACACCACCAGGCACGCCCTCAAACTGGCCGAGGACGCCACCCGGGACAGCGACGCGGAGTTCCACCTGAACATCGCGATCGGCTACGACGGCCGAGAAGAGATCGTCAACGCGTTCCGGTCATTGCTGGAGGAGGAGTACCGGGCCGGGCACGGCATCGACGACATCGCCCAGCGGCTGACCGCCGACCGCATCTCGGCCCACTTGTACACCGGTGGCCAACCCGACCCGGACCTGGTGATCCGCACCAGCGGCGAACGCCGGCTGTCAGGTTTCCTGGTGTGGCAGGCCGCCTACTCGGAACTGCACTTCAGCGACGTCTACTGGCCCGGCTTCCGCAAGGTCGACTTCCTCCGCGCCTTGCGCTCCTACGCCGCCCGCAACCGCCGTTTCGGCGCCTGACCTCCGGCCGATCCCGACCCTGCCCGGTGATCGGCCCTCCTTGGCCCGCGTCTGACCTGGTCCCGCCCCGCCTCTCTCACCTGGTACCGACCCGCGGCCCAACCGCTGGTCTACCCGCGCCTGTTCCGCGTCCGGCCCGCGCCTGTTCCGCGTCCGACCCATGCTTGTTCTGCGTCCGGCCCGCGCCTGTTCCGCGTCCGACTCGCGCCTGTTCCGCGTCCGGCCCGCGCCTGTTCCGCGTCCGACCCATGCTTGTTCTGCGTCCGACTCGCGCCTGTTCCGCGTCCGACCCGTGCCTGGCCTGCGCCTGGCCTGCGTCCGGCCTGCGCCTGGCCTGCGTCCGGCCTGCGCCTGGCCCGCGTCCGGCCCGCGCCGGGCCCGCCCACGTCCCGGCCCAGCCGAGCGGGTTCCTGGCCCGCGCCGACTTGCGCCTGGCCCGCAAGCGGCCATCGCCCCACTGCTGCATGTCATGGCCAGGCTGCGAGCCCGGCGCGGAGCCGATGTCTCAACACGTAACCGCCATGGTGGAGCCGCCGGTGCGACCACGCTACGACGGCTCTGCCGGGCCGGAGGGTCGCGGCGCAGCCGGGACGTCTATGTCACGAGCAGGCGCTTATCGCATGACCGGCCGATCTGCGGTCGAGCGTTTCGTCCGTTTGTGCGGCCGTGGCGCAGAGGCACGGTTCGCGCCCGCGGCACCCCGATTCTGTCGTACGCATGTTCGATAATCGGCGACATGACCACCGGACCGCTGAACGCCGAAGACCCCAGGACGGTTCCGACGGAGACCGCCTCCCGGGCGCTCGTCGGCCTGGCGGGCGATTGCGCTGCCCTGCGTCTGACGCCGTTGTCCCAGCCGGAGTTGCTCGAGTTTCTCGATGACGTGCACACCGCCCAGCAGTTGTTGCAGGCAGCCGTGTTGCACGCCGTCCAGGAGGCCGGCCGGCGTGGCATCCCCGCCGACCAGGGCGCTCCATCGGCCCGGGCTTGGCTGCGTGGCGTGCTCCGGATCAGCCCCGGCGCCGCCGGCCGGTTGCTCGTCCAAGCTGAGGCGGTCGACCGTAATCCCGCACTCGACGCAGCCATCGCCGACGGCCGAGTCAACGCCGAACAACTCGCCGCGATCACCATCGCGCTCACCGAACTGCCCGACGACCTGAGCCCGCAGGTCCGTGGCGAGGCAGCGGCCACACTGGCCGACTGGGCGCCCCACCTCGACCCCGTCGGGTTGCGGACGGCCGGTCGCCGGATTCTTCATCATGTCGCCCCCGACATAGCCGAAGCCGTGGAAGCTCGATGGCTGCGCCGACAGGAGCAGGAGGCCCACGCTCATCGCCACGTGACGCTCAGCCCGCTCGGCGACGGCCGCGTCCGCCTGCGCGGCATCCTCGACAGTGAGGCCGCCGCGATCGTCTCCGCCGCCCTGGATCCCCTGTGCAAACCAGACAGCGTCCCCGGTTCGGCCGTCCCCGGTTCGGCCGTCGCCGGTTCGGCCGTCGCCGGTTCGGCCGTCGCCAGTTGCGCCACCGCCGGTTCCGCTGGCACTGGCTTCGCAGGCGCTGGTTGCGCCACCACCGATTCCACCGGTGATCCCGCAAGCACCGGATTCGCTGGTGGCGGTGTCGCCGCCGAACTAGCCTCCACCGGTGAGGCCCGCACACCGGGCCAGCGCCGTGCGGATGCCCTGGTCGAGGTGTGCCGGCTGGTTCTTTCCGGGGGAGCGCTACCGGGCAACGGCGGTGACCGTCCGCAGATCGCGATCACCGTCGAGTACGACGTCCTTCGACGGCAACTGAGCTCTGGCACGCTCGACTCCGGCGAACCCGTTTCCGCGGCCACCGTGCGCCGCCTTGCCTGCGATGCCCGGGTCCTGCCGCTGATCCTCGACGGCGAGGGTCAGATCCTCGACGCCGGTCGCACCCGCCGCACCGCCACCGGCACGCTCCGGCAAGCCCTGAACGCCCGCGATGCGGGCTGCACCTTCCCCGGCTGCGACCGCCCTGCCCGCTGGTGCGACGCCCACCACATCATCAGCTGGGCAGATGGCGGGCCAACCGATATCGCCAACCTGACTCTCCTCTGCGGCCACCACCATCGCCTCATCCACGACGACGCCGGCTGGCAGATCCGCGTCGCCTCGGATGGCCGCCCGGAGTTCCTGCCTCCGAGCTGGCTAGACCAGGAACGCCGCCCCCGCCGCAACCACTACCACCGGCGAAGCTGATCTAGCTGAGTCGCAACGGCTCGGCTCGGCCGTGGTGCGGCGTGCCCAGGTTCGCCGCGGCGGCCTCTGCTGCCATGCCGGCCCCGAGTACGTCGCCGCGTCTTCGCGCTGGGCCGCGTCTTCGCGCTGGGCCGCGTCTTCGCCGGGAGCCGTGCGTCTGCGGCCGGCCCCGTCCCCGCCGTCGCCGCTTCTCCGTCAGGGGGCGCGGCTACGCGGGCGCGGCGGAATGCCGGACCGTCTGTTCGAGGATGTCGCGGAAGGCCCGGGCCGCCGGTGACGCCGAACCGGCCAGACGCTGGGCGGTGAAGATGGTGCGCCGTGGAGCGCCGTCCAGTTCCAGTAGGCGTGCCGGGGTGCTGCGGCCTGCCCAGATGAGGTCCGGGATGAGGGCCACCGCGTTCCCGGACTCGACGAGCCGCATGTGCGCCTGGAGGTCGGCGGTCTCGTAGCGTACGTCGGGTTCGAAGCCGGCCCGGCGGCACACCTGTTCGGCGAAGTGCCGGGAGGCGGCGCCGCGCGGCTCCATCACCCACGGCATGTGCCGGGCCGTGGTGAGGGAGTCGACCGGGTGCAGTGACTCGGGCACCGGGGGCAGGGCCAGCCGGATCGCGTCGGTGGTCAGGTCGCGGCGATCCAGGCCGGGATGGTGCGGGGCGGCGTGTGCCGGGTATTGCTCGGCGATGACCATGTCGAAGTCGCGGGCCCAGGTTTCGCGCAGCGCCTCCTCGGGTTCGCGCTGGGTCATCTCGATCCGGACATCCGGGTGCAGTGACGCCATGGCCCGCAGCGTGGCCGGCATGAAGGCGAGCGCCGCCGACTGGAAGACGGCGACCCGGACCCGGCCGGTGACCCGGGTGGCCGCGGCCTGGAGGCGGGCCTCGGCGCGTTCCAGGGTGTCCAGCACCTCCCCGACCGACGCGACCAGCACCTCGGCCTGGGGGGTGAGCTGCACCCGGCGGCCGGCCTTGCGCAGCAGCTGCGTACCGGTCTCCTTCTCCAACTGGCTGAGCTGCTGGGACACGGCGGACGGCGTGAAGTTCAGTGCGTCGGCGACGGCCGCGATGGTGCCGCGGATGGCCAGTTCACGCAGCAGGACGAGACGACGGATCTCGAGCACGAACGAAACGTTAGCCGAACTTAAGAACATCGCTCATAAAGCATCGCTTTTCCTAACCGTAAAAGGGCATACAGACTGTGGCGGAGAACGGAAGGAGCATCCCGATGTCTGAGATCGCCGAAGAGACGATCGCCCTTGTCCGGCGCTGGCTGCGCGAGGCCGCGGACGTCCCGGTCGGCGGTTCGGCCGCGCAGCTCGCCGGTGTGCTGCGCGACCCGAAGGGCCTGGCCTTCACCGTCGGCTTCGTCGACGGCGTGGTCCGCCCCGAGGACCTACGAGTCAGCGCCCGCGCGCTGTCCGCCCTGGCCAAGGACGTTCCCGGCTTCCTCCCGGCGCACCTGCGCCTGGCTGTGAAGACCGGCGGCGCGCTGGCCCCGGTGATGCCCGGGGTGGTCGTCCCGATCGCCCGCCGCGCCCTGCGCCACATGGTCGGCCACCTCATCGTCGACGCCACCGACGCCCGCCTCGGCAAGGCGATCAAGCGGATCCGCGGGCGCAACGTCCGGCTCAACGTGAACCTGCTCGGCGAGGCCGTCCTGGGCCGTGGCGAGGCGTCGCAGCGGTTGAAGAACACCGAGCGCCTCTTGGCCCGCCCCGACGTCGACTACGTGTCGATCAAGGTGTCGTCGACGGTCGCCCCGCACAACCCGTGGGCCTTCGACGAGGCGGTCGCCGACATCGTCGAGCAGCTCACCCCGCTGTTCACGCTGGCCGCGAAGACCGGCAAGTTCGTCAACCTGGACATGGAGGAGTACAAGGACCTCGACCTCACGATCGCGGTCTTCACCCGTCTCCTGGACCGGCCGGACCTGCTCGGGCTGGAGGCCGGCATCGTGCTCCAGGCCTATCTGCCGGACGCGCTGAGCGCCATGATCCGCCTCCAGGAGTGGTCGGCGGCGCGCCGTGAACGCGGTGGAGCGGGCATCAAGGTCCGCCTGGTCAAGGGCGCCAACCTGCCGATGGAGCGGGTCGAGGCGGAACTGCACGGCTGGCCGGTCGCCACCTGCGACAGCAAGCAGGCCACCGACACCAACTACAAGCGTGTCCTCGGCTACGCGCTGCATCCGGACCGGATCCGTAACGTCCGCCTCGGTGTGGCCGGCCACAACCTGTTCGACGTCGCGTACGCCTGGATTCTGGCCGGTGAGCGTGGCGTGCGTGACGGCATCGAGTTCGAGATGCTGCTCGGCATGGCCGAAGGCCAGGCCGAGGCGGTCCGGCGCGAGGTCGGCGGTCTGCTGCTCTACACCCCGGTGGTACGCCCGGAGCAGTTCGACGTGGCCATCGCCTACCTGATCCGCCGGCTGGAGGAGGGCGCCAGCGCCGACAACTTCATGTCCGCGGTCTTCGAGTTGCATTCCGACTCGGCCCTGTTCGCCCGGGAGCGGGACCGCTTCCTGGCCTCCCTCGACGACCTCGACGACGAGGTGCCGGCGCCGCACCGGGTCGCCGACCGGTACGCGGCCGTGCCCCGTTCCGAGCCCGGTCTGTTCGTCAACACCCCGGACACCGACCCCGCCGTGGCCGTGCACCGCGACCGGGCACGGGAGATCCTCGCCCGGGTCGACAGCTCCACGCTGGGCCTGGACCTGCCCCGGATCACCGACCGCGAGCACCTGGACGAGGCGCTGGAGAAGGCCGCCGCCGCGCACTGGGGCGCCGTCGACCGCCGCGCCGTTCTGCACGCCGTCGGCGTCGCCCTGGAGGAGCACCGGGACACCCTGATCGAGGTGATGGCGGCCGAGGCCGGCAAGACCATCGACCAGGCCGACCCGGAGGTGTCCGAGGCGGTCGACTTCGCCCACTACTACGCCGAGCTGTCGGCCGAACTGGACGGCACCGACGGCGCCGCCCCGGTTCCGGCCCGGCTCACCCTGGTCACGCCGCCGTGGAACTTCCCGGTCGCGATCCCGGCCGGCTCGGTGCTGGCGGCTCTGGCCGCCGGTTCCTCGGTCGTCCTCAAGCCGGCCGGCCCGGCCGAGCGCTGCGGCACCGTGCTCGCCGGCATCCTGCGGGACGCCCTGTCCTCCGCGGGCGCCGACCCGAACCTGGTCACCCTGCTCCAGGTCGACGAGGGCACGCTGGGCCGGGAGCTGATCGCCCACCCGCTCGTCGACCGGGTGATCCTGACCGGCGCGTACGAGACCGCCGAACTGTTCCGCTCGTTCCGCGCCGACCTGCCGCTGCTCGCCGAGACCAGTGGCAAGAACGCGATCATCGTGACTCCGAGCGCCGACCTGGACCTGGCCGTGAAGGACGTCGTGTCGTCGGCGTTCGGTCACGCCGGGCAGAAGTGCTCGGCCGCGTCCCTGGTGGTGCTGGTCGGCAGCGTGGCGAGGTCGCAGCGGTTCCGTACCCAGCTGCTCGACGCGGTCTCCTCACTGGACGTCGGCTACCCGTCCGACCCGCGCAGCCAGGTCGGCCCGCTGGTCGAGCCGGCTGCCGGCAAACTGCTCGACGGGCTCACCACGCTGGGCGCCGGTGAGCGCTGGCTGCTCGAGCCCCGCAAGCTCGACGACTCCGGGAAGCTGTGGAGCCCCGGCGTCCGGGACGGGGTGCGCCGCGGGTCGGCCTACCACCGCACCGAGTACTTCGGCCCGATCCTCGGCATCATGACCGCGGACACCCTGGACGAGGCGATCGACCTGGTCAACGAGGTCGACTTCGGTCTCACCTCGGGCCTGCACTCGCTCGACGAGACCGAGGTCCGCACCTGGCTGGACCGGATCCAGGCCGGCAACCTGTACGTCAACCGCGGCATCACCGGCGCCATCGTCCGGCGGCAGCCGTTCGGCGGCTGGAAGCGCTCGGCGGTCGGCCCCGGCACCAAGGCCGGCGGCCCCAACTACCTGACCGGGCTCACCGGCTGGGCGCCCCGCCCGGCGTCCGCGACCGCCGAGGTGACCCACCCCGGCGTACGGGTCCTGCTCGCCGACGCCCGCGCTCTGCTCACCGCCGAGCAGGTCGCCTCGGTGGAACGGGCCGCCCGCAGCGACGCCGCGTTCGACTTCCGTACACCCACGGACGTCTCCGGTCTCCAGGCGGAACGCAACGTGTTCCGCTACCTGCCCACCCCGGTGA
Source organism: Actinoplanes flavus (assembly GCF_017592555.1). GTDB lineage: Bacteria > Actinomycetota > Actinomycetes > Mycobacteriales > Micromonosporaceae > Actinoplanes > Actinoplanes flavus. The sequence continues at coordinate 30,763 of NZ_JAGFNS010000052.1, read as the reverse complement.
CCGTCCGGTTCGCGGCCGGCGCCTCGCTCGCCGACCTGGTCCGGGTCCTGGCCGCCGGCCTGCTCACCGGCGCCGACGTGCAAGTCTCCACCGCGGAGCCGCTGCCGGATGCGCTGGCCGCGCGGTGCCGTTCGATCACCGTCGAGGACGACGCGGCCTTCGCCGCCGGGCTCTCCGCGGGGCGGATCCGGCTGATCGGCGGCGACGGCGCGGCGCTGGCCGCGGCCACCGGCGGGCGGCCCGACCTGGCGGTCTGGTCCGGTCCGGTGACCGAGGCCGGGCGGGTGGAGCTGCTGCCCTTCCTGCGCGAGCAGGCGGTCAGCGTGACGGCCCACCGCTTCGGAAATCCGCTCGCCCTCGCTGCCGACGTCCTCTGATCAGAAAGACCTTTCCCGGTACGCCCTCCGCGTTCTTCCTCTTCTTCCGCGCGGAGGGCGTACCCCCGGTCTTCAGGGGCCGGGCAGATCAACGGGCCGGGCAGATCAACGGGGGCAGGGCAGGTCAGGGGCAGGGCAGGTTCGCGTACGCCGGGCGTACCCCCTCGGTGAAACGGCAGCCGAAGGACGCGGCAGCGACCGCGCGCCGGTCCAGGATCGCGTCACCCGCCGGCCGGTGGCCTCGCTCGACCCAGGTGACCAGATCGTCGAAGCCGCGGCGCAGTTCGGCCTGGGTGAAGCCGCAATGCGTCACGTCCCGGACGGCGCGGGAGACGAAGAGGCGGGAGCGGCCGTTGGCGGCGGCCTCGCGGGCGTACTCCTGCTCCATCGAGAACGGCACGAACAGGTCGCCGATGCCGTGCAGCGACAGCACCGGGATCGACGGGCGGCCGGCGATGCGCGGCACTCCGATGGTCGCGGTCCGGCCGACCCGCAGCACCTCCGCGTTGAGGCGTTTCTCCTCCGGTGTGAGCCGCCATCCGTCGGTGGAGCGGTAGAGGGTCCGCCGGTTGTCGGTCAGGTTGCCCTCCGCCATCCCGGCCGTGCCGCCGCTCAGGCCCGGGTAGAGGCTGAACAGGAACGGGAGCCCGCCCTGGGTGGCCGCGTTCCAGTAGGCGAACGCCGCCGGGAAGCCGGGCCGTTCGCCGCCGCTGCGCCGCTCGACCACGTCGGACCAGGTGGCGCCGGCGGCCGTGCCGGTGAGCGCGGTACGGATCCGGCCGACCTGTGCGGCGAAACGGGCCGGATATCCGGCGTCCGGGCGCAACGGGAACTCGATCGGCACACCGGCGAGGGCGGCTGCCGTGACGTTCGCGTCCAGGAAGTAGTCGAACAACTCGACGTCGCCGAGCACCCCGCACATCGGCATGGCCCCGGCGAAGGTACGTGGGTGCCGCTCGATCGCCACGCCGGTGACGTGCCCGCCCATCGACGCGCCGGTGATGTAGACCTTCCCCGGCCGTTTCCCGGTGACCTCCCGGAACAGGCCGACCAACGCGTACGTGTCCGAGACGCCCTGCGCCACGTCGTAACCGTTGGTCGCGTAGCTGGACGCCGCCCACGCGAACCCGCGGTCGACGTAGTGCTGCCGCAGCTCCGGATCGGACACGTAGACGGTCGTCCCGGTGCCCCGGTAGCCGTGCGCGTAGACCACCAGCCGGCCGTTCCACCGGCGCGGAACCTCGATCCGATACGCCGCGCCGTCTCTGATCCCGGTGTGCGTACGGGCGCCGGGCAGCGCGGTGAACGGGGTGCCGTCCAGTCCGCAGTCCGGATCGGCGACCAGATAGCCGGGCTTCGTGTCGCTCGGCACGGGCGCGGTGCAGGGCTCGGGCGCGGCCGTAGCCGGCGCACCGGTGAGGATGCCGGCGAACAGCGCGGCGACGACGACGGCACGGCGGATGATCATTGGCGTTTACCTCCCGGTAACATCCAATGACCGTGCTCGATGCCTGTCAAGCGCCCGGTGCGGGCCCTCTCATCCGGCGTACCCGGGGATCTCGGAGACGCTGTGGTAGACGGGTATTCCGCGTTTTTGCGCGATTGCCACGTCCTGGTCGGCGCCGGCCGACGCGCCGGGCAGTCGCAGCACCGCGTCGCAGTGCGCCAGCAGCCGCTCCGCCGTCGGGTACATGATCTGGGCCGCCACCGGGTCGGTGACGCTCGTGCCGCCCGCGCCGCGCAGTACCGGCAGGGCCACCCACTCGCCGATCATCGGCACGTGCCCGGCCTGGAAGACGGGCCAGGCGGCCTCCTCGAGGCGGCGCAGGTTGGCGGCGAGCAGCGCGGGGTCGTCACCGGTGCCGGAGCGGTACGGGCCGGCGATCAGAATGAGCATGGGCTTGTCCATGACGGGCAACCTACACTGGGAAACACGCAATAGTCGACAATAATAAGGAGAAACACGGATGTTGGCTGCGGAGCGCCGCGACTTCCTCCTGGCCCGGTTGCACGCCGACGGCAAGCTGGTCGCCAAGGCGATCGCCGCCGAACTCGGCGTCGCCGAGGACAGCATCCGGCGCGATCTGCGCGAGATGGCCGCCGCCGGTCTCTGCCAGCGGGTGTACGGCGGCGCGCTCCCGGTCTCCCCGGCGACCGCCGACTACGCCACCCGGGCCACCGTCGCCACCTCCAGCAAGGAACGGGTCGCCGCCGCGGCCGCCGCGCTGATCCGCCCCGGCGCCACGGTCCTGCTCGACGGCGGCACCACGGCCCTGGCGGTGACCGCGGCACTGCCCCGCGACCTGGCCGCCACGATCGTCACGCACAGTCCGACGGTCGCCGCCGCACTCGTCGACCACCCGGCCGTCGACGTCTACGTCCTGGGCGGCCGCCTCTTCAAGCACAGCGCCGTGACCTGCGGTGCGGCCGCCGCCGAGGCCGCCCGGTCGGTGTCCGCCGACCTCTTCCTGCTGGGCGTCACCGGCGTCCACCACGAGGCCGGCCTGACCACCGGCGACGCCGACGAGGCCGCCATGAAACGCACCCTGGCCGGACGGGCCGCGGACACCTACGTGCTGGCCAGCATCGAGAAGATCGGCGCCGCGTCCCCGTTCCTGGTCCTGGCCCCGAACGAGGTGGCGGGCATCATCACCGACGCACCCCGCGACCACCCGGCCCTGGCCGGCCTCCCGGTCATCCCCGCCTGAGGCCCTTCATCCGGTACGCCGACGTGCGCCACCGGCGAGCGGGGGGGGCGACGGGGCGGACGTCGGCGAGGGGCCGGGGCGCGGTCCGGCGCCGGTGGACCGGTCGACGGTGCGAACGGCGCCCGTTGTTGTGAACGTGAACATTCATCGACGTGAGGTTACCGCCGGGTAGAGAAGGTCATAGGCTGCGGTCCATGGTCCGGAGAATCCTCACGGTGTGCGTGCTCGCCACGCTGGTCACCGCTCCCAGCCCCGCCTCCGCCGCCGCAGCCCTCGCCGACGCAGCCCCCGCCGACGGCTCCTTCACCGTCCTCACCTACAACGTCGCCGGCCTCCCGGAGCTGATCTCCAGCGCCGAGACCGACCGCAAGACCGCGCACACCCTGATCGGGCAGCGTCTCGGCCGGTACGACATCGTGCACGTCCAGGAGGACTTCAACTACCACGCCTACCTGTACGCGGCCGACACCACGCACGCCTACCGCACCCCGACCAGCGGTGGCGCCGGCATCGGCTCCGGCCTCAACACACTCTCGACGATCCCGTACGACACCGACGACCTCGAGCGCGGCGACTGGGACTCCTGCCAGTTCGACTCCGGTGACTGCCTGACCCCCAAGGGCTTCACCCTCACCCGTCACCGGATCGCCGACGGCGTCTTCGCCGACCTCTACAACCTGCACACCAACGCCGGTACGAGCAGCGGCGACCAGGAGTCCCGCGCCGACAACCTGAACCAGCTGACCGCCTTCATCGCCACGCACTCGGCCGGCAACGCGGTGATCGTCATGGGGGACACCAACACCCGCTACACCCGGGCCGCCGACACGATCCGCGACTTCGCCGCCGCCAACGGGCTCACCGACGCCTGGGTGCGGCTGGAACGCGGCGGCAGCGCCCCGGCCGCCGGCTCGGACGCGCTGGTCTGCGACGCGGCCGCGGTCACCGACACCTGCGAGGTGGTCGACAAGATCCTCTACCGGAGCGGCCGGGCGGTCACCCTCACCGCGACGGACTACCACAACGAGGACGCCGGATTCCGGACCGCCGACGGGCTGATGCTCTCCGACCACTTCCCGGTCAGCGCCGCGTTCAGCTGGACGGCGAACCCGGACTACCAGCTCAGCGACCAGTTCGGGGGACCGCACGGCGACCACTACAACGACATCGCGGCGGTCCCGGCGGCGGCCCGCGCCACCGTGGTCGGGCTGCGCGCCGGCTCCCGGGTCGACCAGGTCAGCCTCACCCTCACGACCGGGACGGTGCTGGCCCACGGCGGCGCCGGCGGCACGGCGAGGTCGCTCACCCTGGGCAGCGGCGAGTACGTGACGAGCGCCTACCTGTGCCGTGCCCAGTACAGCGGGCACACCCGGATCTTCTACGCGCGGTTCACCACCAACCTCGGCAACAGTGTCGCCGGTGGGACGACCACGTCGGACTGCGTCACCCGGACGGCGCCGAGCGGCTGGCAGATCGCCGGGTTCCACGGGCGATCCGGGTCCGCGGTGGACAAGCTGGGACTCGTCTACACCCGTCGCTGACCGCGGCCGGCCGGGCCGGGCCAGACGAGCCGAAGTGGACCGCGACACCGTCCGGTGGCCGCTCCTAGCGTTCAGGCCGTGCATCAGCGACTCGCCCACGACCTCGACGACCTGCCCGCCCTGCTCCAGGCCACCCGGGACTACGCCACCCGGGTCCTGGCCGGCCTCGCCGAACGCCCGGTGGCGCCCACACCGGCCGCCGTCGTACCGGTCCCGCTCCCGGTCGGCGGCGCCGGTACGGCCGGGGCGCTGGCCGAGTTCGATCGCCGCTGGGCGCCCGGCTTCTCCGGCAGCGCCGGCCCCCGCTACCTGGGGTTCGTGACCGGCGGTGCCACCCCGGCCGCGCTGGCCGGCGACTGGCTGACCGCGGCCTTCGACCAGAACGTCTCGAACCGTGCCGGCTCCACGGCCGCCGCTCTGGAGGACGAGACCGTCTCCTGGCTGCGCGACATGTTCGGCCTCGGCCCGGACCACGCCGGCGCGTTCGTCAGCGGCGCCACCATGTCCAACCTGACCGGCCTGGCGATCGCCCGCGAATGGGCCGGCGAGCGGCTCGGGATCAGCGTCGCCCGGCAGGGCCTCGCGGCACTCGGCGAGATCCCGGTCCTGTCCGGGGCCGCGCACTCCAGCGTCCACAAGGCGCTGTCCGTGCTCGGCATGGGCCGTGCGTCGCTGCGCCCGATCCGCACCCTGCCGGGCCGGGAAGCCGTCGACGTCTCCGCGCTGGCCGAGGCCCTCGCCGCACTGGACGGCCGCCCGGCGATCGTGGTGGCCAACGCCGGAACGGTCAACACCGTGGACTTCGACGACCTGCGCGCGATCCTGGCACTGCGCGCGGAGTACCCGTTCTGGCTGCACGTGGACGCGGCCTTCGGCGGATTCGCGGCCCTCTCGCCGGAGCACGCCCACCTGGTCGACGGTCTGGGCCAGGCCGACTCGGTCTGCGTCGACCTGCACAAGTGGCTCAACGTCCCGTACGACTCGGCGGTCCAGTTCACCCGCCGCCGCGACCTGCAGGTGGCCGTCTTCCAGAACACCGCCGCCTACCTGCCGGCGATCACCGGCGACCCGGACCACTGCCATCTCACCCCGGAGAACTCGCGCCGCCTCCGGGCTCTGGCCGCCTGGTTCACGCTGGCCGCCTACGGTGTGGACGGCCATGCCGAGATCGTCGCCCGGACCGTCGCGGCGGCCCACCGCCTGGGCGGACGTCTGAGCACCTTGCCCGGCGTGGAGTTGCTGTCCCCGGTCCGTCTGAACGTGGTCTGCTTCGCGGTCCCCGGCGACGTCGCTGCCGTGCTGCGGGCCGTGGCCGACTCCGGCGAGGCGTTCCTGACCCCGACCGTCCTGCACGGCCGCCCCGCGCTGCGTGCCGCGTTCAGCAACTGGCGCACCGCCGAGTCCGACGCCGACCGCGTCTTCAAGGCCGTTCGCAAAGCCCTCTGACAAGGGGACGGCTCCCCGCCTCGGGTTGGCGGGGAGCCGTGGGTGGTGCTGAGGGGGACGGTCAGGCGGTGATGTTCCACTGCTGGCAGGCGTTGCCCAGCGACGCCCACTGGCGGACGGCCACGCCGTCGGCGGTGCCGCAGTTGGTGACGTCGAGGACCAGGCCGTTGCCCCGGTTGGCGATCAGGTAGCCGCCGTTGATCGGGGTGAGGCTCCACTCCTGGCAGGCGTTGCCCAGGTTGGCCCACAGGTTGAGGGCCGTGCCGTTGGCCGTGCCGCAGTTGACCGAGTCGAGCACGGTTCCGCTGTTGGCGTTGGTGATCCGGTAGTAGCCGCTGGTCGTCTTCGTGAACGTCCACTGCTGGCAGGCGTTGCCCAGCGACGACCACTGCCGGATGGCGGTGCCGTTGGCGGTGCCGCAGTTCGCCGCGTCGAGGACCTTGCCGCTGGCCTGGTTGACGATCCGGTACCTGGTGCCGGCCACCGGGTAGGAGACGGTGCCGCCCGGGTCGCCGGCGGGTGCGGTCAGCGTGGTGGAGAGCTTGTCCGGCGTACCCAGATTGGGGGTGCCGTCGGAGTTCCAGCCGACCTTCTTGATCCGGGTGGTCCGGGTGGAGCCGCAACCCTGCGCGGTGGTCTCGTTGGCGTGGTAGGCCATCCACGTCTCGGTGCCGTCCGGCGACGTGAAGAACGAGTGGTGGCCCGGGCCGTAGACGCTGTTCGCGTCGCTGCGCTGGAAGATCGCGGTGCTCTTCTTGGTCCACGACGAGGCGGACAGCGGGTTGCTACCGGTCAGGGTCAGCATGCCGATCTTGTAGTCGGGAGTGTTGCAGGAGCTGGCCGAGAAGGTCAGGTAGGTGACCCCGTTGCGCTGGAGCACGTACGGGCCCTCCTCGGTGTTGCCGCCGACCTTCTCCCAGTCGTACGTCGGGTAGGAGATCCGCGTCCCGTAGGCGGACACCGTCCACGGGTTGGTCATCGGCGCGATGAACAGGCTCTGCAGGTCACCGACCCACGACGAGTAGAGGAAGTAGTTGGCGCCGTTGATGGTCGCCACGCTGCCGTCGATGGCCCAGCCGTTGTTGGCCTGGACGTTGAGCTGCCCCTTGAACGTGTACGGGCCGAGCGGGTTGTCGCCGGAGCTCTCCAGCACGAACGACCGCTGCCCGTCGCAGCACGCCGCGGTCCCGGCCGAGTAGTACAGGTACCAGCGGTACCCGTTCGGGCCGTTCAGCCGGTGCATCGACGGCGCCCACACGTTGCAGCAGCTGGCGGTGGCGGTGCCGGTGTACACGACGTTCTCGGTGGCGCCGGGGAGCGCGGCCACCGAGGTCGCCCGCTTGATGACGACCTGGCTGTTCCACGTGGTCGCGGCCAGGTAGTAGTAGCCGTTGTAGTAGCCCATCCACGGGTCGGCGCCGTACGGCGCGGCGGCCACCGGGTTGGTGAAGGTGGCGGCGGCGCGGGCCGGGCCCGAGGTGCGGGCCTCCACGGCGACGGCCACCGCGAAGAGCAGGAGGAGGACGGCTCCGACGGATTTCAGGCGTGCAAGAGACATGACAGTCCCTTCGGGGAGCGGGGGAGTGGCGCATCGATTCGGGTGTCCGGCGCGCCGGCCGGTGGGCCGGGGCGCCGCGGTGTCCGTCCGGGACGGTGGGGATGGACGGACCGGTGCTGTTCGATGTATTGCGAGTATGTTAACGATCACAAGTGGAGTGTCAAGAGACGGTATCCCCGCTGATCAACGACGCTGGGTTCGCTCAACCGGAGCGGACCGCCCGGTGCAGCGCGTTCACCGGGGCCGGTGAGCTCTACGCGCGATGCGGGGCCGACCCGGGACGGGGCCGGGGAAGGACGGATCGGTGACCGGTACCCCCATCCGAGGCGTTTTCCGGGTCGTCCGCGGGTATTCAGCAACGGTGGACCGTCGTCCCCCCGGCGCCCTACACGCATGAGAAGGGACGGACGATGACGACCTGGACGAGTCAGGAACGAATCGAACTGGGTTCGGTACGCCTGGACGCCGACCTGACGCTTCCCGAACACGCCACCGGGGTGGTGCTGTTCGCCCACGGCAGCGGCAGCTCCCGGCACAGCCCCCGCAACCGCGTGGTGGCCGCCGAACTCAACCGGCGGCGGTTCGCCACCCTGCTGGCCGACCTGCTCACCCCCGAGGAGGAGGTACGCGACGCGCGTACCGGTGAGTTGCGTTTCGACATCGGCCTGCTCGCCGACCGCCTGGTCGGGATCATCGACTGGATGCGGGCGCAGCCGCCCACCGCGGCCCTGCCGATCGGCCTGTTCGGCGCGAGCACCGGCGGCGGCGCGGCCCTGGTCGCGGCGGCGGCCCGGCCGGAGGCGGTGTGCGCCGTGGTGTCCCGGGGCGGCCGTCCGGATCTGGCCGGGCCGGCGCTGATCGAGGTGCGCGCGCCCACGCTGCTCATCGTCGGTGAGCTCGACCCCCAGGTGATCGATCTCAACGAGGAGGCCCGCAACACCATGCGGATCCGCGCCGAACTGCGGATCGTGGCGGGCGCCACGCACCTGTTCGAGGAGGCCGGGGCGCTGGAGACGGTGGCCGATGAGGCGGGCCACTGGTTCGGCGATCACCTGGTGCCGGCGATGGCGAGGTGAGTCCAGCGATGATCTTCGCGAATCGCGCCGAGGCGGGCCGGGCGCTCGCCGACCGCCTGGCGCGGCTTCTCGGCGGCGACCGGCATCCGCTGGTCCTGGCGCTCCCGCGAGGTGGCCTGCCGGTGGCCGGGCCGGTCGCCGAGCGGCTCGGCGGTGATCTCGACATCGTGGTGGTTCGCAAGATCGGCTCGCCCCGGTACCCGGAGTTCGGGGTGGGCGCCATCGCCGAGGACGGCCCGCCCGTCTACGACCCGGACAACCTGCGTTACGCCGGGGTGACCGAGGCCGATCTGGCCGGCGTCCTGGCCGCCGAACGGGCCGAGCTGGCCCGCCGGATCCACCGGTACCGCGGCGGCCGTCCCGTCCCGCCGGTGGCCGGCCGTACGGTGATCGTGATCGACGACGGGCTGGCCACCGGGATAACCGCGCACGCCGCGCTGCGCTGGGTACGCGAACAGGGGCCGGGCCGGCTGATCCTGGCGGCGCCGGTGTGCGCGCCGCAGGCCCGGGACGCGCTGTCCGCCGAGGCCGACGAGGTGGTGTGCCTGAGCGCGCCGGACCCGTTCTACGCGGTGGGCCGCTGGTACGAGGACTTCGAGCAGCTCACCGACGAGGACGTGGGCCATTTCATCATGTGTTGAGTTGGAGCCTTGCCCCGCTCCGGGGAATTCATCTACCGTTGAGTTCAACACCTGATGAGTTCCCCGGGAGGAATGATGTCCGAAGCGATCGAGGTCCGCGACCTCGTCGTGAGACGAGGGAAGAGAACCGTTCTGGACGGCTTCTCCTGCGTCATCCCGCGCGGCAGCGTCACTGGCCTGCTCGGCCCGAGCGGCAGCGGCAAGACCACGCTGATGCGCGCCGTCGTCGGCGTGCAGATCGTCGCGTCCGGCACGGTGACGGTGCTCGGCCACCCGGCCGGGTCCGCGCCGCTGCGCCGCCGGATCGGTTACCTGACCCAGGCGCCGAGCGTCTACGCCGACCTCACCGTGGCGGAGAACGCCCGCTATTTCGCCTCGCTCTACGGTCTCAAGGCGGCCGCCGCCGACGAGGCGATCGAGGCGGTCGGCCTGACCGCGGCGCGCGGGCAGCTAGTCGCGAACCTGTCCGGCGGCCAGCGCAGCCGCGCGTCGCTGGCCTGCGCCATCGTCAGCCGCCCCGAGCTGCTGGTCCTCGACGAGCCGACCGTCGGGCAGGACCCGGTGCTGCGCGACGAGCTGTGGGACCACTTCCGCCGGCTCGCCGCCGACGGCGCCACCGTCCTGGTGTCCAGCCACGTGATGGACGAGGCCAACCGCTGCGACCGGCTGCTGCTGATCCGCGAGGGCGCGCTCATCGCCGACGACACCCCGGCCGGCGTCAAGGCCGCCGCCGGCGTCGACGACCTCGACCAGGCGTTCCTCAACCTGATCCGGCGCCAGGAAGAGGTGGCGGCGGCATGATTCTTTTCAGCACCATCAAGCGGATTCTCGGCCAGCTGCGGCACGACCCGCGGACCATCGGCCTCATCGTGGTGGTCCCGACGCTGCTGATCACCCTGATCTACTTCATGTACGAGGGCCAGCCCGCCGTCTTCGACCGGGTCGCGCTCACCATGCTCGGCGTCTTCCCGTTCATCGTGATGTTCCTGATCACCAGCATCGCGATGCTGCGGGAACGCACCACCGGCACCCTGGAGCGGCTCTTCACCACCCCGGTCGGCAAGATCGACCTGCTGTTCGGCTACGGCGTGGCGTTCGGTGTCGCGGCCGCCGCGCAGGCGACGGTGGCGGCCGCCTTCTCGTACTGGGCGCTGGACATGCGGACCGCCGGCAGCATCGGCCTGGTCATCCTGATCGCGGTCGCCAACGCCGTGCTCGGTGTCGCGCTCGGCCTGCTGTGCAGCGCCTTCGCCCGTACCGAGTTCCAGGCGGTGCAGTTCATGCCCCTGGTGGTGGCGCCCCAGCTGCTGCTCTGCGGGCTGTTCGTGCCGCGGGAGGACATGGCCGGCTGGCTCCAGACGATCAGCGACGTGCTGCCGATGTCCTACTCCGTGGAGGCGCTGACCGAGGTGGGTGTGCACGCCGAGCCGACGGGCATCATGTGGCGGGACCTCACCGTCGTGGTGGGATCGATCGTGGTGGCCCTGATCCTCGGCGCGGCCACGCTGCGCCGGAGGACCGCTTAGGGCGTACAGGAAAAGGGGTTTGATGGTGGTGCGACGGACCGGACGCCGGCCCGGCAACCCGGACACGCGCGAGGCGATTCTCGCGGCCGCGCGCGGCGCGTTCGCCGAGAAGGGGTACGACGGCGCCTCGATCCGCGCGATCGCGTCCGGCGCGGGGGTGGACCCGGCGCTGGTGCACCACTACTTCGGCACCAAGGACAAGCTGTTCCTGGCGACGATGAACTCGCCGGTCGACCCGGTCGACATCATCAACGAGGCGACCGCGGGGGAGCGGGACGAGATCGGTGTCCGGTTCGTCCGCGCCTTCCTCGGCATGTGGGACGGGCCACGCGGAGCGGCCGCCGTGGCGCTGCTGCGATCGGTCGTCGGCACCGAGTGGACGACCCGGCTGTTCCGCGAGTTCATCCTCACCCAGATCCTTCGCCGGGCGGTGCCCAAGCTGGGCCTCGACCCGGCGGAGGCGCATCTGCGGATCACCCTGGCGGCCAGCCACATGGTCGGCCTCGCGATGGCCCGCTACGTGATCAAGGTGGAGCCGCTGGCCTCCGCGCCGACCGACACGCTGGTCGCCGCGGTCGGCCCGGCCGTGCAGCGCTATCTCACCGAAGAACTGCCGGGTGTGTTCCCACGGGAGGCATGAAGCGCGGCCCGGCGGGGCAACCACCGCCTCATGCGATGGGCGACGATGCCGCGGACGGCGAATCCCCGGACGACGATTCCCCGGCCGGCGATGCCGCGGACGGCGATGCCCCGGACGGCTGTGCTGCTGACGGCGGCGCTGGTGACGATGACGCCGGCCGGGTGCGCGTCGCTCAGCGAGCGGTCGTCGGCCGCCGAACAGACCGCCCGGGCCTTCCTCCAGGCGGTCGCCGGCGGGGACGGCGCGGCCGCCTGCGGCGCTCTCGCGCCGGAGACCGAGGCCGAGATCGACGCGCCCTGCGAGCAGAGCATTCTGAGTGAGGCGCTCACCGCGCCGTCGCCGGTCGCCGATTCCCGGGTGTACGGGCAGAGCGCGCTCGTCAGCTTCGAGGACGACGCCGTGTTCCTGGCGGTCTTCCGGGACGGCTGGCGGGTGGTGGCCGCCGGCTGCACCCCCCGCGGCGAACGTCCCTACGACTGCCGGATCCGGGGATGACGGGGTGGGTGAGAGGTGAATGCGGTTCCAATACCTTCTGCTGCTGTCCGTGGTGACGCTCGGACTGGTGTATTTCGCCGTGCTCGGGGTGCTGCACCGGTGAGACGGGCACTGCGGGACAACTCCCTCGGCCTGGTCTTCGGGCTGCTGTTCCTGATCGTGCTGGTGGCGCAGGGGTTCGCCGGGCACGCCGACTTCAACCAGCAGCAGATCACCGCCGGGCTGGAGCGGGTGAGCCTGGGCCGCTACCTGACCTCGGCCTCCTTCGCCGCCGACGTGGCCGAGAACTGGCAGTCCGAGTACCTCCAGTTCTTCCTCTACATCCTCCTGACCACCTGGCTGGTCCAGAAAGGCTCCCCGGAGTCGAAGAAGCCCGGCAAGGAGGGCCGGGAGGCGGACCGCGAGCAGAAGGTCGGCCGGTACGCCACCGAGGACTCACCCGCCTGGGCGCACGCCGGCGGACTGCGCCGGGCGTTGCTGTCCAACTCGCTCGGCCTGGTGATGGGATTGCTCTTCGCCGGCTCCTGGCTGGCCCAGTCGATCGCCGGGGCGGCCGCCTTCAACGAGCGGCAGCTGCGCGACCTCCAGGAGCCGGTCACCTGGGCGGAGTACCTGACCGAGCCCGACTTCTGGAACCGCACCCTGCAGAACTGGCAGTCCGAGCTGCTCGCCGTGGCGTCGATGGTGATCCTCTCGATCTATCTGCGGCAGCGCGGCTCCCCGGAGTCGAAACCGGTCGGCGCCCCGCACGACGCCACCGGCGTGGAAGGCTAGAGGCGGGTCAGGGCTCCGCCGGAATCTGCCGGGCCAGGAAGCGGATCACCTCGTCCCGGGTGTGCTCGGGCACGCCCTGGAACTCCAGACCGATCTCGGTGCCGTCGTCGCGGGCCGCCCGGCGGACCACCCGGGCGTCGGCGCCCGCGGCCAGGCCGTCCCACGCGAACTGGACGCGCACCAGCTCGCCATCGGTGATCCGGGCGCCGACCGGGACCAGGCAGCCCAGCCCGTCCGAGCTGAGGTCGATCATCTCGGCGGTGACCGGCGCCGGCAGTGACGCCGTCTCCAGCCGGACCGGCCCCTTGACCGGCAGCCGGTCGTGGCGGCGGCGCTCCAGCCGCTCGGCCACGTGGGACAGGTCCCCGATCTGGGCCATCGTCGCGTCCACGCTGTGGTGCAGCCGCCCGACGATGTCGTGCTGCTGATCGGTGATCTGGTCGAGGTGGCGCATCGCGTCCTCGATGTGGCCGACGTCGGCGATGATGGCGCTCAGCGTCTGGCCCATCTGGGCGACGTCCGCCTCCAGCGTCGCGATCGTGCTGGTGATCTGCTCGGTGGAGTCGGCGGTCGTGTCGGCCAGGCTCTTCACCTCGTCGGCGACCACCGCGAAGCCGCTGCCGGCCTCGCCCGCCCGGACCGCCTCGATGGTGGCGTTCAGCGCCAGCAGCCGGGTCTGCGAGGCGATCCCGGAGATCACGCTGGCGATCCCGGCCACCTGGCGCAGGCTGTCGTTCAGCGCGGTGGCCGCCTCGTCGGCGCTGTGCGCCCGTCGGACCAGCGCGCTCGCCGCGTCACTGGTGATCGTGACCCGCTCGTGGGTGGCGGCCGCCGTGTCCCGCGCGGCGCCCATCTGGAGCACCACGTCCGCCAGTTTGCCGCCGATCACCTCGGCCGTGTCGTCGATCGCCTCCCGGGCCCGGCGCCGCAACCGCTGGTTCAGCTCCCGCTGCCGGTCCTGCGCGGCCTGCGCCTGCGCCTCCAGATCGGCCCGCAGCCGCTCCACCTCGGCGTCGCGCTCCCGCAGCGCCTCGGTGAGCTCCGTGATCCGCCCCGGGACGCCCGGACCGCCCGCGCCACCGGCCTCCGGGTGGACGCGGCGGCGCGCCACCAGCACGCCGGCCGCCACCGCGGCCAGCGCGACGAGCAGGATCAGCCAGGTGGGCATCTGGCCCCTCCGGGCGCGGTTGTCGGGGAATGATCCGACGCTACCGCGCCCGGATGTGCCGGGGAGGCCGTTTCCGCCCGCCTCAGCCCGCGAGGATCGCGTCCACCTGGCCCATCGCCTGCCGCATGCCCTCCTCCTGGCCCATCTCCAGCAACCGCTCCATCTGCTCGGCGCTGCGGAAGACGTTCACCGTCGTCATGCGGGTGCCCGGGCCGGCCGCCTCCAGGGTGACCGCGACGTGCCCGACGTCCTCCGGGTCCACCGGCTCGCCGTCGTCTCCGGCGAACCCGTCGTCGAACTCCAGACGGGACGGCTCCTCGATGTCGGTGAACGCCCACCAGCCCCGCGCCTTCGTCCCGTCCGGTCCGGTCATGTGGTAGCGGACCGCGCCACCGGGCTTGAAGTCGTACCGGTCGAAGGTGGCCGGCCACGTCGGCGGGCCCCACCAGCGCTCCAGCTTGCGCGGATCGGCCCAGACCTGCCAGACCCGGTCGACCGGCGCCGCGAACTCGGCGACGAACGTCAGCGTCAGCGCGCCGGCGTCCTTCGTGCTGCTGATGACCGTCACTGCTCCTCCTTGAGGATCTCCTCGATGGCGGCGGCCCGATGGCGCCACAACCGCTCATAGCCGTCCAGCAACCGCGCCACCCGGCGCAGTGCCTCGACCTCGCCCCGCACGATCTGCTCCCGTCCGCGCCGGGTCTTGCTGACCAGGGCGGCCCGTTCCAGCACCACGACGTGCTTCTGCACCGCGGCGAAGCTCATCGGATAGAGGCGGGCCAGCTCCGAGACGGACATCCCGCTCCGGATCACCCGGGTCAGGATGTCGCGCCGGGTCGCGTCGGCCAGCGCGTGGAAGACGCGGTCGGCGTCGGCGACTCCGGAATCTACAACCATGTGGTTGTACGTTAGGGGGTGCGAGGGCTCCCGGCAACCCGGCTCGGCGGAATTCCTTCAGAAGGGGGCCCGGCGGTCGATGAACCCGGCCGCAGTGATGAACCTCAACGGGGAGGCAGCGGTGACCATCAGCATCGGAACGTCCGGCTCACCCTCGGCCCGCGAGACGCACGCCGCCTGGCTGCGCCGGCGCGACGACGGGCCGGGGTCCGGTCAGCGCAGCGTGGTGAGGGCCTCGGCCAGCACGTCGGTGGCGTCCTCCACGTCGACCTCGAGCATCCGCAGCGGGCCGCCGGTCTCGGTGAGCAGCGCGGCGTGCGGGCCGCCCACGTAGAACGGGGCGAACCCGAGATCCCGGATGATCCGGGTCGCCGCCTCGCGGGCGTCGCGCTGGTCGGTGCAGACGTACTCGGTGAGCAGCGGATCATGCCCGCGCCGGCGGCTGAGCACCTCGGCGGACATGGTGTTGAACGCCTTGGCCCAGTGCGCCTCGGGAGCCCACTCGATCAGGGTCTCCAGGCCGCTCATCCCGTCCGGCATGCCGATGCCGGCCAGGCCGCCCGGGCCCGGTGCGCCGTCCGGCTCCGGGTTGGTCGCGTCGATCACCACCTTGTCGACGAGCGCGCCACCGGTCATGTCGATCGCCTCCCGCGCCGACGACCAGTTCGGGCTGAAGATCACCACGTCGCCGAAGGCGGCCGCCTGCGGGACCGGCATGACCCGTAGCGGCGCGTCGTCGCGGCCCACCTCGGCGCGCAACCGTTCCGGATGACGTGAGGTGACCGCGACCTCGTGCCCGCTCTCGGCACACCACCTGGCAAGAGTGCCGCCGAGCCGACCCGCTCCAATGACACCGATACGCATGAACCCAGGGTGCGCGCCGGGTCACCGGATCGGGTGGGGAATCCGGAAATCGCCGTAGAGCATCCGCAACTCGACCGTGACCAGGTCGTCCACCAGCGCCTCCGGATCGGCGGCGGCGGCGAACGCGGCGGTCCGCAGATCGTCGACCAGCCCGGCCAGCACGCGCGGCTCCGGCCCGTCCGGCGCCAGGCCGGCGGCCCGGTCCCGGCTGATCCGGGCGGCGAGCCGGTCCACGTGGGCGGCCCGCAGCCCGGCTCGCCACTCGGCCAGCGGCGGGCAGCCGGGAGCGGCGGCCAGCGCGCCGGAGATCAGCCGGCCCTGATCGCGCCAGAGCACGGCGAGCGCGGTCAGCGACCGGCGCAGCGCCGCCTCGTCCGGGCCGGAGCCGTCCAGCCACGGGCCGGAGTCGCGGCCCAGCTCGCCGGTGAGCCCGTGCAGCAGCGCCACCACGACCGCGAGCTTCGAGTCGAAGTAGAAGTAGAAGCTGGACCGGGAGATGTCCGCGCCGGCGGCCAGCTCGTCGATGGTGATGTCGGCGAGCGGCTTCCGGGCCAGCAGGGTGCACGCGGTCTCCAGGATGGCGCGCTCACGCCGGTCGCCCTTGCTGGGACCACGGCGCCGGCCCGGGCCGGGAAGTGTGCTCATGCAGACACACTAACGCGGTGTCGATTTTTTCGACGTAGTGTCGATTCCATGAGAGAGATCCGCCTCGCGTCCCGCCCCGTGGGCTGGCCCACCGCCGAGAATTTCGAGATCGCCGAGACGCCGGTGCCCGAGCCCGGCCCCGGCCAGGTGCTGATCCGCAACGTCTTCATGTCCGTCGACCCGTACATGCGGGGCCGGATGAACGACGCGAAGTCCTACATCCCGCCGTTCCGGGTGGGCCACCCGCTGGACGGCGGCGCGGTCGGTGAGGTGGTCGCCTCGAACGCCGACGGTGTGCCGGTGGGCGCCTTCGTCAGCCACAACCTGGGCTGGCGGGAGTTCGCGGCCACCGACGCCACCCGGGTGCGGGTGGTCGACCCGGCCGCCGCCCCCAGCCTCTCCGCCTACCTGGGGCTGCTCGGGATGACCGGCCTCACGGCGTACGTCGGACTGCTGGACATCGCGCAGTTCCGTGAGGGTGACACCGTCTTCGTGTCCGGCGCGGCCGGCGCGGTGGGCAGTGTCGCCGGCCAGATCGCCCGGCTCCGCGGAGCGAAGCGCGTGATCGGCAGCGCCGGTTCCGCGGAGAAGGCCCGCCACCTGGTCGACGACCTCGGCTTCGACGCCGCGTTCAACTACAAGGACGCCCCGGTGCGCGAGCAGCTGCGCGCGGCCGCGCCGGACGGCATCGACGTGTATTTCGACAACGTCGGTGGCGACCACCTGGAGGCCGCGATCGGCTCGCTGAACATGTTCGGCCGGGTGGCGCTCTGCGGCGCGATCGCGCAGTACAACGACACCACCCCGGGGGCCGCGCCGCGCAACCTGGCGGCGGCCATCGGCAAGGAGCTCAACCTGCGCGGCTTCATCGTCGGCAACCACGGGCACCGGACCCCCGATTTCGTCGCCGAGGTCGGTGGCTGGCTGCGGGAGGGCCGGATCACCGCCCGGGAGACGATCGTGGACGGGCTGGAGAACGCGCCGGAGGCGTTCCTCGGTCTGCTCCGCGGGGAGAACACCGGCAAGATGGTGGTCCGGCTCTAGGCTCGCGCTGCCCGGCGTCCCGTTTGGGCGGGTCGCCGGGTTGATCCGCGACTGAACGGTAATTCAGTCGCTCCATGCGAGTGACCCGGATACGGAACGTACGGTTGATCGCACTCATCCGTACGGGTGAGGTCACTGACGGAAAGCAGACACTAGCGTTTCCGCGTGGCGAATCGGTTCCAACTTTGGGGACAAGCGGGCTGGGCGAGTGCCGAGGTGGTCGGCGAAACGCACTACGCGAAGGCGATACGTGCGCTCTTCGGCGACGACGTCAACCCGCAGGGGACCGACATAACCGTCCCGGTCCAGCTCATCCCGGACCGCAACAACCGGCACGATCGTAACGCCGTCGGCGTCTGGTCGGGCTCCAGCCTGCTCGGGCACCTGCCCCGGCCGGAGGCCGCGCGGTATGTCCAGGTGCTCACCACGCTCACCAACCGCGGCCTGATCCCCGAGGTCAACGCCCGGATCACCGGCCGGGAGTGGGGCGCCGCCGACGGCCGTCCCGCCGCCTTCGACGCCTCCATCCGGCTCGACCTCGCCGAACCGCACATGCTCGTGCCGGCCAACTCGCCGCCGTCGAGCGAGCACCGGCTCCTGCCCTCCGGTTCGGCCGTCCAGGTCGTCGGCCAGCAGCCGTCGCTCGACGCGCTGCGGCTGGTGCTGCGCCCGGAGGGGGAGTGCTGGGCGTACGTCACGCTGCACGAGATGGCCGACCACCTGGTCGAGGTGCGCATCGGCGAGGCCCGGGTCGGTGATCTCAGCCCGAAGATGAGCGGCGAACTGCTCCCGGTGCTGCGGCACATGGCCGAGCAGGGCCTGGTCACCGCGGCCCGCGCCATCGTCCGGGGCAGCGCCGACAAGAACGAGGTGATGCTCTACATCGCCCGCGTCCAGGACCTGCCGGAGAGCTGGCGGGCCCCGGCCCGCCGCCCGGCCGCCGCCCCGGCCCCCGGCCGTGGCACCGCGAGCGTCCCCGGCTCCGGCGTGGCCACGGGACCGGCCACGCCGGGCACCACCCCCACCCCGGCCGGCAGTCCGCTCATGTCCGGTGGGCCCGCCTCCGGTGGCCTCGTGCCGAACTGGGTGACCACCGGCGAGCCGCTGCCCAGCTGGGCGTCGCCGGCGACGATGCAGCCGCCGGTGTCCCCGGCCGGCCCGTCCGCCGTGCCCGCTCCGGCGGCCCTGCCCGTACCGGGACATCCCACCTCGCCGGCCGACATGCGGCCCGCCCCCGCCGTGCCCTCCTACGCCGAGCCGGAGCCGGTGCCGAGCTGGGCGTCCGCCGCGGACGGTTCCCTGAAATGGGCCGAGCCGGGCGCCGGCCTGCCCAGCTGGGCCGTTCCCAGCAACGGCGTGCCCACCTGGGCGGCCGGGAGCAGCGCGCTGCCCGGCCTGCCGGCCACCGGCTCGCTGCCCGGAGCCGGCGCGCCGCAGCTCGACCCGCCCGCCACCCGGCCGGTCCCGCAGACCTCGACGCTCACCGAGCCGATGCCCACCCCGGTGTCCCCGGCCGCCCTCGACGTCCAGGCCATGGAGATCGCCGAGACCACGGTCATCCCGGCGCTGGCCGCCGTGGTGAAGGCCAACTCCGGCGCGCTCAGCACCATGAACCCGGTCTCCTCGGCCTCCGCGGTGTCCCCGGTCTCACCGGCCGCCGATCCGCACCCGCCGATCCCGCCCGCGCCCACCGGCATCACGTTCGTGGTGCCGCCGGACTGGCCGACCCCGCCCGCCGGGTGGTATCCGCCGGACGGCTGGCGGCCCGATCCGGCCTGGCCCCCGGCTCCCGCGGGATGGCAGTGGTGGGTCCCGTCCTGGGACTGACTTCATCTGATAAAGCCGGATACGTCGGATTAACCCGGAAAAACGGCACGGTGACCCACCTCGCCTTGCTGGAATGAGGAAATGCGGTGGGATGATGCTGACGGGCTGACCGGGCGGCCGGATGCGCGCGTACGCGGAGTGCTGGAAACCTGGCGTGCCGGTCTGCTCGACCTCAGCGACGCCAACCCGCTCATCCACGTCGACCCGTGGGGCCCCGGCGTGGTGGCGATCGACGACCCCTCACCGCGCAGTGTGCTCGAAGCCCTCCAACAGGGCCGCGAGTGCGGCTTCCTCGGCGCCGAGGAACACCGGGAGGGGCCCCGGCCGCGCGTCGCCAGCGCCTTCCAGACCCACATGACCGACGCCGAGATGGACGCCACCCTGCGCGTGCTCAGCCGCGAGGCCCACCGCCACGAGCTCGAGTACGGCATGTCCACGCTCTTCCTCGCCGTCGGCACCCTGCACTGGAAGGACGACCGGCGCGAGTACGCCAGCCCGATCCTGCTGCTCCCGGTGGACCTGCTCACCACCGGCCCGCTGGACTACCCACGGCTGCGCGCCCGCCCGGACGACCCGCTGGTCAACCCGGCGCTCGCCGTCCGGCTCAAGCGGATGGGCGTCGGACTTCCCGCCGTCGAGAGCCTGACCGGCCTCGACGTCACCGTCTTCTGGGCCCGGCTGGACGCGGCGATCAGCGAGCACCCGGAGTGGCGCACCGACGAGGCCATCCTGCTGTCCCGGTTCACCGTCCACCGCGAGGTCGTCTACCAGGACCTGATCGAGAACGAGCGGCAGATCCTCGCCCACCCGGTGGTCCGCGCGCTGGCCACCGACGCCCGGGCGCAGATCGACGCGTTCAAGTTCGAGCCGATCCCCGGCCGGCGCATCGACGACGTCGCCTCACCCGACGACGTCCCGCTCGTCCTCGACGCGGACGCCGCCCAGCGGGCCTGCGTCGCGGCCGCCATGTCCGGGCGCAGCTTCGTGATGCGCGGCGCCCCCGGCACCGGCAAGTCGCAGACCATCGCCAACATGATCGCCGGCCTGATCTTCGCCGGGAAACGGGTCCTGCTGGTCTCCGAGAAGGCCGCCGCCCTGGACGTGGTCAAGGACCGGCTGGCCGGTGTCGGGCTCGACGACTACCTGCTCGAACTGCACAGCGACCGCGCCGGCCGGGACCGGGTCGCGACCACCCTCGCCGCCGCCCTCGACTTCATCCCGCTCCCGCCGCCCGGTCTGTCCACCGACGAGCGGGAGGAACTGCGCGACCACCGGATACGGCTCAACGCGTACGCCGAGGCGATGAACGAGGTTCGCGAACCGCTCGGACACCGCCTGCACGACGTCCTCGGCATGTGCGCGCAGATGATCGACGTACCGGCCGCCCCGGTCCCGCCGGCCCTGCCGGTCCCGCTCACCACCCAGTCGCTGCAGACCGTCCGCGACGCCGCCGACCGCATGAGCCGTGCCTGGCGTCCCGCGCTGCTGGGCGAGGACTTCCTGTGGCGTGAGGTGATCGACCGCAACCGGCTCGACGCCCGCCTGCACCAGGCGCAGACCGCCCTCGAACACCTCGCCGCGGCGGTCGGCACCGACCCGACGGCGTTCGCCTTCCGGGCCCGCGACCTGGCCGACGCGATCGCCCTCACCACGCTGATCGGCCACGCCGCCCGCCGTCCCGCCGCAGCCGTCGACGAGTGGCTCACCCTGGACAGCCTGGAACCGGTGGCCCGCGCCGCCGAGAACCTGCTGCGCCACCTCAAGGCCCTGCACCAGGCCGAGGACGCGGTCCGGGCACGGTCCGGCGTCACCTGGGAGTCGCTGCCCACCCCGGGCCGGCTGCCGGTCGTGCCGAGTCTCGTACACCTCGACCCGCCGCCGATCGAACTGCTGCCGCTCACCGCCGCCCAGGCCCGTGGCCTGGCCCGCCGCTTCGCCGACGAGGCCGACCGGCTGGAACAGCACCAGCACAGCCTGGACCGGGTCACCGCCCGGCTCGGGCTGCCCAACGTGGTCACCTTCTCCGACATCCACCGGGTCTCCGACATCGTCGACCTGCTGGCCCGGCCGGACAAACCGGAGGCCGCCTGGTTCCACCCGGCCGGAACGGCGAACGCCCGCACCGCCGCCCGGACCCTGCACCGCGCCGTCGACGTGGCCAGAGCCGCCGAGTCCCGGGCGCGCGAGCACTTCAACGAGGCGGCGCTCGCCCACCCGGTCGACGAGCTGGCCACCCGGTTCGCCACCGTGCACAAGGGAATCCGGAAGCTGCGGGCGCCCTACCGGCGGGACAAGAAGGCGGCCGCCGAGATCGCCCGGCCGGACGTCAAACGCTCACAGGTGGTCGCCAACCTCGGCATCGCGGCCGCCTGGAAGAAGGCGATGCAGGAGCTGGACCGGGCGGAAGACGAACACGCCCGGATCCTGGGCCACCACTGGCACCGCCTGGACACCGACTTCGACGCCATCGACCGTGCCCTCGACACCGCCGACGAGGTGATGCGGGTGACGCCGCCGGAGGCCCTGCCGGCCATCATCGAACGGGTCAGTGCCGGCACCCCGAACGGCGCGATCATCCGGATCGTCGGCGAGGCCCGCCAGGAGTTCGACCGGTGGACCGCCGCCCTGCACCCGCCACCCGAGCCCGCGCCCCGGCCACAGCTCGCCGCCGGGCCGATCCAGGACGCGGTCACCTGGATGCGCTCGCACATCGACCCGCTGACCGCCGCGGCCGAACTCGTCGAGGCCTACAGCTCGGCCGCCGGACGGGACTTCACCCTCGCCGAGTCGGCCGCCGTCGGGATGCTGCGGGAGAGCGCCGCCGACGCGGCCGCCGCCCTGTCCGCCAACGCCGCCGAGTACGGCCGGGTGCTCGGGCCGGTGTTCCAGGGCACCCAGACCGATGTCGAGGCGCTGGCCTCCGCGATGGCCTGGACCGCCGAGGCCCGGCGCATCCGGATCGGCGTCGACACGGCGTTCACCCCCGGGCAGGCCGCCGCCCTGTCCCGGTCCCGGCCCACCGACGCGCTGCCGTCCCGGGTCGCCGAATGGCAGGCCGCCCGGGACGGGATCCTGCGCGCCTTCGCCCCGCGCCGGCACCCGTCGCTCACCGCCGCCCTCGACGACTACGAGCAGGCCCGCGACCTGATCCGGGCGCTGATCGCAGACGGCAAAGGGCAGCAGGAGTGGTTCGAGTACCAGGCCGCCCGTACCGTCCTGACCGAACACGGGCTGGACGCCGTCGTCGACTTCTGCGCCCGCGAGGACCTGCCGGTCGGGCAGATCCTGCCGGTGCTCGGGCGCGCCCTCTTCCAGTCCTGGGTGGACACCGTGATCCGCGAGGACGACCGGCTGCCACCGCTCGACGCCGCCGCCCGGGAACGCCTGGTCGAGGAGTTCCGCCACTGGGACGAGCGACTGCAGCGCGCCGCGGTCGCCGACGTGATGAACGCCGTCGACGAACTCCAGCCGACCGGCGCCGTCGCCGGCGAGGCCGCCCTGCTGCGGGCCTCCGCCGCACAGAACGCCCGCCGCCCGCCGGTCCGGGACCTGATCGGGCAGACCCGCAACGCCACCCTCGCGGTCAAACCCTGCGTGCTCACCGTGCCGGCCGACGTCAGCCGCCTGCTGCCGGCCGACCTGATCTTCGACGTGGTGATCGTCGACGAGGCGTCCCGGGTGCCCGTACCGGACGCCGTCACCTGCATCTTCCGCGGCGCCTCGTTCATCGCGGTCGGCGACGACCGGCAGCTCACCGCCCTGCCCACCCCCGGCGGCGGCCGGTCCATCCTGGACCTCGCCATCGGCTGCGCCGCGTTCGAGGTGCTTGACCTGGGCACCCACTACCGCAGCCGGCACGAGTCGCTGATCACCTTCGCCAACCACACCTTCTACCAGGGGGCGCTCAACACCTTCCCGCCGGTCGCGCCGGCCGGACCGGACACCGGCGTCCAGCTCTTCCCGGCCGTCACCGGGACCGGCGAGCACGACGTGGCCGGGATGGTCGCCGGGCGGGTCGCGCACCACTTCGTCACCCGCCCCGAACTCTCCCTCGGCGTCGTCGCCTGCACCCCCGAACTCGCCGCCGAGATCGAGACCGCCGTCGCCGACATGGTCGTCCCGCCGGAGCACGACCGGCTCCGCGGCTTCTTCATCAAGGACCTGGACACCGTCCAGGGCGACGAACGTGACGTGGTCATCCTCGCCATCGGCGACGACCTGGGCGGACTGGCCGGCGCCGACGGGTGGCGGCGGCTCAACGTCGCCACCACCCGGGCCGCCCGCCGGGTCGAGGTGGTCACCTCGCTGCGGTCTCGTGACCTGCCCGGCACCGAGGAGATGCGCCCGCTCGCCGGATACCTCGACTACGCGACCCGCGGCGAGGCGGCACTCGGCCTCGACGAGCCCGCCCCCGCGGTGCAGACCCCGTTCGAGGAGTCGGTCCGCGACGTGCTGCGGTCCTGGGGCTACCGGGTGCGTACCCGGGTCGGCGCCGGCGCCTTCCGCATCGACCTGGCGGTCCGCCGCTCGCCCCGCCGCAACGCGCCGTTCGTGCTCGGCGTCGAGTGCGACGGAACCACCTACGACTCGGCGCCCGCCGCCCGCGACCGTGACCGGTTGCGCGAGCAGGTGCTGCGCGAGCACGGCTGGCGGCTGCACCGCATCTGGGGCACCGCCTGGTATCTCGACCGGGAGAACGAGGAACAGCGTCTGCGTACCGCCGTCGAGCAGGCCCTCGCCGACCTGCCACCGGAGGAACTGGCGCCCGAACTGACCGTCGAGATCGAGGACGCCACCGCCGACGAGATGTGGGCCGGGCAGGGCGAGCCGGTCACGGTCACCTCAGAGGGGTACGCCGGGCAGGCGCCGGATCACCCGACGGCCGGTTCCGCCGCCGGACATGACGATCTGGTGCCGGACTACGCGGCGGCCGGGTACGGCGAACGGGAGGCAGACCTCGCGGCGTCCGAACCGGACTTCGGGACGGTCGCCGACGTCGACGTCGAGATGGACATGCCCGACGTGGTGACCGTCGTCCCCGTCGAGGACGCGATCGACGCCGAGGTGGAGGAGTTCGCCGAGCAGGTGGCCGCAACCGTGGCCGAGGCGCTCGCCGAGGTCGGTGAGGAGGCGGACGCCTACCGGGCCGGGATCGAGGACGTCGAACGGCACACCGCCGGGCAGTGGGACGGCGTCCCCGCTTCCCGGGCCGCCGGACCGGACCGGGAGCCCGCGTGGCCGACCTGGCCGGACGAGCCGCCGGACGCCGGCGTCCGGAGCGACTCGGGGCCCTTCACCGCCGCACCGGCCGCGCCGACCGGTTCGGTCACCCAGGAGGAGCAGGTTCCGGCCACGTTCGAGCGCGTCAGCCGCGCCCACATCTGGCCCGTTTCGCCGGATCAGGTCCCGGCGATGACCGCATCCGATCGCGAACACGCCGGAGAGCCGGGCGCTTCCGCGGAACCCGCCGAGGAGGAGCCGCGCATCGCCGCCGCGGTGTTCGAGCGGGTCAGCCGGGCCGAGCGGCCCTCCGTGGGCTCCGTGCTCTTCGACCGCGCGGCCGAAGAGTCCCGCGCCATGGTCGACCGACCCTATGCGGGTTCGAAGCTGTTCGAGCGCGGCGCGGGGGAGCCCGGCGAACAACGGGTGACCCGCCCGGTGTTCGAACGCGTCAGCCGGACGGAGGCGGGGGTCGCACCCTCGGCGTTCGAGCGGGTGGGCCACCGGGGCGAGCCGGCCGGCCCGGTCGCCGAGCCCACCGTCCGGGAGGCGCCGGAGCCCGCCGCGATGGGTTCGGCCGAGGGCCCCCGTGTGTCGCCGGTCGTCTTCGAGCGGGTGAGCCGGGTCGAGGAGCCGGATCTCGGCTCGGCGGGTTCGGCCGAGGGCCCCCGTGTGTCGCCGGTCGTCTTCGAGCGGGTGAGCCGCGACCAGGCGACCGGAGCCGCCGCCGGGGACGGGACCGGGACGATCTTCGGGCGCGTCACCCGTACCGAGAAGGGGGAAGAGGCCGGGATGAACGTTGCTCCCGCCGTCTTCGAAAGGGTGAGCCGGGACGATGTGGCGCGGGCCGAGGCGGCCCGGACCGCCGCGGCGCGGGCCGCCATGGCCGCCGGCGCCGAACCGGAGGCGGCGGAGAGCCGGCCGACCGTGGCCGATGTGCTGTTCGGGTCCGTGGGGCAGGCCCGGGCGGCGGCCGAAGCGGCGGCGATCGCGCATGCCGAGGAAGCGGCGGAACGGGAGCGGGAAGCGGACCGGGCCCGGGAGGCGGGGCTGGCCCGGCAGGCGGCGCTCGCCGAGGAGATGACGCGGGCCCGGGAGGCGGCACGCGCCGCGGACATCGCCGGGGCACACGCCATCGCCGAGGCCCAGGCGGTCGCCGAAACCCGGGAGACGGAGACCCGGGAGCGGGCGGAGGACGCGGAACAGCGCTTGCGGGAGCAGCGGGAACGGCGGGCGCGGCAGCGGCGGCAACGCGGCCCGGCGGCGTCGATCGCCGGACTCGTCACCGGTGTGACGGCGGACGCGCGGGCTGAGCGGCCGGTGAAGCGGGCCGCGGCGCCGGGGCGGTCGGCCGGGGCGAAGAAGTCCACGAACGCCGAACCGGTGACGAGCGCCAAGCTGGCCCGGACCGCGCCGGTCAAGCGCGCATCGGCCACCGGCGGCGCCTCCACCGGTGGACACGGGCCGGAGGAGTGGGCGCAGCCGTACCGAAAGGCGGAACTCGCCCCGCTGCCGGCCGGCGCCGGCATCGCCGACGCGGGCACCCGCGAGCGGATCGTCGCGGCGATCCGGACGATCGCCGAGGTGGAGGGGCCGGTCCACATCACCGTCGTGCTGCAGCGGTTGCGTGAGCAGTGGGCGCTGACCCGGATCACCCGGCAGGCGCGGGCGGCCGTGGACGCGGCCATCGAGGAGTCCGGGATGGAGTGGGACGGCGAATTCCTCAGCGACCCCGGCCAGCTGGCGCCGGTGGTGCGGTTGCGGGCCGAGGGCGTGGCCCGTAAGGCGGACCAGATCGCCGACCCGGAGCTGCGGATCGCCCTGGAACAGCTGGTCGTCGACGCCGGCGCGATCGATGTGGACGGGCTGCTCGCCGCGACCGGCCGCCTCTACGGCTGGGCGTCGCGACGGTCGACCGACGTGGACGCCCGGCTCACCACGCTGATCGCCGGCCTGGTCGCCGACGGCCGGCTGATCCGCCGGGCCGACGGGCTCAGCGCCGCACACGATCTGCCCGATCCGCTGTCGCTGCCACGGCACGACGCGTCCCGGGCCCGGGCCAGCCGGCGCCGGTCGCGTACCTGACGGGTGAATCGTGGCGTGTGTGTCCCGGCGCAGACCGGGCGCCACCGTAGCGTCGGCCGCGGTTCATCCACGCTCCCTAAGGTGCGGCCACATGCGAAAGATCGTGCAGACCGGATCGCTGGCGCTGGTCCTGACCGTGACGCTGACCGGCGCGGCGCGGGCCGGTGGGCCCGCGAAGGTCACCACACCGACCCTGACCGGGTTCGCCTCGCTGCCCGCCGCCACCTTCGTGCCCGGCAGCGAGCCGTCCGGCGGCCTGATCACCGGCAACACCAACGGGTACGCGGTGCCCTTCGCCGACCAGCCGGTCCAGGGCTTCTCCGGCATCGTGGACAACGGCGACGGCACCTTCGACGTGCTGTCCGACAACGGCTACGGCAACCAGGCGAACTCGGCCGACTTCCTGCTGCGTGTCCAGCGGCTGGCCCCGGACTTCGCCACCCACACCGTCGACGTGGTCGGCGGCGTGAACCTGACCGACCCGGACCGGCGGGTGCCGTGGAAGCTGACCCGCGAGGACCGGATGCTCACCGGTGCCGACTTCGACGTCGAGTCGATCGTCGAGGACCCGTCCGGCGGCTACTGGATCGGTGACGAGTTCGGCCCCTACCTCCTGCATTTCGACCGGGGCGGCCGTCTGCTGTCGGCCCCGGTCCCTCTCGACGGCGTGACCGCCCCGGAGACCGCCACCCGCACCGGCACGACCGCGAACCTCGGCGGCAGCAAGGGTTTCGAGGGGCTGGCGAAGTCGCCCGACGGCCGTCACCTGTACGCGCTGCTGGAGGGCACGGTCGCCGGTGACACGACGGGCGACCTGCGGCTCAACGAGTTCGACACCCGCACCGGGAAGTACACCGGCAAGCGGTACGTCTACCGGCTCGGCGCGCCCGATCTGGCCGTCGGCGACGCCGTCGCGATCGACCGGAACCGGTTCCTGATCATCGAGCGGGACGGTGGCCAGGGCGCCACCGCCGTGATCAAGCGGCTCTACCTCGCCGACAAACGGGACCGGAACTCCGATGGGCTGCTCGACAAGACCCTGCTCGTCGACCTGATGAACATCGCCGACCCGCGGAAACTGGCCGGCGCCGGTGAGACCTTCACCTTCCCGTTCCAGACCGTCGAGGACGTGGTCGTCCTGGACGAGAAGACCGTCGCGGTATTGAACGACAACAACTTCCCGTTCTCCACTGGGCGGACCCCGTCGGTGGCCGACAACAATGAGTGGATCACCATTGCGCTGCCCTCCTCGTTGCATCCCGACAAGCGCATCTTTCCAGCTCACGGCCGGTAGATAGACGTACGGTAAACGAATAGGAAACGACCGGGCGCGCCGTCGCGGAATTGCGGTAATGGCTTACCGTGACGGCGTGCCCGCGTTTATCGAGGCGATGTTCCGGAACGAGACACCGGCACGCCTGAGACTGTGGACCGCGTCCGCGGTGTGCGCGACCGTCGCGCTGCTGCTCTCGGTCAGCCTGGTGATGGCCCAGGTGCGTGACCAGATCGGGGTCATCGGCCGGGAAGCCGCCCCGCAGGCCGCCACCGCCGCCGACCTCTACTTCGCCCTCAGCGACCTGGACGCCCAGGTCACCCGCATCCTGCTGGCCGGCGACAACGACGAACTGGCCGGCAGCCGGATCGACGCGCTCGGCGCCTACCGGGACCGCGGCCACCAGGTGGACCAGGACCTGCAACGGTCGCTGACCACCGGCGCCGGGCAGGCCGAGCGGGCGATCGTGCTCGACCTGATGGACGGGCTCGCCGTCTACCGGCAGCGGGTCGGGCAGGCCGTCACCGCCCAGGCCACCGCCCCGCCGGCCGGCGCCGGGCAGCTCGCGCCGGCCGCCCTCGGCTATTACACCCAGGCCACCAACCTGCTGCACCAGCGCCTGCTCCCGGCCGCCCGGGAACTGCGGGAGGCGGGTACGGAACGGCTGGATGACGCGTACGCCCGGAAAACCGCCACCGAAGGCACCGGGGTGACCCTCGTCCTGCTCCTCGGCGGCGCGCTCCTCGGGCTCCTCCTCGGCCTGCAGATCTGGCTGGCCCGCCGCTTCCGCCGGACGTGGAGCCCGCCGCTCGCCGTCGCCACCGCCCTCGGCGCGATCCTGGCGCTCGCCTCGATCGTGGTCCTGCACGCCCAGTCCGGGCAGCTCGCCGACGGCCGGGACCGTGGCCTCGGCCCCTACCTGGCGCTCTCCGAACTGCGCGCCCTCGGCTACGACGCCGCCGCCGACACCGGACGGTATGTGGTCAGCGCCAATCTGGCCTACTACCGGGACGATTTCGACAGCAAGTCGGCCTGTCTCACCGGTACGGCCGCCTGCCGCTCCCCGGAGGTGTCGCCGGCCGCCGGGGAGACCGCGCCGGTCTCGGCCCCCGGCGCACCCCGCGGCGGACTGATCCGGCTGGCCGGAACCGAGACGGCCGACCGGTGGATCGCCTACCAGTCCGGCCACGAGCGCATCCTCGCCCTGGCCGACGACGGCCGGACCGCCGAGGCGGTGCGGCTGCTGACCGGCATCCGGCGCGGCGACGCGGCCTTCGACTTCGCCTACTTCGACGCGTCGCTGGCGGGCGTCACCGAGGCGCGCGCGCAGGAGTTCGACCGGGCGCTGCGCGCCGCGGAGAGGACCACGACCGGCTGGGTGGTCCTGCCCGTCGTGACCCTCACGCTCGTCGCCCTTCTGATCCCGTACGGCGTGCGCCGGCGTCTGGCGGAATACCGATGAACCCGTCTCCGAACGTCCGCCGGCTGCTCGCCGTCGTGGGGCTTCTCGCGCTGACCGGATGCGAGGCGCCCGCCGCGCCGGCCGCGTCGCCGTTCACCTGCGCGGCCGGCACCGTGGCCGGGCAGGGGTCGTCGGCGCAGACCAACGCGGTCAACGCCTGGATCAAGGGCTACCAGATCGCCTGCCCGGATGCGTCGATCGCCTACGCGAGCACCGGCTCCGGCGCCGGGGTGCGGGCCTTCCTCGCCGGGACCGGTGACTTCGCCGGAACCGACACCCCGCTGTCCGGAACTGATCAGAGCCTGGCGGATCGGCGGTGCGGCAGCGGCCCGGCCGTACATCTGCCGTTGGTGATCGGGCCGATCGCGCTCGCCTACAACGTGGCCGGCGTCGGGGACCTGCGGCTCGCCCCGGCCACCATCGCGAAGATCTTCGGCGGCCGGATCACCACCTGGAACGCCCCGGCCATCGCCGCCGACAACCCGGGCGCCGCCCTGCCCGCCACGAAGATCCGGGTGGTGCACCGCTCGGACGGCTCCGGCACCACCGGCAATCTGCTGCGCTACCTGGCCGAGACGGCGCCCGCCGACTGGCCGTACCGAACCGGCGGCGACTGGCCCGTCCCCGGCGGCTCCGGTCACCGGGGCAGCCAGCGGGTCGCCGCCGCGATCGCCCGTACCGACGGGGCGATCGGGTACGTGGAGTTCTCCTACGCCCGGGTGGACTCGCTGCCGACCGTCCAGGTGGGCACCGCGGACGGCCGGTTCACCGGCCCGTCCGACCACGCCGCGGGCCTCACGGTGGCCGCCGCGCGGGTCACCGGCGCCGACGGCGACCTACGCCTGGAGATCGACCACACGTCCGTGTCCGGCGGCGCCTATCCGATCGTGTCGGTCACCTACGAGCTGGTGTGCCGCGGCTCCGTCACCGAGACGGCGCGCAGCTTCCTCGCCTACGCGGTGAGCGACCCGGGCCAGGCCGCCGCCGAACACGCCGGCTTCACCCCACTGCCCCCCACCCTCCGCACCCGGGTGACCCGGACCCTCACCACCCTCCGCTGACCACCACCGGCCACCCCGAGACCCGCCTCCAGACCCGCGCGACCACAACGACCAACACCCCGATCCGAACGCCATGCCCCTGACGACCACACGTCGGCTGGCTCCAAGGGCCGCTTGAGAGGGTGTTTTGTAAGGGTTTTCCGCAGTTCGGTGTCGCTCGATGTGCTGGTTTTGGGTTGTGTCGATGTCTGTGGTCGCTGGCATGACGTTTGAATGGGGTGGTGGGGCGTCGGGCGTATCCGAGTGATTTGACCGATGAGCAGTGGGCGCTGGTTGAGCCGTTCTTGCGGGCGTGGAAGAAGCGGCGTCCGTCGGTGTCGGGTCATCAGGGTCGTTACGCGCTGCGGGAGATCGTCAACGCGCTCGTCTATCAGAACCGGACCGGGTGTCAGTGGGCGTATCTGCCTCATGATCTGCCGCCGAAGTCCGCGGTCT
>NZ_JAGFNS010000051.1 GCF_017592555.1 Actinoplanes flavus | reverse complement strand
TCGCCCGGCTCAAGCGCCACCGCGGCGTGGCCACCCGCTACGACAAGTTGGCCGTCCGATTCCAGGCCGTCCTAACCATCACGGTCATCTGCGAGTGGCTCTGACCGGCTTATGAAACACGCCTTAGGGGTCGGCCAGGCCGGCACGCCATGCCCAGCCGGCGACGGCGACCCGGTTGTGCAGGCCGAGTTTCGCCTGGATGTTGGCGATGTGGGTCTTGGCCGTGCCGGGCGAGATGAACAGCTCGGCGCCGATCTGGGCGTTCGTCAGGCCCCGGGCGACCAGCCGGACGATGTCGGTCTCGCGGTTCGTCAGCGGGTTGGGCTCCTCCGGCCGGGCCGCCGCCGTCACGGCCCGCAGCAGCCGGACGGTGACCTCCGGGCTGATCAGGGCGTCGCCGGCGACCGCCGCGCGGACACCCTCGACCAGCAGCGCCGGGCCCGACCGCTTGAGCAGGAAACCGCACGCGCCGTTGCGCAGCGCGCCGTCGACGTACGCGTCGTGGTCGAAGGTCGTCACCACGACGACGCGCAGGCCGGCCTCGGTGAGCAGCCGGGTCAGTTCCAGGCCGTCGATGCCCGGCATCCGGATGTCGGTGAGGACGACGTCGGGCCGCAGCCGGCGGGCCAGGTCCAGGGCCGCCGTCCCGTCGGCGGCCTCACCGACCACCGTGATGTCCGGCTGGGAGTCCAGCACCAGGCGAAAGCCGCCGCGCACGTCCGGATGGTCGTCGGCGAGCAGGACCCGGGTGGTCACGAGCCACCGCCGGGGAACACGGCGACGACCTCCCAGCCGCGGCCGGCCGGCCCGGCGGTCAGGGCGCCGCCGACCGCGGCAACCTGCTCCCGCAGGGCCGCCAGTCCCCGGCCACCGGCGCCGGGCGGCCGCCGCGACGGTGTGGCGCCGGGTCCGTCGTCGCGTATCCGCACCTCGACACCGGCGGGTCCGCCGGCGACGACGACGTCGACCCGCCGTGCCGAGGCCGCGTGCCGGCGGACGTTGGTCAGCGCCTCCACCACGACCCGGTACGCCACCGCACCGGTGTCGCGTGGCGCCCGCACCGGGCGCGGGTCCTCGGTGAACCGGACGTCGACGTCCCCACCGGCCCGGAACCGGTCGACGAGTTCGGGCAGGTCGACCAGCGTGGGCACCGGCCGGACCGCCGGGCCGTCCGGCTCGTGCAGCATGCCGACCATGCGGTCCATCGTCGCCAGCGCGGCCAGCCCGGCGGCCTCGATGCGTTCCAGCGCCGCGCCGGCCGCCTCGGGACGGCCGGACGCCACGAACCGGGCCGCCTGCGCCTGGGCGACGATGCCGCTCACGTCGTGGGCCACGAAGTCGTGCAGATCCCGCGCCCACCGCAGCCGCAGCTCCTGCCGGGCCTGCTCCACCTCCACGGCGCGCTGGTGGGCGGTCAACCGCGGATAGCCGCCGACGACGAGTGCCAGCCCCGCCGGAGCCGTCCACACCAGCGCCGCCGCCACCCGCTCCACGATGGGCAGATCAGCGGCGAGAACCCACAGCCAGGACGCCATCGCGCCACCGGCGAGCAGCGCGGCCCCGACGATGTGCCGGCGCGGACCCCACCGCACCGCCACCGCGAGCAGCGCCGCGAGCGTCCCGGACACGACGAAGTGGAGGTTCGGCGCGGCGCCGGCCAGCGGGCTCGCGCACAGCGAGACACCGCCGGCGGCCATGGCGATCCAGCCGAGCAGGGCACGCAGCATGGCCCGATCGTAGGCGGCCGACCGGAGCCACCGCCCTCTGCCGATCGGCAGAGAACCGCGGGCCGACCGGGCCCGGATCGCCGTTTCGGCAGATGGTTCCGCGTACGTCGGAGGCCGAGGCTGGGAGACGACGGATCCGGGAGGGAGCGACATGTCTCGAATGACGGCACGGATGGCGGAATGGTGGCGGCGCTGGCCGTGCTGGTCGGGATACGCGGCCGCCGGCTGGTCACTGATGTACGGCTCGCTGGGTCTGTACTGGACGGCCGGCGGCGGTGGGTTCCCGTTCGCTCCGGCTGCCGACGACCGCCGGTCGGGATCGCTGCTGGAGGGCAGCCCGGTCGAGGTGGTCGCCCCGGTCATGGCCGCGCTCGGGCTGCTCGGAGCGGTCGTCGCGCTGGCGATGACCCGCGGCGCCGGCTCCCGGCGCGCCGCGGCTGCGATGACCGCCTTCGGCTGGATCACGGCGGCCGGGCTGACTCTGGTCATCCCCGACTACACGATGATCGCCCTCATCGCGTTCGGCCCGGTGCTGCTGGTCTTCGCGTTCACCGGCGTGCCCGGCCCGCAGGAGGGGATCGGCGACATCCTGTACTGGCACCGCACCAACCTGATCATCCTGTTCGCCGGTGGCCTGCTGTGGGCCGCCGCCACGCTCGCCCATCAGCGCCGGGTCCGTGGCGCATGCCGGCACTGCGGCCGCCATCCCGCCGCCGGCCCCGGCCCGTCCCGGCGAACCCTGCTGCGGTGGGGACGCTGGGCCGTGCTGGTCGCCTGCGTGGCGCCGCTGCCGTACGAGATCACCCGGGTGGCCTGGTTTCTCGGCCATCCCCTCGGCATCAGCCACGACTTCCTGCGGATGATGCAGGACACGCCGGGCATGCTGAGCGTCGGCCTGGGCTGCGCGATCGCGTCCGCGGTCGGCGGCGTCCTCACCCACGGCCTGGTCAGCCGGTGGGGCGAGGTCTACCCGCGATGGATCTGGTTCAAGGCCGGAAAGCCGGTGCCGCCCGCCCTCGCGGTCGTGCCCGCGTCGATCGTCGCCGTCGTCCTGGTTCCGGCCGGGCTGATGATGGTCTGGGACCCGGACCTCGGCGACGGCTGGGCGCTGCGGGTGCCCAGCATCCTCTGGCTGCTCTGGAGCGCCGGCCTCGCGGTCGCCACCTACGCCTACCACCTGCGCCGTCGCGGTGCCTGCCGCGCCTGCGGCCGCGGTGGATCGCCGAAACCCGTCGAGGGTACGCGCGGCGGCGCGCCCGTCACCGCCGCCGCTGACGGTCAGCCCGCCACGGGTTTGCGGGCCAGCAGGCGGTAGCAGTTGCCGCCGGAGGTGGGCGCGATCGCGGCGGCCAGCAGCCGGTCCGTCACGGCGGCCAGGACCAGGGCCGGGATCGCCATGGACCAGGCCATGCTGTGCCGGGCGCGGGACAGGCGGGTCGCGGGCACCGGCAGCCACGGCCGGTCCGGCTCGGGGAAGCGGCTGTTGAGCCACAGCGCCAGGGCGCCGGAGAGGTCGCACGGCTGGTGGGCGCGGCCGGTGTCGGTGGCGACCACGGTCAGACCCTGGGCGGCGACCGCCTCCACGAGACGGGGCAGCGCGATGAGGTTCAGGTGCTGTGGCTGGAAGTACGGCAGCCACAGGCTGCGCAGCAGGCGGGCCGGGCCGAACCGCGGGTTCGGGACCTCGATGAGCAGGTGGCCGCCGGGTGGCAGGGCACGGGCCGCCGCCCCGATCTCGGCCCGCGGATCGAGCGTGTGCTCCAGGTAGTGATGCATGCTGATGACGTCGTAGTGGCCGGTGAGACGGTCCGCCGACGCGGGGAACATGCCCTGGTGGGCGAGGTCGATCCAGCCACGGCGCTGAGCCTCCAGGACGCCGTCGCCCATGTCGAGGCCGTCGAAGACGGTGCCGGGCAGATGGGGCGCCGCGTACCGGCAGAAGTGGCCCCAGCCGGTGCCGACGTCCAGCCACCTGCGCGGGCTGGTGTGGGCGCGAACCATGGTCACCCGGCCACGGTAGGAGTCGACGTGGCCGGCCAGGAGCTTCTCGCTGCCGGAGGCGCCCAGCCCGTCGTAGACGTCCCGGTAGTAGAACTCCAGGCCGGCGGCGTTCAGCCGGGGGTTCTGGAAGAGGTGCCCGCAGTCCCCGCACCTCTCGAGCGAGAAGGAGCCGGGCTTGCCCATGATCCGGTCCGGTGAGGTGAGACGGCGCCGCAACCGGGTGCCGCCGCACCAGGGGCAGTCGTCGCGGCGGGGCTCGAAGAAGCGGCCGGTGCCGTCGGCCAGGTCCCGCGCGTAGACGGTCCGGGCGTGGGCGCGGCGTTCGTCCATCTGCCGGTCGTACGGTGACCGCCACGTCCCCCGGGCACACCGCCACCAGCGCAGCGGATCGCGGACCGGGCGCAGCCAGGCGGCCCGGAGGCGGTCGGCCGGGCGCAGGCCGGTGCCGGCCGTCACCAGGTAGGGCTGGGTGACGTAGCCGGCCAGGGCGAGCAGTCCCCACGCCGGGTCGAGCACGATCGCGGTGGCCAGCAGCAGGTAGCCGTACAGGCGGATGGCCAGGGTGGCGTGCGGCGAGACGGTGGCGGCGCGCAGCCGGGCGCGGAACGTCGCCGGGTCGGCGGGGACGGCGGCGACCTCCGGGGTCACGAGCAGGCCGGCGTCGGCCGCGGCGTACTTCTTGAGCCGGTCGGTGATCCGGATCATGGTGGCCGGGTCGTGGCCGTCGCCGGATCGCACACCGGCACGGGCGGCCAGGGCCGCGTCGACCAGCAGGGCCTGACCGGCGCCCCGGCCGGGCGCCAGCGGATCGGTCCGGTAGGTGGCCGGGTCGACCTGGCGGGCCAGGGTGAACGTCTGCGCCATCGGCAGGTCGGCGGGGACCAGATCCAGTACGGCGAGGCCCTCCCGCTCGGCGTGTGCCACCGCCTGCCGGTGGGTCCGTTCGTCGACGGTGACCCCGGCGGCGGTGACCAGCACGAAGCGGTCGGTCCCGTCGCCGGGCGGGGTGACCGGCTCCCGATCGGCCGGCACGTAGATGGGGCTCCCGGCGGACGAGGCGGTCACGGGAACCGGATGCCGGGCGGGCGGGGAGGGCACCACGACCGGATTCCGGGCGGGGAGCGACGGGATGGCGCGGAGACGGGCACGCAGGCGCAGCCCGTCCAGCACCAGGACGGCGGCCGCGGCGGCGGCGGGCAGCATCGACCCGTTCAACGGGTGACCTCCGGGATCAGAGTCGTGGACCGTGCGAGAGCTTCCAGGTGGGTGACCGCTTCGTCCGCGCCACCGGCGGCACGGCAGGCGGAACGGATCCGGGCCGCCGCGTGGGCGTACCCGGGATCGGCGCGGATCGTGTCGACGGCCGCGCCGATGTGAGCGGCGGTGGCGTGCGCGAAGCGCAGCCGGACGCCCGCGCCCGCGCTGACCACCTGGGCGGCGACGACGGTCTGGTCGTCGCGGATCGGGGCCACCACCAGCGGCTGGCCGTGCCACAGCGATTCGGTGACCGTGTTGTGCCCGGCGTGGCAGATCACCAGGCCGGCCCGCTTCAGCACGGCCTGCTGCGGCACCCACGGCGTCACGTGGACGTGCTCGGGGCACGGGCCGACCACCCGGCCGGGGTCGGCGATCACCGCGTTCAGGCCGGGGCGCGCGGCCAGGGCACCGGCGCACTCCCGCAGGAAACGGGCGCCCGTCTCGGTGGACTGGGTACCCAGCGTGACCAGCACGAGTGGCTTCCCGGTGGGCCACGGCGACGTCCAGGCGCCGGGGTCGTCCTGCGGGACCGGGCCGACCCAGCGCACCGACGGCGACGTGGTGGCGGCCGGGCCGGCGAGCGCCGGGACGCTGAAGGCCAGGATCAGGTGTGGCGACAGGCGCGGATCGGCCACCCACCGCTGATGGGTGAAGCAGCCGCGCAGCCAGTCGTGGACGTTCGGTGGGTAGGGATCGCACAGTTCCGCCGACGTGGAGGCGGAGGTGGCCCAGGGCAGCCCGGCTTCGGCGGCCGCGTAGGCCCCGGCCCACGCCTGCTGGTCGGTGACGACCACGTCGGGGCGGTGCCGGACGATCGCGGCGCGGAGCCCGGGCAGCATCGCGGTCGCCAGCGGCCGCAGGAAGTCCTCGACGAGGAACCGCAGCGCGGCGAGCCCGCGCAGCCCGGGTTCGCGGGCGCCGACGGTGAAGGACGCCGGAACGCAGTCGTGGATCTCGGCGACCGGCCCGAGGCGGTCCCGCAGCCAGCGGCCGGCCCCGGCCCACACCACGTGGTGGCCGCGGGCGGCGAGGCGGGCGGCGACCGGCCGCAGCGGGGTGAGGTGGCCGGTCAACGGCGGCACCACGATCAGGAAACGGCTCACGGCGCCACGGCCCCGGCGCGGGCGTCCCGGCGGGCGGCCAGCCACGGCAGGACGGCGGCGGCCACCTCCCCCGGCGCGAAGGCGAGCAGCTGATGGTGCTGGCCGGGCACCACCACGACGTCGCATGGCGGCAACAGCCCGACGATGGCGTCCAGACGGGAGTGCAGACGGGAGTCACCGCCGACGATCAGCAGCAGCGGGCACCGCAGCCAGCCGTCCGGATAGACGTCGACCAGACCGGTACGGTCGGTGATGTCCTCGACCAGGGTGGTGGCGACGGCGAGCTCGCGCGCCCTCCTGGTGAGCCGCCGGGCCATGGCGGGCACGAGAGCCCCGAGTTCCGTTCTCGCGACCTCCTCGGCGTCGGAGAGGTGAGCGGACAGTTCCCGCAGCCCGTCGATGGCACGGTCGGCCCACGCCACGGTCGGCGGCTCGGATTCGATGACGATCAGGGAGGCGACACCGTCGGGGAACCGGTGGGCGAACCGGAAGGCGACGGTGCCGCCCCAGGAGAAGCCGATCAGGTGCACCGGGCCGGCGACACCGAGCTCGGTCAGCAGTCCGGTCAGGTCGTCGGTGGCGTCGTCCACCCCGTACCCCTGCCGTGGTCGTTCGCTGCGGCCGTGGCCGCGCAGGTCGTAGGCGATGACGTCGAACCCGAGGCCGGCGACCGCCGCCGCGATGGTGAAGTAGTAGCTGGCCATCGTGTCGAGCAGGCCGTGGATGAGGACCAGCGGCGGCGCGCCGGGATCGGCCGGCCGCATCCGCTGGACGTGCAGGCGGACCCCGTTGGCGATGATGTGGGCCATCGGCTCAGGCGTGTTCCAACCGGGCCGTCACGTACCCGGCGAGGTCGCCGACCCGCAACGTGATGATCTCCGAGAGCGTCCGGGCGGACAGGAATCCGGCCAGGTCGATGCCCGAACCGTAACGTTCGGCGAGCAGGGTGCCGAGCACCACCAGGTCGATGCTCTCGAAGGCGAGGTCGGCGTCGAACGACGTGTCCGAGGTGATCGGCACGGCGCCGAGGTCGTACCCGTCGAGGACCTCGCGGATCAGGTCACCGATCTCGGCGAGAACGGTTTCGGTGGTCACGGCAGCACCTCTCGGTCGGTGGTCCAGGCGACGACGTGCCGTCGTCCTTCGTGATGCAGATCGGTCAGGCGTACGCGCAGATCGCCCGCCGTGGTCGCGACGGTGACCTCCGCGTCGCTCGCGGCGATGACGCGCAGCGTGTGCGGGTCGCCGCCGAGGCCGGTGCCGAGCGCCTTGCCGGCGGCCTCCTTGGCGGCGAAGAAGCGGGTGAACCAGACGGCCCGGTCGGCGCCGAGCAGCTCCCGTTCGGCCGGGGTGAGCGCCGCGGCCACGGTGGCGTCGTCGCGGTCGGCGACCTCGAGGACGTCGATGCCGACCGGTCCGGCCGGACGGGCCAGGGCCACGCCGATCGATCCGTGGTGGGCGATGGACACGGCCAGTGGCGGCAGCCGGCGCCCGTGCCGTCCGGTGATCCACGGCCGTCCGGCCTCGTCGTTGCCGGTGTCGAGTTCGATCGGGAAGACCTCGGCGTCGGTGAGCATGGTGCGGACCGCGTCCTTGAGGGCGATCCGGCCGAGCAGCCAGTCGTCCCGGCCACGAGCCGGGCGGCGCTGGTAGCGGGCCCATTCGGCGGGGGTGAGATAGGTGCGGGCGAGCAGGTCGCGGTTGGCCTGGTCGGCCCAGTGGGTGGTGGCCCAGTGCCAGCCGGCCTCGTGCCGGCGGGCCAGCCGGGCGGTGCCGGGCGACCGGTCCACGGCCCGGACCGCCTCGTCGCTGGTGAACCGGTGCAGACGCCAGCCGTGCATCTCGGCCCACACCGTGCCGTCGTGGACCAGTTGGAGGTCGGCGGTGACCGTGCCGCCGGTGACCGCGACGATCCGGACGTGGCAGGTGAGCCTCTCGCCGGGGGCCGGGTCGGGGCCGAACAGGC
The DNA here is from genome assembly GCF_017592555.1 of Actinoplanes flavus. Lineage (GTDB taxonomy): Bacteria > Actinomycetota > Actinomycetes > Mycobacteriales > Micromonosporaceae > Actinoplanes > Actinoplanes flavus. Next base: position 31,609 of record NZ_JAGFNS010000051.1, on the reverse strand, counting down.
GCAGCGCGGCGAGGGCGACCGGGAAGGCCCGGTTGTCGCCGTCCAGTTCCTCCATCATCCAGTAGCCGACCAGCTGGGCGGCGCTGTCCAGCAGGGCGCCGCCGGCGGCCGGGGTGGTGAGGGTGCCGCGCACGTGCCGGGCGCCGATCCCGTCGATGCCGGTCACGCCCTGGTAGGCGGGGCCGTGGAACATCCAGCGGGCGGCGTACATCTGGGCGGCGGTCAGGCGTGGCGCGCGGCCCGGTTCGCCGGGTTCCGGCCACACCGGCGGGGCGGGCGGGTAGGCGCCGCCGAACGCGACGGTGGCGCGGGCGTACCCCTGTGCCGTGACCCGGCGGCGGTCCGGCGTGTCGGTGTCGACCGCGAAGGTGACGGTGACCGGCGGCGCGACCGCGAGCCAGCGGTCGAATCCGGCGTCGTGCACGCCGGTCACCACGCCGCTCGCGGTGGGCCGGGCCGCGTCGCAGAGGTGCCGGATCAGGTCGGTGGCGGGGACCACCGGGAAGCCGTCGCCGGGTTCCGGCCAGCCGGGCGGCAGCTGGACGAACGTGTGGTCGCGCAGGTAGGGCAGCCGGTCCAGGGACAGGTGGCGGCGCGTCGTGGTGGTGGCCGGGACGGCCCGCCGCCGGACGGCGGCGACGACGTCGGCCGCGGCCCGGGCGGTCTCCGCGGCGAGGGCGCCGGCCCGGTGGTCACCGGACGCGGCGGGTACGGCGACGCGCCCGAGAAGCCCGGTGGCGTCCTCGCCGAGCGACACGAGCGGGTTGCCCAGCGACAGCCGGACCGCCGCCCCGGAATCCGGCCCCGGGTTCCGCGGCGCGAGCAGGTCCCCGCCGGGTTCGGCGCCCTCCGCCCACAGCGCGGCGAGCACCCGGGTGAGCTGCCCGGCCCCGGTCTGCCGGGGCGTGGTGGCGGCGATCGCCAGGTGGTCCCGGCCGCGCAGGACGTCGTGCACCAGCGAGGCGAGCGCGCCCGGTCCGACCTGGACGAAGGCGCGGACCCCGGCGGCGTGCAGCCGTTCGACGAGCGGCCGGAACCGGACCGGTTCGAGCAGGTGACGGACGAACAGCTCACGGATCGCGCCGGGCTCGTCCGGGTACGGCTCCAGCGTCGTCGCCGACCACAGCGGCGTCCGCCACGGCCGCGTGTCGAGGAGCCCGGCGACGGCGGTGAGCCGGTGCACGTACGGCCGCAGCAGGGGCGTGTGGAACCCGGACCGGAACGGCAGCACCTGCCCGGTGATCCCGTTTCCGGCCAGGGCGAGCAGCAGTTTCCCGACCTCGCCGGACGGGCCGCAGACCACGCACTGGTGTGGCGCGTTGTCGTGCGAGACGGTGACACCGGTTCCGGCCAGGAACGGCTCGACGGTGCCGGTGCCGGCGCCGACCGCGGCGAACACCACGTCGGGCACCTGCCGGACGGCGTCGGCGAACGCCTCCAGCACGGGTTCCAGTTCGCCGTCGTGGTAGCCGGCCGCCACCGCCATGGCGGTCCACTCCCCCAGTGAGTGCCCGGCCAGCACGTCCGGGCGTACCCCCTGGTCGCGCAGCGCGGCGTCGAGCAGCCAGCTGACCCGCGAGACCGACACGCCGTGCCGGTGCAGGCCGTCGGCGCCGGGCAGCCGCAGGTCGCGGCCCATCCGGGCGGCGACGTCGGCGACCCGCGGCTCGCACTCGCCCTCCAGGCCCGGGTAGAGGAACGCGATCCGGCCCGGCCCGCCGGCCAGCAGCGGCCGCGGGCTGAACCAGATGTCCTGGCGTCCCCGCCACGGTTGCCCGGCCGCGACCACCCGGCGTGCGGTGGCCAGAGTGCGGGCGGTGGGTGCGACGATCGCCAACCGCATCCGGCCGGACCCGGACGGTACGGCCGGCGGCCGGTCCAGCAGCGCGGTCAGTTCGTCGGTGGTGTCGGCGGCCAGCCGCAGCACCGGCGCCGGCTCCCGGACCCGCGGCGGGCGGGCGGCGGGCGGGGCCGCCTCCAGGACGGCGTGGGCGTTGACGCCACCGAACCCGAACGCGTTGACGGCGGCCCGCCGGGTGCGGCCGAACCAGGCGCGGGCCACCGGGATCGGCCGGAACCGGGTGGCGGCCAGCCCCGGGTGCGGGTCGTCGCAGGCCGGCATCGGCGGCAGCACGCCGTGGTGGACGGCCAGGGCGGCCTTGACGAATCCGGCGATCCCGGCGGCCGGCATGGTGTGGCCGATCAGCGCCTTCACCGAACCGAGCACGGCCGGGTGACCGGGCCCGAACACGTCGTGCAGGGTGGCCAGCTCGCAGGCGTCGCCGGCCGCCGTGGCGGTGCCGTGCGCCTCGATCAGGCCGACCGCGTCCGGGTCGGTGGGGTCCAGTCCGGCGGCCGACCAGGCCTGGCGCAGCGCGGCGGCCTGACCGGCGGAGACCGGGTTCATCAGGCTGGCCGCTCCGGCGTCGCCGGACACCCCGGTGCCGCGGACCACGGCGTAGACCCGGTCGCCGTCGCGACGGGCGTCGGCCAGCCGTTTGAGCACCACGATGCCGCTGCCCTCGCCGATGACCAGGCCGTCGGCGGCGCCGGTGAAGGGACGGCTGCGGCCGGTCGGGCTGACCGCGCCGAGCCCGGCGAAGACGCTCCACAGGGTGGCGTCGTGGGCGTGGTGGACGCCGCCGGCGAGCACCACGTCGCAGCGGCCGCGGGCGAGTTCGGCGACGGCCTGGTCGACGGCGAGCAGCGACGAGGCGCAGGCGCCGTCGACGGTGTACGCGGGGCCGCCGAACCCGTGCCGGTGGGCGATCCGGGCGGCGGCGAGGTTGGGCACCAGGCCGATCTCGGCGCCCGGCGACACCGGGCCGAGCCGGTCGGCGAACGCCTCCCGGATCCGGGCCGCGGTGTCCGGGTCGAGATCGGGCAGCAGCTCGGTGAGAGTGTGTGCGAGCTGGCGGGCGCCGCGGACCCGCTGGTCGAACCGGGACAGGGCGGGGGTGAGATAGCCGCCGCGGCCGAGGATCACCCCGATCCGGGCCGGGTCGCAGGCGCCGGGTCGCAGGTCGGCGTCGGCGAGCGCGGCGCCGGCCACGTGCAGAGCGATCAACTGATCGGGTTCGGTCAGCGGCAGCGCGGCCGGCATCACCCCGAGGGCGGCCGGGTCCACGGTGGCCAGGTCGCCGAGGAAGCCGCCACGCCGGCCGGTGGGCAGCCCGTACCCGGGTGGGGCCTCGGTGACGCTGTCGGTGCCGGTGACGATGTTGCGCCAGTAGGTGTCCAGGTCGGGGGCGCCGGGGAACAGCACCGCCATCCCGACGACGGCGACCGGTTCCATGGTCACCAGCCCGGGGCCGCGTAGACGACGCTGGTCAGCGCCGGGTCGCCGTGGGTCAGCTCGTCCAGCAGGGCGGCGGCGCCGGCGGCCGGATCGATCAGCTGGACGCCCTGTGCGGCGTACCGGCCGGCCAGCTCGGCGGTCACCATGCCACCGTGCCGGCGGTCCGGCGCCCACGGCCCCCAGTGGACGGTGAGGCAGCGCCGTCCGGTGCGGGCCGCCCAGCGGCGGCCGCAGTCGTCGAGGGCGTCGTTGGCGGCCGCGTAGTCGCACTGGCCCCGGCTGCCGCGGACCGCCGCGACGCTGCCGAACAGGGTGACGAAGGCGGGCGGCTCCGGCAGATGGTCGAGGGCGTCGAAGAGGTTGCGGGCGCCGTCGACCTTGGTGCCGAAGACACGCTGGAACGATGCGGTGGTCTTGTCGGCCAGCAGCCGGTCCTCGATCACCCCGGCCGCGAACACCACCCCGTCGAGCCGCCGGTACGCGGCGTGCACCGATTTCACGAGCGCGTGCACCGCGTCGGCGTCGGTCACGTCGACGGCGTGGTACTCGACGGCCCGGCTCAGCGCGCGCAGTTCGGCGACGGTGGCGGCCACCTCCCGCCGGGCCAGCACGGCACGGGCCCGCCGGTCGACGCCGTTCGGGTCGCGGCCGGCCAGCACCCGCCGCAGCGAATTCAGGTCGGTGGCGGCCGCCAGTTCGGCGTCCTCGGGCTCGGCGTCCGGCGCGGTCCGCCCGGCCAGCACGATCCGGCAACCGGTACGGGCCGCGAACTCACCCGCCACGGTCGCGGTGATCCCCCGGCCGCCGCCGACCAGCAGCACCACGGAGTCCCGGCCCAGTTCGGTGGTGGCCCGTGCGCCCGGCCGGGGCGGCGGCACCGGCCGCACCGACGGCGCCTGCCGGTTCGTGCCGTGCCGGACGACCGGCTCACCGGCGCGGTCGTCGAGTTCGGCGGCGAGCAGCGCGGCGACGGCCGCGTGGTCCGCCCCGGACGGCACGGTGACCAGCCGGGTCAGGACGCCGGGCCGTTCCTGCCGCATCGACCGGATGAAGCCGGCCAGGCCGTCGGCGCGGGCGTCGCCGTCGACCGCGGCGACCAGCACCCCCCGGCCGGTCGCGGCGGCCGCCCGTAGCTTCTCGAACAGCACCGGCAGCCACGGCTGCTCGTCGTCGCCGTCGCCCAGCGCCCCGGCCAGGACGAGATCGTCGCCGTCACCCGGCGCCCCGGCTCGGACGAGACCGTCACCGTCACCCGGCGCCCCGCCCCGAACGTGACCGTCACCGTCACCCGGCGCCCCGCCCCGGACGAGACCGTCGCCGTCACCCGGCGCCCCGCCCCGGACGAGACCGTCACCGGCCACGACCGGGACGCCCCGCTCGCGCAGCGCCCGGATCAGGCCGTCCGGCCCGTCGACGGCGACCGTGCGCCCGGCCGGTACGGCGTCCGCGCCCAGCGGAGCCGGCGCCCATTCCCGGATGAACCGTTGCGGCGCCACCGCCGGTGGCCCGCCGTCGAGCAGCGCCGCCATCTCCCCCGCGGTCCGGGCGCGGCCCAGCCGCTCCAGGGCGGGCCCGGTGCCGCCGGTCAGCTCGCCGACGATCTCGGTGCGTTTGATCGAGTCGATGGAGAGGTCGGCTTCCAGGTCGACGTCCGCGCCGATCAGGTCGACCGGGTAGCCGGTGCGGGCGCTGATCACCGCCCGTACCCGGTCGAGGGTGTCCACCGGCTCGGCGAGAGCCGGGGCCGGGCCCGCGACCTCCGGCGCCGCCGTGGGCTCCGGGGCCTTCGCCGGCTCGATCGTGGTCGGCGGCGGCGCACCCAGGTAGGCGAGCATGACGTCGCGCTGGGTGGCCACGAACTCCCGGGTGGTGCGCAGGTAGTCCTCGATGAGCCGGTCGGCGTCACCGGCCGGGGCGGTGGCCGTCACCGGCCGGGCGGCCGTGATCCCGCCGGTCAGGTAGGCGCCGTCGGCGGTCCGGACCGCGTGCCCGTCGACGGTCCAGCGCGGCGGTGGCTCCGGGACGGCGCCGGTGAGGTCGGCGGCGTCGCGGCCCCGGTAGAGCGGGTCGAGGTGCACCGGCACCCCGGCGAGGGCCAGTTCGGCGACCGCGGACAGGGCGCCGGCCAGTCCACCGCCGGCCTGTTCGAAGTTCACCACCCGGTGCGGGCGGTCGCCCAGGATGGCGCCGACCAGGTTGCTGAGGGTGGTGCCGGGGCCGCATTCGGCGAAGACGCGGGCGCCGGCGGCGTACATCGCCTCGATCTGCTCGGTGAAACGGACCGGAGAGCCGATCTGGTCGCCCAGTTCGACGGCGATCAGGGCGGGCCGGTCCGGGTACGGCCGGGCGGTGCGGTTGGCGTACACCGGGATCCGGGGCGCGCGCGGTGACAGCCCGGCGACCGCCGCGGTGAACCCGGGTCCGGCCGCGGACACGAGCGGGCTGTGGAAGGCGCAGGCCACGTCCAGGGTGGTGACGGTGTGCCCGAGCGCCCGCAGCCGGGCGGCGGCCCGTTCGACGGCGCCGGGTACGCCCGCGATGACCGTCTGGTGTGGGCTGTTGTGGTTGGCCAGCACCACCCCGTCGACGGCGGCGATCTCGTCGGCGATCTCCTCGGGCGGGCCGGTGACCGCGGCCATCGTGCCGGGCTGGGATCCGGCGGCGGTGAGGATCTCCTCGGCCCGCCGCATGCTCAGCGCGGGCAGGGCGGTCTCCGGCAGCGCCCCGGCGGCGGTGAGGGCGACGACTTCGCCGTAGCTGTGGCCGCCGGCCATGTCGGCGGTGACGCCGAGCATGGTGAGGAAGCGGTGGGCGGCCAGGCCGGTAAGCCCGAGGGCGGGCTGGGCGTTGCGGGTGTCCCGCAGCCGGTTCCGCCGGCGGTGGGCGCTGTCCGGGTCGAAGGCCGCGCCGGGGTAGAGGGCCCGCACCCAGTCGCCGCCGTGCTCGGCGGGTTCCCGCAGCTCGGGGAAGGTGATCAGCAGCGGCGCGAACATGTCGACGCGCTGACTGCCCTGACCGGGGAAGAGCAGCGCCAGTTTCGGGGGCTCCGCCGCCCGTACCCCGTCGTGGTTCAGGTTTTCCAGGCGGAACCGCAGGTCGTCGATCGAGGTGGCGAGCACCGAGAGGGTGGGCGCCGCCGCGGTGAGCGACAGCCGGGCGGCCGCGGTCCGGGCGAAGTCCCGCAGCCGGGCCCGTGGGTGGGTGTCCAGCAGCCCGCGCAGCCAGGCGGCGTCGGCCGACGAGGCGAACAGGAACAGCTCCACCGGCCACTGGTCGAGGCCGTGGCGTGGTTCCGGGCCGCGGTGGCCGGTGAGCACGGCGTGGAAGTTGGTGCCGCCGAACCCGAATCCGCTGACCGCACCGACCCGCCGTTCCAGGGTGTCCGGCCAGGGTCGGGCCACCTGGTCGAAGGCGAACGGGCTGTCCTCCGACCAGTCGTCGTGCGGTCGGGTGAGATGTGTGGTGGGCGGGCGGATGCCGGTGTGGATGGCCAGTGCCGTCTTGATCAGCCCGGCCATGCCGGCCGCGCACTTGGTGTGGCCGATCTGCGACTTCACCGAGCCGAGCGCCGCCGTGCCGGGAGCCGCGCCGGCCTCGGCGAACACTCCGGTGAGGGTGGCCAGCTCGGTACGGTCGCCGACCACCGTGCCGGTGCCGTGCGCCTCGACCAGCCCCACCTCGGCCGGTGACACCCCGGCCTGCCGGTAGGCGCGCAGCAGTGCCGCCCGCTGGCCCTCGGGGCGGGGCGCGGTCAGGCCGCGGGCCCGGCCGTCGCTGGCGCTGCCGACGCCGCCGATCACCGCGTACACCCGGTCGCCGTCGCGTTCGGCGTCGGCCAGCCGTTTGAGCACCAGGCAGCCGACGCCCTCGCCGAGCGCGATGCCGTCGGCGGCGGCGTCGAAGGGACGGGACCGGCCGGTCGGCGACAGCGCCCCGGCGGCCGCGAAGTGCCGGTAGTCGAGCAGGCTGTTGTGGGTGTCGGCGCCGCCGCACAGCACCAGGTCGGCGCTGCCGGTGACCAGTTCGCGGCAGGCGGCGTCGAGGGCGGCCAGCGAGGAGGCGCAGGCGGCGTCGACGATGTAGTTGGCGCCGCCGAGGTCCATCCGGTTGGCGATCCGGCCGGTGATCACGTTGGCGAGCACGCCGGGGAAGGTGTCCTCGGTGAAGCCGGGCAGTTGTGCGCCGAGGGCCTCGGGCACCTCGTCCAGGTAGGCGGGCAGCACGGCCCGCAGGGTGAGCGCGTGCGCCAGTTCGCCGCCGGACTCGGCGCCGAAGATCACCGCGGTCCGGGACCGGTCGAACGCGCGCCCGCCGCCCGGCGCGTCCGGGAACGGCTGGTATCCGGCGTCGGCGAGGGCCCGCCCGGCCGTCTCCAGGGCGAGCAGCTGCACCGGTTCGATGGCGGCCAGCGACGCCGGCGGGATGCCCCAGGCGACCGGGTCGACCGGCACCCGGGGCAGGAAGCCGCCCCACCGCGACGGCACGTCGTGCCGGTCCGGGTCCCACCGGTCGGCCGGCACCTCGGTGATGGCGTCGGTGCCGGCCACCACCTGCGACCAGAACGCGGCGGTGTCCCGGGCGCCGGCGAAGATGCCGGCCAGGCCGACGATCGCCACGTCCAGCGGTGCGGCGGCGCGTTCCGGTTCCGGCCCCGCTCCGGCGTCGGCCGGCGGCACGGCCAGCCACGCGGCGGCGCCGGCCGTCACGTCGGCGTGCAGTTCGGCCACGGTGGTGACGGCGTCGCGCAGCACGGCCACCTGACCGGCCATGAACAGGCCGGCGTCGCGCTGCACCCGCTCGTCGACCGGTTCCAGACCCCCGTCGGTACGCCGCAGGCCCTTGCTGGCCAGTCGCAGCCGGCCCAGGTTGAGGCGTTCCAGCGCGGCCCAGATCTCCCGGTCCGGTGTTCCGGCGGCACGCAGCCGGTCCCGGGCGGCGGCGAACTCGGCGGCGTACGGGCTGTCCACGCAGCGGGTCAGGTGGCCGGGAGCGGTCTCCAGGACGGTGGTGGCGCGGGCCCGCAGCATCTCCTGCTGGAACACCGGCCCGATCGCGCCCGAGCCGACCGCCTCCGCGGTGAACAGGTACGCCGTACCCATGAGCAGGCCCACCCCGGCGCCGCGGGCGGCCAGCGGCGCCGCGGCGGCGGTCGCCATGGCCGCCGAACGGGCGTCGTGCACGCCACCGGCGAACAGCACGTCGAGGTGGTCGCCGGGGTGCTCGTCCAGCCAGTCGAGCAGCACCGGGATCTGCGCCTGCCAGAGAGCGAAACTGCTGGCCGGGCCGATGTGCCCGCCGCATTCGGCGCCTTCGAAGACGAACCGGCGGGCCCCGGCGCCGAGGAACTGCCGCAGCAGGCCGGGCGACGGCACGTGCAGGAACGCGGCGACGCCCGCCGACTCCAGCCGGGCCGCCTGGTCGGGGCGGCCACCGGCGATGATCACGGCGGCCGGCCGGGTCGCCAGGATGGCGTCGAGCTGGGCGGCGCGGGTCTCCTCCGGGGCGAAGCCGAGGATGCCGGCCGCCCACGGTCGCCCGGCCACCGCGAGCGCCGTCGCCCGCAGCAGGGACTGGCTGGTCTTGCCGTCGGCGAGCGACAACGCGACACAGGGCAGCCCGCCTCCGGCGGCGACCGCGGCCGCCAGCTCGGGACGGTCGCTGACCCGGGTCATCGGTCCCTGGACCACCGGGAGGGTGGTGCCGAGCCGCCGGGCGAGCGGGGCGCCCGGTCCGAGGGCGGGGGCGGTGCGCCCGGATGCGACGGCCGCCCGGATCGCCCGGATCACGCCGGGCACGTCGCGGTGGCGGCGGGCGAGGTCGCCGGCCAGGTACGCGTCCAGGCCGCCGCCCGAGGTGGGCCGGGTCAGCGCGGCGGCCATCGCCGGCGGCGGGCAGGCTTCCGGCAGCAGCGCCAGAGCCGTGTCGAGGACGACGCCGGCCGCTCCCCCGGCGATCGCGGCCGCCGCGGTGTGCGGGCCGATGCCGCCCCACGCCCACACCGGCACGCCGAGTTCGGCGAGCAGTTGCTGGAGCAGGACGAAGACGGACAGTCCGGCGTCCGGGTCGCCGGTCTCGGTGCCGCGGGCGAGCAGGCCGTCGGCGCCGTCGCCGATCGCGGCGCGGGCCTGGACCAGGCCGGTCACCTCGGCGAGCACGGTCCGGCCGCCCCAGGCCGCGGCGCCGATCCCGGCCGGCACGACCACGGTGTCCACCTGTTCCGGCAGGTCGGCCGCCGTCAGGGTGGTGTTCACCCGTACCCCGAACCGGCCCGGCGTCCACCGTGCCGCCCGCCGCAGTTCGGCGGTCGCCGGACCGTCGTGTCCGCTGAGATCCAGCACGCCCTGCGCTCCGGCCCGGCAGCAGGCGGCCAGCAGCCGCCCGTCCGGGAGCCCGAAGGGGGTGACGGCCATGATCGTTGCAGTGTTCACTTCGGTGTAGTCCCCCCGGCTCACCCGGTGGTGCCGCCCACGACCACCGATACTGCACTTAACGATCTTCACTTTGGCCGGTTATGCCCCGTTTTAGACCGATTTTGAGCCCGGTGTGGTCACCGGCCACCGGCGCGGCCTAGGTTCGATGCACGCAACGACGGACGTCGAAGGGGAAGCGCCGCATGTCGAAACAGGTCACGTTCACCGCCGACGGGATCGCCCTCGCCGGAAACCTGTCGGTCGCCGCGGACGGAGCGCCCGGGGTGGTGCTGACCGGGCCGTTCACCGGAGTCAAGGAACAGGTCGTCGGCACCTACGCGGCGCTGCTGCACGACCGCGGGTTCACCACGCTGGCGTTCGACCACCGCGGGTTCGGGGAGAGCGGCGGCCGCCGGGCGCATGAGGACAGCCAGGGCAAACTGTCCGACCTGCGGGCCGCCGTGAGCCTGCTCGGCGAGCACACCGACCGGGTGGCGGTGGTCGGGGTGTGCCTCGGCGGCGGCTACGCGGTGCGGGCCGCCGCCACCGATCCGCGCATCCGGGCGGTGGTGGGGATCGCCGGGGCGTACAACAGCCCGGCCCGGTTCAGCGCCGGCGATCCGGAGGGCTATCGCGCGGCGATCCGGTCCTTCATCGACCGGTACGACGAGGAGCTGCCCGCCGTCGCGCCCGGCGGTGGCACGGCGGCCATGGGCGGCGACGAGCCGTACGCCTACTACGGCACCGCCCGGGGCACCGCCGGCCACTGGGAGAACCGGGTCACCTACGGCTCCCTGCACTCGCTGATGACCCTGGACGCCCTCGGCGCCGCCCCGCTGCTGGGTTCCACCCCGCTGCTGATCGTGCACGGCCGCGTCGACGCCTACTGCTCCCCGGAACTCGCCGAGGCGGCGTACGACGCGGCGCCCGGCCCGAAGGAACTGGTCTGGCTGGACGCGACGGAGCACATCGACCTGTACGACGTGGAGCCGCACGTCACCCGGGCGGCCGAGTCGGCGGCGGCGTTCCTGCACCGGCACCTCTCCGCCCCGGCATGACGGGGAAGCGGCCACCGCCGGGTCGACGGTGGCCGCTCCGGGGGGCCGGGCTCACCCGAAGATCGAGGCCGCCCACTCGGGGTGGTCGATGAACGGGTTCCGGTTGTGCTGGTAACTCGCGTAGACGACCTGGTTGCGGGTCCGCTCGGCCGCCGACGGCGGGTCCTGCGTGTGCCACGCCAGCAGGGTGGAGAGCTTTCCGAGGTACGGGTTCGAGCCGTTCGCGGTCGAGTTGTTGAGCTCCAGGTTCGCCCACGAGTCGCCGCCCTCGTAGCGCACCGCCATGTAGAACACCATCCGGGCCACGTCGCCCTTGATCGCGGCGCGCGGCTCCCACGAGTCGGCGTCGGTGTAGTTGCCGGTGGCGCCGGAGACCGCGGTGCCGCCCGTGTCGAAGTCCTTGTTGCCGCGCAGCGCGTTGATCGTGACGTCCTCGGGCCGCAGGTGGTGCAGGTCGGTGCCGGGACCGTTGGCGGTGCCGAAGTCACCGTGCGACTGCGGCCACACGTGCTCCCGGTTCCAGTTGCCGGTCGCCCCGCCGTTGAGGGTCTTGGACCGGCTGATCCCGGAATACAGCAGGATCACGTTCGCCGAGTTCGCCGGGTCCTGGTCGGTGACCTTCAAGGCGTTCCAGACCGCGTCGTACGACATCGTGGTGACCCCGGTCGAGATGATCGTGTGCAGCGCCGACCTCAGGCTGGACCCGGATTTGCCGAGCGCCGCCGCGTAGTAGGTGTCGGTGCTGCTGGAGGCCGTCGGGCCGGCCGTGGCGGTCGGGCTGGTCGTGGCCGTGGCGCCGAACGTCATGGCGGTCGGCGACTTGAGGCCGGCGTGCGCGAAGTAGGCGGTCAGCGTGCCGGTGACGGTGAGCGTCCGGCCGATGTTCGACGGGTTGCCGGCCAGCCCGAACGCCGAGCGGTAGGAGCTGGTGATCTGGACGTACAGCATCCGGCTGGTACTGGTCTCGGTCGCGCTGTCGGCGATGGCCAGGGCCGTGTCGCCGAGGAAGGAGCTGAACCGGACGGTGTCGGTGGCGGTGGGTTCGCCGACGATGTAGCCGACGACGGTGCCGGTCCCGCCCTGGCCGCTGATCGCCTGGGCGACCGTCAGCGGTGCGGCGGCCGCCGCCGACGGCGCCCGGAGCACCGTGACGGAGGCGACCAGCAGGCCGGCGAGGACCGGTATCAGCAGCGCCAGGATGCGCCGATGGACGGTGGGAGCGGGCATGGGGGGAGCTCCGTTCACCAGGCTGTATAGACAGCTCTCAGTGTGAACGAACCGATGCGCGGCGGGCCCATACCACTTCGGTCATCCCTCGCGGCGCTACCCGGCCACCCGGGTGAGGATCAGAGCGACGGTCACCCACACGAAGCCGGCGACCAGGCCGGGGCGGCGCAGCGGGCGGCCCACGGCGGAACCGGCCAGGCCCGCCAGCAGGCCCAGGAGCACGGCGGCGCCGGGCACCGGGCGGACCCAGTCCGGGCCGTCGATCGGGCAGACCATCTGGCCGGTGTCGCCGATGCAGGCGCTCGACATCAGGTGGCCACCCTCGGACAGCGTGTAGGCGGCGAAGATCAGCAGGCCGAGGAGGGCCAGCACGGCGATCCCCACCGTCGCGGGGGTGCCGTAGCGCTCCCGGGTGAACCAGCCGGGCTGCGCCGCTGCGGTCGGTGTCGTCACAGCCCGGGATCCAACCACACATGATCAAGACCGTCAGCCGAGCGTGACCACCACCTCCTCCGCCGCCGGATGTGGCGTTCAGATCCAGCCCTGCTGCCAGGCGTGGTGGGCGGCCGCGTGGCGGGTGTCGGCGCCGAGCTTGGCCATCGCCGCGGAGAGATAGTTGCGGACCGTGCCGGGGGCCAGGTGCACGGCGGCGGCCACCTCGGCGATCGGCGCGCCACCGCGGACCACGGCCAGGATCTCCAGCTCACGGTCGGTGAGGGGGCACGCGTCCTCGGTCAGGGCGCTCGCCGCGATCTCCGGGTCCACGTAGCGGCGGCCGGAGTGCACGGTCCGGATGATCTCGGCGAGGCGGGCGGCCGGGGTGGTCTTCGGTACGAACCCGGCGACCCCGGCGGCCAGGGCCCGGCGCAGCACGGCCGGGCGGGCATGGCGGGTCACCAGGACCACCGGGATGCCGAGCTTCGACCGGATCTCGGTGGCCGCCCGTAACCCGTCACCGGGCGGCATCTCCAGGTCGAGGACCGCGAGATCCGGGCGTTCCCGCAGAGCCACCTGGACCGCGGTCACACTGTCGGCGGCCTCACCCACCACGGTCAGGTCCGGTTCCAGGGCCAGCAGGGCGGCGAGGGCGCCCCGGATCAGGCCCTCGTCGTCGGCGAGAAGCAGCCGGATCACCGGGCCGCCGCCACCGGCAGGGCCGCCGTCACGGTGAACTCGCCGTCCGTACGCCGGAATCGCAGACTGCCACCGGCGGCCGTGAGCCGGTCGCGGAGCCCGGCCAGGCCGCCCGCCGGTCCGTCCGGGCCGTCGATCGGGTTGTCGTTGACGAACCGCAGCGCCACGTCGCCGGTCAGCGCGATCTCGCAGCGGGCGGCCGTGCTGTGCCGCAGCACGTTGGTGGTGCACTCGCGCACGACCAGGCCGAGCAGGTTCTCCACGGCCGGTGGGAGGACCGGCGGATCGGGCGGCAGCGAGATCGATGACCGGATCCCGGCGGCGTCGAGGACTCTGGCCGCATTGGCGATCTCGGTGTCCAGGGACACCGACCGGTAGCCGCGGACCAGCTCCCGGGTGTCGCCCAGCGCCTGCCGGGCCAGTTCCTGCACCTCGCGCATCTGTTCGGCGGCACGGACCGGGTCGGTGGCGGCGAGCCGTTCGGCCAGTTCACTCTTCAGCGCGATGACCTGCAGATTGTGGCCCTGGATGTCGTGCAGTTCGGCGGCGAACCGGCGGCGCTCGCCGGTGACCGCGGTGGTCCGCTCGGTGTGGCGGGCCCGGTCGAGGCGTTCCGCGACGGTGCAGATCCAGATCTGGGCGTAGAGCGAGGCCGTGCACAGGGCCGCGATGGCGGTGTCGGAAAGGGCGCCGCCGAGGTCGTGCCGGCCACCGGCCAGGGAGGCGGCGAACCCCAGCGCCAGGCCGGCCGGCCACAGCGCACGGGGCACGCCGGCAAGCACGGCGGCCAACGGCAGCACCCACGGGAATCCGCCCGCACCGTCGATCCGCGAGTACAGCAGGAGGCCCGCCGCGCCCGCCGCGGCGGCGATCGTCACGGCGGCCGGTGGCGGTGGCGTGCCGAGGACCGGTGCGGCCAGGAGCCGGCCGGCGACCAGGCACACCGGCGCCACCACGGCGAACACGACGGCCCGTGCCGTGGTGCCCGGTACTTCGAAGACGACGAGCAGCACAACGCCGGCCAGGCAGGCGAGCAGGGTGTACCAGGTGAAGCGGCGCAGTGATGTCACGCCACCATGATGCGGTTCGATCCGGCCGGGACGCGGGAATCGATGACATCTGTCATGCGGGCCGGTGTGCGCCTGACACTACGACCCGGGCGGGCCGGCGCTGATAGTCGACGGCATGAATGCTGTTTCGTGCCGGGGGCTGCGGTTCGCGTACGGCCCTCGCGGTGTTGATCTCGACGTTGCTGCCGGGGAGATGGTCGCCCTGGTGGGCGTGAACGGCGCCGGGAAGACCACCACCATGGAGTTGCTGCTCGGGCACCGGCGACCGGCCGGTGGCACGATCCGGGTGCTGGGCCGGGATCCGTACGCCGAACGCCGCCGCCTCGCCACCGAGGTGGGCGTGGTCCCGCAGGACAGCGGCCTGGCGCCGGATCTCACGGTGGCCGAGACGCTGCGGTTGTGGCTGCGCCTGCACCGCCGCCCGGTCAGCGGTGACCTGCTCGGCGCGGTGGACCTGGAGCACCGCGCCGGACTGCGGGTGCGGTTGCTGTCCGGCGGAGAGCGGCGCCGCCTGGATCTGGCCGTCGCCCTGTGCGGACGGCCACGGTTGCTGCTGCTCGACGAGCCGACCTCCGGGCTCGACCCGGACTCCCGGGCCCGGACCTGGAAGCTGCTGCGGGAACAGCGCGACGCCGGCACGTCGATCCTGGTCAGCACCCACTATCCGGAAGAGGCGGCGGGGCACGCCGACCGGATCGTGATCATGGACGGCGGGGTGCTGCGATGAGGGCCTGGCTGCTGATCGCCGGCGCTGAGTTCACCATGCTGCGCCGCAGCGCGTTCGCCCTGGCGATGGGTGCGGTGCTGCCGCTGGCGCTCGGCGGGCTGATCCTCGCGGCGGAGGCGGACACCGGGCGGGCCGGACCGGGAACGGCCGCCGGGCTGCTGCTGGTCACGCTGATCACGCTCACCGCGTACGTCTCCGGCACCACCACCCTGGCGTCGCGCCGGCAGCAGAACGTGCTGCGCCGGTTGCGTGGCAGCGGCGCCTCCGACACGGCGATCCTGGCCGCCGTCCTGACCCCGCCCGCGGTGCTGACCCTGGCCCAGGTGCTGCTGCTGTCGGCCGCCCTGGACCTGCGCGGGATCCGGCCCGGCCCGCTGGTGCCGGCCGTCCTGGCCGGAATCGTGACGGCCGGCGCGCTGGCCGCCCTGACCGCGGCCGTCACCTCGGCGCCGGAACTGGCGCAGCTGACGACCACGCCGATCGCGCTGGTGTTCCTCGGCGGCGCGCTGTGGGTGGCCCGCACCCCGGCGGCCGACGTCGGCTGGGCGATGACGCTGCTGCCCGGGGCCGCGATCACCCAGCTGGCCCGGATCGCCTGGCGGGTGCCCGGCGCGGACGGGTGGCCGGTGGTGACGGCGCTGCTGCTCGTCACGGCGGTGCCGGCGGTCGCGGCGGCCACCCGGGTCTTCGTCTGGGATCCACGGCGCTGAGCCCGGCGGGTCCCGGCGCGGGGTGCACCGGAGCCGGTCGTCGACTCGCCGGGGTGCCCCGTGGCCGTACCGGCCGGAATCCTGGCATGATAGGAGGCCTTCGATGATCACTGTGGACTAGAGGAGCCGCTCGTGGCGGACAGGGCCGGGCAGAACCTGGACACCAGCACCCCGCACTCGGCACGGCTGTGGAACTACTGGCTCGGCGGCAAGGACAACTTCCAGCCGGACCGGGAGGCCGGTGACGCGATCGCCGGGATGCTGCCGTCGATCGTCACCCTGGCCCGGGAGGACCGCCGGTTCCTGCGCCGCTCGGTCGAGCACATGGTCCGCGACGGTGGCATCCGCCAGATTCTGGACATCGGCACCGGCCTGCCGACCGCCGACAACACCCACCAGGTGGCGCAGGACGTCGCACCGGAGACCAAGGTGGTCTACGTCGACAACGATCCGCTGGTGCTGGTGCACGCCCGGGCGCTGCTGTCCGGTTCGGCGGAGGGTGAGACCAACTACGTCGAGGCCGACCTGAACGACCCGGACGAGATCCTGCGGGCCGCCCGGCAGACCCTCGACTTCTCCCAGCCGATCGCGCTGACCCTGCTCGGCATCGTGCACTTCCTGCGCGACGACGACACGGCGTACGAGGTGGTGCGCCGCCTGGTCGACGCGGTGCCCACCGGCAGCTACCTGGCCATCGCGCACGGCTGCTACGACATCAACACGGCCGAGGCGAACCGGATCGTCGACTTCTGGAACGAGCGCGGCACCCCGAAGATCAAGTACCGCAGCGCCAAGGAGATCACCGCCTTCTTCGACGGCCTGACACTGCTGGAGCCGGGCGTCGTCCCGTGCAACCGGTGGCGGCCGGACGCACACACCGGCGACGTCGACGTGAACCAGTACTGCGGCGTCGCCGTCAAGGAGTGACCGTTCTCCATCGGTGAGCAGCCGCTCCCGGAGCGCCGCGAGGTCGCCGGGCAGGAGCCCGGCGGCCCGCGGGCACGCCTCCACCTCGACGTCGCCGAGCAGTTCGGTAAGCGTCTCGGCGATCGTCGTGCCGCGCAGCGCCAGCCGCGCGGCGCACGGTCAGTGGGTGCCGTCCATCCGCCGCAGCCGATAGGCGACGTCCCCGGCCAGAGCCTCGCGCCGCCGACGGGCCTCCTCGCCGAGTTCCTCGATCCGGGCCAGCGCCCGCGCCCGTTTGCCGTCCAGGCTGTTGACCCGTTCGGCGTGCGCGTGCCGGGCGTCGGCGACGATCGTGGAGGCCCGCAGCTCCGCGTCGCTGACCACCAGGCTCGCCTCGACGGACGCTTTCTTCAGCAGCTCGCTCGCCTCCCGCCGGGCCTCGGCCACATAATCGTCGGCGGTGCGCTGGGCCAGGCGCAACAGGTGCGGTGAGACCGGGGTGGCGGGCACCGGCGCGGCCGCGGCCCGCGCCTGTTCCAGCTCGGCTCGCAGGGCGGCCGCCCGCGCCTGCGCGCGGGCACATTTGCGTTCCAGTTTGCGCAGGTGACCGGCCAGGTCGTCGTATTCGAGCCGTTCCGCGAGCGCCCGGTTCTCGGCGGCGAGCCGCTGCATCTCCCCGGCCACGTCGTCGAGGAACCGGTTGACCTCACCCTCGTGATATCCGCGCCCGCCGGCCGGAGGCTCCCGAAACTCGATCTTGCCGACGTCGGCGGGGGTGAGTGACACGGAGGGGTCCACCTTTCTCACCGGAAGCACGTGGACGACAGTCGGAGCGGGGTGTGCACGTTCCCATAGGACCTTCGGACGGTCGCTTCAGGTCGTGCGCAACACGTGCCTCCGCAGGGGCGTCAAGGTGTCCGAACGACGCGCAGTGACGAAGCCCACCAAAACGCGTCGTCACGAAGTAGACGCGACCCTCCCATCAATGTCAACACCACGTATCCGGAAGAGCTCCCCACAGTGATCGCGGGTCGCTCCCACCCCCGCTGACCGCGCGTTCCGCCTGCCGGCCGAGAGTTGAACCACCAACGCTCCACCACAGCAGAACCGACAGTCAGTGGATCAGGTCGGCCACCACGCAGGCGATGTTGTCGGGGGCGCCGGCCGCGTACGCCAGCTCGATCAGCCGGTCCACCGCCGGCCCGCAGCCGGACTCCGTGGCGAGGGTGTCGCGCAGCGCGGCCGGGGGCACGACGCTGGACAGGCCGTCGGAGCAGAGCAGGTAGCGGTCGCCGGGCAGAGCGGTCCGCAACGCCAGGTCGGCCTCGACCGGACGGCCACCGCCGAGGGCCCGGCTGAGCAGGGCCCGCCGCGGATGGGCCGCGGCCCGCTCCGGGGTGAGCCGGCCGCGGTCCACCTCGTCGCGGACCCACGTGTGGTCCCGGGTCAGCAGGCTCAGCTCGCCGCCGCGCAGCAGGTAGGCGCGGGTGTCCCCGACGTGCACGAGGGCCAGCCGATCGCCGTGCCGCAGCATCGCGGTCAGTGTGGTGGCCGGCTGGTCGTCGCCGGAGCCGAGCCCGCGTACCGTCTCGTCGATGCCGTCGATCGCGGCGGCCAGCACGGCGAGCAGTTCGCCGGCCGGCCGGTCCAGCGCCTCGAGGGGTTCGAGGGCGGCGACGGCGGCCCGTGCGGCGGCCGCCCCACCGGCTCCGCGGATGCCGTCGGCGACGGCCAGCAGCCGGTCGCCGGCGTAGGCGACGTCCTCGTCGCTGTCCCGGACGGCGCCCCGATCGGTACGGGCGGCGCGACGGATCCCCGGGACGCCCGCGGCGTGTCCGGTCCGGGACAGCTCCCCGACGAGGGCGGTGACCTCCCGGGCCCGGTCGGCGGTGTCGGCGGCGACCCGGCCCCAGTGGGCGGTGACGGCCTCGGCGACCACCCGCGGGTCCCGGTCACACACCGTGCGGATGGCGGCCAGGGGCATGCCGATCCGGCGCAACCGGCCGATCAGCAGCGCCCGTTCCCGCTGGTCCGGGTGGTAGAACCGGTATCCGGACTCGGGTCGACCGCGGCCGGCGGAAGCAGGCCCAGTTCGTCGTAGAGCCGCAGCGCCTTCGGTGTCATCCGGACGGCACGGGCGAACGCACCGATCGTCAACAGCCCCACCCGTCCACCTCCGCACACCGGCCCTTCCCGGCCATCTTTTCCCCTTTGCCGGTGCTTACGTTTTGACAAGATTGTCGTGGACACTCGTGCGCCCGCCGTGAGTGCCGAGACGACAGAGGTGAGCTGCGGTGGCGGACCGGAACGACGACCTCCCCCCGCTCGCGACCCTGGACAGCGCGGCGCTGCTGGACAGCGTTCAGGAGGCGGTCCTCGCCGTCGATCCGCAGGGCGTGGTACGCGGTTTCAACCGGGCGGCCGAGGAACTGCTCGGCATGGCCGCGGCCGAGGTGTGCGGCCGCCACCTGGACGACACCCCGTGCCGGCCGGAGTACGGTGACGAGCCGATCAGCGCCGCCCTGAACCGGCTCTTCACCGGCCGGCCGACCCGCCCGGTCATCCGCGAGCTCACCGTCCGGCACCGCGACGGGCGGCGCCTGGAGACCCGGGCCGCGATGTCCGTGGTGCACGGCTCGGCCGGGCCACTGGCCTGCGTCTTCCTGACGGATGTGTCGTCGCTGGCGGCCGCCGAGGACGCCGCGGAACGCCACAACGCGTTCCTGACCGCCCTGCTCGACAGCCTCACCGCCGGGGTGATCGCCTGCGACGACACCGGCCGGGTCATCCTGGTCAACCGGGAGATGCGCCGGATGCACGGCGACCCCGAGGACGGTCCGGTGCCCGCCGACGTGTCCACCACCCATCCGCAGCACCTCTTCGACGTCAACCTGAATCCACTGGCCTGGGAGCAGACTCCGCTCATGCGGGCCTGGCGCGGCGAACGGCTCGCCGCCGAGGACATCGTGATCCGGGTTCCGGGCCGGCGCAGCCGCGTCTTCGCCACCACCGCGCAGCCGATCACCGGCCGCGACGGCCGCCGGCTCGGCGCGGTCGCCGCCGCCCACGAGATCACCGTGCAACGGCACGCCGAGCGGTTCCGCGTCTGCCACCGCGAGGTGGAGCAGGCGCTGCGCCACTCGACGTCGATCGCCGAGGCGGCGCCGGCCATCCTGCGGGCCGTCACCGGCGCGCTCGGCTGGCCCAGGGCCGAGCTGTACCTGGTCGACGAGACGTCCGGGAGCCTGCGATCGGTGGCCGGCTACACCACCGACGGCGAGGACACGGACGGCTTCTTCGGGCACGACCCGATTCGCGGGCGCGGCATCAGCGGCCGGGTCTGGGAGTCCGGCGAGCCCCTCTGGGTCGCCGACATCGGCCGGCACGCCGGCCTGGTCACCGCCCACGAGCGGGAACGGGTCGAGATGTGCGCGCGGCACGGCATCCGTACCGTACTGGCCGTCCCGATCCGCGACGGCGGCATCGTGCTCGGCGTCCTGACCTGCTACGCCGCCTCCCCCGAGGTGCACGAGGACCTGTTCACCCTGCTGCTCGACGGCATCACCGCGCAGATCGGCGTCTACGTGGCCCTGCGCCGCGCCGAGGAGCTGGCCCGGCAGCTGACCCGCTCACAGAACGACTTCCTCGACCTGGTCGGCCACGAGCTGCGGACCCCGCTCACCTCGATCAGTGCCAACGCCACGATGCTGGCCGAGGAGGCGACCGGGCTCGACGACGAGCAGCGGCAGATGCTGGCCGCCGTCGCCCGCAACACCGCGGTGCTCCAGCGGATCGTCGACACCCTGCTGGATCTGGCCGCGCTCGACTCCGGCCATCAGGCGCTCCACCGGGCGACGGTCGATCTGGCGGCGGTGGTGGCCGAGGCGGTGACGGCGTACCGGCCGCGCGCCGCCGAGACCGGGGTCGGGCTGCACGCCGACCTGCCGGAGCGGCTGCGGGCCGACGGCGACGCCGTACGGTTGCGGCAGGCCGTCGACGACCTGCTCTCCAACGCGCTGAAGTTCAGCCCGGCCGGTGGCGACGTGCACGTGACCCTGCGGGCCGTCGACCACCTCGCCGAGCTGTGCGTCGCCGACGCCGGCATCGGCACCCCGGAGCCGGAACGGGACCGGGTCTTCAACCGCTTCTACCGGGCCGGCAACGTCCGCCATCAGGGCATCCCGGGTTTCGGGTTGGGGCTGACCCGGGCCCGTACCATCGTCCACCTGCACGGCGGAGAGATCAGCCTGCGCCAGCGCCGGCCCGCCGGCACCGTCGTCTGCGTACGCCTCCCCGTCCTCGACGAGAGTGGGAAGCCCTAACCGACCAGGGGCTTGAGGGCCGCGCCCACCTGCGCGACCACGCCCGGACGGTGACCGTTACGGATCAGGTTGATGGTGATGCCGTCGATGCCGGCGCCCAGCACCCGCTCGTGCAGCTGCTCGGCGACCTGCTCGGCGGTGCCCAGGAAGGCGCGGTTGCGGCGGTCCTCGGGGATGCTCTCGCCCAGCTCCTTGACCTCCTGCTCGGTCTCGCCGACCATTCCCATCACCAGGTAGCTGGTGGCCAGGGTGGCCGGGTCGCGGCCGATCTCGGCGCAGCGCTCTCGCAGCACGGCGACCTTGTGGGGCAGGTCGTCGACGTCGCAGATGATGTTCATGTGGTCGGCGAACCGCGCGGCCAGCCGGAACGTCTTGCGCTCGCCGCTGCCGCCCAGCATGACCGGGATGTGCTCCCGGACCCGCGGGTTGTTCATGGCGCCGCGGGCCGTGTACCACTTCCCGTCGAGGGTGGCCGGCTCGCCCTTCAGCATCGGCGTGATGATCTGCAGCGCCTCCTCGAGCCGCTCGAACCGCTCGCCGAAGGTGCCGAACTCGAAGCCGTAGTCGTGGTGCTCGCGCTCGAACCAGCCGGCCCCGATGCCGAGGACGGCCCGGCCTTTGGAGACCACGTCGAGTGTGGTCACGGTCTTGGCGAGAAGCGCGGGATTACGGTACGTGTTCCCGGTGACCAGCGTGGACAGCTGGATCGTGGAGGTGGCCGTGGCCAGCGCGCCGAGCGTCGTGTAGGCCTCCAGCATCGCGTTCTCCGCGGGGCCGATGCCCGGCAGCTGGTAGAGGTGGTCCATCACCAGAACCGTGTCGAAGCCGGACGCCTCGGCCTCGCGGGCCTGCGCCACGACCGTGTCGAACAGCTCCCCGGCCGGACCGGGATAGGTGAAGTTGGGAATCTGGTAGCCGAGCCGGATGCTCACGCCGTCTCCAATGTAAGTGGTCTCTTACTTGCTAATGTAAGAGCCTACTCACATGGAGGCAAGGGTGTCGGCGAATCGCGGGTACCACCACGGCGATCTGCGCGCGGCCCTGATCGCGGCCAGCTTCGAGGTGCTCGCCGAGTGCGGGCTCCAGCGTTTCTCGGTCGCCGCCGTGGCCCGCCGCCTGGGGGTCAGCTCGGCGGCGCCGTACCGGCACTTCCCCGACCGGGGCCACCTGCTCAGCGCGGTCTCCGCCGCCGCGGCACGCGACCTGCGTACCACCGTCGAGGTCGCCGCCGACGAGGCCGGAACCGACCCGGCCGACCGGCTGGCCGCCGCGGCCGGCGCCTATGTTCGGTATGTCGCCCGCACCGGCGCCGGGCTCCAGGTGATCTACGCACCTGAGCTGTACCCGCTGGCCGACGACGAGCGCCGTGAGCACACCCGCGCCCTGATGACCACCATGCTCGACCTGGCCTCGGCCACCGGCACGACCTCGTACCAGGACGCCGTCCTGCTGGTGGAGGCGATGATCGCGGTGGCGCACGGCTACACCACGCTGTGGTCGGACGGCTTCTTCTCCCGCAACGACATCAGCGCCGACCAGATCGCGGCCCGCGCCGTCGAGGCCGCCCGGATGGTCTTGACCACGCCGGAAACCGGGTGTTCGAATCAGATCGTCCAGATCGACTGATCTCACTGCGGCGGACGGGGTCGAATGGCTGCCTCTCCCTACAGTCTGGAAGGCGCGCGCACGATCCTGTCCGGCCCGGACGACGGCTGGATCGGCACCCTGGGCACCCTGCTCGGCGTGGGCGTGATCGCCGCCGGGCCGGCCGGGCTCGCCGCCTGGGGCTGGGTCGACCAGAAGAACGAGGTGGTCGGCCTGCTCGGCAAGCTGGTCGCGGCGGGCCGCGAACGGCTGCGCGGCGGCCGATCCCCGGAACGCGCCGACGTCCTCGCCGCGACACACACCGCGCTGGCGTACGGGGCGTTCTTCGCCGCCGTCCGGGAGACCGTCGGCCCGGTGTACGACCGGATCGGGCTGACCGAAGAGGACAAACGCCGCCTCACCGACCGGGCCGCCGCCGGACCGGCCCAGGAGCAGCTGACCCAGATGGTCACCACCCTCGCGATCCCGCTGCCGTGGGCCGGCTGCGGATTCCGGGCCACCCGCGACACCGTGATCGCCCCGCGCTACCGGGAGCTGGCCGTGCTGTGCGTCCGGTTCTTCCAGAACTTCGCCGTCTGGGAGCGGGCCGAGGTGCTGAGCCCGGTGCAGCCACTGATCGAGGATATCGTCGGCCGGGCGGTCCGCCGGTACGACGCCGAGTACAAACTGCTGGCCGCCGACGTCCGCGAGTTCGAGATCTGGACGATGCTCGGCGAACACCACGCCACCCAGGTCACCGCCGGGCGGGCGGTGGAGTCGCTGGCCCGGCTGGAGCGCCTGATGGTGTCGCTGGCCGGGGCCGGCCGGGAGCAGGCCGGTCAGGTGCGCCGGTTCGTGACCGAGTTCAACCGGGCGGCCCTGCGCGAGCCGCTGGTCGCCGCCGGGGTGTCCGACGATCTTCCGGCGCTGCGGGTGCCGGCCATCGAGGACGGATACCTCAGCCCCGCGTACCGGTGGATGGTGATGACCGACGCGGCGGCCCCGGCCGACGAGTCGTGGTGGGAGAAGCGCACCCCGCTCGGCGGTGACCTGGACGCCTTCCTGGCCGCCTACTTCTCCTCCCCGCGCAGCCACGAACGTCCGCTCGTGGTGCTCGGCCACCCCGGCTCGGGCAAGAGCATGTTCACCAAGGTGTGCGCGGCCCGGCTCTCCGGCAGCGACGCCTTCACCGCCGCCCGGATCCCGCTGCGCCAGGTGCCGGACCCGAGCGCGCCCGTCTACCAGCAGGTGGCCGCGGTGCTCGGCAAGGCCACCAACGGGCGGGTCTCCTGGGCCGAGCTGAGCGACGCGTCCGCCGACGCGACCCGGGTGCTGTTCATCGACGGGCTCGACGAGTTCATGCAGGCGTCCGGCACCGCCGAGTCGAACTATCTGCAGAACGTGGTCGAGTTCCAGCGGATCGAACGGCTCGCGTCCCGGCCGGTCGCGGTCATCGTCACCTCCCGCACCCTGGTGGCCGACCTGGCCCGGATCCCGGAGGGCTGCCTGGTCATCAAGCTGGAGGACTTCAGCACCGAGCAGGTCGGGGCGTGGCTGGGGATCTGGGAGCGGGCGAACCCGTACCTGGGGCCCAGCGGGCTGGCCGGCATCCCGTCACCGACGTCCGTGCTGTCCTACGGCGACATCGCCCGCCAGCCGCTGCTGTTGCTGCTGCTGGTGCTGCACGGCGCCGCCAACGGGCTGCCGCCCATGCAGCAGGACTCCACCCCGGCGCAGATCTACGGCGCCATCCTGCGCCGGTTCATCGAGCGGGAGCTGAACAAGCCGGACAGCCCGGCGCGCGCCGGCGACGAGGCCGGGATCCAGGCCGAGCTGTGGCGGCTCGGCATCGCGGCGTTCGGCATGTTCAACCGGGGCAAGCACTACATCGAGGAGCAGACCCTGCTGGAGGACCTCCAGGCCCTCGACCCGGCGCCCCGGCAGCGGCAACATGCGCGGCGCGGCGGGGCGCTGAGCGCGGCCCGGCGGGTCCTCGGCCGGTTCTTCTTCATCCACGCCTCCGAGGTCGACGAGGGGGTGGAGGGGCGCAGCTACGAGTTCCTGCACGCCACCTTCGGCGAGTACCTGATCGCCTACTTCGTGATGACCGAACTCGCCGAGCTGTGGCGCTCCCGGGACCGCCCGTCCTCCCAGAACTGGGACGACGACCGCCTCTACGCGCTGCTGTCACACCAGACGCTGAACTCCGGCGGCTCGTCGGTGCTGCCGTTCATCGAGCAGCTGCACGCCGACCCGGAGGGCGCCCGCCGGGCCGGTGACATCCTGCGCGTGCTGCTGCGCGAGGCCGAGGACCGCTGGGACCGCGGCCGCTACGGCACCTACTCGCCGTCCACCGGCACCTACATGGAGCGGTACGCGATCTACACGGCCAATCTGCTGCTGCTCCTGCTGCACGTGGAGAGCGACCCGGTGACGCTCGCCTCGATCGTGCCGCCGCCGGACGACTCGAACGACTGGTGGACCCGGCTGGTCCGCCTCTGGCAGGGCTACCTGGACGTGGAGTTCCTGGACACCATCTCCCCGGAGAGCGAGCCGGACTGGGCCATCACCCGGGGCGGCGCGACCGCCGCGCAGCCGGCCGTGCACACCGAGTGGCTGGCCCTGTCCCGCATCGACGCGGTGGTCCTCAACGCCGGCCACGGCGCGGTCGGCAACGAGTACGCGATCGAGAGCTCGGACCGCGAGATCGAGGCGCTCGGGCAGGCCGCCCGCGCCTACGTCGACCCGGAGGCGTTCTGGGACGGCCGCCGTACCGTCAGCGGACTGATCCAGACCGGTCGCGCCCACCGCTACAGCCGGGCGCTGCTGGCCGCGCACGTGGCGCACAGCCCCGAGCTGTTCCGGGTCTCCGACGTGACCGCCCTCGACCCGTTCGCGGTGGAGGCCCGGGTGTCGCCGGACTGGTGGCCGCGCTCCCTGCTGGCCGCCCAGTACCCGGAACTGGGTGACCGGCCGGAGACCACGGCGTACCTGGCCCAGGTCCCGGTGGAGAGCCCGGGTTTCGCGGCCCTGCTGGCCGGGGCGCTGATCTGGGGCGATCGCTGGCCGGCCGGCGCGGACGTCCTGGCCCGCACCCCCGAGGTGCTGCACGAGGTGGCCGCCGGGCTGCGTCCCTGGATCGACGGGATGGCCGGGCTCACCGACGAACGGCGCCAGGTCCTGGTCATCGCCGGCCACCTGGTCGTGGCGATGCGCCGGCTGCTGGTCGAGAACTAGACCCAGAAGATCAAAACCGTTTTCCGGTACGGCGTCCGCCGCCCCCGACCGCATCTCCGGCCGTCCCGGCGGCGCCACGCGAGCATCTGCCCGCGCACGCCTGTGCCGCGACCGCCGGGCGCAGATCGGTGGTCCATCTCCGCCCGCTCACTTCGGTAAACCCGTCCCTGAGCCGGCCGATTACCCGTGGCGAGTCGTTCGACCCGGGGCCTGGACGGTCGCAACCGCCCGGCACCGGTTCGGGCACTGGAGGTGCAACGCCCGCCCTGGAATCTCTTTCCCATGCCCGGCCGACAACGTGCCGGACAAACGGGGGAGATTGTTTTGCGACGCGCCAAGCTGCCGATGATGCTGACAGCCTTGACCGCCGTATTCGCGGGTACCGCCACTGCCGCTGTCGTGGCTCCGGTCGCCGCGCAGGCGGCTCCGGCCAAGACCCAGTGTGTGACCGACGCCAACCTGGTCCCGTCCTGCGGGGTGCTGTGGGGTGGTGCGGCTGGTGGGTTCACCAGCAAGCCGCGTGACCTGGAGCACAAGAACTGGGAGAAGCTGTCCGGGCGGACCGCGACGATCTTCCACACCTACCACAAGGGCGACGAGGCGTTCCCCACCAAGGCCGAGATCGCCATGACCCAGGACCCGGCCAACCCGCGGGTGCTGCTGCTCAACTGGAAGGTCGCCTACGGCTCGTCGTGGGCGAAGGTCGCCAAGGGCGAGCAGGATAAGCGGATCGACGCGTTCGCCAAGCGGATCAAGGCGTACGACAAGCAGGTGTTCCTGGTGCTCAACCACGAGCCGGAGAACGACGTCAAGCCGAAGAAGGGCTCGGGCTGGGAGGCCAAGGACTTCGCGGCCATGTACCGGCACACCATCCAGCGTCTGGAGGCGCAGGGCGTCGACAACGTCGTGAACGTGATGGCGTACATGGGTAACGAGAAGTGGATGGCCCAGTCGTGGTGGAAGGACCTGTACCCGGGCGACGACGTGGTGGACTGGATCGGCCTGGACTCCTACGTCAGTGTGGAGAAGGGCTACTACCACTACGGCACGTTCGCCGACCTGCTCGACCGTAAGCCGAAGAACGGTGGCCCCGGTTTCTACGAGTGGGCGACGACCAAGCACAAGAACAAGCCGCTGATGATCGCCGAGTGGGGTGGCTACCACCGGATCGGTAAGAAGACCGACAAGTCCGCGGTCTACAACAGTGTCCTGCCGGAGCTGAAGAAGCGGCCCGCGATCAAGGCGATCGTGCACTTCGACACCAAGGCCGACGACCAGGGCAACCGCGACATCAGCATCAACAGCACCCCGGCCAGCCTCGCCTCCTTCCGCAAGCTCGCCGCCAACCCGATCTTCAACGTCAAGCTCGCCTGACAGTCATTGAGCCGCCACCCCACCCCGGGGTGGCGGCTCAGTCGGCGACGCCACCGAACGCGACCACATGCTCGATCCGCAGGCGGACCAGCAGCTCACCCTCGACCGCGTTGCGGGCGCCGTAACGGTCGGCCAGGTCGGCGCCCATGTACCGGTGCGCGATCCGGGTCGACCAGACCCGCATGTCGTCCAGATCCGTGCTGACGGTCACGCTTCCCCGCACGGTGACGAACGCGTACGGCGGGGTCTCCTCGTCCACGCTGAGCGCGGCCCGCGGATCCCTGGCCAGATTCCGGCCCTTCACCGACGACGCGCCGGTGTTGAACACCAGGTCGCCGCCGTCCAGCACGAACCACACCGGCACCACGTGCGGTGACCCGTCCGCCCGGATCGTCGCCAGCTTCCCGGTCCGCGTCCCCGCGGTGAGGAACTCCCGCCACTCCGGCTCGCTCATCGTCTGTGCCACAACCCGCATTCTGCCCGGAAGACGGCCGCGGCGTGGGTCAGGCACACTCAGCCGGGTGGAGACGCTCGCCTGCGGGCACGCGGGATTCGCCGGTGGCAGCCGCGTCTGCCCGCACCTGATGCGGCCCGCCGAGAAGAGGGACGCGGAGTACGCGGCGATCGTGAACGACTACGGCCGCACCGGGCACGTGATCGACGACGGCTACTGATCCGCTGGGCGGCCGGCTGACGATTCCCCTCCGATCCCCGGATTCCCCGCCGATGGTGGCCCGACGATCGAGAACGGGGAGACATGTGACCGAACAACTGGTGGAAAGACGCATATCCGGTGCCCTCTACGGCCGAACGGCCACCGAGATCACCGGGCCGCTGCGGCCGACCGGAGGCCGGGTCCTGTACCGGCCGGCCTATTCGCGCCGCGACGACTGGACGCTGCGCCTGCTCGGTGTGGCGCACGTCGCCGTGGCCGTCGTGCTCGGGGTGTACCTGCTGCTGCCGGGCAACCTGCCGGTGGTCGACGGGCTGAACCCGGTGATGGCCGCGCTCACCGTGACCGGTCTCGTGGTGATGGTGATCATGCAGATCATCGTCGGGCTGCGCACCTGCGCGCTGACGTTCTTCGCGGCCCGGGCTCGCGACCCGATCCCGATGACGCCGCCGCGCGGCATGCGGGTGGCCGTGCTCACCACGATCGTCCCCGGCAAGGAACCGGTCGAGCTGGTCATGGCCACGCTGCGGGCGATGAAGCGGATCCGGCACGACGGCGTGCTCGACGTCTGGCTGCTCGACGAGGGCGACGACCCGGAGGTACGGCGCCGGTGCGAGCGGCTCGGCGTACGCCACTTCAGCCGCAAGGGGCGCCCGGAGTGGAACCAGGAGTCCGGCCCGTACCGGGCGCGCACCAAGCACGGCAACCACAACGCCTGGCGGTCGGCGCACGAGAGTGACTACGACGTGGTCGCGCAGATGGACCCGGACCACGTGCCGTACCCGAACTTCCTGGAGCGCACGCTCGGCTACTTCGCCGACCCGGACACCGGGTTCGTGGTCGCCCCGCAGGTGTACGCGAACCTCACCGAGTCGTTCGTGGCCCGGGGCGCGGCCGAACTGGCGTACCTGTTCCACGGGGTGATCCAGCGTGGCGGCAACGGGCGCGGCGCGCCGCTGCTGATCGGCACCAACCACCTGTACCGGCCGGCCGCGTTCAAGCAGATCGACGGCTATCAGGACTCGATCATCGAGGACCACCTCACCTCGATGGTGATCTTCGGAGCGGTCAACCCGGCGACCGGCAGCACCTGGCGCGGCGTCTACACGCCGGACATCATCGCGGTCGGCGAGGGCCCGGCGACGTACTCGGACTTCTTCAGCCAGCAGAAGCGGTGGGCGTACGGCATCTGGGAGATCGCCCGCGGCCACTCGCCGGCCGTCCTGCGCCGGCTGCCGAAGGTGAGCCAGCGGCTGTCCTTCGCCGCGTTGCAGACCCACTACCCCACCACCGCGATCTCCTGGGTCAGCGGCATCTTCCTGACCGGCCTCTACCTGGTCGGCGGGATCACCTTCACCCGGCTGCCCGGCGTGCTGTGGGCCGCCCTGTTCCTGGCCAACATCGCGTTCGGGCTGGCGTTCGTCCAGTTCACCCGCCGGTTCAACCTGGTCGCCCACGAGCGCCGTTCGTGGGGCCTGTCCGGGATGGCGCTGGAGCTGGCCACCGCGCCGGTCTACCTGGCCGCGGCGGCCGCCCAGCTGGCCGGACGGCCACTGGCCTACGTGGTCACCCCGAAGGGCAAGGCGGCGACCGGTGACACGTGGCGCACCTTCCGGCCGCACCTGGGCTGGGCGGTTCTGAGCGCCGTCTTCATGGTGGCCGGAATCGCGCTGGGTCACACGTTCCTGTCGCTGTACTTCTGGGCGCTGCTGACCATCGTCACCTGCCTGGCCCCGGTGGCCCACCTGGTCCTGGGCCGGCGCTCGCAGGGCCGCCCGGTCACCGCGCGCAAGCACGTCGGCGAGCGGCTGATGGCCGCCGGGCTGCTCGACGAGTCGCAGCTCGGCGAGCTTCTGGACCGGCAGGTCATCACCGAGGGCCCGTGGCGGAAACTCGGCGACCTGGCCGTGGAGGCCGGCTACGTGACGCCCGTCCAGCTGGACGAGGCGGTCCGGGCCGCCGCCTAGCGGTACGCGGATGGGCGAAGGCGGTGACCCGGACCGGGTCACCGCCTTCGTCCTGTCCGGCGCAGGCGCCGGAGGTCGAGACCGACGAGCTCACCGTCGCGTTTCACGATCCGGCCGTCGACGATCACGGTACGGACGTCGCCCGGCCCCACGGTGGTGACCACCGCTCCGGCCAGTCCCGGCCCGTCCGGCAGGTGTCCCAGGCCGTCGAGCAGGATCAGATCGGCCCGGCGGCCCGGCGCGATCGTCCCGATCCGGTCGCCGAGCCCGATGGCGGCGGCGCTGTCGACGGTGGCCGCGCTCAGAACGCCGCCGGCCGGATGCATGACGCCGGTGGCGAGCCGGTGCGACCGGAGCGTGTCCCGCAACGGCTCGAACAGGTCCGCCGGCGCGTCGACCACGACGTCGACGCCCAGGCCGGCCCGCCCGCCGGCGCCCGCGAAGGTGCTGTAGGCCGACACCCCGTGCCCCATGGTCGCTTCGACCAGTGGCGTGACGGTGACCCCGGTCCCGGTGCCGGCCAGCAGTTTCGCCTCCTCGCCGGTCAGCCCGTTGACGTGGACCAGGTGCAGGTGCGGGCCGAGCAGGTCCTCGTCGTGGAGCCGGCGCAGCGGTCCGCCGGGTCCGCCGCCCGCGTGCAGGGTGACCAGCATGCCCAGCTCCCGGCCCAGCCGGATCTCGCGGACGGTGTCCGCCCAGTCGCCGAACCCGGGACCGTTGATCGCCAGCGCGCCGGTGACCCGCCCGCGCAGCCCGGCCACCCGCCGCACGTCGGCCACGTCGGCCGGGTTGTTGTGCCCCACCACGGCCCGGATGCCGGCCGTCTCGTAGGCGGCCAGCACCGCGTCGGTGTGCTCGGGTGTCCGGGTGACGTTGCAGAAGTCGAGGACGGTGGTGATGCCCGCGTTCAGGGCCTCGGCCGCGCCGAGCAGGGTGGCGTGGTGGGCGTCGTCCGGCCCGTACGCCGGAAGGAGCCGGCCGAGAACGGTGGCGAGATAGTCAGCGAGCGTCATGTCCGCGCCGATGCCGCGCAGCGGCGCCTGCGCCACGTGCTGGTGGCTGTCGACCAGGCCGGGCGCGATCACCAGCCCGTCGGCGTCGATCACCTCGTGCGCCGCCACGGCCGGGAACACCCCCACCGCCACGATCCGGCCGTCGTCCACGAGCACATCGGCCCGCTCGCCGGTGATCAGGCGGCCGCCATTGATCACAAGATCCATGTCTCCCCCTAGAAAGCTTTTCAAAAAGGTATCCAGAAAGCTTTGTTCGGCGCAAGTAGGATGATCCGGTGGCCAGGGACGTGGTGGACGACATCGCCGGGGCGTGGGACGCGGAGCTCCCCGGCGCCGTCGGTGCGGAACTCGAGATCAGCAAGCGGGCGGCCCGGCTGTCCGCACTGCTCAACGCCCCGGCCGAGGCGAAACTGGCGAGGCTCGGCCTGACCAAGGCGGAGTACGACATCCTGGCCGTGCTGCGCGCCGCGGGCGAGCCCTACCGGCTGCGGCCGTCCGTCCTCACCCAGCGTCTGGCCCTCACCTCCGGCGGCACCAGCAACGTGCTGCGCCGGCTCACCCTGGCCGGTCTCATCGAGCGCGATCCCGACCCGTCCGACGCCCGCAGCTCCTGGGTGCGCCTCTCCCCCACCGGCGTCACCAGGGCCGAGGAGGCGGTCCGCGCGGCCAGCGCGGCCCAGGCGGCCCTGCTGCGACACATCCCCCCGGAGACCACCCGCGCCACCATCGACGCCCTACGAACGATCCTGATCGCGCTCGGCGACACGGCCGACTAAGGCGTGTTTCATAAGCCGGTCAGAGCCACTCGCAGATGACCGTGATGGTTAGGACGGCCTGGAATCGGACGGCCAACTTGTCGTAGCGGGTGGCCACGCCGCGGTGGCGCTTGAGCCGGGCGA
>NZ_JAGFNS010000050.1 GCF_017592555.1 Actinoplanes flavus | reverse complement strand
CCAAGCCTTGATCGCCCTGGCCCGCCGCCTGATCGACGTCATCTGGGCCCTGCTGCGAGACGGCCGTGAGTTCCATCCCTCACCGCCGATCACGCCGTACGCGGCTTGACATGGTCATTGAAACTCCTTCGGGTGTGCTCCCCATCGAGGGCACGGCGGCGACTTTCCCGGCCCGGGTTGCCTGTACGGCGGTCAGCAGGTCCAGCACGGTGATCCCGGCTACCGCGCCGGTCACGGCGAGCAGCCGCCGCCGGCGGCGCCCGCCCCGGTGGGCGAGAGCCATCCCCAGCGCGGTCAGGTCCATCGCGTCGCCCACCACCCGGGTCCACGCCCACACACTCTTGCGCCGGCTCCTCAGGAGCCCGGCCGCGTGGACCAGCTCCCGCGCCCCGACCAGCGGCACCACCGCCCGCGAGGTCGCGGAGTCGTCCACGCCGCTCATCCGGCGCACTCTGTCCGGCGCCGCCAGTTGCGCCACGCCCAAACCAAGGCTCATCCAGCCCAGCCCGCGGCCCCGCCGCTGCACGGTGGCCTGCCTGTCGTCCGCTGTTTCTCGCGTTGCCATTTGCGTCACGGGAACCTCCGCGGTTGGCCGCACCCCCGCACCGTGACCAGGAGCGCATCTCGTCCAGATCCGCCTTCCCGCAAGGAAGACGCCTAAACCGCCCTGGCCGCCACTGGCCCCGGCGTTCCTGGCGGTCCGCTCATGCCGTCTCATCGACCGACATCAGCGGCAAGGTGGGCGGCATTGCCGGTAGGCCGAGGCATGTATACGCACTGAGGGGGAATGCGGAGGCACTGCAACGCGTCCCGATGCTGGCGAGGAGCCGTGATGACCGATAGCGACCTGCATCGTGGGGAGATCGTCGTCGGGCTGGTCGCCACTCCGCCGGACCACCCGGCACGGATCACGGCGCGCCTCGCCGCCGAGCTCGCCGACCTGCTCGCCGAGCAGGTGGACTCCGGCGTGCGATGGACGGTCCGGCAAGGCTGGGGTGAGGTGGCCCCGCACCGCGACGGCGGTGCGGAGGCGCTGCTCGACGATCTGGCCCGACGGCGCACCGATGACCACTGGCACGTCGCGATCTGCCTGACCGATCTGCCGTTGCAGACCGGCCGGACGCCACTGATCGCCCAAATCTCCACCCGGCGCCGAGCCGCGCTGGTTTCCCTGCCCGCACTGGGCCTGAGCCAACTGGGAACCGTCCGCGCGGCTGTTCCACATCTCGTGGGGGCTTTGCTCGCCGACGCACCCGGCCCTCCGCACCCGCCGGGCCGCTGGGCACCGGCCGACCTGCCGAGCCGGGTCACTGTCATCAAACGGGTGATCGGTGAGGATGACGCCGGCGAACTGCGGTACGTCGCCTCACGGCGGACCGGCCGGGCTCGATTGCTGACCGGAATGGTCCGAGCAAACCGGCCAGGACGCGCGCTGCTGGGCCTGTCCAAACTATTGGTGGGCGCGTTCGGCACGGCCGCGATCGCGCTCACCAACAGCACCATCTGGAGAATGGGCGACGCGCTCGGCGGCTTACGCCTCACCATCGTCATGCTGTCAGCGCTGACCGGACTGGTGGCCTGGCTGATCATCGCCCACGACCTGTGGGAGAAACCCGACCGGGACACACCCGCCGAGCTGGCCCGGATGTTCAACCTCGGCACGATCCTCACCCTCGCCCTGGCCACAGCAGCGTCCTATGTCGTGCTGTCGCTCGGCACACTGCTCGCCGCGGCGCTGCTGATCGACACCTCCGTACTGGAACAGACCCTGCA
This sequence comes from Actinoplanes flavus, assembly GCF_017592555.1. GTDB lineage: Bacteria > Actinomycetota > Actinomycetes > Mycobacteriales > Micromonosporaceae > Actinoplanes > Actinoplanes flavus. Next base: position 38,466 of record NZ_JAGFNS010000050.1, on the reverse strand, counting down.
ACGACCCGCCCACGCCACCGACTATCTGGCTCTCGCCTGGATCATCAGCTCCCTGGCCACCGTCGGCGGAGCGATCGGCTCCGGCCTGGAGGACGAGGAGACGGTCCGGACCGCCGCCTACGGACACCATCCCGAACCCGACCGGGCCGGCGAAGGCCGGTGACCCGGCCGCCTGCTCTCCGTTTGTGAGGTCATGCCCTGCCCGCAGCGGCGGACGGCTGCGGGGCTCTGGCGAATTCCTGCACGATGCGTTCGCAGAAGTCCGGCAGGTCGTCGGGTGCTCGGCTCGTGGTGATGTTGCCGTCGGTGACGACCGGCTCATCGACCACCTCGGCACCGGCGTTGCGCAGGTCGGTGCGCACACTCGGCCACGAGGTCAGCCGGCGCCCGCGTGCAACGTCGGCCTCGACGAGGTTCCACGGCCCATGGCAGATCGCAGCGACCGGCTTACCCGACCGGACGAAGTCCCGGACGAACCGTACCGCGGCGGGTTCCATCCGCAACTTGTCCGGGTTAACCGTCCCACCCGGCAGCAGCAGCGCCTCGTAGTCGTCGACCGACACCTCGCCGACCAGCCGGTCGACCGGGAAGGTGCCGGCGTCCTCCAGGTCGTGATCGCGGGCCTGGATCTCGCCGCTTCTGAGGGAGACCACGACGGTACGGGCGCCGGCGTCGTCCAGCGCGCGCCGCGGCTGCTCCAGTTCGACTCGTTCCACCCCGTCGGCGGCGAGGATGGCGATCCGGCGCCCGTTCAGTTCTGCGGCCATGTCAGGCACCTGCCCCTGCCATCTCAGGGTGCAGGACGACCTTCGTCCAGCCGTCGTCGCGCTTGTCGAAGTGCTCGTAGGCATCCGGCGCCCGGTCGAGAGGGAGCTCGTGGCTGACGATGAACGACGGCTCGGCCTTGCCGCCGGCGACCAGGTCGCGCAGCTGCCGGTTGTACTTCTTGACCGGTGCCTGGCCGGTGCCGAGGTGCTGGCCCTTGAACCAGAACATGCCGTAGTCGAAGGCGAGCTTGCCCTGCTTCGCCAGCTCGTCACTGGCCCCGGGGTCCTCCGGGACGAAGACACCGACGTTGCCGATCCTCCCGGTGAAGCGTACCGAGGCGACCAGCCGGTTCATCGTCAGGTTGGCCTGCTCCTGGCCGTCGGGCTCGTGCGCCTGATAGCCGACGCACTCGCAGCCGTTATCCGCCCCGAGTCCCATCGTCTGCTCGAGAACGGCCTGCACCGGGTCGACCTTCGAGTCGTCGATGGCGATCGCGCCGATCGACTCGGCCAGCCGCAGCCGGTCGGGGTGCCGGTCGACCACCATCACCTTGCTCGCCCCGCGGATGGTCGCCGACAGGGCGGCCATCAGCCCGACCGGGCCCGCGCCGTAGATGACCGTCTGATCTCCGGGCTGCACACCGGCCATCTCGGTGGCGTGGTAGCCGGTCGGGAAGATGTCGGCGAGCATCACATAATCGGTCTGGCGCTGCTCGGCGTCCTCACCCAGCCGCAGGCAGTTGAAGTCACCCCACGGCACGCGCAGAAGCTCGGCCTGCCCGCCGCCGTACGGGCCCATGTCGGCGAAGCCGTATGCGGCACCGGCCATCTTCGGCTCCGGCTGAGCGGTCAGACAATAGTTCGTCAGCTGACGCTCGCAGTTCTTGCAATGGCCGCACGAGATGTTGAACGGCAGCACGACCCAGTCACCCACCCGCACCTTGTCGACCCCAGCGCCGACCTCGACCACCCGACCCAGATTCTCGTGCCCGAACCACCGGCCGGGCTCGAAATCGGTTCGACCCTCGTACATATGCAGATCCGACCCACAGATATTCGCCGACGTTATCCGCACCAGCACATCGGTCGGCCGTTCGATCCGCGCATCGGGAACATCCTTGACGCTGACCTGCCGCGGTCCCTCATACACCACTGCCTTCACCGCTACCTCCTCGTCCCGGTCACCTCTTCGCCCAAATTGGGCCAGACCCTCCACCAGATACACTCGACGGAATGCCCGAGCCGACATGAGGATTCGATTCGATCCGGCCCCGGCGTGCCGGATCCAACACTTGCACCGATGCACATACCGTGCCGTTGTCGATGACAATCAACGGAATGAAGAGACCGACTCTGTGCGCTCCGCCTTGGCCTGTATGTCCCGTTTCCGATCGCCGTCATTCGATGGGTGGATACCGAGCCCGGCATCGCCCGGCTCAGTGTCGACCTCGAAATCGAATACCGCACGGTCCGCGACGTCGTCGCCCTACTGCGCCGTCTCGGCCTCATCCGCCTCGTCGCCGCCGGTGCCGGCCGCGGCCGCGCCGACGAATACCGGCTCACCCTCCCCGCGGACCTGCTCGACCGCGACGACCTTCAAGTCTGGACACCCGCCCAGCAGACCCACCACACCCGGCAGGTCAGCGACTGTCACCGCGGCCGCCCTCGCACCTCACCGCACGCCCCTGCCGGATGCGCCGCCGCGCACGGTCCCCAGGACCCGGCCACCTACCAAGACCTAGACACCACCCCCACCGACACCAGCACACCGCCGAACACGGTGAGGCTTACTGGCCCGACCTGTTCACCCGCCTGCTGGACGGGGTGGATCGCCAAACACGAAGATCAACTCGCCGAGGAATACCTGCACAATGCCGAGAAAGGTGTGCCAAGGCTGCGTTGCACGGGCGACTCATCGGTCGCACGTTCGGTGCTGTTCAACGAAGGCTGATCCAGCAGGAGAGCGTCGACATCCCATTGCCGTCACAGCGACGACCGTGATGGATATTCGCTCGTCGACAATGCAGAAATCGGATCGTCTATAAGGGCGGAGCAGGACGCCCGCTCCGCCGACCTGGGCCAGGGGCACAACGAGCGGATTCCGGGCGAAGAAGCAACCGGCGACCTCCGCCACGATCGGGCTTTCGGCGCTCAGGGCACACGCATCAGGGCGGCCAGGTCGTCCCACCTCGTCACGAGCAGGCCTATGAGGACGCCGGCCAGCGCGATCACCGCCACCATGGGAGCTTGGAACCCGCCACCGGCCAGCGAACCGGCCAGCCCCAGCACCGCGATGACGGCAAGCGTCAGATTACGGGCGACGTGCTGCATGCTCAGCGGCGTGTCGGACGCCCCGAAACATCGGCACGGAACCGCGGTGCGCCGCCGTATCACCCGGGCGATGGCGGCGGTCAGCGCGCCGAGCAGGCCGGCGGCGAGCACGAATGCCACGGTGCCGGCCTGACGGACGGGCACGAGAGCCAACATGACGATCGCCGCCTCCGCCACAACGGTCGCGACTGCCGCGGCCCGTGTCCAGGCACTGGCGACGACGTCCATCCGCTGGAGAGACACGACGAAAGCCGCCCAGGCCGACCTGCTGGACACCTTGCTGATCAGGGCCAGCGCGAACACGACCACCAGTACCGCTCTACCGGCTACTTCGACGTATTGCACGATCGAAACCTAGCGATCGCTGTCCATGCCGACAATACCGGCCTACCGCGACGTGTGGCCCGTCCCGCGTTCCAGCCACGCCGTCCAGCAACCTCGTGCGCCGCGCGGATCGCCAGCCGGAGACGAGAGCCACGCCGGTGGCCGCGGCCTTCAGTGCCGGGGGGATCGGTAGGGCCGAACGCCTTGCCCGGTGATCGAGGACGCACCGAGAGCCCGTGAAGGGGGCGCGCCCACTTCGGGGGTTTCCATCAACTCTCGTCATTGTGTACTGTCCATCGGGCCGGAGCTCAACGATCTTTTAGGCGGTGAGCTCGCCAAGCGGATGAGGGTTGTCCGCGACTCCACGGGGGGAGGATCGGTGGTATTTCTCTATGCCATCATTGCATTCATCGGCGTGATCAGCGTCATCAATCTTCTGCTGATCCTCGGCGTTGTCCGTCGGCTTCGGGAACAGAATGAGCCGGCCTCGGTCGCCCATTCCTCCGACGATCCGGCCCTGTTGTCGCCGGGCTCGATGGTCGGTGATTTCGCCGCCGTCGACCTGGACAGGCGCCACGTCTCCCGAGAGCAACTGGCCGACCGTACGCTGGTCGGGTTCTTCGCCGTCGGCTGCGCCTCGTGCCAGGAGAGCCTGCCGCACTTCGTGGCGGCGGCGCGGGCCCACGACGACGACCGGGACCAGGTCCTGGCCGTGATCGTCGGCGGCTCGGACGGCGCCGGCGCCCAGCCCTTCGTGCAACCGCTGTCTCCGGTCGCCAGGGTGGTGTACCAGGAGGTCGACGGGCCCCTGCCGGAAGCCTTCTCGGTCCGGGCCTTCCCGTCGTTCTTCGTGCTCGACAGCTCCGGCCGGGTCCGGGCCAGCACGAGCAACGTCGAGACGCTGCCGGCGACGGCGCCTGCATGAACATCACCGACGCGGCCCGTCCGGGATTTCGGGGCGCGGCCCGGCTCCTGGCCGCCGCGATCGCGTTGACCTGGCGGGCCTCCCGTACGCTGCTGGTCGCCCAGGCCGTCACGACGTTGATCGCCGGCGCCGTCCCGGTGACCGTGGCCTGGCTCACCAAGACCATCCTGGACCGGATCACCGAACCCGCGCCGGCCGGCGGTCTGCTCATCCTCGTGGTGGGGCTTGCGGTAGCCACGATGACCGGCGCGATGCTGCCGGAGGTCGGTCAGTACCTCGACGCCGAACTGATCCGGCGCACCCAATTGGCCGGCCAGCAGGAGCTGTACGCCGCGATCGGCCGCTTCGACGGTTTGGGCCGCTTCGAGGACCCAGCCTTCCAGGACCGGTTGGAACTGGCGGTGAACAATGGTCCGCCCACGCCGGCGCAGCTGGTGTCCAACGGTCTCAGCCTGCTCCAGAACGCGGTCACGATCGTCGGGTTCGTCGCGGTGCTGGCCGGCATGGCCCCGTGGATGGCCGTCGTGGTGACGGTCGCCGCGTTGCCGACCCTGCGAGCCGAGCTCGCCCTGTCCCGCAGCCGGGCCAAGACGATGCTGCAGCTGGGGCACGCGTCGCGGCGGGAATCCTTCTACGCAGAGCTGATCTCGTCGGTGACCGCCGCCAAGGAGGTGCGGCTGTACGGGCTCAGCGGCCTGTTCGGCGCCCGTATGGTCGCCGAACTTCGCAAGATCAACCGCCGGACCCGCAACCTGGACCTGCGGGAACTGCGGGTGCAGACGCTGCTGACCGCACTGGCCGCCACGGTGGCCGGCGGCGGCCTGGTGTGGGCCGTGTTGGCGGCTCGCGCCGGCGACCTGAGTGTGGGCGACATCGTGGTGTTCACCGCCGCCGTCGCCGGTGTGCAGGGCGTCCTCGGCTCGGCGATCAACGTGCTGGCCCGCACCCACCAGTCGCTGCTGACCTTCATCCACTACCGCGATGTCGTCCAGGCCCCGCCGGACCTGCCCACCCTGCCGGACCGGCCGGTGCTGCCGGTGCCGGCGTTGCGCGCCGGCATCGAGTTCCGCGACGTCTGGTTCCGCTACAACCCGGCCCTGCCGTGGGTGCTGCGCGGCGCCAGTTTCACCATTACCGCGGGCGAGGCGACCGCCCTCGTCGGACTCAACGGTGCAGGCAAGAGCACGATCGTCAAACTGCTGTGCCGCTTCTACGACCCCACCCACGGGGCCGTGCTCTGGGATGGTGTGGACCTACGGCAGTTCCCGGTGGCGGAGCTGCGGCAGCGGATCGGCGCGGTCTTTCAGGACTTCATGTCGTACGAGCTGAGCGCCGCGGAGAACATCGGTCTCGGCAACCTGCCGTCGCTCGACGATCGGGAAGCCATCGCCGAGACCGCGCGCCGGGCCGGATGCGACGCCATGGTCCAGCGGTTGCCGGACGGCTACGACACTCTGCTGACCCGATTCTTCGCCACCGAGGATGACAGCGAGGCGGTCGGCGTGATGCTCTCCGGCGGACAGTGGCAGCGCCTGGCGCTGGCCCGGGCATTCACGAGGGCAGGCTGTGACCTGCTGATTCTCGACGAGCCCAGTGCGGGCCTGGACGCCGACGCCGAACACGAGATCCACACCAGGCTACGGGTGCTGCGGGAGGGCGCCACCAGCCTGCTCATCTCACACCGCCTCAGCGCCGTACGCGACGCGCGGACCATCCTGGTCGTCACCGACGGCGTGGTCGCCGAGCACGGCACCCACCAGGACCTGATGCGCGCCGGCGGCCGGTACGCCCACCTGTTCTCCCTGCAGGCCAGCGGATACCGCGACGAGCCGGCCAACGCCACCCCCTGACGTCGTCCACCGACCGGTGGATGTGAGCAGTACCGGCCCGGCCCCGGGCCGCCGACAGAAAATGGAGCGCCGATGAACAGAATTGCCAAGCTCGCCGACCGTCTGGTGGACCGGTTGGCACCGCAGGTGACCGCTGACGCCGCCTGCATCGTCCTCAACACCGGACCCTGGAAGTGCGCCGGCCTCACCACCAGCTGCACCGGCGAATTCCAGTTCTACATTCAGACGCGGACGATCACGTACGACAACTGCCCGCCCAAGACCCAGCGAAGGTGCTCCACCGTCTGCTGATAGTTCGTGTCGTCCACCGGCATGCTGACGCTCCTCGAGCTTCAGCATGCCGGTGGACTGTCAACAGAACGGCTCTGGCGCAGAAGCGGTGGTCCACTGATTTCGGTCACGACCGGACGAGGCGTACGCCGACCGCGAGTAGCCAGACGAGCCAGGCGACGAACCCCAGGAGCCCGACGAAGATCAACGCCGAACCGTCGGCGATCGCGAGGTTGCCGAGCCCAGCGGCGAGCAGCAGGCACCCACCCATCAGCCCCAGCAGGCGCTGCCAAGCCGGAGTCAGTCCGCTCGCGTGCGTGGCGAGGGCCACGCCGATGAAGGTGGTGCCGAGCGTCGGCAGCGACAGCGCGAACGCCGCCGCGTGAACCTGCCATACGAGCTCGAACGCGGGCGTCGGCTCGGTAAGCCCACCGGCGGCGAGAGCGAGCCCGATCTGGAGGACGTTGACAAGCACGAAGATGGCCGCCAGCGTCGCGCCAGCGGCCACGGCGAGGCGCGACCAGTCGGCGCCCGCTCCGCCGCGCCGCTCCACGAGACCGTGCAGGGCCGTCACGAACACGAGCAGCAGCGGCAGGTTCAGGGCCACCTGACCGGACGCGATCGCGACCGAGTCGCGGTTGGCCGCGTAGTAGGCCAGCACGTCCTCGATCGGCGCGCCGAAGGCCGGCGCGCCTGTCGCCGCCAGTGCCGCGTTCTCTATGGCCACCGACACCGCGAACACGATCGCTGCGGCGCCGACGAGCGGGCCTCGAACAAACCAACTGCGGGCTGGCGTGGTGGCGGTGTTCTGCGGTGGTCTCATCGCTGCACCCTTCGTTTCGTCGGATGGCGGGTCGTCGAGCAGGTTCGGGGCGGTCGTTCGGATGGCCCTCAGTTCTTCAGCGACCTCCGCACGGCCGAGCTGTGGCCCTCGCTTTCGTACACCGTACGTCGTACACCGTACGATCGTCGTACGCTGTACGATTGTCAAGCCGTTGAAGGGAGCGAGGAGACCCGTGTCGGTGAGGAAACAACGCCAGGTCACGTCAGACACGGGGCTGAGCAGGCAGCGGGTGGTGGCCGAGGCGATCCGGCTCGCCGACCGCGAGGGGGTCGACGCGCTGAGCATGCGCCGGCTGGCTGACGCGCTCGGCGCGGGCGCGATGTCGCTCTACCACTACGTGGCGAACAAGGAGAAGTTGCTGGATGCCATGATCGACGTCGTCTTCGAGGAGATCGAGCTCCCACCCGAGGAGACCGACTGGCAGTCGGCGATGCGACGGCGAGCGGTGTCCGCCCGACAGGTTCTCGCACGCCACCCGTGGGCGATCGGCCTGATGGAGTCACGGACGTCGCCCGGGCCCGCAAACCTCCGCCACCGCGAAGCGGTCACCGCCTGCCTACGGAGGGCCGGCTTCCCCGTCTTGATGGCGACCCACGCCAACTGGTTGCTCGACAGCTATGTCTACGGCTTCGCCCTGCAGGAAGCCAGCCTGCCATTCGACACCGCCGATGAGCTCGCGGACATGACCGAAGACGTCTTCCTGCCCCAGCTTCCCCCTGACGAGTTCCCCTACCTCAACGAGTCCGCGGCGGCGCTCGTCGCTGCCGGCTACGACCCGGCGGAGGAGTTCATCTTCGGCCTCGACCTCGTCCTAGCCGCCCTCGAGCCCCTGAGATCGCCCGAATAGCAACGCGCCGTATTTCATGTCCACGAGTTTCGACACCACGGTTCTGTGAGTTCTGGAGCGGCTCCTGTTGTTGCCGCGTGCCAAGCTCGTCACCATGATCGATGATGTCGCGAAGGATTTCCTACACGGCCGGCTCAAGACGATCCGTGAGGCGCTGGTCTGGAAGCTGGACGCTCTGCCTGAGTACGACATCCGGCGGCCCCTGACGGCAACGGGAACCAATCTTCTTGGCCTGGTGAAGCATATGGCGACCTGTGAGGCGTGGTATTTCGGTGAAGCCTTCGGCCGCCCATCCCCGGAACCGCTAGGGCGATGGCAGGACGCGGACGGCAGCGACCTGTGGACGACCCCGGACGAGACACGCGAACAGATCATCGGCTTCTACCAGCGTGCCTGGAAGCATGCGGACGCGACGGTCGGAGAGCTTCCCCTCGATGCGCCTGGTCACGTGCCGTGGTGGCCGCAGTCCAACGTCACGCTGTTCGGCGTCATGATCCACGTCCTGCAGGAGACCACCCGGCATGCCGGCCACGCCGACATCCTGCGTGAACAGCTCGACGGCCGGACCGGGCTGAGGGCTGAGTACGAGGAAGCGATCGACACGGCGGCCCGCGCGACACACCGCGCGAAGATCGAGCGGGCTGCGCAGGCAGCGGCCGGCCCATCCTTCTCACCCGGTGCAGTCGAGACAACTCCCTGATCAGCTTGTTGTCGCGGCTGTCCTGGTTGATCTCTGGTGTTTTGGGCGTCGTCCCCGGTGTCCCGTCTCGTTGATCATGAGGCAGGACCAGGCAGCTGAGCTGTGGTGCCTCAGATAGGCAGGACGGTCGGTTTGGGACCTTGTCGAGGTGGCGGTAGAGGTGGGGCGGGTGACGCCGAACTCGGCGGCGATCTGCTCGACGGTGTGGACGCGGCGGCCGTCGGGTCCGGTCTCTTCGTACATCTGTTGTGCGATCTTCGCTTGACGCGGAATCAGCTTCGGCTTCTGGCCGCGGGCGCGGGCGGCGGCGAGCCTGTCGTGGGTGCGCTCGCTCATCAAGGCGTGCTCGAACTCGGCGATGGCGCCGAGGATCTGAACATCCGGTCCATCGCGGTGGAGGTGTCGATCTTGGTCGAGCACGACCAGGTCGACGCCGTGATCCTGTAGTTGGGCGGAGAGCTCGATGAGGTTGGCCGGCGAGCGGCCGAGCCGGTCGAGTTTGGTGACCACGAGCTGGCCGCCGGCCTTGTCGAGTTCGGGCAGCGGGTCGCCTGCACGGCTTCCGCGCACCTCGTCGAACCACAGCAGGCTACCGCCCCGGACCGATCAGGTCCGGGGCGCTGCCCCCGACTACGCCCGCATCAGCGCCCACTGCTGGTTGGGTCGCCGGTCGCAATCGAAGATGGCGAGGGTGGTGCCGCTGCTGCCGCCGGAAATTCCGAGACACCGTCCGGATGCCCGGTTCACGATCCCGAAAAATCGGCTGCCGCCACCGACGGGTCGGGTGCTCCAGTCCTGAGTGTGGCTGCCGGACGGAGTGACTAGGTCGACCCGGGTCCCGTGTGCCGTACCGTTGCCGACGGTGCCCACGTTCGTCCTGGTGGCATCGCTCTCGTAAGTCACGTAGCCGTTGTCCGGGACGGTATGGAAGCGCGGATTACCGTCGAGGGCGGTAAGAATGAGAGACGAGCCGGACGCCGCCAGGTGTAGGCCATTGGCGTTGACGATGTAGTAGGGCCCGTCGGCGAGCATGGTGGATTCGAGTGGTGCTGCCTGCGCCTGGGCCGCGCCACCGGGAAGCAGGGCGGCGAACAGTGCGAGGACGGCCAGCAGGCCGAACGATCTCGCGACCAGGCGTTTGTTCTTGAACATGTGAGTCTCCTTCGTCTCTCCCGCACCCCTCTGTTCCGGGTGCTGGGCTCCTAGAGAACCCGGCTGCGATGTTGTTCAGTAGCCCCGTGGGCGAGTAAACAACCGCAGGTCACCGGGCGGAAAGACGAAGGCGTCGCGTTCTTCGGCGGTGCGGGCCCGGGTGGCCAGGGCACCTGCCTTGGTGCGGATCTCGGTGATCGGTCCGCAGACTTCGCCGTGCCAGTCGTGGTCTGCCGGATCCGTCGCTGTGACGCCGCGTCACGGCGACGCGTCACGGCCGCCGTTCCGGGCCGCCTCGTTCGATGTCGTTCTGGCCCGGCATGTGCTCTGGGCGATGCCGGATCCTGCGGGGGCCCTGGCGCGGTGGGTTGTCCTTCTGCGGCCTCAACGCCGGTTGGCGCTGGACTGTCCGCAGCCGACTGCACCGCCCTGGTGCGGCAGCGCCGCGAAGAGGTGAGCCTGCAAGTCCTGGATGACCAAGGTCTGTGGGGCAGGGCCATCACCGACGAGCGATACCTGCTGCTCAGTTGCCGCTGATCGCGAGCAGACCTACCCGATTGCGACGAGGGACAACACACGGCCATGGAGTTGGGCGACGCCCTGGCGGTAAGGCCGGGGAAACGGGCTTGCGGGCCGGTTCGTAGGCGAATCGGACGGTTTCGGTGAGGGGCCGTTGGCCGTGTAGCGCTTGAGGTCGGCGTCGAACTCGATGCAGTTCTGCACGCTCACGATGTCACCGGCGGCCCCGGCTGGCTGATCGACATGCTCGCGCTTACCCGACTTCGCCTGCAAACTGCCCCTGACACCGACCTACCCGCGACAGCGGACGGAGGTCGGTCAAAACTCGCGGAGATTGATCAACGGCCGAACCGGTCAATGGAGTCAAAACTCGGCTCTGGCGCGAACTGCGTGATGGATCTTCGACGGCCAGTTGTGCTGCATCGGTCGGCGACAGGTTCTACTTCAGTCGCATCAGGCCAGCATGGGTTGTCTGGAAGCGGCACTTGTCGAGGTAGAAGTGTTCGAGGTGGGGTTCGTAGTCGACGTGAAGCCACTCGCATCCGGCGGCACGGACTTCTTGCACCGCGGCTTCGACCAACGCGGCACCGATACCGTGACCCTGGTGCTCGGGATCGACAGCGGTGTCGAGGAGGAACGCGTGGCTGCCGCCGTCCCAGCAGACCTGAACGAAACCGATGAGCTGGTCCGCGTCGAAGGCGCCGATCCAGGTGAGCGCATGCTTTTCCAGCCGCTGAGACCAAGGCTGAACGTCGGAGGAGTCTCCGTTGAAGGCCCGGGCGTGCAATGCACTGAGCTGGTGGTCGTCGACGGTGAACCGGGGCACGAGCTCGATTGTCATTCAGTCACGCTACCGCCGCCGCGCTCGGCCACCTGCCCGACAACCGATCCTCATGCTAGCCGTGGCCAGCCCCACCTGAGCCGCGCGACCCGGCGACACCCGCGAACGTCGTCCCGACGGCTCGCGATTGCCGGCGATCCGCTTCTGCTCGGTGATGTCGCGTTGTACGGCATCCATTTACTGATCACCGCCTGAGTCACCGATTCATCCGCCGGGCCTCACCGGCAATGCAGAACTCTTGGGGCGGGCGTCCGGCGACGCCCAAACTTGCCGGGGCCTAGCGGGAGGCTGAACTCGAGACCCGGCTCGGCAAGGGACAGGGGGAGTCCTCGCCGAGCCGGGAGCATCGTTGAGCAGGCCGGTCGGCCTCGCCGGTCTATGCGCTTGCCCGCCGGTACTGCGACCAGGCTGTGGAGGCGGCCAGAATCCTGGTCGTCCAGGCGTCGGTGCTGCCCGCGCCGATATCGGCCCACATTCGTGCATTGGCCTCGGCGAACGCTGTCACGCCTGCGGTCGTTGCGGTCTGCCAGGCCGGTGTCTGGGCTGCCCACCATTCGGCCTGTTGTGGGGTGTGGCCGGCGGTGATGAGCCAGCTCACCCAGTAGGCGGCGTCGAGCCATGCGGCGCCGCGGGTGGCCCAGCCCCAGTCGACGATGCGGGCTTCGTGGTCGTTGACGATGATGTTGGCCGGGTTCAGGTCGGTGTGCAGCAGGCGGTCACCCGTGAAGTACGGCAGCATGTCATCGCTGGTGTAGGCGGCGAGTCGCTGTTCGGCGTGCCGCAGCGGCGTGTCCGGGCACGGTAGGTTCCCGATGCGGGTGAGAAGCTGGGTGACGTGTTCTAGATCGTTCGAGTCGGGGGAGTAGTCGGCCTGGTGGCCGTGGAGGGCCTCGAAGATCAGCACGTCCCAGCCGGCCTCGACGATCCGCGCGATCAGGCGGGCGCCGACGGTGTCGACGTACGGGGCGATCTCCGCTTCGCGTTGCTGGGCCCACGCCCACCGGTGCTCGACCGGTAGGGCTTTGACGAAGTAGCGGCCGCCGGAGGTGTGCAGTCGTGCGGCGACGGCACTGTTGAGTCCTTCGGCAGCCGGGTCAGCGGCGGTGACCATGCCGACGATCTGGCTGATGCGGTCGCGGACGGCGGCCGGCAGCTGCCCGTAGGCGATGCGAGTGGGGGACAAGGTGATCCTCGACGGTCGGGGCGTTTCCAGCGTGCGCGTCGGCGTGGACGAGACCGGTCGGCGTGGAGGCTACGTAATCACGTAGTCGCGGCTCGAGGCGCTCGCACCAATCGAGCGGATACGCTCGATCATCTTCGCCGAGGCACTCGGCATCGGTGATCCGGACCCGTGCGTCACCAACGGGATCCCATGCCGGAAGTGGGAACGGCGGTAGCCCGAGTCCGTGATAGGCGTGGAGGGCGTCGCCCAGATCGCCGCCGTCGGGCTGCGGCTCGTGCGGTCGGACGTAGGTCCATACGGTCGCGAGGAGTTTGCCTTCCGCGATCGGTTGCGGAATCGGCGTATTCGCGAGGCGGATCGTGCGGGCGTCGACCTCGTCGAACCAAGCCCCCAACTCGGCGTTCTTGCGCGCCCGGTCGTGCAGCCGATGCGACAGGGTGATCCGGATAACCAGGCCGGCGCCGGGAAGCGCGAAGACCGCGTTGTTGGCTAGGCGAAGCAGTCTGGCGTCGAAGGCATCTGCTCCGATCTTGGCCGCAATGCGTGCCAGAGCTTCCGACAGGGCCTGCTCACCGAACCGAGGTGGGGTACTCATGCGGGCAGCGGACAGGGTAGCCCGTCGATGAAGTCATTCACATCCGACCGGTTCATGAAGGGCTGCGCGTCCCGGCGTAGGTTCCACAGCCGTTCTGCCAAACGTGGCGAGGCGATCCCCGCCGCCGCCTGTTGGGCCCGGTGTCCCGCATGTAGAGCGCTGTCGGGGTCGCCGACGAGGAAATAGGCCTGGCTAGACCGACCTGGTTGAGGACGGTGCTGCGGACACTGCTGGTGTCGAACGACCGGATCGCGTCGGTGACCCACTGCACGGCTTGGGGACCTCGGTTCGAATCCCGCCGAGCCCAGTCACGGTAGATGCGGCCGGCCTGGGCGTACACCTCGCCGAGGTTGAGGAAGCCGAGCCGTTCAGGTTCCGCAGGCGGGTCCACGTCGGCGAACGCGTCGGTGGACGCATCCAGGGCACGGCGGGCACCGTCAAAGTCGCCGACCGCAGCCTTGGACGCGGCCTCGGCACCTCGGAGCGCCGTGACCAGCCCGGGTGTCGGGTCTGTCAGGCGCCAGCTGCGCCATGCGCAGCGTGTCGAGCGCGTCGCGGTTGTGCCGTTGATGCTGCAGCTGTCCGGCCTGGCCATAGCGAACGTAGGCGACCAGTTGCCGGTCACCGGATTCGAGTGCGGCACACTCAGCGGCGGCGAAGTGCCGGTGGGCGTCGGCGTGCCGGATCGCGTCGAAGGCCGTCCACCCGGCCAGATACCGGGCGGCGGCGATCGCAGCGAACAGATGCGGTTGGACATCGTCGCTGACGTCGTGGTCGAGTAGGCTGCCGGTAGCCACAGCGAGCCGCCCGACGTCATCGACGATAGCCGCGCCACCGCGACGTCAAGGAGGCGATCGTCGACACGAGCGACTGAGGTTCCAACCGATCGAGCACGGCATCCGGTCCGTAGCCCGCCAGTTCCTCGCTGCTGACGCGGTGCGCGACCACCACGACCCGCCAGCCTGCGTCTCTGGCGCAAGCGATGTCGTTCGGTGCGTCACCCACCACCACCGTGCGGTCGGGGGTCAGTTCCACGCCGTACTTTTCCTGGTACCTGTGCGCGACAATCGCCGGCAGTCGAAACCGATCCCGGGCGTCTGATCCGTAGGCCCCGATATCGAGATCGATTTGGCTGCCCAACCCCAACGACGCAATCTTGATATCGGCAGCCGCGCGTAGGTTCCCGGTGAGCACCGTCTGCACGAAACCGTGCTGATGCAGTACCGCGATGCTTTCGGCGACACCCGGATAGGGCGGTTGGACCCGGGCCAACTCCTCGCGGCCCGCCGACATCACCCCAGCCATGACGGTCCCAAACCGCGCCACACCAGCCTCGGCCTCCGACGCGGCGATGCCAGACGCGACCGCGGTGTCGAGAACGATCGACTCGTCGGTGTAGCCGTGAACCTTCTTCTCCGGAAACGTCACGTCAGACTCGGCGATCCCGTACGTCGCAGCGATCGCACGGCGCAACCAGCGAAGATCAGCCGGAATCATCGTCCCGTCGACATCCCACACCACAACGCCCGCATCCCGATGTGCCACCGAGCCATCGTCGCATAGCAAGAAGGACGTGTGTTTTGTCGCTGAGACGGAGCGCTGAGTATCGCTGACCGTCAGCGTCAACGGCACTGTGCGAACATCGCGACACACTCCGTAGAGTTCGCGCCGGATCCGCAGGAACGGGCGGTCACGTGGCTATGGCGGTTGTATTTGGCCCCATCAGGGCCGGCGGGCTTCGGTCATTGCAACACCTCTGAGCTGGGGCGTTGCTGTCCTTTGCCAGGACAGTTGAGGCAGCGGTGGGCCGCTGAGCTGGGCTGCCTCATTTTGAGTGGCAAAGCAGCGGGGTCGGTTTGCCGTTGAAGATGAGGTAACTCGCAGGATCTTGGTCAGGACAGGAGCCGCTGAAGGCGTCAATCGACCGTGTGCTCGCGGCGGTCGGGGCGGATGACGATGGTGCTGACGGTGCCGTTGCCCCAGACGGTCGTGTTGAGCATCGCCTTGTGGTCGGTGGAGAGCATGGAGAACTCCGGCACGAACCGATCGGTGAACAGCCCTCCGAAGCCGCTTCGCAGGGCGGTCGAGTGGCCTCCGGCCAGATCCCACTGGTCCGACAGCCGGACCTTGACCCAGGCGTACTCGGGTTCGACCTCTTCAGGGTCGCTGTAGTTGACGTTGAGAAGGAACTCACGACGGCTGTCGAGGACGCCGTATTCGGTAGCCATGTGCAGCCAGCCAGCGTTGACCTTCGCCGGCATCTCGGGGTCTTCGACATCGACCATCTCGTCCGAGTCGAACCTTCCGTGCTCTGGTCCGCAACTGGCCGGTGAGCAGTAAGGCGGAGCAGGTGGCAGCGGCAAGCTGACCTCATCGCTGACCCGCTCCAAGAACTCAAGTCCCGCTGGAATGAGGTCCGCCGCGACGGCGGCATCGGTAACTGACACGAGCGGGAGGGTAGCTGACCGCTGATCCGATCAATGGACCGAGAGATCGCTGGTCACGTCGGTTTGGTCATTGACCCTGGTCCTGGATGGCCTGTCCAGGCGTGGATGATCTCTGCGGCGAGCCAGTGGCCGCGGTCTTCGGCTTCACCCCAAGTCGTTGGTCTGTTTGTTGGTGGGCGAAGTTGGCGTAGGCGGACAGGCGCAGCATGTGGTCGCGGTGGGATGGGTCGATGGCATGGGGCGGCCTAGGGGCCGGCCAGGTAGCGGCCGCCGTGTAGCCCTATCACCCAGGACCAGGGGTCGCCACCGCCGCCCGTGCGGGCGTACCGAAACCGGTCGAGCAGGCCCGAGTGTTGACGCAGCCGGATCTGGCAGGTGCGGCAGCTGTCGAAATGCAGGGCCGTGACCTGGTCGGTGGTGAGGATCCGATGCTCGTCGAGCGGCCCGGTCGCGGGGCGTCAGATGGGCGTAGAGCGCGAGGATCTGCAAAATCGGAATCGATGTGGTCACGGCCGTTTCCCCTCGAGGAAGAAGACCTCCAGCACAGGGGAGTCCGGGTTGATATGTGCCAAGCTCAGGCGCGTGGAGATCTCTTCGGATGTTCTGCGGGCTGCTGCAGCCGATCCCGCCTCCCCGGCATGGCAGGCCGTCTGGGAACAGTCGTGCCATCAGGGCACGTGCGATCCTGCCAGTGCCGTTCTCCTGCCCTGGCTGGCGACGACGATCAGAGCGTTCGTCGATGCCCAGCGTGAGACGCCGTTGGCTTTGGCTGGTTTCATCGCGGTGGACGCCACCGATGCCGATCGTGCGAGGTACGCCGGTGAGATCGAGGCCCTGCACGAGCTTGCCGTTGATCGGCTGCCCAGGGCCTCCGATGATTCCGCTTTCGTCTACCTGCTCCAGTCGATTCTCGGCTTCGAGGGGGATGAGATCTGGGGCAAGGAACTCGACCACCTCAACGACGGGGAGGTCGACGTGCACTGTCCGGAGTGCGACGAGGAGATCCTTCTGGATCTGACCGACGACTCTGAGATCATGCTCGGGTTGTCGTCGGAGCTGGCTGAACGCCTGCATGCCGAGGCCGTGCGTGCCGGCCGGGAAGCGGTGGCCGCGGGCTTGACTCGCCTCTTCGGGCGGCTTGTCTGCCCCGAATGCGGCGCTTCCTTCGATGTCGCCGAGAATCTGGCCGGCGCCTCGTATCCCTGACTTGGAACTTTCCTGGTTGGCTACCGGCCGCACGTCCGATGTGTCGCCGACGACTCGCGTTCGCCCAGAGCCTTGGCGGCGCTCGGATAGCGCCTGGCGCCCGTCGCTCATGTCTGCTGGTGGCATGACCCGGCACCCGCATAGCCGGCGTGGAGTCATCGTCGGATGTCGACTGTCACTGCCGAGAGTGGGCAGGTCATGCACGCTAGCACGGTTCCGTCCGGCTCGGTCGGGGTTACGGCGCCGTCGGTCAGGTGGACGGTGCAGGCGCCACAGCCGCCGGCCGTGCAGGAGTACGGCATCGGCAGCCCGGCGGCGAGCCCGGCGTCCAGCAGTGTCTGCCCGGGCGCCACCACCGTCGTCCCGGCGAGACGCCCGTTCTCGGTCACGGTCAGCTTCTGCGGCTCGGTCGTGACGGTGTCCGGGCGGCTGTGGAAGCGCTCGCTGTGCACCCGTGCGCCGGGAACGCCCAGCTCGGACAGGACGGTCCGGACGTTGTCCGCCAGGGCCTCGGGTCCGCACACGTAGTAGTGGGCGTCCGGGCTCGGCTCCAGCCCGGCGACCCAGTGGCGGATGCCGGCGGCGTCGATCCGGCCGTCGCGGCGGGTCAGCACGTGGGTGACCGCCAACCGGTCCGGGTGATCGCCGGCGAGCCGGTCCAGTTCGGCCCTGAAGATGATCTCGGTTTCGTCGCGGCTGCTGTAGAGCAGTGCGATCCGGCCGTGGTCCGGGCCGGCGAGCCGGGTGCGGATCATGCTCATCATCGGGGTGACGCCGCTGCCCGCCGCGACCAGCACGATCTCGGCCGGGGACTGCGGGTGGAACGTGCCGGACGGGCCGCGTACCGCCAGACGGTCTCCGACACGCAGCTTCCGGTGTACATACGTTGAGAACACCCCGTTGTCGATGCGTTTGACGGTCACCTCCAACCGGGTCGCGCCGGGTGCCGAGGAGGCCGAGTAGGCGCGGCGTACCGGCCGGCCGGCCACCTCGGCGACAAGAGTGAAGAACTGGCCAGGTCGGAAGTCGAAGGGATGACCGTCCTCCAGCGCGACGGTGACCACGTTCGGTGTCTCCCGGCGGACCTCGGTGACCCGCACCTCCCGCAACGCGCCGTCGGCGTACCCCTCCTTGCGCAACCCGGAGCGGTACGCGCGGTTCATCACCCGCCGCAGCAGCCGGTCCAGCCCGGGGATCACCCGGACCGCGGTGAGCACGAACCGGGGTGCGGTGTTGGCGGCGAGGTGTTCGGTCGCCAGCATCATCAGGTCCGGCGCCTCACCCTGGCGGACGTGCGCGGCGGGCGACCACAGCCGGGCGTCGATCACCGTGGTGCTGGTGGTCAGTGCGCCGTGTTCGACGTCGACGAGCAGGGCCGCCTGCGGTGGCGAACCGCGCAGCTCCAGCGTCTGCAGCAGTACCGGGTCGGTGGTGACCGCTCCCCGGCCACGCAGGTGCAGCACGTCGGTGCGGCCCGGGACCAGCGCCGCCAGGGAGATCCGGTCGTCGTGCATGAGGTTGTGCAGGGCGTCGGCGCGTTTGTTGCCCTTGCGATCGGCGATGAGAAGCGTCCGGCCGTCGAGGATTCGTGCCACCGAGCCCTGATCGCCGCGGGGGCTGGTGTCGCTGCCGCGGTCGCCGGCCCAGGTGGAGAGCGCGAGGAACGGAGCGGCGGCGAGGAAGGCGGCCACGCCGGGGCGGCTCAGTGGGCCGTCGCCGGATACCTCGGGAACCGGCTCGGCTGGGCCTGGCGGTTGCCACAGGCGGGACCGCAGGACGGCCTGCGCGCAGTGCACGAACGCTTCCTCGACGCCGATGACGAGACCCTCGACGGCGTCGGTGGTCACCGAGCCGTTGACGCGCAGGACCTCGCCGACACCTGGGAGCAGGAAGAACAGCGAGACCGGTCCGCATGCCGCCGGCGGAATGGGGAACGTGATCCGGGTGGGTGACAGCATGCGCGCGAACCCGGGGCGGCCGCCGACGAACGTCGTCGTGCTCGTCGCGTCGGCGTCGCGGTAGCCGAACGCGGCGACCGGGCTGCGTGCCAGCACCGCCTGGCAGCCCTCGTCGAGCGCGCTGATCTGTTTCATCAGTACCGGCGCGGGAGCACGGCCGATGAGCGCCTCGATCTCGTCGACGGTGGTCAGGGACCTCATGTCTTCCCAGTTCATGGCACTATTGTGAGCAATAGCTCAGCTATTCTGGTACTCGCTTTCTGCCGCCTGGGAAGGTATCGAAATGCCGTCGGCCGACCGCCGCCTTCAACCACGTCGCAAGCCTCGCCAGGTACGCGCCGAACTGACCCGCGAGCGCATCCTCACCGCGGCTGCTCACGTTTTCACCGAGTACGGGTACGCCGCCGGCACCACCAACCGCATCGCCGAGCGGGCCCGCATCTCGATCGGCTCGCTGTACCAGTACTTCCCGAACAAGGACGCGATCCTCGCCCAGTTGCTGATCCGGCACATCGACCGCGGCACGTGGACCGAGGCGGACCGGCTCGACCTCTCCCCAGGCACCCTCCGGGAAACGGTCCAAGCTCTGGTCCGCGACGCGATCGACAGTCACAGCGAGGATCCGCAACTGCTGCGCATCATGATCGAGGAGGCGCCGCTGTCCCGGGACCTTCTCGAGGCCGTCGACCGGCACGGCCGGATCCGTACCGCCCAGATCCGCGACCTGCTCTCCCGGCACCCGGACGTCCGCGTCGGCGACGTCGGTACGGCCGCCGACCTGATCCTGTTCACCATCGAGATGAACACGCACAAACTGATGGCCGCTCCCAGCGCGGTGCCGGTCGAGACCTTCGCCGGCGAACTGGTCGACATGGTCACCCGCTACCTGCGCGGCGATTGAAACCAACGTGAGCCGGCCACTGCCGACGGTCACCCCCGTACCTCGCCGAGCCGTGACGCTCGCCCGCGTCCGGCTGTGGCGACCGTCGCGCTGTGCTGGTCGATCTGCTGCCACATCGCCTCGTCCGACCAGTAGCCGGTGTGCCGCCGCAGCCGCGGCATCGGCTCACCGGCGGTGTAGAAGGCCGACTCCGGGTCCGGCAGCGGCACGTCGACGTCCACACGCCCGACCGGGCCGCCGATGTAGTCGGTCGGGTAGGAGAAGTTGCGCCAGTCCCGCAGCCCGGCCAGCACCCGATCATTGATGTACGCCGGGAACGCCCACCCGTACAGCTTCATCAGCGGCGAACCGAAAGTCGCCAGGACCGCGCGGCCGGGCGGCAGCTGGGCCAGGGCCACGGCGGCCAGGACGCTGCCCTGGCTGTGCGCGACCAGCAGAACCTGGTCGCCGCTGTCGTTCAGCCACCGGATACGGCGGTGGATGTCGGGCACCGCCCGCTCGGAGTAGCAGGGCGGCGCGAACGGGTGGAAGGACCTCGGCCAGAACGTGCCGACGTCCCACAGCACACCCAGCCACCGGCGCGCGTCCCGGCGCCCCCAACCCCACCGCAACAGCGCCACGCCCGCCACCGGGATCAGCCCGGCCACCGCGACGGCGACCCGGTCGACGAACGCGAACCGCACGGCCATGTCGCCCAGGGACAACCCGGCGAACACCAGGGCCAGGACCGTGACAGCCACGAGGCCGTCGAGCAGGTAGCGGATGTCGAAGGCGTACCCGGCCAGCTCGCGGCCACGGGCGACGGACCGGACCCACCGCATACGGCGCCGCCGTTCCCCGGCGCCGAGGTCCTCGGTCGGCAGCGCACTGCACCGCCACGCGTCCCACGGCGGCGGTACGGGCGGCGTCGCGTCCGCCCGCCCGGCGTACTCGGCGCGGACCGCCGCCGGGCCAGGGCCGTAGCCCGCGGCCGCGTACCGGATCAGCTGGGCCAGCGGGAACGCGATGAACAGTGCCACCGGCGCCAGGGTGAGCGTCGGCAACACGGCCTCGATCAGCGGAAACATCTCGACCCCGGGGCCGAGCGCGTTCACCGCGCCGACGAGGATGCCCACGCCGGCGACGTTGGCGCTGAGCAGGGCCAGCAGGGACACCACGAGCGGGGCTCCCGGCCAGGGCCGTACCGGGCGCGGCACGGTTGCGGTGGCGGCGCCGCGGCGAACCCCCAGCATGCGCAGCAGGGCGATGCCGGCCAGGATCGGTGCTCTGGCGACGACCAGGACGACGACCAGGGCGAGGGTGCCCATCGCTGTGATCTCCATGTTCGGCAGGTGTCCGTCGCCGGTGAGGTTCGTGGTCCAGGTCTGCCCGGCGGCGGCGCACGCCGCCAGCGTGGCCGCCACGACCAGCGGCACCACGGCACGGTCCCCGGCCGACTCGCACGCCAGCAGCACGATCGAGCACCCCAGCAGCAGGCCGGCCGCGACCGCCGACCAGGGCGCCCGGCTCAACAGCAACGCCAGCCACGACAGGCCGGCGCTGACGTGCAGCAGGCTCAACCGGCGTACGGTGTCGGCGCCGTCGAAGAACCGCGGGTCGGTCACACCGCCCGGCAGAGCCGCGGCATAGCCGTCCGCGCCGGTGGCCGGTGCGACCTCCTCGTACCGGTTGCGGGCTCGCTGTGACAGCAGCCAGAGGATGAGCAGGACCGCGGCGACGACGCCCGCCCCGAGGACCACCCGCTGACCGGCCTCGGGCCGGTCGACCAGGCCGTGAGCGATGGTGCGCCACAGCGGCGCCGATGCGTCGCCGGTACGCCCACCGAACTGGAAGGCCCAGCAGTCCATGGCGGCGATCGCGACGATCAGCAGCAGGTTGAGGGTGATGCCCAGCGCGGCCAGCCGCCCGCCGGCGCGGTGTGCGGCGAACGCCCACCGGTCCGCACGGGTCCGCGCTGAACAGGTCCAGCCCGCGAGATTCGCGAGCATGAAAGGGAACAGCAGCAGCCACAGCACCCGGGTGCTGCTCCGCGAGGTCATCCCACCCCAGCAGTACGCCTCGATCCGCCGGCCCCGCTGCTCGGCTTCCGCGGCGTAGAACCCGGCAAGCCGATCACCCCACACCTGCCGGTGGCTCGGGGTGCCGAGCAGCACGTCCGGCCGTGCCCCGCCCACGCCGTGCACCCGCAGCTCGGTCACCGCCATTCATCAATTGTCGGTTTATGGTGTGAATTGGCCAATCCCCCTATCGGGGCCGGCTGAGCCGCTCGGCGGGTTCAGGAGCCGGTCGTCGTAGCCCCGCCGCCAGGTAGCGATGATCGCCATTTGCTGGCGGCCCGTAGTCTCTCCAGACGTTTGCCGTACAGGGGGAGGTCCACGGTGCAACCGAACGTGCGCATCGACATTGAGGGGCTTCGCCACACCGGAGTTGGCCTGCCCGTCGACGACATCGTGGTCGCGGGCAGCCCGGGCATGCACGTGGACAACGCGAGCCAGCTGGGCGACGCCGGTCATGTGTGGGCGGGTGCCAGCTCGACCGACCCGGTCGCGGACGCCAAGTTCGCCGACCCGTGGGACAAAGTGCTGGTGCCGGGCCTGGCACCAGGAATCTGGGCGCTGGAGACCGCGGCCGACAGCACACACGGAGATGCGCCGACCTCCGCCGGCTTCGGCGGCAACAACTGGGTGGCCGGCACGGGTGGGCACACCAGCTATTGGGAACCAGACAGTCAGAGCCTGAAGAACCAGGCTCGCGTGTCGGCAGGGGTGTACGACGAAGTGACTCTCCACAGCGGCACGGCCCCGGGGAACCTCCGATGACCCCCACTCGTGTCCTACCGCTGGCGGCCACCGCCGCAACGTTGCTGATCATCACTGCCTGTTCGGGGGAATCCGTGGACGTCAAATCCGAAGCCGACACCACCGCGCTCGTGCAGGCACAGGCCGACACGATCGCGAAGCTGGTCGGCGGACCGCTGGAGAACCCCTCGACAGGGCCGATGCCGTGCACCGGCAAGCGCGGTGAGAGCAGCAGCGACATCTACAGCATCCAGGGCGCCTACAACATCACGACGCCGGCCGGGGAGACTCCGCGCGACGGTATCGCCCGGGTGCGGGCCGACTGGCAGGCCCAGGGGTACACCATCACCGACGACCGTGACCTGGAGCCGAACCGGGGCATCATCGAGGCGAACACGCCCGACGGGTTCAGCCTCAGCGTGGAGAGCCCGGCGACGGAGGGATTCGCGATATTCGTGTTCTCACCGTGTTTCACGCGCCCGTGATTCGATACGGCGCTAGCTTTACGCGAGTGGAGCGCAGAATGCACGCCTGGCGGATCGAAGAACGCGAAATCAAGCGGCAGGAGTCGCGGCGTGGACGGCGGCACGCATACGTCAGCCTGGCGCCCGAGCGGACCGCGCTGATCGTGGTGGACATGGTGCCGTTCTTCGTAGAGGAGAACGAGTACACGTACGGGATCGTGCCGAACATCTCGCAGCTGGCTGACACCCTGCGGGCCAGAGGCGGCACCGTCGCCTGGATCCTGCCCGGCGTGACCGAGCCGACTCCGGTGGACGAGGAGTTCTTCGGTGCGGAGCAGGCGAAGGTGTTCGCACAGAGCGGAGGTGAGGGGCCACTTCGGGAACGCATCTGGCACGAGTTCGACATCCCCGACGAGGACCTCATCGTCGAGAAGACGGCCACGAGCGCGTTCTTCCCCGGCTTCTCGCCTTTGCCCGAGCTCCTGCAGGAACGTGGTATCGACACCGTCGTGATCACCGGGACCGTGACCAACGTCTGCTCGGAGGCCTCCGCCCGCGACGCCGCAACGCTCGGCTACCGGGTGATCTTTGTAGCCGACGGCAATTCCGCCCGCCGCGACGAGGACCACAACAGCACGCTGTACACGATCTACCGGACGTATGGAGACGTGCGTACCACTGAGGACGTGATCAAGCTGGTCAACGAGCCGGACGGAAGCGTCGGCGAGCAGGTCGGGGGAGTGGGTCTCTAGCGCGGTCCTGCCCGCGGCCGTCCCTCTTCTCGCCCCGGGGAACCCGATGCAGCCACCTGCCCAGTGGAATGTTCGCAGACGTGCACCTTGTTCATGAGTCATCATCAGCGCATGCCGTGGTGGCCTTTCGCTGACGAGCGCTCGTTCTGGGAGTGGGCGTGGGATCCGTTCGCCGAGTTGATGGAACAGGACGAAGATCTGCTGCTGGAGGATGTCGTTGGATTTCCGCTCCTGATCGCGGCAGCGGATACCGGTGAATGCCCGAAGCAGCAGATCTGCCGCGTCGTCCTGGAGAATCTCGCCGGCCGCGTCGCTTGGCGGCGCCGACCCGAGGAGTTGGACGCGTTGCGGGCGGCCGCGGGACTGGCCCACGGCAAGCAGCATCCGTATGTCCGCGAATGGGCGGTGTACGCGCAGCGATTGCTGCGGTATTGCGAGGTGGCAGGGCAGGTGAATCGGGCGGCGGCGCAACAGATGGCGGCCGACATGTTCGCCGGACCGGTGACGCAGTGGAGCCGGCAGGGCACTGACTGGCTGACTGTTGCCGTGGCCGACGGCGGCCGGCTGTGGGACTGCGCGTCGCATTACGAGGCGTCGCATCTCTTCATCAACCGCAGGACCGGGGCTTGGCGGGTGCGCCATCCGACGTTGATGACCGACGCCGACCGTGCCTCGCTATGACCTCAACCGCATTGACCGCCACCAGACTGCGGATCATGACCGTGTCGCCGGTTCGAGCCGCAGGTAAGAATGCGACCCGTGAACTCGCCGCGCGCCGCTACGGCCTCCCGAGCCATCGTGGAGAGTGAGGTTGCGGGTCGAACGCGATCTCCAGCGTGCCCTTGCTGGTAAGGATGCTTGCACGTCCGGCCTCGATCCGGCGGTGATCGGGGTGGATCATGCCGTCACGGTGCTTCCCGTGCAAACAAGTGTGTTGTCAGGTGATGGCGTGGCCGTACTCGGCGGCGAGCGCGACGAGGTCCGGCTCGCCGAAGCGGTCTACCAGCGACTCGAAGCGCTTCACCTTGTCCTCGCCGAAACGGCCGACGCGCTGAGCGAACGTGGCCGCGGACAGAAATCTCGGTGGAGTGCTCTTGCTGTGGAACTTGTCCGCGTACATCACCAGTTCCTCCTCACCGGTCTCGGCGAGGAAATCGCAGTGCGGCAGCGGAAGCTCCTGCCGCAGCACGTCGTCGCGGGTGATGCCCACACCGGTGTGATGCGCACAGAAGCGGCGCAACGTCTCGGGCAGTCCGGTGTCACCGAGCAGTTGGTAACCGAGTAGCCCGTGCCGCACGTAGTGGTCGTCCGGCTCCAGCTGATGCACGCCGATGTCGTGTAGCAGGCACCCGGCCCGGACCAGGTCGGCGTTCAGGTCGTGCCGGCCGCCGCCGAGCAGTTGCTCGGCGATCCGGCAGACGATCACGGAGTGCGTCCACACCCGCTCGAAGGAGTCCGGCGACGGGGCGAACCGCTCGTGCAAGGCCCTGATTTCGACGTCGCTGGGAATTCGCATCAGGTCACTCGCTCGGGTCACTCGGGGACCCGCTGGGACCGAGCTTGACATCCTCCTCGCCCTGAAGGACGGGGATTCCCTCCACGCTGCGCGTGGACCGCGCGGCGTCCGGGTGGGTTACCGCTTCACCGCGCGCCGCCGGGACAAGCCCTGGTCTTACGTGCGCTCCACGGTCGTTGAAGTCCGCCTGTCCGGCGGCCTTGACGTTCTTGGCGGCATTGACGTCCCGGTCGTGGTGACTGCCACACGGACAGTCCCACTCCCGGTCGTTCAACGCCATCTTCTCGTTGATGCGGCCGCAGTCGGAGCACATCCGGGTGGACGGGAAGAACCTGTCCACCCGGCCGAAGGCGCGCCCGTACCGCTGCGCCTTGTACTCCAGCATGCCGGTGAAGCTCGCCCAGCCCGCGTCGTGCACGGACTTCGCGAGCCGGGTCCGGCCGAGACCAACCACGCACAGGTCCTCGACGTACACCGCTTGGTTGTCGCGGATGATCGCCGTGGAGAGCTTGTGCTGCCAGTCTCGCCGGGTGTCGGCCACCCGCGCATGCGCGCGGGCCACCTTCACGACGGCCTTCTTGCGGCGGTTGCTGCCCTGCTGCTTGCGGGACAGGGCCTGCTGCAACCGCTTGAGCTTACGGGCGGCGCGGCGCAGGAACCTCGGGGCGGCGACCTTCGTGCCGTCGGAGAGCACCGCGAAGTGCGTCAGACCCAGGTCGATACCCACCTCTGACGCCGAAGATGGCAGCGGCTCGTCCGTGGTCCGCACGACGAACGAGGCGAAGTACCGCCCGGCCGCGTCCCGGATCACCGTGACCGAGCTGGGATCGGACGGCAGGCTCCGCGACCATCGCACCTCGACGTCGCCGATCTTCGGCAACCTGAGCCGGCCGTTGTCGAGCACCTTGAACCGGGAGTTCTTGGTAAACCGGATCGCCTGCCGGTTGTCCTTACGGGACCGGTACCGGGGCGGGGCGACCTTGCGGCCCTGGCGTTTGCCGGACAGCGAGTCGAAGAAGTTACGGTATGCCGCATTCAAGTCCGCGAGGGCCTGCTGCAGCACAACCGCCGACACTTCACCAAACCACGCCCGCTCGGGCGTCAGCTTCGCCTCGGTAATCAGACGGCGCGACAGCTCGGCATCGGAGAGATACTTCTCGCCCGCCTGCCGGGCCTGCTGCCGGGCGCGCAAACCGTCGTTGAACACCACCCGGGCGCACCCGAACGCCCTGGCCAGCTCGATCTGCTGACCGGACGTCGGGTAGACGCGGAACTGGTACCGCAGCTGCACAAGAAGCACAGTACGCGACTATGATCAGGTGACACTCGCCCAGGCGTTCCGGCGCCGGGTTACGGCACTGCTCGGGCCTTGGCGGCCCTCCCAGCACGGGCCTTCACCCCCGGCCTGAAGGCCGGAGCACTGGCCCGCATGTCGGTAGCAGCATCAGGAACTGGCTCAAGGAGTCGGCGGGCAACACGCTGACCTTTTCTCGGGCCGGCGCTCGAGTCCACCAGCGGGGGAGCCACGATGTCACAGTATTCACCGGTATCGTCCGGAGCAGCGCGGCCGGGCATGTGGGGTTTCGGCGGCGACGCGTTCCCGGCCCATCTGGATTGCGACCCGCCCGCGCCGGACCGGACCGGACAGTACCCGCTCACCGGCGATGTCATCGACTTCCGATGAGCCCGGTTGCCGAAGGTGTCGAGGCCATCACGGATGTCCTCGTGGCCGGTGCCGGCCCGACCGGTCTCACGCTCGCCTGCGACCTCGCCCGTCGTGGCGTGGCGGTGCGGATCGTCGACCGGGCGCCGGAGTTCCCCACCGGCTCCCGGGGGAAAGGGCTGAGCCCGCGCAGCCAGGAGGTGCTCGACGATCTGGGGGTCGTCGACCGGATCCTGGCGTCCGGTATCAGCCACCTGCGGCACCGCAAGTACCAGGGAACCGAGGTGATCGCCGAGGCCGATCCGCAGGCCGATCAGGTACCCACGCCCGATGTCCCGTACCCCGCGGCTCTGATGATCCCGCAGTGGCGGGTGGAGCAGATCCTGCGTGAGCGGCTGGACGGCCTCGGCGTCACCGTCGAGCGCGGCGCCGAGCTGAGCGACTTCCAGCAGGACGCCGACGGGGTGACCACGACGGTCGGTGAGCAGCGGATCCGGGCCCGATACCTGGTCGGCTGCGACGGTGGCCACAGCACCGTCCGCAAGGCACTCGGCCTGCCGATGCGTGGCGAGACACCGGACATGCAAGTCATGGTGGTCGGTGACGTCCGGGTCGACGGGCTCGGCCGAGACGCCTGGCATCAGTGGTTCACCGACGACGGTGTCGTCATGCTGTGCCCGCTGCCCGGCACCGACGTGTTCCAGATACAGGCCACCCCTGAACTCGATGCGGACGGCGTACCGCTGGAACCGACCCTGGAACGGTTGCGGCAGACCTTCGATCGTGTGGCCGGGCTGCCGGGTGTGCGATTGCACGACCTGGCGTGGCGCTCGACGTACCGCGTCAACGTCCGGATGGTCGACCGGCTCCGGGTGGACCGGGTGTTCCTCGCCGGGGACGCGGCCCACGTGCATCCGATCGCCGGCGGGCTCGGCATGAACAGCGGGATCCAAGACGCGTACAACCTGGGCTGG
Organism: Actinoplanes flavus; assembly: GCF_017592555.1. Taxonomy (GTDB): domain Bacteria; phylum Actinomycetota; class Actinomycetes; order Mycobacteriales; family Micromonosporaceae; genus Actinoplanes; species Actinoplanes flavus. Next base: position 10,639 of record NZ_JAGFNS010000050.1, on the reverse strand, counting down.
AAGCTCGGTCTGGTGGTTGCGGGGTGGGCCGCCCCGACGCTGTTGGACACGTATGACGAGGAGCGGCTCCCGATCGCGAGCTGGCTGCTGGACATCACCTCGGAACGGCTCGCCGCGGTCCTCGACGCTGTCAAGAAGAAGGGTGGCGGCCTCGACGCGGTGGCCTCGCCCGAGTTGACCCAGCTGGCGCTCCGGTATCCGTGGAGCCGGCTCTCCCGTCAGGCCGGCCGGTCCGCCCGGGTTCAGCCGGGGGACCGGGCGCCGGATGCGCCGCTGCGTGACACCGCCGGCGCGCCGATTCGCCTCTTCGACCTGTTCCGCGGTCCGCGTTTCACCCTGCTCGGCATCGGTGAACACGGTGTCCCATCGCTCGACGGCGTGGATCCCGCGATCGTCGGCTCCTGGGCGGTCGGGCCGGGCGGCCTGCATGACCATGATGGGCATGCAGCGAACGCCTACGGCGAGGACACTCTTGTCCTGGTACGCCCGGACGGCTACGTCGGCCTGGTCGCCGAGCCGGGGGACGGCCGCAGCGTCCGCGACTATGTGTGCTCGCTTTGAACAGGTTGGCCGGGGGAACCTCCGGCCGCGGTGAACCCGGTTCGGCGGGAATCCGTGAGCCGTGTCCGGGCCGGCAGATGCGCTCTGGTCAGCCCGGGTGACCGGCCAGTTCCAGTGCGTACCGCGGGAACCAACGGCCGGCCGGCGGTGAGCCGGCGGTGCAGGCGCCGTCGGACTCGCCCGGCCGCTTGATCCACAGGTACGCGTCGACGAGCGGATGCCCGGTCTCGACCGTCGGCGGCGTGCCGAGGGCCCGGCCCGGCGGGTTGCACCAGTGCCGGTCGCCGACGCCCGTCTGCGCCGGCCCGTTGCCGTTGCGGCTGGTGTCGACGACGAAGTGCGCGCCGCCGAGCAGCCCCGACAGCGCCGTCCCGTACGCGATGTTGTTCGGCGTGCTCTCGAAGTTGGCGACGTTGAGCGCGAAGCCGTGCGCCCGGTCGATGCCCGCGGCCCGTAGGGCCGGCGCCATCCGGCCCGCCTCGACCCAGGTCGGGTTGCCGGCGTCGAGGTAGACCCGTACGCCCGGCACGGCACGGAACGCGTCGATGGCGGCGCCGAGCAGCCGGTAGCGCTCGGCCGCCGCGGCCGCGGGAAGGCAGCCGTCGACGGCCTGCGCGACGGCGTCCGGCTCGAGCACGACGATCGCCCGATGGCCGGCGAGTCCCGCGGCGAGGGCGCCGACCCATCGCCGGTACGCGTCGGCGTCACGCGCGCCGCCGGCGGAGTGACCCGAGCAGTCGCGCTGGGGAAGGTAGTACACGGTGAGCACCGGCACCCGGCCGGCCGCGCCGGCCTCGCGGACCAGGCGGCGGGCGCGGTCGGCGTACCCGGATGCCTCGTCGGCGAACCAGGTGGCCGTCGGCTGCTCGGCGATCCGGCGGATCGCCGCGGCCTCGCTGGTGCGCCCGGCGGCCTCGAGGTCGCGCAGGTGATCGACGGCCAGCCCGGTGTGTTCGACGAACAGCGGCCAGCCGGCGAGCCGACCGGTCGGGGCGGCATCGGAAGCCCTCGCATCCGGTGTCGCCTCGCCGGTCCCCGCCCGGTCCGTCGCGTTTCCCTTCGCGACGAACCAGGCGGCCGCGCCGAGCAGCAGCACGGCGCAGAGTGCGGCCGCCACCAGGAGTGGGCGGCGGCCGCGTGGCCGCACCAGGGCATGGCGTGCCATCGGTCAGAGCACCTGCACCCAGCGGCCGACGGACGGCACACCCTTGTCGTCGAGCAGGTACAGCAGGTACCAGCCGGAGGGCACCAGGCCCTTGGCCTTCGGAACGGACAGGGCCAGGCCACCCGGCACGGGGGTGATGTCAAGAGCGACGGAGCGCTGGTCGACGTCGGTCACGTGGGTGACGGCGCTGGGTCGCATGAGCCGGGCGGCGCGGATGCGGCCCGCGTCGGCGGTCGTGAACGTGACGGTGGTGCCCCGCTGGACTGCGGCGGGCCCGTCGGCCACGGTGGGCCGGTCGCCCTTGAACAGGTACGGCGGGGAGTAGACCTCGATCCGCTGCTCGAAGGTGCCGGGGTTCTTGCCGGAGGGGTCGTAGAGCGGGTCGCTGCCCATGGTGATGACCCGGCCGTCGGGCAGCAGGATCGCCTCGGAGTGGTAGTTGCGGCCGATGGTGGAGTCGGCGGCGCGGGCGAAGCTGTTGCTGGCGGGGTCATAGATCTGCGCGTTGAACAGGTCGCTGCGGGTCTTGCCCTGGTATTCGCCGCCGCGGTAGCCGGAGGAGCCGCCGGTGGTGAGGACGGTGTCGTCGGGCAGGAGCACGGTGCTGAGGTAGCGGGCGGGTTCGGGCAGGTTGGGGCCGGGTCGGTAGGTGGGTTTGGGTTCGTCGAGGTCGGCGATGGCGGTGCGGGCGGTGGAGACGGGTGATTCGCCGATCTCGCCGCCGCCGAAGATCATGACTTTCTGGTCCTGTGCGGGTGCGAGCAGAACCGAGGAGCTGGTTTCGGTCATGCGGGGGTCGAGCAGCCCGGGGACGGTCTGGAAGCGGTTGTTGGTGAGGTCCCAGAGCCCGGGGGTGCGGCCCTCGGTGTCGGAGCCGTAGCCGGAGTTGGAGCCGGAGAAGAAGAGCCGGCCGTCCTGCATGAGGTGGAGCCCGGGGTAGGTGGGGAAGACCCGCTTGAGCTCGGGTGCGTCGACCCAGCGCCGCTGCCCGGCGAGGTAGCGCTCGTTGTCGCCGGGCAGCATCCGGCCGAACCCGTCGAGGCCGGAGACGGCCAGGACATCGCCGTTCGGGGTCTCGGCGAGGGTCGGATACCAGCGGGGCTTGACCATGTCGCCGGTGCGTATGTAGCGCTCGGTGTTCGGGTCGAACTCGTACGACGTGTTGTCGCCGCCGTACTCCTGCTTCTCCCGGGTGATCTTGTCGGCGAGGCCGTAGAGGTTGCGCCGGTCGTCGCCGGTGAGGCCGGCCAGGGCGTACTGGGCGGGGCCGCGGACGATGGCGGTGTCGCCGGCGACCTCGGCGTCGACCCACACCTCAGCCTCGCCGGCGTGCGTCATCACCTCGTCGCCGTGCTTCATGGTGACGGCGGCGGGAACGGTGACGTCGGCGCGGGTCAGGTACGCGAAACCGTTCTTGCCGGTCAGCCGGGTGCCCTTGGGGAAGAACCGCGGCCCGCCGACGGCGGACTCGTTCTTGATCTTCATGACGCCCGCGGCGTTGGCGATGTCCTTCTCGAGGACCTCGTACGACTTGGTGCCGCCGGCGACGAGCAGGTTGCCGTTGGCGAGGAACGTGTGTCCCGCGCAGAACACGTCGGTGGGGGTCGGCACCTCGGTGAACTCGTCGTGTGCGGGGTCGTAGAGCACGGTGCGGAAGGTGCCGGCCTCGAAGTTCTCCCGGTTGTTGCCGCTGCCGGCGATGATCAGGACCTTGCCGGTGTGCAGCAGCGCGGCGTGGATCGCGTTGACCCGGAAGTCGGCCGGCACCGGAAGGCGCGACCAGTATCCGTGCTTCTGCGTGTAGGACGGCCGGCTGATCTGGAACTCGTGCAGCTTCTCGGCGCCGAAGACCACCATGGGCCGGTTGACGACGGCGAGGACCGTCAGGACCACGAGGGTGACGAACCCGCTGAGCAGGCGGCGGGCCACGGTCGGGCGGGGACGGGGGCTCATACGTACGACTCCACGGTTAGGGCGGGCCCGGTGGCGCCGGCGTCGGCGCCCGTGCGGTTGGATCCGGCGGGGCGGTACGGGACGCGGCGGCGACGCCGCTCCTGTACCAGCCAGATGGCCGGTGGCAGGAGACAGATGACCAGGTTGAGGGCGGGCCACAGCCACATCGCGCCGTGCACGTGGCCGGCGAACGGGGCGATGGCCAGCAGCGTGGCGTAGAACGCCGCCCAGCGCAGGCTCTGCCGGAAGGTGAGCAGCCGGTCCGGGCTGGCCGAGTCGCCCTTGGGCGTCACCACGAACTTGCTGTTGCGGCGCAGCAGCGCGCCCAGGAACGACGACACGTAGATCGGCGTGGAGAGCGTCGACACCAGCATGCCGGCCAGGCCGGACGAGCCGCTCTCCTCGTGCGGACTGACGTTGTGGCGGCGGTTCCAGACATAGAGGCCGACCTGGAAGAGCGCGGCGTCCACGTAGAGCATCAGCCACACCTCCTGCGGCACCTGCACACCCTTCGCACCCAGCACCAGGTAGCAGGCGGCGTTCACCGCGCCGAGCAGCCAGGCGAGTGCGGTGAGCGGGTAGTAGGAGGTGAGCAGGGCGTAATGCAGGCCGCGGCGGAAGCCGAGGCTCCACATGAACTTGGCGAAGGAGGTGACCACGACCTCGTCGGTGCCGCGTGACCAGCGGTGCTGCTGGCTGAAGTAGTCGGTCCAGGAGGACGGGCCCTCGCCGACGGCAAGCACGTCCGGGGTGTAGACCGAGCGCCAGCGCTTGCCGGTCTGCGGGTTGCGTCCACCGTGCACCGCGAGGCTGGTCGCCATGTCCTCGGTGATGGAGTCCTGTAGGCCGCGGATGCCGCGCAGGGCGCTGATGCGTACGGCGTTGTTGGTGCCGACGAGCATGGAGACGCCGAGGAGGTTGCCGGCGCGCTGCAGCAGCGAGTGGAAGAGGTACTGCTGTGACTCGGCCCAGCGGGTGACGACGTTGTCGTAGTTGCCGTAGATCTGGGGTCCGACGACGAAGGCGACGTCGGGGTCACGGAAATAGCCGAGGAGACGTTCGCAGAAGTTCGGCAGCGGCACGTGGTCCGGGTCGACGGAGACGAACACGTCGTAGTCGTCGCCGTTGGTGTCGACCCAGGAGTTGTAGTTGCCGTGTTTGGTCTTGGCCTTGAAGGCGCCGGCGGCGGTGTTGTAGTCGGATCGGCCCTTGCGGCTGAAGTGGTTGACGCCGAGGCGCGCGCATATCTCGCGCACCTGTTCGTCGTCACCCTCGTCGAGCAGCCACACGTCGTACCGGCCCGGGTGGCGGACCTGGAGGGCGGCGCGCAGGGTGCGCTCGACCATCTCCACGGGTTCCTTGCCCGGCACGATGGTGGTCAGGAACGCCACCCGCAGGTCGGCCTGCGGCACTACGGGGACCGGGTCGCGGGCCCACAGGGTTGCCAGGCACAGCGTGACGACGTTGACCAGCCGGAACAGCTCGATCAGCGCGGTCGCCGCGATCATGACGATCGTCGCCGCGTACAGCCCAGGGTGCAGGGTGCGCTCGGGAACCTCGATCGAGGAGAGCAGCCAGGCGAAGAAGGTGCTCTCGAACGCGAAGGCGAAGAGCGTGATCAGCACCGTGGAGATCGGCCGGCGGCGGGCCAGGGGCCGCATCTCGACCTTGTACCCGCGTGCCGGCGCGTGCTGGGCCTGGCCGGCCAGGACGCTGAAGCCGGCGTAGTTGTAGCCGCCGTCGGGGATGGCCATCGTGGCGTCGTCGCCCGGGTCGGGGAGCGATGCGCCGGTCCGATCGTCGTCCAGACCGGCGGGCGCGCCCGCGGTCGAGTTCATCGGTACGGGCGCGGCGGTGCGCTCGGTCCTTCCCGGGGGCATTTCAGTGACACTCATCGACGGTTCTCTCACCTCGCGGGGTCTGTTACCGACTGTGACGGGGACGGCAATAGCGGTTACCGTCCTTTACGGATCGCCGCTGAAGCAAACCGTATTCACGACCGGCAACTGGCGCGTTCTTCAATAGCGCCATTGCGGTTGGGGTTCCTGAATGTTTCCCGACAGTTCCACACGGAGGCCGTCGAGCCATAAATTTGAGCCTCGAACGTGATCACTGACACGTGACCGGCGAGTAGTTATATACGCAGCGTGGCTGCGAGTTCCGGTGGAGCGTAGTTGATCAATGTCTTCCCGGGGTGTCGCGGCGCCGTTCCGCTATATCCAGATTGCCCTGGTAGTGGCGCCTCGGCCGTTCGATGCCGTCTGTGTCGGCGCGGTTCGGCCTGACCGTTTCGCGGAAATCGACAGTGGATGGCCGCGCGTGACGGCCGTCATGTCTGCGGCGGCTCCAGGCTGCCGCAACCGCGGATGTCACACTCTGTGACCGCCGTTACGTAGGACATTCGCCGTTACCACGTTTTCAACGGCCCGCGAAAAGATTCTTGGGCTGTTCATTCTCGAATTCTCGGCGGCGGGCCCGATCGGGGGTCGTCTCCTGTTATTCCGAGAGGTTGCCGGCGCGGGTTGCGGGAACGTTCACAAATCACGCAGAAGCGGTAACGATGTTACCGAGCGTGATTTTGTGGGTTATCGCGGACCGCCGCCGCCGACTCGGCGGCGGGGGCGGGGCGGGGGTGCCAGAGCTGATGGGCGATCTTCGCCATCTCCCGGATGGCGACGGCCGCACGAACGGGTTGTCGGTGAGGTCGCCGATGGTCTCGATGCCGAACGCCTGCCGCAGGCCATCGGCCTCAGCCTCGGAGATGCGCCGACACCGGCACGTCGACGAGGCAGGGAATCTGCCTCGACCGGTACTCCGGGCCGAGGATCGCGTCGAGGTTCACGGAGACTGCCATCGGGGGATGGTGCTCGCGTCAGCAGATTTGACCACCCAGACATCGGCTGGTATCGCTACGATGCGCAGGTGACGAGCGATGAGCGGCTGATATCCAATCTGGACACGGGCGTGCCACACACCGCGCGTATCTGGAACTATCTGTTGGGCGGCAAGGACAATTTTGCATCGGACAGGGCGGTCGGCGACGAAATCCTGCGAGGTCAGCCGGCCCTCGCGGAAAACGCCCGACTCAGCCGAGCCTTCCTGGTCCGCGCGGTGCGCCACCTGGCTGGTGAAGCAGGCATACGTCAGTTCCTCGACCTCGGCACAGGGTTACCCACTGCCAACAACACGCACGAGGTGGCACAGGGCGTCGCCCCGGAGAGTCGTGTCGTCTATGTCGATAGTGACCCACTCGTACTGACTCATGCCCGCGCCTTACTGACCAGTTCAGCGGAGGGCGCCACCGACTATGTCGATGCAGATCTCCGTGACATTGATGCGGTGTTGCGTCAGGCGGCTCGCACGCTCGATTTCACCCAGCCTGTCGCCGTGCTGTTCATGGGAGTTCTTGGTCATATCGCGGACGATGTCGAGGCACAGCGACTAGTCCGCGCAGTGCTCGCGGCCGTGCCGCCCGGCAGCTACCTCGCGATCTACGACGGCACCGACACCTCGCCGGAGGTCGTCGAAGCTGCTCGGTTGTGGAACCAGTCAGCTGCGCTGCCCTACCATCTGCGCAGCACGAAGCGGTTGGCCGCGTTCTTTGAAGACTTGGAGTTGGTCGAGCCCGGCTTGGTCTCCGTAACGAAATGGCGACCAGAGGTTGAGATAGACGAGATCGACCAGTTCTGTGCCGTCGGGCGCAAACCCAACTGACACCGTGCAGGGCCGCCAGGCTCGCTGACCGCTCCGCATCCCCCACGGTGAAACCGGCCACCGCCGAGCAGCGTCGCCTCCACTGCGGCGACGTGCACCGAGGTCGTGGATTCCCCTGTCACCACGGCGACCGGGACTGCCCGCCGAGCGCCGGCCGTAACAGCGGCACGCCGTCCGCCCGTGTAGGTCTGATTGACAAGTAGGCCCATCCGCGCCGGTCAGCGTGTGCCGCTCAGGGCAGGTCACTCCGCCGGCTACCGGGCCCTCACCTCAGGCCCGCACCCAGTTCGAGCCGCCGTCGTGCACGTAACGACGCTTCTCCGTACCGCCGCCGGGCTTCTGCACCGTGGCCACGTCGCCCCGCCCTCGACGGCGTACGAGAGGAACGTCATCCGTTCGCCCGGCCCGGTGGGCGGATCGGCCTTGATGAAACCGACCGGGTCGCGGGACTTCTGGTCGTAAGCCATTTGACCGGAATCAGTGCCTGGTCCATGCCGTCACTGCCGCATTCGACCAGCACCACTGCATCCTCGGCGGGACCCCGTCCAGGGCGTCCGTCCCGTCCGGCGATATTGGTCGGGCGCATTATCATGCCGATGAGCGGACATTGGCCCGGATCCGGGTGCGAAGCCGATTACGCCTGTATGTCGCGATCCATCGCGGTAAGAAGCAGAGCAACGCTCTCCTGTGCGGGTGTAGGCGCCGGCCCTCCAGGCACCGGATCGCCATCCCAATTGGTCCTGCCCATGGGTCCGGCGGCGTGAAGCTTCCGTCTATTCGAGCCTGCGACCAGGTAGCGGCCGTTGCCGACCGGACGTACCCAACCTAATGCCCGGCTTTGTCCGTCGGGAACGGACCGCCGGAATCCGAGATCGAAGTGGCTGGTGAACGGATACAACGCGCGCAGCCGCGGCTCGTCCGAGGCCGCTACGAGAAAGTCGTGCAGGCCATGCCAGCGCTGTGGCCAATCCGGCGCCGGGTGGAGCAGTTGCCGCCAACGGAAGGCAATCGCTTCAGCCTCACCTCGTTCGAACGCCTCAGCGAACGGACCGAAGCTCACGAATGGCCGGGCCACGCGGAGGTGCCGGAGACCGACGCCGTCGAGGAACATCGAGATCGCTCCAACGGCATCTCGAAGGTCGGAGGTAAGGCCATGGGCGAGCTGGAGACCCGGTGTCCAGAAGTCGAGAGCGAAAGCGCGGTCACCGGAAGTCATGTGGACGAACACCCGACGGTCACCGGCGCGTACCACCGCGTGGGTCAATACCCAGCCCGGCGATTCCGTGTGCTCGGCCTGCAGTGATGTACCGGCTGAATCGAGCTCGTCCTGCAGAAGGCTTCGAAGGTCACCAGCCGCGGTGACATCTGGATACCGCGAGTAATCCAGTCCGTTTTCTTCCAACATCGTCCCATCGTGACGCGGGCTGTGCTGCCGCCGAAGCCAAGCTACAGACCATCGGCTCGGAGGCCAACATCCGGATCTGCCGCGATCCGCGCGTGACACAGGGTCATGTAGAGAGGCCGTGTCGAGAGGGATTTCGAGGTGTCCCTATGGAGTGCTGTGGGCACCCATCTCGACCGTGTGCGTCGTGCTGCTACCGTCCGCAGCCACGACGGTGATCGTCAACGACGATGCTTCGGCAGCCATCGCCGGCACGAAGGCCCACTCGCAATAGAGTTCAGCTCCGCCCCCGCCACCGCTGCTTCTGCCCACCAAGCGGAAAGCCGTCCCGGCATTATCGGCCACACGAACAGTCAAAGCCTCGGCCAAGCGCTCACCGATCGGCATCGGCGGCTGCTCGTCTACCCCGGCACGGTGCCGTCGCATCCATTCCGCCGATGCGGATTCGAACGCACTCACTGCGGTGCGCGCATCATCGGTCATAGCTCCTACCGTCCGTACCAGGACACGATCGTTCCAAGACTCGACCGTGAGTAGGTGTATGTCGATGTCTGAGACCCTTGCGACAACGGCACCAGAACAGCAGACACGGGGCAGAGGCAGCATGGCCCGACGCTACGGCACTGGGCCACCGCAAAGAGCAATAGCCGCAGGTTTCGGCCTTGACCAGGGTTACTGATCGGCATGCAGGGTGACGACGTTGACCGCTGTTGGTGAGCTGTCGTGCCGATGTGTGGATGCTCTCCATGCCCGGGGGCCACCGGCGCCATCAGATCTGCAAGCATCAATCATGACCTTGAGATGGTGGAACGGTTGGGATCCGGCAGCGGCCGCGGCTGCTGCGATCGCGGCCGTCATGATGGTGCTTTATCTGGTGCTCATCGGCCGGCAGGGCGGTGAGCCGGCGTGGTGGTTCGTGGTTGGCCTGGCTGCGGCGGGATTGCTTTCGGTTTATGGAATCGTTCGTGCGGCGCCGAAGCGTCGAGTGGCCTTGGCCGCGTCCGCCGTTCTACTGCTAGGGCTCGGTCTCCTCGGCCTGCTGTCGGTCGGTCTGCCCATCGTCGGCGCGGGTGTGCTCGCATTGGTCGCCGCCGTACGCGGACGGAGCGAGAGGACCCGTCTGCCGGCCGGGTGAGGCAATGTGACGCTCGCCTCCCCGCGTCGCCGTTCGCCGGAGATGCTGTTCTCGACGCAATCATCCGGCTCGGTGGTGTGGAGGTGATCGTCGAGGTTGCGCACCTGCTCTGCTCCTACGCTGACGAGCGGCCACTGGCGGCCCGCACCACTGCGCAGCCGGCATGCAGCGGGCGGTGCCGGCATCTTGGCCGGATTGGCCGGCGCGCCAGTGGCGTGTTTGCGTCACGTCGTCTTCCGAAAGCAAGAAGCGGAGTCACCAGTTGCCGAGGACTACCTCCTACCTGCGTAAACCGTCAGTGGAAGGATCGCCGCGACGCTCACGCCGGCAGGTGCCCGGGACCGCTGCGGCCACGGCGTTGGCACGCCGGATGACGATGGCCGGCCGGAAGTCGGTTGGCAGGTCCAACAGCACCGTACTGGCGTGGTGGACGCCTTGGGTGATGTCACCATTGTTGATCATGCATATCGCACGGTCCAGGTGGACCAGGGTGGGGTCCAGATGCTCGTCGCGGCCGAACGCCACGAGGGCATCGTCTTGGGCCTGCCAGGCCGTACGTGTTTCGCCCATGGTGGTCAGGGCCTAACTTGAGTTTTAACCTGTGCGGCGGGGTCGTGGTGTGGTGGAGGTCTTCTTTCTGACTGTGCCGTTCGGTGGTTTTGTCCTGGTGACGATGTGGACGTCGTGGCGGGTGGCCGGCTGGTTGTTG
>NZ_JAGFNS010000005.1:115240-354869 GCF_017592555.1 Actinoplanes flavus | reverse complement strand
GCCCGCATCGCCCAACGCCTGCTCGCCATGACCGCCGCGATCTGGCACAACCGAACCACCGGACAGCCCCTGACCAGGTCCTTAATCGCGTACGACCACTGACCTCAGTTAGGACTTACTCGTCTAGGTGGCGCGGGCTTTTTCTAGGTGGCGCCGTCGATGATCTCGACGGTGCTCGGCTCTCGGGAGGCGATCGCCTTCCGCGTGCGGGCCGCTGCGGCGCCGTTGCCGGTCACGCCGGCAGGGGATCAACTTCTGGGGTCTCGGCCTCGCGGTCCTTTCGGAGCACACTTCGATGGCGCCCAGCCGGTAGCCGCCATCTGTGGTCTGAGGCAGCGCGGTCCTGACGGAGTTGGGCGCGGGTCTCGCGGTGATCGGCGCGGATCTCCCAGGGATCGGGATGAGCCCAGCGGCGATTGGCACGGGCCTCGCGGAATCCGAAGTGAGCTTTGCAGGAATCGGCACAAGCCTCGCAGGATCCGGGATGAGCCATCCGGCAATCGGGACAGGGCTCACGGAACCCGAGTCAGCCGCGCGAATCGACACCAGCCTCGCCGAATCCGGAATGAGCCATCCGGCAATCGGGACAGGGCTCGCGGGACCCGAGTCAGCGGTGCGGCAATCGACACCAACCTCGCCGGATCCGGGATGAGCCATCCGGCAATCGGGACGGGGGTCGCGGGATCCGGGGTGGCCGTGCGGCGATCGGCGCGGGGCTCGCGAGGTTCGGGGTGGGCGCGGCTGTCGGCGTGGGTCTTGCGGGGATCGGGGTGGGGTTTGTGGGGATCGGCGTGGGGTGGCGGTGGCTGGCGGTTGGCGCGGAGGGTGCAGGGCCGGGTTGTCATGGACCACCGATGTCAGCCCGGCGGGCGCGGCAGAGGCTTGGCGCGGCAGCGGGTCGCGGGGTGCGGCGGAACGGCCGCCGGGTGGTGGGGGCCGGTTCCGCGCGTACCGGAGATCAGATCATCGAGTAGGTCGCCGGAAGCGTGCCCCGGCCGGTGAGAGCGCCCAGCACGGTTTCGCCGTCGCCCAGGGCGACGGCGACGCGGGCGGCGAGTGCGGCGGCCTCGGCGAGGGTGTCCGGGTCCAGGTCGATCGGTACGCCGGCGGCGGTGGCGACGTCGCGGCCGTGGACCACCAGTTCGAAGGTGCGGGTGGGCAGCCAGTCCCGGACCCGCATGCCGCCGGCCGGGGTGGCCACCACGTCGTCGTCGCCGGCTCCGGCCAGCGCGGCGGTCGCCTGGCCGATGTAGCCGCTGACGGCGGTGGCCGGCTGATCGCCGAGGGCGGCTCCGGTGACGCGGGCGTCGTCGGTGGAGGCCTTGCGGGCGGCCGCGACCATCTCGTCGGAGGCCGACCGGACCAGGGCGAAGTAGAACTCGGGACCGGGCACCAGCAATGTGGCGGCGCGGTCGGCGAGGACCGTGGGCACCTGGCGCAGCGCCGAGCTGACGGTGTGGCCGAGCAGGTCGCGCAGCGTCCACTCGCCGAGGCCGGGACCGTCGAGCCGGTCGGTCGGGATGCGGGAGACGAGGTCGGCGAAGGCGATGGCGGCGGAGCGGTACGTGCGGCGGTAGTCCATGTCACCAACCTGCCACGCGGGCCGCCGGTCGCGCGGCCCCGCCGGTAGCCTGCGCCGGTGCTGCTACCCCTGCCGGACGGCGACTTCAAGGCGTATCTGTTCGACTGTGACGGGACGATCACCGATTCGATGCCGGCGCACTACCGGGCGTGGTGCGCGGCGCTCGGCGAGTGGGGTGCGGAGTTCCCGGAGGAGCTGTTCTACGCGTGGGGCGGCCGGCTCGTGGTGGACATCATCGCCGACCTGAACGAGCGGCAGGGCCTGAGCATGCCGGTGGCCGCGGTGGCGGCGCGGCGTGAGGAGCTGTTCCAGGAGCTGCTGACCGAGGTGGAGGCGGTGCCGGGGGTGCTCGAGCACATCGAGGCGTCGTACGGGCGGATCCCGTTCGCGGTGGTGTCCGGCAGCACCCGCGAGTCGGTGACCGCGTCGCTGACCGCGCTCGGCCTGCTGGACCGGTTCGAGGTGCTGGTGTGCGCCGGGGACTACGCGCGCCCGAAACCGGACCCGGAGGGCTATCTGCTGGGCGCCCGGCTGCTCGGCGTGGACCCGGCGGACTGCCTGGTCTTCGAGGACACCGACCTGGGCGTGGCCGCGGCCGAGGCGGCGGGCATGGGATATTCGCGTGTGCCACCGCCGTGGGCACGATAAGAATCGATCCATGATTCATCAGCGGGCGTTGGAGTACCTGCTCGGGCTGCAGGGGGCGGCGCTGCTGCGGTCGTTCACCGAGGAGTCCGATCCGGGGTTCGGCCGGGCCCGGGTGGCCGAGATGCGGCGCCTTCTCGACCGGGCCGAGCTGGACGTCGAGCCGGTGGCCGTCGAGCGGGTGTCGGCCGTCGACGGGTACCGGGTCTGGTCGCGGACCTACGACGAGCCGGGCAACGGGCTGTTCCCGCCGGAGGAGGCGGCGGTCCACGGCATTCTCGGCGGGCTTCCGCCCGGGACGGCGGTGGACGCGGCCTGCGGCACCGGACGGCACAGCGCGTGGCTGGCCGGGCAGGGGCACCGGGTGATCGGTGTGGACGGCTCGCCGGAGATGCTGGAGCGGGCCCGTGAGCGGGTGCCGTCCGGCGAGTTCCACGAGGCGCCGCTGGAGCGGCTGCCGATCCCGGACGCGCACGCCGACATCGTGGTGTGCTCGCTGGCGCTGACCCACGTACGCGATCTGGGCCCGGTGTTCGCCGAGTTCGCCCGGGTGCTGCGGCCGGGCGGGCATCTGGTGGTCTCGGACGTCGCGCGCGAGCTGGCCGCGATCGGCTCGGTGCCCCGGGTGCGCGTCGACGGCGGGCGGCCCGCGCTGCTGGTCGATCATCGGCACCGGGCCTCGGACTATCTCGGCGCCGCGCTTCCGGCCGGTCTGCGGGTGGTGTCGTGCGCCGAGCCGCGGATGTCGCCGCCGGTGCCGCTCGACACGCCGGCGGAGCTGCCGGACACCCTGGAGACCGGGGTGTGGGATCAGTGGCCGTGGTCGCTGATCGGCCTCACCCCCGAGGTGTGCCGTGCGGTGACCGGCGACATGCCCGTACTGATCATCCGGCATTTTCGGCGGGACCCGGATCGATGATCCGGTTGCGGTGGTGCTGGTAGATCACCGAGCTGCGGAACCCGACGATCTCGCGGCGGGGGGAGAACCGGTCCATCAGGAAGGCGTGCAGTCCGTCCACACTGGGCACCGCGACGTGCACCAGGAAGTCGTCGCCGCCGGCCAGCACGAACACCGACAGCACCTCGGGCAGCGCGGCCGCGTAGGCCTTGAAGCCCTCGATCACCTCCCGGTTGAGCGGGCGGACCTGCACGTGCAGCAGCGCCTGGACCTCGCGGCCGAGCGCGGTGAGGCTCACCTCGGCGTGGAAGCCGGTGATCACGCCGCGCTCGCGCAGCAACCGCACCCGTTCGAGGCAGGTCGACGGCGCGACGCCGACCGCGCGGGCCAGGTCGCGGTTGGTCTGCCGGGCGTTCGCCTGGAGTTCCCGCACGATCGCCGAATCAATGTCGTCCACGGCCGCTATTCTTCCTGATCCACCGAACGTCGTTCGGTGAGATCGCCGTGCCGCCGATGGGCGTCCTAGCTTCAAGGCATGTCGCTCGAACATCTGCGTGTGGTGGCGGTTCGTGGTCCACGGTCCGGGTTTCCGGTCATCGTGGCGGTCCATTCGACGGCTCTGGGGCAGGCGATCGGCGGGTGCCGGCTGGCCGTCTACGCCGACTGGCGGGACGGTCTGGAGGACGCGTTGCGGCTGTCCGCCGCGATGACCGCGAAGTCGGCGCTGGCCGGGCTGCCGAACGGCGGCGGCAAGACGGTGGTGGCGCTGCCCGCGGGGGCGGCGCCGGACCGCCGGGCGGTGCTGCACGACGTGGCCGACGTGATCGAGAGCCTGGGCGGGGACTACGCGACCGGGCCGGACGTGGGCACCGGGCCGGACGACATGGTGACGATCGGCGAGCGTACGCCGTACGTGTTCTGCCGCGGCTACGACTCCTCCCCCGGCACCGCCGCGGGGGTGATGGCCGCGTTGCGCGCCGTCGTCGCCGACCGGTTCGGTTCACCGGACCTGGCCGGCCGCAGTTTCGCCGTCCTCGGCGTAGGCCGGGTCGGCGGGCACGTGCTGCGGTTGCTCACCGAGGCGGGCGCACGGGTGGTGGCGGCCGATGTGGACCCGTCACGGCGTACCGTGGCGTCGTCCTTCGGCGCTGCCTGGACCGATCCGCACGGTTGTCTCACCGCCGAGGTGGACGTGCTGGTGCCGGCGGCCCTCGGCGGTGTCCTGACCGGAGAGACCGTGCCGGAGCTGCGCTGTGCGGCGGTCGCCGGGCCGGCCAACAACCAGCTCGACCGGCCGGGCACCGCGACCCTGCTGCACGAGCGGGGCATCCTGTGGGCGCCGGACGTGGTGGTCAGCGCTGGTGGGATCATCCACGCGATCGCCACCGAACTGCACCGGGAGGCGCCGGAGCGGGTGGCGGAACGGATCGCCGGGATCGGGGACACCCTCACCGGGATCCTGGACGCGGCGCGGGAGACGTCGTCCACCCCGGCGGAAGCCGCGGCCCGCCTCGCCGACTGGCTGGTCGGGGCCCGTGGTCCGGCGGTTGACTACGCTGCGGAGATCGCCTGACCTTGGGAGGAGCCGTATGACCGGGTTCGAGAGCATCCCGCCGACCACGCTCGCCGACGTGCTGGACCGCAGCCGGGTGATGGACATCGGCATCCGGCCGCTGTGGACGCCGGTGCCGCGGGTCGCCGGGCCGGCGTTCACGGTGCGCTGCCCGCCCGGGGACAACCTGATGCTGCACGCCGCCATCTACCGGGCCGAGCCGGGTTCGGTGATCGTCGTCGAGTCCGGCGACCTGGACTACGCGCTCGCCGGCGGCAACGTCTGCGCGGTCGCGCACCGGCGGGGTGTGGCGGCGTTCGTGCTCGACGGCCTGATCCGTGACCTGGGCGAGGTCCGGGAGATCGGTTTCCCGGTCTTCGCCCGCGGCGTCATCCCGATTCCCGGCACCAAGTCCGAACCGGGCACCCACCGGGAGCCGGTCCGCTGCGGTGGCGTGGAGGTCGCTCCCGGCGACATCGTGGTCGCCGACGAGGAGGGTGTCGTGGTGGTCCCGGCAGCCCGGCACGACGAGGTGCTCGCCGCCGCGCGGGCGAGGCTGGCCAAGGAGGAGGCCGAGACCCTCGACGACTGGGAGCGGGCGCACCGCGCCCGGATCGACAAGGCGCTCGCCGCCCACGGGCTGAGCCAGAACGGGTAACGGGGCCAGAACGGGTAACGGGGCCAGAACGGGTAACGGGGCCAGAACGGGTAACGGGGTCAGAACGGGTAGGGGCGGGTCTCCTGGCGGGCGGTCACCCACTGGACCTCGGTGAACTCCTCGGCCGCGAAGCCGATGCCGAAACGGCCGGCGCCCGAGTCCTTGACGCCGCCGAAGGGCATCTGGGGTTCGTCGTTGACCGGCTGGTCGTTGACGTGCACGATCCCGGCCCGGAGGCGGCGGGCCAGGTCGAGACCCCGGTACGGGTCGCCGGTGATCACCCCGGCGGTGAGCCCGAAGTCGGAGGCGTTGGCCCGGCGCAGCGCGTCCTCGGCGTCGTCGGCCTCCTCCAGCAGGACGACCGGCCCGAACGTCTCGTCGAAGGCCAGTTCCGCCTCGGGCGGCACACCGGTCAGGACGGTCGGCGGGAAACAGCGCCCGCTGGGCACCCCGCCGGTGAGCAGCCGCGCGCCCAGGTCGACGGCCTCCCGGACCCGGCGTACGAGCAGCGACAGCGCCCACTCGTTGATGACCGGCCCGACGACGGTGGCCGGGTCGGACGGGTCGCCGACCGGCAGTTCGGCGGCGCGGGCGACGAACCGTGCGGTGAAGTCGGGGGCGATCGACCGGTCGACGATGAGCCGGCGGGCGCACATGCAGGTCTGGCCGCTGTGTACGAACGCCCCGTAGACGGCCGCGTCGACGGCCTGGCCGACGTCGGCGTCACCGAGCACGAGCAGCGGATTGTGGCCGCCGAGCTGGAGGACGGCCCGTTTCAGGTGGCGGCCGGCGGTCTCGGCGATCCGCCGCCCGGTGACGGTGGAACCGGTGAAGCTGATCCGCCGGACCCGCGGGTCGGCGATCAGCGTCTCGGCGACGGCGCCGGCCTCACCGGGGGCGTGGGTGACCACGTTGAGGACGCCGTCGGGCAGGCCGGCGTCGGCGAGCAGTTCGGCCCAGAGGGCGCCGCCGGTGAGCGGCGCCTCCTCGGACGGTTTGAGCACGACCGTGTTGCCGGTGGCGATCGGCGCGACGACGGCCCGGCCGGCCAGCACGAGCGAGGCGTTCCACGGGGCGATCGCGGCGACCACGCCGACCGGGCGGCGCATGGCCAGGGCCCGGGTGCCGGCCAGGTCCGAGGGGAGGATCTGGCCGGCTGGCGCGTACGCCAGCCCGGCCGCCTGGCGCAGCAGGTTGACGCAGAAGTCGAGTTGGACGCCGGCGAAGTGCACCCCGCACCCGGTCTCGGCGGCGAGCAGCCCGCGCACCTCGTCGCGCCGCCGGTCGAGCGCGTCGGCGGCCCGCAGCAGGATCCGCTGGCGTTCGACCGGCAGGCTCTGCGCCCAGGCCGGGAAGGCCTTGTCGGCGGCGTCGAGGGCGGCCAGCGCGTCGTCGGCGTCACCGGCGGCGACCCGGGCGAAGACGCGGCCCGTCCACGGGTTCAGCTTGTCGTACGTCCGCCCGTTGGCCGCATCCACCCAGCCCCCGCCGATGTGATGCCGCACGCCCTCAAGAAACACCTGGTCCATCGCGTCGCAGATGGTATCCGACGGGAAGCGGCCGCACCGGGACGAGACTCCACAGCCCGCGTGGCGGGAACAGCGCGAACGCTCCCCGATTTTCTGAAGCAGGTCACACCAGCGGTCAACAGAGCGTTTCAACAGTTCGAACGGCGAGGTTAGGCTGCGCCATGCCCATCGACGACGAAGCCGGTAGCGGGGCCGCGTTCTCCCAGTCCCTGGAGCGCGGCCTGATGATCCTGTCCTCGTTCAGCGAGACCCGGCCGGTGCTGGGCATCGCCGACATCTCCCGTGCCGTGACGCTGAACAAGAGCACCACCTACCGGTACGTGGCGACTCTGGCCCGGCTCGGCTATCTGCACCAGGACCCGGAGACGAAGAAGTACTCGCTCGGGCCGAAGGTGGTCGACCTGGGCTTCGCGGCGCTCAACTCGCTGGAGATCAACCGGGTGGCGGCGCCCTGCCTGCAGAGCCTCGCCGACGAGAGCGGGTACACGGTCAGCATGGCGGTGCTCGACGGGCCGGACGTGGTCTACGTGGAGCGGCGCCGCAGCGGCCGGGCGGCCGGCGGGTTCGCCATCTCGCTGAACCTGCACGTCGGGTCGCGGCTGCCGGCGTACTGCACCTCGATGGGCAAGGTGCTGCTCGCCCACCTGGAACCGGCGGTGCTGCGGGCGCTGCTGGACCGGACCGATTTCGCCCGCCGCGGCCCGAAGACGCTGACCAACCGGGAGCAGTTGACGGCGGCGCTCGCGAAGATCCGGCAGACCGGGGTGGCGGTCAACGACGAGGAGCTGGCGGCCGGGTTGCGCTCGGTGGCGGCGCCGGTGCGGGACCGGACCGGGCGGGTGGTCGCGGCGATCAACATCGCGGTGCACCTGACGGTGTGGGCGACCACCGCGGACACCGTGGTGGCGCGGCTGGAACGTCCGCTGCGGCACACCGCCGCCGAGATCTCCACCCGGCTGGGCTACCGGTAGGTCGCGTTTCACTTTCCGAGCGTGCGTTCGGATAGGTGGAACGGTCCGTTGATCTGCCGGAAACACGGGCATACCGTCGGCGCACCCGCGCACCCCTGGAGGCGACCCCCATGTTCCTCGACGAGAAGCTCTGGACCGGCAACATCTTCATCGGCGGCGAGTGGCGGCCGGGGCGGGGCGGCGCGTACGACGTGACCGAACCCGCCACCGGCGCGGTGCTCGGCCGGATCGGGCGGGCGACCGCCGAGGACGTGACCGAGGCCGCCCGCAGCGCCGCCGAGGCGCAGCGCGCCTGGGCCGCCACCCCGCACACCCGGCGCGCCGCCGTGCTGCGCCGGGCCGCCCAGCTGTGGACCGAGCACGGCGAGGAGATCTCCGGCTGGAACGTCCGCGAGGTGGGCGCCATCGGCGCCATGGCCGGGTTCGCGCTGCACGTCGCCGAGCAGGAGTGCTACGAGGCGGCGTCGCTGCCCGCCCGCCCGTACGGCGAGCTGCTGCCCAGCGAGGAGCCGCGGCTGTCGATGGCCCGTCGGGTCCCGGCCGGGGTGGTGGCGGTGATCGCGCCGTTCAACGTGCCGATCATCCTGGCCATCCGGTCGGTGGCCCCGGCTCTGGCGCTCGGCAACGCCGTCCTGCTCAAGCCGGACCCGCGGACCGCGGTGACCGGCGGCGTGACGCTGGCCCGGATCTTCGAGGAGGCCGGGCTGCCGCCGGGCGTGCTCCAGATGCTGCCGGGCGCCGCCGACGTCGGCGAGGCCCTGGTCACCGACCCGAACGTCCGGGTCATCTCGTTCACCGGCTCGACCGCGGCCGGCCGCCGGGTGGGTGCCCTGGCCGGTGAGCACCTGAAGCGGGCCCACCTGGAGTTGGGCGGCAACTCGGCGCTGATCGTGCTGGACGACGCGGACGTCGACAAGGCGGTCGCGGCGGCGTCCTTCGGCTCGTGGTTCCACCAGGGCCAGATCTGCATGACCACCGGGCGGCACCTGGTGCACGAGCGGCTGTACGACGACTTCGTGGAGCGGCTGGCGGCCAAGGCGGCGGCCCTGCCGGTCGGCGACCCGGCCCGGGAGCAGGTGGTGCTCGGCCCGGTCATCGACGCCGGGCAGCGCGACAGGATCCACGGGGTGGTGACCCGGTCGGCGGGCGCCGGGGCCCGGGTGGCGGCCGGCGGCACCTACCGGGACCTGTTCTACTCGCCCACGGTGCTGGCCGACGTCGCCGCCGACACGCCCGCATTCCGGGAGGAGATCTTCGGGCCGGTGGCTCCGGTCGTCCGGTTCTCCGGAGCCGACGAGGCGGTCCGGCTCGCCACCGCGAGTGAGTACGGGCTGTCCCTCGGCATCGTCACCCGGGACGTGATGCACGGCCTGGCGCTGGCCGACCGGATCCCGACCGGCATCGTGCACATCAACGACCAGACCGTGAGCGACGAGGCGAACAGCCCGTTCGGTGGGGTCGCCGCGTCCGGGACCGGGTCGCGGTTCGGTGGCGCGGCGGCGAACGTGGAGGCGTTCACCGAGACGCGCTGGGTCACTGTGCGTGACCAGCCCCCGGGCTACCCGTTCTGAGGAAAGTTGTTTCCGTGCCGTTACAGGCACTCCGGGAGCCTTGCGTTAAATGCACGTTCATCAATAATGAGCGCCATGACTCGAGCCGAGGCGATACCGGTTGCCGGATCCCGGAGCACGACCGAGCCCCCCGAAGGCCGCACGCCGGCGGCACCGCCGCCGGCTCTCGGCCGGGCCACCACGTCCCAGGTCACCCCGCCGGCCCGGCCGGCGGGTGGCGGTCCTCCGGCGGTGCGGCCGACGGTGCGTCTGCGCCCGCCGGCCCCCGCTCCTCCCCCTTACCGTGGCCGGGCGGCGGTGGTGCCGTATCGCGGTGACACGCCCCTTCCGGAGATCCGTACCCCGGGCGGCTCGGTGACCCGCCGTACCCGCGGCCACCGTGGCGCGGTCACCGCCCGCAGACTGGTCGGCCTGTGAGCGCCGCGACCCGGGCGCCCGGGCCACCGGCGGCGGCCACCCGGACCGCCCGCCGCGACCGGGACCACGCCGACCGATCGGACACTCACCCACGTGCGGTGACGGGGGAAGCGCGACGGGGAACGCGGGAGACACGACGAAGCGGCCGGGGAACGTCACGGCGTACGACGGAACGCCTGCTGCTGGCGTTCGCGCACCGGGGCCTGCCGTCCCGGGCGGCGCCGGGCCGGCGGCCGCCGGGAAGACGCCGGCGACCGGTCTACGCCGACCCGGCGACCCGGACCCACGAGTGTGGGGCCGGGCCCACCCCAGCGGCCGAGCGGACCACCGCACCGGCGGGCACGGGTCGGCGTACCGCGGAACGGGCCGGCGCCGGAACGCCCGGCCGGACCGACCGCCGGCCGCCGGATGTGGCGCACGCGGGACGTCCACCACCGAGGCCGGCCGAGCCGGCGCGGAGAATGGGAGCCTGTTCAGGGTATGAGGGAAGCACCCGGCCGTCGCCGGGTGGCCGCACCCGCTGAATGAGGGGAACCACTCTCCATGGGCCAAACGCCTGTCATCACACTCAACAACGGCGTCACGATTCCGCAGATCGGCTACGGCGTCTTCCAGATCCCGGAGGCGGAGACCGCCTCCGCCGTCACCACGGCGCTGCAGGCCGGCTACCGCAGCATCGACACGGCGGCGATCTACCACAACGAGTCCGGCGTCGGCGCCGCGCTGAAGGCGGCCGGGGTGCCGCGGGACGAGCTGTTCATCACGACCAAGGTCTGGAACACCGATCAGGGGTACGACGAGACGCTGCGCGCCTTCGACGCCAGCCTGGCCCGGCTCGGGTTGGACCGGCTCGACCTGTACCTGATCCACTGGCCCACCCCGAAGCGGGGGAGGTTCCCGGACACCTGGCGGGCGCTGGAGACGCTGCTCGCCGACGGCCGGGTCCGGGCCATCGGTGTCTCCAACTTCCTGCCCGAGCATCTGCGGGCCGTGGTCGGCCTGGGCGGCACGGTGCCCGCGGTGAACCAGATCGAGGTGCACCCGCAGCTGCAACAGCGGGACGCGCAGGCCGCGAACGCCGAGCTCGGGGTGGCGACCGAGGCGTGGAGCCCGCTGGCGCAGGCCGGGGTGCTCGGCGACCCGGCCGTCACCCGGATCGCCACCGCCCACGACCGCACCCCGGCGCAGGTGGTGCTCCGCTGGCACGTGCAGCAGGGCCGGATCGTGATCCCGAAATCGGTCACCCCGGCGCGGATCCGGGAGAACCTGGCGATCTTCGACTTCGAGCTGACCGCGGACGAGATCGCCGCGATCGACGCGCTGGAGTGCGACGGCCGCACCGGCCCGCATCCGGACCACTTCAACAGCTGAGAGGACGCGGCCCGTCACGGCGGGCCGCGTCACAGCCACCGCCAAGCGAGTTCACAGGAATCCGCCGCATAGTGGGTGGTACGTTCCCCTCACACGGAGGTTCCGATGGGTCTTCTCGGTCTGGTCAGCTTCGCGCTGCTGCTGGTCCAGCTGGTGCTGGTGGCTCGGGTGATCCTGGACTGGAGCGTGACCCTGGCCGGTCCCGCGATGCCGGGCTCCTTCCGGTCCAAGGCCCTGGACGTCGTCTACACGATCACCGAGCCGATGCTGGCCCCGGTTCGCAAGATCATCCCGCCGCTGCGGGCCGGCGGCGTCTCGATCGACCTCGCGTTCATCGTGCTGTTCCTGGCGATCAGCGTCATCCGCTCGTTCCTCTGACCGGTTGCGGCGCCGGGGCCTCCACCACGGCGCCGTCCGCCTTTCCGGCCAGCACCGTGGCCAGCGGGAGCAGCAGCACCAGCGCCCCGGGCAGCACCGAGATGCCGTCCGCCGGGTAGCTGGTCCCGTCGATCTGGAAGAGCAGATCGGCGACGAAGGACAGCATCATGGCCGCCATCAGCAGCACCGGGACCGTCGCCACCAGGGCGCCGGCGGTCAGCGCGGTCCACAGCGCGGCGGTCCGGCCGCGCCGCCGCGGGCGGTGCCGCCGCAGCAGGGCGGTCACCACCACCGCGAGCGGCAGCGCGAGGAGAGTGCCGGGCTCGCCCAGGTACTCCCACTCGGGACCGCCGCGCAGCCCGATCCCGGCGACCACCAGTGCGGCCACCGGCAGCCCGGTCAGCAGGGCGATCAGCACCGGGTGCGGACGGTGCCGGCTGGTGGCGACCGCGGTCACCGTGCCCAGCAGGGTGAGGCCGATCGCCACCCCGGCCGTGGTGATCGGCAGCCCTAACGGCATGAACGGGTGGTTCTCCCCCGGGGTGCCCTGCGCGAAGAGCAGCGGGCCGCAGCCGGCCGCCACGATCGCCGCGGTGGTGGTCCGGCGCCGGATCAGCGCCGGATGCGGGGCACGGCCGGCGGCCGTCCAGCTCACCGCGATCACCACGGCCGCGGCGAGCAGGGCGACCCGCAACCCGGCCGCCCCGGTCATCGGAAGGTTCAGCAGCACCGACTCGACGGCCAGCAGGCCCACGCCGAGCACGACGGCAGCCCGGGGACTCGCCGTGGCGACCAGCGTGCCGAGTGCCGCCAGCAGGGCCGCGGCCCAGCGCAGCTCGGCCACCCACAGGTAGATCTCGCCGTCACCGCCGGGCATCGGGGCGACCGCCGACCAGTCGTCCATCACCGGGCTCAGGCAGGTGACCGTGTACGCCCACGCCAGCACCCCGGCGACGACCGCGGTGAGGCCGGCCGCCCGCGCCACCGCGGAGCGCGCGGGACGGTCCGCCGGGGCCGGGGCGACCGGCTCGGGCAGCCGGACCGGGCGCTCCGGCGCGGTGGCCGCCCGCACCCCGTAGAGGACCGCGAACCACGCGTAGACCAGGTAGGACGGCAGCGCGCTGCCGGTGAAGTAGAACGTGTCGACGCCGAGCGTCTCCAGCGACACGTCCCCGATCATCAGGGACGCGGCGGCCGCCTCCCGCCCGAACTCGACCAGCACCGGGATCGTGGACGCGGCCGTCGCGGCGACCGCCACCAGCGGGCCGCCGACGATCGCGACCACGGCGGCGGCCCGGCCGGACCGGACCGCGGCCAGGCCGAGCAGGGCCGTCAGCGGTGTCCAGGCGAGCGCGCCGAGCAGGGTGCTCGGCGCCAGCACGCCCGGCGCCGGCGTGGCCAGCGCGAACAGTGTGGGCAGCACGGCGAGCGGCGCGAGGACCGCCGGGCCGGCCGGGCCGAGGCGGCCGTCCCGGGACATCGGCAGGCGGCGGCCCAGCCACCAGGCCAGTGGCAGGCACCCGAGCGCGAGCAGGGCCGCGTCGGCGTACGGGAAGCCGTCCGGCACGAAGCTGAAGACGAGGTAGCCGGTCAGCTGCGGCACGCCGAGGCTGATCAGGGCGGCCAGCATGAGCGCGGCGGCCGGGCTGAGCCCGGACCGGGCCTCGGCCCAGCCGCGCGGAACGCCCGCGGCGTCCCGCGCGGGCGGGGAGGCGAGCAGGCTGAGCGCGAACCCGAGGCGCCGGGCGGCGGAGGCGGGACGCGTCTCCAGGTACGCGAGCTCGGCCTCCCACTCCCGGTACAGTTCCTCGCGCAGGGCGGCGGGCCAGCGCCGGGCCGCCGCGCGCAGCGCCCACCGGGTGAACCGGGTCAGCGAGATCATGTGCGCCACCGTAGCCCACCCTGTGCCGTTTCTCTACATAGGGTTTCAGCTCAGCCGATCGTCCACGAACTCCAGCGCCGTGACGTCGAAGAAGCTGCGGCCGCCCTCATGGTCGTCCCACTCGTACACCTCGATGTGCTTGTTGTCGCCGGGAATCGCGTGGTAGGCCGCGAACACCCCGGACGGCGGGCACACGTCGTCCATCAGCGCCGCCGACAGGACGGCGGGCGCGGTGATCCGGCGTGCGAAGTGGACCGCGTCGACGTGGTCCAGGGTGTCCAGGGTCCGTTCGGCGGCCGGCGGGTTGGCCCGCAGGAACCGGACCACCTCGTGGTACGGGTTGCTGTCGGTGATCGTGACGGCCCGCCGGATGTCGCAGAGGAACGGCACGCCGGACACCACGGCCGAGACCCGGTCCGGGGCCAGGCCGCCGGCCGCCAGGGCGAGCGCACCACCCTGGCTCTTGCCGGTCACCACCAGCCGGGACGCGTCGATACCGGGCAGTTCGGCGGCGGTCTCCACGGCCCGGACCGCGTCGGTGATCAGCCGGCGGTAGTAGAACGTCTCCGGCGACAGCACGCCCCGGGTCAGGAAACCCGGGGTGGACGGGCCGGCGCCGTGCTCGTCCGGGTCGGGCGTGTCGCCGGACCGCCAGGAGCCGCCCTGACCGCGGGTGTCCATGACCAGGTGGGCGTACCCGGCGCTGGCCCAGACCAGCCAGTCGATCGGCAGGCCGCGGCCGCCGCCGTAGCCGATGAACTCGACCGCCACCGGCAGCGGCCCCGGTACGCCGGACGGACGGTTCAGCCAGGCCCGGATCGGCTGGCCCGCGTAGCCGGTGAAGGTGACGTCGTACGTCGTGATGCCACTCAGCGGGGTTTGGACCTCGTGCAGCTTGGGCGGCAGGGCGAGCCGCCGGGCGGTGGCGAGCGTGCCGTCCCAGAACTCGTCGAAACCGGATGGCTCGGGACGGTCGAGGCGATAGTCGCGCAACTGGGCGAGGGGAAGGTCGAAGAGCGCCATGGCGATCACGTTAGGGGCCGGGACTCGACTCCTTCCACCCCTGCGGGCACGATGGGCGCGTGCCACCAGAATCGCCCGCCCGCCCGCCGCACGTCCTCGAGGCGGTCCTGGAGCGCCTGACCTATGTGAACGAGGAGACCGGCTACACGGTGGCCCGGGTCGCCCACAAGAGCAGCACCGACCTGCTGACCGTGGTGGGGTCGCTGCTCGGCGCGCAGCCCGGGGAGAGCCTGCGGCTGAGCGGCTGGTGGTCGTCGCATCCCCAGTACGGGCGGCAGTTCGAGGTCGTCTCGTACACCACGGTGCTGCCCGCGACCATTCAGGGGCTGCGCCGCTACCTCGGGTCCGGCCTGGTCAAGGGCATCGGTCCGGTGTTCGCCGAGCGAATCGTGGACCACTTCGGACTCGACACCCTGGAGATCATCGAGACCGCGCCGGAGCGGCTCGTCGAGGTGGCCGGGCTGGGCCCGAAACGGACGAAAAAGATCACCGCGGCGTGGGCCGAGCAGAAGGCGATCAAGGAGGTGATGGTCTTCCTCCAGGGGGTCGGGGTGTCCACCTCGATCGCCGTCCGGATCTACAAGAAGTACGGCGACGCGTCCATCTCCGTGGTGAAGAACTCGCCGTACAAGCTGGCCGCCGACGTGTGGGGCATCGGTTTCAAGACGGCCGACACGATCGCGCAGGCGGTCGGCATCCCGCACGACAGCCCGGAACGGGTGAAGGCCGGCCTCCAGTACACGCTGTCGCAGGCCACCGACAACGGGCACTGCTTCCTGCCGGCCCCGGAGCTGATGGCCGACGCCGCCACGATCCTCGACGTGCCGGGCTCGCTGATCCCCACCTGCCTCGACGAACTGGTCGAGGAAGAGGGTGTGGTGCGCGAGGACGACGACGTGTACCTGGTGCCGTTCCATCGGGCGGAGCAATCCCTCTCCTCGACCCTCATCCGCCTTTTGCACGATAAAGCGGACCGGATGCCGCATTTCGCGGATGTGGATTGGGCCCGCGCGCTCGCCTGGTTGCGGCAGCGGACCTCCAACAGTCTCGCGCCGGAACAGGAACAGGCCGTCCGGCTCGCTCTCACGTCGAAGGTCGCGGTCCTGACCGGCGGGCCCGGGTGCGGCAAGAGCTTCACCGTACGATCGATCGTCGAACTCGCCGCGGCCAAGCAGGCCAAGATCCAGCTCGTGGCGCCGACCGGCCGGGCCGCGAAGCGGCTCGCCGAGCTGACCGGCCATCCGGCCGCCACCGTGCACCGCCTGCTCAAGCTGCAACCGGGCGGCGACGCCACCTTCGACCGGGACAACCCGCTCGACGCCGACCTGGTGGTCGTCGACGAGGCGTCCATGCTGGACCTGATCCTGGCGAACAAGCTGGTCAAGGCGATCCCGCCGGGCGCGCACCTGCTGCTGGTCGGCGACGTCGACCAGCTGCCCTCGGTGGGCGCCGGTGAGGTGCTGCGCGACCTGCTCGCCGCCGAGGTGATCCCGCGGGTGCGGCTCACCCAGATCTTCCGGCAGGCCGCCGAGAGCGGGGTGGTCACCAACGCGCACCGGGTCAACAAGGGACGGCCGCCGGTGTTCGACGGGATGCGCGACTTCTTCCTCTTCCCGTGCGACGACACCGAGGCGACCGCCGGGCTCACCGTGGACGTGGCCTGCACCCGGATCCCCCGCAAGTTCGGTCTCGACCCGCGCCGGGACGTGCAGATCCTCACCCCGATGCACCGTGGTCCGGCCGGTGCGGGCGCCCTCAACACGCTGCTCCAGCAGCAGCTCACCCCGGCCCGCGACGGCCTGCCGGAGCGGCGGGTGGGCGGGCGGGTGTTCCGGGTGGGCGACAAGGTCACCCAGATCCGCAACAACTACGACAAGGGGGTCGCGGGAGTCTTCAACGGCACGGTGGGCGTCGTCACCGGGCTGTCGCCCGAGGAGCAGACCCTGAGCGTACGCACGGACGAGGACGAACTGATCGACTACGACTTCGACGAGCTGGACGAGCTGGCCCACGCGTACGCCATCACGATCCACCGCTCGCAGGGCTCGGAGTACCCGGCCGTGGTGATCCCGCTGACCACCAGCGCCTGGATGATGTTGCAGCGCAATCTGCTCTACACCGCGATCACCCGGGCCAAGCGGCTGGTGGTGCTGGTCGGGTCCCGGCGTGCGCTGGCCGCCGCGGTGCGCACGGTCGGCGCCGGCCGCCGGCACACCGCCCTGGCCCGGCGCCTGGGCTCCTAGCACACCGCCCGCTCCACCGGCGCCGCCATCGACACGCTCGACCGGGTGGCCCGGACGAAGTGCCGCTATTCCACACGGTCCACGAAGGCCGCCCACGGGTCCTCGACCGGCCGCTCCACCCGCTGCGCCGGCGGTGTGACCGGCCGGGCCCGGCGGGTGGCCAGCAGGGCGGCCAGCGCCGTGGTGATCGGCACGGCGGCGACCAGGCCGATCGTGCCGACCGCGCTGCGGACCAGCTCCTGCGCGATGAGCTGGCTGGTGAGCACCTCGCCGACCGGGGTGTCGCCGGCCGCGAACAGCAGCATCAGCGGCAGTGAGGCGCCCGCGTACGCCAGCACGATCGTGTTGATCACCGAGGCGATGTGCGCCCGGCCGATCCGGGTCGCCGCGCCGTAGAGGCGGCGGAACCCGTACGCCGGATTGGCCGTCGCCAGCTCGGTGACCGTGGCCGACTGGGTGACCGTCACGTCGTCCAGCACGCCCAGCGAGCCGATCACGATGCCGGCCAGCAGCAGACCGCGCATGTTCACGTCGCCCTGGGTGATGGTCAGGAAGTTGGACGTCTCGTCGGCGACGCCGGTCAGATGCACCGCCCCGGTGGCGATCGCGGCCAGGATCGCGGTGATCGCCAGGCTGGCCAGGGTGCCGGCCACCGCGATGGTGGTGGTCGTCGACAACCCGTGCGTCAGGTAGAGCACGATCAGCATGATCGCGGCGGCGCCGACCACCGCCACCAGCACCGGGGACCCGCCGCCCAGGATGGCCGGCACGATGAACCACACCAGGATGCCGAAGGTGACCCCCAGCCCGGCCAGCGCCGTGACGCCCCGCCACCGGCCGAAGGCGATGACCGCCAGCGCGAACGCCGCGCCGAGCACCCACAGTTCGGCGCCGCGCTGGTGGTCGGAGATCGCGTACGTCGTCTCGCCCTCGGCGTTGAGCTGGAGCAGCTCCACGTCGTCGCCGGCCGCCACCTCGGGCGCGCCCGGCCCGTTCGGGATGTCCGTGGTGATCGGGGTGCCCGACGCCGCGCCGCTGGTGAGCCGGACCGTCACGGTGCCGCAGTTCTCCAGCGGCTGGTCGCCCTCCGGCACCGGCGGGCACGGGGCCGGCCGCACCGCCAGCACCTCACCGGTCACCCGCACCGGGCCGTCGCCGCCCCCGGCCGCCACCGGCGTGTCGCCCGGCCAGAGCAGGACCATGCCGACCACGGTGATCAGCACCGCCGGGATCAGCAGGAGCAGGGTGAGCCGCCGGGCGCCGGGGAACTCGGGGAGGTCACCGCGCGCGTGGTGATGGTGGTCGGCCGGGCTCATCGTGCTCCTCGTAGCGGTCGGCGGAAGGTCCTGCCGAACCGTACCCGGAGCCGGCCGATCGACGACTCCCGCCGGACGCTGCCCGGGGTCGGCCGATCGGCTCCTCCCGCCGAACCGGGCCCGGGCCGTCAGGACGCCGAGCGCTCGCGGCGTTTCGCCCGGTCCTCGGCGGAACGCCCGAAAACCAGCCAGAAGTCGGTGATGGCGAGGGTCAGCGCCGGCCGCCGCCCGGCCAGGTAGCCGAGCGGGCCGTCCGGCTCGGGACGCCAGGCGGCCGACGCGGTACGCAAGCCGGCCCGGCCCCGGACCGGAGTCCGCCGGACGTGCTCGCCGAGCGCCTGCGCCACCGTGAACCCGAGCGGGAACCGGCCCGGCATCCGCCGTTTGAGCCGGACCAGCGCCGAACAGAACGGAGCGGCCGCCCCCGGTTCGGTGATCGTGGCGTCGACCAGCGGATCGCTCTCCGCGTCGAGGGTGAACTCGGCCAGCTCCTTGGGGATGCCCCAGAGCCGGCGACCGCCCTCACGGGAGGCGACGCTGTCCACCCAGATGTCGGTGATGCTCACCCGGGGACGGCCGCCCTCACGCACCAGGACGGCGCTGAGCAGCTCCCGGTAGTGCAGGACGCCGCCCGGCTCGTACGACACCCAGGCGGCGCCGACCGCGACCCGGCCGCCGACCGTGAGCGGGCGCACCGCCGCGCCCAGGACCGGGGGCAGCGCCGGCGCCTGTGCCGCGGGCAGCAGGAAGACCGACAGATACATCTGACCGCGCAGATGCCAGGGCTCGGGCGGGTACATGTCCCCACAGTGTCAGCTCGTGCGGGCGCGCACCAGATGTCAGTAGCGGAAACGCGAGACCACGGCCTGCAACTGGGACGCCGTGGCGGTCAGGTCCTCGGCCGCGGTCTGGGTCTCGCCCACGGTGTCGGTGGTACGGCGGGTCGCGGCGGAGACCGTACCGATGGTCTCGGCGATGTCGCCGGCGCCGCTGGCCGCCTCGGTGAGGGTCCGGTTCATCTCCTGGGTGGTGGCGGTCTGCTCCTCGACCGCCGAGGCGATGGCCAGCTGGATGCCGTTGATCCGCTCGATGATCTCGGAGATCTCGCCGATCGCGGTGACCGCCCCGCTGGTGTCGGCCTGGATGGCCTGCACCCGCTGGGAGATGTCCTCGGTCGCCTTGGCCGTCTCCTGGGCCAGGTCCTTCACCTCGCCCGCGACCACCGCGAAGCCCTTGCCCACCTCGCCGGCCCGGGCCGCCTCGATGGTCGCGTTCAGCGCCAGCAGGTTGGTCTGCTCGGCGATGCTGGTGATCACCTTGACCACGGTGGCGATCTCCTCGGACGACGCGCCGAGCCGGGCCACGATCGCGTTGGTGTCCGAGGCCACCCGGACCGCCTGCGCGGCCACCTCGGTCGCCTCCGAGGTGGAGACGCTGATGTCGCGGATCGCCGAACCCATCTCCTGGGACCCGGCCGAGACGACCTGGAGGTTGTGCGACACCGTGTCGGCGGCGGCGGCGACCGTGCCGGCCTGGTTGGACGCCTCGCTGGCGGCCGCGTTGACCGCCCCGGAGACCGAGCTGAGCCGGCCCGCCGCGCCCTGCAGGGTGGTCGCGCTGCCGGCCAGTTGCACGACGTCGGCGCGGAGCCGGCCCACGGCCTCGTCCAGCGACGCCGCCATCCGGCCGATCTCGTCCCGGCTGCGCACCCCGGAGGTGCCGGTGAGATCGCCCTCGGCCAGCCTGTCCGCCAGCCGGGAGACGGCCTGGACGGTCTTGCCGACCCGGGCCGCGACCTGGAATCCGACGAGAAGGCTGAGCAGGACGCCGATCGCCAGCACGATGCCGACCGTCCACGCGGCCCGCGTGCCGTCGGCCTCCGCGTCACGGATGCTCTGCTCCGCCATCTCCGTCCCGCGCTGTTGGAGGGCGGCCTGGTCGACGGCGAGTGCGGTGCGCAGGTCGTCGTACTTCTTGAGCGCCGCCGCACGTTCCGCGGCCGACCCGCCACCGCCGTACCCGCTGATGAAGGCCAGGAACTCCGCCCAGTCGCCGGCGGCCTTGGCGACCTTGTCGTCGCCGGACAGGTGGGTGTTGAGCGTGGCGAGGGCGGCGTCGACCGCCTCCTGGTGCGCCGCCATCTCCTCCTGGATCCGCGCGGCGAGGTGGGGGTAGAGCTGGAGCGCCGTGACGCTTCCGCTCATCGCCTCGACGTTCGTGCTGTACGAGCTGATCGCCGCGGCGATGGCCAGGGACCGCCGTTGCGCCGCGGCGCCGTCCTCGTTCAGGTCGTGAATCGTCTTCACCGCCAGGCCGCCGACCAGGATGCCGCTCAGCGTGGCGATCATCACCGCGATGCCGATCTTGGCACGCAGCGACCGGTCCTCGAAGATCCCACTCAGCCCCACCTCCGTAGTCTGGAGCCGAAAAGGCCACACCGGTGTCAACTCCACCCGATTGACAGGTGAGGCCGCTGGGATCTCAGGGCGCGGTCACGTCCGCCAGCGCCTGGAAGATCAGCCAGGTGGAGGTGGCTCCCGGGTCCTGGTGGCCGGCGCTGCGCTCGCCCAGGTAGGACGCCCGCCCCTTGCGCGCGGTCAAGGGCGCCGTGGCGCGGGCCCCCTCACCGGCCGCCCGGGCCGCCGACGCCGCCGCCTCGGGCAGGGCCGCGCCACCGGCCACCGCCTCCTCGAAGGCGTCCAGCGCCGGGCGGAACGCGTCCACGATCGTCTTGTCCCCCGGTTCGGCGCCGCCCAGCTTGCGGACCGCGTCCAGCCCGGCGTGCAGGGCGGTGGCCAGGTCGGCGAGGTCGGCCGAAGCGGCGCCGGGCGGCAGCGCCTTGCCGACGGCCCGGAAGGCGGTGCCGTACAGCGGGCCGGACGCGCCGCCGACCTTGGCGATCAGGGTCGCGCCGGCCCGGACGAAGACGTCGCCGACCGCGGTGAACCCGCCGCCGTCCAGGGTGGCGGCCACGGCCGTGAAGCCGCGGGCCAGGTTCACCCCGTGGTCACCGTCGCCGATCGCCGCGTCCAGGCGGGTCAACTGGTCGGTCTCGGCGGTCACCGACGCGGCGGCCGCGCGCAGCCAGGCGACGGCCAGGGCGACATCCAGGTGGGTGGTGTCCATGTCAGACTCCCCAGCGCAACCCGGGGGTACGGACGGGGGCGTCCCACAGCCGGATCATCTCGTCGGTCAGCCGGGCCACGGTGATCGACAGGCCGGCCATGTCGAGGCTGGTCACATAGTTGCCGACCAGGCGGCGGCTGATCTCCAGGCCCCGTTCGGCGAGCACCGTGGCGACCTCGCCGAAGACCAGGTACTGCTCCAGCAACGGGGTCGCGCCCAGGCCGTTGACCAGCACGAGCGTACGATCGCCGGGGTTCAGTGGTTTGGCATCGAGTAGGGCGTCCACAGCGGACCGGACCAGCTCGCGGGCCGGGCGCAGCTTCTCCCGCCGGCGGCCGGGCTCACCGTGGATGCCGACGCCGACCTCGATCTCGTCGTCCGGCAGGTCGAAGCCGGGCCGTCCGGCGGCCGGCGTGGTGCACGCGGTCAGCGCGTAGGCGAAGGAGGCCGAGGCGGCGTTGACCTCGCGGCCGACGGCGGCCACCTCGCCCAGCTTGGCGCCCTCCTCGGCGAGCGCCCCGGCGATCTTCTCGACCAGCAGGGTGGCGCCGGTGCCGCGGCGGCCGGCCGTCCACGTCGAATTCTCCACCGCCACGTCGTCGTCGACCAGAACGGTTTCGACGGTGATCCCCTCGTCGGCGGCGAGTTCCGCGGCGAGCTGGAAGTTCATCACGTCACCGGTGTAGTTCTTCACGATGTGGACCACCCCGGCGCCGCCGTCGACGGCCTTGGTGGCGGCCAGGATCTGATCGGGGACCGGTGAGGTGAAGACCTCGCCCGGGCAGGCGGCGTCGAGCATCCCGGGGCCCACGAAACCGCCGTGCAGCGGTTCGTGCCCGGAACCGCCGCCGGACACCAGCGCCACCTTGCCGGGGCGGGGCGCGCTCGCCCGGGCCACGTACCGCTCGGTCACGTCCACACGCAGCTCGGGGTGGGCGGCGGCGAGGCCGGCGAGCGCCTCGGCGACGACGTCGGCGGGATCGTTGATGAACTTCTTCACGGCCGGCTCCTTTGCCTCGTTCCCCACAGCATGGTCGCGCCCCGCTCCCCACAGCATGGTCGCGCTGGGCGATTCGGCCAAGGCTTTCGGTGACTACCATCGGGATCCATGGCGTACGTGGGGATCGTGCTCGTCTCACACAGTTCGTCGCTGGCGTCCGGCGTCCGCGATCTGCTCACCCAGGTGGCCGGCGCCGACGTCCGGGTGGAGCCGGCCGGCGGCACCGACGACGGCGGCCTGGGCACCAGCGCCGGCCTGATCGAGGCGGCGATCGCCCGCGCCGACGCCGGGGCCGGGGTGCTGATCCTCGCCGATCTGGGCAGCGCCGTCCTGACCACCCGGGCCGTGCTGGCCGAGCTGCCGGACGGCCCGCTGCTCGTCGACGCCCCGTTCGTCGAGGGCGCGGTGGCCGCCGCGGTCCTCGCCTCGACCGGCGCCGATCTCGCGACGGTCGCCGACGCCGCCCGGGAGGCCCGCGATGTCGGAAAATTTTGAGATCCCGGTGGTCCTTCCGGCCGCGTTGCACGCCCGCCCGGCGGGCGCGGTGGTCCGGGCCGCGGCGTCCTTTCAAGCCCAGATCGAGGTACGGGTGGGCGAGCGGTCCGCGAGCGCCCGCAGCGCGCTGCGGCTGATGGCGCTGGGCGCGGACACGGGCGCCACGGCCGTCGTGCGCGCCACCGGGGAGGACGCCGCGGCGGCGGCCCGGGCGGTCGCCGCCGCCCTACTCTCCTCTGAGTGATCTTCCGAAAGTTTCGGGAGCGACTGCCTGGCGATTCATCGACTGAACCGGTTGAGGTTTCCGGAACATGTCGGTAGCGTTCCGGAGTGGCGTCGATCCCCGTCGATGCCTTCCAGATCCCCGACTGGAGTTCCCCATGAGACGATCCCGCGCCATCCTGACCGTCCTGACCACCGGCGCCCTGACCGCCGGCGCGCTCACCGTCCTCTCCCCCGCGGCCGACGCGGCCAGCACCCTCGGGTCGGCCGCCGCCGGCCAGGGCCGCTACTTCGGCACCGCGGTCTCGATCAACAGGCTGAGCGACGCGACCTACTCGAGCATCCTCAACCGCGAGTTCAACTCGGTCACGGCCGAGAACGAGATGAAGATCGACGCTCTCGAACCGCAGCAGAACCAGTTCAACTACACCACCGCCGACCGGCTGATCACCCGTGCCAACGAGATGGGCGCCAAGGTCCGCGGTCACACGCTGGCCTGGCACTCGCAGCAGCCCGGCTGGATGCAGAGCATGAGCGGCACCGCGCTGCGCAACGCCATGAAGAACCACATCACCCAGGTCATGACCCACTACAAGGGCAAAATCGACTCCTGGGACGTGGTGAACGAGGCGTTCGACGACAGCAACGGCGGCCGCCGCGACTCCAACCTGCAGCGCACCGGCAACGACTGGATCGAGGACGCGTTCAAGACCGCGCGCGCCGCCGACCCGGCCGTCAAGCTCTGCTACAACGACTACAACACCGACAACTGGACCTGGGCCAAGACGCAGGGCGTCTACAACATGGTCAAGGACTTCAAGGCGCGCGGTGTGCCGATCGACTGCGTCGGCTTCCAATCGCACTTCAACAGCGGCTCGCCGTACCCGAGCAACTACCGCACCACCCTGCAGAACTTCGCCGATCTCGGCGTCGACGTGCAGATCACCGAACTCGACATCGAGGGCTCCGGCACCACGCAGGCGAACACGTACGCCAACGTGGTCCGCGACTGCCTCGCCGTCACCCGGTGCAACGGCATCACCGTGTGGGGCATCCGCGACAGCGACTCGTGGCGGGCCAGCGGCACCCCGCTGCTCTTCGACGCCAACGGCAACCCGAAGCAGGCCTACACCTCCACCCTGGCGGCCCTCGGCGGCTCCACGTCGTCGCCGTCGCCGTCCACGTCGTCGTCGGCATCCCCGTCCCCGTCGGTCAGCCAGTCCTCCGGCACCCGCGCCTGCACCGCGACCGTCACGGTGAACGCCTGGACCGGCGGCTTCGTCACCTCCGTCAAGGTGACCGCCGGCTCGGCCGCCCTGACCGGCTGGACCACCGGCCTCACCCTGCCCGCCGGCAGCGCCGTGACCAACAGTTGGAGCGCCACCGCCTCCGGCACCAGCGGCGCGGTCTCCTTCACCAACGTCGGCTACAACGGCACGGTCCCCGCCGGCGGCACCACCGAGTTCGGCTTCCAGGGCACCGGCAGCGCCCCGTCCACAACGGCCACCTGCACAGCCCGCTGACTCCCGGCCCACTTCACGCCGCGCGGCCTGCCCTTCCCCGGGCCGCGCGGCACTCCCACACCCCGGGCCCGCTTCCCCCAGCCAAGCGCCAGCCCCACGCCCTCCGACCCAAACTCCCCCAGGCCACGCAACGCTCCCACGCCGCCCGGCCCACCGTCCCCCAGGCCGCACAGCACTCCGACACCGCCCGGCCCGCCGTCCCCCAGACCACGCGACAGTCCCACGCCGCCCGGCCGCCTTCCCCCAAGCCACGCGACAGACCCACGCCGCCCGGCCGGACCCTTTTCCAAGCCACGCGACAGTCCCAGGCGCCCGGCCCACAGTTCCCTGACCATGCAGCACTCCCACGCCGCTTAGCCCGCCCTCCTCCTGGCCGCACGGCACTCCCACCCCGCCCGGCCCGCCTTCCCCCAGACCACGTGACGCTCCCAGCCCGCCCGGCCCGCCTTCCCCAAGCCACACGGCACTCCCCGCCGCCCGGCCCGCCTTCCCAAGCCACGCGACGCTCCCACGCCACCCGGCCCGCCTTCCCCAAGCCGCACTGCACTCCCACGCCGCCAGGCCCAACTCCCCGGGCCACGCGGCGACCCTTTGTCACGGGGCCGGCCGATTCGGCCACCGTTAGCGTGGACCCGCCTCGCCTCGGAGGTCCCCGACGTCGTGGATGGAAACCCGGTGCCCGCGCTGGGCGGATCGATCCGGGCCCGGAGCCCAC
The DNA here is from genome assembly GCF_017592555.1 of Actinoplanes flavus. GTDB lineage: Bacteria > Actinomycetota > Actinomycetes > Mycobacteriales > Micromonosporaceae > Actinoplanes > Actinoplanes flavus. Next base: position 329,752 of record NZ_JAGFNS010000005.1, on the reverse strand, counting down.
AACCCGTCTCCTGGGTGCTGTCGTCCACACTGGTCACCGAGTTTCCCGCTACGGCGACGAAGGTGATCAGCTCCTGTTCGAACTCTCCAGCGGCACTTCGGCGCTGTCGAACTCGAGCACGCCCGAGGCCCCTGCTTTGAAGGCGAAACAGCGCGAGTTGCTTGATCCGGGTGCCGTCGCAGAACCAGCGCACGGCAGAGACGGCCTGGTCACGGCCGGATTGCGGCCGATGGCCCAGGCCGCGGGTGCCGCACCAGCACGCGCCGACCCGGACGGCGCCAATCGCACCCTCCGTCGCGGACCATCTTCCCGGTCTTCGCCGTCACGGCCCCTCCGACCACGCTCCGTCGCCATTCTTCGCATTGGCACACGAAACAGAGGCACAAAGGCCAGATCCCGAGGAGGGACTGAAACTTTGCCGTGCCACCACAAATCGCGGAACCACCACAACCGCCGCAATAGCCGACGTTCCGGGATGCCTACCACCGAAAAGCTTGCGGTTTTGAAAAGGGCAGCAACTCCGGGAGAAGCTGACAATACTGAAACCGCCTCGGCTCCCGCGACAGCTGACACTTCGAGGGCTGCCACCACCGGGCGAGTGGCCGACACTTCCGGAGCGACCCGACCGCCCAAGCCGGCCGACGCCTCCGGAAGGGCCTCAGCCACTGGCGCAGGCAACACTTGCGGCGTCGGCACAGGTGCTGAGACAGCTGACCCACACGGAACAACTACAGCCGCCGAACCAGCGGACAATCCCGGAGCAACCGATGGCCTCGGTACCGACGTTGCTTGCCCAGCCGATACCACCACCCATGAAGCACCTGTTGCCCGGTGGCCGGTTGCCGCTTCCGAAGCCGCCGGAACCAGCGAGACTTTCGCGGCTACCGGGAGCGGCACGACTCGCAGGAGCCAGAAGGTCGGCACAACCGGCACGACCGCGACCGGCACGACCGGCGGGACCGACACGCCCGGCACGCCCGGCACGCCCGGCACGGCTGGCACGTCTGGCGCGAGGGACGGGACCGGCACGGCTGGCGCGAGGTGCGGAGCCGGCACAGCTGGCGCAAGGGACGGAACCGGCACGCCCGGCACGAGAGGCGGAACCGGCACGGCTGGCGCAAGCGGCGGAACCGGCACCACCGGCGCGACCGGCGGAGCAGCGAACATCTCCAAACCCCCTGTGGCCGGCGGGGCAGCGGAAACTTCACAGCTTGCCGCAACCGGCGGGGCCTCACGCCGCGCGACGCCGGATCGCGGTCGGGAGGTGGGTGCTGCCGAACAGGCCGAAACAACGCTGGCGGCAGCTCTGGTCGGTGGCGTGCGGTCGCCGTGGCGGGCGCGGAGCAGCTTCTCGGCATGGCGGCGCCGAAGACCCCATGCGCGGTGCCGCTCGTGTTCACGACGGAATTCGTCGCGGGCGGCAGAATATTTTCGCGACGCGGAGCGATCGCGCATCCCGGCGATTTCCGCCCTTCCGAACAACGATTGCTGCATCACACGATAATTCTCCCGAAGCGCGGCTTAGAAGTGTAAGAAGTCGATCATGCCAACCTGGCTTCCGCTACTTTGTAACGGCAAATCGACGCATGCCGGAAGATCTCGCGCACGTCGCACTACAGGATTGCCGAAGTCCGTCACATCCATCGACATCCGACACCGAAGCACACTGCCGAATATGACCATGCCGACAGACACGTCCCGGACCACGTTCGACGATTCACCAAGATCAAGCGCAATTTGTCCGGTAATGACGAGATTCAAAAGGAGAGGCGGCCGCACTTGCCGCGGACCCGGCCCGGCGCAGGCGCAGGCACAAAGACACGCGGGGCGCGGGCACAAAGACACACGGGGGCGCAGGCACAAAGGCGCAGACGAAGACGCGGAGTCCTGATCCTTGTGGTTCCGGGGGGACCATCGTTGGTGGTTCTGGGCTCAGAGGGGATTGCGGCTGTTCACGTCAGCTCGCCGGCGAGGAGGTCCATCAGGAGGCCGTCGTGCCAGGTGCCGTCCGGGCCTCGCTCGTAGCGGCGCATGACGCCGACCGGGCGGAAGCCGACCTTGGCGTAGCAGCGGATCGCCGCGTGGTTGTCGGCGGCGGGATCGATCACCAGGCGGTGGTGGCCGAGGTCGTCGATGAGATGCCGGGCGACGGTACGGACCGCGTCGGCGCCCAGTCCGAGGCCGTGCACCTCGGGGCTGAGGTAGATGTCGATACCGGCGTGCCGGTAGTCGGGGTCCGCCTCCTCGCTCCATTGGATGGCGCCGACGATGCGGTCCTCGTACAGGATGACCAGCACTCGTGTGTCGGGATCGGCGAGGCCCTCGGCGACGGTGGCGGTCAGGTCGTCGTCGCCGCCCCACCGCTGGTACACCTCGGGTGCCGCCCGGATTCGGGCGAGCGCCGCGATGTCGTCCCGGGTCGCCGGTCGCAGCCGCACCATCGCGCCCGCGAGATCACCCATCCGCATGCCCGGAACCTACCGAAGCCGCGTCTGCCGGATCAACGCGGTAACGCGCCGGGCCGGTGCGGCAGGATGCCGGATGCCGGATGCCGGGCGCGGCAGAACGCCGGATGCCGAGTCAAGGCCCCAGACGCCGCATACCGAGGTAACGCCTCACGACGCCGCATGCCGAGGTGTCGTCACCGAGGTACCGGCGGGACGGTCGCCCATCTCCGCCGACATGCTCGAGCCAATCGTTCCGCCGCCGTGTGCCGCCTTTCCGGCCAGCGCGGGCGGGGCGAGCCACGAAGAGGCCGACGCAAGCCGAGAGAGCCACGAACAAAACCGACATGAACCGGGAAAATCACTGAGATCGGCGCAAACCGACAAAGGCACGAAGAAGGCCGACGCAAGCGGAGAAAGCCACCGAGCAGACCGACAAACCGGCAAAGCCACGAAGAAGGCCGACACGAACCGGGAGAGCCACGAGGAAGGTCGGCCCAAGCCGGGAAAACCACCGAGCAGACCGACGCGAACCGGCAAAGCCACGAAGAAAGCCGACACGAACCGGGAGAACCACGAGGAAGGCCGGGGCGAACCGGGAGAGCCACGAGGAAGGTCGGCGCAAGCCGGGAAAGCCACGGAACAGACCGACGCGAACCGGCAAAGCCACGAAGAAAGCCGACACGAACCGGGAGAGCCACGAAGAAAGCCGACACGAACCGGGAGAGCCACGAGGAAGGCTGGAGCGAACCGGGAGAGCCAGGAAGGAGACCGAGGGCTGGGCCGCGGAGAGGGTCGGCTCGGCTTCGCGTGGTCGCGGAGGGCGATGAACGGCCACGACGGTGTCGGCTGTCGGATCAACGACCGCGGGCCTTGATGACCTCGATCGTCGGGCATGGATTCACTCATGGCAGGTCGAGGTGCTGTCGCCGAGAGGCCCACCGAGCCCGGTCCCGCTCCGGAGGCCGGCCGGCGGTCGCGGACGCCGGCCGTCGTCACCGCGGCGATGGGGGCGTTCGGGCTCCTCGGTGTCTTCGTGGCGGAGCAGGACGAGCCGGCGAAGCTGTGGAACCTGGTGGTCGTGCTCGTCGCGACCGGGGCGACGGCGCTGACCGTGTGGCTGGCGCCGCGCCGTTGGATCGCCGGCGCGGTGGCGTCGGTCCTTCTGGCGATCTCGGGGATGGCGTTGAATCCGTTCTACGGGAGCACGAAGCCGGGTGACGGGGTCCGGGGGCACGAGATCGGGCCGAGCAGCGCGCGGAAGGTCGCTCCGGAGCCGGGTGACGAGATCCGGATGCACGAGATCTGGCCGAGCAGCGCGCAGAACGTCGCGCATCCGTTGCGTCGGCGTGACTGGGTGGCGACCCAGTTCCGGGTGACCGGGTCGTGGATCCTGTCGGTGGAGGTGGCGGCGGGCGGGGAGGGTGCCCGGCTGCTGCTGTCCGTCGTCGACGAGCGGGGGACCGAGATCGCCTCGGGCGAGGCGGACGTCCTCGACTGGCGTGCCAAGGTCACCTTCCCGGTGCCGGTCGACGTCGCGAGGTATCAGGGCACACGGTTGTATCTCCGGGCGCATAATCTGTGGCCGGCGGCGGCCAGGGTGTATTTCACCCGGACCGACCTGGATCCGGGTGTCGGCACCTATGTGCGCTGTGGGCGACCGCGGTTGACCGATTGCCTCGACCCGGAGCCACGCGACCTGAGCGCCATCGTCATCGGCCGGCGGTGACCGTGCCGGACAGGTGCGGCTGCCGCGAGTGGACGGCGAGTTCCCAGCCGGTGGCGGCCGGCGTCGCGGTGAACCGGAGGGTGGCCGGCAGCGGGATCGGCCGCTTGAAGGCGACGTCGACGGTGTACGCGCCGGGGAGGCGGCCCTCCAGGGCGGCCAGACAGCGGGCCTTGGTCCACATGCCGTGGGCGATCGGGCGCGGGAAGCCGAAGAGCCGTGCTCCCAGCCGGGAGGTGTGGATCGGGTTGCGGTCGCCGGAGACCGCCGCGTAGTCACCGCCGGCCCGCGCGGGCACCCGCCACACGGCCCCGCCGAAAGAGGACGGTGCCGCGGCGGCGGGGCGCGAGCCGGTGAAAGAAGAGGGCGGTGCCACGGCGGCGGAACCGGAGGCGGAACGGGCGGCGTCGAGGCGCAGGTACGTGGAGACGCCCCGCCACACCTCGGCCCCGTCGACCGTGGCGGTGGCGACGATGTCGAACTGCCGCCCACGGTGATGCTCGCGCAGGTCGGCGGCCCGGACCGCCAGGTCGAACGTCTCACCGGCGAACAGCGCCCGGCGTACGGTGATCCGGTTGGCGACGTGCACCAGCCCGATCAGCGGGAGCGGGAAGCCGTCTCCCGTCATCAGCCGCATGGCCAGCGGGAAGGCCAGCACGTGCGGGTAGGTCGCGGGCAGTGTGTCGGTGAGCCGGAACCCGCAGACCCGGTCGTACGCGGCCAGGTGCCCCCGGTCGACCGTCACGCCCCGGTGCTGGACCTCGACGTCGGGTAGCGCGTCGCCGGAGCGGCCGAGGCCGGGCAGCAGGGCGAGGGCGGCGCGGGCGTACGCGGCCGTGGTGCCCGGCCCTTCGCTGAGTTCGACGACGGCCACCATGTCAGGCCCCGAGCAGGCTCTGGCCGCAGACCCGGATCACGTTGCCGGTGATCGTCGCCGATCCGGGCGAGGCGAGCCAGGCGATGGTCTCGGCCACGTCGACGGGCAGGCCGCCCTGGGACATGCTGTTCAGCCGCCGGCCGGCCTCGCGCAGCCCGATCGGCATCGTGGCGGTCATCGCCGTCTCGATGAAGCCGGGCGCGACGGCGTTGATGGTGATGCCGCGCGGGAGCAGCACCGGGGCGTACGACTGGACCATCCCGATCACGCCGGCTTTGCTGGTGGCGTAGTTGGTCTGCCCGCGGTTTCCGGCGATGCCCGCGATCGAGGCGACGCCGACGATGCGCCCGCCGGAGCCGATGAGCCCGCGTTCCAGCAGCAGCTCGTCGACCCGTTCCGGGGCGGTGAGGTTGACGCCGATGACCGCGTCCCACTGGTCGGCGGACATCCGGGCGATGGTCTTGTCCCGGGTGATGCCGGCGTTGTGCACGACGATGTCGACGCCGGTGTGCGGTCCGGCGGCCAGGTATCCGGCCAGGCGTTCGGGCGCGTCGGCGGCGGTGAGGTCGAGTTGCAGGGCGCGCCCGCGGGTCTCGTTGGCCACGCCGGCGAGCGCGTCGCCGGCGGCCGGCACGTCGAGCGCGATCACGTCGGCGCCGTCGCGGGCCAGCACCCGGGCGATGGCCGCGCCGATGCCCCGGGCCGCGCCGGTGACCAGGGCGAGTCTGCCGTCGAGGGGCCGGTCCCCGTCGGCCGGCGTGGGCACGTCGCCGGCGCCGATCCGGACGACCTGGCCGGAGACGTACGCCGAGCGGCCGCTGAGCAGGAAGCGCAGCGTCGACTCGGTGGCCTGCTCGCCGCCGGGCGCCACGTAGACGAGCTGCGCGGTCGCCCCGCGCCCGAATTCCTTGCCGATGCTGCGGGTCAGGCCTTCCAGGCTCCGCTGCGCGGTCGCCTCGGCCGGCGAGGTGGTGGCTTCCGGTGGGGTGCCGAGCACCAGCACGCGACCGGAGACCTCCAGAGAGCGGGCGTACGGGTGGAAGAAGTCGTAGAGTGCCCGCAGCCCGGTGCTGTCGGTGATCCCGCTGGCGTCGAAGACGAGCGCGCTCACCCGTACTCCGTCCGGGGTTTGATCGGTGACCTCCACGCCCGCCGCGCCCAGAGTCTTGCGGATCGGCTCGCCGAGCCGGCCGCCCGGCGCCGCGCCCAGCAGGACCGGCCCGCTGACCAGCGGATCTCCGGGCTGATGGCGGCGCAGCCGGGGCGGATCAGGCAGCCCGAGGCGCTTGACCACGGTCCGGCCGAGACCGGAGTTGGCGAAGTTCGCGTACCTGTCAGCCATGCGAGTAGCCTACCGGTGAGTAACCGAGATTCTTCGATGTGGAGGATAGTCGTGGTGGACGTGCGCCGTGTGGCCGTGCTGGGCGGGAACCGGATTCCGTTCGCCCGCTCCAACAGCCGCTACGCCGAGGCCTCGAACCAGGACATGCTGACCGCCGCACTGGACGGGCTGATCGCCCGGTTCGGGCTGGCCGGCGAACGGCTCGGTGAGGTCGTGGCGGGGGCCGTACTGAAGCACTCACGCGACTTCAACCTGACCCGGGAGACGGTGCTCGGCTCGCGGCTGGACCCGCGCACCCCGGCCTACGACATCCAGCAGGCCTGCGGGACCGGTCTGGAGGCGGCCATCCTGGTGGCCAACAAGATCGCGCTCGGGCAGATCGACTCCGGCGTGGCCGGTGGCGTGGACACCACCTCGGATGCTCCGTTGCAGCTCAACGAGGACATGCGGCGGGCTCTGCTCCAGCTGAACCGGGCCCGCGGCCTCGGTGACCGGCTCAAGGCGGTGGCCAAGCTGCGCCCGCAGCACGCGATCCGGCCGGAGCTGCCCCGCAACGCCGAGCCGCGGACCGGCCTGTCGATGGGTGAGCACGCGGCGGTCACGGCCCTGCGGTGGAACATCGGGCGGGCGGAGCAGGACGAGCTGGCGCTCACCTCCCACCGGCGGCTCACGGAGGCGTACGATCGCGGCTTTTTCGATGATCTTCTGACGCCCTATCTGGGGCTGACCCGGGACCAGAATCTGCGCGCGGACACCAGCCTGGAGAAGCTGGCGAAGCTGAAGCCGGTGTACGGCGAGGAGAACGCCACCATGACGGCGGGCAACTCGACGCCGCTCACCGACGGCGCCTCGACCGTGCTGCTGGCCTCCGAGGAGTGGGCGGCGGCGCGTTCGCTGCCGGTGCTGGCCTGGTTCGCCGACTCGGAGACCGCGGCGGTCGACTACGTGCACGGCGACGAGGGCCTGCTCATGGCGCCCGCCTACGCGGTGCCCCGGATGCTGGCCCGCAACGGCCTCACCCTTCAGGACTTCGACTTCTACGAGATCCACGAGGCGTTCGCGTCGCAGGTGCTGGCCACTCTCGCGGCGTGGGAGTCGCCCGAGTTCTGCAAGGAGCGGCTGGGCCTGGACGCCCCGCTCGGCTCGATCGACCGGGCGAAGCTCAACGTCAACGGGTCCTCGCTGGCGGCCGGCCACCCGTTCGCGGCGACCGGCGGCCGGATCGTCGCGTCGCTGGCGAAGCAGCTCGCGCAGAAGGGCTCCGGCCGGGGCCTGGTGTCGATCTGCGCGGCCGGTGGTCAGGGCGTGGTGGCCATTCTGGAGCGCTGAGACCCATTGACGGGGCTTGTCCCGGAAGTTACGCCCTCGTAAGGTTACCGGCGAGTTAACCTGCCGGCGGAGGGGCTGACCGTGGAGTTCTGGCTCGACCTCAACGACGAACAGCGCGAGTTGCGCGACTGGGTGCACGGGTTCGCCGCGTCGGTGATCCGGCCCGCGGCCGCGGAGTGGGACGAGCGGGAGGAGACTCCCTGGCCGGTCCTGCAGGAGGCCGCGAAGATCGGCCTGTACGGGTTCGAGTTCCTCGCCAACACCTGGTCGGACACGTCCGGGCTGAGTCTGCCGGTCGCCAACGAGGAGCTGTTCTGGGGCGACGGCGGCATCGGCATGGCGATCTCCGGCACGTCGCTCGCGGTGGCCGCGATCTTCGGCTCGGGTACGCCGGATCAGCTGGTCGAGTGGGTGCCGCAGTGCTTCGGTGACGCCGCCGACCCCAAGGTGGGCGCGTTCTGCAGCACCGAGCCGGAGGCCGGTTCGGACGTGGCGTCGATGCGGACCCGGGCGGTCTACCACGAGGCGACCGACGAGTGGGTGATCAGCGGGCAGAAGGCGTACGCCACCAACGGCGGGATCGCGAACGTGCACGTGGTGACGGCCAGCGTCGACCCGTCGCTGGGTTCCCGGGGGCAGGCCGCGTTCATCGTGCCGCCCGGGACGAAGGGCCTGACCGGGACGAAGAAGCTGAAGAAGCTGGGGCTGCGGGCCTCGCACACCGCCGACGTGTTCCTCGACGACGTCCGGGTGCCCGGCGGTTGCCTGCTCGGTGGCAAGGAGGCGCTGGACAAGCGGCTCGCCAGGGCGCGCGAGGGGCAGCGGCGGTCCGGCCAGGCGGCGATGCGGACGTTCGAGCTGTCCCGGCCGGCGGTCGGCGCGCAGGCGATCGGCATCGCCCGGGCCGCCTACGAGTACGCGCTGGAGTACGCGAAGACCCGGGTCCAGTTCGGCCGCCCGATCATCGAGAACCAGGCGGTCGCGTTCGCGCTGGCCGACATGCGGATGGAGATCGACGCGGCCCGGCTGCTGGTGTGGCGGGCCGCGTGGATGGGCCGCAACGACCGGCCGTTCACCGCCGGCGAGGGCTCGATGTCGAAGCTGAAGGCCGGTGAGGTGGCCGTCGCGGTCACCGAGAAGGCGGTGCAGATCCTCGGTGGCGCCGGCTATCTGCGCGAGCACCCGGTGGAGCGGATGTTCCGGGACGCCAAGATCTACACGATCTTCGAGGGCACCTCGGAGATCCAGCGGCTGGTGATCGCCCGGGCCATCTCCGGCGTGCAGATCCGCTGACGTTTTCCCTCCCCGTGCGTCAACGTCACGGGCGGACTGGACCGGTCTCGTCCACTGTGGTCAAGGTGGGTCGCATGCGGCTGCTGCGGGGTGACGCGTTCGACGGGCTGTTCCGGTCCTTCGAACGGACGGCGTTCCACCTGGAGGTCCAGGACGTCTATCACACACGGGAGGAGTCGGCGCCGTTCCAGCGGTTCCTCGACGGCGAACCGGATGATCTGGGCTGGCAGCGGCCGTGGCTGGAGCTGGTCCGGGAGGTCACCGACGCGGGCCGCAGCGTCCGGCGGCTGCGGGTCGTGCCGGTGCCGCACCTGGACTACACGCGGTGGCTGCTGAGCATCTCCGGGTTCAACGTCGAGGCCGGCGAGGACATCCGCTGGCTGCCCCGGCCGGAGGCGGGCGGGCTGGCGGTCGCCTTCGACGACTTCTGGCTGTTCGACGACCGCCGGGTGGTGTTCACCCTGTTCGGACCGGACGGCGGCTTCGCCGGGGGCGCGCTCACCGAGGATCCGGCGATCGTCCGGCACTGCGCGCGGACCCGGACGACCCTGTGGACCGCCGGGACCCCGCACGACGACTACGTCAAAGGTTGACCTCGCTCCACACCGGCCGGCCGCCCTCCTCCCGGCGCGGCAGCATCGCCGGGTCGGGCAGGTCGAGCAGGTCGCTCGCCGGGGCGGCGATCAGCCCGTTGCGGTGGGCGATCAGCCGGTCCGCCTCGACCAGGTCGTCGAGCATCGCCGCGAGCCGGGCCGCGCCCGCCCGGTTGCCGCTCCAGCCGAACAGCCGCCCGGCCGCGGCCAGCAGGTCCTCCCCCTCGACCAGGCCGGCGTCGAGGACCAGATACTCCAGGGCCAGCTGGATCTCGGCGTCGGCGACCTGGTCGGGTTTGCGGTCGACCCCGTCGGCGGGCACCCGTACGGCCGGGATGGGCGCGTCCGGGGCGGTCACGAAGGTGCCGTCGAAACCGGCGCGGGAGTCGCGGACGGCCCTCTCGATCGCCGCCTTGATCGGCTGGGTGAGGCGGGCGATGCCCCAGCCCTCGCGGATCCGCCGGGTCAGCGTGGCCAGGTGCACCGGGCCCTCCACCTCGGCGACCCGCTCGACGGCCTCGATCAGCAACTGCCGGGCCACCGCGTCGGCGAGGCGGGTGGTGGCCGGCAGCGGCTCGATCACGGCGCGCTCGTAGGGCAGCGCCCACTCGGGCCGCTGCGCCGGGCGGGCGGTCAGCGTCTCGTCCTCGGTCTCGGCGAAGACGTCCGGGGTGGCCAGGGCGTTCTCCACCGCCGTGCGCAGCCGGGCCTCCTCGGTCTCCCGGTCGTGGTACCAGGCGACCGACCAGATCCGGTGCAGGTGCCAGCCGAGGCCGTGCAGCACCTGCTCGTGCAGGCGGTCCCGGTCCCGGGCGACCGGGGACAGCTGGTAGCCGGGGCCGTCGCAGCGCACGCCGAGGGCGTACGACTCGCGGGTGTCGTCCGGGTGGCGTACCCCGATCTCGACCCGGTGGCGGCCCGTGCCGGACCGCACGTGCACCGGGTAGCCCCAGTTCTCCAAAGTCTCCCGGATCGACTCCTCGAGCGGGGTGGGCTCCTGCTCGGTGGGCGCCGGCCCGCCGCGCTCGGCGTAGTCGAGGTAGGCGGCCAGCCGGCGTTCCCCCTCGCCGGCGGGTTCCTCACGGTCCCCGGCGCCGATCGCCGACACCACCTCGACCCGGTGCCGGGCCCGGGTGACGGCGACCGCGAGCCGCCGGGCGCCGGCGGGGCCGCCGGCCGCGTCCAGGCTCGGGCCGGTGGACAGGATGATCACGTCGCGTTCGTCGCCCTGTGCCGTCTCGGCGGCCTCGACCACGAAGTCGCCGAGGGAGCTTTCCAGGTCGGGGCGCCCGGCCAGTTCGGCCTCCACGGCGTCGGCGATCTCGTCGGCGTGGCCGGCGGTCAGCGTCACGACACCCAGCGACAGCGACGGCCGGGTGGTGAGGTGGTGCAGGACCCGTTCGGCGACCAGGGCGGCCTCGCTCGTACCGGCGGCCGGGTGCAGCTGGACGCCGAGGTCCGCGCCGGACGGGTGCGGGCTCGGGAAGGTGTTCAGCCGGCCCTGGTAGAAGGCCTGGTTGGCGAAGGCGATCAGGCTCTCGTGCCGGCTGCGGTAGTGCCAGGTGAGGGCGAGCCGGGTGAACGCGCCGCAGTCGTTCGCCACCACCAGCACCGACGGCTGGTCGCCGGCCGGTGGCAGCTGGGCGTCGTCGCCGACGATCACCAGGGACGTTCCCCGGTAGGCGCAGGCAACCGCGGCCGCCGGCGTCATCCGGGACGCCTCGTCGATCACCACGACGTCGAAGGACGCCTCGGCCGGCAGCAGGCGGCTCACCTCGGCGGGCGGCATGACCAGGCACGGCTTGAGGGCGGTGACCGTGTCCCAGGCGCCGGCGAGCAGGTCGCGTACCGGGAGGTGGCCGTCGTTCTTGAGGCCCTCGGCCCGGATCAGCGCGGCGCCGTCCCCGCCGGCGACCTCCGGCCGCCGCCGGTCGAGCACCTCGATGACCGCTTCGGCCGCGTCGGTGAGCAGCTCGGTGTCCAGGCGGCGGAATCCGGCGGCCAGCTCGTCGCGTACGACGGCGGCGAGCGGGTGGAACCGCTCGTCCTCGGCCAGGACGTGGTCGGTCCACGCCCGGTAGGCGCTGCGTTCCAGCACGTCGCCGAGCCGCTGTACGTCCACCGCGTGGTCGGCGCAGAAGTCGATGACGGTGTCCAGCCCGTACTCGGCGAGGACCGCGCGAGCCTCCAGGTACCGGAACCACTCCTGCTGGCCGGTGTCGTCGTCGAGCAGGTCGCGCAGCAGGTCGCCGGCGGTCTCGTAGCGGTCCAGGGTGGTGCCGAGCCGGACCTGCCGGGCCGGGCCGAAGGCGTCCAGGACGCGCTGCCGGGCCTGCTGCCACGCCGTGATCGCCGGGGTCAGGTCGGGGACCGGGCGGCCCGAGGTCAGCGCCTCGGCCTGTTCGGCGGTGAGCGCGGAGTCGATGCCGGTGCGCAGCGTACGGGCGTGCGCCGTCCACTCGATGGCGTCCTCGAGGGCGCGCAGGTCGGTCTGCCGTCCCCGGAACACCGGCCCCAGGGTGGTCTCGAAGGACCGGGACGCGGCGGTGAACGCGTTCTCGGCGTCGATCGCGTTCTGCCGCACCTCGATGATCCCGGCCGCCTCGGCGCCGTTGAGGTCGCGGCCGACGGCGTCGCCGAGCTGTCCCAGGATCGCGGCGAGGTCGCGCAGTGGCGCCACCTGGGCGCGCAGCCAGGCGATGGCGTCGTGCACCGGGCCGTGGCCGAGTTCCGGCCGCGCGGCCGGGTCGGGTTCCGGCCGCAGGGTGCCCCGCCAGTACCGGAACACGTCACGGGCCTCGGTGACGGCGCGGACCAGGTCGTCCGCCGGGTGCACCGCGCAGACGTAGTCGATCACCGCGGGCAGCGCCTCGGGCGGGGTGACCCGCAGCACCTCACCGGCCGTCTGGAGGGCCCGGCCGATCGCCGGGAAGTCGGTGTCGGACCGGTTCCAGAAGCGCCCGAGCAGGCCGGCATGCTGCCTCTCGGCGGCGATCAGGCCCTCGTGGGCGCGGCGCCAGGCGACCGCCAGCCCTAGTTCGGCGACCGCCTCGTCGACGGTGACATCCGGCTGGGTGAACCCGGCCACCGTCTCCCGGTCGCGCCGGTGCGGGGCGAGCAGCTTGCGGGCGCCGCGGTGCACGGTGGCGAACCGTTCGGCGAGGTCCTCGACCGGTTCGGTGAGCACCGCGGCGGTGAAGATCTCCTGCGCGGCGGCACGGGCCGCGGCCACCGCGTCGATGTGCAGCCGCAACGTGCTCGCGGCGTTGTGCACGGCGGACTGGGCGCCCGGGGCGAACCACGCCTTCTCCGGCTTGTCCGGGCGGCCGCCCAGCTCGGCGACCAGGTGCACCAGTTCGACGTCGGAGAAGGTGACCACGTCCGGCAGGCCGAGCCGGACGGTGGCCCGGTCCAGGTTCCGCTGCTGGTGCTCCAGCTCGTCGGCGTCCGCGGCGAACCGGCCGGCCAGCGCCTTGGCCTCGTCCGCGGTGAGCGGTTCGAGCCGGACCGCGGGCGGGTTCAGGCGGGGCGGCTCGGGCAGGGCGTCCAGGTCCATCGGGACGGCCAGGGTCTCCCAGCCGACACCGGCCCGGTGGCGGACCGCCTCGGCGACCCGGCGGGTCACGTCGAGATGCTGGGCGAGTTCCTCGGCGGCGGTCCGGACGGTACGCAGGGTGTTCGCCATGAGCCACTGGTCGGCGACGCCGGGCGGGCGCTGCGCGGCGTGCTCGGCGATCTCCCCGAGGGTGGCCGCGTCGGTCGGCAGCCGCAGGTGGAAGGCGGCGGCGATGGGCGCGTTCACCGCCACGGCGCCCTCCAGTTCCTCCAGGGCGAGCTGGGCCTCCAGCAGCGTCTCGCCGAGCGGTTCGCGTTCGGCGACCTCACGCCAGCGGAAGCCGCTGCGCTCGGTGGCGGGCCGCCAGGCGCCGGCCAGGCGGTGCGCGGCGTCGCGGATCCGGTCCAGGACCTCGTCGGTCAGGGTGGCGGCCGGCAGGGCCGGGGCCGGCGCCTCCGGCAGGCCGGCCAGCCGGGCGAATCGGCCGGCCACCTCGTACAGGCTGCGGCCGAGCGGGTGGCGGATCTCGTTGACGGCTTCGGCGTACGCGTTGAGCCGCTCCCGCCGGTCCCGCAGATCCTGGCGTGCCTCGTCGCTCATCGGTGTGCCGGGCAGCGGGTCCGCTTCCAGGGCGGCGGACAGCGTGGCCGCGACCTGCCGGCGCGACACCCGGTCGCCGTGCAGGTCGAGCAGGTAGTTGCCGAGCCCGGTGTCGGCCAGCCGGTGCTGGACGCTGGTCAGGGCGGACGCCTTCTCGGAGACGACCAGCACCCGTTTCCCGGCGTGGGCGAGGGCGCCGACCATGTTGGCGATGGTCTGCGACTTGCCGGTGCCGGGCGGGCCGTCGACGACGAAGCTGTGGCCCTCGCAGGCGGCGGCCACGCAGGCGCGCTGTTCGGCGTCGGCGTCCAGCACGAGCGGCACGTCGTCGGGCGGGGCGAGCACCTCGATCTCGTCCGGGGTGAGCGGGGCGAAGGTGAACGTGTTCTCGACGCCGTCGGCGGTGGCCAGCGCGCGGACCACCGGGTGGGCGAGGATCCGGTCCTCGTTCTCGGTCAGGTCGCGGCGGATCGCCTCGATGGCCGGGTCGAAGCGGCCGAGCACGGCCAGGTCGGCGGTGCGCCAGCCGGGCCGTCGCGCGCCGGCGGCGGCGACCTCGGCGGTGAGCGCCGCGATGTCCACGCCGGCCAGGTCGCCGCTCTCCGGCAGGGTGATGCCGAGCCGGGCGAGCCGGGCGGTGAGGGCCGGGTTGACCAGCGGGTCGCCGCTGCCGGCGCGCAGCCGGGGCACCTCGCCCGGGCCGAGGGCGACCAGGTCGACCGGGATCAGCAGCAGCGGGCTGGCGTGGCCGGCGCCGTCGTCGTCCTGCCAGTGCAGCAGCCCGGCGGCCAGGTGGAGCACGTCCACCCCGCGGTCGGCCCGTTCCAGCCGGGTCTGCCGGCGCAGGCGGCGCAGCAACGGCCGCAGCACCCCGTCCGGCAGCTCGGTACGCAGACCGCCGTCCTTCGTCCCGGCGCCGGCCCCGGACAGGGTGCAGTCGCGACCGTGGCGCAGCGCCTCGACGACGCCGGCCGGGTTCGGGGAGACGATCTCCACCAGGTCGGCGCCGCCGCGGGGCAGGTCGAGGAGGCGGTCGGCGCCGCCGGGATCGACGAGCCCCTCCCGCCAGGCCACGAGCGCCGCCCGGGCGTCCTCGCCCGGATCGGGGTGTCGTTCGTCATCGTCCGGCCGCATGTGCTCATTGCAGCAAGGCGGCCGCAGCCGTGCTGGCGATTCGCCCGGTTAGCCGGAACTCGGCCCGGAAAACTCGGACAAGCGCCCCGGACCGCGGCCGCTGTCCGCCTCAGCCCTGACGCCGCGCCACCAGGACCGCGTCCCGGACGGTGATCACGCGGCCGTCCGGGTCGGTCGCCGTCCGGGGGCGGGCCTCGGCGGTGAGCACCTTCCACGCCTGCGGGTCGAGTTCCGCGGCGATCTCCTCGGCGGTGAACAGCATGTCCGGGAAGTGGTGCCGGGCGAAGGTGGCCAGGTCGGACGGGTGGTGGCCGACCACCAGCAGGGTGCCGCCCGGGGCCACGGCGGCGGCCAGCCGGGCGTACAGCTCGCGGCGCTCCTCCGGCGGCAGGTGCATGAACTGGGCGGACACCAGGTCGTATGCCTCTCCCGGCGGGTCGGCGCGCAGGTCCGCGTGCCGGAACGTGACCCGCTCGGCCACCCCGGCCGCGGCCGCGTGCCCGGCGGCGCGCTCCAGGGCGACCGTCGAGATGTCCACGCCGGTCACCTCCCAGCCGTGTTCGGCGAGCCACACCGTGTCGGCGCCCTCGCCGCAGCCCACGTCCAGGGCACGTCCCGGGGTCAGCCCGGGCACCTCGGCGACCAGTTGCGGGTTGGGCCGCCCGCTCCAGATCGCGTCCTTACCGCGGTAGCGCTGCTCCCACGCCTCCTCGGTGAACATGGTGGAGATCCGCTCCCGGTAGGCGTCCACCGCCCGCCGGGTGTCCTCGGCGATCAGGTCCATGTTGATCGCGGCGGCGGCGGTCTGCCCGGCCGCGGCGGCCACCACGACGGTCGCGCCCAGGTTCGTCACGTTCCCGGCCACCCACACGCCGGGCACCCGGGTCGCCCCGGTCTCGTCGGCCGGGATCCGGCTGCCCAGCACGTGCCCGTGCATCTCGAACGGCTCGGCCGTCAGGTCCAGCGACTCCAGCACCCCGCCGCGGGCGGTGAACCGGGGCCCGGCCACCAGCGCGTCCACCGCGACCGTCTCACCGGACGCCAGCCGCACCCCGGTCATCCGGTCCGCGGACACCTGCACGCCCACCACCTCGCCGGCCACCACCGGGATGCCCCGGGCGGCGAGTTCCTCGGCCTGCTCGGCGCCGGGCTCGGCCTGGCCGTTGAGCAGGATCAGCACGTGCGGGCTGAGCTGGCGCCACATCTGCGCCTGGAGCAGGCTCAGCGGTCCGGTCGCCAGCACGCCGATCCGCTGTTCCCGCAGCTCCCACCCGTGGCAGTACGGGCAGTGCACCACGTCGCGGCCCCACCGCCCGGCCAGCCCCGGGATGTCCGGCAGCTCGTCGACCAGGCCGGTGGTGACCAGCAGCCGCCGCCCGCGGACCAGCCGGCCGTCGTCGATCGCCACCCGGAACCCGTCGCCGTCACGGACCGCCGACGCGGCGCGGCCGGTCAGCAGTTCGGCGCCGTAGCCGATGACCTCGGCCCGGCCGGCGGCCAGCAGCTCGGCCGGGGGTGTGCCGTCACGGCCCAGGTAGTTGTGCATGTGCGCGGCCGGGGCGTTGCGCGGCTCCGCACTGTCGACCACGAGCACCGACCGCCGCGAACGGGCCAGGGCCAGGGCCCCGCTCAGTCCGGCCGCGCCGCCGCCGATCACCACGACGTCGTACGTCTGCTCCTCCACGGCGTACTCCTCTCTCGCCTCTCCCGCTCACCGTGCCCAACGCTGCGGCACACCGGCAACTAATGTTGCTGTTATGGCAAAAGACCTGGAGTCCGCGCTCGCCGCCGTCGGGCCCCGGTTACGCGAGCTGCGCCGGCGGCGGGAGATCACGCTCACCCGGCTGGCCGAGACCACCGGGATCTCGGTGAGCACGCTGTCCCGCCTCGAGTCGGGCAGCCGCCGCCCCACGCTGGAGCTGCTGCTGCCGCTGGCCGAGGCGTACCAGGTCACCCTCGACGAGCTGGTGGACGCGCCGGAGACCGGCGACCCCCGGGTCCGGGCCCGGCCGATCCGGCGCGGCGGGCGCACGTACGTCCCGCTCAGCCGCCGGCCGGGCGGGTTGCAGGCCTTCAAGCAGATCCTGCCGCCCGAACCGGGGGCGTGCGGGGTGGAACAGCAGACCCACGAGGGCTACGAGTGGCTCTACGTGCTGTCCGGGCGGGTCCGGCTGCTGCTCGGCGACCACGACCTGGTGCTGACCCCGGGCGAGGCGGCCGAGTTCGACACCCGGTTGCCGCACGCCATCCTCAACCCCGGCCCGGAGCCGGCCGAGGTGCTCAACATCTTCGGGCCGCAGGGTGAGCGGGTGCACGTGCGCGCCCGCTCGACCCACGGGTCAGGAGACGATGTTGCGCAGTGAGCCACCGGAGCGATAGGCCGCCAGGTTCTCGCCGAGCAGCGCGGACGCCCCCTCCGGGCGGCCGCCGGCGGCGTGCGGAGTGATGATCACGTCAGGTTCGTCCCACAGGCCGGAGGCGACCGGCAGCGGTTCCTCGGCGAAGACGTCCAGGGCCGCCCCGCCGAGCCGCCCGGCCCGGATCGCGGCGAGCAGCGCCTCCTCGTCCAGGGTGGCGCCGCGGCCGACGTTCACCACCCAGGCGTGCGCGGGCAGCCGGTCCAGGATCGCGGCGTTCAGCACGCCGGCCGTCTCCCGCGTGGCCGGCAGGATGTTGATCAGCAGGTCGGTCTCCGGCAGCAGGCCCGGCAGGGCGGCGCCGGTGACGACCGGGAAGCCGTGCCGGACGCCCGCGTGGCGGGCCACCCCGGTCACGTGCGCGCCCAGCGCCGCCAGCAGCGGGGCCAGCCTCGCCGCGATCCCGCCGAATCCCCAGATCACCACGTTCGCGTCGCGCAGCGTACGGAAGGCGCCCGGCTCGTCCACCGGTTGCGGGCCGCCCCACTCGCCCGCCCAGCGGCGGCCGATCTGCGCCCGGACCAGCCGGTTGAGCCGCCGGGCGGCGGCCAGCACCAGGCCCAGCGTGTGCTCGGCGACGGTCCGGTCGTGCAGCCCCAGCCCCGCGGTGACCACCACGTCGGCGGCGAATCCGGCGGCCAGCACGGCGTCCGGCCCGGCGGCGAGCGTCTGCACCCAGCGGACCGCCTTGAGCCGCTGGGCCGCGTCGGACAGGTTCTGCGGCGTGTTGGCCCACACCACCAGCACCTCGGCGTCGGTGTGCTCGTCGGGCACCGGGCGGCGCACGTCGTAGACCGCGGTGGTCACGCCGGAGGGCAGTTCCGGGTCGAGGGGGATGGTGTCGGGCAGCAGAACCTTCATGGCGCTCAGCCTGCCAGCTCAGCCCCGCAGTTCGTAGAGGGCGACGGTGGCCCGCTTGGGCTGCCAGAGATCGACCTGGCGGTAGTCCTCGGTCAGCATCACGCGCAGTTCCGGCCGGATCCGGAGCGGGTCGGTGGTCCGGTCCCCGAGGACCAGCCAGACACGGCGGGCGCCGGCCACCCGGGCGGCGCTGTCCGGGTACTCCTCGGCGATCAGGGTGCCGGTCCGCGCCGACGGGACCCGGACCAGCGGGTCGGCCGGGACGACCGGCTCGCCGGCCAGGTAGTGGTCCGTGCCGGCCCGGATCGCCCGGTTCCGGGCCGGGTAGACCACCACGTCCCCGGGCCGCGCCTCCCGGCCGATGATCGTCGCGATGGTCCGGTAGTCCGGCCCGTTCTTCGCGGTCGGGGCGCGGACCGCCCGCTGTCCCGGCACCGCCATCGCGGCGAGCACCAGCAGCACCGTCACCACCCGGGTCACGGTGAACCGGGCCCAGCCGTCCCGGCCGCCGGTCAGCGCGACCGCCGCCAGGATCGCCATCGGGGCCAGCACCACCAGCAGGTAGCGGGCCACCCACATGGGCGAGGCCAGGTACGACACGGCGGCCAGGACGGCCAGCGGGCCGACGGCGAGCAGCGCGACCGGGACCAGGCGGCGCAGCGGCCGCCAGGAGACCAGCGCCACCATGCCGATCAGGAACCAGGCCACCTCCCGGGAGCCGGCGATCCCGGCCGGCATGCCGCCGATCCCGCGCAGGGTGATCGGCTCGACCCAGTGCAGCTGGGTGTCCTGCTGGCGCAGGCCCAGCCAGGCGATCGGGGTGAGCGGCACCAGGGCGGCCAGCACCGTGCCGCCCCAGACCAGGGCGCGCTCGCGGCGCCTCCCGCCGGGTTGCAGGGCGACCAGGGCGGCGTGCGCCACCAGGGTGGTCAGGGCGACCAGGTGGAAGAGACCCAGCATCAGCACGCTCAGGCCGTAGGCGATCCACCGGTACGCGCCACCGCGCCGGATCGCCTCGACCAGCATCAGCAGCGCCAGGACCGAGAAGAGACAGGCGAAGGCGTACGGGCGGGCCTCGGCCGCGTACCGGGAGGTGTTCGGCACGACGCACAGGATCAGTCCGGCGACCAGCCCGGCCAGCGGGGTGAACAGGCGCCTGCCCAGCTCGGCGGCGACCGCCACACCGGCCGCCATGGCCACGATCGAGGGCAGCCGCAGGGCCACCTCGCCGGTGCCGGCCAGCCCGGTCCACCAGTGCAGCAGCAGATAGTAGAAGCCGAAGACGGCGTCGATGTTCGGCATCGTGTCGAGGATCTGCGGCACCGACCGGGAGGCCATCTCCGCGGACGTGACCTCGTCCCAGCTGAGCGTGGGCCGGCCGGCCTGGATCAGGGCGATGCCGAGCATCAGCGCGCCGGGCACCGCGGCCGGCAGGATCCGCAGCAGCCACGCGGCCACCCGCGGCCGGCGTCGCCCGGGACCCCGGACGTCGTCCGCGGCCGCCGGGCGCGGCGCCACGCGCGGATCGGAAACGTCCGGCCTCGTCGTGGTCGGCGTCTCGGTCAAAACCTGTCACCCCCGCAGGTGTTACGGCCCCTGAACGCTTAGGAACACGCCTGCCGGGACCGTACGGATCACTTCGTCGCCCTTTTGAGTCGTGGGCAACGCGCCTTCGGTAACCATGGGAGCCCGGGCCGGCCCGTGATGATCACCTTCCGATGATGGCGTGAATGGGGGACGTCACCGGCGGATTCGGGCTGATTCCCCCACAGTGCCGATGGCGGCCCGGCGGCCCGGGTCCGCGGCGTACTCCCGGATGATCGTGGCCAGCCGGTCGGGGTACCGGGTCGGCACCAGGACGGTACGGCCGCTCGCGCGGCGCAGGCGGACGGACGGGATCGACCAGCGGCCGCCGACGCCGTCTCCCCGGTCGGCACCAGCGGGACGCCGGACCGGTCGCGCAGCAGGATCCCCAGCACGCACAGGAACAATGCCAGGACGATCGTGCCGAGCAGCAGCAGCGACCAGAGCACCGGCGGTCCGAACGTCCGCGGCGCCACGCCGGTGAACACCGCGACCAGCAGTGCGGCCAGAAGAGCGGGGAGCGGGCGCCGGGCGGCGGCCTCGAACGCGTTCACGAAGATCACTGTAGGAAGGGGACGCCAGAACGGCCGCGGCGTGGCACGCCGCGGCCGTCCGGGTGGCGCTCGGTGGATCAGCTGCCGACCGGGCCGCCGTCCGTACGCCAGGTCACCACGACGCCGGGCTTGGCGAAGTCGCCGTCCGGCCAGACCGAGGCGGGCTCGTCCACCGAGGCGCCGGTGATCTCGCCGGGGTGCTGGACCGCCACGAACACCGAGCGGTCGTCGGCGGTGATGAAGGGGCCGCAGGTCTCGGCGCCCTTCGGCACGGTGAGGAACTGGCGCAGGTGGCCCCGCTCCCGGCCCTCGACCGGCGTCGCGAAGAGACCGTCGTTGCCGCCCAGCGCGTTGCCGTCGGTCGAGATCCAGAGGTTGCCGGCGCTGTCGAAGGCGACGTTGTCCGGGCAGGAGATGGGGGAGACCGCCGCCTTGTCGTACCCGCCGAAGTAGGTGTCGGCCGCGGCCGGGTCGCCGCACACGATCGGCAGCTGCCAGGTGAAGGTGGCGCCGGTGTGGTCGCCCCGGTCCTCGGTGATCTCGAAGATGTGGCCGTGCTTGTTGGCGTTGCGCGGGTTGGCCTCGTCCGCCTTGGCGTTGGCGCCGGTACCGCGGTTGGTGTTGTTGGTCATCGCCGCGTAGATCTTGCCGGTCCGCGGGCTGGGCTGGACGTCCTCGGGACGGTCCATCTTGGTGGCGCCGACCGCGTCGCCCGCCAGGCGGGTGAAGGTGAGCACGTCGATCGCGGTCATACCGGGCACGTACGACGTGGTGCCGGACACCAGCTTGATCCACTCGCCCCGGCCGTCGAACCTGCCGTCGGCGGGCGGTCTGCCGGTGCCGTCGATCTCGGCCGGGTCGCTGTCACCGGTCACCTTGGCGACGTAGAGCGTGCCCGACTCCAGCAGGGTGAGGTTGTGCTTGCGGGCCCACGGCGCGTCGCTGTCGATGTACTTCTTGTCCGAGACGAACTTGTACAGGTAGTCGAACCGCTCGTCGTCACCCATGTACGCGACGACCCGGCCGTTGCGCGCGACGATGACATTGGCGCCCTCGTGCTTGAAGCGGCCCATGGCGGTGTGCTTGCGCGGACGGCCCGTGGGGTCGAACGGGTCGACCTCGACGATCCAGCCGAACCGGTTCGCCTCGTTCGGGTGCAGGGCCAGGTCGAAGCGCTCCTGGGCCCGGTCCCACTTGCGGCTGCCGCTCGGGTAGCGGGCGGTGGTGGTGATGCCGTACCGGTTGAGCTTCGGCTTGACGTCGGCCGCCACCGCGTCACCGCCGACGAAGTACTGGTTGAAGTTCTCCTCGCCGGAGAGCACGGTGCCCCACGGGGTGACGCCGCCGGCGCAGTTGTTCAGCGTGCCGACGACGATCCGGCCGGACGGGTCGGCGGCGGTTCTGACCAGCGCCGATCCGGCCACCGGGCCGGTCAGCCGGAACTCGGTCGCGAGCGCCGTGATCCGGCGGTTCCAGCGTGGTCGGCGGCTCTTGGCGGGCTTCCACCGGCCGGTGCGGCCGACCCGCTCGATCTCGACCACGGACAGGCCGTGCGCGGCGATGGCGATCCTGAGTTGCTCGACGGTGAGGGCGTCCATGGTGGTGAAGCCACGGAACATCAGGTCCTCGTTGGTGTACTCGTGGTTGACCACGAGCAGCGCCCGGTCCCGGTCACCGGGGACCGGGATCACGCCGACGAAGTCGTTGTTGTAGCCGAACTGCTTCGACTGGGCGGCCGCCGTCTGCTTGTCGACGTCGAACGCGGGCGCGCCGGGCTCGACCGGGTCGCCCCAGCGGATCACCACGGACGACTGGTACCCGGCCGGGACGGTCACCCGGTCCAAAGTGTTCGGGGCGACCGTCTCGAAGGTGAGCCGGCCGGCCCGGCCGTGGTGGGCGGCCGCGGCCGGGGTGGTCGCGGCGGCCGCGGCGGGGCCGGCCGGGGCGAGCGCCGGGCCACCGAAGCCGAGCACCATCGCTCCGACGGCGCCGGCCCGGATCACGCCGCGGCGGCTCATCTCGGCGTCGACGACGTCTCCGAGGTAGGGGTTGGCCGACTGGTTCGGCACGGGGTGGTCGCACGCGTTGCCGCAGCGGTACAGACAGGTCATCGCGTCGCGACTGCCACCGCTGTGTCCCAGCAGCGGAAGCAGGCGGCGGTTGAGGTCGGGCATCGGTTCTGTTCTCCTCGGTCTCACGTCACCGTGCTCGGTGACGGGCTGCCCGGACGCTAGGAAGCCCAGGTGTACGGCTACCACCCCGGACCGGTGCCACCCAGGTGAACGAGGAATGAACCTCCATCGTGCACCACGACCGAGGTTAACGCTAACAAGATCACTTCCTCCGCCTTTGCAGCGCTGAAATCCGAGGACTGTCAAGTCTTGACAGTCCTGTCGATGTTTGCGTACACATTGCGGAGCCCCTATAGCGGAAACACTTCCGAAACCGTTGCGATCCGCACCGGAGGACTCTTCATGCCCCGAATCCCCTACCGTCTCGTGGGCGCGGCCGCCGTACTGGTCTCGCTCCCGCTCGCGGTCGCCCCGCCGGTCGCCGCCGTGGCGGTCGAACCGGACTACACCATCACGGTGAACCCGGACGCGACCGGAGCCGCCATCCCCCGGTCGATGTACGGCGTCTTCTTCGAGGACATCAACTACGCCGCCGACGGCGGTCTCTACGCCGAACTGGTCCGCAACCGCTCGTTCGAGTTCAACGGCACCGACGCGTCCGGCTACCACGGACTGACCGCGTGGACCGCCACCGGCTCGGCCGCCGTGGTCGACGACGACCAGCGGCTGAACGACCGCAACCGCAACTATCTGCGTGTCACCGGCGCGGCCGGATTGACCAACTCCGGCTACAACACCGGCCTCGCCCTCAAGAAGTCCGATAAATACGACTTCTCGGTCTGGGCTCGGGCGGACGCCGCCGCCTCGCTGGAGGTCAGCCTGCACACGGCCGACGGAACGGCACTGGCCGCGCCCTTGACACTCCCGGTCGCCGGTGACACGTGGACGAGGTACACGGGCACGCTGAAGGCGACCGCGACCAGCGACGTGGCCCGGCTCTCGGTGAAGGCCTCCGGAAGCGCGCGGCTCGACGAGATCTCGCTGTTCCCGCGGGAGACCTACAAGGGCCGGGCGAACGGCCTGCGCAAGGATCTGGCCGAGAAGATCGCGGCGCTGGAGCCGGGCTTCGTCCGCTTCCCGGGCGGCTGCCTCGTCAACACCGGCAGCATGTACCCGTACACGGCCGCCAACAACTACCCGCGCGCCCGGTCCTACCAGTGGAAGGACACCGTCGGGCCGGTCGAGACGCGGGCCACCAACAAGAACTTCTGGGGCTACAACCAGACCTACGGCCTCGGCTACTACGAGTACTTCCAGTTCTCCGAGGACATCGGCGCCATGCCGCTGCCGGTGCTGCCGGCCCTGGTCACCGGTTGCGGCCAGAACCGGGCCACGGTGGACGAGGCGCTGCTCCAGCAGCACATCCAGGACGCCCTGGACCTGATCGAGTTCGCCAACGGCGCGACCACCACCACGTGGGGCGGGCTGCGCGCCGACATGGGCCACCCGAAGCCGTTCGGCCTCACCACGCTCGCCATCGGCAACGAGGAGAACCTGCCCGAGGAGTACTGGGCGAACTTCCTCAGGTTCGAGTCCGCGATCAAGGCGAAACACCCGGACATCACGGTGGTCGGCAACTCCGGCCCGGACGACCAGGGTTCGACGTTCGAGAACCTGTGGGCCAAGAACCGGGCGCACGGCTCGGACATGGTCGACGAGCACTACTACAACAGCCCGTCGTGGTTCCTGCAGAACAACAAACGATATGACGCGTACGACCGGAGCGGCCCCCAGGTCTTCCTGGGCGAATACGCGTCGCTGGACAACAAGCTGTTCAACTCGCTGGCCGAGGCCGCCTACATGACCGGCCTCGAGCGCAACGCCGACGTGGTCCGGATGGCGTCCTACGCGCCGCTGCTCGCCAACATCGACAACGTGCAGTGGAAGCCGGACATGATCTGGTTCGACAACGACGAGTCGTGGGGCTCCACCAGCTACCAGGTGCAGAAGCTGTTCATGAACAACGTCGGCGACCGGGTCGTCCCGACCACCACGACCGGCGCCGTGGCGCAGCCCAAGCCGATCACCGGCGCCGTCGGGCTCTCCACCTGGCGGACCGCCGCGACCTACGACGACGTCAAGGTCACCAGCCCGGACGGCGCCGTGCTGTTCAGCGACGACTTCAACGACGGCAACGCGGACGGCTGGACCTCGGTGACCAACCGCGGCGCCTGGGCGGTGACCAACGGCGCCTACACCCAGACGACCACGGACACCGAGGACACCATGGTCAAGGGCGCGACGATCAGCGCGACCGACTACGACTACACGCTGAAGGCCACCAAGACGGCCGGCGCGGAGGGCTTCCTGGTCGCGTTCGGCATCCAGGAGACCGGCCAGTTCTACTGGTGGAACCTGGGCGGCTGGAACAACACCCAGGGCGCCATCGAGAAGGGGATCACCTCCGCCAAGGAGCAGATCCTCACCAAGCCCAACAGCGTGACCACGGGCAAGACCTACGACCTGAAGATTTCGGTACGGGGTACGAAGGTCACCCTGTTCCTGGACGGCGTGGAGTGGGGCTCGTTCGACGACAACGCCGTCACCGAGCCGTTCGCCCAGGTCGTCACGGAGGACACGAGGACCGGCGAGCTGATCGTCAAGGTCGTCAACGCGCAGGACACCCCGGCCGTCACGAAGATCGACCTGGGTGGGCGCAAGGTGGCCCGCACCGCGAAGCAGACCGTGATCACCGGTGACCCGGGCGAGCAGAACACCCGCTCGGCCGAGCCGATCCTGCCGGTCACCAGCACCGTCAGCGGTATCGCCTCGACGTTCACCCGCGAGTTCCCGGCGAACTCGGTCACCTTCCTCCGGATCAAGACCCGATAAGGACGTGGACATGACGTTCGCACTGCATCGCCGTACCCTGCTGCGGGGTTCTCTCGGGGTGGCCGGCGCCGGAGCCCTCGGCGCGCTCGCCGCGAGCGGCGCGGAAGGCGCCCCGCAGCCCGGCCCGCTGCCCGATGACGCCGCCATCTACGGAGTGCCCACCATCGACCCGCTGATCAGCCGGCGCGCCGACCCCTTCATCACCAGGCCGGTCGGCGGCATGTACTACTTCACCGGCTCGGTGCCGGAGTACGACCGCCTGGTCGTGCGCGGCGCCACCACCATCGCCGGCCTCGCCGACGCCGAGGAGACCGTCATCTGGCGCCGCCCCACCAGCGGCACCATGGGCGGCCACATCTGGGCGCCGGAACTGCACCGGATCGGTGGGAAGTGGTACATCTACTTCGCCGCCGGTGACGCCGGGAACGTCTTCCGGATCCGGACGTACGTGATGGAGTCCGCCCTCGACGACCCGCGCGACCCGGCCGGCTGGACCCTCAAGGGGCAGCTGATCACCGAGTGGGACGGCTTCACCCTGGACGCCACCAGCTTCACCCACCGCGGGCGGCAGTACCTGGTGTGGGCCCAGAGCGAGCCGGAGATCGCGGTCAACACGAGCCTCTACATCGCCGAGATGGCGAACCCGTGGACGTTCAAGACCAAGCCGACCCGGATCACCACGCCCACCAGGAGCTGGGAGATCATCGGCTACCGGGTGAACGAGGGCCCGGCCGTGCTGATCCGCAACGGCAAGGTCTTCATCACCTTCTCGGCCAGCGCCACCGACGCCAACTACTGCATGGGCCTGCTCAGCGCGCCCGCCTCGTCGGACCTGCTGTCGCGCTCCAGCTGGACGAAACACCCGGACCCGATCTTCGTCTCCAACGAGGAGACCTCCCGCTTCGGTCCCGGGCACAACTCGTTCACGGTGGCCGAGGACGGGGAGACCGACGTGCTGGTCTACCACGCCCGCGACTACCGGCAGATCGTCGGCGACCCCCTCTACGACCCGAACCGGCACACCCGGGTGCAGAAGCTCTACTGGCACGAGGACGGGACGCCGCTGTTCGGCATCCCGGTCGGGTCGGGCGGGCCGATCGTGCGCCTGTCGCCGTCCGACGCGCCGCGCTCGTTCGTCAAGCACGAGGACGACGTGATCCGGGCCGCGCACGCGCCGCACGAGCTGGAGCCGACCCAGTTCCGGTTCGTGGCCGGGACGGACGGCACCGAGACGATCCAGCCGGTCGACCAGCCCACGAAATTCCTCCTGGTCAGCGGCACGACCGTCGGGCTGGGCGCCACCGGCACCCCGGTCACCCGGATCGCGGCCAAGGGCGGCGTCACGATCCGGGTCGCGCCCGGCCGGTACCTCCAGCACCGGGGCGGGCAGATCACGGTCGCCGCGAAGGCGACGGTCTTCCAGCTCAGCTAGTCCCTGATCACGGAGGGGGTCCACCCCCTCCGTGATCTACGGCTCAAAAACAGGACTTTCAAATACCTGTTTTAGTACGGTCGGCACGTGCGACTGAATCGCTCCACCGACATCGGCCTCCGCGTCCTGATGCTCGCCGCCGCCCGGCCGGACGACCTGCTCACCATCGACGTGCTGGCCGACTCGGTGGCGGTCCCCCGCAACCACCTCGCCAAGGTGGTCCAGCGGCTGCACCACCTCGGCCTGCTCGACACCGTGCGCGGCCGGGGCGGCGGCGTCCGGCTCGCCACCGGCGCGGCCGGCGCCTCCATCGGCGGGCTGGTCCGCGACCTCGAAGGCGAGACCGAGGTCGTCGACTGCGAGGGCGAGCCGGGTTGTCCGCTCAGCGGCGGCTGCCGGCTCCGGGGCGCGCTGCGAGTCGCACAGGAGGCGTTCTACGCCTCGCTCGACCCCATCACGATCGGCGACCTGGCCGCTCCCCCGGTCCGGCAGGTGCTCCTGACCCTCGGCCGATCTCCCCAGTGAAGAGGAGACCCCTCATGCTGTCCGCATCCAGCGCCCCGGTCGTCGAGGCGACGCTCCCGGTCGTCGGCGAGCACCTCGAAGCCATCACCACCGTCTTCTACCAGACGATGATCGGGGAGAACCCGGAGCTGCTGAACCTGTTCAGCCGCAGCGCACAGGCCACCGGCGAGCAGCGCGGCGCGCTCTCCGGGGCGGTCGCGGCGTACGCCGCACACCTCATCGGCGCCGGACCGTCCGGTGTGGCGTTCGAGCATGTGGTGGACCGGATCGCGCACCGGCACTGCGCCCTCGGCATCCGCCCCGAGCAGTACACGATGGTCGGCCGCTACCTGCTGCGCGCCGTCGGCACCGTGCTCGGCGACGCCGTCACGCCGGAGATCGCCGCCGCGTGGGACGAGGTGTACTGGCTGTTCGCGGCCCAGCTGATCGGCCGGGAGGCGCGCCTCTACGCCGAGGCCGGGGTGGACGGCGCCGACCCGTGGCGGTCCTACGCGGTCGCCAACAAGATCGAGGAGGCCCACGACACGGTCTCCTTCGTCCTGGTCCCGGCCGACCTGCGGGCCGCCCCCGCCTACCACCCCGGGCAGTACGTGACGGTCGCCGTCGACCTGCCCGGCGCCGGCCGCCAACTGCGGCAGTACTCCCTGTCCCAGGCCCCGACCGGCGGCACCCTGCGGATCACCGTCCGGCGGGTCCGCGGCCGCGGCGGCGCCCCGGACGGCGTGGTCTCCGCGTTCCTGCACGACCAGGTCGGCGCCGGCGACCGGCTGCGGATCAGCCAACCGTACGGCGACCTCGTCCTGCGCCCCGGCGACGCCCCGTTGCTGCTGGTCAGCGCCGGGGTCGGGATCACCCCGATGGCCGCGATCCTGGAACAGACGGCCCGGACCCAGCCGACCCGCGAGGTGACCGTCGTGCACGCCGACCGCGACCCGGGCCGCCACCCGCTGCGCGGCGACATGCTCAGCAGCGGCGCCCGGCTCCGCTCGTTCCGCGAGGTCGTCTGGTACGAGCAGGGCGGCCACACCGGCACGCACACCGGCCTGATCGACACCGACCGGATCCCGGTGCACCCGGACGCCGAGGTGTACCTGTGCGGCCCGGCGCCGTTCATGCAGACCGTCCGGGCCGGCCTGCACCGGCGCGGCATCCCGGACGAACGCATCCGGTACGAGGTGTTCGGCTCCGAACAGTGGCGCCCGGCCCCGGTCCCCGCCTGACCAGGCTTTGAGCCGATCTTGGACGATCGACCACCGCTCCAGGTGGGCCAACGTCCAAGATCGGCTTTCTGCTGGGGCAGCGTGATGAACCCGTTCCCGCTCGCGGGTGTGTACCAGGACGACCGGTACATGTCCGACGGGGAGGGAAGCCATGCCACAGGACCCGGAGGAGCTGCTCGCCGACTGGCAGTGGCGCGTCCAGCGGCAGACCGAGGCCACCCTGGAACTCAGCCGCCGGATGAAGCGGGTCGACGCCACCGTCCAGTCCGCGCACGGCGACGTCACCGTGACCGTCGACCACGCCGGAAGTCTGAGCGACCTCCGCCTGACCGGCGACGCCCTGCGCCTGACCCCCGACGAGTTGGCACGTCTCATCCTGAGCACCTGCCGCCGGGCACAGTCCCGCCTGGCCGAACAGATGACCGACCTGGTCGCCGGCATCTACGGTTCCGACTCCCCCACCACCGCCTTCGTCGCCGAGTCCTACGCCGAACAGTTCCCCACCGCTCCCGGGGAGCGTGATCGGTGATGGCCGAACCCGAACTCCGCCTGAACGTGGAGGCCGTGACCAGCCACGCAGCCGAAGTGGACGAGATCGCCGACATTCTTGACGAGGTGACGGCGGCATGCGCCCATCTTGATCAGCACGACGAGGTTTACGGAGAATGGCCCAGCAAGCTGATCCTGCCGATTCTCAACACGGCGCAGGAGGATGTCAGCCTGCGGATGCGAACGGGAACCGACGCGACGTCACATCTTGCTAATCTGCTCCGCGCGCTGACCGTCGATATCAGCCTCACCGACCACGAGGCCGCCCACCTCCTGGCTTTCCGGGAGCCGGAGCGATGAACAGCGGCTACGAGGCCCTGATCGCGCCGGACGCCGACCGGAAGGTCTACGAGGGTGCCGGCATCTTCGAGTCGGCCAGCGGGATGGTGGAGGGATTCGCCAACCGGGATTGGGGTGGCTTCGGCGGGAATCTTCTCGCGACCACACTCGGCACGGTCGGGGCGATCACAGACCCGCTACAGATGGTGTTCTCCGCGGGCCTCGGATGGTTGTTGGAGCACGTGTCCGCAATCCGTGAGCCATTCGACAAGCTGTTGGGCAATCCCAAGGCCATCGAGGGTCACGCCGAGAGCTGGAAGAGGATCGAGAGCCGGATCTATGAGGCCGCCGACCTCCTCGTGGCGGAGGCCGAGAAGACCACCGCGGTGTGGGCGGCGGAAGCGGCGGAGGCATATCGACGGCGTGCTCATGACCAGGCCTTGACCATCCAGGCGATGGGCAAGATCGCGGACGGAATGGGCAAGCTCACCTACGGGCTGGGAACTCTGGTGGGCGTCGTTCGAAATACGATCCGGGACATCCTCTGCCAATTCGCCGGCTCGCTGATCTCCATAGGCCTTCAAGCCGTCACCGGGGTGATGATGCCCGCCGCTCTTCTCAAGGTCGCGGACCTGGCTTTCAACACGAGCAGAACGATTCTCGGCGTGCTGAGACGTCTCTTCGACGGGATCAGGGACGCGGGCAGAGCCATGAAGCTGATGTCGGTACTGCTCAAGCAGATTCACAAGGCCAACGACAACGTTCTACGCCTCGTTGCTCATCGGTCTGAAGCTGCGGAAAAGATGCGGGAGGGTTGGTCCGGTCCGATCAAGGGTGCCGGCACACTCTTCCTGGGCGACTTCCGCGTCTACGGCGCTCCACATCAGGTGGCCATCAACACCGGCCGCGCCGCGGCCGAGTCGAACACCGCGCAGAACACCGGTTCGACCCTCGACAATATTCCCAAGGGAAACCCCGATCCGACTCCTATCGGACCTCCGTCCTGAGGCAGGAGCACCATGGGCAGCCACGATGAACGTTTCGCCAGGCAGCGAGCCAAAATCAAGGCCATGGAGGCCGAGGCCGAACGTGAGCTGGCCGAATGGGAGGCCGCCGACTCGGACCCGGCGACCACGGTCGTCGACCGGCGCAAGGGCGGCGCGCTCCGCACCACCGCGCTGCTGACCGGAATCGTCCTGGTGAGTTTGATGCTCGTCGGCACCGGCATCACCTTCGTCAGATTGGCCGGCCGGGATTTCGGCGACGCCGAACGTGTCGGCTGGGCGACTGTCGGTTCATGCACCGAACATGGTCCGATCACCAACCAGGGCTTCGGCTACTGGGACAGCTGCCGGGTCACGATCCGCTGGGACGACGGAACGGCTACCCGGCTGATCAACGACGGCGACTTCACCGCGACCGACGTGGGCCGACAGGTCCGTGTCGGCTATCTGGGCACCGAGAAGTACCGTGTGAAGCTCGCTCGCGAGGACACGCCCGCCCGGCCCTGGCTCACGTGGATCGGTGTGGCCGTCGGGATCATCGGAGGGCTACCGCTTCTGATCATCGGCATCATGATCAGCCTGCTACTCCACCGGAAGTGAGCCGGGGAGGAAGTCGGAACGGTTGAGGGTGGTGGTTCGGCGGC
This sequence comes from Actinoplanes flavus, assembly GCF_017592555.1. Classification (GTDB taxonomy): domain Bacteria; phylum Actinomycetota; class Actinomycetes; order Mycobacteriales; family Micromonosporaceae; genus Actinoplanes; species Actinoplanes flavus. The sequence goes on along the minus strand of NZ_JAGFNS010000005.1, from coordinate 298,825 downwards.
GGTATTCGGTGGCCTTGCCCGGCCAGTTGGCGACGACGCGGCCGGCGGCGGTGCGGTACCAGCTCTGGCACGCCGTCCACACCGAACCCGCCAGCCGGGACTGGATCTCGGTGTCGTAGGCGGCCGCGACCTCCGGGCGTACCTCCAGATCGTCGCCTGCCGCGACCCGCCGGACGGCCTGCGTGATCCACCCGGCCTGGGCCTCGTGGAAGTAGATCACCGAGGTGTTGCCGGTGTTGGTGTTCGGGCCGTAGACCAGGAACATGTTGGGGAAGCCGGGCACCGCGAGACCCAGGTACGCGTGCGCCCCGTCCCGCCACTCGTCGGCGAGCACGACGCCGTCGCGGCCGGTGACCCGGATCGGGACCAGGAACTCGGTGGCGGCGAAGCCGGTGCCGTAGACCAGCACGTCGCAGGGGTGGTCGACGCCGTCGGCGGTGCGGACGCCGCCGGGGGTGACCGCGACGATCTTCTCGGTGACCAGGTCGACGTCGGGGCGGGCGAGGGCGGGCAGCCAGGCGTTCGTGAACAGCACCCGCTTGCAGCCCAGCGGCTCGTCCGGGGTCACCTTGGCGCGCAGCTCCGGGTCACGGATCTGCCAGCGGCGCTGACTCCACGAGTAGCCGCGGATCAGGGCGTCGACCACCCGGTTGCCGGTCAGGGCGGCGCCCGGGACGAGGGTGAGGCCCCAGGTGGCGGCGCGGGACAGCAGCATCAGCGACGGGATCCGGCGGTAGGCGGCCTTCCGCAGGCGTCCGTAGCGACGGTCGGGTTTGGGCAGTGTCCACGGCGCGGTGCGCTGGAAGACGGTGACGTGGGCGGCGGTTCCGGCGATCGCGGGGACGAGCTGGATGGCGCTGGCGCCGGTGCCGACGACCGCGACCCGGCTGCCCTGGACCGGGACGTCCGGGGTCCAGTGTGCGGTGTGCACGGCGACGCCCGCGAAGCTCTCCGCGCCGGGCAGCGCCGGGATCGACGGGCGGGACAGTTGACCGACGGCCGGGATCAGCACGTCCGCCCGTACCGAATCCCCGTCGGAAAGAAGGATCTCCCAGCCGCCGCCGGTCCACGAGGCGGAGGCCACCTCGGCGCCGAAACGGACCCGCGGCGTGACGCCCCACTCGTCGGCGCACCGTTGCAGGTAGGCCAGGATCTCGTCGTGCGGCGGATAGCGGCGCGACCAGTCCGGGTTCAGGGCGCGGGAGTAGGAGTAGAGCGGCGCCGGCACGTCACAGGCGCACCCCGGGTAGGTGTTGTCGCGCCACACGCCGCCGGCCCGGTCCGCCTTCTCCAGCAGGACGATGTCGTCGAAGCCGGCGCGGAGCAGCTCGGCGGCGACCGCCACCCCGCCGAACCCGGCGCCGACGATCGCGATCCGGGTCACGGCCGCCGTCCGATGGTGAGCCGCAGCGCGGCGGGGGCGGACGCGGGCACCACGGGTTCGCGGGGCGCCACCGGTTCCACCGGCGCGAACCCGGACGACGGCCGCGGATCCGGCTCGCCGGCGTTCGGCCACAGCGCCACCGCCCGCTCGGCCAGGGCGGTGATCGTCAGGGACGGGTTGACGCCCAGGTTGGCGGCCACCACCGACCCGTCGATGACGTGCAGCCCGGGATGCCCGAAGAGCCGGTGGTACGGGTCGACGACCCCTTGGGACGGATCCGCGCCGATCGCGCAGCCGCCGATGAAGTGCCCGGTGACCGGCCGTCCCACCAGTTCGGTGTAGGAGCCGGTCGGCACCCCGTCCACCTCGGCGGCGACCCGGCGGGCCACGTCGTGCGCGGCCGGCACCCACACCGGGTTCGGCTCGCCGATGCCCGGCCGGCTGGTGATCCGCCGCCCGAACAGCCCTCGCCTGGTGTGCACGGTGATCGAGTTGTCCAGCGGCTGCATGGCCAGCAGCACCACGGTCTCCTTCGACCAGTTCCGCGGGGAGAGGTAGAGCCGCGCGTCCCGGCCCGCCTTCGCGATCGTCGTGACGGCCTGCCACCAGCGTGGACGGCCCTCGTCGACCAGTGCCGTGGCGAGCAGCGCCAGCAGGTTGCTGCCGGGGCCGTACCGGACCGGTTCGACGTGGGTGACCGGATCCGGGTGGATCGAGGAGGTGATCGCGACCCCGTGACTGAAGTCGCGGTCCGTGCGGCGGGTGCGCGCTCCGAGGATCGATTCCGAGTTGGTACGGCTGAGCTCGCCCAGCCGTGGGGAGACGTCCGGCAGCAGTCCCCGGTCCCGCATCCGGTGCAGCAGGCGCTGGGTGCCGAGGGCGCCACCGGCGAAGACGACCTGCTCCGCGGTGAAGGTCCGTTTCGCGAGCCCGCCGGTGCGCCGGGTCTCCACCAGGTAGCCGCCGCCGTCGCGCGGGCGCACGGCACGCACCGTGGTCAGCGGGTGCACCTCGGCGCCGGCCCGCTCGGCGAGGTAGAGGTAGTTCTTGACCAGGGTGTTCTTGGCGTTGCCCCGGCAGCCGGTCATGCACGAGCCGCAGAGGGTGCAGGTGCGGCGGTCCGGTCCCGCGCCCCCGAAGAACGGATCCGCCACCGGGACGCCCGGCTCGTCGCCGAAGAGCACGCCGACCGGGGTGTGCCGGTAGGTGTGTCCCACGCCCATGTCGTCGGCGACCGCGCGCAGGGCCCGGTCGGAGGCCGTCTCGACCGGGTTCACGGTCACGCCGAGCATGCGTTTCGCCTGCTCGTAGTAGGGGGCCAGCTCGGCCTTCCAGTCGGTGATGCCGGACCACTGCGGGTCGGCGTAGAAGGCGTCGGGCGGCTCGTACAGGGTGTTGGCGTAGCCCAGGGAGCCACCGCCGACCCCGGCGCCCGACATGATCATCACGTCCCGGAGCAGGGTGAGCCGGAGGATGCCGTAGCAGCCGAACGCGGGCGCGTAGAGGTAGTCGCGCAGCCGCCAGGACGTCTTGGCGAACTGCTCGTCGGTGAACCGGCGGCCGGCTTCGAGGACGCCGACGCGGTAGCCCTTCTCGGTGAGACGCAGCGCGGTCACGCTGCCACCGAAGCCGGAGCCGATGACGAGGACGTCGTAGTCGTACGACATCGCCGTACCATCACACCCTTATTGGCAACATGTCAACAACCGGTTTCCGGTCTTGGCTCGCAGCGCGAATCACCTTCCGGTCCGCCCCGGTCGATGCGAGGCTGGCCCGGTGACCGAGTTGTCTCATGATCGCCGCGGATCCGGGCCGCCGCTCGTGCTCATCCACGGCCTGGGCAGCCACCGCCAGGTCTGGTCCCCGATCCTCGACGCGGTCGCCGAGCACCACGACGTGATCGCCCTGGACCTGCCCGGCTTCGGCGACTCCCCACCCTGGCCCGCGCCCCACCTCGCCGCGCCCTCGGACTCGCCCCGCCCCGCCGCGCCCTCGGACGCGCCCCACCCCGCCGTCCTTTCGGACACGCCCCGCCCCGCCGCGCCCTCGGACACGCCCGGCAGCGGGACCGCGCCGCCGTCCGAAACGCCGCTCCCCGGGTCGGTCGCGCATCTCGCCGATCTGGTCGAGGAGTTCCTGGACCGGCTGGGCATCGACACCCCCGCGGTCGCCGGCAACTCGCTGGGCGGCGGCATCGCCCTGGAACTCGGCCGCCGCGGCCACGCCCGCGCGGTGACCGCCTTCGCCCCGATCGGCTTCTGGACCCGGGCGGAGCGCCGCTGGTGCCAGACCGCCGTCACCGCGGCCCGGTCCGTCGCCACCCGCCTGTCCCCCTCGCTGCCACGGATCATGGCGTCCCCGGCCGGCCGCTCCGCGTTCTGCTCCCTCTTCTACGCCCACCCGGCCCGCCTCGACCCGGCCGACAGCGTCCACGCGGCCCGTGCGCTGGCCGCCGCGCCCGGCTTCGCCGAGGCCCGCGACGCCTTCACCCACCTCCGCCCGTGGTCCTTCGCCGAGGCGGGCTCCCTCACTCGCATCCCGGTCACCATCGCCTGGGGTACGCGCGACGCGATCCTCCCGCACCATCAGTCCCGCCGCGCTCGCACGATCCTCCCGACCGCCCGCCACGTCACCCTCCCGAGCGCCGGCCACCTCCCGTTCTCCGACGCCCCCACCCACTGCGCCGCCCTCCTCACCCCCTGATCGGCACACATCGTGCGTACGTTCGAACCACGAACACGAAGGCGGAACGGCTGGACGCCGGGCTGAAGGCGGCCAGTCAGGCCTCCGGCGCCAGCGTGTCCACGCTCACCCTGAAGGCGGCGTGCTCGCCGATCGGCGTGCGTTCCTCCTCGACGAGGAAGCGTGGCGGTGTTCGACGAGGCGCTGGAACGCCCGACTCAGGACGTCGCGGGCCTGCGCCGCGCCCTCACCCACAAGACCGAACCACCCCCGCAACGCCCACCCTCACTCGAACGGCGGTGCACTCAGCACCCCCGCAAAACGCCGCCGGTGTCGAGGCAAGTTATTTGCCGACGCAGCGGGGTGTGCTGCGGCGGCAAATCACCTGCCTCGACACCGGTTACCAGGCGTTTTGCCGCGGAGCGAAGCGGAGCAATTAAGCACAGTATTTGACGGGAAGGTGTTTGATGCCGTTGATCCAGCCGGAGCGGAGGCGCTGAGCGGGACCGGCGAGGGTGATGCCGGGCATGTGGTCGGCGAGTGCGTTGAAGATGAGGTCGATCTCCAGGCGGGCGAGGTTGGCGCCGAGGCAGAAGTGGGCGCCGCTGCCGCCGAAGCCGAGGTGCGGGTTGGGGCTGCGGGTGATGTCGAAGGTGTGCGGTGTGGCGAAGACGTCGTCGTCGTAGTTGGCGGAGCCGTAGAACATGGCGACCCGCTGGCCGGCGCGGATCGGGACGCCGGTGAGGTCCGTGTCGTGCAGGGCGGTGCGCTGGAAGGCGTTGATGGGGCTGCCCCAGCGGACGAACTCGTCGACGGCGGTGCGCGGGCGGGTCTGCCGGTAGAGCTCCCACTGCTCGGGGTTGGACAGCAGGGCGAGCATGCCGTGGGAGATGGCGTTGCGGGTGGTTTCGTTGCCGGCGACGGCGAGCATCAGGACGAAGAAGCCGAATTCGTCGACGGACAGGTGTGAGCCGTCGATCTCGGCTTTGACCAGGGTGGTGACGATGTCGTCGCGGGGGCAGGACTGCCGTTCGTCGGCCATCTGCATGGCGTAGCCGAGCAGGCCCATCGCCGACTCCATCGGGTCGGCCCCGCTGAATTCGGGGTCGTCGTAGCCGATCATCGAGTTGGACCATTCGAAGACGTTGCCGCGGTCCTCCTGCGGGACGCCGAGTAGTTCGGCGATGGCCTGCAACGGCAGTTCGCAGGCGATCTCGGTGACGAAGTCGCCGCCGTCGCCGGTGGCGAGCGCGGTGTGCACGATGCGTTCGGCGCGGGCTTGGAGCGCGGCGCGCAGGCTGTTGACGGCGCGCGGGGTGAAGCCGCGGGAGACGATGGCGCGCTGTTTGGTGTGCTGTGGCGGGTCCATGTTGAGCAGGACGGCCTGCTGCATCTCGATCCGGTCGCGGGTCATGTCCGGCTGGAAGCGGACGATCGCGGTGTTCTCCCGGCTGGAGTAGGTGTCGCTGTCGCGGGACACGGTCATCACGTCGGCGTGCCGGGTGACCGCCCAGTAGCCTTCGTCGTCGAATCCGGCGCTGCCGCGCGGCTGGGGGATCCAGCAGACCGGGTCGGTGCGGCGCAGTTCGGCGAATTCGGCGTGCGGGATGCCGTGCAGGTAGATGTCCGGATCGGTGGGGTCGATGCGGGTGCGCGGCTCGGCCACGGCTCCTCCTACAGCAACAAGTTCTACCGATTCAAACATGGCATCAGAGAGATTTGGTAGGTTCAATCGAGAACAGGTTCTAGCTGGAGGTCGCGGTGGGGACACCGGTCATCGTCGATGCGGTTCGCACGCCGATCGGCAAGCGTGGCGGGTGGCTGTCCGGCCTGCATCCGGCCGAACTGCTCGGCGCCGCGCTGCGCGCGCTGCCGGCGGCCGATGTGGATCAGGCCATCGGCGGCTGCGTCACCCAGGGCGGGGAGCAGTCGAACAACATCACCCGTACGGCGTGGTTGCACGCGGGGCTGCCGCACGCGACCGGCTGCACCACGATCGACGCGCAGTGCGGTTCGGCGCAGCAGGCGGCGCACCTGATCGCCGGCCTGATCGCGGCCGGCGCGATCGATGCGGGCGTGGCCTGCGGGGTGGAGTCGATGAGCCGGGTGCCGTTGCGCGCCAACCTGGGCGACGCCGGCCTTCCTCGCCCCGGGTCGTGGGACATCGACCTGCCGAACCAGTACGTGGCCGCCGAACGGATCGCCGACCGCCGCGGCCTGACCCGCGAGGATCTGGACCGGTTCGGGGTGCGCTCGCAGGCGAACGCGGCACGGGCCTGGGCGGAGGGCCGGTTCGACCGGGAGGTGATCGCGGTCGGTGACGTCACCCGCGACCAGGGCCTGCGGGACACCACCGTCGAGGGGCTGGCCGGGTTGACGCCGGTGCTGCCGGACGGGCGGCACACGGCGGGCACCTCGTCGCAGATCTCCGACGGCGCGGCCGCGCTGCTGATCATGGACGCCGACCGGGCGCGGGCGCTGGGTCTGCGGCCGCGTGCCCGGATCGTGGCGCAGTGCCTGGTCGGCGCGGAGCCGTACTACCACCTGGACGGCCCGATCGCGGCGACCGACCGGGTTCTGGCCAGGGCCGGGATGAAGATCGACGACCTGGACCGGTGCGAGGTGAACGAGGCGTTCGCCAGCGTGGTGCTGTCCTGGCTGGCGGTGCACCGCGCCGATCCGGACCGGGTCAACGTCAACGGCGGGGCGCTCGCGCTGGGTCATCCGGTCGGCAGCACCGGCGCCCGGCTGCTGACGACCGCGCTGCACGAGCTGGAACGGATCGACGGCACGACCGCACTGGTGACCATGTGCGCCGGTGGGGCGATGTCGACCGCAAGCGTCATCGAACGGCTGTAGAGGAGCACTGTCATGGTTGCGTTCCGGTACATGCTGCTGAGCGCGGTGGTCGCGGCGGTGCTCGCCGCGATCGGCGTCACGCTGGTGATGGCCGCCATCAACCCGAGCGCCACCGAGGTGGCCTCGAACGTCTCGGACAACGACCCGGCCACCCCGCCCGATTTCTACGGCACGCGCTGATCTTTCAAAGATCGAAACCGAGCGGGGGTACGCGGAGCGCTCAGCCCTGCGGAACCGGCGTCGGCAGCGGCCGGGTGGCGTCCCGCGCCCGGTGCCCGCCGCGCGGTCCGGCGCCCCGGGACAGCAGCACCCCGGCGACGATCAGCAGCAGGCCGAGGACGGCGAGCCCGATCGGGACGTACCGGCCGAGCAGGAGCAGCAGGTCGCGCCCGCGTTCGGCCTCGGCCCCGACGGCGGCCAGGGTGGCCTGGTCGTATTGCAGGTCGGCGTCGAAGATGACGACCGGGGCGCCGATGTTCGGCACGAGCTCCCGGTGTTGCTGTTCGCGGTACCCGACGATGGCGCCGGTCATCGGCTCGACCCAGAGGGTGCGGGTGGCCCGGTACGAGATGGTGCCGCTGGTGGCGCCGGGCGCCAGGAACCCGAGCAGCCCGGCCAGGGTCTGCGGGTCCATCTCCGCCTCCTGCTCGGGCACCTGCTGCTGGAAGCGGTAGGTGGGCAGCCCGTTGAACTCCTCCTCGGCCTGGTAGCCGATCGGCAGCGCCTCACCCAGGGTGGAGTCCCAGTACTGGTAGGTGCGCTTCTCGGTGCCGAACGGGAAGAGGTAGAGCTGGCCCTCGAACCGCACGTTGCCGGGGATGCAGCCGACGCCGGTGGCCGGATCGGCCTTCTCCTCGAGGTGACACTGCCCGGCCCACGGCACCGCCTCACCGGTGGTGCGGTCGAGCGCGACCCGGCTCTCCGAACTGTTGATCATATCGTCGGTGTCGGCCCGCCTAGTGGAGTGATACACGTTCCAGACCAGGGTCTCGCCGGCCCGCTCGCCGGGGATCTCGGCGGCCGCCTCGAAGTCGGGTTTGATGCCGGTGGTGGACCGCAGCCCGGCGTTCTCCACGGCGACCCGCGGCGTGCCGTCCGGCAACGTCTGCACCTGCACGAACGACGCGCTGGCCGCCTCCACCACCACGTCCGGCGGCTCCAGGTCGAGCGGCACCTTCTCCTGCGAGGGCACGATGATCCAGACCAGGGCCATCGCGAGCAGGAGACTGAGGATGCCGAGTCCGAACAGGGCCGCGCCGGTGATCCGCCGCATCGCGGTCTCCCTTCGCAGAAATTAGAACGCGTTACAATCTACTGCTCCGTAACATCGATGGAAACCCCCGGTGTCTCACGCGTGCTGGCTGCTCACCGAGATGACCTCGCCGGTCAGATAGGAGGCGTAGTCGCTGGCGAGGAAGGCGATCACGGTGGCCACCTCCCACGGCTGCGCGGCCCGGCCGAAGGCCTCCCGCCCGGCCAGCTCGGCCAGCTCGGTCTCGCTGATCACCCGGCTCAGGTACGGGTGGGCGGCCAGGCTCGGCGCGACCGCGTTGACCCGGATGCCGTGCCCGGCCACGTCCAGGGCGGTGCACCGGGTGAACGCCATCACCCCGGCCTTCGCGGCGGCGTAGTGCGCCTGCCCCGCCTGGGCCCGCCAGCCGAGCACCGAGGCGTTGTTGACCACCGCGCCGCCGCCGCCCTGCGCGATCATCTGGCGCAGGGCCGCCCGGGTGCAGCGGAACGTGCCGGTCAGGGTGACGTCCAGGACCCGCTGCCACTCCTCGTCGGACATCTGGGGAACCGGCCGGTTCCCGCCCAGCCCGGCGTTGTTGACCAGCACGTCGATCCGGCCGTACCGGGACACCGCGCCACCGATCAGCCGGCCCACCCCGGCCTCGTCGGTGACGTCGCAGGGGATCGCCCAGACCCGGCCGGGATGCAGGTCGGAGAGCCGGTCGCGGGTCTCGCCGAGGCGGCGCTCGTGACTGTCGCCGACCACCACCCGGGCACCCTCGTCCAGGCAGCGCCGGGCCACCGCCGAGCCGATGCCGGCTCCGGCCGCCGCGGTCACCACCACGACCTTGCCGGCCAGCAGGCCGTGTCCGGCGGGGCCGGCCAGCAGTCCGTGCCCGGCCGGGCCGGTCATCCCCGGGCCTGACGGGGCAGCCCGAGCACCCGCTCGGCGACGATGCCGCGCTGGATCTCGTTCGACCCGCCGTAGATGGTGTCGGCCCGGCTGAACAGGAAGTACCGCTGCCAGCGCTCGGTCGCCTCGGGCCCGGCGTCACCGGCGGACAGCACGTCCATGGCCAGGTCACCGAGGCCCTGCCGCCAGCGGGTCCAGAGCAGCTTGATCACCGAGGAGCCGGCCGGCAGGTCCTCGGTGAGGCTGCGCAGCGTGTGCGCGCGCAGCACCGACAGGTCGATCCAGGCCCGGGTGAGCCGGTCACGCAGGGCCGGGTCGGTGGCCGCGCCGGTCCGGCGGGCCACCGCGACCAGGTCGTCCAGATCCCGCTGGAAGCCGACCTGCTGGCCGACGGTGGCCGCGCCGCGTTCGAAGGCGAGGGTGGCCATCGCGACCCGCCAGCCCTGACCGGGCTCGCCGACGACCAGGCCCGCCTCGGTGGTGGCGTCGTCGAAGAACACCTCGTTGAACTCGCTGTCCCCGGTGAGCTGCCGGATCGGCCGGACCGTGACGCCCGGCTGCCGCATCGGCACGAGCAGGTAGGACAGACCGGCGTGACGCGGGCCGCCGGGCGGCACCGGCTCGGTGCGGGCCAGCACGAAACACCAGTCGGCCACGTGCGCCAGCGAGGTCCACACCTTCTGGCCGGTCAGCACCCAGCGGTCGCCGTCGAGCCGGGCCCGGGTGATGACGCCGGCCAGGTCGGAACCGGCGCCCGGCTCGGAATAGCCCTGGCACCACAGTTGCCCGACGGCGGCGATCGCGGGCAGGAACCGGTCGCGCTGGGCACGCGTGCCGAGGGCGATCAGGGTCGGGCCGACCATGGTGGTGCCGATGTGGTCGACGCGGCTGGGGGCGCCGGCTCTCGCGTACTCCTCATGGAAGATCACCTGCCGCTGGAGCGACGCGCCGCGCCCGCCGTGCGCCACCGGCCAGGCCAGCGTGGTCCATCCGGCCCCGGCGAGCCGCCGGGCGAAGGCCAGGCGCTGCGGGAAGGCCTCGTTCTCCCGGCCCGGGCCGCCGGCGCCACGCAGCTCATCGGTCAGATTCGTGGCCAGCCAGTCCCGGATCTCGTGCCGGAACGCATCGTCGTCGGTCACTGGCGCCACCTCCGGGATCACGCGTAGGCTCACGCTACCGACCAAGCACTTGCTTGGTAAAGCCTCTGGGGGGATGCCATGGAGACCGTCCCGGCGGCGCTGGCACGGGCGGCGCTCGCATTCGGCAGGCATCCGGCCCTCGTCGATCCGCATGTGCGCCGATGGGATTTCGCCGGGCTGCACGACGAGGTCGTCACGGTGGCGCGTGCGCTGATCGCCTCCGGGATCGAGCCGGGCGACCGGGTGGCGATCTGGGCGCCCAACAGCGCCCGGTGGATGCTGTCCGCGCTCGGCGTCCTCTACGCGGGCGGCACGCTCGTGCCGGTCAACACCCGCTACACCGCGGTCGAGGCGGCCGACGTGATCGGCCGCAGCGGGGCGCGCGGCCTCATCGTCACCGGGCCGTTCCTCGGCACCGACCGGCTCGCCTCGCTGCGCGAGAGCGGCGCCGCGCTGCCCCCCTTCGTGCTCGCGCTGCCCGAGTGGGACGCCTTCCGGGAGCGGTCCGGCGAGGTGCCGCGCGACGCGGCCGAGGAGCGCGCCTCAGCGGTACGGCCGGACGACGTCAGCGACATCCTCTACACCTCCGGGACGACCGGCCGCAGCAAGGGGGCGATGAGCGCGCACCGGCAGTCGCTCGGCGTGGCCCGGGCGTGGGCGGAGATCGGCGGGCTCGACGTCCGCGACCGGTACCTGGTGGTCAACCCGTTCTTCCACAGCTTCGGGCTCAAAGCCGGCATCCTGGCCTGCCTGGTCAGCGGGGCCACCGTGGTGCCGCAGGCGGTGTTCGACGTGCCGCGGACCCTCGACCTGATCGAGACCGAGCGGATCAGCGTGCTGCCCGGGCCGCCGACGCTCTACATCGGGCTGCTCGACCACCCGGTCCGGGGTGGGCGTGACCTGCGGTCCCTGCGGCTGGCCGTGACCGGGGCGGCCACCGTCCCACCGGTGCTGGTCGAACGGATCCGCGACGAGCTGGGGTTCGCCACGGTGCTCACGGCGTACGGGCTGACCGAGGCGGTGGTGGCGACCATGTGCCGGCCCGGCGACGACATCCGGACCGTGGCTTTCACCAGCGGCCGGGCCGCCGCCGGATGCGAGGTGCGGATCGCCGGGACGGACGGCGAGGTGCTCCTGCGCGGGCCCAACGTGATGCTCGGCTACCTCGACGACCCGGCCGCCACCGCCGAGGCCGTCGACCCGGACGGCTGGCTGCACACCGGCGACGTGGGGACGCTGGACGCCGCCGGCAACCTGACCATCACCGACCGGCTCAAGGACATGTACGTGTGCGGCGGCTTCAACGTCTACCCGGCCGAGGTGGAACGGGCTCTGGCCGCCCTGCCCGGAGTGTCCGAGGCCGCCGTCGTCGGTGTGCCGGACCCACGGCTCGGCGAGGTCGGGCGCGCGTTCGTGGTGGCCCGTCCCGGGCACGAGCTGACCGCCGAGCAGGTGATCGGCTTCTGCCGGGAGCGGCTGGCCGGCTACAAGGTGCCACGGTCGGTCGTCTTCCCGTCCGGGTTGCCGCACAACGCGAGCGGCAAGGTGCTCAAGTACCGGCTGCGGGAGTTCGCATGAGCGTCGTGCTCTACCAGCGGCGTGGCCCGGTCGGCCTGGTCACGATGAACCGGCCCCGCTACCGCAACGCGCAGAACTCGGCGATGACGTACGCCCTCGACGACGCGTTCACCCGGGCCGTCGACGACCCCGAGGTGGCCGTCGTCGTGCTGGCCGGGGCCGGCGACCACTTCTCGGCCGGCCACGACATCGGCACCCCCGAACGGGACGCTGACACGCCCTTCCCGCGCCGGGCGGTGACCTGGTGGGACCACACCGGACGCGACGGCGCCGACCGCAGGTACGCCCGCGAGATGGAGGTCTACCTGGGCATGTGCCGACGGTGGCGGGAGATCCCGAAACCCGCCATCGCCATGGTGCAGGGCGCCTGCGTGGCCGGCGGGCTCATGCTGGCCTGGGTGTGCGACCTGATCGTCGCCGCCGACGACGCGTTCTTCGCCGACCCGGTGCTGCGGATGGGCATCCCCGGCGTGGAGTACTTCGCCCACCCGTGGGCGCTCGGGCCGCGCTTCGCCCGGGAGGTGCTGTTCACCGGCGATCGATTCGGGGCACAGCGGGCGTACGAGGTGGGCATGGTCAACCGGGTCGTGCCCCGGGCCGCTCTCGAGTCGGAGACGTTCGCGCTGGCTGCGAAGGTCGCCGTGATGCCGTCGTTCGGGCTGGCGCTGGCCAAGCGGGCGGTCAACCTGTGCGAGGACCAGATGGGCATGCGCTCCGGCATGGACGCGGTCTTCGGGCTGCACCATGTCGCCCACTCCCACAACGCGGAGACCACCGCCGATCCGCTGGCCGGACTGACCCCGGCCACCATGAAAGCCGCCGTCTCGCCCACCCCGTTCGCGCCGCCCGACCACCCTTCGCCGGGTGCCGACACGGGTCTTCATCGTGAGGGGGCGGAGTGAACCTGGATCTCGACGGCGCGGCGGTCCGTTTCCGGGACGAGGTGCGGGACTGGCTGGCGGCCAACGTGCCGGCCGGCCCGCTGCCCGGAGTGGACACCGCCGAGGGGAACCTCGCGCACCGGTCCTGGGAGCGGCGGCTCGCGGCGGCCGGGCTCGCGGCGGTGGGATGGCCGGTCGAATACGGTGGCCGGGCCGCGCCGCCCCTGCACACGCTGCTGTTCGACGAGGAGTACCACGCCGCCGGGGCACCGGTCCGCATCGGGCAGAACGGCCTGTTCCTGCTGGCCCCGACACTGCTGGCGCACGGCACGGCCGAACAGTGCGCCCGGATCCTCCCGCCGATGGCCCGCGCCGAGCAGGTGTGGGCGCAGGCATGGTCAGAACCGGACGCGGGCAGCGACCTGGCATCCCTCCGTTCCCGGGCCCGGCGGGTCGACGGCGGCTGGTCGCTGTCCGGCCAGAAGACGTGGAGCTCACGGGCGGCGGTGGCGGACCGCGCGTTCGGGCTGTTCCGGTCCACGCTCGGGCCGGATCGTCATCGGGGCCTGACCTATCTGATGGTCGACCTGCGGGCGCCGGGCGTGACGGTCCGGCCGATCCGGCAGCTCGACGGCGGGGCCGGGTTCGCCGAGATCTTCCTGGACGACGTCTTCGTGCCGGACGCCGACGTGATCGGCGAACCGGGTGACGGCTGGCGGGTGGCGATGAGCACCGCCGCCCACGAGCGTGGCCTCTCCCTGCGCGGGCCGGGCCGGTTCACCGCCGCCGCCGACCGCCTGGTCCGCCTCTGGCTGGCCGCCGGCGCCGTCTCCGGCCCCCCGAAACAGCCCTGGCAGCCGGCCGGGCGGGACCGGCACGGGGAGCGGGTGGCGGACGCGTGGATCAGGGCACGCGCGTACCGGATGGCGGCCTATGCCTCGCTGGCGCGACCGGTGCCACCCAGCGCGACCAAGCTGTTCTGGTCCGAACTGGACGTCTTCCTCCACGAGACGGCACTCGACGTGCTCGGGCCCTTCGCCGAGGCGGATCCGGAGTGGCCGGCGGGCTATCTGTTCGCGCTGGCCGGGCCGATCTACGCGGGTACGAACGAGATCCAGCGGGACACCCTCGCCCAGCGGGTGCTCGGACTGCCCCGGGAGCCGCGATGAGACTCGCGCCGTCGGAGGAACAGCTCGCGTTCGCGGACTCCCTGCACGCGATGCTGGCGGCGGCGGACCTGCCGAAGGTGTCGGCCGCGTGGGCGGACGGCGATCCGGGTGCGGGCCGGGCGCTGTGGTCGGCGCTGGCCGGAGCCGGGGTGACCGGGCTGCTCGTACCGGAACGCTGGGGTGGGCACGACGCCGGCCCCGTCGATCTGATCGTCGCTTGCGAGGAACTGGGCCACCACGCCGTTCCCGGCCCGCTCGCCGAGTCGGTCGCCGCCGTCCCGGCCCTGTTGACCGCCGCCGCGACCGCGCCGAACCGGCCCCGCGACGCCGCGCGGGAGTGGCTCCCGGCGCTGGCCCGGGGCCGGCTGGTGGCGTCGCTGGTGGCGCCGCCGTGGCTGCCGTTCGCGGCCGACGGCGACGGTGCGGATCTGATCCTGGTGACCGACGGTGACGAGATCCGGCAGGGCCACGCCCGATCGGTGCTCCCCTCGCTGAACCCGGCTCGGCGGCTGTCCGAGGTGACACCCGGTGCGCTGATCGCTTCCGGACAGGACTCGGGGCTGGCCATGGAGCTGGGCGTCCTGGCCTGTTCGGCCCAGCTGCTCGGCGCGGCGCGGGCGCTGCTGGAGAGGTCGGTGGACTACGCGAAACAGCGGACGCAGTTCGGCCGGCCGATCGGCTCGTTCCAGGCGGTGCGCCATCAACTGGCCGACGTCGCGGTGGCGATCGAATTCGCGCAACCCCTCCTGTACGCCGCCGCGGTCGCCCTCAAGCCGCCCCCAGAGCCGCCCGAGCGAGATCCGGCGGCGGGACGGTGCGTCCGGCCGGTGACGGACGAGCCGCTGGACGTGTCGGCGGCGAAGGTGGCCTGCGGGGAGGCCGCGCGGCGGGCCGCCCGGGTGGCGCTGCAGGTTCACGGGGCGGTCGGGTACACACGGGAGCACGGGCTCTGGCGGTGGCTGGGCCTGGTGCGGGTGCTGGATCTCGCCTGGGGGACACCGTCCTGGCATCGGGCCCGGATCCTCACCGGCCTGGCGAGCGAGTGGCGGGAATCGGGTGACCACCCGGCGGCCGCTGTGCGGTGGGAGCCGGCTCACCCGTACCGGAAGGAGGGTTTCGAATGATCGAGGAGCGTGCGGCTCTGCGCGCGGCGGTGCGGGACCTGGTGGGCGGACACGCGGCGCGGGACGGGTTCGACGCGGGGTTGTGGGGGCGGCTCTGCAAGGAGATCGGCGTGGCGGGGTTGGCGGTTCCGGAGCGGTACGGCGGTTCCGGCGCCACCCTCACCGAGGCCGCCGTGGTGCTGGAGGAGCTGGGGCGGCAGCTGACTCCGGGTCCGATGCTGGGGTGCGGGGTGCTGGCCACGCATCTGCTGCTGCGCTCCGGTGACGTCCGGCTTCTTCCGGAGATCTGCGCCGGGGACCGGATCGTGGCGGTCGCCTGGGAGGGGTCCGGGACCGTCGCGGACGGGTTGGTCAGCGGTTCGTTCCGGGACGTCCTGGATCTGGCGATCGCGGACACGCTGCTGGTGGCGCTACCGGCCGGGTTGTTCGAGGTCGATCCCCGCGGCGTCGAACGGCTGGCGGTGGACGAGTTCGATCCGACGCGGCCGTTGAGCGCGATCCGGCTGGACCGGGTGCCGGGGCGGCGTCTCGGAAAGGCGGCGCCCATCCGGGATCTGGCCATGGTGGCGCTGGCCGTCGAACAGACCGGCACGGCCGAGCGGGCACTCGAGCTGACCGTCGACCATGTGCGGGCGCGACATCAGTTCGGGCGGCCGATCGGGTCGTTCCAGGTGTTGCAGCACCGGCTGGCCGAGGCCTACATCCGGGTGCAGGCGTCCCGGTCGGCGGCGAACGCGGCGCTCACCACCGGCGGCGCCGAGGCCGCGATCGCGAAGGTCCACTGTTCCGAGACGCTGCGGGCGGTGGCCGCCGAGATGGTGCAGATGCACGGCGGCCTGGCGATCACCTGGGAGCATGACGCACATCTCTACCTGCGGCGGGCGTGGGCGTCGGCCCGGCTGTTCGGCCGGCCGTCCGAGCACGTCACCCGGCTGGCGCCGGCCCTGCTGGACGGTTGACCCGGCCGGTCCGGGGATCGGGACCGGTGAATCGCCGGGCGGTGCGGCGTGCGCGCGCCGACTAGCATGATCCGGTGCTTTCACCGGGTGTCGTGCTCAATGGCCGCTACCAGCTGACCCAGCGTATCGCCGCGGGAGGCATGGGCGAGGTGTGGCGCGGCAACGACCTGCTGCTGCACCGCGAGATAGCGGTCAAGGTGCTGCTCCCCGCGCTGATGTCCGATTCGGACTTCATCACCAGGTTCCGGTCGGAGGCGCGGATGATGGCGGCGCTTCGGCATCCGGGGATCGTGCAGGTCTACGACTATGGCGAGAACGCGGTGGTCGGCGCGCATCGGCTCGACTATCTGGTGATGGAGTACATCGACGGCACCCCGCTGTCGAAGCGGATCCAGCAGGCGGGCCGGCTCGGTCCGGCCGAGACGATGACGATCGTGGGGCAGGTCGCCGAGGCGCTCCAGGCCGCGCACGAGGCCGGCATCATCCACCGCGACGTCAAGCCGAGCAATCTGCTGGTGCGTCCCGCCGGCGCGATCGTGCTGGTCGACTTCGGGGTCGCCCGGTCGGCCGGGATCACCGGCATCACCAGCACGAACGTGGTTCTCGGCAGCGCGCACTACATGGCGCCCGAGCAGGCGGAGGGCCGTCCGGTGACGGCCGCCACCGACATGTACGCGCTCGGCGCGGTGGCGTTCTGCTGCCTCACCGGCCGCCCGCCCTACGTCGGCGACAACCCGCTCGCCGTCCTGGCCCAGCTGGTGCACGGCCAGCCGCCGGTCCTGCCGCCGGATGTGCCGCCCGCCACGGCGTCGGTCGTGATGCGCGCGCTCGCGCGCGATCCGGCCAGGCGTTTCCCCGACGCCGCCGGTTTGGCCGCGGCCGCGCGGGCCGCTTCAAACCCTCCGGGGTACGCGGTGAGCGCACCGATTCCCCCGAACGCGATCCCACCGAACCGGTTCCCTCCGGCAGGCCCCACCGCGCCACCGTCCGGTGCCGCGGCCGTCCCATCGCCCGGCGCCGCGGCCGTCCCGCCGTCCGGTGCCGCGGCCGTCGCGTCGTCCGGTGCCGCGGCCGTTCCGCCGTTCGGTGCCGCAGCCGTTCCGCCGTTCGGTGCCGCAGCCGTTCCGCCGTCCGGTGCCGCTACCGTCGCGTCGTCCGGCGCCGCTGCCGTCCCGCCGTCCGGTGCCGCAGCTGTCCCGCCGTTCGGTGCCGCGCCGGTCTCGCCGGGCGCCGCGCGGGAGCGGCCGGGTGGTTCGGCCGTGTCCGGGGCGGTCTCGCTCGGCTCGCTGCGGCACGAGACCGGGACGCATGCGGGCGTCACCGCGGCGCGGCCCCGCAAGAGCCGCCAGCTGACCGTGGCGCTGGCGGCCGTGACGGTCGGTCTCCTGCTGGCGGGCGGCGGCATCGCGCTGGGCAACCAGTGGAGGGCCGGCGACCCCGAGCAGACCGGCGAGTTCGTCAGCGGCGGCCAGCCACCGGCCGGTGGCGGGGAGAGCCCGCGCGCCCGTGACCGGGTGACCGACCAGCCGATCGAGCAGCGCAAGCCCTCGGCGAACGGCGACGGACCGGCCCAGCCCACCGCGCCGGTGGACGAGTCGTCGCCGGCCGTCTCGGCCCCGCCCGGCGAGCCGACCGCCACGGCGAGCACCGATCCGTCCGTGTCCACCTCGCCGACGCCGACCACGACGAGCGAGACGAACCCGTACAAGCCGGCGGACATCTGCGGCAGCGGCTACTCGGTGATCGACAAGCAGCCGCTGACCACGGCCGCCGGTGTCAAGCGGGGTGTCGTCTACCTGCTCTACGCGACGGACGGCTCGAACTGCGTAGTCACCGTCAAGAACAACACCCTCGACCAGAAGACGGCGATGTCCGCCTACCTGGAGGTGAAGGGCGGCGCCAAGCAGACCGACAAGGGCACGTTCCAGTACTACGCCGGCCCGGTGCGCGCCGCAGCCGACGGGATCTGCGTCAAGTGGGGCGGCACCATCGGCGGCCTGACCTATCAGAGCGCCTTCGAGCACTGCGGCTGACGGTCACATCCGGTCGATCTCGGTGAGGTCGATGTCGATCGGAAACGGAACCGTCAGGACGAGTCGATCGTGGAAGATCCCCAACGGCCCGTAGGCCCGGGTCGCTGGATCCCACTCGAAGGCGTGGACGACCGGCTTGCGCCGCGCCGAGTGCTCCACCCGCCAGTGGAAGGGAATGCCGGCGGCCGCGTACAAATGCGGTTTCCATTCTTGATCGAGGGTCAGCGAACCACGGGAGGTCACCTCCAGCGCGAGCACCACCGCGTCCGCCGGATAGCAGGTCGCGTCGTCGTCGATCTCGGCGGACGCGTGGACGACGAGCAGATCCGGCCGCGGCCGCTGCTTCCGGGACAGCACGACCGACATGTCCCTGCGGACCAGGAACGAATCCCGGGGTGCGTGCCGGACGAACGCGTTCTCGACCAGCCGCAGCGCCTTCATGTGAAAGAGTGCTCGTGGGCTGGGGACCACGATGCTTCCGTCGATCAGCTCGGCGTCGCGCGGCAGCCCGGGCAGGGTGTCCAGGTCCTCCGCGAAACGGCCTTCCGGCGGTGGGCGATGCCATCCGCCCTCGGGTTCCACATCCACGCTCCAGCCCCTCTCCCGCTCGGCGACCCCCGGCACCCATACTAGTCACCAGACCACCCGTCGCCAAGCAAGTCCCGGCACGCGTTCAGATCCAGTCGGTGTGGCGGGGCCAGGAGAGCAGGGTGTCGACGACCTCGGGGGGCTCGTAGGGGGAGTTCGGCGCCGTGGAGGTGTAGCGGCTGCGGTAGAAGAGCAGTGGCGGGATGTCGCGGCACGGCCCCAGCGCCGTCACCCGGCCGATGACGATGACGTGGTCACCGCCCGGGTGGACCGCCTCGACCGCGCAGTCCGCCCAGGTCAGCACGTCGGCCACGACGGGTACCCCGGAGGGCGCGGGCGCCCAGTCGAGGGCCGCGAACCGGTCGGCGCCCCGGGTGCCGAAGAGCCGGGAGACGTCGCGCTGGTCGGTGGCGAGCACGTTGACGCCGAAGATCCCGGCCGCCCGGATCCGCCGCCAGGTCTCCGACTCGTTCCGCGCGCAGAACAGCACGAGCGGCGGCTCCAGCGACAGCGGCGCGAAGGCCTGGCAGGCGAACCCGGCGGGACCGTCGGCGTCGGCCGTGGTGATGACCGTGACCCCGGTGGCGAAGTGCCCGAACGCCCGCCGGAACCGGGCGGGCTCCAGTCCCGCGGCCGTCATCTCGGTCAATGGCCGCCCCCGCCGGAGAAGCGGTGGCCCCACACGCTGTGCGCGGTGGTCTGCCGGGCGACCCAGGTGCTGTCGTCGACGGTGAGCCCGCCGTACCCGTATTCGATGTCGAAGCCGCTGGGCGTACGCACGTAGAAGGAGACCATCTCGTCGTTGGCGTGCCGCCCGAGCGTGGAGATCATCGGGGCTCGGTGACGGCCGCAGCGGTCGATGGCCCGGCCCACGTCGTCGAGGGTCTCGGTCTCGATCATCAGGTGGATCAGCCCGGTCGGCGCCGGGATGGGCGCGAGCGCGACGCTGTGGTGCCGGGGCCCGCAGCCGAGGAACCGCATCCACAGTGGCCGGTCGCCGGGCGGCAGGCCGAGGTGCTCGGGGACGAGCCGCATCGAGTCGCGCAGCCGGAAGCCCAGCACCTCGGTGTAGAACCGCAGCGAGGCGGCGTCGTCGCGGGCCGGCAGGACGGCGTGCCCCATGCCCTGGACGCCGGTGACGAACCGGGTGCCGGTGGCGCTCAGGAAGGGCCGGGTGTCGAGGGCCGCGCCGCAGAAGAACTCGAGGCGGTTGCCGGCCGGGTCGTCGACGCTGATCAGGTGGGAGACACGACGGTCGGCGAGTTCGTCGGCGCCGGCGGGTTTGACCGCGTACCCGGCCTCCTCCAGCGCGGCGGCGAGCCGGGTCATGGCGGCCGGGTCGGCGAGTTCCCAGCCCGAGGCGGCCAGCCGGTCCCTCTCGCCGGGCACCACCACGATGCGGGCCGGCAGGTCGTCCATGCGCAGGTAGACGGCCTGCTGGTCGGGGCCGCGGCCGTCGGCCATGCCGAGCACCTTGACGCCGAACTCGCGCCAGGCGGGCGGGTCGGTGGCCTCGACGCGCAGGTAGCCGAGGGAGCGGATGAGGTTGCTCACGAGCGGTCCCCTCTCGAAGAAGGCGTGAACCGGAACGAAGAAGGCGTGAACCGAAAGCCGGGGCGGGCGCGATAGGGAGAGTGGAGGCGCGGTTCAGGAGGTGAGGAAGTCGATGGTCAGGCGGTTGAACTCGTCGAATTTCTCCAGGTGGGCCCAGTGGCCACAGCCGCCGAAGACGTGCAGGCGCGCGTTGCGCAGCAGTTTGAGGGCGACCAGCGCGCCGTCGAGCGGGTTGACCCGGTCCTCCCGGCCCCAGACGAGCAGGGTCTCGTGCCGCAGCCGGTGGGCGTCGCGCCAGAGCATCCCCTCCTCGTATGTTCGCGGGTCGCTGAAGGAGGCGCCCATCTCCCGCATGGCCCGCATGGCAGCCGGATCGACCGCGGCCTGGAAGCGTTCCTCGATCAGGTCCTCGGTGATCAGGGAGGGGTCGAAGACGAGGGTGCGGAGGAAGGCCGCGAGTCTCTCCCGGCTGGGGTCACGGCCGAAGGCGCCAAGTCGTTTGACCCCTTCGGTCGGGTCGGCGGCGAAGACGTTGAGGGAGAGTCCACCGGGGCCCATGAGGAGCAGCCGGCGGGCCCGTGCCGGGTGCTGGAGGGCGAAGCGCACGGCGGTGCCGCCGCCGAGCGAGTTGCCGATCAGGTCGACCCGTTCGATGCCGAGTTTGTCCAGCAGCGCGGCCAGTTCACCGGCGGCGTGGGTGAAGTACTGCCCCACGATCGGGTCGCCGAGCGAGCCACCGTAACCGGGCTGGTCGACCGCGATGACGTCGAAGTGTGGCGCGAGCGCGGGGATCGTCCGCCCGAAGTTGCTCCTGGCGGACGCACCCGGACCGCCGCCGTGAAGAAGGACCACCGGAGAGCCCGCGCCGTCGCGGTGAAAGGCCAGTGTCATGGGATCACACCATCGCGTCGTTGAGCGGGAGCCCGAACTCGCCGCGGCCGAACATGGACAGGGCCCGTTCCGGGTCGTTGATCGCGTGGACCCGGCCGGAGTGGGCGTCGCGCCAGAATCGCTGGATCGGGGTGCCGATCGCGAGCGCGCGGCCACCCGAGTTCTCGAAGAGGCGGTCGACGGCGCGGATGGACAGCTCGGTCCCGCGGACCTGATCGCGGCGGACCCGCAGGCGCAACGGCATCGGCAGTTTCGCGCCCGCGGTGGCCAGGTCCATCAGCTCGCGCATGTTGGCCTGGAGCGCGAACCAGGCGGAGTCGATGTCGCCGGCCGCCTCGGCGACGCGCACCTGCGAGTGCGGGTCCTCGGCGGCTTTCACGCCCACGTAGGACGCACGGACCCGGCCGCGGGTGTGATCGACGTGGGCCCGGTAGGCGCCGGTGGCCATGCCGATGATCGGTGTGGTGATCGCGTAGGAGAAGATCGAGGCGTAGGGGATCCGGTAGAGCGGCCCCGGATTCTGCTCCTGGCCTGGGCAGACACAGCGGGCGGTGTCGTTGAAACTGAGCGTCCGGTGTTCCGGGACGAACGCGCCGGAGACGACGATGTCGTTGGAGCCGGTGCCGCGCAGCCCGACGGTGTGCCAGACGTCCTCGATGGTGTAGTCGGTGGCGGGCAGCAGGAAGGTGCGGAAGTCGGCGGGCGTCCCGTCCTCGCCGGGTGGGATGATGCCGCCGAGCAGCACCCAGGTGGCGTGGTCGCAGCCGGAGGAGAAACTCCAGCGGCCGTCGACCCGGTAGCCCCCGTCGACCCGGGTGATCGTGCCGGTCGGGGCGTAGGACGAGGACATGCGGGTGCCGGTGTCGGCTCCCCACACGTCCTGCTGTGCCCGGTCCGGGAAGAGGGCGAGCTGCCAGTTGTGCACGCCGATGACCGAGGCGACCCAGCCGGTGGAGCCGCAGGCTGAGGCGATCTCCCGGACCCCGGTGAGGAAGTCGAGCGGGTGTGCCTCGTGGCCGCCGAATCGGGCGGGTTGCAGCAGGCGGAAGAAGCCGGTCTCGGCGAGTGCTTTGACGGTCTCCGGGTCGAGGGCCCGGCGATCCTCGGTGTCCTGCGCATGCTCCCGCAGAACCGGTAACAGTTCCCGAACTCCGGCGAGGACCGCTTCCATGAGATCCCTCCAGGCTGGTTGGCCGCGTGTCGAGCGACCCCTATACTAGAACACGTTCTACCTAGCGGACCAGGAGCGGCGCATGAGCATCAGCCAGCAACCGCGCACCATCGACGCCGGGAAGCTACCGGTGAGGTTCGCCCGCGGGTGGCACTGCCTGGGGCTGGCCGACACGTTCCGCGACGGGCAGCCGCACGCGATCGAGGCGTTCGGCACGAAACTCGTGGTCTTCGCGGACTCCAGCGGCGCGATCAGAGTGCTCGACGGCTACTGCCGGCACATGGGCGGCGACCTCACCATGGGGACGATCAAGGGCGACACCATCGCCTGCCCGTTCCACGACTGGCGCTGGAATGGTGACGGCCGCTGCGTCGAGGTGCCGTACGCACACCGCATCCCGATGCGCGCCCGCACCCGCTCCTGGACGACCTGTGAGCAGAACCGTCAACTGTTCGTCTGGAACGATCCGCAGGGCAATCCGCCGCCACCCGAGGTGGCCATCCCCCGCATCGAGGGCGCCTTCTCCGACGAGTGGAGCGACTGGACGTGGGACTCGGTCCGGATCGACGGCGCCAACTGCCGGGAGATCATCGACAACGTGGTCGACATGGCCCACTTCTTCTACATCCACTTCGCCTTCCCGACGTTCTTCAAGAACGTGATGGAGGGGCATGTGGCGGCGCAGTTCCTGCACACCCGGCCACGCCCGGACGTGCCGAGCACGGCCAGCCAGTCCGGCGAGTCGACGCTGCGCAGCGAGGCCGCCTACTACGGGCCGTCCTACATGATCGACTATCTGCACAACGACTGGAACGGCATCAACATCGAGTCGGTGCTGATCAACTGCCACTATCCGGTGTCGCCCGACTCGTTCGTCCTCCAGTGGGGCCTGATCATGAAGCGGCTGCCCGGCCTCACCACCGAGCAGGCGGCGAAGGCGGCGGCCAAGTTCGCCAGGAGCATCGGCGTCGGGTTCCTCCAGGACGTGGAGATCTGGCAGCACAAGAGCCGCATCGACAACCCGCTGCTCTGCGCCGAGGACGGCCCGGTCTACCAGCTCCGCCGATGGTACGAGCAGTTCTACGTGGACGTGGAGGACGTCACCGACGACATGGTGGCGCGCTACGAGTTCGAGGTCGACACCACCCGCGCGGTGCAGACCTGGGAGGCCGAGGTCGCCGCCAACCAGGCCCGGGCGGCGACGTGACCGAGCTCGCGAACGAACCAGGCACAGCGAAGACGATGACATGACCACGCTCGTGAGCAAGTCAGGCACAGCTGGGACGGCGACGTGAGCGAGCTCGCGAACGAGTCAGGCACGGCGAAGGCGGCGACATGAGCAAGCTTGCGAGCGAGTCAGGCACAGCTGGGACGGCGACGTGAGCGAGCGCCGCGACTATCTGGAAGGTGGCCTCGTCGACATCGACTGTGACGGCTGCGGGATCGGAGTCCGGGCCGGCAAGCGCAGCTCCATGCAGACCAGCGTGCAGTGGCGGGGCCGAGCCTGTGAACTGATCGTCGCGGAGGCGGTCGGCCGGCCGACCGCTCTGGTCCCGACCTGCCCGAAACTGCGGGAGAGCATCGACCGCGCGATTCGTGAGGGCCGTCTGGAGGTGAGTTGATGCCGACGTTCCGACCGGTCCGGATCGCGGACGTGATCCCGGAGACCGCGGATGCCCACTCCCTGGTGTTGGACGCCGGCTTCGGCTACCGCCCCGGCCAGTACCTGACGGTTCGGACACCGGCCGGGGCGCGCTGCTACTCGCTGTCCAGCGCGCCGGGAGTCGACGCCGCGCCCAAGGTGACGGTCAAACGCGTGCCCGGCGGCCAGGTGTCGAACTGGATCTGCGACCACGTCCACGCCGGGGACGTCCTGGACATGTCGGGCCCGGCCGGCACGTTCACCCCGGACTCCCCCGACGACGACCTGCTCCTGCTCGCCGGCGGCTCCGGCATCACCCCGATCATGGGGATCATCAAGTCGATGCGGGGCGGCGCATGGTCGCTGATCTACGCGAACCGGGACGCTGATTCCATCATCTTCCGGGACGAGCTGGACAGGCTGCTTCCGGTCACGCACTGGCTCGACAGCGAGCGCGGCGTGCCGACGGCCGACGCTCTTCGGGAACTGCTCACGGCGTACCCGGATCGTCTGGCCTTCGTCTGTGGACCGGAAGCGTTCGTCGCGGTCGCCGAGAAGGCGTTGCAGCTGGCCGGCGTCCCCGCGTCGCGGATCCGGGTGGAACGCTTCGAGCTCGGATCGCCCGAGTCCCGCCCCTCGGCCGATTCAGCCGAGTCCCGCGCCTTGGTCGTCTCCGCCGAGTCCCGCGCCTTGGCCAATTCAGCCGAGCCGGGCGCCCTGGCCGATTCAGCCGAGCCGGGCGCCCTGGCCGATTCGGCCGGATCGCGGGCCGCGGTCGAGCCGGGCGCCTTGGCCAATTCGGCCGGATCGCGGGCCGCGGTCGCCGAGGTCGAACTCGACGGGCGGACCCATGTGCTGCCCTGGGCGCCCGGCAAGCGCCTGCTCGACGTGATCATCGACGCCGGGTTGAACCCGCCCTACTCCTGCCGGCAGGGCCAGTGCGGCGCGTGCGCCTGCCGCCTGCTCAGCGGCGAGGTCGCGCTGGTCAACAACGAGATCCTCGAGGAGGAGGATTTCGCCGAGGGCTACATCCTGGCCTGCCAGGCGGTCCCGCTGACCGATTCGGTCACCGTCACCTATCAATAGATCCGGTACGAGGGATCTCGCGCCGCCGGGCGTAGTGGATGATCGGCCTCAACAGCCCATTCGATCCAGCTGACCGCCTGGGCTGGCTCAAGCCTGGCGAAACAACCCGCCCTCCCCCAGAACCAGCCAGGAACACCCAGCTGACCGCCAGGACTTGCTCAACCCGGCGAGCAACACTGAGCGCCGGCCGGGAGATCGGTTCAGCGGGCGGCCAGTTCGCGCGCGATCGTGATCAGCTGGTCCTCCTGACCGCCGACGAGGCGGCGCTCGCCGGCCCGGACCAGGATCTCGGCGCCGGAGACGCCGTAGCGCTCGGCCAGCGTGTAGGCGTGCGTGAGGAAGCTGGAGTAGACCCCGGCGTACCCCATGATCAGGGCCATCCGGTCGAGTTTGCACTCGCCGGGCATGGCCGGGCGGACCACGTCCTCGGCCGCGTCCACGATCTTGAAGAAGTCCACACCGGTACGGATGCCCAGCTTGTCGCAGACCCCGACGAACGCCTCCACCGGCGTGTTCCCGGCGCCCGCACCGAACCGGCGGGTGCTGCCGTCGATCTGTTTCGCGCCGGCCCGGTAGGCGATGATCGAGTTGGCGACGCCGAGTCCCAGATTCTCGTGGCCGTGGAAACCCACCTGCGCGTCGTCACCCAGTTCGGCGACCAGTGCCGCCACCCGGTCGCCGACCTGGTCCAGGACCAGCGCGCCGGCCGAGTCGACCACGTAGACGCACTGGCATCCGGCGTCCGCCATGATCCGGGCCTGCTCGGCGAGCGCCTCCGGCGGCCGGGAGTGGGCCATCATCAGGAAACCGACCGTCTCCAGCCCCAGGTCGCGGGCGATGCCGAAATGCTGGACCGCGATGTCGGCCTCGGTGCAGTGGGTGGCGATCCGGCAGACGCTCGCGCCGTTTCCCGCCGCCGCGCGGATGTCGTCGAGGACGCCGACACCGGGCAGCATGAGGAAGGCGATGCGCGCGCGGGTGGCCGTGGCGACGGCGGCGGCGATCAGCTCCTGTTCCGGGGTGCGGCTGAACCCGTAGGTGAACGTCGACCCGCCGAGCCCGTCACCGTGGGTCACCTCGATCACCGGCACTCCGGCGTCGTCCAGGGCGCGGACGATCGCGGTGACCTCGTCCACCGTGAATTGGTGCCGTTTCGCGTGTGACCCGTCCCGCAACGACGAGTCAGTGATCCGGAGATCCAGCAAGTTCCTCACCCACCCTGGTCGCCGCCGCCGTCATGATGTCCAAGTTCCCCGCATATTTCGGTAGATAGTCGCCGGCGCCTTCGATCTCGACGAAGACCCCGACCCGGAGTTGATCACCCACGGGGTCGTACTGGGGTTCGTCGAGCAACCGGTACCCCGGCACGTATGCCGAGATCTCGGACACCCGGTCGACGATGGACTTGGTGACGGCCGCCTGATCCGCGTCCGGGGACACCGCGCAGAAGACGGTGTCCCGCATGATCAACGGTGGCTCGGCCGGATTCAGCACGATGACCGCCTTACCGCGCGCCGCTCCCCCGATGGTCTCCAGCCCCCGGCTCGTCGTCCGGGTGAACTCGTCGATGTTCGCCCTGGTCCCCGGCCCGGCCGAACGGGACGCCACGCTCGCCACGATCTCCGCGTAGCTGACCGGCGTCACCCGCGACACGGCGTGCACGATGGGGATCGTCGCCTGCCCGCCACAGGTGATCAGGTTGACGTTCGCCGCGTCCCGGTGCTCCCCGAGATTGACCTCCGGCACCACCGCCGGTCCCACGGCGGCCGGAGTCAGGTCGATCGCCCGGATTCCCGCCACCGCATAGCGGGGAGCGTTGGCCCGGTGCACGGCCGCCGAGGTGGCTTCGAACACCAGATCCGGCCGTGGCTCCTGACTCAGCAGCCAGTCCGCGCCGCCGGTCCCGGTGACCAGCCCGTGCGAGGCGGCCAGCCGCAACCCCGGGCTCTCCGGGTCGATCCCGGCCATCCATCGTGGCTCGATCACCGGCGATCGGAGCAGCTTGTACAGCAGATCGGTGCCGATGTTCCCCGACCCCACGATCGCCGCGGTCACCGTCACGACAAGTCCTCCCTCTCGGCGTTCCCGCTGCCGGCCCGGACGCCGGCGAATGCCAGCCGCACCTCGCCGAGCCCGCTGAACTCGGCCCGGAACTCGTCGCCCGGCCGCACATCGACGGCCCGCGCACACGCGCCCGGCAGAATCAGATGGCCGGCCCGCAGCCGTACACCGAATCTCGCCACCGTCCGCGCCAGCCAGGCGACCGCGGTCACCGGATTGCCGAGCACGGCGTCGGACCGGCCCGCCGCCACCACTTCCGCTCCCCGGCGCAACACCGCGGCGATGCCGCGAGGATCAAGATCATTCGGGGGTACGCGTGACGCGCCCACCACGAATCCCGCCGACGACGCGTTGTCGGCGATCGTGTCCGCGAGCCTGATCCGCCAGTCCACGATCCGGCTGTCGATCAGCTCGATCGACGGGGCGAACGCCTCGGTCGCCGCGAGCACGTCCGCCTCGGTGCAGTCCTCGCCCGGCAGATCGTCCCCGAGCAGGAACGCCACCTCGATCTCGACCCGCGGATAGCAGTACCGCCCCGCGTCGGCCGGCTCGTCCTCGGACAACCGCATGTCCGCGAGCAGGTGCCCGTAGTCCGGTTCGTCGACGCCCATCATCTCCTGCATCGCCTTGGACGAGAGCCCCACCTTGTGGCCCACGACCGCGGCCGTCCGGCGCCGGATGTTGTGCAGCTGAATCTCGTAGGCGTCCGCCGCACTCAACCACGGCCGCTCCAGCGTGAGCGGAGGAACCGGCGCCCGGTCCCGTTCGGCGTCCCGAAGCCGGTCCGCGATCCCCCGCAACTCACTGACGGCGAGCACGCTCATCCCTCTGTCCTCCCCCACTGCCCCGTTCCGTCACCCCACCCAGCTCGACCGCCCCCATCCCGCAACAGCCTCGCCCCGCGCCGCACACCGCGTGACGAAGCTTTAGAGCCCCGCCATGCCCACCCGCCCGACCCCAACCGCACCAACCCAGCTGGCTTCAGGAGCTGCCTCAACCAGCCCAAGAAGGCGCTCAGAGCCAGCCGAAACGGAGTAGCTGACCCCAGGAGCAGCCTCAACCCGCCCAAGAAGGCGCTCAGAGCCAGTCGAAACGGAGTGGCTGGCCTCAGTCGCTGCCTCAACCCGGTTGAAACAGCACTCAGAGCCGACCGAACGAGACCAGCTGGCTTCAGGGGCTGTCTGAACCCGACTGAGACAGCGCTCAGAGCCAGCCGGGTGGGGTCACTCGAGTCGGCGGTGGTGTGCTGGACGGTCGTTTCCGGATTCGGTTCTGGCACGGGTTTCGGCGCGGGTTCCGGACGGGGCGACATGGCGGCGGCGCGACCGGCTCGGCGGCCGGAGAAGACACAGTCGGCCAGCGACAGGCCGCTGACGTAGGAGCCGGAGCAGATACCGACCGCGGTGCGCCCGGCGGCGAAGAGTCCGGGGATCTCGGTTGAGTCCGGGCACAGCACCCCGCCGGTCTCCTCGTCGACGGTGAGGCCGCCGAGCGTCAGCATCGGCGCGGGGGATGCCCGGAGCGATACGTCCAGCAGCGAGAACGGCGGCCGGATCAGCGGCCGCACCAGGGCCAGCGGCTTCCCGACCTGGTCATACCCGACCGCGCCGCTCACTGCGGAGTCGTCGTCGAGCGTCTCGCGAATCGGCGCATCGGCCTCAGAGCCGGTCGCCGCAGCGGTTGTGTTGTTGGCGGTGACGGTCGTCGCCAGGGTGGACGGGTCGATGCCGGCGCGGCCAGCCAGCCGGTCGAGGGTGGGGGCGCGGAGGCGCTTGACGGTCAGCAGCCACCACGTGGGGAGGCGCTGGAACCACAGGGTCTGTGAACGCGACTGGCGGCGCGCCTCGGCGAGCACGGTCGCGTCGATGAGCAGCCAGGCCCGGCCGCCGGGGCGGTGCAGGATGGCGTCGCCGAGCGCGGCTCCGTACCGGGACTCGTCGCAGAAACGGTGACCGTCCCGGTCGATCAGCACACCGCCGAGCAGCGCCGAAGGCGGTGTCAGGAAACGCCATAGGGTGACCCGGCCGAGGTGCCGGACCCCCGCCCCGGCCGCCGTCCCGAGCCGGATGCCGGAACCGTCGTCGCCGGGCGTGCCCAGACGCAACCCGCGGTAGCCGGGGGCGTGTTCGCGCATCATCTCCCGGTTGAAGACGAATCCGCCCGCCGCCAGCACCACCGCGCCCGCCTGGATGCGCAGCGTTCGGCCGTGGCGGTTCTCGATCCGGGCGGCCAGCCGGTGCATCGCGCGGCCGAATCCCGGCAGGTAGAGCCCCGGTTTCACCGACCAGCGGTGCAGTCGCCGGTGCGCGAGCCGTGCCCAGGCGGGGGCGTCCCGCAAGGTCCGGCATTCCACGCCGACGACCCGCCTTTCCGCATGATCCGCCCCGGCGGCCGAGGTCGCGGCCTGCCGGCCCGGTGAGGGTTCGGCCGTCGGGGACGGCTCGCCCCCGGACGGCTCGATCGACGGCGACCCGAGCGGAGGCGGACCGGACGCAGACGAGCCGGGCAGGGGCGAACCGGTTGGGGGCGCGGCGGGCAAGGACGAAGCGGGTGGGGGCGCGGCGGGTGAGGCCGCGGCGGGTGAGGCCGCGGCGGGTGAGGGTGTGAGGATCAGGGAGAGGGCCTGGGTTTGGGGGAGGAAGCGGACGCCGAGGGTGCGTGCCGCCGCCACCAGTCGGGTGTGGAGGGTGCCGCCCGATGTGCCCGGGGCGTGGACGCGGTGGCCGCGCGGCGCCGGGTCGGGGTGGGCGTGTTCGCTGCCGGACTGGTACAGGTAGTGGCGGTTCGTCGGGTAGGACGTCTTGTACGGGCACAACCGCGCGTCGAACGGCACCCCGTGGTCCTCCAGCCAGGCGAGCATGTCGGCGGACTCGTCGCAGAACCGGTGCAGCGTGGCCGGTGACACCGCGTCGCCGACCTCGTGGCGCAGGTAGGCGTACATCGCCGATGGGGTGTCGGTGACGCCCGCGGCACGCTGCTGGCGGGTCCCGCCGCCCGCGTAGACGACGCCGCCGGAGATCGCGGTGGCGCCGCCGCCGGTGAACCGGTCGATGACCAGCACGTCGGCGCCGGCCTCGGCGGCCTCGATGGCGGCGCACACCCCGGCCGCGCCGAAGCCCACCACCACGACCGTGGCCGATTCGTCCACGTGCACCTCCCCGGATCCAGCCGGATAACTATAACCTGTTCTAGTGAAGACCGAGGATGCGTACGACGTCGTCGTCATCGGCAGCGGCGCGGCTGGGATGACCGCCGCCCTCGCTGCGGCCCATCACGGGCTCAGTGCAGTGGTGATCGAGCGGGAGAAGGTGTACGGCGGCTCGACCGCCCGTTCTGGCGGCGGCCTGTGGCTGCCCGGCCCGGAAGCGTCCACCTACCTGAAACACGTTGCAGGCGATGAGGTGGCGCCGGCCCGGCGGGACGCGCTGCTGGCGTACGGCCCGGAGGTCCTGGCGTTCGTCGAGAGGCACACGCCGCTGGAGTTCGCGCGGGTGCCGGGCTATCCGGACTACCACCCGGAGGCGCCCGGCGGACTGGCCGAGGGGCGGACCGTCGAGCCGCGGCCACTGGACGTACGCCGGATCGGTGTGGATCGGGAGACGCTGGCCCCGCCGTACCGGGCCGCGCCGAACGGGATGGCGGTGACCGCGGTCGACTACCGCTGGCTGTCGCTGGGGATGCGCCATCCGCGGTCGGCGCTGACCGCGGTCCGGCTGGCGGCGAGCCGGTTCCGGGGCCACCGGCTCACCATGGGCCAGGCGCTGGCCGCCGGGCTGCGGGCCGGGCTGCGCCGGGCCGGGGTGCCGGTGCTCCTGGACACCCCGATGACCGGCTTGGACGTCGGCGAGGGCCGGGTCGCGGCCGTGCGGTCCGGCGGGCGGACGTGGCGGGCTCGCCGTGGCGTGATCCTGGCCAGCGGCGGTTTCGAGCGCAACGAGGGGATGCGCCGCGAGCATCAGGACCTGGGCACCGAGTGGACGGTCGGCGCGCCCGGCAACACCGGCGACGGCATCCGGATGGGCCGTGAGCTGGGCGCCGCTCTGGATCTGATGGACGAGGCGTGGTGGGGGCCGTCGCTGCCGCTCACCGGTGGCCCCTACTTCTGCCTGGCCGAACGGAACCTGCCGGGCAGCCTCATGGTGGACGGCTCCGGTCGCCGGTTCGTGAACGAGTCCGCCCCGTACGTCGACGTCGTGCACGTCATGCTGGGCCGCCGCACCGGGACACCGCACCTGCCGTCCTGGTTGATCACCGACCGCACCTACCGGGACCGGTACCTGTTCGCCGGCCGGGCGCCGCGCACCCCGCTGCCGCGCCGCTGGTTCGACGCGGGTGTGGCGCACCGGGCGGACACCGTGGCGGGTCTGGCGGCGAGCATCGGGGTGCCGCCGGAGGAGCTGCGCCGTACGGTCGACCGGTTCAACGGCTTCGCCGCGAGCGGCCGGGACGACGACTTCGGGCGGGGCGATTCGGCGTACGACCGCTACTACGGTGACCCGCGGCAGCGCCCGAATCCGTGCCTGGGCCCGCTGTCGAAACCGCCGTTCCACGCGTTCGCCCTGGTCCCCGGCGATCTGGGAACGAAGGGTGGGCTGCGCACCGACGAGCGGGCCCGGGTCCTGCGCCCGGACGGCGCCCCGGTTCCGGGCCTGTACGCGGCCGGCAACACGTCCGCCTCGGTGATGGGCCGCGGGTACGCCGGCGCGGGCGCCACGCTGGGCCCGGCGATGACGTTCGGCTACCTGGCCGCTCTCGATCTTGCCGAATGAAGAGCGCCGAACGAGAAGCGCCGAACGAGAAGCCCCGAACGAGAAGCTCCGAACGAGAAGCGCCGAATGGGAAGCACGGCGAGAAGCGCGGCAGGAAGCCTGGACGGCGGCACGTACCTTGACGGTGTCGCCGTCCAGCGATTCCCGTGTGGATCGCGAGCGTGAATCGAAGGGGTGAGCGTGCCGACCCAACTCGCGCCTGCCGAGGTCAGAACCGCCGGGAAACCACCGCGAAGCACCGCGGTCAGCCCGGCCCCGAAAGCCGGTCTCCTGACCCGGGCCCGTGACCGGATGAACACCCCGAGGCTCTACTGGCTGGTCGCGATCGGTCTGGTGGCGCTGGGACTGCTCGCCGGCACGGCCGCGGTCGCCGCCGTACGGGAGAGATCCGCTCTGATCCAGGACGTGGCCACGGTCGGCGGCCCGGTGAGCGTGGACGCGCAGACCCTCTACCGGGCGCTCGCGGATGCCGACGCGACGGCCGCCACCGCCTTCCTGGCCCGCGGCGCCGAGCCGGCCCACCTGCGGCAGCGCTATCTGGACGACATCGCCAAGGCGACCGCCGCACTGACCGTGGCGCTGCGCGGCGCCGACGACGCCGACGCGGCCCGGCTGCGGGTGGTCGCCGATCAGCTGCCGGTCTACACCGGGCTGGTGGAGACGGCCCGGTCGTACCAGCGGTCGGGGGTGCCGTTGGGTGGGGCCTACCTGCGGGAGGCGTCGGCGCTGATGCAGCAGACCATGCTGCCGGCCGCGGCCGTGGTGTTCGACAACACGCAGCGGCGGGTGGCGGCCGAGCAGGAGGACGCGTCCGGGTTCCCGTGGCTGGTGGCCCTGCTCGTGCTGGTCACGGCCGGCGCGCTGGTGGCCGCGCAGTTGCTGGTGGCCCGTCGCAGCCGGCGGGTGTTCAATCCGGGTCTGGTCGCCGCGAGCCTGGTGCTGGTGCTGGCGCTGCTCTGGTCGGCGGCCGCGCTGACCGTGTCGGCGAACCGCCTCGACATCGGGCGGCGCGAGGGCACCGATCTGGTGTCCACGCTGTCCAACGCCGGCCGGGCGAGTCTGCAGGCGCGCGCCAACGAGTCGCTGACGCTGGTGGCGCGGGGCAGCGGCGCCGTGTTCGAGAAGAGCTTCACCGCGCAGATGACGGAGCTGATCGGCGCGGACGGGACGTCCGGCTGGCTGGCGGAGGCGCTGGAGCAGGCCCCGGAGGGTGACCGGCAGCTGATCCGGGAGGCCCACGACGAGGCGCTGCGCTGGCGGGAGATGCACGGTGAGGTGCGCACGCTGGACGACGGCGGCGACTGGGACAGGGCCGTCGAGCTGGCCACGGCCACCGGCGACGACGCTCTCTCGGCGGTGTTCGGCCGGCTGGACGCGGCGCTGACCGGCGCCCTCGACGTGGCGAACGAGCGGGTGGACCGGCAGGCGGACTCGGCGGCGTCCGCGCTGCGCGGGCTGACGGCCGGGCTGGTCCTGCTGACCGTGGGCCTGGTGGCCGCGGTCGTCCTGGGTTTCCGTCCGCGAATCGGGGAGTACCGGTGAAGACTACGAGGGTCGTCGCGTCGCTGCTGCTCATCACGCTGGCCGCCGGATGCGGCCCGGCCGGGGGGACGGATCGGCCGGTGGCCGCCGACGCCACCGCCACCGTGCCGCGCCCGGTGAACGTGGCGGATCCGGCCGAGGTGCCGAGCGCGGCGGCCGCGCCGAACTGCGATCCCCGGGCCAGCTTCCGGCCGGAGGGCCCACTGCCGAAGGCGGGCGCCATGCCGGCCGGCACACCGATGGCGCGGATCGCCGCGAAGGGGCGGCTCGTGGTCGGCATCGACCAGAACGCGTACCTGTTCGGTTTCCGTGACCCGGAGAGCGGTGAGCTGGTCGGTTTCGAGATCGACATGGCGCGGGAGATGGCCCGGGCGATCTTCGGGGATCCGAACAAGGTCCAGTTCCGGGCGATCACGACGGCCGACCGCATCCCGGTGTTGCAGAACCACCAGGTCGACATGGTGATCCGGACCATGACGATGACCTGTGAGCGGTGGCAGCAGGTCGCGTTCTCGACCGAGTACATCGCCTCCCGGCAGCGGCTGCTGGTCCGTCGGAACGAGGGCATCAAGGACTTCGCCGACCTGGCGAACCGCAAGGTGTGCGCCACCCGGGGCAGCACCAGCATCCGGACCATCGCGGCGCAGCCGTCCAAACCCATCCCGGTGAGCACCGACAGCACCCTGGACTGCCTGGTGCTGCTCCAGCAGCGGCAGGTGGACGCGGTCTCGACCATCGACATCCTGCTGGCCGGGCTGGCCGCGCAGGATCCGACGACCGAGGTGATCGGGGCGCCGGTGTCGGACGAACCGGCCGGGATCGGCATCCCGCAGGGCGAGGAGGACATGGTCCGGTTCGTCAACGGCGTGCTGGAGAAGATGCGGGCCGACGCCACGTGGACCCGCATCTACGACAAATGGCTGCGGAGCCGGCTCGGCGCGGCGGACCCACCGGCGGCGGTCTACCGCTGACGGGTCGTTCGGCCGACGACGCGGGTGGCCCGGCTGGACTACCCTGGCGCAGCCGGTCGATGACCGGGCTGAACTGGGAGGATGGCCGGTGCTGACGGCGACCGTGGTGTTTCTGGTGATCGGTGGCGTCGCCGTGGCGGTCCTGGCGCTGGCGCTGCTCGGCGGCGGGTTGCTCCACTTCGGTCATCCGGATGCGGGCGGGCCGGTGTCACTCGAGGTGGTGGCCGGTTTCGTGGGGGCGTTCGGGTTCGCCGGGGCCGCTGCTTCCGAGCTGCTCGGCGCCCGTACCCCGGCGGTGGTCGCCGTGTCGATGCTGGCCGGCGCCCTCGCGGCCGTGCCCGCCGCCTGGCTCGCGTGGCGCCTGTCGCGGGCCGCGCGGAACATGCGCACCGACGCCACCCCGCAGCGGGCCCATCTGGTCGGTTCGCTCGGGGTGGTGGTCACCCCGGTGCCGGCCGGGACGGGGTACGGCGAGGTCCGCGTCCGGCTCGGCGGTCAGCCGGTCAAGCTCTACGCCCGCGCGGAGCGGGCGATTCCGGCAGGCGCCCAGATCTTCGTGATCGAGGCGCCGAGCGAGACGAGTGTCGTGGTCGAGGAAACCCCTCACACAGGGAAGGCATAGATGTCTGGATTGGTCTACGCGATCGGTGGCGCCGTGCTGCTGGTCGTGCTGCTCGTGGTGTTCGTGCTCTCCCGTATCAAGGTGGCCGGGCCGAACGAGGCGTTCATCATCACCGGCCGCAAGGGCAAGGTGACCCAGGGTCTGGACGGCACCAGCAGCACCGACCTGTCCGGCCAGAAGGTCGTGATGGGCGCGTCGGTGTTCGTGCTGCCGATCGTGCAGAAGTTGCAGTCGCTGGACCTGTCCAGCCGCCGTATCGACGTGAGCATCAAGGGCGCGGTGTCGAAGCAGGGCATCCGGGCCGAACTGCACGGTGTGGCGATCGTCAAGGTCGGCGGCACCGAGGACGCGATCCGCGCGGCCGCGCAGCGGTTCCTGCACCAGCAGTCCGAGATCGAGGACTTCACCCGTGAGGTGCTGGCCGGTGCGCTGCGGTCGATCGTGGGCCGGCTCACCGTCGAGGAGATCATCCGGGACCGGGCGGCGTTCGCCAGCGCGGTCGCCGAGGAGGCCGAGCACTCGATGACCAACCAGGGTCTGGTGCTCGACACGTTCCAGTTGCAGGACATCCTGGCCGAGGGGTCGTACCTGCAGGATCTGGGCCGTCCGGAGGCGGCGCGCGTGCTCAAGGACGCGGCCATCGCCGAGGCCCGGGCCCGGCAGGCGGCCGAGCAGGAGCGGCTGCTCGCCGAGGAGGCGATCGCCGAGGCGAACCGGAACCTGTCGCTGAAGCAGGCCGCCATCCAGGCCGAGATCGACGCGGCGAAGGCGCAGTCGGCGGCGGCCGGCCCGCTGGCGCAGGCCGAGCGGGACCAGAAGATCCTGGCCGAGCAGCAGAAGGTGGCGGAGCAGAACGCCGAGCTGAAGCAGCGTCAGCTGGACACCGAGGTGCGTAAGCCGGCGGACGCCGAGCGGTACCGGGTGGAGCAGGAGGCGGAGGCGTCCCGCAGTGCCGCGGTGCTCCAGGCGGACGCGCAGCGGCAGGCCACCATCGCGGCCGCCCAGGCGCAGGCCGAGCAGGCCCGCCTGATCGGTGAGGGTGAGCGGGCCCGTCGTGCGGCGCTGGCCGAGGCGAACGCGATCGAGGGCGCCAAGGAGGGTGAGGCGGAGCAGCGGCGGCGTTCCGCGATCGCCGAGGCGATCGAGCGGGAGGGCGCGGCCGAGGCCGCGGCCATCCTGGCCAAGGGTCAGGCGGAGGCCGAGGCGATGGCCCGCAAGGCCGAGGCGTACGCCCAGTACGGCGACGCCGCGGTGATGGACCTGCTGGTCAAGGTGCTGCCGCAGGTGGTCGAGGCGGCCAGCGCCCCGATCGCCGGCATCGACAAGCTGACCGTCATCTCCACCGACGGCGCCTCGTCGCTGACCAAGTCGGTGGCCAGCAACGTGGCGCAGGGCCTGCAACTGGGCACCGACCTGACCGGCATCGACCTGGCCGGGCTGCTGTCGCGGCTGGGCACGCACGCCAACGGCGACCGGGCCGTCGAGGCGAAGGCGCAGGACTGATCCGGATGACCGGCGAGGGCCCCGCGCCCTCGCCGGTCACTCGATCGCGAGGCAGGTGGCCGACTTGGTGGCGGCCCGGTCGGTCTGTTCGAAGTCGCCGCCCCGGAGCTCGTACCGGTAGGTGAGCTTGAGCTTCGGGCAGGCGTTGCTGTCGGCGCTGTCGGTCCCGTAGGCCTGGACGGTCACGGCGCCGCCCTTGACCGACAGGCCGATCACCCACGGCTGGTCGGTGGGGCCGACGTCGGTGAGGATCGGCTTGCCGATCCGGGTCGGCGCCTCCACCGGCGACCTGCCGTCGAAGGCCTCGACCGTCGACGGGAAGTAGGAGGTGGAGGCGTCGCAGGTGCGGGCGACCAGCGCGTCGGCGGTGCCGTCGGCGTTCACGTCGCCGACCGCCACGTGCTGGACGATCGGTTCCTGCTCGGCGTTGGCGCACGCGGCGACGTAGTTGTCCCAGTCGCCGCCGTCGCCGACAGCGGCCAGGGTGCCGGTCGGGTCCTCGGCCTCCGGCAGGTTCTCCGGCGCGACCGGGCTGGCCGTGGTGGCCGGCGCGGGGCCGATCGGCGCGTCGGTCCGGCCCTTCTCGTCCGGTGTGCAGCCGGCGAGCAGGGCCAGCGCCACCAGTGAAACGGCCGCGGCTCTCTTGGACAATGCGGTCTCCCCCGTGCGTGACATGGTCGGTCCGCGCACAGCCTAGGGGGTCGCCTCCAGCAGAAGTGCGCTGGTCGGGACGCCGGTGCCGGCGGTCACGAGCACCGGTCCGCCGCCGGGGACCTGGTTGACGGCGGTGCCGCGGATCTGCCGGACCGCCTCGGTGATGCCGTTCATACCGTGGATGTACGCCTCCCCCAGCTGTCCGCCGTGCGGGTTCACCGGCAGCCGCCCGCCCTGTTCGATGCCGCCGTCGGCGATCAGGTGCCGGGCCTCGCCGGGCGCGCAGAATCCGAGTTCCTCCAACTGCATGAGGACGTACGGGGTGAAGTGGTCGTAGAGCATGGCGGTGCGCACGTCGGCGGGCCGGTATCCGGACTGCTCCCAGATCTGCCGTCCGGTCACCGCGATCTCCGGCAGCCCCGCCACCGTCGGCCGGTAGTAGCTGGTCATCACGAACTGGCCGGGTCCGCTGCCCTGGGCGGCGGCCGCGATCACCGCCGGCGGCCGGGGCAGGTCGCGGGCCCGTTCCACGCCGGTCACCACCACGGCGACCGCCCCGTCGCTCTCCTGGCAGCAGTCGAGCAGCCGTAACGGCTCGGCGATCCACCGGGAGGCCCGATGGTCGTCCAGGGTGATGGGGCGGCCGTGGAACCAGGCGTGCGGGTTGGTGGCCGCGTGCCGGCGGGCCGCGACCGTGACCCGCCCGAAGTCGTCGGTGCTCGCGCCGTGGTCGTGCAGGTAGCGGCGGGCCACCATGGCGACCTGGGCGGCCGGGGTGGCGAGACCGGCCGGCACGTGCCAGCCGGCGTCGGTGTCCGGGGACGCGTAGGCCTGCCCGAACCGGCGGCCGGACCGCTCGTTGAGCGCGCGGTAGCAGACGACGACGTCGGCGAGCCCGGCGGTGACCGCCAGGACGGCCTGCTGCACGATCGCGCAGGCGGCGCCTCCGCCGTACCCGATCCGGGTCAGGAAGGTCAGCTCGCCGATGCCGAGTTCCCGGGCGACGGCGATCTCGCTGTTGTTGTCCATGGTGAAGGTGACCAGGCCGGAGACGTCGGCGGGCCGCAGGCCGGCGTCGTCGAGGGCGGCCCGGATCGCCTCGACGGCGAGGCGCAGCTCGCTGCGGCCGGAGTCCTTGCTGAACTCGGTGGCCCCGATGCCGGCGATCGCGGCGGTTCGGCTGATCATGACGCCACCTCGACGGTTCCGCTGACGTGCACGCCGGCGGCGGTACGCCCGGCGACCTCGATGCCGTGCGGGAGGACCTGCCCGGTGAAGGTGAGGGTGTCGTACGCGTGGCACGGTGTCCCGAGGCGGATCCGGATGCCCCGTACCCGGGTGTCCGGGCCGAGCGCGTCGGTGACGAACCGCTGCACCAGGCCGGTCGTGGTGAGGATGTTGAGGAAGATGTCCTTCCCGCCGAGCCGGACCGCGGCGTCCCGGTCGTGGTGCACGTTCTGGAAGTCGCGGGTGGCCAGTGCCGTGCTGACGATCAGGGTGGGCGTGACCTCCAGCGCCCACGGGCCGAGGACCTCGACGTCGGGCCGCCACACCGGCAGGCCATCGTCGAAGAACACCCGGACCGGGTCGCCGATCTCCGGGCGGGGGCCGCGGTATTCGGCGACGACCCGGACGCCTTCGGTGAGGTCGACCAGGGCGACCGTGTAGGGGGCGCGCCGGCCGGGGACGGGTGGATGGTGGTGCACCACGTAGCTGTGGATCCGGCCGGTTCCCTCGGCTGTCGTGTACTCCGGTTTCAGCGAGCCGCACTGCGGGCAGGCCGGGCCGGGCGGGTGGCGCATCGTGCCGCACTCACCACATTTCTGGATGCGCAGTTCGCCCGCCGCGGCGCCCTCCCAGAAGGCGGCGTTGTCGGCGGTGATCATCGGCCGCAGCTTCTCAGTTGCCGGTCTGTCCGGATTTCCAGATGGTTTATACCGCAAAATCCGGAAACGCATCTCCCCGACCGGCTCGTCCCCGACAAGCCAGGTGCTGAGCGTGGTGACGAACCACCCTTCGCCGAGCGAGGTCCTCTTGGGCCCGACGACAGCCTCCAGCTGACTGCGGACCGAGACCGTCTCGCCGAGGCGCAGGGGCCGATGGTAGACCTGCTCGGAGTCGGTGGCGACGACGGCGCGGTATCCCGATTCGTCGAGTAATTCCGACATCACCTGCAAGGGATCGTCGACCGGAGACGGCGCGAGACCCCGCATCGTCCACACCTGGATCATCGCGGGCGGCGCGACCCCCGCCTGCTCATAGGCCGGATTGCCGTCCCCCATCGCCTCCAGCCACGTGCGGATCATCGGCAGGTTCACCGGATCCCGCCCGGCCCGCGCCGGCGTCGCCCCCGCCGCGGTCAACCGCGCCACCACCTCTTCGATCATCACGACCTACCTGGGCACTCGGGGCAGGCCGAGGCCCGCGCTGGCGATGATCTCGCGCTGGATCTCGTTGACGCCGCCGCCGAAGGTCAGCACCAGGTCGCGCCGGGCGTGCAGGCCGAGCCAGTCGAGCAGGTCCGCGGTGCCCGGGTCGGCCGGGTCACCGTGGCGGGCCACCAGTTCCTCCAGTTCCTGGCCGAGCCGCAGCAGGCGTTCGGAGGAGAAGACCTTGGTGGCGGAGGCGTCGGCCGGGGCCGGTTCGCCGCCGGCGACCTGCCAGTTGAGCAGTTCGTTGACACGCAGCGCCGCGTGGGTCCGGGCCAGCGCGCGGCGGACCTCCGCGATCTCCGCAACCCCTCGGGTGTACGCCCATGCGCGCACCCGATCGTGCAGGGCACCGATCCGCCCGGCCGGTCCGAGCATGACGCGCTCGTGGTTGAGCTGCGCGGTGAGCAGCCGCCAGCCGCCGTTCTCCGGTCCGACCCGGCGGCTGACCGGCACCCGGACGCCGGTGAGGTAGGTGGCGTTGACGTGGTGCGACCCGTCGCTCGTGATGATCGGCGTCCAGGAGTAGCCGGGGTCGCGGGTGTCGACGATCAGGATGGACAGGCCGCGGTGGCGTTCGGCGGCCGGGTCGGTGCGGCAGGCCAGCCACAGGAAGTCGGCGTCGTGTGCCCCGGTGGTGAAGGTCTTCTGGCCGTCCACCACGTACTCGTCGCCGTCGCGCACCGCCCGGGTCCGCAGCGCGGCCAGGTCGGTGCCGGCCTCCGGTTCGGTGTAGCCGATCGCGAAGTGCAGGTCCCCGGCCAGGATCCGGGGCAGGAAGTGTGCCTTCTGCTCGGCGCTGCCGTGTGCCAGCAGGGTCGGCGCGACGGTCTGCAACGTGACGGCGGGCAGCGGGACGTCGGCGCGGGCCGTCTCGTTCACCAGGATCTGCTGCTCGGCGGGTCCGAGGCCGCGTCCGCCGTACTCGGCCGGGAAGCCGAGCCCGAGCCAGCCGTCGCGGCCGAGGCGGGCCACGACGTCGCGATAGGCGGGTCCGAGCCGTTCCCGCGCCAGCTCGCCACGCTGCGCGGGCGTCAGGACCCCGGCGAGGTACGACCGGAGCTCGTCCCGGAGCGCACGCTGCCCGTCAGTCAGGTCGATGAACAAGCCGCTCCCCCAGTGTGGTCAGCCGGTGTTCGGCGCCGCCCAGGAAGCGGACCAGGTCCCGGATCAGGGTGGTGTGCCGGTGCAGCGGGTAGTCGATCGCCAGTCCGAGCCCGCCGTGCAGGTGATGGCAGGTACGGGCGGCGGGCGGCGCCTCGGCGGTGAGCCACTGGGCGGCCACGTGCAGGTCGTCGTCGGCGTCCCGGCCGGTGCCGAGCCGCCACGCCGCGGCGAGGGTCGCCAGGTGCAGGGTGCGGCTGGCGATGTAGACGTCGGCGATCTGCTGGGCGACCGCCTGGAAGGTGGCGAGCGGCCGCCCGAACTGCCGTCTGGTCCGCACGTGCTCGGCGGTCAGCGCCAGCGCCCCGGCCAGTGCGCCGTCACCGAGTGCGCAGGCGCAGCTCACCGCGTACCGGTGCAGGTCTTGATGGGTTTCGTGGTCGCCCAGCGGATGCGCGGCAGTCCGGTCGAGGCGCAGGACGCCGCGGTCGAGGGTGGCCCCGGGCCCGGCCGGGTCGATCGTCACGACGGCCGGGCCGGCGACCGTGACGAGCAGCCGGTCGGCGGCGGTGACCCCGGTCTTGACCCCGGTGACCGTCCCGTCCGCGAACCTCGTGCGCGGCGCGACCGGCAGCGGGTCACCCGGTTCGGCGACGGCGATGCCGAAGGTCCGCCCGGCCTCGTGGGCGCCGGTGAGGGCCGCGACCAGGTGCCCGAGGGCGGGCAGGCCGGGCGCGCGGCGGCCGATCTCGGTGAGCACGAGGGTGGTCTCCAGGACGCCGAGGCCGGCGCCGCCGAGCCGTTCCGGGACCGCGAGGGTGAGCAGCCCGGTCTGGCCGAGGGCGGCCCACGCCTTGTCCGGATCGCCGGCGCTCGCGTCGAGCACCTCACCGGCGAGCCGGCTGATCGCCCGATGTGACTCGTCCGGCTGAAAATCCATGACACTGATTAGAACACGTTTCAGTTTGGGTGCACCACGGTCGGGTGACACAGGGACGCAACGCGCCGTTGCTAGGCTTGATTCAGAGGCGAAAGGGCGACCATGGCAGTCACGAGAACGAGTACCACCAACACCGCGCGCGGCGCGCTCACCGGCGCCGACATCGCGGGTTCGGCCGCGCA
Source organism: Actinoplanes flavus (assembly GCF_017592555.1). Taxonomy (GTDB): domain Bacteria; phylum Actinomycetota; class Actinomycetes; order Mycobacteriales; family Micromonosporaceae; genus Actinoplanes; species Actinoplanes flavus. The sequence goes on along the minus strand of NZ_JAGFNS010000005.1, from coordinate 257,162 downwards.
GCGCGACCGGCGCCGCCGGATCCTGGAGGCCACGCTGGCGCTGGCGTCCAAGGGCGGTTACGACGCGGTGCAGATGCGCACGGTCGCCGAGCGGGCCGGGGTCGCCCTGGGCACGCTCTACCGCTACTTCCCCTCGAAGATCCATCTGCTGGTGTCGGCGCTGGCCGGCGAGTTCGAGACGATCCAGGAGAAGATCGGGCGCAAGCCGATCCCGGGGGACACTCCGTATGACCGGACGCTCTACGTCCTCGGCCGGATGACCCGGACCATGCAGCGCGAGCCGCTGCTCGCCGAGGCGATGACCCGGGCCTTCATGTTCGCCGACCCGTCGGCGAGCGCCGAGGTCAACGCGGTGGCCGGCCTGATGGAGGACATGCTGACCCGCGCCATGCACGAGGGCGACGACAGTGAGCCGACCGCCGACGACCGGGCCAAGGCACGGGTGATCGGTGACGTGTGGCTGTCCAACCTGGTGGCCTGGGTGACCCGCCGGGCGTCGGCGAACGATGTCGTCAACCACCTCGAGCTGGCCACCCGGCTGCTGGTCCGCTGACGCCTAACCGGCCAGGGCGGTCAGCTTCTCCAGGGCCTGCCGCGCGGCGGGCCCGGCCTGCTTCTCCAGCATGGCGGCCATCGGCCCGTTGAGCGCCGGCCCGGCGAACTCCATCTCGTAGGTGACCCGGGAGCCGGCGCCCTCGGGCTCGATGACGAACCGGTTCTTCGCCTTGACGCCCATCGGGCCGTCGCCGGCCATCTCCAGGCGGTTCGGGGCGTCCGCGGCGACGACCTTCCAGGCCATCTCGGCGGGCATGCCCATCAGCTTCACCTTCTGCTTGTACGTGGTCCCCTCGGCCACGGTCGCCGGCACGTCGCCGGTGAAGCCCTGGTGCATGGCGTTCCACTCGGGCGTCCGGGGCAGATCGGTGACGACCTGCCACACCTTGTCCGGCTCGGCGGTGGTGGTGGCCGAGACGCTCACCTTGGGCATGTCTTCCTCCTCATCACGGGGTGGTGGCCGCCAGATCCAGGCCGGCCACGTGTCCGAAGGTCATCGCGGGTCCGAGGGTCGAGCCGGCGCCGGCGTAGCTGTGGCCCATCACGGCGGCGCTGGCGTTTCCGGCGGCGTACAGGCCGGGGATCACCGAGCCGTCCGGGCGAACCACCCGGGCCCGGGCGTCGGTGAGCAGGCCGCCCTTGGTGCCGAGGTCACCGGGCACGATCGTGAAGGCGTAGAACGGCGGCAGCCAGATCGGCGCGAGGCACGGGCTGGGCAGGTTGGTGGGGTCGGCGAAGTAGGCGTCGTACGCGCTGTCGCCCCGGCGCCAGTCGGTGTCCCGTCCGGCGCGGGCCTGCGCGTTGAACCGGTCCACGGTGGCCCGCAGCGCACCGGCCGGCACGCCGATCTTCGCGGCCAGCCCGGCGAGGGTCCAGTCCTTGACCAGGGCGCCGCTCTCGTACCACTCGTCGGGGTAGGGCAGCAGCGGGGCGAGGTCCTTGAACAGGTAGCGGTTCCGGTAGTCCTGGTCGGTGATCATCCAGCAGGGGATGTGGCCCTTCTCGTACATGACGTGCACGACGTCGCTGTACGGCGCGGCCTCGTTGACGAACCGCCGCCCGGCGGAGTTGACGAAGATGGTGCCGGGGAGGGTCCGCTCGGAGAGGCAGAACCACGGCTCGCCGGGCAGCGGGATCATCGGCCCCCACCAGGCGTCGTCCATCAGCGCGAGAGCCGCCCCGGCCCGCTCACCGGCCTCGATGCCGTCGCCGGTGTTGGAGTCCGCCCCGATCGTCCAGGCGGTCCCGATCGGCGCGGCCTGGTACTGCTTGCGCATCCGCTCGTTGTGCTCGAACCCGCCGCTGGCCATCACCACGCCGCGCCGGGCCCGGATCAGCGTCTCGGCGCCGTCCCGCCGGACCAGCACCCCGGCCACCCGGCCGTTCTCCACGTGCAGGTCGAGCAGGGGGGTGTTCAGCCAGACCGGCACACCGGCGGCGATCAGCCCGGCCCGCAGCCCACCGGCCAGCGCCTGGCCCATGGTGACCGGCTTCTGTCCCTGGGCCGCGAGCTGGAGATAGCGCCAGAGGATCTCGCTGGCCGTGGCGACGCCGCGCGGGTGGCGGGCGACCAGCGACAGCCATCGGTAGTCGATCGTGTAGACCACGGTTCCGGCGGGACTGGCCTGGTACGGCCCGTTGAGGTGGGCGAGTTCGTCACCGAGGACGTTGGCGTCCAGGGCCTGGGGCTCGATCGAGCGGCCGTGCGGCATGCCACCGGGCAGCTCGGGATAGTAGTCCGGGTAGTCCTTCATCCAGGCGAACCGCAGCGGTGTCCAGCGTTGCAGGAAGGCGATGGTGCGCGGCCCGTTGGTGAGGAACGCCTGGCGGCGGGCGGCCGGCACCTCGGGCCCGGCCACCGCCGCCAGGTAGGTGTCGGCCTTGCTGAACGTGTCCGGCACCCCGGCGGCGAGCAGAACGTCGTTGTTCGGCACCCAGATCCCGGCGCCGGACCGGGCCGCCGATCCACCGTAGACGGGCGCCTTCTCGACGAGAACCGTGTTCAGTCCGCCACGGGCCGTGGTGAGAGCGGCGGTCATCCCGGCCGCACCGGCACCCACCACGACCACGTCGTATTCCACGGTGACCGCCATGGCCTCTCCATCCGCCGGGCCGTTTACCGCTCCGCAACAACTAGAACAGGTTATAGCAGTGTGATGAGATTCACTAGGTCTGATGGGTGAGGGTGTAGGAGCCTGACAGGGTGACCGACAGTGAGAACGGCCGCCGGCTGCACGCCGTCGACGACGCGCTGCTGCGCCGCCGGGAGGCGATCAGCGACCTGGGCGACGCACTGCGGCTGCTCATCGAGCACGCCACCGCCACCGAGGCGCCCACCGAGGAACTGCGGCGGGCCGCCGAGCGGATCCGGCAGGCGGCCGCGCCGCTGGGCGAGCGGGTCCGCGGCCGGCACGAACCCCCGTCCGCCGACGACATGCGCACCGGGGTGCGCCTCTACAACCCGGTGACCGGCGCGGGCAGCGCCTTCGCCCCGCCGCTGGAGATCCACCAGGAGGGTGAGATCACGATCGGCGCCTGCACGCTCGGGCTGGCCTTCGAGGGGCCGCCCAGCTACGCCCACGGCGGGGTCAGCGCCATGCTGCTCGACCAGATGCTGGGCTACGCGGCCGGCGCCTCCGGCAATCCGGGCATGACGGTCCGGCTCGACACCGGCTACCGCAAACCGGTCCCGCTGCTCACCCCGCTGCGGCTGACCGCCGAGGTGGTCGACGTGGACGGGCGCCGGGTCACCGTGGCCGGGTCGATCGCCACGGCGGCCGAGCCCGGCGAGATCCTGGTCGCGGCGACCGGCGTGTTCGTCGGTCTGCGCGCCGAGCAGGCGCGGCGGCTGTTCGGCGCGGTCATCGGGCGCGGCGAGGAGTCCCGCGCCGGCTGAAAGTCTGGCGGTAGGCCGTCGGCGAAACGCCGATCGCGCCGGTCAGGTGCTGACGTAGCGACGCGGCGGTCCCGAATCCCGCCTCGGCCGCGACCCGGTCGACCGGCAGGTCGGTGGTCTCCAGCAGGCGACGGGCGTGTTCGATCCGCTGCCGCGCGAGCCACTGCACCGGTGTCATGCCGACTTCGGCGCGGAAGCGGCGCGACAGCGTGCGCACACTCGTCCGGGCATGCCGGGCCAGCTCGGCGAGCGTGATCGGCCGGTGCAGCTGCCCGAGTGCCCACTGGCGGGCCTCGGATGTCGTCGCGGTCGCCGATTCGGGCACCGGACGGTCGATGAACTGTGCCTGGCCGCCCTCGCGCCAGGGCGGCACGACACACAGCCGGGCCACCTGGTTCGCCACGGCGCTGCCGTGGTCGCGGCGCACCACGTGCAGGCACAGGTCCACACCGGACGCCACGCCGGCCGAGGTGAGCACCCGCCCGTCGTCGATGAACAGCACGCTGGCGTCGACCTTCACCTCCGGGAACGTGCGCTGGAAGTGCTCGGCGTTGTTCCAGTGCGTGGTGGCCGGCCGGCCGTCGAGGAGCCCGGCCGCGGCCAGCACGTACGAGGCCGTGCAGATCGACAGGATCCGTGCCTGGGGTGGCAGCCGCCGCAGCGCGGCCGCGACCGGTTCCGGCAGCCAGTCCCGGTCGCCGAGTGGCTCACACACGAACGGCGGCAACACCAGCGTGCCGGCCGTGTCGATCACCTCGGGGCCGTGCTGGACGGCCACGGTGAAGTCCGCACTGGTGGCGACCGGCCGGCCGTCGGCGGTGCAGGTGACGACCTCGTACAGCGGCTCACCGCCGGAACCGGCGGCGGTGCCGAAGATGCGGACCGGGATGCTCAGTTCGAACGGGTACACGCCGTCCAGCGCCAGGACCACCACGCGATGCATGGCCAGATCCTTGCACATGTTGGCCATCTGGCCACTCGATGTGCCGACCACCGCTCCGGCAGGGTGGATCCCGCAGACGACGAGGAACGGGAAGGCATGCGATGCGCGCGATCGAACAGGACGAGCTCGGCGGTCCGGAGGTCCTCGAACTGGTGGAGGCCGACCGCCCCGATCCCGGTCCCACCGAGGTCCTCGTCCGGGTGCACGCGGCCGGCGTCAACCCCACCGACTTCTGGCATCGCGCGACCGGTGGTCTGCTCGGCCGCCCGGTACGGCTCGGCTGGGAACTGTCGGGTGTGGTCGAGGCCGCCGGTGTCGGCGCCGCACGGTTCCGGCCCGGGGACGAGGTCTTCGGCATGCCGTGGCTACCGCGGGTGGCCGGCGCCTACGCGGAGTACGTCACGGCACCGTCGCGGCATCTCGCCCGCAAACCCGCCACGCTGACCCACGTCCAGGCGGCCGGTCTGGGGCTCGCCGGGCTCACCGCGTGGCAGGCACTCGTCGAACTCGCCGAAGTCCAGCCGGGCCAGCGTGTGCTCGTCCACGCCGCCGCGGGTGGCGTCGGTCATCTCGCCGTGCAGATCGCCAAGGCACGCGGCGCGCACGTGATCGGCACCGCTCGCGGCGCCAAGCACGCGTTCGTCCGCGGGCTGGGCGCCGACGAGGTCATCGACTACACCACGACGGACTTCACCGAACACCTCCACGACCTCGACGTCGTCGTGGACACGATCGGCGGCGACTACGGGCCACGCTCGCTGACGACGCTGCGCCCGGGCGGCATCCTGGTCGCCCTGGCCTCACCGGCGGAGACGTACCTGGAAGAGGAGGCGGCCCGGCAGGGCAGACGTGCCCGGTTCATGATCGTCGAGCCGGACGCCGCCGGGCTCGCGAACCTCGCCCACCTGGCCGATGCCGGGCTCCTTCGCGTCGAGGTGGACACGGTGCTGCCCCTGGAGCAGGCTGCCAAGGCTCACGAGATCGGCCAGACCGGCCGCACCAGCGGAAAGATCATCCTCACCCTCTGACGCACGGCGCGGTCCCGCTCACTCGACGACGCGGGCCTGGTGGGCGTCACGGTCGCCGGGGGCGACATCCGGATGGATCAGACCCTCGGCGTACGGGCGGGCGCGTGCCACCAGTTCGGGTGTCACCCCGTTGCGGGTGGCCAGCAGGTCCACCCAGTCCGGCAGCAGCGCGAGCACCGGGCCGGCGGACTCCCGGTACTCCTCCCGGATGTGCCGGGCCACGTAGGCGACCCGGTGCGGTGAACAGCCGACCGCCAGCGTGGGCACGTCCAGCGGCCAGGCGTCCAGCACCGCGCCCGCCTCGTCCTGGGCGTCCGGCCACCGGCTCATCCACTCGGCGGCCAGCTTCGGCAGATCCTCGCGGTGGCGCGGCACCGGGTGGGCGGGCAGCGACGCCACGACCGTCTCGGCCAGGCGGCGGCAGCGCAGGTACTCGGCGTGCTGCTCGGCCGACTCGCCGCCGAGTGCGGTCAGCCCGAACAGGGCGGGCAGCACGTCGCGGAGCAGCTCGGGATCGTCGGCCGCACGCCACGACGTGCCGCCGGCCGCGATCGGGCCGACCCCGACCTGCCACGCGGCCAGGGCCTCCTCGGGTGAGGCGTAGAAGCCGGCGTGCACCGGGAGCGGGGTGACCGTGCACCCGTCGACGTCCCAGAGGTACCAGCGCGCCGGGCCGTCCGGCACGGTGAACGGCGCCACCACGGCGAACCGGGTGCCGTACCGGTCGAGGGTCCACAGCACCGGCCCGCCGAGCACCGGGCCCGGCGCCTCCAGGCCGGTCCGCTCCCGCAGCGGGGACGGCAGGATCGCGGTGACCGCGGCCCGCACCCGCTCGCCGGCCGGATCACCGCCGGCGCCGGCGACCTCGTCGGCCAGCGCCTCGGCGAAATGCTCCGGTCCGATGTAGTCGTCGCCCTTGGCGAGCAGTTCGCCGACACGGCCGCTCTCGGCCGCCGCGAGCAGCTCGGCGGGCTCGGCCGGGGTCCGGTCGGCGAGCTCGGTGAGCAGCGGGCCGAGCCGGGCGCACAGCTCGTCCTCCAGGGCGGTGCCGGTGGCCGCCGACTCCCGCAACGACTCGGCCAGGGCCCGGGCGTGCGGCCGGGCCGCCTCCACCCGGCGGGTGAACGCCTCCGTCCACCCGGAGACCAGGTTGGACAGCGACAGTTTCCGGGCGTGGTCGCGGCGGCGGCTCGCCCGGGCCGCCGCCGCGGACTTCTGGGACTTCTTGCGCTTACGAGAGACCGGCACGGGCCGAGAATATGTGGCCGTCTCTGTCCCGGCCCGCCGTCGTCACCCGCACGGGCGGTTCAGCACCGCTCCGGGGTCCAGTCGTCACTGCCACGCAGGAACGCCGCGGCGGTGTACTCCCCGGCCTGCTCGGCGGTCAGCTGCGGCCGGTTCGCCGAGACGATCGCGCCCGGCCCGGCGTTGCGGTACTCGAAGAACCGCGCGTCCTCCCACGGCCAGGCGCCGAAGTCGCTCCAGGCGGCGTCGGGGATGTGCGCGCCGATCCAGGACTCCCGGACGATCGTCTGGCCGATCGCGTTCGGGTCGTTGCCGGGATGCCACGGACGGCCCAGCAGGACGGTTCCGGCCGGGGCGTCCGAGGTGAACCGGCTGCGCTGGAAGAGCAGGCCGTACGGGTTGGTGATGTCGGTGCTCGGCGCGGTGACGTACCCGTTCGGGGTGCTGCCGCGGTTCAGCGAGTGGATCCGGCAGCGGTCGAAGACGGCGGTGGCCCGGCCGAAGATGAAGTCGACGTCACCCTCCACATAGCAGTCGCGCAGGTGGACCCGCGCCACCACACCGGCCGCGCTGCTGTTCACGTACAGGGTGTCCTGGTTGGCCAGGAACCGCACCCGGTCGAAGACCAGCCGGTCGGCCCGGGTCAGCACGGCCACCGCCTGCCGGTTGGTGATCTCCGGGTGGGCGGCCTCGTCGAAGAGATTCGCGAAGGTCAGGTTCACGGCCCGGAAATCGGCGCCGCTGACGGTGACCGAGGCGCTGCCGGAGGTGCCCCAGGGCGTGCCGTCCGGCTTGAGGGTGCCGTTGGCGCGGTCGTCGGCGATCACCACGTCGTCCGGGCGGCGGCCGAGGCCGCGCAGCTCCAGGAACGGCTTCGTGGCGGGGACGACGACCTGGCCCAGGTAGGTGCCGGGGCGCACGCCGATGACGAACGGCTCGGTCGCCCCGGCCGGGGCGGCGTCGATCGCGGCCTGGATGCCGGTGTGGTCGCCGCCGCCGTCGACCGCCACCGTCAGATCCGGTCGCCGGCCGCCCGCGAGGGCCGGGGTGGTGGTCAGCCCGGTCGCCACGATGCCGAGGCCGGAGGACATGCCGAGGAAGGTACGCCGACGCATACCACAACTCCTTGATGAGGGGATTGCGCTGGGGGAAAGCGCTTTCCTGGACACCGTAGACGGGTCATCGGCCGACGTCAACGGCATCGTCGACGTCAGTGACACGTGTGGATACAGTGGCGTGATGGTCGAACCGATCTCCCGCCGGTCCCTGCTGCGCACCGCGGCCGCCGGCGCCGCCGCGGTGGTCACCACCGGGGCCGCGACCCGGATCCCCGCAGCCGTGCGCGACCTCGAAGAGAAGATCCGGGCCGGCATGACGGCGTACCGGATTCCCGGCGTCGCCTACGGCCTCTACCACCAGGGCCGCGAGTATGTGGGCGGCTTCGGCGTCACCGACGTGGCCGCGCCCGCCCCGGTCGACGGCGACACCGTCTTCCGGATCGCGTCCACCACCAAGACCTTCACCGGTACGGCCGCGATGCGGCTGGCCGAACGCGGGCGGCTCGACCTCGACCGCCCGGTCCGCGCCTACCTGCCCGGCTTCCGGACCGCCACCTCCCCCGGAGTCACCGTGCGGCAGGTGCTCAACCACAGCGCCGGCTGGCTCGGCGACGTCTTCACCGACACCGGCAGCGGCGACGACACCCTGGAGAAGTACGTCGCGGCCCTGGAGACGGCACCGCAGCTGACCCCACCCGGGACGGTGATGGCGTACAACAACGCGGCCATCGGGGTCGCCGGCCGGCTCATCGAGGTGACCACCGGCGCCGTCTACGAACGCGCCCTGCGGTCCCTGATCCTCGACCCGCTGCGGCTGCGAGGCACCGCCTTCACCCTGGCGGAGCTGGCGGGCGCCAGAGTGGCCGTGCCGCACGGCTCCGACGCGTCCGGCGACCCGGTCTCGGTGCCGGAGGCGCTGGCCATCCCGCGCAGCCTGCACGCGGCCGGCGGTCTCTACTCCACGGCGCGCGACCAGCTGCGCTGGGCCCGCTTCCACCTCGGCGACGGCGACCCGCTGCTCACCCGCCGCTCACTGCGGGCCATGCGGTGGCGGCCCGGCCCCGGCGGCACCCTGTTCGTCGAGGTCGACGGCTTCGGCGTCACCTGGATGCTGCGGCCCACCGCCGAGGGCCCGCGCGTCGTCCAGCACGGCGGCGACCTGCCCGGCCAGCACTCCGGCTTCCTGCTCGTCCCGGAACGCGGCCTCGCGCTCACCGTCCTCACCAACTCGGAGAGCGGCCCGGCCCTGCTGGCCGAACTCTTCGCCGACGACTGGGCATTGACCCGCCTGGCCGGCCTGCACAACCTGCCGGCCACCCCGCGCTCGCTGACCCCCGCCCAGCTGTCCGGCTACGAGGGCCGTTACGTGGCCGACCAGATCGGCTCCGCCGGCGAGCACGCGTCCCTCACCCTCGACCTGGTCGCCCAGGGCGGCCGGCTGAGCGGCCGCGTCGACGGCGCCGAGGCGATGGTGCTGCCGTTCTACCGCCGCGACCACGTGCTGGCGCGGGCCCCCGACGGCACCGACGCACACACCCGCGCCGACTTCGTCCGCGACCCGGACGGCTCGGTCGGCTGGCTGCGCTTCGGCGGCCGCCTCTTCCGGCGCACCCCGCCCGGCACGGCCGCGCTCCGCACCACCGGCCACACATCGGCGCTGCTCCCCGTCACCCTGCCCCACCCGCCGTCCCGCTGACGCCACGCCGATCAGCAGTTCACACCGACCTACCGCCGGCCGACACCGCGACGACCAACAGCTCACACCGGCCCACCGCCAGCAGACACCGCGACGACCAACAGCTCACACCGGCCCACCGCCAGCAGACACCGCGACGACCAACAGCTCACACCGGCCCACCGCCAGCAAACGCCACAACGATCAACAGCTCGCGCCGGCCCACCGCCGACGGACACCGCGACGGTCAGTAGTTTTCGCCGGTCTGCTGCCGGCGCTGGAGGCGGCGCTCCTCCAGCTTGCGCCAGCGGTTGTAGACCTGGACCGCGGCCTCGACCGGTTCCGGCGCGCAACCGGCCTTCCACTGCCGCGGCAGGAACGACTCGGCACCCAGCCACAGCAGGTCACTCATCGGAACCGTGCCACCGTTCATCAGCATCAGCTCCTCCGCCACCTGAACCGCATGATCGCTACGGCGCCACATCTCGAGGATGGAGCTACCGTGCGTCAGCTCGTCGTGGTCGTCCGGATGCAGATCCATGTGCGCGTTCGTCCTTCGTACTGCGTATTCGCAGGTCAGCAGGGGTGAGAGCGTCACTCTGGTGCGCTGCCGCCGGTCCTGTCAAGGTCGCTCGGACGAAGATCACGCCAACCCGGGGACATATCGGTCACCGGGCCGTCCGCCGTCTCTCGGCCCTTCCCGGTACGGGCCTCCCCGCCCCACCGAGTCCCGGCCGCCCCGCCGGCTCCACGCGATCCGCTGCCCACGCACGCCCGTGCCGCCCGCGCCGGGCGTGGCTGCCCACTCACCCTCGCGATTCCCGCGCCCATGCCGCAGCCGAGGCGCAACCGCCCACCCACCGCCCACGACCCGTCGCGCCCACCCAGCCGTGCCGGGCCCGCCAAACGCGACGGCCCACCCAGCCGTGCCGGGCGCGCCAAACGCGACGGCCCACCCAGCCCCGCAACCCCGTGCCGCGGCCACCAGACGCAACTGCCCACCCACCCCCAGGCGCACGCCGCGACCGACCGCCCATCCACCCAGCGACCCGTCGCGCCCACCCACGCCCCATGCCGCGGCCCGGGCCGCATCGTGGATGCGGCTGGCTCTGGGGGCTGTTCGAACGCGTTCCAAACAGCCCCCACAGCCAGCCGGACCACCCACTCACGCCCGGACGCGCGCGGCACGGCCCGAACCCGGCAGCGCCTCGCGGGGGACCGGCGGGACGGCCGGGATTCGGCGGGGGCGGCGATGCCCGTACCGGAAAGGAGAGAGTGAGGGGCGACGGCGTTGACAAGCGTGAATCGCGGAAGCGACATTGGGAGCGCTCCCAACCCTCCGTCCCCTGGAGACCAAGCATGAAACGCATCCCCCGAGTCACCTGGTGGGCCACCGTCGTGGCGGCGCTCTGCGCCGGCTTCGCCGCGGTGGCCGTGGCCCAGCCGGCACAGGCCGCCACCGGGTTCACCGTGTCCGGCACACAGATCCTGGAGGGCAACGGCACGCCGTTCGTGATACGTGGCGTCAACCACGCGCACACCTGGTACACGAGTCAGCTCGGCTCCCTGGCGAACATCAAGGCCCTCGGCGCGAACACCGTCCGTGTCGTGCTGAGCAGCGGCAACCGGTGGACCAGGAACGACGCGGCGGACGTCGGCAACGTCATCACCCAGTGCAAGGCCAACCGGCTGATCTGCGTGCTGGAGGCGCACGACACGACCGGGTACGGCGACGAGGGCGCCGCCGCGACGCTAGCCCAGGCCACCGACTACTGGATCTCGATCAAGAGCGCGCTGGACGGCCAGGAGAACTACGTCATCCTGAACATCGGCAACGAGCCCTACGGCAACACCAACCCGGCGGGCTGGGTGACCGATACGAAGAACGCGATCACGCGGCTGCGCGCGGCCGGGTTCGCGCACCAGATCATGGTCGACGCGCCGAACTGGGGCCAGGACTGGTCGTTCACCATGCGCGACAACGCGGCGTCGGTGTTCGCCGCCGACCCGAACCGCAACACCGTCTTCTCGGTGCACATGTACGGCGTGTTCGACACCGCCGCCGAGATCACCGACTATCTCAACCGGTTCCGGATCGCCGGGCTGCCGCTGGTGATCGGCGAGTTCGGGCACAACCATTCGGACGGCGACCCGGACGAGGACACCATCCTGGCCACCGCGCAGCAGCTCGGCGTCGGCTACCTGGGCTGGTCGTGGAGCGGCAACGGGGGCGGCGTCGAGTACCTCGACATGGTCACGAACTTCGACCCGGCCCAGCTGACCTCGTGGGGCCGGCGGCTGTTCGACGGCGCGAACGGGATCAAGGCCACGTCCCGGCAGGCGACGGTCTTCGGTGCGCAGCCGTCGACCTCGCCGTCGAACTGGCCGCCGTCGGACCCGCCGCCGTCCTCCCCGTCGTCGTCCGCGCCCACCGGCGCCTGCGCCGCCACCTACCGGGTGACGAATTCGTGGCCGGGCGGATTCCAGGGTGACGTCACGGTCACCGCCGGCAGCGCCGCGATCACCGCGTGGACGGTGAGCTGGACCTGGCCGAACGGGCAGCGGTTCAGCAACACGTGGAGCGCGACGGTGACCACCTCGGGCGAGACGGTCACCGCGAAGAACGCCGCCTGGAACGGCCGCCTGGCCGCCAGGGCCACCACGAGCTGGGGCTTCACCGGCACCTTCACCGGCGCCAACACCGCACCGGCGACGGTCACCTGCACCGCCTCCTGAACCCGGTGCCGCTCATCGCCTCGGCGGTGGGCGGCACCCGTTTTCGAAGATCACTCGTTCACCGCAGAGGAACTTCCCCGCGGGAGGACGATGTGAGTTTCTCGTTCCGGCACGGCGACGTCGCCGTCCACATCACCGTCGAGCCGGAGACCGGCGCGCACACCGGATGCCGTCTGCCCGGCTCCGCCGGCTCACCCGGTGAGACGATCCTCTACCCACCGCTGCACGCCGACCTGGTGCTGCCCGACACCGACCCCGGCGAGGTCGAGCTGCACTACCGGCCCGGCCTCGGCAGCTGGCGGTCCGGTCTCAGCGAGGGCGAGTTCGCGCGTTACGCCGGCGTGCCGTACGGGCTGCTCGGCCGCCACCTGGTGATGTTCCTGTGCACCGAGGCGTTCCGCTGCCGCAGCCGCACCATCACGTTCCAGCCGCACCGGCTCTACGCGTTCCTGGCCGGGCTCGGCTCCCTCTCCGAGTCGACCGTCCGCGGCAGCTGGTTCACCGAACTGGAGGACCAACTGCACCGCACCCTCCGGCACGGCTGGGTCAACGAGGGAACCGGCGGCTCGGGCTTCCTGGTCAGCGGCCGCAGCCGGCAGACCCACGGCTTCCTCGACTCGTCGTCGGAATGCCCGCCCGTGATCACCCTGGAAGCCGAGTTCGCGAAGTCGGCGCTGCGCTGGATCCCGCTCGACGCCGACACCGTCCGTGCGCTGGGCCGCCACTCCTGCCTGGCCCTGGACGTCTACGCCTGGCTCACCCTGGTCGGCACGTACCTCGACGACGCCCGCCAGTTCCCCTGGCCGTCGCTGCTCGCCCGGTTCGGCGCGGCCGGCGAGGACGAGACCGCCTTCCGCTCCCGCTTCGAGGCCTGCCTCAACGACATCCGCAAAGTCACCCCACTGCCCCCGGTCACCGCCGACACGCCGGGCATCGAAATCCGCCCGGCGTCCTCATGCGTCGGCTCCTTCCACCGCGCGTGGCCCCTCCCCCGCCCGGCATGAACACCCCGCCCCCGATCCAGCCACTCTCCCGATCCAGACACCCACCCCGATCCAGGCACCCGCCCGCCCGGTCCAGACACCCTCCCCGCCCGGGCCCGTCACCCTCACCGCCGGGAAGCTTTTCGACCCTTTCCGGTACGGGCATCCCCGCCCCGCCGAATCGTGGCCGTCCCGCCTGCTCCACGCGAGCTCCTGCCCGCTCGGGCCCGGTGCCGCGCCCGCCGGGCGGAGCTGCTCACTCACCCTCGCGATCACGTTCCCACTCACCGCCCGTGCCGCGGGCCCCGCCAGACGAAGCCGCCCACCAACCCCCGCGAGCACGCACCCACCCACCACCCATGCCGCGGGGCCTGCCGGACGAAACCGCCCACCACCCATGCCGCCAACCACGCCAGACAAAGCCGTCCACCCACCCCGCGATCGCGTGCCACTAACCGCCCGTGCCGCGGGCCGCTCCGGACGGGTGGGAATCCGGCTGGCTGTGGGGGCTGTTTGGAACGCGTTCAAACAGCCCCCACAGCCAGCTGAACAAGATCGTCGGACCGCGCGCCGACGGGACCTGTGCATCAGGGGTGTTCGCCGGGCGCGGCGTGCCGGTGGTGAGGCCGTCGCGGGCTCGGGTGACGGCATCGAGGCCGAACTCGCTCAGCTCACGCATGGGCACCTCGGCCTCGTCCAACGTCCGGTACCGGCGCTGGTCCTCGATCGCCGTCTCCGGACGCCCTGTGCGTATGACAGGGCTGCAGCCAGGGCGGTTCGCTCTCCGCCTTGGTGGGGATCCCGAATTTCCCGCGCCGGTCGAGCATCAGGCTGTCCTCGCCCCGATCGGGGAGCCCGAGCGGCGGATCGCAGACGACCAGATCGGCGCGGTCACGCCGGCCGGGGGATGCCACCTCCGCGGCGGAGATGAGCCGGACGCGCCACCTCCCCGACGAAGACAAGCCCAACGCGCCACCTCCCCAGCGAAGACGAGCCGGACGCGCCATCTCAGCGGCGGAGGGGCGCCGGCTGTCAGCGCCTGACGGGGGACCTGTCACGGCGCGGCCTCGCACGGCGCGTGACGGTTTCGGCATGCCCCGAGGGGTTGCGGCTGCGGGTTCGCTGGGTCAGGACCACGCAGACCAGTACGGCCAGGGCCGCGACCACGGCCGACGGCGCCAGGTGCTCGCCGAGCAGCAGGGCGGACCAGAGCAGGGTCAGGATCGGCTGGGCCAGCTGGATCTGGCCGACCCGGGCGATGCCGCCTCGGGCCAGGCCCGCGTACCAGGCGAAGAACGCCAGGAACATCGAGATCACGGTGAGGTACGTGAACGCCGCCCAGGCGGTGGGTCCGGCCTGCGGTGGATGACTCCACACGGCGGCCAGGGTGAGCGGGACGGTCACCGGGAGGGCGGCGAGCAGGGCCCAGCAGATGGTGCGGGCGCCGCCGAGTTCGCGGGAGAGAGCACCGCCCTCGGCGTAACCGAGGCCGCACAGGGCGATGGCCGCCAGCAGGTACAGGTCGGTGGTGGACAGTGCGCCGCGGACGCCTCCGCCGACGGCCAGGAAGGCCAGGACGGCCAGCAGCCCGGCGCCGGCGGCCAGCCAGAACGCGGGTGGTGGCCGCTCACCGGCGCGCCGGACGGCCAGCACGGCGGTGGTGGCCGGCAGCAGGGTGACGACCACCGCGCCGTGCGAGGCGGTCTCGCTCGTCAGCGCCAGGGACGTGAACAGCGGGAATCCGGCCACCACCCCGGCGGCCACGATGGCGAGCCGCCGCCACTGGGCGCGGGTGGGCCGGGGCGCCCGGGTGAACCACAGGTAGGCCGCGGCGAGGACGGCCGCGCCGACCGCCCGGCCGAACGCCACGAACCACGGGTCCAGTTCCTGCACCGCCACCCGGGTGGCCGGTAGGGACAGGCTGAAACCGAGCACTCCGAGCGCTCCGGCCGTTATCGCTCCGGCGACAGTAGCGCTACTCTTCTCTCTCATGGGTAACAGTAACGCAGCCGAGCGGGTCGCCCACCATCTGCGCGTGCTGGCGGGCACCGCCACGGCCGGGACCCGGCTGCCGTCGGTGCGCGAGCTGACGGTCCGGCACCAGGCCTCCCCGGTCACCGTGGCCGAGGCGATTCGGCAGCTCGTGGCGGAGGGGCTGGTGGAGACCCGGTCCGGGCGGGGCACCTTCGTGGCGGCCCGCCCCGGCCCGGCGGCGGCGCCCGACCTGTCCTGGCAGACGGTGGCGCTGGGTCCCCGCCGGTTCGGTGAGGAGGAGATGCAGGCGTTACTGTCGTTACCGCCGTCCGGCGCGATTCCGCTGTCCGGTGGTTACCTGGACGCCGATCTGCAACCGGCCGCCGCGCTCGGGGCGGCGCTGGCCCGGGCCGCCCGCCAGCCGGCCGCCTGGCAGCGGGGGCCGGCCGAGGGGCGGGCGGATCTGCGGGCCTGGTTCGCGCGGGAGGCCGGTGGCGGTCTGCGCGCCGACGACATGGTGATCTGCCCGGGCGGTCAGGCGGCGCTGTCGTCGACGTTGCGGGCGCTGACCGAGCCGGGCGACACTCTGCTCGTCGAGTCGCCCACCTATCTCGGGGCGCTGGCCGCCGCCCACGCCGCCGGGCTGCGCGTGGTGCCGGTGCCGGC
Organism: Actinoplanes flavus; assembly: GCF_017592555.1. Taxonomy (GTDB): domain Bacteria; phylum Actinomycetota; class Actinomycetes; order Mycobacteriales; family Micromonosporaceae; genus Actinoplanes; species Actinoplanes flavus. Next base: position 241,403 of record NZ_JAGFNS010000005.1, on the reverse strand, counting down.
CGACCACGACGGGGTGCGGCCCGACCAGCTGGCCGCGGCGTTCGCCCGGACCGGGGCGCGGCTGTTCTACTGCCAGCCGCTGTATGCCAATCCGACCGGCGCGACCCTCTCCCCCGCCCGGCGGCCGGAGGTGCTCGCCGCCGTCCGGAACGCCGGGGCGTTCCTGATCGAGGACGACTACGCCCGCGATCTGGCCATCGACGGTGATCCGCCTCCTCCGCTGGCGTCGGCCGACCCGCACGGTCACGTCATCCACCTGCGGCCGCTGACCAAGTCGGCGGCGCCCGGGCTGCGGGTCGCCGGGCTCGGGGCGCGTGGTCCGGCGGGCGCCCGGTTGCGGGCCGCCCGGTTGCTCGACGACTTCTTCGTGTCCGGGCCGTTGCAGCAGGCCACCGTGGAGTTCGTGACCAGCCCGGCGTGGGGGCGGCATCGTCGCGGGCTGCGGGCCGAGCTGGGGAATCGGCGGGCGGCGCTGCTCGGCGCGCTGCGGCGGCATCTGCCCGGCCTGGTGCCGCCGGTGGTCCCGCGCGGCGGTCTGCACCTGTGGGTGCGGCTGCCGGACGGCCGGGACGACGTGGCGGTGGCCGCCGCGGCCGCGGCGGCCGGGGTGATCGTCTTTCCCGGGCGGGCCTGGCACGCGGCCGAGCCGCCCGGCGCGTTCCTGCGGCTGACCTACGCGGCCGCCGCGGCGGAGGCGATGGACGAGGCCGTCCGGCGTCTCGGGCTGGCTCTGGGGGATGTCTCGACGTCGTCGAGACATCCCCCAGAGCCGGCTGAACCACCGATCTGAGCCCGGCGGGCGCGGCACGGGCCGGTGTCGCAGAACCTCGCGGGGTACGGCGGAACGGTGCCTAACGCGTACGATAAATGGGTTTTGTCAGGTTCCGCAGAAGGTGCGGTAGGTGCCGAAGTCCGGCGGAGCCGGGGCCGCATAGCGGGCCTTGCCGGGGCGCGCGTCGAAGGGTGCGGTGACCGCCTCGAGGAGGTCGCGGACGTCGGCGGCGGCGAGCGCCTCCTCGACCAGATGGTTCCGGGGGATGTAGACGGGATTGACCCGGTTCATCGCCTCGGTGTCGGGGTTCTCGGCGCGCCAGCGGTCGACCCACGCACCGGTCTCCTCACCCGCGGCCAGCCTCCGGAAGAACGAGGTGAAATCGGTCTTCCCGGCCGCCAGGTGGGCGAGCAGGTCCTCGGCCAGCTGGGCGTTGTCGGCCGGGAGGCCCAGCTTGGCGCTCATGCCGGAGATGGTGGCCCGCGCGTAGCGGGTGCGGAACCCCGCCAGCGCCTCGGTGGCCAGGGCGATCGCCTTGTCCTGGTCCTCGTCGAAGAGCGGCAGCAGCGACTCGGCCAGGCGGGCCAGGTTCCACTGGGCGATCGTGGGCTGGTTGCCGTAGGCGTAACGGCCGGTCTCGTCGATCGAGCTGAACACGGTCGCCGGGTCGAAGGCGTCCATGAAGGCGCACGGCCCGTAGTCGATGGTCTCGCCGGAGATGGTCATGTTGTCGGTGTTCATCACCCCGTGGACGAACCCGGTCAGCATCCACTTCGCGATCAGGTCGGCCTGCGCGTCCACCACCGCGCCGAACAGCTCCAGCGCGTTCCCGGCGGTGGGATGGTGACGGGCGATCGCGTGATCGGCGAGGCGGCGCAGCAGGCCGGCGTCACCGGTGGCGCGGGCGTACTGGAAGCTGCCCACCCGCAGGTGGCTGGCCGCGACCCGGGTGAGGACGGCGCCCGGGGCCAGATTCTCCCGGACGATGCTCCGGCCGGTGGCGACGACCGCGAGCGACCGGGTGGTCGGGATGCCGAGGGCGTGCATGGCTTCACTGATCACGTACTCGCGCAGCATCGGGCCGACCGCGGCCAGGCCGTCACCGCCGCGGGCGTACGGGGTACGGCCGGAACCCTTGAGGTGGATGTCGCGCCCGTGCAGCTCACCGAGCAGCAGGGCACGGCCGTCGCCGAGCCGTGGGGAGTAGCCGCCGAACTGGTGGCCGGCATAGGCCTGGGCCACCGGTTTCGCCTGCCCGGGCAGATTGACGCCGGTGAGGAAGCCGATGCCGTCGGGCGTCTCCAGCCAGTCGGGGTCGAGGCCCAGCTCGGCCGCGAGCGGACGGTTGAGGATCAGCAGCCGCGGGTCGGGCGGGTCGGCGGCCCGCCAGGGGGTCGCCATCTCCGGGAAGGTGTCGGCGAAGACGGACGTTAGAGGGATGGCGGGGGCGGTGCTCACCCGATCGAGGTTACGTCGGATGCGGGGCGACGCGGACCGCGGCGCCGGTGGCACTGTCGCGAGCCGGACACCACCATCGATACGGATGGGGCCTTACCGTGACGGAGGAACTGCGAAATCCGTCACTCGAACGGGCGTTTAGTGGTTCCACGCTGCGGATACGGGGTCGCCGAACGGGCCCGAACACCCGTATGATCCACCAGCTTTCAGATCTAGAGGTGTGTGCATGCGTGAGTTCTCCGTTCCCGAGCGGCTGGGCGGCCTCGGCGCGCTCGTCGCGGTGGGGGCGGCGGTCTGGCCGACGGTCACCGCCCGTACCGGAGCGGGTCTGCCGTGTCCGTTGCGGACGATGACCGATGTGCCGTGCCCGGCGTGTGGTCTGACGACCGCCGCCGTGGCGCTGGTGCGCGGCCAGGTCGAGACGGCTTTCCAGGCCAACCCTCTGATCTTCGCCCTGGCGGCGTTCACCGCCGTCACCGGCCCGCTCGTGGCGCTGCGTGCCGCGGGCGTGCTGCAACCGCCACGCTCGTGGTCGTCCGCGCGACGGCGACAGGTGGGCTGGCTCGCCGGGCTGACCGCCCTGGTGAGCTGGTTATTTCAACTGCACCGGCTCGGATGAGCCGACCCCCTACGAAGGAAACGAATATGAGCTACCCGCCTCCGCCCCCGAACGACCCGTACGGCAACCAGGTCCCGCCGCCCCCGCCGTACGGTGGCGCGCCCTACGGTGGCGCCGGCGCCTACGGCGCCCCGGCCGTCAACTACGCCAACTGGGGCCAGCGCGTCGGCGCCTACCTGATCGACGCCATCATCGTGGCGCCGTTCAGCATCCTCGCCTCCGTGCTGGGCCAGGGCACCGACGAGAACGGCCTGCCCACGGTCAACGCCTTCTACTGGATCTTCCTGCTGCTGGCGATCGGCGTGCAGGGCTACAACCGGTGGTTCCAGGCCGGCAAGACCGGGCAGAGCTGGGGCAAGAAGGCGCTGGGCCTCACGCTGGTCGACGCCAACTCGGGTCAGCCGATCGGCGCCGGCAAGGCGTTCCTGCGTGACCTCGCGCACTTCATCGACGCCATCATCTGCTACATCGGCTTCCTGTTCCCGCTGTGGGACGCGAAGCGGCAGACCCTCGCTGACAAGATCGTCAGCACTGTCGTCACCCGCTGAATCGGCTGATGGCCTGACGGCCCGCCCGGCGCTGGTCGCGCTGGGCGGGCCGTCTCGCTGTTTGCGTCGTTCTTCGAGGGGTACGGCCTGCGCGTGCCCCACCCACGAACCGTCGTCGCCGGCCAACTCGCCCGGGACCTGGTGCTGCGCGTCGACGAGATGCCCGCGGCCGGGCAGTCCGCGGACGCCGACCTGCGACGCGAGATGCTCGGCGGCAAGGGCGCCAACCAGGCGGTCGCGCTCGCCCAGCTCGGCATGTCCCCCGCCCTGGTGGCGGTCTGCGGCACCGATCGGGCCGGCGGCGAACTACTCGACCAGGCCCGCCGCGACGGCGTCGACGTGTCCCGGGTGGTCCGCCGCGACGGGGCGCCGACCGGCCTGATCGTGGAGGCCCTCGACGCTTCCGGCGGGTGGCGCTATCTGCAACATCTGCCCCCACCGATGCTGCTGACCGAGGCCGACGTCAGCCGGGCCGCAGACCTCATCGGTACGGCGGAAGCCGTCCTCGTCCAACTTCAGCAGCCGCCGCGGGCCGCCCTGGCCGCCGCCCGCCTGGGCCGCGACGCCGGCGCACTGGTCGTCCTCGACGGCGCGCCCGAGCCCGGCCCGGAACGAGATGCCCTGCTCGCGGCCGCCGACGTGCTGCGGGCCGACGCCCACGAGGCCCGGTCGCTCACCGGCTGCCCCGATGACGATCCGGACGCCCTGCTGGCGGCCGCCCGCCGTCTCATGCGCTCCGGTCCGGGGCTGCTGGCCCTCGGCGTTTCCGGCGGCAACCTGTTCGTGTGGCGCGACGGCCACCTGCTGGTGCCGCTCACCGACGAGAAGACGGTCGACACCACCGGGGCCGGGGACGCGCTCACCGCGGCGCTGACCGCCGCCCTGCTGCGCGGCCGGCCGCCGGAGGAGGCGGCACGCTATGCCGTGGCCGCGGCCGGGGTCACGGTCCGTCATCCCGGCGGCCGCCCGGATCTCCACGAATCCGAACTGCGAAGCCGCACCTGATCCTGGCCGGCGCCTCAGCGGCCCAGGCAGAACCGGGCCAGTTCGGTGGCTCCGCTGGGGTCTATCCACTCGAAGGTGCCTCGTAGCAGGTCGGCTCGCTGGTCGACGGTGGTGATGGTGGCCGTCATCTCGCCCCACGGCATGGTGATGTGCAGGAGGGTGCGCTCGATGCCGTACGGCAGGGCGGGCAGGTTGTCGTCGGCGGTGGCTCTCAGCAGGAGGCCGTCGGTGGAGATGTCCTCCACCCGGCCGGTGATCGGGATCCGCTGGCGGCCGTCGATGGTCTCGATCTCGGCGGTGCCGATGGCCGGGTAGTTGCCGGGGCGGCGGGCGGCGGCCCGGCGCTGGACCACGTCGGTGGGGGCGTCGCCGATGACGGTGAGCTGATCGTTGCGCAGTTCGGCCTCGACCCAGGTGACGCCGGAGGCGGTGACCAGTTCGAGGACGCCGATGCGGCGGACTCCGGGGCCGTCCAGGCTGAGCACCGGGATGGGCGGGAGTTCGGCGAGGAACGGCGCGCTCACCTCGGCCAGCGAGACGAGGACGATGGGCTGGGTGTCGGGGCAGCGCATGGTGAGGCTGCTGCCCGCCGGAACGGTGATCATCGCCCCTCCCGGTGAACGGCCGCCGACGAACCGACACTACCGGCCGCCGGGACCCCTCACCGGGCGATTCCGGGGTCAGGCCTCCGGCAGGCGGATGTCGTCGACCTTGACGGTGCAGTCGCTGACGTGCAGACCGTACCGTTCGACGGCCTCGATGACCTCGTGGCGGACGTTGGCGGTCACGTCGGAGACCACCTCGCCCGCGTTGATCACCAGGATGACGGTGATCTCCACGTCGGTGCCGTCCACCTTGGCCCAGACGCCGCGGGTGGCGTCGCCGACCTTGTCCAAACCGATCTTGTCGAGCACCGAGTTGAAGAAGCGGGCCACGTCGCCGCCGAGTTCGGCGACGCCGGGAACGGATTTGGCCGCGGAGGCGGCGATCTTCTCGATCACCTCGCGCTCGAACTTGGTGTCGCCGCGGTAGGCGGCCACCTCGATGACCTCGGCCCCGCCGTGCTGCGGTGGCACGGCCGGAACCACGGCCGGCAGGTAGAACTCCTGCGTCCGGTCGGCGTGGAATTCGGCCTCGTCACTCATATCCGTCCCTCTGCCTGTGCCTTTCGGAAAACCAGGCGAGAGCCTACTAGTGAGTCCGGCTCACGCCTCTCACGGACTCGTGCCAGGCATGTGTCGGACCGCCGACTTCAGCAGGTCGGCGGCGAGGGCGCACAGGTGGGCGCGGACACGATAGCGTGTCTGTTGCGATGGTGTGTGAGACACAGTATCGTGGTTGGCATGACAATGGATGCGACGCTCTCCGGTCACCTGCAGGAGCTGCGCCGCGGCACGGTCGTCGTCGCGAGCCTCACCGTTCTCCGCGAGGCGGGGTATGGGTACTCGCTGCTCGAAACGTTGAGCGCGGCCGGGTTCGAGGTGGAGGCGAACACGCTCTACCCGCTGCTGCGGCGACTGGAGACGCAGGGCCTGCTGACCAGTGAGTGGAACACCGAAGAGGCCCGGCCGCGCAAGTTCTACCGCACCACCGAGCAGGGCGATGCCATCGCGGCCGCGCTGCGCGACGAGTGGGCGCGGCTGGACAAGGCGATCGGCGACCTCGACCATCCCGCCGGCACCGATCCGAGGAGTGAGCAGTGACCACCAGCCTCATCGACCGTTACGTCTTCACCGTGCTGCGCCGGGTTCCGGAGGGGCAGCGCTCCGACATCGAGCGGGAGTTGCGCACGTCCATCGAGGACGCGGTGGACGCCCGGGTCGACGGCGGCCAGGACCGGGCGGCCGCGGTGAAGCAGACCCTGCTGGAGCTGGGCGACCCGGACCGGCTGGCGGACGGGTACGCCGACCGCCCCCGCTACCTGATCGGCCCGGTGTTCTACCCGGCCTGGCAACGGCTCATGGTCGTGCTGCTCGCCACCGTCCTGCCGATCGTGGTCGCCGTCATGGTGGTCATCCGGATCCTGGAGGACGCCACGGTCGGCGAGGTGATCGGGTCGGCGGTCGGCACGGCGCTGACGGCCGGCGCGCACATGGTGTTCTGGGTGACGCTGACCTTCGCGGTCCTGGAGCGCACCGGGGTGACCCGGGGCGAGTTGCGGGGCCGGGCCTGGACGCTGGACGATCTGCCGCGTTACGAGCCGGGCTTCCTGACGCCGGCGCAGCTGGCCGCGTCTCTCGGCTGGGTGGTGCTGGTGATCGCCGTCATCATCCTGCAACAGTTCGCGTTCACCGAGGTGCCCGTGCTGGACCCGGCGAACTGGTCGTTCTGGTGGCCGTACCTGATCGGGGTGTTGATCCTGGAGGGCGTCTACGCCGTCTGGCTGTTCCGTCGCGGCGCCTGGTCCCGCACGGTGGCGGTGGTGAACGCGGTGCTCGCGGCGATGGTCGCGATCCCGGTGACGTGGCTGGCCGTGAACGAGCGGTTCTTCAACCCGGAGTGGATCGCCACCCTGGACTGGGGCGGCACGGATCCGCTGGCCTGGCTGACCGGCATCACGATCTGCGTCGCGGTGGGTGGCGCGCTCTACGACGTCGTCGACGTGGCGGTGCGTGCCGAGCGGGCCCGCCGGGGGCTGCGGACGCCGGTGCCCGGCACCGGGCGGGAGTTCAGCGCCCCGCTCTCCTGACCCTTCGTGCTGGGGTCGCGGCAGGTGAGGGGCGAATTGCCCTCAGGTCGGCCCGCGCCGTGCCGATCTTCGCGGCGCTGCCGGAGAGGCACGGTCGCTTCGTGGCCGGGCACATCGATCCGCCGGCCCCAGACACGGATGTTCGGGAAGGAAGACCCCCCATGACGAAGGTTGCCGTGCGTGGCATGCCGGTGCGCCACGACCAGTGGAGACCGGTGAATCCAGAGCTGGACAAGGTGATCCGCAAGTACATCGACGAGGCGCGGCGCAACGTCTGCGACACCACCGGCAGCTCCGCGACGGTCGCCGCCGGTGGGCTGGTCCTGGGGGCGCTCGGGATCGTCCTGGCTCTGGGCACCGGCAATCCGGTGCTGGCGATCACGATCGCGGTGGCGCTGGCGCTGGGCGGGCTGGCCTACACCGGGCTGAAGTCGCCGCCGCTGCAGGTGAACCGGCTGCTGATCCTGGCGCCGCTGGGCGGTCCGGGCAATCTGCCGGCCGGGTACCTGGTGCACCCGCTGGCCTGGCGGGCCGGGATGCCGGAGTACCTGGCCGAGGTCCCGGAGCGACGGATGCGGATCGCGGTCCAGCTGTGCCGCCGGCACCCGGGCGCGGTCCTCGACCTGCTGAGACTGGTGGAGCGGACCGAGCGGTTCGTCGCCGAGGACAAGCCCGGCAAGGACTTCACCGAGGCGGGCCGGGAGGCGGAGATCCTGCGGATCGCCTCGCAGACCGTCGAGCAGCACGCCCAGCGGGCTCCGGCGCTGATCAGCGCGGCGGCCGCCGGCGGCAAGAAGGGCAAAAAGAAGAAGAAGTAGCGGACGGCAGCGCCTCGCGGGCCGGCACGATCGGGTACGGGTCGGCGTACCGGAGACGCTCTGAAGGGTGATGCGCGCGGAGCGCAACCGGACAGCGGGGTGGAAACGGTCCAACAGGGGCTTAAGTTGATCTTCCCGGACGGACAGAATCGGCCACAGGAACGCCTCGCCGAGCCGATCGGAGCGACCGATGACGATGGGTGCCCGGACCGAGACGGTCGCTGAGCTCGACGGGACGGCCGTCGGTGGGTGGGTCCGGCGGCTGGCCGGCAACACCGCCCCGCGGCGTAATCACTGGCACACCCGGCAGATCTACTACCGGGCGGCGGAGGCGCTGCTGGACGCGCCGGCCGAGCTGACCTGGAAGAGCATCGTGGAGCAGGCCGGGCCGCGCGGGTCGCGGAGCACGTTCTACGAGGTGGCGGGCGGGCACGCGCGGCACCGGATGGTCGACGACCTGATCGGGGACGGGCGGCCCGGGGTGATCGAGATCGCGCTGCGGTACCTGCGGACCGACCCGGTGGAGCAGCTGCTCGACGAGACCAAGGTGTGGTCGTTCTGGGACTGTCGGCAGGAGGCGATGCGGCAGCTCAGCGACCGGATGCCGGTCGGTGAGATGGAGCGGGTGCTGACCACCGCGGTGGCCGGGTGGGCCAGGCGGCGGCCGGCGCTGGCGCGGGCGGGCGGGTGCACGCCGCCCGCGTGTGCCGTGGAGGATCTGACCGTGCTGCACCGGGGGCATCTGTCCGGCACGGAGGCGCTGGCGCGGCTCGCCGAGGTGGTCCGCACGGCCTGATCCCGCTTCGCCCGCCGTCCCGTCCGCCAGTTCTAGGTGTGCGCCGCAGACGGTATGAGAAGAGGCCGGGATGATCAGTCATCATTTGTTCATGATCGAAGATCGCGACCGGTAGCCCTCTCATGGAACTCACCCCGGGGCAGGAGGAGCGGATCCGGCGTCTTCTCGAGGAGGCGCTGGCGGAGGCCGCCCGTGTCGCCCTCGAACAGCACGACGCGGCGGAGGTCGGGGAGTTCGCCGCCGACCGCCGCCGCGCTCTCGAACGGTTGCTATCCGGGCCCGCGCACGATCCGCAGGACCCGCTGGACCAGGGCGGTGACGGCGGCGGGATCGCCGAGCACGGCTGACAGCCGGTCCTCGGCGGATGCCGACGTGCCGCCGCCCGGGGCGCGGTCGATCTCGTCGGCGCCGCTGCCGTCGAGGAACAGCGTGGTGAGGACGGTGACCACGGTGACGGTCGGGTCCTCCTCCCGGTTCAGCCCGGCCCGAATCGCTTCGACGGCGACGGCGGCCAGGTCCGCGAACCGGGCCTCGCCGGCCTCGGCCGCGTCGAGCACCAGCAGCGGGCGGGGTTCGCCGGCCCGCTCCCCCGGCGAGCCGGCGACCGGGGTGGTCTTGCGGCCCAAAGGGCGTTCGACGTTGCGCTCGTACCAGTCGGGGCGGCGGCGCATCACCGCGAGGACCCGGTCGATGTCGGCCTGCACCCGGGCCGGGGTGCTGCCCCGGTGGTCGCCAGTGTGGTCGGCGCGATCGCGGGCCCAGCTGTCCAGTGGCCACACGGTGACGCCGACACCGCCCGGCAGGCCCACCCAGGTGAGGATCTTGAGGGCCAGCTCGCACAGCCACGGATCGCCGAGGCCCTCGGCGAGCGCCTTGGTCATCCGCGGCCGCTGGAGGGCGCCCTGTTCGCCGCGCCGCCGCCGGTGGCCGTCGATGGCGGCGTTCTGCGCGCGGCGGGCCAGCCAGCCCTCCAGGTCAGTGATCGGCTGGGTGACGGCGAGCAGGTGCTCGGCCACCGCTTCGAGATCATCGTGAAAGCCGTCCAGGCAGGAGTCCTCCATGTGCCGCAGCCCGTGACTACAGGCGTTGTGCCCCCGGTTGCGGGCGATGCGACGGGTGATCACGTCGTAGACGATCGGATAGGCCAGCTCGTAAGCGGCCGGAAGCAGTCGCCGTCGTTCCTCCTGGGACAGGGCGCCCAGCAGGCCCGCCTCGGCGAGGCGGCGCAGGCGGGCCCGGTCGGCGGCCGTGCTGCGCCGCTGGCGCGGGATCCGTGTCCGGCCCGGCCCAGCATTCGTAGTGTAACTCTCTGTGACCCTATCCCCCCAGATCATCGGCCCATACTGGACTCTGGGAAATCCGGATCGCGGCAACTCAGTGGCCATGTTTCTGGCCGTCGCACTGGCCATCGAGGACGTTCTCAACTCGATGACAATCCGTAGTTTTCCGGGATCACGGTCACCGGCGGTGTGCTAGCCGACACAAATATGCACTACGGTCAGTCTGTTGTATAGCCGAAGGACGACCATGGCCGACTCCGATCTGTACTACGAGCTGAAGAGACTCCGCCGGGGCCGGGGCGTGGAGCGCCTCGGGCTCGGCGGATTCCTCGGGCCGGAGATCCGCCGCCGCTGCCGGCTCGGCACCCACGAGCGGGAGAACCGGGTGCACGCGGCGGTCGTGACGCTGCTGCGGGAACTCGCCGCCGACCTGGCGCCGGACATGCGGCAGGCCGCCATGCTCGCGTTCGCGCTGGACCGCGACTCCCGCTTCCCCACCCTCCTGGACCGCGAGCAGCGCCTGGCCGACCTCCAGAACGTGTCGGTGCGCACCGCCCGGCGGCGCATCGACGACGCGGTGGCGCTGATGGCCCAGGCCGGCGAGAAGACCCCGGAGCCGCCCGCCGACCCGGCGAACGGCTCCGGCTGGCGGGTGTCGTCGCTGCGGGCCCTGTTCCGGCTGGACACCGCGACACCCGAGCTGTATGAGATGCGCACCATCGTGGCCACCCGCGAGATAGACGAGATCGTGATCCGGATCGGCCTGCCGGAGTCCCCCGCGGAGGTCGGCCCGCCGGCGGTGGACGCGCTGTTCGGCGCCCGGGTGCGGGCCATGGAACCCAACGGCAGCGGCCGGCGGGTGGTCCTCGAACTGCCGGAGAAGATGCGGCCCGGCGACATGCACGAGTTCTGGCTGCGGGTCACGCTGGCGCCCGGGCAGCCGATCTGGCCGTACTACGCGATCGTGCCGCTCGACCCGTGCGAGTCCGGGACGGTGCGGGTCCGGTTCGGGGCACGGCGGCCGGCCGAGGTGTGGTTGCTCGACGAGGTGCCGTACACCGATCTGCGCAACCGGCCGCCCGGGCGGACCGTGATCGAGCCGTCCGCGCTGGGTGAGGTGGTCCGCGACTTCCACAATCTGCGCGAGGGCCACGGGTACGGCCTGGCCTGGACGCCGCTGTCCGTCAGCTAGGGGCATGTGGGATGACGAAGAGCTGACCGGCGCCGAGATCCTCGGCCACCACCCGCTCGGCCCGGCCGGCGGCAAGGGCCTGTCCGGGCTGGACGGATGGCGGGGCGGGGTGCGATGCGGTCACCCGCTGATCTACCCGGTGCCGGCCGAGGATCTACCGGTCGCCCTGCGCGGTCGCGCCGGCCTCGGACATCATCGGTACGCCGGAGCGCTGTTCGCCTTCGACCTGGACCCCCTCGAGCCGGGCCGTCGCTACACGGCCGCCCGCTTCGACGTGACGCTCGTCGGCGGCGGTTCCCGGGCCGTCCGGCTGGATCTCGACGGCGACGAGTTCGGGCTGGTCACCGGCAGTCCCGCGTCGGGCGTGGCGGCGTGCGCGACGGTCGCCGCCGGGGAGCGCGGCGGGCTGCTGCGCCGGCTGCTCGGCCGCAGCGGTGTGCCGCGCGCCTGGGTCAACGGGGTGCAGACGGCGTCGTTCGGGTGGTCCTGGGAGGATCCCCGGGGGCGGTTCGTGCTGCCCCGCACGTACGGCATGCACGCCCTGCTGGAGATCCCGGCCGGCGCGCCCGAGGTCGCCGGGCTGCTGGCGGTGCAGGTGGAGACGACCGGTCCGGGCGGCCGGGAGACCGCGGTGCTGTCCGACGCCGTCCCGTTCACCGAACCGCTGACCCCGGCCACCGGGCCGGACGGCGCCTCGGTGCGGCTGTGCATGGCCGCCGACGTGGTCGGGTACAGCCGCCGCGGCAACGCCGAGACCGAACTGCTGCAACACGACCTGGTCGAGGTGCTGGGGCGGGCCCGGCGGGCGGCCGGCATCGCGGACCGGCAGGTGGAACCGCAGCCGCAGGGAGACGGGCAGTTCACCGTCCTGCCGTACGGCATCGACGAGTCGGCGGTGATCCCGGCGCTGCTGCGCGAGCTCGGCGACCGGCTCGCCGAACGGGACCGCGGGCGGGCCGCCGAGGAGGCGATGCGGCTGCGCGTGGCGCTGCACCGGGGCCTGGTCAAACAGGGCGACAACGGGTGGGTCGGCACGTCCGCGATCGCCGTGCACCGGCTGCTGGACAGCGCTCCGCTGCGCGAGGCGATCAAGACCAACCCCTCGGCGGTGTACGCGCTGGGCGTACCGGACGTGCTCTACCGCGACGTGATCGTGCACGCCGTGCAGCCGCCGGTGGCCGCCGACTTCCGGGCGATGACCGTCGAGCTGCCGGAGAAGGGTTTCGTCGAGCGTGGCTGGATCCACGTCGGACCGGAGGTGACCGCGTGAAGGTGCTGTACGCGTTCCTGGTCGGCATCAACGAGTACCGTGCCGTGACGAACCTGTCCGGCTGTGTCCGGGACGTGGAGACCGCCGAGGCGCACCTGCGGTCCACCCTCGCGCCCGGCGTCCGGATGGAGTCACTGATCCTGCGTGACGGCGAGGCCACCCGGGAGGCGGTGATCGCCGCGTTCCGGTCCTATCTGGGTCAGGCCGGGCCGGACGACGTGGCGCTGTTCTGGTTCAGCGGGCACGGCTCGGACGCCGAGGCGCCGGACTGGGCGGGGGGACTGGAGGCCTCGGGCCGGGTGCAGACGCTGGTCTGCGCGGACAGCCGCAGCGACGGCGTGCCGGATCTGTGGGACAAGGAGCTGGCGCTGCTCATCGACGAGCTGACCGCCGGGCACATCACCGTCGTGCTGGACAGCTGCCACTCCGCCGGAGCCTCCCGCATCGTGCTCAAACACACGCCGGAGGCCCGGATCCGGACGCCGCCGCGCTCGGCCGAGACCCGCTCACCGGAGTCGTTCCTGCCCGGCACCATCGAACGGGCCGCCGATGTGCCGCCGATGCGGCACGTCGAGATGGCCGCCTGCGAGGCCCACGAGACCGCACAGGAGCTGATCCTGGACGGCGAGTGGCGGGGCGTCTTCACCTGGGCGCTCTTGGCGGCCCGCAAACTGCTCGGCAACGCGGCGACCTACCACGAGCTGTTACAGGCCGCGCGTAGCCGGCTGGCGGTGCGGGATGCCTACCAGGAGTCGTCGGCGAGGGCCGCCATCCCCGAGCAGCTCGACCAGCCGTTCCTGGGCGGAACCGTGGTGGCGCCGGACAGCGGCATCTGGATGCGGTACACCCACGACGAATGGGCGATCGACGCCGGGACGGTGCACGGCCTGCCGATCGGAAGCGGTCTGCGGGTCGGTGTGCACGACGCCGACGGGCAGGAGGCCGAGATCGTCGAGGTGCGCGCGACGGACAGCCTCGTCGAACCGGCCGGCGGCTGGGAACCGGACCGGGACCGTCAGTTTCTCGTCGTCACGACGTCGGTGCCACTGCCGCGTACCACGGTGGCGGTGGCCGGGGTGGACCCGGCCGAGGTCGCCGACCTGAGCGCGGCGATCGGCCGGTCCCCGCACCTGCGGGTAGCCGCACCGGGCGAGCCGGTGCAGGTACGGGTCACGCTGGCCGCCGACGGCAACCTGGTGATCACCGACCGGCACGCGGAACGGTACGCCGAATGGGCGCACGAGGGCGTCGACCGGGTGATCAAGGCGCTGGAGCACATCGCCCGGTGGCTGCTGATCTGGGGACTGGAGAACCCGGCGCCCGGCATCGTCTCGCCGGTCCGCATAGAGATCGTCGATCCGCTGACCGACCAGCCGCTGGTCCCGAACGGGCTCGGTGAGCACGTGCTCGCCTACACCCCCCAGCTCCGGGACTGGCGGCCGCCGTCGATCCGGATCCGGCTGCGCAACACCAGCTCCGTCCCGCTCTTCTGCGTGCTGCTCGACCTGACGCCCAGGTTCGCGTCGGATCCGATGGTGTTCCCGGGTGACTACATCGGGCCGGGCGTCACCGTCTACTGCAGGGACCGGCGGCGCATCGGGGTGCAGTTGCCCGGCGACATCCCGGTCGAGCCCGGGGCGTGGGCGCGGGACCGGCTGAAGCTGTTCGCAGCCGAGCAGCGGTTCTCGGTCCTGCCCTTCCGGCTGCCGGCCCTGGGCCGCCGGATCCCCGTCCGCCGCAGGGGGCTCGGTTCCCAGGGCCTGCTCGACCGGCTCGGTGGGCGGGTGCACCGGGACCTGTTCGACGCCGAGCTGGGCATGGCCTACGACTGGACCACCAGCGAGGCGGTGATCAAGGTCGTCGTCCCCTAAAGCCACTCGGCCTTCTCGGTGAGGGCGCGCAGGGCGGCCGCGTCGAGCACGGTGATCCGGCGGTAGCCGGTCCGGACCAGGCCCTCGCGGCGCAGGTCGCGCAGCGCCCGCTGGACGGTGTCCTCGCGGGCGCCGACCAGCGACGCCAGCTCGGTCTGGCTCAGCTCGACCCGGATCAGGAGGGTGTCGCCGACGGCCTCGCCGCAGCTGGTGGCGATCTCCAGCAGCACCCGGCCGAGGCGGACGTGCACCGGGAAGGCGGAGAACTCGGACCGCCGGTCGTTGGCCCACCGCAGCTTGCGGCCGACCGCCGCGGTGACCTGCGCGGCGACGTGCGGGTGCCGGTTGACGAAGTTCAGGAACTCGGCCTGCCGGATCACCGTGGAGACGACGTCGCCGCAGGTGGTGACGGTGGCGATGCGGCCGTTGCCGGTGATCGCGGCGAGTTCGCCGACCAGGTCGCCGGGCAGCCGGATGGCGAGCAGTCGGGGCATCCCGCCGACCGTCGTGGTGATCTTGACGTGGCCCTGCCGGATCACCTCGACCTGGGTGTCCTGGCGGCCCTCGACGAGCAGGTGCCGGCCGCCTGGCAGCCGCCGGGTGGTGCCGAGCGACAGCAGCTCGTCACGTTCGGCGACGGTGAGCAGGGTCAGGAAGGATCCCGGCGCCCAGGCCGGCTCGCCCGCACGGATCATGTCCCCATTGGACCTTGCCCACGGTGACCGCGCAATCGCTGGAATGACATCCCGAAGTCCGGCGATTTCCGGAATCTCATCTCAGCGGATGCGGTCCGATCACGGCATGGAATCACACCGATAGCGCGTCACCGTCATCGCCCTCATCGACGATCGCCTGGATCTCCGTGACGATCCGGTCCACCCGGGACCGGTCGGTCAGCCCGCCGACGATCCCGCCGAGCGGGTCGGCCATGCTGTGCGGCACCTGGTCGAGCGTGCCGGTGAAGGCGCCACCGAAGATCGTGTGAAGCACCTCGACGACCACCGTCTCGGCCGGTTCGCCACGGCCGAGACGGGCCGCTATGACCCGGACGGCGTCACCGGCGAGATGGCGTAGCTCGGACTCGACCCGCGCGTCGGGGTCACCGGGGACCAGCGGTAGCACGGATTCACCGTACGGGTCGACGGCCATCGTGACCACTGGTGGCCGTTTGGCTCGGAGCGGTCGTTCCACGAAGGACTGATACCAGGCGGGACGGGCCCGCATCGCGACCAGCACCGATTCGATCTCCCGCCGTACCGTGGCCGGGTCACTGCCCGGCCAGTCACCGGTGCACGCGCCCCGGGCCTGTGCCCACGCCTCGACCGGCCACAACTGGTCACCGGCCGTGCCGGGCACCCCCACCCAGACCAGCATGTGCACGGCCAGCGCCATCAGCCAGCGGTCCCGGCCCAGGCCGTCGGCGAGCCAGCCGGGCAGCCGTGGCCGTTGCAGCGCGCCGCGATCGCCCCGGCGGCGGCGGTGCGCGTTCACGGTGGCCGCGCTGAGCCGGGCCGTCACCCACGCCTCCAGGTGCCGGATCGGCTGCCGGGCGTGGGTCAGCAGATCGTCGACCACCGCCTCGACGTCGTCGTGGAACCGGTCGAGGCACTCGTCGGCCAGTTTGGTCAGTCCCGAGGCGCAGACGGCGTGGCCGCGCTGCCGCTCGAACCGGCGGGTCACCCGGGCGAACACGAGCGGCCACACCAGCTCGTACGCGGCGCCCGCCAGCACGGTCCGCTCAGCACCGTCCCCGGACGCCACCGAGGCCAGGGAACCGGCCGCGGCCAACTCCCGAAGCCGGCACAGACTGTCCGGTTCTGATCGGGTGATCGGGACGTGCGGAATGACCACCGAGGACTCCTTCCGACGGCGGGGCCGGGATCGGTGGTTGAAGCTTGCTCTAATCACCGTCCTACCGGGAGTCCCACGAGGCCGGTCGGACCGTCCGCAGCCCCGATTCCGCACGTTCAGAGGCCGCCATCGGGTGGACAGTCGATTCATTCCGGCTACGTCAGCGGCGGCCCTCACGTTCCCGGAGGATGGCGGTCAGGCGGTGGCCGGCGCGGACAGCCGGGTCGGCCTGGTCCACCACGTCGGCCACCCGGCGCATCACGCGGACCGCCTCGGGGGGTGGGGTGCGTGCCGAACCGGCGGCCTCGACCAGCGCGTCAGCGGCCTCGACGAGGTCGCGGCGGGCCCGGCGGCCCCCGGCCGCGCGGGCGCGCAGGCTCAGCCCGGCGGCGAGCAACAACTGGTCGGTGCGGTTCGCGGCGCCCGCGTCGACGACCGCGGTGGCCAGCGCGACCATGTCGTCGACCAGGCCGGGCGCCGGGGCGGGCGCCCGCAGCAACCGGTCCAGCGCCGGGAAGAGCTCCCCGCCACCGGTGATCAGCTCACGCAGCTCGCGGCGCAGGGCCGCGGCGTCGTCCGACGGCGGCGCGGGGGCCGGGGTCCGGGACGGGGTCGAGGCCGGGCGCGGGGCCGGGCGCGGGGCCGGGCGGGGAGCCGGGCGCGGGCGGGGCACGGCCGGGCCGGCCGACTGCACGAGCGGCACCGGGCGGTCCAGCGGATCCTGGTCGGCGATCCGGTCCGCGCCGTAGAACGCGCCGTTGGTGCCGATCGGCACGACCATGTGCATGGCCGACTGTTCCTGGTGGATCTGCTGGATGACCTTCATGGCCTCCATCCACCGGTTCATGATCTCCACACCGGAGGTGCCCGGCGGCGTGGTGACGAAGATCCGCAGCGCGCCGGCCATCCGGATCAGGGGCGCGGTGATGTCGCGAGCCTGCCGGGGCGCGCCGGCCTCGTCGCGGACCCGCTCGAAACAGGCGACCGCCCGGTCCACGTCCGTGGCCGCGCTCGCCGGCAGCCGGCCCTCGCTGATCATGTTGACGGCGCCCGGCTGTTGCAGGATCTCGGTCACCCGGCTCATGTACAACTGCCCCTGGGTGAGCCGCATCGTGCTGCCGAGCACCGGTGACAGGCCGGGCGCCCGCAGGCCCTCCTCGATCTGCCGGATCCCGATGTCGCGGTCCTCGGTGGAGCCGGCGTGCGCCAGGTGGCGGCAGCCGTGCAGCCAGCCGCCCAGCCCGGCCACGCTGGGGCGCATCGGGTCCGTGGCGCCGAAGTAGCCGTACGCCTCGTCGACCGCCGCGATGGCCTGGTCGAGCAACGGCCGCGACTCGGGTTTGCCCGGCCCGGCCTGCCAGTAGGCGTCACTGAGCAGCTGTGTCAGGTCCAGCAGCGGCCGGGCGCGGGCGGCGCCGGTGAGCTTGCTCAGCCGGGCCCGCAGGGCGTCGATCTTGGACAAACTCCGGTCTCCTCTCAACGGCCACCGTGCAGGAAGCCGGCCCAGCCGGTGACGTCGGCCGGGTCGCCGTCGTCGAGCTGCGCGCTCAGCCGGGCCGGCATGGATGCGGGCACCTCGCGGTCCGGGTCCAGCATCCACAGCTGTGCGCGGTGCAGCGCCTCCCAGACCGGCAGCCGATCGGTCATCAGGTGATGGTGGAACATGAACATCAGCAGTGAGGTGCTGCTGTCCGGAATCGTCCACTGGGTGGACAGCACCGAGCGGGCGCCGCCGGCCAGGAACGCGGTGCCCAGGCTGTACGCCTCGTCGTAGTCGCGGGCCGCCATCCCGGAGCTGCACGCGGCCAGCACGACCAGGCCGACCGCGCGGTCCGGCACCGCGGTCATCAGCTTCACCAGTTCCTCGGCGGCCAGCCGCTGTCCGGCCAGCATCAGGTGGGAGCCGCCCTCGTGGGAGTCGGCGACGCCGTGACAGGCCAGGTGCAGCATGGACCCGGCGGCCCGGCCGGTGCTGGTCAACCAGGCGCGGACCTGCTCGGGGGTGCCCTCCCCGGACGGGCTCACCTCGCCGTCGTCACCGGGGAGCCGGCCGAGGTAGCGGGCGCCGCGGTAGAAGGCGTCGTGGATCGCGGACGCCTCCTCGCGGGCGCCGTGCAGGTCGACGGCGCCGGCGCCGGTCTCCGGGTCGGCGACGATCAGGCCGAGCCGGGACGGGGCGACCGGCGGCAGGGCCGCGCTGCGCAGCAGCATCCGCGCGGACGCGGCCTGGGAGAACGCGACCGAACGGATGGCCGGTTCGCCGCCGGCGCGGCGGGCCGCCTGCCACGGGATGAGGGCCAGTTCACCCATCGGCACGAGCGCCATCCGGGGCACCCGGTGGGCGGGCACGTGTGTCCAGGTCGGCAGCACGCTGTCGAGGATCGGGCCCATGGCGGCCCGCCACGCCCAGTCGCGGACGATGTCCAGCCGGTCGGTCAGGTCGTCGTCGAGGATCACCATGTCGCGCTTCCCGGACCGGCCGACCGCCGCGCTGTCCCGGCGGCTCGCGACGCCCAGGTAGGCGGCCACCTCCGGGCTGTCGGCGGGTTTCAGTCCCGGCAGGCCGAGATAGGACAGCTCGCCCACGGCCGGCACCGTGACGGCCAGGCCGGGCCACAGATCGGACGACGGGACCAGGTAGACCAGGCCGTCGAGATCCAGCTCGGACAGCGCCTCGCGGATCTCGTCGATCTCCGGCGGGTCGAACAGGGCGCCACCCGGGGCGATGTCGGCCAGCACGCCGAACACCCGGCGGCGCAGGCCCGGCGCCGGGCCGTCCGCGTCGATCGCCCGCTGCCAGTCGGCGGCCAGGTCGTCACGGCCGGCGCCCCGCAGCAGGTCCGGCACCGAACGCATCTCGGTGGCCGCGTAGAGGGCCAGGCCACGGCCCGCGTCCAGGGCGCGGACCGCTCCGGCGACGTCGTGGACGCGCAGACAACCGCGGGCGGCGGAGACGGCCGCTTCCCCGGCCTCCCGCGCGACGGCGGCGGCTCCGGCCGCGTCCGGCTGCATCAGGACCCGCCAGACATGGGTACGCAGGGAGACCACCGCGTCCAGGTAGGAGTCCTGTTCGCCGCCCATCCGCTGGCGGACCTGGGACAGGCCCTCGTGAACGATCTCCCAGGCCCGGTCCTGCGGGCCGCTGAGCAGCCCCTGCGCCTCCACCAGCAGCCGCTCCGCCTCCGGCAGGTCACCGATGTCGTTGCGGACCTGGGCGCGCCGGGCGAGCGCGCCGGCCAGCCCGGTCAGATGGAGGATCCGCTGGTGGGGGTCGTCCGGGCAGGCGGCGAGGGCGGCCCGCAACCGGTCCACCGCCCGGTCCAGGTCCTCGGCGGTGGCGTCCTCGGCACTGAGCGGGCCGATGACCGAGGCGGCCAGGTGCAGCGCGCCCGCACCGCCACCGCCGGTCGAGGGGATCGCGTCCGGGTTGCCGGCGATGACCTGGCGGATCTGGTCGGCGGTCGTCTCGATCATCGAGCGGGCCGCCGAGTCCGGCAGCCGGGCCGCGACCTCGCCCAGCCGTTCGAGCCGGGCGTCGAGGTCGGTGTGCGGGTCGTTCATCAGCGCCTGGGAGATGTCGATGGCCTCGCCGAGCGCGACCGCCTCGGGCGGGCCGCCGTCGGCGAGCTTGCGGAACCGTTGCCACGCCTCGCTCTGGAACGGGTCGTCGCCGTCGATCACCGCGTGGTACATGGAGACGGCCAGCCGGGCGCGCTCCAGGTGGATCCGGCCGACCCGGTCACCGGCGGTGATCACCGCGGCCAGATCGTCGAGTTCCTCCAGCGCGCTCTCGGTGTCCGGCAGGTCGTAGCGCATGGCGGCCATGGCGAGGGCGGCGGACCGGCCCAGCGCCCGGGTCCGCGGCCAGGACGGCCCGGCCGGCGGGTCGCCGTCGCCGATCGCGATCAGGGCTTCCAGCGACTCCCGCTCGCCGAAGAGCTGGCTCTGCTCGTCGTCCACGAACCGGTCGATCAGCCCGGCGGCGAGAGCGCCCCGGTACGGTCCACCGGCCGGCGCCGACCGCAGCGCCCGTATCGCGTCGGCGAGCGGGGCGTGCCCGGCCAGCGCGGCGGCGATCACGGCGTACCGTTCGGCGTCCTCGTCCATCCCCTGCCTCCTCCTCGCAGAGGTATCTGACGGACAGGCGGCCGCTGTCCGTCAGATACCGGGTGAGATCACCCACCCGGAAAGGTGACCATGGAGCCCCGGTTCGTCACGTTGCTGCTGGACACGTCCGATTCGATGCGCACCACCGAGACCGGTGGGGTGCCGGCCATCGTGGCGCTGAACCGGCAGCTCGCCGCCTGGCTGCCGGCCGTGCGGGCGGAGGGCGCCGGTGCGCTGCGGGGCGTCGAGTTCGCGGTCCTGACGTACGGGCTGGGCGGTGTCCTGGTGGTCTCCGGTGACGGCACGCCGTCGGCCGCCGACGGTGGCGCGTTCGTCCCGGCGGCCCGGCTGGAGATCCCGGAGCTGACGGCGGGCGGCGCCACCCCCCTGGTGGCCGCCATCGACCTGGCGCTGCACCTGCTGGCGGAGCGGCGGGCGCTGGCGGCGGGCCCGGCCGCGTCCCGGATCATCCTGGTCGGTGACGGCGCGCCGACCGATTTCGAGGGCAACCCGAGCGACGAGTGGCGGCCGCTGGCGCGGCGGCTCGCGCGGGCCCGCGAGCACCGGCGTACCCAGATCTTCGCGTTCGGCCTGCCCGGCGCGGACGACACGGTGATGCGGGCGCTGGCCACCGACGACGGGTATTTCGAGCTGCCCGGCCTGGATCTGGCCGGCCTGCTCGGCGCGGTGCTCGCGGCGAGCGCCGAGGAGACCGATTTCAGCGAGGTGCGCCGCTTCCTCTCCACCCAGCCCTGACGCGGCCGGATGCCGGCTCCGGCCCGCCGGTCAGGACGTCTCGGTGAGGGGACGCCAGATCGTGGCGGTGATGTCGGAGACGACGGTGGTGGCCCAGTCGACGGCGGCCAGGGCGACGGCCGAGGTGCCGAACCAGACGGCCAGCGCCACGATGACGAGCAGGATCGTGAGCCGGGACAGCCGGTGCACGACCGGCGGCCGGGCGCGCGGGTCAGCCAATGCCTCCCCATCCCTTCATGAGGACCCAGCGCAGCACCGAGACGGGGCCGTCCGGGTCGGTGTCGCGGCCGGAGACGAGGAAGAAGCGGACCTGCCGGAAGTCGCGCTCGGCGGTCACCACCAGGTTCTCCAGGCCGTACGAGCGGAGCCAGTCCCGGACCGCGGCACTGTCGCTTCCGGGCATGCTCAACGGCAGGCGGCGCAGCAGGTCGGCCTTGGTGACCACGAAGGCGAGCCGGTTGCGGCCGGTGCGCACTCCGTACTCCTGGAGCCGTTGGGCGGTGGCGTTGTAGGCGTCCTCCGGATCGTGCAGGGCCGCGTTGGCGTCGGTGAAGACGGCCGCCGACGCGGCGCCGTGCTCGTCGCGGATCCGCCGGATCGAGAACGGGTCGAGGACGAAGGTGAGCGTCTCGGCGGTGTCCAGGTAGGACAGGCCGGCGTTCTGTTCCCGGTCGGTCAGCGTCTCGCCGGCCGCGTCGAACAGGTGCAGCAGGGTGGTGTTCAGGCCCTGTTCGAGGCGGACGGTGACGGCGACCGGCGCGGTGGTGTCGGTCTTCGGGGCCGGGGCGGCGCGGGAGATCAGGTCGGCGTAGACCTCGTAGGCGATCCGGCCGCGGTTGTCCGGCATGGTGACGGCGACGCCGGCCCGGTCGGCCGCGCGGTGCAGCCCGACCAGGGCGGCCATGATGAACTGGGTCTTGCCGGCCGAGGCCGCGCCGAAGACCGGCGCCCGGACGTCGCGGACCCGCCCGGCGCCGGCGAAGAGCGCCTCCCCGCAGCTGGGGCAGCAGGCCTCCAGATGCCGGCTGTGCGCGGCCCGCAGCACCATGGTGGGCAGCCGCAGCCCGCACGAGCAGCGCCGCCACAGCACTCCGAGCCGTCCGGGCCGCAGGTCGCGGTGCAGGTCGTCGCCGGAGGAGCGCTGGGCCGGGCCGTGCGCGCCCCGGCAGCGGTAGGCGGGCACCGCGGCGGTGGCGAAGCAGGCGGTGCAGCTGGCCCGGGACCGCAGCATCCGCCGCCAGCCGGCGTCCACGCCGCGCAGCAGGTAGACCAGCGGCGGCCCGGTGATCCAGGCGGCCAGGGTCAGCGCGGCGATCACCAGCAGGCAGGCGGGCAGCACGACGGCGGCGCCGAGGGAACCGGCGGCCAGGACGGTGAGCACCGGCAGCACCACGATCGGCCACCAGAATCCGCCGCAGTTGTTGTCGGCCAGCCAGCCGACGCCGGTGCGCCAGGCGCCGGTGGTCCAGGCCCAGGCCCGGCCGGTGGTGGCGCCCGCGTCGAGCAGCGCCTGCGCGGCGAAGTACTGCGGCCAGGCCGGGTCGCGGCGGACGAACTCGCGGGCGACCCGGCCGGGCAGGCCGGTCCGGGCACCGTCCGGGGTGAGCAGGCCCGCCCCGGGGCCGGCGAGGACCAGTCCGGCGGCCACGATGACGGCCACGGCGCCGGTCACCAGGCTCGCACCGGCCAGCACCAGGCTGAGCGGCACGGTGACGAAGAGCAGGCAGGCCAGGGCGCCGGCGTAGTAGACGGCGAATCCGATCACGCGCATCAGGAGCGTCCCCCGCCGAACGGGTGGGTGATGCGGTACCGCTTGCGGCGGCCGGCCAGCCGGTCCACCCGGTTGTCCCAGGCCTCCGCCCACTTGCGGCCGAGCACGTCGGCGACCTGCCGGGCGGCCTGCGCGAGGTTCCGGTCGGGCGCCCAGGTCAGCCAGTGGTCGAGGGCCTTGCCGACGGCCTCCTTGCGGGTCTTGTCGTCGCGCAGCCGGTTGCCTTCCAGTTGGAAGGCCATCACCGCGAGCGCGGCCCGGGTGCTGGTCCGCAGCGTCGTGGCGAGCTCGTCGAGGTACGGGTCGAGCAGGTCCGGATGGCGGTCGAACACCTTGTCGCCGGTCCGGAAGACGGGCAGGTCGAGCAGGGCGGCGAGGATCCGGGCGGTACGGGCGCGGACCAGCCGGGGCGGGGCGTCGGCGATGTCGGTGAGCAGGCCGGTGACCCGGTCGTCGGGTGGGTCGCCGAGCAGCCGGGCGACGGCGCCGGTGAGGATCTCGTCGGCGGCCAGGGTGACCTCGAGGGCCCGGTCCGGCTGGATCAGGCCGCGGTGGCACAGGTCGTGGCAGAGCTTGAGCTGGCGGACGGTGACCGGGCCCGGCCCGGCGACCGGCTCGGTGACGGGACGGAACACCCGGTCGAGCGGGGGTGTGCCGGGTGGGGCGTTCTCGGCGATCAGCAGCATCTCGTCGGGGCGGGGCGGGGTCTGGCTGAACAGGTCGGTGACGCGTCGCGCGTACCGGTCGGGGTCGTGAAGAACCGCGGAGAGCTCGTCGCGCAGCAGCCCGGACCGGTCGTCGCCCTCGCGGATCGCGGCGCCCAGCGCCGCGGCGCGCAGCTCGCGTGGCAGCCGGGGACGGCGGCGCAGCAGCCAGTCCCCCCACACGTCGCCGATGAGGGCCGGTTCGGCGCCGCCGCGTGCGGCCCGGGCCCGCAGCGCCCCGATGACCAGCTCCTCGGTCTCGGCGGCGTGCGGCCATTCGGTCGGGCGCAGCAGCCGCGGGTCGCGGGACAGGTGCCGGGCGAGTTCGGCGGAGGCGTCGCCGAGCCGGGCCGGGTGCACGTCGGCGCGGTAGCGGTGGGCGACCCGCAGCAGCGCCTCGATGGCGGGCCCGGACCGGCCGGGGGCCCGCAGCGCCTCCAGGATCAGGGCGAGCGCCTGGTCGTCGCGGTCCGGTCCCCATTCGCCGTCGGGCAGTGGGGCGGGTGGCTCGGAGGTGACCGGGCCGCCGGTGACCGCCTCCTCGATGTCCTTGATGAGCAGGGCGATCCGCACCTCGGCGGCCTTGCCGGGCAGCAGGCCGTCGCTGCCGACCTCGTCGAGCAGCCGGAGCACCTCGCGGGACCAGCGTTCGGGCATCTCGGCGAAGAGGTCGGTGAGGTCGGCGCCGTACGCGTCACGCAGTCGTGGTGGCCCCTGCCGGAGCCAGCCGACGACCGCCTCGGCGTGTTCGGGGGGCGGTTCGGCGTGCAGGATGGCGGCGAGCCCGAGCGCCGCCGCGGCCGCGCCGTCGTCGATGCCGGACTCGCTCGCCACGTCGAGGGCGTCGACGGCGTCGCGCGGGTCGCCGTCGAGGAAGAGCCGGACCCAGCGGTCGGCGCCGGCGGTGACGGCGACCGGGCTGTGCCGGTGGGTGGTGAGGTCGAAGACGAGGTAGCCGAGCTGGTTGTCGACGCGGGTGGCGGGCCCGGCGAAGTCCGGGTGCACGGCGACGACCGGGGCCGGCGACCGGGCCGGATCGTTGGAGTAGATCTTGAAGCCGAGTTCCAGGGCACGCTGGCGGGGCACCAGCAGGGTGCCGGCGACCAGCCATTCCACGATGTCGCCGACGTCGTCGCCGAGGAACAGCACCCGGCCGTCGGTGCCGGCCCGTTCCAGGGCGGAGACCAGCGCGAACAGCATGGCGGCGCCGTTCGGCCGGGCGAGCACGAACGTGCGGGCGCGGGCCGGGGTGTACGGCACGTCCTCCGGGCTGACGGTGACCGGCGCGGACCGGCAGCCGGGCGCCGGGGTGGTGGTCCAGAACCCGGCGCCGTACAGCTGGGCCGGGCGCAGGCCGCGGTACGCCTCCGGGCCGGTGGTGACGATGGCGTGGGTGAGCTGGTTGCCCTCGCGCACCCCGTTGGCCTCCCGGCCCAGGTAGACGCCGGCCGCGGTGGCCAGGTAGCCGGAGGCGCACAGGTGCCCGAAGGAGGGCGGGTACTCCCCCGCCGGGCGGCGGTCGGCCATCCAGCGGGCCGGCGGCTCGTACAGCAGGCGGTCCTTGACCAAGGTCTGGGCCGGCGTGGCGGCGTCGCTGGAGCGGGCCTGGAACTGCAGGCCGGCGCCGCCGCCGAGGCCCTCGCCGGGGCGGCAGTCGGTGTAGACGAGCGTCTCGAATCGTCGGTCCATGCTCAGCCCCTGCCCGGCACCACGCCGAACTGGCTGAGCAGCCACAGCAGCGGCTCGTCGACCCGGAACGGGTGCACACCGTTCGGGTCGATGATGTCGTTGTCGTAGTCGGGTTCGGCGCCCAGCGCGGAGACGGCGAAGTAGCGGAAGTTCTTGTAGTTGTGGGTCAGGTGGTTGTCGACGTCGTGGGCGCCCCAGTCGGCGAGCTGCCCGCGCACGTACTCGTGGGTGGCCCGCCCGGCGGCCTCGTCGTAGAAGGGGCCGGTCTGCGGCCGCTGGACCAGCGGGTGGTCCTCGCCCCACAGGTCGAAGAACGCGTCGATCTTGGCGAAGACCACGGCGACCGGGATCGGGATGTTCCGCCGGCCGCCCAGGTGGCGGCTCTCGCGCAGGTTGTCGGTGACCCGGTTGAGCACGTCCACGGTCGACTGGTTGGTGGTGTAGGCCGACTTGGGCAGGTTGATCTGGTCGCGGGCGCGCGGGATGAGGAACGGGTCGAGCAGCAGGATGAGCGCGTCGGCGGCGCCCAGGTAGCGCAGGTTGTCGACGGTCGACATGGACGACAGGTCCTCGCCGGCGGTGTCGAAGAAGGACAGCAGCGTGGTGTCGTACCGGGCCAGGCGTTTCTGCCGCCAGGCGAAGACGATCGGGTCGCGGCGGCCCTCGGACGCCTGCTGGGTCTTGGCGTAGAGCTGCCCGCCGGGGAACAGCTCGCCGGCCGGGTCGAGGAAGTCGGCGCGGCCGGTGGTGTTGGCGAACTGCTCGTCGCCGATGAGCCGCACGTCGGCGTCGAAGCGCAGCCCCATGCCGTGCCGCAGCTGGTCGGCGAGGATGCGCAGGTAGACGCTCTTGCCGGTGTGCGGGGCGCCGGCCATGGCGATGAGCGGGCTGCGGCCCTCGCCGAACGACGGCGGCATCCGGCTGTGGCAGTGCGGGCACACCTTGACGCCGGAGACGGCGTGGCACACCTCGTGCACCGCCGAGTTGATCGGCAGCAGACCGCGGCCGGGCGCCGGGAAGGACGGCAGCACCAGCTCGTCGATGCCGGTCAGCTCCTTGCGGGCCGGGTCCTTCTGCGGGACGCACGCCGGCCGGCCGGGGGCTTTGCGCCCGGTGCAGCGGAACCAGAGCCGGCGGGTGTTGATCCGCTCGTAGCAGTAGGGGCAGGCGACGTTCATCTCAGGAAACCTTCATCTCGTCGATCGGGTCCACGACCCGGATGCCGCGCGGGGACACCACGAAACAGCGCAGCCGGCCGGGGCGCGAGCGCCGCGGCACGGTGAACGGGACCTCCCACGGTGTGCCGGCGTCGAACCGGAGGCCGGTGAAGTGCAGCAGCGTCTCGCCGGCGTCCGGCCGGGCCGGCAGGGCGTTGCCGGGCACCACGACCAGCCGCAACTCGACGCCCTCGCAGGTGCGGTCGACGGTGACCCGCAGCATCCGGCGGCCGCGGCTGAGCGGACCGCCCACCTTGGGCAGCCGGTACGTCAGCGTGCCGCCCACCCCCTCGACGGTCACCGACCGTGGCGCGGACAGCAGGTCGCCGTCGCGGGTACGGGTCACCGCGCAGACCGTGACCCGGCCGCCGCTCGTCCCGACCGGGATCCGGCAGCCCTGCTCGGCGACCTCGCCGCGGGTCATCCGCCGCTGCCACTCCGGCCCGTCGGCCGGGGTGAAGGTGACGTCCACCAGGTTGATCGACGGCGGCCAGATCCACGACAGGACCACTTCGGACCCGGTACGCCGGGCGCGCAGTTGCTGCACCGAGTCGGCGACGCCGGCGCTGACCGGTTCGCCGACCACCCCGCCGCCCTGGTCGTCGAGGGTGAACGGGGTGTAGACGTGCGGGCCGCCGGGGACCCGGACCGCGATCTGCGACTCCGGCCCGACGGTGAGGCGGTCGCCGGCCAGCGGTTCCCCGAATCCGCGCAGGTCGGCGGCCCGGACCGGGGTGCCGGGCGGCCAGACCGGCGGGACCGGGGAGCGGCGGATCGACACCCGCCCGGAGGGTGGGGTGCGCCAGGCGATGTGCGCGATGGCGGTGTCCTGGTCCTCGGCGGTGACGGTGACCCGGAGCCGCTCCACATGGGCCACCAGTTTCACCGGCTCCGGCTCCGGCTCCGGCTCGTCGTCCTCCTCGAACTCCTCGAACTCCTCCGGCGCCACCTCCTCCTCCGGGAGGGACGTCCACCAGTCCGGGGAGTGCATCCGGTCGCCGTGGTCGCGCCGCAGGATCTCGTCGCGGTCCAGCATCCGGGCGCAGACCCGGGCCGCCGCTCCCGAGCCGCCCTGGCGCTGCTTCCAGAACTCGCGCACCTTTTCCAGCCGGTCGGCGATCTCGGCGCTGGTCATCCCGGGTTCCACGCCGTAGTGGCGGGCCAGGTCGCCGGGGAGGGCGCCGACCTGATCGCGCAGCGGGTTGACGACGTCCCGCAGGTAGGCCCTGGAATCGAAGGTCACGCCGGTATCTGACGGACAGCTCTGTCCGTCAGAGAGGAATGTGATGCGGATCCAAGCGGCTGCGGCGGCGATGCTGCTGGCGGCGACGCCCGTGCAGGCGCCAGCGGCCGGGCCCGACGACGTGTACGAGGCTCTCGGCGTGGACCGGGTGGCGTCCGACTACGTGGTGATGGTGGACGTGTCCGGGTCGATGCGCGGCGCCCGGTACGCGCAGTTGCGCCGCGGCCTGATCGGCTTCTTCGCGGCGCTGGCCCCGGAGGACCGGGTGACGCTGGTGCCGTTCGACGAGCGGGCGAAGGCGGTCACCCGGCAGGTGGGGCGGGAGCCGGGCCGGTTGGCGGCCGGGCTGCCACGGGACGCGGTGGGGGCGTACACCGACATCGGCGCGGCCCTGGAGGCGGGCGTGACGGCGCTGGCCCGGCCGGACGCTCCGCCGCTGGCCACGGTGGTGCTGCTGACCGACGGGCGGCACGATCCGGGGCCGCGCAGCGCGTACCCGCTGACCCAGGGGCACAACTGGAACCAGCTCGCCGACCGGGCCGCGAAGCTGAACAAGGTGTCGCTTCGGGCGTACGCGATCCCGCTCTCCGGCGCGACCGGCGCGACCCTGCTGCGGAAGGTGTTCCCGGGCGCCAGCGTGCTGGCGCCGACGTCGGTGGACCGGCTGACCGCGCAGCTGGCCCGGCCGAAGGCCGAGGCCCGCGCCGCGAAGGCGCGCAGTCTGCTGGCCGCCGAGGTGACCGAGCCGGTCCGGGTGACGTGGCCGGCCGAGCCGATCGGCGCGGGCCGGACCACCGTCGGGGTCCGGGTGCGGAATCCGATGCCGCACGTGCCACTGGTGCTGACCGACCTCGCGGTGACCGGCGCCGAGGTCGCTCCCGGTCCGGTCGACCTGCCGCCCGGCGGCGACGTGACGGTGCCGGTGACCGTCGACTGGGATCCCGGCCCGCGGTCGCTGGCGCCGTTGAAGACGGTGACCGCTCAGCGGGATCTCCAGCTCACCGCCCGGGTGGACTCGCCCTGGTCGGCGGTGCTGACCGGGGAGCTGGGGCTGACCCTGGCCGCGGCGCCGGCGGCCGCGCCCGGCACGCGCGAGTTCTCCGCCCAGCGCGGCAGCCTGTGGTGGTGGGTGACCGTCGCGGTGCTGCTGGCCGCCCTCACGGTGGTTCTCGTCCGCTGGCGGCGGGGCCGGTTGAGCCCGGCGCTGACCGGGGCCGTGACGATCCGGCGGGGCGGCGGCGAGCAGCGCGTCCTGCCGCTGTCCGGGCGCCGGGTGGTGCTCAGCGCGGACGCGACCGGCCTGCCGGGCAGCGGTGAGATCACCGCCGCCCGGTCCGGCGTGGGTTCGTCCGACGTACGGTTGATGATCAGCTATTCACCGGACGGGTCGGCGGGCAGTCGCGGTTCGGCGGCCTGCCCGCCGGGCGGCACCGTCTCGGTGGCCGGCACGTCGTTCAGCTGGGATCACCACAACAGGTAGGCGTGGTTGCGCAGCTCGGTCTCGAGGGCCTCGGTCCGGTCCTTCTCGGTCTCCGGGGTGGCCGCCTCCAGGTCGGTGACCAGCTTCTCCAGGGTGTCGCGGTCGTCGTCGGCGACGAACGGCAGCACCTTGTCGCGGGCCTTGCGAATGACCGCCTGCGCCTCGGCGGAGATCCGCGGTTTCGGTGTCGCGCCGACGGTCATCAGGTTGTCCACGTTGCGGCGCATCAGGGGCAGCTGGGTGCGGTCCTCGGCGGCGCCGACGGCGACCTCCTGTTCGGAGAGCACGTTGCCGGTGCGCTGGTCGCGGACCAGGACGTGCAGGATGCCGTCCAGGTCGTACTCGTAGGTGACGGTGAACGAGGCGTCGGTGCGCAGCCGCTGCTCGGGCAGGTCGATGTCCCAGTCCTTGAGGACCACGTTGTCCTCGTGGCCGATCGGCTTGTCCGGGTCGCCCTCGATCACCTGGACGTTGACCTGCTCCTGGAAGTCCATGGCCGGCACGTACGAGTCGGTGGCCCGGGCCGGGTACTTGGTGTTGCGGCGGATCAGCACCGAGAAGGAGCCCTCCGGCGGTGACGAGTCGTTGTGCACCACGATGCCGAGGGCGTGTTCGGTGCCGACGTGGAAGTCGAGGTCGGTGACGGTGCCCTGGAGGATGCCGGAGGCGATGGCGGCGCCCTGGGCGACGGCGAGCATCGGGTTGACGCCGGTGGACGGTTCGACGCCGACGATGTCGGAGACGAACCGGCGGATCACCGGCATGTTGGAGCTGCCGCCGACCATGACCAGGTGGTCGATGCGGCCGGGGCTGTCGCGCAGGCAGATGTCGACGGGTTCGCGGGTGCGCTGGACCAGCGCGGCGACCGACTCCTCCAGCAGGGCGCGGCTGACCTGGTGGTAGCCGCCGGACGGCAGCGGGATCCGGGTGGTGTCCTGCTGCGACAGTTCGATCTTGGCGCGTTCCAGATCGAGCCGGAAGAGGGCCTGCTTCTCGTCGTCCCAGTCGGCCGAGCCGGGGATCTGCGGCAGGACGGCGGCCCGGAAGGCGTCGTCGATGTCGAGGCCGCCGAGCCGCTGCACGCCCTTGGACGCCTGCTCGATGAAGACGCCGTCGAAGGCCTGGAGGACGGTGACGTCGAGGGTGCCGCCGCCCCAGTCGAAGACCAGGATCCGCTGGTTCTGGCCGATCGCGTGGGCGTACGCCATGGCGGCCGCGGTGGGCTCGTTGATGAGGGCGAGCACCTCCATGCCGGCCAGCCCGGCGGACAGTTTGGTGCGGAACCGGGCCAGGCCGCGGCTGTTCGCCGGGATGGTGACGACGGCCCGGTTGAGTTTGGCGATGATGCCGGCCGCGGCGGCCTGCTGCTGGATGTGCCGGAAGAACATGGCGGCCGCCACCTCGACCTTGAGGTCCTGGTCACCGATGGTGACCGAGTCCTCGGTGGCGAACAGCCGCTTGACCGCCTCCAGCTTGCCGGTGCGCTGGCGTTTGGCGGCCCAGCCGAACACCGGGTCGCCGCCGTCGAACCCGATGACCGACGGCAGCACCCGGTCGAATTCGAGGTTCGCCCACTCCAGCGGCAGACCGGGGTCGAGCGGCACGGCCTCGACCCCGTTCGCCGTGGTCCGGGCGAGAACGCTGTTGGTGGTCCCGAAGTCGATCCCGAAAGCGTCGCTCATTCCTCTTTCTCCCCCTCGACATCCTGTGGGGACCGGTGCCCCACGTATGTGGCGACGCCGAGCCGCACCGGGCGACCGGTCGCCCGGTCCACGTAGGCGGCCTCGATCACCTCGGGACGGCCGCTGTCACGGTCGCCGACGAACTTGAAGTAGCGGGTGAGTTCAGGGTCGTCGGCGTCGTCAACCTTCTCCAGGCCGGCCTGTTCGAAGCAGCGCCCGAGCAGCTCGGTGAGGTCCTCGGCGGCGGCGCCGTGTGCCACGGCGGCGTCGATCTGGGCGAGCTGCGCCAGGTGGCTGGTCCGGTTCTGCACCGCGGCGACGACCTGTTTGCGCAGTCCCTCGTACGCCTCGGCGGCCGCGGCGGTGCCCGGTTCGCGGACCAGGGTGACGGTCTCGATCCGCTCGACCCGGCGGTCGATCTGGTCGATGAGTGCGGCTATCTTCTCGATGGCCTCGAACTGCTTTCTGCTGCCGAACACGGTCTTCCCTTCGGATGCGGGTGGGTCAGGGCGCCGGGATCGCGGTCCGGCCGGCCCGGTCGAGGACGAGGTGGCGCAGGTGTTCGCGCGCGGCGGCCCGCTGCACGGCGTCGAGGCCGGGGCCGCTGTCGCCGCTGCGGCGGGCCATCGGCCGGGGCTTGGGCGCGAACTCGCCCGGTCCGCTCGGGGCGAGCACCGCCGGGTCGTGCGGGATCCGGTAGAGCCACAGCACCGTGTCCGGTTCCTTGATGGCCTCGTCGATCTGGTTCAGCGCCCAGGTCAGCTCGGTCATCCGGTCGCGGCCCTCGGCGCCGAGGCGGCGCAGCGGGCGGGCCCGGCGGGCGAAGGCGAGGTTGGCCTCCTCCCGGCCGGCGCCGAACGGGATGCCGAGGATGACGTACGGGTTGCGGTCGGCCATCAGAAGTCCCTCCGGAGCATGTCGACCTGTCCGGCGAGCGCGTCCGCCTGACCGCGCAGCATGTCCGGGATCTCGGTCATCGGGCCGTCCAGCGGGAACTGGACGAGCAGCACCTGGTAGGCGCGCATCCGGTCGACGACCGTCTGCATGTGGTCGAGGAGCTCCAACTGGATCCGGGACAGCTGCCAGTCGTTGCTGCGGTCCCAGCTGCGCCGTTCGACGAGTTCGTTGTACTGGTCGCCGAGGTTGTCGACGGCGCGGGACATGGCGTTGCCGACGGCGAACGCGGCGACGCCCAGACAGCGGCCCAGCTCCTCGGCGAGGGCCTCGCGGACCGGTTCGGGGAACTCGTCGCGCACGCGCAGGAACTCGTACGCCGGATCGAACAGGAACCGTTTCTCCGACTCCGGCCGCAGATCCTGGTCGTCGCCGAGGCCCATGGCCAGGTGCCCGCCGGCCTGCATCGCCAGGATCAGCCGTTCGCGTTGCTCCAGGACGCCGCCGTCGAGCAGGATCTCGATCACCCCGGCCAGGCCGGCCGCCTCGCCGAAGTCCCGGTGCACCAGGTCGAGCAGCAGGTCGGCGAACCAGTCGCGCTCCCGGGCCTGCCACTCCGGGCGGGGGTCGCGCCGCCAGATCTGCGACAGCGCCTCGGCCAGGTCGGAGAACGTCTCCGGCCGGTGCTCCTCGAGGATCCGGCAACGGGTCTGGAAGTAGCGCACCATGTCGGCCTGATTCCAGCCGGTCGCGCGGATCGCGGGGGTGGCGGCCACCCAGGACGCGTCGTTGTTGGCGCTGAACTTGAGCAGGTCGAGGAAGAAGTCGTCGTCGTCGATCTGCTCGGCGAGCCGGCCGTGCACCAGGGTGGCCAGTTCCGGCGGGTACTCGGTGACCGCGTCGTCGGCGATCCACAACCCCAGCGCCTTGATCAGCGCGCCGTTGCGCAGCCGCTGGTCGGGAGCCTCGCGGGCCAGCCGGACCAGCGGCTCCTGCGCGGCCGCGGAGCCCTTCTCGGCGGCGATCACCGAGGCGTTCAGGGTGAGACCGGCACGGAACCGGGCGGCCGGTCCGGTGTCGAGCGCGGCGAGCGCGCCGTCGTGGTCGCCGAGCTGCCATTTCGCGTACGCCACGAGGCTCGCGACCTCATCGGCCAGCGGCCCGCCGCGGGCCGCCCGGCCGATCGCGCGGGCCAGCCGGACGGTGCCCTCCCAGTCGCCGTCGTAGACCAGCCGGGTGAGGCGGCACAGCCCGTACCAGGCGGCGAAGTCGGGGTGGGCGGTGCTGACGTGCTCGGGCACGGTGATCCGGCCCTGGAGCGCGGCGTCGCGCAGCAGGGGCCAGGCGGACCGGTCGGCGGCGAGCTGTTCCGGGACCTCGCCGCCGCCGTCGATCAGGTCGACGAGGGCACGGGTCTGAGGCCACAGGTCGTCGGCGTGGCCGCGGTCGCGGTCCCGGACGAAGGCGAGCAGCGCCCGGTAGTGGCCGACCGCGGGGTCGGTGCCGTCGAGGGCGCCGAGGGCGTCGGCGTCGCGGGCCAGGTAGTGGCGGCGGGCCTGTTCGGCGGTGTACCCGGCGGCGGCCAGTTCGTCCGGGGTGACCCGGCCCGGGTGCAGCCGGCATCGCAGGTAGGCGCCGCGGGCGGTGCCGTCGGCGTCCACCTTGGTCAGGGCGCGGGCGTCGACCAGGTCGTCGAGCAGCGCTTCGGGCAGTTCGGTGAGCAGTCCGGCGTACTGGTCGAGGTTGGTTCCGGCGAGGCCCGCGAAGTAGGCGTCGAGTGCCCGCATGTTCGGGCCGGCGTACGGCTCGATCGGGATGCGGCGGCGGTCCCGGATCCGCTCGGCGGCGGCCACCGCCTTCGGGACCGGGCTGGTGGCGGCGTAGGCGACGGTGACCGGGATCAGGTCGGCGCCGGCCTCCGGGTCGAGCACGTGGCGCAGGGCGCGGGCGTCCGGGTGGCCGTCCTCGAACGGGGCGAGCTGGGCGGCGGCCTGCGCGGCGAGGCCGCTGTCGGCGAGCAGCCCGGCGGTGTGCCTCAGCAGCAGCGGGATCCGGACGGCGTACCGGCCGGCCGGCAGTTTGGCGAGCCAGGCCATCATCTGGCCGAGGTCGCCGCGCAGCGCCGCCTGACGGGCCTGGTA
This sequence comes from Actinoplanes flavus, assembly GCF_017592555.1. GTDB lineage: Bacteria > Actinomycetota > Actinomycetes > Mycobacteriales > Micromonosporaceae > Actinoplanes > Actinoplanes flavus. The sequence continues at coordinate 207,550 of NZ_JAGFNS010000005.1, read as the reverse complement.
CCAGCAGAGTTCGGTCTCGGTGAGCTTGGCCTGCGGCAGCCAGAACTGCCGGCCCAGAGCGATGGCGTCGGCCGCGGCGGCGCGGCGGCGGCCCAGGTCGCGGCCGGCCACGTCGTCGGCGTACGACTTGAGGCGGGCGTCGTTCCAGGACGCCTTGATAGCGCCGGTGCCGGCCGCGTGCGAGGCCGACCAGAGCCGGCCGGCCTCGCCGATGACCGGCGGTCCGGGGACGTCGACGCGGCGCATCCCGGCGAACTCGGCGGCGCCGACGCTGTTCGGCTGGTCACCCTTGCCGAGCACGGACAGCGTGTCGCCGGTCGCGGCCACGACGATCCCGGTACGGGTGAGGAACAGTCCGGGGAGCACCACCACCTGTCCGATGCGGGCGTCCCCGGTCGCCGGGGCGGCCAGGTCGGCGCCGCAGGCGACGCAGTTCCCGGTGCCGGTGCCGGCGGTCGTCCCGCAGGCACGGCACCACCTGCCCGGGTCATCTGCCATCGCGTACCCACCCCCGGCCCTCGACGAAGACGAACGATCCGGCCCGTTTGCCGTTCTCGATCGGACCGGCGCCGGTCGTCGGCGGGTCCGGCGGGCGTGGCTTCGGGACCGACGGCTGTTGCTGTGGCTGTGGCTGCGCCGGGGGCCGGGACGGGCGTGGACCGCCGGGCCGCATCGACTCGTACAGCTCACGGGCGCTGGGCCGGTCGTCCGGGCTGCCGCTCATCGCGCGTTCCAGCAGCTCGGCGGCGGGTCTGCCCCAGGCCCGGCGGAAGATCCGCAGGGCGGCTTCCGGCTTGCGGTTGACCGCCTTGCCGCGGCCGTGGTCGACCACCCGGACCAGCATCAGCCCGAGCTTGTAGACGTCCGTGGCCCGGTTCTGCACGGTGGTCCGCGGCAGCAGGGTGTTGATCGACTTCTGGTCGCCACGCTTGCGGGCGGCGCGCAGCTGCGAGGCGGCGAGCAGCGCCTCGGGCGGCTCCCAATGCGGGGTCTGCGGCTGGCCACCGAAGGCGCCGCGGCTGCCCTCGACCCGGGCCGCGTCCGCGTCGATGATCATCACCTGGGGCCGGGGACCGCTCACGTCGTACACCATGTTGCGGCCGGAGATGTCGCCGAGCACCACGTTGCGGTGGTGGGTGAGGGCGCACACCCGGGCGATCTGCACGGCGACCGCGCGGCGCTGCTCTCCGCTGGTGGCGGGCAGGCCGACGCGGGCCATGTCCTTGGTGTCGCCGAACAGCATGTCGACCTCGCGGGGCACCCGCCGCCGCTGCCCGGATCGGGTGTGCAGGTCCTGGAAGTAGGCGGCCGGGATGAGCGGCAGGAGAATGCCGCACGCCTCGTCGCCGTCGACGACTACCCGCAGCGGCCAGGTGACCCACCTGTCCCAGGCCGCGCGCTGCTGGTCGGTCATGGCGAGCCGCCGCCGGACCAGGTCGAGCAGGCCCCGCTTCAGCGCGGGGCCGGCGATCGCCCTGGTCCGCTCCTTGTACTCCTTGTAGACCAGCGGCGGGTGCCCGGGCAGTTGGAAGCCGGGCAGCCGGTAGATCACCGCGGTACCGCCTTTGCCCAGGTGGTCGAGCCGCCCGAGCACCCCCTTGACGACGGTGTCCGGATCCCCGCTCATGTCGGCTCCGGGGCGACCCAGACGGCGATCACGGTGCGGTCGTCCATGAAGGTCTTGCGGTAGAAGCCGACCTGGTTGGCGAACTCGATGGTGTCCGGCGGCTCCGCCCACTGCTCGGCCAGGAACCGGCCGACCACCCCACCGCCGCCACCCAGCGGGTCCCCGATGCCGTCGGTGATCACCGCGAGCACGTCGCCGGGCCGCAGGGTCAGCGTCACCGGCTCCGGTTCCACCTCACGGGGCAGCGGCCGGACCGCGTTCGAGGCCACCTCCTCGCCCTCGCCCTTGACGGCGGTGACCGGGCGCCAGCCGTCGCCGTCGAGGACCAGCGCGGCCGAGTCGCCGGCCAGCGACGCGATCACCGCCCGGTGGGTCCCGTCGGCGTCCGCCTGGGTGGCCACCGCGAACGCGACCGCCGTGGTGGACATCAGCGTGCGGACGTCGGCGAGGGCGGCCTCCTCCACCTTGGCGGTGTGCAGGAACTCCCTGTGGATGGCGGCGTTGACCCCGGCCACACCGGCGGCCCAGTCCAGCCGGTCGAGGTCGGCGGCCGGGCCGGCGGCCAGCCCGTCGATCAGCTCGGCGGCGAGCTTCTCGCAGGCCAGGTCGGCGGCCCGGTGTGACATGCGGCCGTCGGACACCCCGTCGGCGACGCAGCCGACCAGCCAGTGATCGTCGCGGGTGACGGTCACGACGTACGAGTCCTGCCGGGGTTTGCCGGTCTCCAGATGGCCGATGCCGCGCAGGCTGGCGGCCCGGTAGTCGAGCATGCCGACGCGGCCGCCGTCGAGTGTCACGTCCGGGCGGCGGCGGACCAGGACCGGGGGCACGGCCACCACGGACGGCTGGTTGCCGGCGTCGCCGACGATCCACCGCCCGTTGGGGTGCCGTGCCCAGGCGACCTCAGTTCCAGTCACTGTCGAGGTCCTCGTCGTCGAGCACGAAGCCGCCGGCGCTGCCCTGTTCGCTGACCGACTGGGCGGAGGCGATGACGCTCGACAGCAGGATCTCGGCGACCTTGGTGATCGCCTTGGCCGGGTCGGCGCCGTCCCGCATCACGTAGCTGCGCATCGGCTTCTTGGATCCCTCCTTCGGGTAGACCCACTGGTCGAGCTGGTCCTTGGTGGCGGTGCCCACGCCGAACGGGATGAGGTTGGGCCGCAGCTTGAACGACGGGTCGGTGAGGTCGTTGTAGGCGGCGACGATGTCGGCCTGGTCGTCGGTGGGCTCGCCGTCGGTGATGAAGAAGACCGCCGGCCGGTACGCCTTGTAGTTGTCGCCGCGCAGCTGGGCGTAGTCCTTCTCGATCTCCTGGCGCAGCAGGCGGAACGCGGCCGCGTACGACGTGGCGCCACGCACCGTGAACTGCGGGATCGGGTTGACGTTGCGCACGTCGTCGAGCCGCAGCACGACGCGGGCGTCGTCGGAGAAGTCGACGGCGCCGAGGCGAACCACGTCGCCCAGCGTCGGCGACGCCTCGATGCCGTCGATCACGGTCGGCAGGATCTCGTTGGCCGCCTGGATCGCCGACTTGTCACCGCCCTGCGGAACACTCATCGACAGCGAGACGTCCACGACGATGTAGAAGGGCAGGACCAATAGCCGGTCGTCGCCGTGGGTGTCCGTCGCGGATGTGGTCATCGGACTTCCTCTCGTCCCCGGAAAACCTTCGAGCGGCGGTAATCTCCGCTCGCCGTTAACTGACGGACAGGAGGAACATCGGTGGATGTCTCGGCCGCGACCTCGGCCCTGGGGACCGCTCTGCGCTACGACCCGTCGCTGGCCGCCGAGCCGGACCGGCTGGCCCGCGCCCTGGAGGATCTGCTGCCCGGCGACGAGCGGACCGTCGCCCTGCTGGTCGCCGCGGCCCGGGCCGGGGTGCCGGAGCTGCTCGCCGGCGGGCACGCCGAGCAGGCCCGGGACCGGCTCACCGGGTACGCCGGGTTGCGCCCGGACATCGCCGGGCAGTTGCTGGCCGCCTGGTCCGGCGACGACACGGCCGGGTCCGCGGACTCGCCCGGCCCGCCGGCCGCGGTGGCGCTCGGCGACGGCCCGGTGCTCGCGCTGGTGACCGGCTCCGGCGTCTTCACCGGGACCGCCGGGGCGTGGCGGCGGGTGGCCTCCCCGCCCGGCGCGACGTCACGGGACGTGGCGGTCGCCGGCGGCCACGTGCTGTGGACCGGCCCGGGCGGCGTGTTCGCCCGCCGCCTGCCCACCGCCGCCGACGACGACCCGAGCCGCCACCGCGACACCGGCGACGAACCGCGCGTCGTGGCGACCGCCGGCCAGGTGCGCTATCCGCTGGCCGCGGTCTGCCCGGACGGCGGCACGGTGGACGTCTTCTGGACGCCGGACCGGGTGCGGATCGAGCATGCGGCACTGCGCGACTGGGGTGGCGCGTCGTCGCTCGCGGTGCCGCCCGCGCCGTCGGGTGAACGGCTGACCGCGCTGGCGGCGGCCGCCGGCTCGGAGCGGACGGTGTGGCTCGCGGCGCTCACCGAGGCAGGCACGACGGCATACGCCCGCTGGGATCTGGCCACCGGCATCGGCGGCTGGACGCCGGTCGCTCCGCCGGCCCGCCTGGCGACGCTCACCCTGGCCGGGCGGTGGCTGCTGGCGTACACGGTGGCCGGTCACCTGCTCGCCTACGACCTGGACGGCGCCCGCCAGTGGCGCAGCGTCGACCATCCCGCCGGGGTGGCCCGCTTCGCCCGCGCCCCGCACGCGATCGCCGCGACCCGCGACCTGCTCCTGGTGGCCGGCCCGTCCGGCACGTGGACGGCGCCCCTCGACTCCCACGCCGAAGTGCCCCGCCTGGGCCCCGCGACCCTTCAAGATCTTTGACACCTTTCCCGGTACGCGCGACCCCGTCCCCCTCCTTTCCGGACAGTCCCGCCCCGCCACGCGACCTAGCTGCCCACTCCCGCCCGTGCCGCGCCCGCCGGGCGTAGATCAGTGGTCCAGCCGGCTCCCAGAGCTGTCTCAACCGCCCCGAAACAGCCCTGACAGCCAGCCGAAGAACCTCGGCTGGCTGCCAGCGCTTGATCAACGGGGGTGAGGCAGCGCTGAGGGCCGGCTGGACCACCGATCTACGCCCGGCGCGGGCGGCACATGCGGGACCCGGCAGCTGGGTCGCCGCCCTCCTCCGGCGGGACGCGTAGGCGTACCGGAAATGGGGTTAAAGGAGGGTTTCCAGGAGGTCGGGCAGGTGCTCGGGGCCGTGGTGGTGGAGGGTGGCGCGGAGGCCGGCGGCGGCGAGCGCCGGCACGTGACCGGGCAGCAGGGCGTGCACGTCGGCGTCGAGGGCGGCGCGGGCGGCCAGCACGTCGGTGTCCCGGTCGGTGGGCAGGCCGTCGGCGACGATCACGACGATCGGCCGTGGCGTGGCGAAACCGTCGGCGGCCAACTGGTCGGTGTCGTGGGCGGTACAGCTCGCGAGCATCCGCAGCCCGGCGGCCAGGGAGCTGAAGCCGCCGGGCCGGGGCACCGGCAGGTGGTGCAGGCCGGTGACCCGGGTCAGCGGGATCAGCAGGGCGGCCTGGTCGGCGTAGGTCACCATGCCGAGCCAGGCCTGGTCGCCGCGGGCGCGTTCGATGCGGTCGACGACGGCGGGCAGCGCCTGGGCGGCCCGTTGGTGGAAGCCGTTGCGCACGGTCGATCCGGACACGTCCAGCAGCAGGTAGACGACGGCCACGTCAGAACCTGACGGACGGCGGTGTCAGGTGGGGTCGTGGTAGCCCTCGTCGGCGCGTTCCCGGCGGAGGTGGTCCTCGGCCCGGCGAGCGGGACGGCCGGTCTCCGCAGCGAGACCCTGGTACATGGGTTTCACCTGCTCGTAGGGGCGGCCGGGCGGCAGCAGCGGGACGGCCGGGTCGACGACGGCCTCGATCAGGGTGGGCCGGCCGGCGGTCAGCGCGGTCTGCCAGGCGGCGGGCAGCTCGTCCGGGGCGGTGACCCGGATGCCGTGCAGGCCGAGCAGCTCGGCGTAGCGGGCGTAGGGCACGTCCGGCAGCTCCTGGGAGGTGGGGAAGCGGGGTTCGCCCTCGGTCTCGCGCTGTTCCCAGCTCACCTCGGCGAGGTCGCGGTTGTTGAGCACGCAGATCACGTACCGGGGGTCGGCCCAGTCCCGCCAGCGGCTCGCCACGGTGACGAGTTCGGCGAGGCCGGACATCTGCATGGCGCCGTCGCCGGTGAGCACCACGACCGGCCGGTGCGGGTCGTCGAGTTTGGCGGCCGTCCCGTACGGCAGCCCGCACCCCATCGACGCGAGGGTGCTGGACAGGTGGGCCGGCACACCGGGCGGCAGGCGCAGGTGGCGGGCGTACCAGTAGACGACCGAGCCGACGTCGACGGCGACCCGGGCGTCGGCGGGCAGCCGTTCGGTGAGCGACCGGACGACGAGCTGCGGGTTGAGCGGTTCGGCGGGGGCGGCGGCCCGGGACGCGGCGATGGCGTGCCAGCGCCGGGTCCACTCCTCGACGCGCCCGGCCCAGGCGCGGTCGGTGCGTTCGGGGATCAGGTCGAGCAGGCCGCGTACGGTCTCCGCCGCGTCGCCGAGCAGCGGCACCTCGACCGGGTAGCGGATGCCGAGCCGCCGCCCGTCGATGTCGATCTGCACGGCGCGGGCCTGGCCGGGTTTCGGGTAGTACTCGGTCCACGGGTCGTTGGTGCCGATCAGCAGCAGCGTGTCGCAGTTTTTCATGAGCTGGTCGCTGGCGGTCGTGCCGAGGTGTCCCATCACTCCGGTGTGGTAGGGCAGGGTCTCGTCGAGGACCGGTTTGCCCAGCAGGGACGCGGTCACTCCGGCGCCGAGGCGTTCGGCGAGCGCGCGGATCTCCGGTTCGGCGCCGTACGCCCCCTGGCCCACCATGATCGCCACCCGCTCACCGGCGGTGAGCACCCCGGCGGCGGCCCGCAGGTCCCCGGGTCGCGGCAGCACCCGGGCGGGGCGCAGCCCGGGGCTGGTCACCAGCACGCCGTGCTCCTGCGCTCGCGGGTCGGGCGCGGCGGCCTGCTGCACGTCGTGCGGGAGGATGACGCAGGTGGGGCTGCGGGTGGCGAGCGCGGTGCGGAAGGCCCGGTCGAGCAGCATCGGCGCCTGTTCCGCGGTGTAGGCGGCCTGGACGAACTGGGCGCACACGTCGCCGAAGAGCCGGACCAGGTCGATCTCCTGCTGATAGGCGCTGCCGAGGACGGTCGACACCTGCTGGCCGACGATCGCGACGACCGGCTGGGAGTCGAGCCGGGCGTCGTAGAGGCCGTTGAGCAGGTGTACGGCGCCGGGCCCCTGGGTGGCCAGGCAGACGCCGGCACGGCCGGTGTACTTGGCGTGCCCGACCGCCATGAACGCGGCCGACTCCTCGTGCCGGGCCTGCACGAACGACGGCTTCCCGGCGCGGCGCAGGGCACCGATGACGCCGTCGATGCCGTCGCCGGAGTAGCCGAAGACCCGCTCCACCTGCCAGTCGAGCAGCCGTTGCACCACCACGTCGGAGACTGTGCGCTGTTCCGTCATGGATCCCGGCTACCCGCCGGACGGAGTTGTATTCTCGCCCGATGAGAGCCACTGACCGGTGACCGACGTCGTTCGACTGCGAGGTCTCGCGTCCTGGGCGCGGGGTGTCCTGATCGGCGCGGGCCTGGCCGAGCCGGCGGCTCGCGCCTGTTTCCTGCGGGTGGTGGCGCGCCGGTTCGCCGACGTCGACGGCGTCGATCTTCCGCTGTGGCCGTTCCCGGGGGACGACGGGACCGAGGCGCCGGAGCCGGTTCGGCTGCGGGTCGCGGAGGTCCTCACCGCCGAGGTGTGCCGGGACGTGGAGGTGGTGGGCTGGCTGTACCAGTTCTTCACCGCCGGGCAGAAGGACGAGGTGTTCGCGGGGTTCACCCGGAACCGGAAGGCCGGCGCCGCGGAGATCCCGGCCGCCACGCGACTGTTCACACCGGACTGGATCGCCCGGTACCTGGTGGAGAACTCGCTGGGCCGGTTGTGGCTGCTGAACCGGCCGTCCTCGGGACTGGCCGCGCGGATGCCGTACCTGCTGCCGCTGCCGGCCGGGGAGCCGTCGTCGTACGCCAAGATCGCCGGCCCGGAGGAGATCCGGCTGATCGATCCGGCCTGCGGTTCGGGGCACCTGCTCACGTACGCCTTCGATCTGCTGCACGCGATCTACGAGGAGGAGGGGTATCCGTCGGCGGAGATCCCCGGCCTGATCCTGGCGCACAACCTGGCCGGCGTGGAGATCGACCCGGCGGCCGGTGCGCTGGCCGTGTTCGCACTGACCATGAAGGCGCGGTCGCGGGGTTTCGGCGGGCCGGTCGCGCCGCGGATCCACGTGCTGGAGCCGGTGTCGTTCACCCCGGCCGAGGTGGCGTCGCTGGGCGGGGACGCGGTGTTCTGGAACGCGTTCGCCGACGCCGGGACGCTGGGGTCGCTGATCCGGCCGGGCCCGGCGCCGGAGCCGGTGGCCGTGCCGGATCCGGGGCTGCGCCGGCGGGCGGAGCGGGTGCGGGCGCAGGCGGAGGTGCTGTCGTCGCGGTACCACGTGGTGGTGGCGAACCCGCCGTACCTGGGTCACGGCAACATGGACGCGGTGCTGTCGGCGTTCGCCCGCCGGGAGTACCCGGACTCGCGGACCGGCCTGTGCGCGATGTTCCTCGAACGGTGCGCGGATCTGGCGGTGCCCCGGGCGTTCATCGCGATGATCACCATGCAGTCGTGGATGTTCCTGCGGTCGTACGCGGCGCTGCGGACGAATCTGCTGCGCGACCGGGCGATCGTGACGATGGCGCACCTGGGCGCCCGGGCGTTCGACGCGATTGCCGGGGAGGTGGTCGCCACGACGGCGTTCGTCCTGGTCAACGTGGCGCAGCCGGATCTCGTGGGTGGCTTCGTCCGGCTCGTCGAGGAGCGCGGGGAGGCGGCGATGAGTGCCGCGTTCCGGGAGGCGGTGGCCGGCCGGCGGACGGTGTACGCGGCGACGGCCGGGCGGTTGGGGCGGGTGCCGGGCACGCCGATCGCGTACTGGCTGCCGGAGCCGATGCTGCGCGCCTTCGCGGTGGGCCGCCCGCTGTCCGCGACGGGCGAGCCGCGGCAGGGGCTGGCGACCGCCGACAACGGCCGCTTCGTACGGCTGTGGCACGAGGTGAGCGCGAGCCGGACCGGTTTCGGGATGTCGCGTGCGGAGGCGGCCGCGTCGGGGCGCACCTGGTTCCCGTACAACAAGGGTGGCGACTTCCGCCGCTGGTACGGCAACCAGGAGTTCGTGGTCAACTGGCGCGACGACGGCGCGGAGATCCGGTCGTTCGGCGCCGGGCCGGGGCGGCCCCGGTCGCGGGCGCAGAACACGGCCTACTACTTCCGGCCCTCGCTGTCGTGGTCGAAGGTCGGCACCGGGCCGCCGGCGTTCCGCTGGTATCCGCCCGGGTTCGTGTTCGACGTGGCCGGCACGTCGATCTTCGCGGCCGAGCGGGAGCTGCTGCGGTTGGCGGCGGTCTGCAACTCCACGGTCGCCCGGGACATGCTGGCCGCCACCTCGCCGACGCTGAACTTCGAGGTGGGCACGCTGGCCCGGCTGCCGGTCGCCGACGTGCCGGAGCGGGCGCTGGCGGATGTCCGGGAGCTGGTGGACCTGCACCGCGCCGACTGGGACTCGCGCGAGACGTCCTGGGGTTTCACCACGCTCGACCTGGTCGCGGGCGGTCCGGGACGGGTCGGGGACGCGGTCGGTGCGGCGTTCGCGCGGGACGTGGCGGCGGCCGCGCGGGCGCGGGCGCTGGAGACCCGGGTGAACGGGGCGGTGGCCGCGGCGTACGGGCTGGACGGCACCGGCGCCGAGGTGCCGTTGGAGCGGATCACGCTGTCCGGCAATCCGGCCTTCCGGTTCGGCGCCGGCCTGGCGGAGGCCGAGCAGCGGCGGCGGTACGTGCGGGAACGCGTCGCCGACCTGGTGTCGTACGCGGTCGGGTGCATGTTCGGCCGGTACAGCCTGGACGTGCCCGGTCTGGTCCTCGGTGACCAGGGCGCGACCCTCGACGACTATCTGGCGCGGGTGCCGCGGCCGTCGTACCGGCCGGTGGCGGAGAACGTGCTCACCGCCGACGAGATCGACGTCCGGTTCCGTGAGTTCCTGCGGGTGGCGTTCGGCGGCGAGCACGTCGGGGAGAATCTGCGGTTCGTCACCGCCACGCTGGGCGTACCGGATCTGCGCGGCTATCTCGGGCGGGCGTTCTATGCCGACCATGTCCGGCGGTATCGCAGGCGGCCGGTGTACTGGCTGTTCGCCGGCCCGACGGCGTCGCTAATCTACCTGCACCGCTACCGGCCGTCGACGGTGGCGGCGGTGCTCGCCCGGACGGGGGCTCGCGACGGGGCGCTGTCCGCGTTGGCCGCCCGGCCGCCGGAGATCGACCTGGACGACGGGGTGAAGGCGAACTACACGAGGTTCGGCACGGCGCTGCGGCCCGTCTCCGGGCTGACCCCCGGCGACTGAGCCAGCCAGGCGGTGGTGGTGGCGGCGTCCTGGGGGCGGGCGATCCCGTACCCCTGGGCGTAGTCGCAGCCGTACTCGCGCAGCCGGTCGAGGATCCCGTCGTCCTCGACGCCCTCGGCCACGATGCGCATGCCGAGGCTGTGCGCCAACTGGACGGTGCTGTGCACGATGGCGGCGCTGCGCGGGTCGGTGTCGCAGCGGCTCACGAAGGCGCGGTCCAGTTTCAGGTCGTCGGCCGGCAGCACCTGGAGGTAGCTGAGGCTGGAGTAGCCGGTGCCGTAGTCGTCGACGGCCAGGCGCACACCCCGGTCGCGCAGCGTGCCGAGCAGCTTGAGGGCGTTGCCGGCGTCGGTCATCAGGACGCTCTCGGTGACCTCCAGTTCGAGTGCCGAGGCGGGCAGCCGGTAGTGCTCCAGCAGCGCGGCGATCTGCTCGGGGAAGGCGGGGTCGCGCAGGTTGGACACCGACAGGTTGACCGCGACCGGCACGGCGAGGCCCTGATCGTGCCAGGCGCGGCTCTGCCGGCAGGCGAGGTCGAGCACCACCCCGGTGATGCGGCCCATCAGGTCGGCGCTCTCCGCGGTGTGCAGGAACGCGTCCGGGAAGACCAGCCCGCGGACCGGGTGTTGCCAGCGGACCAGCGCCTCCACGCCGACGACCCGACGGTCGGCGCCGACGGTGACCTTGGGCTGGTAGTGCAGGACCAGTTCGCCGCGGTCCAGGCCGGCGCGCAGTTCCTCGAGCATGGTGAGGCGGGCGCGGGCGTGGTCGTCGAGCCCGGTGGCGAAGACCGGACCGCCGTGGCCCTGTTTGGCGGCGTACATGGCCACGTCGGCGCGGCGCAGCAGGGTGGAGCGGTCGGCGCCGTCGTCGGGGCGGACCGCGATGCCGATGCTGGCGTCGACGTGCAGGTCCACCTCGGGCAGCCGGAACGGCTCCCGCAGGGTGCTCAGCAGCCGGTTCACCACGGCGGCCGCGTCGTCGCGGCCCATCCCCGGCATGAGCAGCGCGAACTCGTCGCCGCCGAGCCGGGCCAGCTGGACCGGCCCGCGGACCACGGCGTGCAGCCGGATGCCGACCAGCCGGAGCAGGCTGTCCCCGACGTCGTGGCCGAAGCTGTCGTTGACCTCCTTGAACCGGTCCAGGTCGACGAAGGCCACGGCGAGCGGCCCGCCGGTGGCGGCCAGCTCACGGTCCAGGCGCTCGATGAAGTGACGCCGGTTGCCGAGGCCGGTCAGCTCGTCGGTGCGGGCCAGCCGGCGGGCCGCGCCCACCTGCTCGGCGGTGCGGACGCTGACCATCATCCGGACGATCGCGGCGGTCACCGCGGTCGCGGCGAGCACGCTGCTGACCGCCGCGACGGACCGCTCGTTGAGCGCCGCGACGACGAGAAGACCGAGAGAAAGAACGGCCAACACCGCGGGTACGGCGGTGCTGAGCCAGACACGCGGCCGCGTGGTCGCGGTCGGGCGGGCCGGCTGCCAGGCGGCCGCGGCGAGCACGAGCAGCCCGGTGATCCACAGCAGCTCCAGCGACTGGGGCACGTCGGCGCCCTGCCAGAGCAGCATGGTGTCGGCCGTGTCGGCGGCGGCGAACAGGCCCATCCCGGCGATCAGCAGCCCGAGGACCCGGTCGGCGCGCCACCCGCACAGCGCCCACGCGCCGAGCAGGAAGCCGGTGACGGCGATGTCGGACAGCCCGTAGGCGGCGTTCACGACGACGCCGAGCGTGGTGGAGTGCGGGGCCGGTTCGACGGCGGCGAGCACCGGCACGGAGGCCAGGGCGGCGACCGCGGTCGCGGCGATCACTCCGTCCAGCCAGGCGGCGGCGCCGAGCCGGGGCAGTCGCCGGCGCAGCAGCAGCGCGAGGGCGACCGCGAAAGCCGGGTAGAAGGACAGCCACAGCGCGTCGGCCCAGGTCACCAGCGGTTCCGGGTCGAGGTGGCGTATCCGCAGGAACGCGTAGAGGTCGCCACCCGCGGAGGCGATCATTCCGGCCGCCAGGAACGCCCAGGCCGGCTCGCCGCGGCGCGCGCGGGCCGCGACGAGCAGGCCGGGGATCAGGTATGCGGCGATGAGCAGCACCCCGGCGACCGGATGGTCACCGATGCCGGAACCGAGGTCGGACAGAACGCAGACGACCGCCTCGACACCTACGAGGACACCGGCGAGCCACCACATGCCAGGACCTATCGGTGGCCCCCGGGGGCGGTTGAGTGTTGTCTACCGGGCGACGTCGAGCTGGCGGTGCTCGGGCAGCCGGGTGCCGACCGGGTCCAGGTGGTGGGCGCCGACGACCTCGACGGTCTCCCCCTCGGGCAGGATGATCCGGGAGCCGGGCGGGGCCTCGGTGTCCGGTGGGCACAGGACGGTGGTGCCGGTCTCCCGGTGCGCGATGACGCAGGGGCCCACCGGGACCGGTCCACGGCCGGGCGTCTGCACCCGGACGGTGCACGGTTCACCGGCATGCAGCAGGGCGAATTCGAGCCAGGTCACGACCGGTGATTTTCCCGATCGCCGCGGATTCAATCAACGTGGCACGATCTCCGGGTGCCGCGCTTCCCCGCTTCCGACGGTGTCGGACTGTTCTACGACGTCCTCGGCACGGGTGATCCGCTCGTGGTGCTGGGCGGCGGCCCCGGTATGGACGTGCGCTACCTGGGCGACCTCGGCGGGCTCTCGGGCGGCCGGCGGCTGATCCGGCTGGACGCTCGCGCGGCGGGCCGTTCCGAGGTTCCGGCCGACCGGTCGACGGTGTCGTTCGTCCGGCAGGCGGGCGATGTCGAGGCGCTGCGCGAGCATCTGGGCCTGGACCGGTTCGACCTGCTGGCCCATTCGGCGGGGTCGCTCACCGCCCAGGAGTACGCGGCCCGCCATCCCGGGCGGGTGCGGCGGCTGGTCCTGGTGACGCCGGTGGGCCGTACCGGCCGGGACATCGACCTCGACGACCTGGCCGCGGTCCGCGCCACCCGCCGCGCCGAACCGTGGTATCCGCAGGCCGCGGCCGCCGCCCGGGAACTGGCGGCCGGCGGTCAGGGCCCGTTCCTGCAGGTCCGGCTCATCCCGTTCCACTGGCACCGGTGGACGCCGGAGCGCCGCCACGAGTACGTGGCGGGCCATGCGACGTCGCTGCCGTGGCTGCGTGACGCCTTCTACGCGGGCGCCGAGGCGGCCTGCGCGGCTCCGGTGAGCGCTCCGGTCCTGGTGGTGGCGGGCGCCTCGGACGGCATGATCGGCGTGGCCCCGGCCCGGACGGTGGCGGCGGCTCATCCGGGCGCCCGTCTCGAGGTGATGCCCGGTTCCGGGCACCGTCCGTGGGTGGAGGAGCCGGAGACGTTCCGCGGGCTGGTGGACGGCTTCCTGAGCTGATCGCGCCTGCCGGGCAGAATGCGAGAACCCTGACAAATCTTCGGATCGCTGGGATACAACCAGCATGTCACCTTATATCCGGATGAAACGGGGCGTTCACCGTGACCAGTTCTCTGAAGTCGTCGAAAACGCGTGAAGAAAAGGATCAGCAGTACCAGCAGAGCCTGAGCACCACGGCGGCCCGGAATCTCACCAACACCACCAAGTCGGTCCCGCAGATGCAGGAGATCACCTCCCGGTGGCTGCTGCGCAAGCTGCCGTGGGTGGAGGTGTCCGGTGGCGCGTACCGGGTGAACCGGCGGATGACCTACCGGATCGGCGACGGCCGGCTCACCTTCGTCAACACCGGGTCGTCGGTGCAGGTGATACCGGACGAACTGCGGGAGATCGCGGTGCTCGCCGGGATCGACGACCAGGAACTGCTGAACGCGATCGCGGGCCGGCTCGAACAGCACGAGTACGAGCCGGGGCAGGTGATCGTCGAGTTCGGGTCGGTGGCCGACAACATGTACCTGATCGCGCACGGCAAGGTCGTCAAGGTGGGGGTCGGCGCGTACGGCGACCCGCTGAGCCTGGGCGTGATGGCCGACGGGGAGGTGTTCGGCGAGCGGGTGCTGGTCGAGGCCGACCCGATCTGGGCGTACACCGCGAAGGCGATGACCTCGGTGACCATCCTGGCGCTGCCGCGGGCGGCGTTCGCCGAGCTGACGGCGGGCAGCGAGACGTTGCGGCGGCACGTGGACGGGTTCCGGGACCAGAGCCGGCGGCCGCAGAACAAGTACGGTGAGGCCGAGATCAAGGTGGCGGCCGGGCACTACGGCGAGCCGACGCTGGCCGGCACGTACGTCGACTACGAGCTACGCCCCCGCGAGTACGAGCTGAGCGTCGCCCAGACCGTTCTGAAGATCCACACCCGGGTCGCGGACCTCTTCAACGACCCGATGAACCAGTTGGATCAGCAGTTGCGGCTGACCGTGGAGGCGCTGCGGGAGCGGCAGGAGTACGAGCTGGTCAACAACCGTGAGTTCGGCCTGCTGCACAACGCCGACCTGCGCCAGCGCATCCACACCCGCAGCGGCCCGCCCACCCCGGACGACCTGGACGAGCTGCTCGCCATGCGGCGCAGCACCCGGCTCTTCCTGGCCCATCCGCAGGCGATCGCCGCGTTCGGCCGGGAGTGCACGAAGCGGGGCATCTACCCACCGACGGTGGAGATGGACGGGCACACCGTCCCGTCCTGGCGCGGGGTGCCGATCCTGCCGTCCGGCAAGATCCCGATCAGCCACACGCACACCACGTCGATCCTGGCGATGCGGACCGGCGAACACGACCAGGGCGTCGTCGGGCTGCACCAGACCGGGCTGCCGGACGAGTACCAGCCGGGCCTCAACGTGCGGTTCATGGGGATCGACGAGAAGGCGATCATGTCGTACCTGGTCAGCGCGTACTACTCGGCGGCGGTGCTGGTGCCGGACGCGCTGGGCATCCTCGACCACGTCGAGTTGTCGCACTGATGGCGGCGACCCTGGCGCCGCCCGGGGATCTGCGCAAGCTCCTGCCCGGTCTCGGCATGTCGGCGGCCTTCCTCGGGCCGCTGGTCAAGCCGGTCCCGGAGGGTGAGCTGTTCTGCCCGGACGCGCTGCGCGACGACCCGGCCCTGGGCGAGGTGGTCGACGACGGCCTGATCGCCTGGGCCCGCGAGGTCGGGATCTACGAGGGCCGGCTGGAGAAGCTGCGATCGTACGGCTTCGGCCGCTACATGATGCTGGCCCACCCGGCCGTCGACGATCCGGACCGGTTGCTCGCCGCCACCAAGTGCCTGGTGGCCGAATGGGCGGCCGACGACTACTACGTCGACGAGGTGGAGCTGGGGTCGGATCCGATGGTGGTCGGCTCGCGGCTGGCCCGGCTCATGTCGGTGGTCGACCCGGCGGCGTTGGTGCCGCGCTACGCCACCGACATGGACGCCTACCACCGGCTGCAACCGATCTCGGAGGCCTTCCGCACGGCGATGGACCACCTGGCCCGGTACGCCTCCACCGCGCAGATCGGCCGTTTCCAGCATCAGATGGCGATCCTGTTCCTGGCCTGGTGCCAGGAGGCGGACTGGCACGCCAACCGGCGCACTCCCCCGGTCTGGGAGTACCTGGTGCAGCGGCATCTCAACAGCTATCTGCCGCCGATGATCCTGGTCGACGTGCTGGCCGGGTACGAGCTGCCGGCGCACGAGTTCTACCACCCGGAGGTACGCCGTGCCTACACGACGGCCGCCAACGCCGCGGTCCTCGTCAACGACATCCACTCGGCGCCGTCGGAATCGGACAACGACTACAACCTGCCGAAGGTGCTGGCGCAGGCCGAGGGTCTCGGCCCGAAGGACGCGATGCGGCGCACCGTCGAGATCCACAACGAGTTGATGCACACCTTCGTCGAACTGGCCGCCCGGCTCAGTCTGGCCGGATCGCCGCACCTGCGACGGTTCCTCGCGGACATCTGGGCCTGGACCGGCGGCAGCCGCCGCTGGCACGCGACCACCGGCCGCTATCAGAGGAGTTGATGATGACGAGCACGATTCTGCGTACCGATTTCGAGAAGTCGGTGGCCGCGTACTGGAACACCCACCGGAACGATCCGGTCAACCTGCGGCTGGGCGAGGTGGACGACCTCTACCACCATCACTACGGTGTCGGACCGTACGACCCGTCCGTACTGGACGGCCCGGAGCAGCGGATCATCGGCGAGCTGCACCGGCTGGAGAGCGCGCAGGCCGACCTGCTGCTCGATCATCTCGGTCCGGTCGAGCCGGACGACATGGTCCTGGACGCCGGATCCGGTCGCGGCGGCACCAGCATCATGGCGCACCGGCGGTTCGGGTGCGAGGTGGACGGGGTGTCGATCTCCGAGTACCAGGTGGGGTTCGCCAACGACCAGGCGGCGCGGCGGGGCGTCGCCGAGCGGGTCCGCTTCCATTTCCGGAACATGCTGGACACCCGGCTGCCGTCCGGTTCCCGCCAGGCGATCTGGACCAACGAGACGACCATGTATGTCGATCTCGGGGACCTCTACCGGGAGTTCGCGCGGGTGCTGCGGTTCGGCGGCCGCTACGTGTGTATCACCGGATGCGCCAACGACGTGACCGGGCTGCGATCGAAAGCGGTCAGCCGGATCAACGAGCACTACACGTGCGACATCCATCCGCGCAGCGCCTACTTCCGCGCGCTGGCCGACAACGGCCTGGTGCCGATCGAGGTCGTCGACCTCACGCCCGCGACCATCCCCTACTGGCAGCTGCGCGCGCGGTCGTCGGTCGCGACCGGCATCGAGGAGGCCTTCCTGACCGCCTACCAGGAGGCCAGCTTCCACTATCTGCTGATCGCCGCGGACCGCGTCTGACCCGTTTCCGGTACGCACGAAGCCGCGGCCCAGGACGTCCGTCCCGGCCGCGGCGCGCCCGCCGGGCGTGGGTGGGCCGTCACGGCCGGGGTGGTCAGCGGATCAGGGTGCTGGCCAGGGCGCGGGCGTGGTCGGTCCACGGCACCGGGCGCATGGTGGCCGGGTCGAGGCGGATGTTGACCCGGCGGCCCTCGGCGTAGACGGCCTCCCCGTCCAGCGAGGTCACCCGGAAGCCGTAGGAGGCGCTGGAGTTGCCGAGCCGGTCGAGCCAGAAGTGGACGGCGATGTCACCGACGCTGGCGACCGGGCGGTGGAAGGCGATCGCGTACTCCCGGACGGCGTTGAAGGCGTCCGGTGTGGTGGGGCGGCCACCGGTGAAGGAGACGCCCCGATCGGCCCACCACTGGGAGACGGCGCGTTCGACCAGAACCGCGTACCGCGAGTTGTGCAGGATGCCCATGGCGTCGAGGTCGTCGAAGTGGACCGCGGTGCGCTCGACGGCCCCGTAGGCGGCGCCGGTCTCGGTGACGGTGGTCATGTCTGCTCCAGGATCGTCGGATCGGTGGTGACGGCGCGCAGGTGCTCGAGGAGCTGCCGGCGGGCCTGGGCGTAGGTGGGTGCGGCGCCGACGACCGGGGCCTGCATCACGGCGCAGACCCCGAGCGACTCGACGTGGTAGGCGAGCCCGGCCGGGTCGACGCCGGGCCGCAGCTCGCCGAGGCCGGCCGCCTCACCGGCCAGGCCGGTGAGGAAGGTCATCCAGTCGGTGAGCTCACCGGCGAGACGGTCCCGGATGGCCCCCGGGCGGGCGTTGAACTCGAAGTGGGCGTTGGCGAAGAAGCAGCCGCCGGGCAGCACCCGGGCCTCGTAGAAGGCGATCCGCCGATCGTGCACGGCCCACAGCCGGCGGACTCCGGCCGGGACCTCCAGGGCGGGCCGGATGACCTGGTCACGCCACTGGGCGCGGGCCTGGTCGATGACGGCGAGCTGGAGCGCCTCCTTGGATCGCCAGTGGGCGAAGAGGCCGGACTTGCTGACGCCGAGCGCGTCGGCGACCTGGCTCAGGGACAGGCCGTCGAGGCCGGCGACGGTGGCCAGCACGAGCGCCTGGTCGAGCACCGCGCCGCGGGTGCGCTCGCCGCGGATGAGCCGGCCGTCCTGCGTCATGCCCCGAACCTACAATCCGACCGACCGTTCGTAAATATAACGCCGGTCACTTCCGGGCCGTCCTCTGTGGAAGGCTGGATGACATGGTGAAACTCGGCATCAACCTGCCTCAGTTCCGGAACTACTCCCCCGGCGCCGACGTGATCGCGGCGGCCCGGGCGTTCGAGGAGATCGGCTACGACAGCCTGTGGGCCTTCGAGCGGCTGCTCGTGCCGCGCGACCAGAGCGGGCCGCACGGGCTGTACGGCGTACCCGATCTGCCTTGGCCCGACCTCTACCGGGGAGTCACCGACCCGCTGATCACGCTCACCCTGGCGGCCGCCGTCACCGAACGGATCGAGCTGGCCTCCGGCGTGCTGGTGGTGCCGTTCCACGCGCCGTTGCAGCTGGCCCGCGCGCTGGCGACCCTCGACGCGGCCAGTGGTGGCCGGGTGATCGCCGGGCTCGGCACCGGCTGGTCGCCGGACGAGTTCGAGGCCGGGTCGCCGGTGCCGCGCACCGGGCGGGGCCGGGCGCTGGACGAGTTCCTGGACATCGCGGCCGCGGTCTGGGGCCCGGACCCGGTCACCTACGACACCGGCCGCTACCGGGTGGCGCCCGCCGACATCAGCCCGAAGCCGGCCCGGCCGATCCCGGTGCTGCTCGGCGGGGCCGGGGAGAAGGCGCTGGCCCGGGTGGCCCGGCGCGCCGACGGCTGGGTGGCCAGCGGCACCGCCCCGGCGCAGGTGCGGACCACGTGGGCCCGGATCCGGGAGATGGCCGCCGAGGCGGGCCGCGACCCGGCGGCGATCAGCTGCGCGGTCCAGATCGGCACGCTGGACATCACCGAGTCGACGGCATCACCGCGCCCGCCCTACGCGGGAAACGTGGCGCAGTTGGCCGAGGACGTGGCGGCACTCGCCGAGGCGGGCGCCGACCATGTCTACGTGACACTCCCGGCCGCGGTCGACGACGTGAAGGA
The DNA here is from genome assembly GCF_017592555.1 of Actinoplanes flavus. Lineage (GTDB taxonomy): Bacteria > Actinomycetota > Actinomycetes > Mycobacteriales > Micromonosporaceae > Actinoplanes > Actinoplanes flavus. The sequence continues at coordinate 188,545 of NZ_JAGFNS010000005.1, read as the reverse complement.
GCTGATCGACCGCGCCGCCGAGTTCCACGAGAAGGCCCGCGCCGCCCTGGCCTGACCGGGGCGGACGCTGCGACCTGCGAGATGCGGAATCCAAACCTGCAAAATGCGGAATTCAAAGCTGCAAGATGCGGAAAATTTCGCCTGCGGATACGGAAGACGTTAGCCTGCAGGCTGTGGACGGATCTCTCACTGGCATAGCTCCGCGCCATCTCACGGCCGTGCTGGCCCGCCGCCTGACCGAAGAACCGGCAGTCGTGCTCAACGGTCCCCGTACCGTCGGCAAGAGCACTCTCCTGCGTGCGCTCGCCGACCGGCTGGGACGCCCCGTCATCGACTGCGACGATCCCGCCACCCGAGCCGCGGTTCGTGCCGATCCCGGGCGATTCGTCAGTGGACCCGGCCCGATCTTGATCGATGAATACCAGCACGTTCCGGACCTACTCGGTGCGATCAAGGCCGAGCTGAACCGGGACCTCAGTCCGGGACGGTTCGTCCTGGCCGGATCGACGCGGTACATGACCCTTCCCGAGGCTGGACAGGCGTTGACCGGTCGGGTCGACATCCTGGAGGTGCTGCCCCTGACTCAGGCGGAGATCGATGGGGCAATCGGCGGCTCCATGGTCGGCAGGCTGCTCGATGGCGCCGATGTGCCGCTCGGATCCGTACCGTCCGCGACGACGCGGGCCGAGTATGCCCGCCGGATCACCTCCGGTGGGATGCCTGTGGTGTTGCGACGACCGCCGGGACGGTCCCGATCGCGCTGGTTCGCGAACTATCTTGAGCTTGTCATCGAGCGTGACGTGCTGGAGTTGAGCCGGGTCCGTCAGCGAGAGATGCTCCCGCGGCTCCTGCGCGTTCTGGCCGCCCGGTCCGGTCAGATTCTCAACATCGCCGGCACCGCCTCGGCGGTGGGAATGGAGAAATCCAGCGCCGAGAATTATCTGAAGCTGCTCGAGTCCGTCTTCCTCGTTCAGCGAGTGCCCGCATGGGGAACGACGCTGGGCTCTCGAGTGGCCCGTCAGCCGAAGGTTCATCTCGTTGACTCAGGCGTCATGGCTTGGCTTCTCGGCCTTACGCCCGAGAAGATCGCCACCAATGATCCGGCGGCGTTGACGGAGTACGGCCATCTCGTGGAGACGTTCGCTGTCGGCGAGATCATCCGACAGGTGAGCTGGTCGGACGCACCGGTCGCGGTGGGCCACTTTCGCACGGCTGAGGCCCAGGAGGTCGATCTGGTGCTGGAGCGGGATGACGGGATGGTCTTTGCGTTCGAGATCAAAGCCGGCACCCGCATCGACCAGTCCGATCTCGCCGGTATCAGAGCGCTCCGCGCCCGCCTCGGCGATCGTCTCGCTTCGGCCATGGTGTTGTACACCGGTGAATTGACGTTCCGATTCGACGACGGCACGTTGGTGCTTCCCTTGGACACGCTCTGGTCGAATGCGTGGTAGCCACCAGGGAACCTCGCCGTCGAGGACGAGCTCATCCCGAGTCGCGGTGTCTCGCGTCTTGTCGCCACGGCCGTGCGGACGGCGTACCCCGGGAAGGGAAGAAGGCGCCGCGCGGTGGCGGCGCCTTCTCCGCGAGGGTGACCGGGTCAGTAGACCGTGGGCCAGCCTGAGGAGCTCCAGGAGAGCAGATTGATGCCGAGCTTCGCGGCGCCCGACGCGTTGTAGTAGTGGTAGACCAGCACGTCGGCGTCCGAGTCGGTCATGACCGCCGGGTGGCCGGGGCCGTGGATGCTGTCGTGGGTGGCGAGGATCTCGGTGCCGCCGCCCGCCGTGGTCAGCGTGCCGGCCCGGTCCTTGTACGGGCCGGTGATGCTGGTCGAGCGGGCCACCATGGTCCGGTAGGTGCTCGACGCACCCCGGCAGCAGAAGTCGAACGACATGAACAGGTAGTAGTAGCCGTTGCGGTAGTGGATGAACGGCGCCTCGACCGACTTGCTGTTGGTGAACCGCTCGGCGATGTTGTAGATCGTGCTGTCGGCGCGCAGGCCGGTGCCGGAGTTCAGCTTCACCATCTTGATGCCGGTCCAGAACGAGCCGAAGGTCAGGTACCACTCGCCGGACGTGGTGACGCTGAGATTCGGGTCGATGGCGTTCCAGCCGCTGCTGGTGGTCGACTCGATGACCTTGCCGACGTGGGTCCAGCTGCCGGCCGCGCCGGTGGTGCTGGTGGCCAGGAAGATCGCCGACTTGCTGGAGCCGAACGTGGAGGCCGAGTAGTACAGCCAGTACCTGCCGTTGCGGTACGACAGGTCGGGCGCCCACAGGTTGGCGCTGCCGCCGGTGTAGGACGACGCCCAGGACGTGCCGTTCGGGAAGGCCTTGCCGGCGTCGGCGAACGCGGTGCGGTCGCCGGAGGTCTTCAGGGTGATGCCGTCGCCGGTGGTGGCCAGCAGGTAGCCGCCGGTCGGCCGTTTGATCAGCGACGGGTCGTGTGCGCCGGTCGAGCCGGTCACCACGCCCGGGTTGGGGTAGGTGGCGGCGCCGGCCGTCTCGACGCCGTACAGGCCGGCGGCGACGGCGAGGATGCCGGTCACGCCGGCGAGGAGCAGCTTGCGGATTCTCATGGGGATGTCACCTTCGGTTCGCTCGGGGGAAGCGGTTCACAAAGGGGGTGCTGACTTTCATCGACGTCGATTCGACTGCCGTTATGTTAACGATCACAAGCAGGCTGTCAAGTCGCCCCATGATCAGCAATCCGCTGCACTGGCACGCTCACAGCAGCGCGCCGGCCGTGCTCACATCGGCAGAACAGCCGCGCGTACGGCGTCCGCGAACCGCCGGTTCCGCACCATCTCCCCCAGCGGCACGCCGGCCGCCTCCTCCCGCTCGATGATCCGGTTCAGATCCGGAACGATCTTGAGTACGGCCTGCTCCGCCTTCCCCGGCTCCCAGACCAGATCCAGCAGCCGGCGGCACTGCTCCACGGCCCGGCGCGGGTGACTCGCGACCGGCGCCGCCCCGAGCACCCGCCAGCGCAGCGCCGTCATCAGGTGGTAGCGCACCGGGCGCAGCCGCGGCAGGAGACGGCGGGTCCGCAACAGCCACTCGACGCGGTAGTGCATGGCGGCCGCGGCGTAGTACAACTCCGGCAGGTGGTCCGGCTGGAACAGATCGTCGCGTCGCCGGGTCGTCAGATCACGGTAGTGCCCGACGGCGGCCGGCTCGCCGAGGAACAGTGCGGCGTACGCACGGGTCAGCTGGGTCCGGTTGACGACCCGGGTCTTCTCGACATCCGGGCGGGCGGCGTACTGCTTGGACCGGCGCTCGTAGAAGAGCCGCCGATCCGGGGCCTGGGCGGCGAAGAAGTCTTCGAGCTTGAGGTGGAAGTCCTCCCGGGTCGACAGGTCCTCCTCGCTCACCGCGGTCTGCCGGTTCGTGGCCGCGATGATGCCCGCGATGACGCTCTCCTCCTCGCTGTGCACCACCCGCACACTGACCTGCACGTCGTCGGTCAGCCGGTCCCGCTCGTCGAACAGCACGTGGCACGTCTGACAGCCGTTGACCACCTGGAAGTCACGGACGTGCACCTCGTCGCCGACGACGTCCAGATTCCGGGTGACGATGGTGATGCCGTTGTTCAGCACCGCGAACCGGCGGTGGCCGTCGTCGTCGCGGACGGTGTCCCGGATCTGCGCGTTCACGCCGTTGTAGCCCTGGAAGTCGCGGACGTTCTCGTGGAACAGCGCCTTGCGGATGTGACCGGTCGGATCGGTCAGCACCTTCGTCACGAGTTCCCGGGCCGGCATCACGCCCAGCAGCGACTCCTTGACCCCCGGCATGCGCGACAGCGAGATCTTCTTCGGCATCTCGAAGACGACCGACACCGCCTGCGTCGCCCGCCGGTAGAGATCGCGGAGGTCGTCGCGGGTGACGCACCGGAACTCGGCGGCCTCGAAGAGGCCGGTCGCCATCAGCCGCTTCTCCGCCGACACCGCCTTGCGCCGGATCAGGTCGGCGACCTGGCCGCCGGTCGTGGCGTACACGACGTGCAGTCTCGGGCTCCCACCGGAGAACTTGGCGATGTTGGCGTAGATCGCGTCCAGGCAGGCGCGCAGATTCTCCACATCGGGCGAGGCCGGGTACGGCAGCTTCTCCTTGGACACGACCACATGCGCCAGGTTGTCGGCGAGATCGGAGAGCACCTTCGCCTCGAACTTGGGGCTGGTCTTGGCCTGTACCAGGATGATCCGCACGTCGAGTTGCCGGGCCTGCTCGGTCGCCGCCCGTACGTCGACCTCGTCGCGCAGGAGCACACCGTTCACCAGCAGGCCACAGACGTCGATGCCGAGGTCGTTGCCGCCGCCCATCCGGAACGTGTCCGGGTTGAAGGCCTCCTCGTGGAAGGAACTCAGCACGCAGTAGCCGGCGAACGCCTCGAACGCCTCGTCCTCGGCCAGCGCCAACAGATCATGATCTGCCTGGAACTTCTTGACCAGGCTGTCGACGACGATGTCCAACCGATGCTCCTCAGTGGCGGGCCCGTTGCAGGACCTCTTCGGTGGTCAGCGCGCTCGGCGGGTGGTGGGTCAGGCACATCGCGGTGGACACCTTGCGGAACGGGCGGCCCTCGGTGACCGCGTAGAACTGGCCGGTGCGCAGCCGGGAGATGTCCAGGACCGCGCTGCCCTTGGCCTGTGCCACCTCCTTCGCCGCGGCGATCTGGGTGGGGCTGTTCAGGAAACCGAAGAATTGGGTGGCCGCGTTGCCGACGATGCGGTTGTGGATGCCCTTCGGCGCCTGGGTCGCGAAGATCAGGCCGAGGCCGTACTTGCGTGCCTGGCTGGCCAGCGCGAGGGTGCTCTCGGTGCAGGCGGTGGTGCCGCCGGACGGGGCGAAGGTCTGCGCCTCGTCCATCACGAAGAGCCCACCGAGCGGCCGGTCACCGGCCGGGTGGCGCTTGACCCAGGAGAAGAGCGCCATCTGGAGCTGGTTGACGAAGTTCTGCCGTTGTTCGTCGCCGGGCAGACCGATCAGGCTGATCACCGACACCCGGGCGCGGCGGCCGCGAGCCGGGGTGAACAGCGCACCCGGGTCGAGCGGCGTTCCGGAGCCGCCGAGCAGCGGGTCGTTGACCATCGCGGCTTTCAGGGTCTCCGCCATGTCCGCCGCGAGTTCCCGGGCCCGGCCGAGGCTGGTCACCTCGTCCGGCAGGTCGGTGAGCAGGTCCACGAAATCGGCGAGCCGCCCACCGCCGGTACGGCCGAAGTGTTCCAGGGCCTCACGCAGCACCGCCCTTCCCCGGTCGGCCTTGGCGGTGTTCGCCGCCATCCGGGCACGCGGGGCCAGGGTCGCGACGGCCGCGTCGAGGGCGAGCGCGAACTCGTCCGGCTCGTCGAGCACCGCCGCGAAGTCGGGCAGCGGCCGCAGGACCAGGGGCCGGCCGGATTCGCGGCGCGGGGTCCAGACGATCACGTCGGTGCCGTCGAGGTAGGCGCGGGCCCGCTCGGCGTCGCCGTCCCGCCACGACTCCGGGGGCTCGGGCCACGCGTCGCCGAGCCGGGCCAGGTCGTTGTTGGGATCCAGCACGATCGCCGAGACGCCGTGCAGCGCGCACTCCTCGACGAGCCGCCGGATCAGCACGGTCTTGCCGGATCCGGAGCCCGCGAAGATCACCGAGTGCTTGCGCAGCGACTCGAGCGTGAGGCTCACCGGGGCGCCGTTCTCGGCGACCGTCCCGACCTGAATGCCGGGCTCACCCGTCGGCGGCCCGGCCGGCACCGCTGCGGTCGGCGGTCCGGCCGGCACCGCTGCCGTCGGCGGCCCGGCCGGCGCGGGCCCGGGTCTTCCGGCATCGGGACCGGAGGGCGAGCCGAAGATCTCGGTGAGCAGGGCGGTGTTCCCGGCCGGGCGGTCGGCCCGGAGGAACTCCGGAAGCGCGGGGTCGTTCTCCTCCAGCAGGACGGCCAGTGCCGCGAAGGTGCGCAGGTCGTCCGGGGACACGCCGGTGATGATCCCGCCGAGGTCGAGGAACTCCTTCCGGACCCGGGCGCTGACCGGCCCGGTCGGCCAGGGTCCGTTGCGCAGGAGGTAGGCACGCCGCTTCTTGATCATCGGATCCAGGCTGGCGAGGCTGCGCAACCGGGCGAGGCGCGCCTGGACGGCCCGGGGATGTGCGTGCGACAGACCCCGGATGTACCAGTGCGCCTCGTCCTCGATCTCGGCGTCGAGCGTCTCGCACAGCCAGGCGTGCGCGGACGGGTTGCCCTGTTCCACCGGCCGCACGGAGAACCGGCCACCGCCCTGTTCCACCGCCCAGGCCCGAAGCCCGGCCTCCAGCAGCCGTGGCATCTCCCTGTCCTCGGTTTGCTGGGCGAGGGCGCCGTCAACGTCGGCGGTCGCGGTCAGTTCGGCGAGACGCGCGCCGAGCCGGATCAGCCCGGCTTCGTCCACCGGCGCGCGCTGCGGCGCCGTGCCTTCGCGGTGATCGTCGAAGTCCGCCAGCCCGATGACCTCGTCCTTGGCCAGGCAGTAGCGAACATGCTCGTCGGCCCGCTGGATCAACTGCCGCGGCGTGTATCTGTCCGCCCGGTTGAAGGCCCCCGGCAGCAGTGGCCAGGTGAGATGCGGCGGCTTGAACTCGGCCACGTCGAAGAGCGGCGCGAACCGGGCCGCGATCAGGCTCTCGGCGACGTCCCGCGACGGCAGCCGCGCCAGCCGGGTCTCCTGCCGGAAACGGCCCTCGAACGAGGCGAGCGAGTCCTGCCTGATCCGCTGCCAGGAGGTGGGCAGGCAGGCCACCACGGTCACGGTCCGAAACAGCTTCTCGCGTACGTCCATCAGCCCGTGCCCGAGATCCGCGGCAAGCCCCGGGGCTGCGACATCGCTGCTCTGGGCGAAGATCACGTCGATCTGGTCGACCGCCAGCAGGCTCGGTCCGGTGAGCGCGAGCAGCTGGGAGATCTGCACGGCCACGGCCTGGGCCGACATACCGGGTTTCGGCAGGCTCCACTCGGTGAGTTCAGCCTGTTCCAGGTCCGGCGCCGACGACAGCCAGGACTCACCCAGGTCCATGACGTCGATGTCGGCCGAGGCCATCAGGACGAGCGCGCGAAGCGTGTGCCGGCACTCCCTGCCGGTCTCGGGGTCCGCGAGCCGGACCGCGGTGACGAACGCATCGAGTGTGGCCGGTGTCAGTGGACTCTGCCCACGGATCTGCCGGCGCAGCGCGAGCGGGACCTCCGCCCGTTCGCTGAGCCGTTCCAGGAGCATCACCAGTTGGGAGTGCCGGTAGTAGCCGGAGCGGCGTAACCCCCGCAGGAACGTCTGCAGGATGTTCGGCCAGAACGTACGGCCGTCGGTGATGCCCATCAGGAAGAAGTAGCCGTGGCGTTCCTGAACCTTCTCACGGGCCCATCGCAGCAGATGCGTCTTGCCCGAGCCGTGCTGTCCCTCCACGACCAGGCCCAGCGGCGAGCCGGTCCGCCTCGCCTCCGCCTCCTCGAAGGCGTGGAGCACGGCCGCTCCGGCGGCGCCGTTCAGTTCGTCGAGGTGGATGTCGAGGGCGGTCCAGACGTCCTCGGGTGTCGGCGCCCAGTCCAGCCGGCGTAGCTCGGTCAGCGCACGCCGCTGGTCTGCCTCAATCACGCCGGGCCGATCGTGATCAGATGCTTCGCCTCGCCCCCGATGAGGATGGCGGCGTCGAGCGCCTCCTGCGGCAGCTCGTTACGGGCCGGGTCGGGGTCGAGGTGGATCTCCCGGCGCCGGTCCATCTCCTCGAGGACCCGATCCTGTTCGTCTCGCGTGATGTCGGTCAGACGGTCACGGACGAGCACGAGCCGGATCAGGTCGCCCGGCTTCTCGGCGAGGTCCGCGTAGGCGCCGCGGATCCGCTCCTCGACGGTGCCGGCGGGCGGCGGGCCCGGGTCCGGCTCGGCGTAGAGGTCGGCGATCTGCTGGTCGCCGCGGGCCAGCAGGCTGTCCAGGTGGCGCAGGGTGGCGTAGTGCAGCAGCCAGGCGGCGGAGACCTTCTCCGGCGGCGGCGACCGGAACTCCTGCCGGGCCCGTGCCCAGCCCAGGTCGGTCAGCTCGTAGAAGATCGCGCGCCGCGCGCCGGTCTCCCAGGTGATCAGCTTCTGTGCGGTGAGTTCCTCCCGGGCGGGTTTGGTGATCTCGACCCGGTAGCGCTGTTTGAGGTCGGGGTTCGAGGTCCGCTCCGCGCGCACCATCAGGGCGATGAGGGCCTGCCGGGCGGGGGTAGTGAGGTCAGCAGCCATGAAGCGATCTCCGGATCTGAGTCTCGAACCACGCGAACGCGCCGTCCGAAGCATCATGACCGGATGTGGGGGTGGCGACCCTGTCCGCTATCCGATAGCGACCCCCACCGATACACCCATTGACTGGCTCATTCGGTCAGAATCGGCGCCAGTACGTCGTACACATGGGTGTTGGGGTGTTTGCCGGTGAATCGGTCGGCCTGTGGGCCGACGGCGGTGACCGGCACGTCCTGGCCGGTGTGCTCGGTGGTGGTCCAGTCCATGGTGAAGCGGAGCTTCGTGTTCTTGACCGGGAGCGGCCCGTCCTCTGCCGATGTGCCGGCGCCGGATTCGTCCTTCGGGTCGACGGCCTCGACGGACAGGCCGCCGGTCTCGTGGTCGCCGGCCACCACGACGAGCGTGTCCGGGTGGGTGTCGGCGTAGGCGCGGGCCACCGCGACCGTCCGGTCCAACTGCCACATGGCCTGGAGAACGCGCCGGGCGTTGTTCTGGTGGGCGAACTCGTCGACGGCCTCCTCCTCGACGAACAGGAAGAACCCGTCCGGGTCGGCGGAGAGGACGTCCAGTGCCTTGCCGGTCATCGTCGGCAGGCTGACCACCGGCTGGTAGACGTCACCCCTGCCTTCGGCGCGCTGCTGGAACATCTCCTCGTTGGCGAAGAGGCCGAGCAGTCTGCCGGGGCCGGCCGCGGCGAGCTGGGCGGGCGTGGAGACGTACTGGTAGCCGGCCGAGCGGGCCCGCGTGATCAGGTTGCCCTCGGTGCCGCGGCTGGCCTCGGTACGGTCGGCGGCGGGCTTGTCGGGGTACGCGCCGGGGGTGCCCTTCGGCAGCCACCAGTCCTCGCCGCCGCCCAGGATGACGTCCGGTTTCGACGCTTCCAGGTATTGCCGGGCGATGTCGTCCTGCGCGTCGCGGTCGACGGCGTTGGCGTAGAACGCGGCCGGGCTGGCGTCGGTGACCTGAGCGGTGGTGACCAGCCCGGTGGCCCGTCCGGCGGCCTTGGCCTGGGCGCCGAGGGTGGGCAGCGGCCTACGGGCGGTGTCCACGCTGATCGCGCCGTTGTAGGTGCGTCGGCCGGTGGCCCACGCGGTGGCCCCGGCCGCCGAGTCGGTGATCTCCGAGACCGGGTCCTTCGGGCTGGTGGTGAGCTGCCCGGAGTACGGCAGCCGGTCCATGGCGAGCCGCCCGCCCTGGCCGAGGTGGTAGAGGCGTGCGGCCTCGCGGTGGGCGGCGCCCATGCCGTCGCCGTTGATGAAGATGACGTTGCGCGCGGCCGGCTCCTCCGCGGCGACGCCGGTCGCCGGGGCGCAGGAACCCAGGGTCCCGGCGACGAGCAGCGCCGCGAGCCGGTGTGGCAGTCTCGCGAGGGTCTTCATCACGATGATTCTCCCGGAGAAGGCGCCGGCCGGGGGCTATCCGTTCGATCCGGACCGGATGCTCACCGATCGACCTGCTTCTTGGGCAGCGCGTCGGCGAGCAGCTGCACCAAGTGCACGCCGGTCACTCCGGCCAGGTCGTCGGCCTGGGTGCGGCAGGAGAACCCGTCGGCCAGGAACACGTCACCTTCTTCGGCCTGTTCCAGGGCGGGCAGCAGCTGCTGTTCGGCGACCTGCACGGACACCTCGTAGTGGCCGCGTTCGACACCGAAGTTGCCGGCCAGCCCACAGCAGCCGCCGAGCCGTCTGACCGTGGCCCCGGCGTTCTTGAGCAGCTTGGCGTCGGCGCCCCAGCCCATGACGGCGTGGTGGTGGCAGTGCGGCTGGGCGATCACCCGGACCCCTTCCAGGGAGGGCGGTTCCCAGCCGGGGGTGGCGGCGAGCAGCTCGGCCACCGTCTTCGTCGCCGCGGCGACCTCCTTGGCCGCCTCGTTGTCGACCAGCTCGACCGCGTCCTGGCGCAGCACGCCGGTGCAGGACGGTTCCAGGCCGACGATCGGGATGCCCTGCTTGACCGCCTCGTGCAGTTCGGCGACGGTGTTGCCGAGGATGCGGCGGGCCGCGTCGAGCTGGCCGGTGGAGATCCAGGTGAGGCCGCAGCAGGCCGTGCGGCTGGCGACCTGCGGGGCGTAGCCGGCGTCGACGAGCAGGTCGACCGCGGCGCGGGCGATCTCCGGCGAGAAGTGGTCGGTGAAGCTGTCGACGAACAGCACGACCGGTTTGCCGGTCTTCACCGGGACGAAGGATCCGCGGAACGTCTTCGGCGCGAAGCTCGGGATGTTGCGGCGCTTGTCGACGCCCGCGATCCACAGCGCGAGGCCGCGGATGCCGGGCAGGCTGGTCGCCAGGTTGGCCAGCGCCGGCATCTTCGACGCGAGCCGGGACCAGCGCGGCAGCCAGCCGAGCGAGTAGTGCGACCGGGGCCGCACCCGCCCCTTGAAACTCTGGTGCAGCACCTCGGACTTGTAGGCCGCCATGTCGATCCCGGTCGGGCAGTCCGACGCACAGCCCTTGCAGGACAGACAAAGATCAAGAGCATCGTGTACGGCCTCCGCGCGCCAGTCCGGCGCCAGGTCCCCGTCGAGCATCTCCTGGAGCACGCGCGCCCGTCCGCGGGTGGAGTCCTTCTCGTTCTTGGTGGCGAGGTACGACGGGCACATCACGCCGCCGAGCACGGTGGTGTCGGCACGGCACTTGCCGACGCCGGTGCACCGGTGCACGGCCTGGTTGAAGTCGCCGCCGTCGGAGTGGTAGGCCAGCGCCAGTTCGGTGCGCACCGGCCGGGCCGCCGAGACGCGGATGTTGGCGTCCACCGGGTCCGGGTCGACCAGGTTGCCCGGGTTGAGCAGGTTGTTCGGGTCGAAGGTGTGCTTGATCCGGCGGAACAGGTTCATGGCGTCCGGCGAGTACATCCGGGCCAGCAGTTCGCTGCGGGCGCGGCCGTCGCCATGTTCGCCGGAGAGCGATCCGCCGTAGCTGACCACCAGGTCGGCGGCGTCCTCCAGGAAGGCGCGGAAGCGGGCCGGGCCGTCCGGCTTGTCCAGCGGGAAGTCGAGGCGCACGTGCACGCAGCCGTCGCCGAGGTGCCCGTACGGCATGACGCTGAGCCCGTGCCGTGCCGTGAGGGCGTCGAAGTCGCGCAGGTAGGCGCCGATGCGGGCGGGCGGGACGGCGGCGTCCTCCCAGCCGGCGTGCGCGGGCAGCCCGGAGGGGGCCCGCCCGGCCAGGCCGGCGCCGTCCTCGCGGATCTTCCACAGCGGGGCGGCCTCGGCGGTGTCCTCCACCACCCGGGAGTCGACCGCCTCGGCGACGGCGAGCAGTCGCCGGGTGCGGTCGCGGACGTCGTCGAGGTCGTCGCCGGCGATCTCCACCATCAGCCAGGCGGTGCCGCCGGGCAGCGGCGGGACGGCGTCCGGGCCGCGGCGGCTGCGGACCACGTCGCAGATGCGGTGGTCGAGGCCCTCGCAGGCGGTGGGCTGGAACTCCAGGATCTTCGGGATGATGTCGCCGGCCGTACCGAAATCGGGGTAGCCGAGCACGATGAGGGTGCGGTGGACCGGGTCGGCGACCAGTTTCACGGTCGCCTCGGTGATCACCGCGAGGGTGCCCTCGCTGCCGACCAGGAACTCGGTGAGATTGAACCCGTTCTCCGGCAGCAGGTGCTCCACCGCGTACCCGGAGACCTGGCGGCCGAAGCGGGCGAACTCGGTACGGGCGACCGCGAGGTTGGCGCCGATGACATCGCGCAACGCCCCGGTGATCTTCTCGGCGCCGCTCAGCGGATCCGTGATCAGCTCGTCGCCGTCGATCGTGTAGGCGCGCAGCCCGGCCACGTTGTCCGAGGTCCGGCCGTAGCCGAGGGTCCGTGACCCGCACGAGTTGTTGCCGATCATGCCGCCGATGGTGCAGCGGGTGTGCGTCGACGGGTCCGGCCCGAACCGCAGCCCGTGCGGCTTGGCGGCGGCCTGGAGGGTGGCCTGGATGGTGCCGGCCTGCACCCGGGCGGTCCGGGTCACCGGGTCGACGTCGAGCACCCGGTTCATGTGCCGGCTGAAGTCGAGGATGACGCCGGGGCCGATCGCGTTGCCGGCGACCGAGGTGCCCGCGCCGCGCGCCGTGATCGGCACGCCCAGCGTGCGGCACACCTCGAGGGTGGCCAGGACGTCGTCGCCGGAGCGCGGCCGGACGATCGCCTGCGGCACGATCCGGTACAGCGAGGCGTCGGACGCGTACGCCGACCGGTGTGCCGCGTCGGTGAGGACGTCGGTCACGCCCGCCCGGCGAAGGTTCTCCACCAGCGAAACGGCAATGGCTGCTTGTGTCACGAGATGTCCAGGCATTCTGTTTGTGGCCACGGGTTGACGCGGTTCGCACATTACCGACACGCCGGTCGCCACGATCGGGCGCTCTCGCAGGCCGGGACGCAGCTCACCGGCCCTCGTCCCTGGGTCACGGCCATCCGTGTGAGAAGGAGCAACTCGGTGAGATCCCGCATGATCGTCCTTGCCCTCGTCCTCGCCCTCGCCACCGGGGCGGCCGTGCCCGGGGTGGCCCACGCCGCCGCCCGGCGCGAACCCGTCCGGTACGCGGCCGCGCAGTGGAAGGACGTGGTCGTACCGCTGCTGCTGGCGAACCGGAAGGTGATCGGCCGCTGTTTCGCCAACGGCCTGCTGCTCACCTCCGGCGGGCTGCGGCTGCTGCGCCCGGGCGCCCTGCTGTCCAAGCTGCTCGGCATCGCGATGTTCGCGCAGGGCGCGTCGAGCTCCTCGTGCCGGGCCACGCTGGCGGTGGCGCGGGCCGCCTACCGGGTCGGGCGGGCCGGCTGGTACGACGGCGCCGACTTCTTCTTCGAGGACTCCAGTTTTGTGGACGACATCCCGTGGCAGCGGAACGTCTGCCACATCGACCTGGCGGTCGGCAGCGCTCGCGGGCGGATGCTGCACTACCGGGCGACGTATCTGATGTGCCACCCGGCCACGTACTCGTCGACGGTCTACCCCTGGCCCGCGGCGTGACGTGACAGCGTCGTCTCGTACGCCTCCCGGCACTCGACCTCGAGTTGCACCTCGTGGAGCGGTTCGAGCAGGGCGAGGGCCGTCCGGTGGTGTTCGAGGGCCGACTCCATCGATCCGGTCTCCCGCAGGGCGACCGCCAGATAGGTGTGGCACCAGGCCTGCTGGTGCTGGAGCCGGTGGCGCTCGGCCAGGTCCAGCGCCTCGTGCAGGTGCCGCAGCGCCTCGTCACCGGACCCGTCGTGGGCGAGGGCGACGCCGAGGGTGACCAGCCCGGTGATCCGGCCCGGCCCATCGGCCCGGTCGAGGGCGGCCCGGGCCAGGTCGGCGGCCTCGGCCGGCAGCCCGAGCCGCAGCGTCACGAAGGCGTCGAAGGCCAGCGCCTGCGCGTGCCCGGACCGGTTGCCGGCCCGGTCGAACAGGTCGGCGGCCCGCCGGAACGACTCCCGGGCGGTCCGCGGATCGCCGAGGTCACGGTGGGCGAATCCGGTCCGCAGCGCCAGCGTGGCGGCGAGCCCGTCGCCGGGTCCGGACCGGTCGGCCTCCCGGTAGGCGGCGAGCGCCTCGTCGATGCGCCCGGCCGCGGCCAGCGCGTAGCCGAGGTCGGCGAGCAGGGCGGCCCGCTCGGCGTCGCGGCCGAGCCGTCCGGCCGCGGCGGCCGCCCCGTCGAGCAGCCGCACCTGGTCGCCGGTGCCGCGGTGGCGGAAGAACCAGACCCGCAGCGCCCGCGGCAGCGCGGCCACCACCTCGTCGGCGCCGAGGCGTACGGCCAGGTCGAAGGCGGCGATCAGGTTGACGTACTCCAGGTCGAACCACGCCATGGCGCGCTGCGGGTCGCCGGGCGCGGGGGCCGGGCGGTGCGGTGAGGGCAGCATCCGGTCGTACGCCTCGGCCCGCTCCCGGTAGTGGTCGAGCACCCGGCGCAGGGCGGTCGCCGGATCGGGTTCCTCCTCGGCGGCGAGGTCGGCCGCGTACTGCCGGATCAGGTCGTGCATCCGGAACCGGCCCGGCGACGACTCCAGCACCAGGTGGGCGTCGACCAGTTCGTCGAGTGTCTCGGCGCACCGGCCGGGCGGCAGGCCGGTGAGCGCGGCCGCCGCTCCGGTGTCGAAGTCGGCGCCCGGCAGCAGCCCGAGCAGCCGGAACACGCGACGGTCCGGGTCGTCGAGCTGCCGCAGCGACATGCCGAACGCGGCGTCGAACCGGGCCGGGCTGTCCCGCAGCCGCTCGGCCAGCACGCCGACCGTCCAGCCGGGCCGGTGCCGCAGCCGGGCGCCCGCCATCCGCAGCGCCAGTGGCAGCCCGCCGCACCGGTCGAGCACCTGATCGACGCCGTCCTCGCCGGTGAGCGTGACCCCGGCGACCGTGCCGAAGAGGCGGGCCGCGTCGTCGTCGGCGAGCGGGGTCAGCGACACCGGCGGCACCCCGTCCAGGCTGACCAGCCGGTTGCGGCTGGTCAGCAGGACGGCCGACTTCCCGGCGCCGGGCAGCAGCGGGCGCACCCGGTCGGCGTCGGCCGCGTTGTCGAGGACCACGAGCGCCCGCCGCCGGGACAGCTCCGACCGCCACAGCGCCGCCCGTTCCTGCTCCCCGGCCGGTGGATGGGTGATGTCCAGGGCGCCGAGCAGCCGGCCCAGCGCGGTCGGCGGGTCCAGCGGCTCCCGGCCCGGGGTGAACCCCTGTAGGTCGAGGTAGAGGCCGCCGTCCGGGTAGGCGCCGGCCATCCGGTGTGCCACGTGCACGGCCAGGCTGGTCTTGCCCACCCCGGCCATGCCGTCGATCACCACGGCCCCGGCGGTGCGCAGCAGTTCCTCGACCCGGGCCGTCTCCGGCTCCCGGCCGGTGAAGTCGAACAGGTCGGCGGGCAGGTCGTTGCGGCGGGGCGCGGGCGCGGCGCCGGCCCTGTCGGCTTCGGCCCAGACCGGGCGCAGCGGCCGGGGGTCGCGGTGCACCACCCGGCACAGGGCGACGACGGCCTCCCACGGCGGGACGAGGCGGCCGGTCAGGTAGCGCGACAGCGAGGAGCTGCTCAGCCCGGCGTCACGGGCCAGGGCGCGCAGGCTGAGCCCGCTCAACTCCTTGATCTGGGCGAGCTGGGAGACCAGTCGCTCGTGCGGGCCGGACACGTGCAACACCCTAACGTCCCGTGCCACGGGTCCGGATCGGCCACATGTTCCCGCAGGTCAGGAGGGTTCCGGGTGTCCCACGGTGTCCCACGGACGGCGCGGGCCGCAGGTCCTCGGTGGTCGGATGAATCCCGTCAGCGAGAAACACCGCGACACCGGAAGGAGGGAACCGATGCCGATCGAACGGATGCCGGACCCGGCGGACCTCGTCCCGGGCGCGCGGGAGGCCTTGACCGCCCTGCACCGGGCGATCGCCGGCGCCGGCCTCGGCGAACGGCTGCTGGCACTGACCCGCCCGGCCGGCGCGGCCACCGGCGCGCGGACCGGCGAGGAATGCGCCGTCCTGGCGCTGACCGCGGCGGTCACCCGGCCCGGCCCGGTGCCCGACCGGGTCTGGGATCGGGCCGCCACCCACTTCGACCAACGGGAACTCGCGGCGCTGCTGCTCAGCATCGCGATCACCGCCGCCATCCACCGCATCGACGTGTCCACACACCGCCAGAGGGAGAACTGAGATGACCAGCACCAAGACGTACGACGGTTTCACCGAGGCCGAGCGCGGCGCCATGAAGGAGCGGGCCCGGGAGCTGAAGAAGAACGGCAAGGACCTCGAGCCCGAGGTCCTCGCGAAGATCGCCGAGATGGACGGCGCCGACCGGGTGCTGGCCGAGCGGGTGCACGCCCTGATCCGGGCGGCCGCGCCCGGCCTCACCCCCAAGCTCTGGTACGGCATGCCGGCCTACGCCCGCAACGGCAAGGTGGTCTGCTTCTTCCAGGCGGCCGCCAAGTTCAAGTCCCGCTACGCGATGCTCGGTTTCAGCGACGAGGCCCACCTCGACGACGGCGACCTGTGGGCCACCTACTTCGCCGTGACCGCCCTGACCCCCACCACCGAGTCCCGCATCACCGATCTGGTCCGGCGCGCCGCCGCCTGAATCCTCTCCACCGGTGTCCGGCGGGAGCGTTCCCGCCGGGCACCGGCGGCCCACCCGGTCCGTACGATCGATCCCCGGAGGTGTGACGGATGGTGGTGGCAGGGTGAGTGAGGCGCTGCGGCACATCGAGGCGCTGGCTGCGTTGTTGCCGGCCGCTCAGCGCAGCGCGCACGCGTACGCCCAAGAAATCGATCTCTTCTCGGGGGCCGGCGAGATCGAGGCCGCGCACGGCAGTGGGCGCGCCTATCTGGCCGCGACCCGGCTGGCGCTGTTGCAGAGTGAGGCGGCCGAGGCGTTGCAGGAGATCCGGAACCGGGCGGTCGACCTGGATCCGGCCGCGCGCCGGCCCGATGACGCGCTCAGCCTGGAACTCGCCGACATCCTGATCCGGCTGCTGGAGCTGTCCGGGTATCTGGGTGTCGACCTGGGCGCCGCGCTGGTCGCGAAGACGGCCGGCACACTCGGCGGTTACCGGCACGGCGGGGTCCGCTTCTGACGGCTCAGCCCAGGAGCACCGGCAGCGCGACCAGCCCGCGGGTGCGAAACGACGGCCGCCAGCGCAGTTCGCCGGCCGGGACGGCGAGCCGCGCCGACGGGAAGCGGCGCAGCAGCGTGCCGAGGGCGATCTCCAGTTCGAGGCGGGCGAGCGGCGCTCCCACGCAGTAGTGGACGCCGTGCCCGAAGGTCAGGTGGCCACCGGCCCGGCCCGGAACGACCGTGTCGGGGTCTCCGAAGGCGTCCGGGTCCCGGTTCGCGGCGCCGACCACCAGCAGGACGGTCGCGCCGCGCGGCACCACGACCCCGGCGACCTCGATGTCCTCGGTGGGGAACCGGCGCAGCAGGACGGGGGCGGGTGGTTCGTGGCGCAGCAGCTCCTCGACGTCGACCGGCAGCCCCGGGTTCTCCAGCAGGGTGAGCAGTCCGGTGCCGATGGCGTGGACGGAGTTCTCGAACCCGGCGAGCAGCAGCAGGAAGGCCAGTGAGGTCAGCTCGTCCTCGGTGAGCCGGTCGTCCTCCTCGCGGGCGGCGATCAGCGCGGACAGCAGGTCGTCGGCGGGTGCGGCGCGTTTCGCGGCGAGCAGGCCGGACAGGTAGGCGTGGATGGCGCCGATCGCCCGTGCTCCGGCGGCCGGGTCGTCGCGCGGCGGGACCAGCATGACGTCGGTCCAGGAGCGGAAGCGGTCGCGGTCGCCGTCCGGGACGCCGAGCAGGTCGCAGATGACCGCCACCGGCAGCGGGCCGGCGTAGTCGCGGATCAGGTCGGCCTCGCCGTCGAGCCGGTCGAGCAGGTCGTCGGCGGTCTTCTGGATGGCGGGGCGCAGCCCGTCGACCCGGCGCGGGGTGAACGCCTGGGACACCAGCCGGCGGATCCGGGTGTGGTGGGGCGGGTCCATGTTGAGCAGGTTGGCGTCGAGGGCGGGTGGTAGGGAGAATCCGCGCCAGCTGCCGTCGCCGTTGGCCTTGTCGACCGAGATGCGGGGGTCGGCGAGCAGGGCGCGGACGTCGGAATACCGCGTCACGAGCCAGACCGGGGAGCCGTCCGGCAGGTCCACCCGGGTGACCGGGGTGTGTTCGCGCAGCCGGCGGTAGACGGTGTGCGGGTCGGTGTGGAACTCAGCCGAGATCATGCCGTGCCGCCTCGCTCTCGCCCGGGCAAAAGGAAGGCCGGGCATCCACGGGGGAAGATGCCCGGCCTTTCGCTTCAAATCGAACCACATCCATCACCCGTTCCGCTACCCCGGGGTGGGCCGAATGGTTATCGGGGTGCCGGGGCTCAGGAGAAGAGGGCGGCGCCGTAGTGGGTGACGATGATCAGTGCCAGCACCAGCAGCCAGGCGACGACCACCATCAGGTCGATGTCGTTGGCGATCGCCTCGCGTGCCCAGCCGCGCCACGCGCGCGGCATCGGCAGGTAGTCGTCGCGGATGTTCACGTGGGTCAGCGACACCCACACGACCGTGGTCGAGACGGTGACCAGCAGGCACCACGGGCAGAGCGCGCCGATGTTGACGATGGCCTGGTAGAACAGCCAGTACGCGAAGATCAGCCCGAGGGTGTAGACGGTCTGCGCCGCGATCATGAACCAGCGCGGGAACCGCACCCCGCCGAGGGCCGCGACCGCGATGGTGATCACCACCGGTTCGGCGATGAGCCCGAGGAAGGCGTTGGGGAAGCCGAGCAGCTGGGCCTGCCAGGACAGTCCGACCGCGCCGCAGCTGACCACCGAGTTGATGTTGCAGGAGAGGTCGGCGGTGGGGTTGCGGGCCAGCTCCACCGCGTCGATCGAGAGCACCAGCGACGCGGTGAGGCTGACCAGCGCGGAGAACAGCATGGTGCTGTAGATCCACGTGTTGCTGTGCCGGATCGCGCGCGCCCGGGCGAGCAGGGTGGTCACTTGGTCGTGCCCGCGGCGGCGGTGACGGCGTCGCGCAGTGGCCCGGCGGTGTACAGGTCGACGTCGGTCACCACGCCATTGATCTTGACGGTGGGCGTGCCTTCGATGCCGTTCGCGAAGGCGGCGTCGTTCGACTGGGTGACCCACGGGACGAAGGTGCGGTCCTCGAAGGTGCCGGTCACGTTCTGCGGCACCCCCACCGAGGCGGCCACGTCGGCGATCTTCGCGTCGTCGAGTCCTTCCGAGCCCTCCTCGGGCTGGTTCTCGAACAGTGCGGTGTTGAGGTCCAGAACGTGCCCGGGGTCCTTGTCGGCGACGGTCGCGACCGCGTTCGCGGCCCGGCTCGAGTACTCGGTGCCCCGCGACTGGGGGTCGAGGAAGTTCAGCGGGTGCAGATTCACGGTGGCGGTGCCGTCGTCGACCAGCGCCTGGATGTCGGCGTGGTTGGCGGCCTCGAACTTTCCGCAGTACGGGCACATGTAGTCCAGGTAGATGTCGACGGCGACCGGCCCGGTGCCGACCTTGAGGCCGCCGTCGGCGGTGGCCGTCGCCGGCACGACCAGGGGCCCGTCGGCGCCGGTCTTGTCGCCGTCGTTCATGGCGGTGATCACCGAGATGGCGATGGCCGCGATCAGCACGACGATGACCGCCCCACCGATGACCATGATGGTCCGGTGCCCGCGCTGTCCGGCGCGTGCGGAGGCGACCGCCTTCTTCGCCGCGGTGTGCCGGTTACCGGCCTCAGTGCCCATGATCTTGGCCCCCTCGTACGAACTGTCCGCCTTCACGTTGGCGTAGATCACGTCGCCGCGTTACCACCCCGGGCCGAGTCGGGACCATCGGCGGCCCTGGTCAGGACCAAGGTCCCCCGCCGTACGCTGGCCGAATGGAACCACTCGACGTGATCGGCTGGGCCGGATCGGCTCTGCTGGTCTGGTCTCTGCTGCAAAGCCGCCTGCTGCGCCTGCGGGCGCTCAACCTGCTCGGCTGTCTGGTGCTGCTCGGGTTCAACGCCGCGATCGGCGTCTGGCCCATGGTGGGTCTGAACGTGGTGCTCGCGGTGATCAACCTCTGGTATCTGTGGCGGATGCTGGCGACCCGGCACGACGACAAGGCGTACCAGGTGGTGGAGGTCCGCACCGGCGATGACCTGCTGGCGCACATTCTGCGGACCCATCACGACGACATCGTCCGGTTCAACCCGGATCTGACCCTGGACGGCCTGACGCGCCGGGACGCCGCCGCCTTCCTGATCCTGAACGCGGACGAGGTGGCCGGTGTGGTGGTCTTCCACGCGGCGGGCAACGGGGTCGCCCAGGTGGAGTTGGACTACGTCACCGAACGATACCGGGATCTGACGCCGGGTGAGTTCGTCTTCCGCCGGAGCCGGTACTTCATCGACCGCGGGTGCCACACGGTGATCACCCCGGCCGGCATGCGGTCGCCCTACTACGACCGGCTCGGCTTCCAACCCCAGGGCGATTCGTACGTCCTGGAGCTCGCGTCCTGACACGGCGCCCCCGGTGAGGGCCGCCCGGCCCGGTGCCGCCGGGCCGGGCGACCGGGTGGTCATCGTGCGGCGCAGCCGTAGCGGCAGATCAGGAACCGGGCGAAGCGCTTCTGGTCCTGCGATCCGAAGGCGGTGAAGTCGCCGCCGACGGTGAGACCCTGCCTCATGTCGGCCTTCATGGTGAGCACCCCCCATTTGCCGTTGCTGCGCGGATCCCAGTCGAGCAGCTTGCCGGACGCGGAGTCCCAGGCGGCCATCTTCGACTGTTTGCGCTGCATGGCCTTCTTGCACCAGGAGGTGGCGACCTGGGACGGCTGCGTGCAGGCGGTGGTGAAGTGGCCGCCCGCGTAGATGGTCCCGTTCAGGTGGGTGATCGCCTGGACGTCGCCGTCGGTGACGCTGGTCCAGGCGAGCCCGCCGTCGGGACGGTAGGCGGCGACCCGGCCACCGGCGCCGGCGAGGGCGGCGAACACCCGGTCCTTGGTGGTGGTGAGCCCGAAGGTGGGATACGGCGTGCCCGGCTTGAACGTGGTGTCCACCTTCCCGTCGGCCAGTTTCAGCGCGCCGAGCCGGGCCGTGCCGTCCGCGCCGGCGAGCTTCTTGAAGGCGCCGCCGACGTAGAGCCGTTTGCCGGCGGCGGCAAGGGCCAGCACCTTGCCGTCGGTGCCGGCCGTGAAGCTGGTGTCCACGGTGCCGTCGGCCAGGCGGATGGCGGCCAGGCTGCGCGCGGCACGGCCGTTCACGGCGGTGAACCGGCCGCCCACGAAGAGGCGCCCGCCGGACACCTCGACGGCGTGGCCGAAGCCGTTGAGGGCGGGCCGCAGCGATCCGACCGCGCCGGTGGACAGGTCGACGGCGGCGAGCCTGGCCCGCGGCTGTTCGTTGACCTTCGTGAACTCGCCGGTGACGTAGAGGTTCTTTCCGTCGGCGGTCAGGGCCAGGACGGTTCCGTCCAGGACCGGGGACCAGGGCAGCAGCTTGCCGGTGCGGGCGTCGACCGCGGCGAGCCGTTTCCGTTTCACGGTCTTGCCGTCGGCGAACGCGTGGGTGAAGTTGCCGCCGAGGTAGACCGTGTCGCCGACGTGCACGCTGGCGTAGACCAGGCCGTCGAAGCCGACGGTGTGCTCGGGGGTGGTGGAGAGCGTCGGGGTGCCGCCCGCGGAGGCGGGTGCGGCGGGCAGGGCGAACAACATCGCGAGTACGGCTATTCGCCGTGAAACACCAGCTAGAGACATGAACGCGACAATATGTCCTTTTTACCGGACAGGTCGGCCGCATCGATCAAAATGGTCGGACTGAACCCCTGTGGGAGCGTCCACGACCCGGGCACGCCGAGGGGCCATGCCGATCTCGCCTCGACATGGCCCCTCCACGGAGGCCGCCAGCGACCTCCAAACCGGACCCAACCGGTTGCTCTGTACCGTTTTCATCTAGCCCTACGAACACGGCTGCCTACCTGAAAAAACCACATATCGTACGCGCACCGCACAGGCGATGCGTGTCCCGCACGGGTCACGACAACCGTGGTGCGACGCGGGTGCGACATCGGTGCACTCGGGGGCACCGTTCAAGTGCCCGGACTCCCGGACCGATCTCTCAGGCGAGCGGCGACAGCCGCCTACCTGATGCATGGCGACGGGAAAAGGGAGGCCGCTGTGAACGCGCCCGGTAGTGCTGTGAATTCGTCAGCTTCACCCGTGCGACGGCGCACGTTCAACGACCTCAGCGTCAACGTCAAGATCGTCAGTGCGGTCGCGGTGTCGTCCCTGGTCGCGCTGAGTGTCAGCGTCCTGGGCTGGCAGGGGCTGGGCGAGGCCAACGGCTACGCCGACAAGCTCTACAGCAGCAACGTCGCGAGCATGAGCGCGCTCGGGGACCTGAAGGCGGCGTTCTACAAGACCCGGCTCGATCTGACCATCCACCGCGCTTCGCCGGACCAGGCGACCAAGGCCAAGGTCCGCAAGGAGTTCACCGCCGACCAGAAGGCGGCGGCCGCGGCCTTCGCCGCCTATCGGGCCAGCCACCCGGCCAGCGATGTCGAGATCATCGACAAGCTGGAGAAGGGTTACCGGGCGTACGTGGAGGTCGCCGAGGGGAAGCTCTTCCCGGCGAGCGAGCGGAACGACATGACCACCTGGCAGAAGGTGCACGACGCGGCGAGCGCGCCGTTGGCCGTGAGCGCGGCGGAGATCCTCGGGGCCATGGGCACCGCCGAGACCGCCGACGCCAAGGCCAACGCCGACGCGTCCCAGGAGTCGCACGAGTCGAATCTCACGATCTCGATCGCCCTGCTCGTGGTGGGGCTGACCACCGCTCTCGGCCTGGGTGTGTTCGTCGCGCGCCAGATCGTCCGGTCGCTGCGCAAGGTTCATGCCGTCTGTGACAGTCTCGCCGCGGGCGATCTAACCCAGACCGCGGATCTGACGACTCTCGACGAGCCGGGCCGGATGGGCCGGGCGCTGGACGCCGCGGTGGCACGGCTGCGTGAGACGGTCACCACGATCGGCGGGTCGGCGGTCACCCTGGCCGGCGCGTCGAAGGAGCTGTCCGTGGTCAGCTCCCAGCTCCAGTCCGGTGCCGCGGACGCCGCGGCGCAGGCCAGTGCGGCCTCGCAGGCCACCGAGGACGTCAACGCGGGCGTGCAGAC
Organism: Actinoplanes flavus; assembly: GCF_017592555.1. GTDB lineage: Bacteria > Actinomycetota > Actinomycetes > Mycobacteriales > Micromonosporaceae > Actinoplanes > Actinoplanes flavus. Next base: position 165,760 of record NZ_JAGFNS010000005.1, on the reverse strand, counting down.
GATCGCGGCGGGTGCGGAGCAGATGAGCGCGTCGATCGCCGAGATCGCCAGCAACGCCGGGCAGGCCGCTCAGGTCGCCGGTCAGGCGATGAGCGTCGCCGAGCGCACCACCGCGCAGGTCGCCGAGCTGGGCACGGCCAGCGCCGAGATCGGTGACGTGGTCAAGCTGATCACCGTCATCGCCGAGCAGACCAACCTGCTGGCCCTGAACGCCACCATCGAGGCCGCCCGGGCGGGCGAGCTCGGCAAGGGCTTCGCGGTCGTGGCCGGCGAGGTCAAGGACCTGGCACAGCAGACCGCGAAGGCCACCGAGGAGATCACCACCCGGATCGCGGCGATCCAGTCGTCCAGCGGCACGGCCACCGAGGCGATCAGCGAGATCACCCAGGTCATCCAGCAGATCAGCGACTACACCACCACGATCGCCTCGGCCGTGGAGGAGCAGACCGCCACCACCTCGGAGATGAGCCGGTCGGTGTCCGACGTCGCGGCGAACACCGGTGGCCTGGCCGGCACCGTGTCCCACGTCGCCGAGGGCGCCACCGCCACCGCCGACGGCGCCAGCTCCACCCAGCAGGCCGCCGTCGACCTCACCAGGCTCTCCGACGAGCTCACCGCGATCGTCAACGGCTTCCGCCACTAGACGGAGACGGGCTTTCCGCCACCAGGCGGAGCCACCTGACATGCAGCCGGATGCGCAGGTCAGCGGGCCCCATCCCCACCAGGGGGTGGGGCCCGTCGTCTCCCCTGCCGTCCTCGAGCACCCGGTCGTCACCGATGAGGAGCACGCCTCCGCGGATCGCGGCCGTGAGCCGTCCGGGAAGGGGCATGCGTTCGAGGTTGATCGATCGTCGTTGGATTTATGCTTACCGGTGGTTCAGTCCCCCGGGCGGACCCGGGTCGGCTCCAGCACCCGGTGCAGGAACTCCCGGGTGCGCTCCTCGCGCGGCCGGCCGAACACCTCGGCGGGCGGGCCCTGCTCGACGATCACGCCCGCGTCCATGAACACCACCCGGTTGGCGACCTCCCGGGCGAAGGCCATCTCGTGCGTCACCACCAGCATCGTCATGCCCTCGTCGGCGAGAGCGCGCATCACCGCCAGCACCTCCCCGACCAGCTCCGGGTCCAGCGCGCTGGTCGGCTCGTCGAACAGCATCAGCCGCGGGCTCATCGCCAGCGAACGGGCGATCGCGGCCCGCTGCTGCTGGCCGCCGGACAGCTGCGCCGGGTAGGCGCCCGCCTTCTCGGTCAGACCCACCCGTCGCAGGTTCTCGGCGGCGATCCGGTCGGCCTCGGCACGGCCGCGTTTCAGGACCCGCCGCTGGGCGATCGTCACGTTCTCCCGGACGGTCAGATGCCCGAACAGGTTGAACTGCTGGAACACCATGCCGATGCCGCGCCGGACCGCGTCGATGTCACAGTCCGGGTCGGTCACCTCCACCCCGGCCACCCGGATCGTCCCGGCGGTCGGCTCCTCGAGCAGGTTCACACAGCGCAGCAGCGTCGACTTGCCCGACCCGGACGGCCCGATCACGCAGACCACCTCGCCCGGCTCCACCGCCAGGTCGATGCCGCGCAGCACCTCCAGGGCGCCGAACGACTTGTGCAGGCCCTCGATCTCGATGGTGGACATCACCGCTCCCTTCCGGCACGGCGCTCCAGACCACGGACCAGCTGCGACATCGGCAGCGTGATCACCAGGTAGAGCAGGCCGGCCACCACCAGCGGCGTCGGGTTGACGCGGGTGTTCAGCGTGTCGCCGGCGAACTTGGTCAGCTCGATCGTGGTCGCCGTGACGCCCAGCACGTACACCAGGGAGGTGTCCTTGGTCAGCAGGATGATCTCGTTGGTCAGCGGCGGGATGACGATCCGGAACGCCTGCGGCAGGATGATCGAGATCATCGCGCGGGTGTGCGACATGCCGAGCGTGCGGGCCGCCTCCAGCTGTCCTCTCGGGACGGCCTGGATGCCGGCGCGGATGGTCTCCGCCATGTAGGCCGCGGCGGTCAGCCCGAGACCGACCGCCACCGACCCGTAGACGCCACCCGGGATCTCCCGGTCCGGAAACGCCAGCGGCACGCCGTACCCCACCATGAACAGCACCAACAGCGCCGGCAGACCCCGGAACAATTCGATGTACGCGGTCGCGAACCACCTGTACGGCGGGATCGACGACAACCGCATCAGCGCCAGGATCAGCCCCAGCGTCAGCCCGAAGACGAACGCCAGCAGCGTGTAGACGATCGTGTTGCGCAACGCCACGGTGATCGCCCCGGGGAACATGCTCCGGGCGATGTCCAGCCGGAAGAACGCGTCGGACAGGCGGCCCCAGTCGGCGGCGGACACCACGACGGCGATCACCAGGGCGAACACGAGATAGCCGGCAGCCCTGGCGATCCTCTTCCGGCGGCGGGGACTCCACCTCATGAGGTCGGCTTTTCCCCGATCCAGGTGGCGTAGATCTTGTCGTACGTGCCGTCGGCCCGCGCCGCCGCGAGCACCTCGTCGATGGTCTCGAGCAGCGCGGTGTTGCCCTTCTTGACGGCGAAGCCGTACTGCTCTCCGGTGTCGAATCCGGCAGCGACGGCGACCTTGCCCGGGTTGGCCTTGATGTACTCGTTCCAGACCGGCAGGTCGTTGACCGCCGCCTCCACCTGGTTGGTGGCGAGCGCCTGTTGCAGGGCGGCCAGGTCCCGGTAGGAGACGACCTCGATGTCGAGCTTCTTCTCCGCCACCTGCTTCTTGATGTAGTCCTCGCCGGTGGTGCCGCCCTGCACGCCGAGCCGCTTGCCGGCCAGCCCCTCCAGGGTCTTGACCGGGCTGCCGGTGAGCACCGCGAGTGCCTGGGTGGCGTCGAAGTACGGTTCGGAGAAGTCCAGCACCTGCTTGCGCTCGTCGGTGATGGTCATCCCGGCGGCGGCCACGTCGCACTTGCCGGAGTTCAGGTCGGACCCGGACTTGATGCCCTCGAACGGCGTGTCGACGATCTCCTGGGTGACGCCGAGTTTCGTGGCGACCAGGTCGATCAGCGCCACGTCGAAGCCGACGACCTTGCCGCTGGAGTCCTTGGACTGGAACGGAGCGTAGGGAAGGTGCGTGCAGGTGGTCAGCGCACCCGTTTTGATCAGTGGGACCCCGCTCTCGCTGGTCCCGCCGGTGTCCTCCTTGGCACACCCCGCGACCAGCACCGCGGCGGCCGCCACAACGACGATCCTCTGGAAATACCCCTGCCTGTTCACCCGCTCAGGTTAATCCACAATGGCCGATTCGGCCGGTTCATCATCCGGACCAGAGGCACCACCTGGGATGTATTGATGAACGTAACTTTCTGGCAATCTTCGTGGCCGGGCACCCCGCCCGTTCCCCCGAAGGCAGAAGGGACGTTTCATGCGCACCCCAGCCCGGATCCTGCTGGCCGCCGTCGTCGCCGTCGCCGGCCTGTTCACGCCCGCCGCCGCCCTCGCCGCACCCGGCGACCCCGGCCCGCTGGTCGTCGGCGGCCAGCCCGCCACCGAGAACTACTCGTTCATGGTCTACGTGTCCGGCTGCACCGGTTCGCTGATCAAGGCGAACTGGGCGGTCACCGCCAAACACTGCCCCACCCCCGCATCGGTACGGGTGGGCAGCGTCGACCGCGCGAGCGGCGGCACCGTCGTCGCGGTCCGCCGGGCCGTCAACCACCCGCGGATCGACGTCAAACTGCTCGAACTCGCGTCGTCGGTGACCCACGCGCCGGCCCCGATCCCGACCGCCTCGGGCGCGGTCGGCACCGCCACCCGCATCATCGGCTGGGGCCAGACCTGCCCGACCCGCGGTTGCGGATCCACTCCCCGGGTCGCCAACGAGCTGAACACCTCGATCGTCGCCGACAGCCGCTGCTCGGGCATCGACGCGGCGTACGAGATCTGCACCAACAACACCAACGGCAACGCCGGCGCCTGCTACGGCGACTCCGGCGGCCCGCAGGTGCGCCAGGTCAGCGGCCGCTGGGCGCTGATCGGCGTCACCAGCCGGGCCGGTAACAACAGCTCCGTCTGCGCCACCGCCCCGTCCATCTACGGCGACCTGCCGTCCATCCGCGCCTGGGTGAACACCCAGGTCGGCGGCCTACCCGCCTGATCCGGCCGGCCTCGCCCGGCGCCGCCTCACTCCCGTACCACCCGGAAGGTCTTCAATTCCGGATCGGCGGCGTCGGGCAGGGTCATCCCGGCTTCCCTGCCGGCCCGCAGGTAGGTCACCACCGCCTCGTTGAAGCGCTCCCCCGGCAGCACCGCCGGCACCCCGGGCGGGTACGGGCTGACCATCTCCGCGGCGATCCGGCCGACCGGGTCGGTGACCTGCTCGGTCTCGGCGAAGAACGCGTCCCGCGGGTTCATCGCCTGCTCCAGGTTCAGATCCTCCAGCGGCGGTACGGCCGGGGCCGGGCGGTCCGGCGCGGGCGGCCGGGCGGCGAGCCGCTCCAGTGCCGTGGCCAGGCGTGCGATGGCGGCGTCGTCGTCGGCGTAGGTCAGCGAGCAGACCACCCGCCGGGCGTCACCGAGCTGGGTGGTGAGCCGGCACTCCGACTGGAGCCACTCCCGCGCCTGGTAGCCGGTGATGCCCAGGCCGGTGACGTCGACGCTGAGTTTCAGCGGATCCCATTCGGCGACCGCGTCGTGCCCGATGATCGACTCGTTCATGATCCCCAGCCCGGCGACGGCGCTGAGGCGTTCCCGCAGTCCGCTCGCCCGGCGCAGGGCCGCGGTGAGCAGCTGTTCGCCCTCGCGCACCATCCGGCGCCGGAAGCCGTCGATGGCGCCGAACATCAGCGGCGACGGGCTGGTCGTGGTGATCAGATCCAGTCGCAGGCGCAGGTCGACCGGGTCGACCCGGTCACTGCCGAGCAGCATGATCGACGACTGGCACAGGCCGCCGTCGGCCTTGTGCAGGCTCTGCACGACGATGTCCGCCCCGGCCCGTACGGCGGCGGTGGGCATCTCCGGGTGGAACGGGAAGTGCCCGCCCCACGCCTCGTCGACCAGCAGCGGGATGCCGTGCCGGTGACAGATGCGGGTGATGGCCCGGACGTCGGCGCCCGTACCGTACTCGGTCGGGGTGATGATCAGCGCGGCGCTGATCTCCGGATGCCGGCGCAGCGCCTCGGCCACGTCGTCGGCCGCCGCCGGATGGGCGATCTGGTTCTCGTGATCCCATCGTGGCCGCAGCCAAACCGGATGCGCGCCGGCCAGGATGAGCGAGGCCACCACCGACTTGTGCACGTTGCGGTCGACCAGGATGGTGCGGCCCGGGCCGGTCACGGTGAGCATCGCCGTGTGGATGGAGATGCTGGATCCGCAGGTGGTGAAGACGGCCTGACGGGCGCCGACCGCGTCGGCGAACAGCTCCTCCGCCTCCGGAACCGCCGATTTGGCGCTGATCACGTCGGCCTCGAACGCCCCGCGCGACAGCACCGCCGCCGTCCGGTCGTCGACACCACGGCCGAGCCGGTGCCCGGGCAGGGCGAACGTGTAGCTGTCCGTGCGCCGGAACTCTTCGATGGCTTCCAGTACGGGAGCGCTGTCATGGTTCATGGGTTACCGCCTACCCCACCGGCCCGGCCTCATTCCGCTGCGCGGCTGCGGCCTGGCGACGGAGATCGTCCGCGCCGGTGGGCAGCCGGCCGTCATCGGTCACCGGCCGGGCCCGCCGGGCGAGCCGGCCGTGCTGCCCTACGCGCATCACCACGTCCAGCGGCGGAGAGCTGCGGCCGGCCGTGCCGCATCGACACGACCGGCCCCGGTTACGACGCCTTCCGGCCGTGGCGGTGCTGCGGGAACGCTTTCCCGAGGCGGCGATGCTGGTCACCGGCATCGAGGACCCCTACTGTGCCGCGCACGGGCCGAACGAGAGCCTGCACCTGGCCGACTTCACCCGTACCTGCCTGGCCGAGATCCTCCTGCTGCGCAACCTGGCCGCCGCGTGACCACTCAGACCGAGACGGTCACGCTCCGATCGCCCGGAACGTCCCCGCCGCAGCCGCAGTGACCGCCGCAGCCCTCCTGCCCACCGCCGCCGATCAGGTCGTGCATGCCGTCGAGCAGATCGGCCAGGCTGACCTCGGCGGCGGCCACCAGCAGGGGTACGACCAGGTCGTTCTCCTTGGCCAGATGCGTGGCGAAGACGGCCTGCAGCGCGCGGGCCGCGGCCGCGGCGGCGACCGGCGCGCTGGTCTCCTCCAGTTCGGCGACCAGGGCCGCGATGGTCCGGTGCTCGTCGAGCATGCCGTCGACCAGCAGCCGCCCCTCCGGCCGGGCGGCGGCCGCCGGATACAGGGCGTTCTCCTCGGCGTACGCGTGGGGCAGCAGTTCGGTGTGCAGCCAGCCCAGCAGGGCGTCGCGGTGCTGCCAGACCTGCCGCAGCCCGCCCGTCTCGGCGGCCGTGACGAGGTCGGTGACGTGCCCGGTCAGCGCGGCGGCCAGTTGCCGGTGGTGGGTCACCACGGCCTGGGCGGCGCGGGCGTCGGCATCGGTGTTGTGGGACATCAGCCCTCCTGGTTTCAACGCTGTTCGCCGTCATGACGCTATTGACCGCGGAAACCAGGCGAGTAGGGCCGAACGGCGTGACCACGGGGACTGCCCGGCACCGGGCGCTGGGGCCGGACAGCCGGTGACGATCCTCGGGTCGGTCCGGGAGCCGCCGGCGGCCGTCTCCGCCAGCCTGGCGCTATCATGCGCCCACAAGATCAAATCGAGGCTTAGGGGAGCCACCGACGTGCGGACCACGAGCTTGACCATGCTGACGACAGTCGTGGCCACCGCCGCGGTACTGACTCCGAACGCCGCCGTGGCGGCACCGAGGAAGCCGGTCACGATGAGGTTCGCGGCGTCCGCCACCTCGGCCCCGCGCGGCAGCACCGTCACCCTGACCGGGCGGGCCCACTACAAGGCCACCGGCAACAAGGCCAAGGTGGACATCTACTTCGCGAAGGCCGGTGCCGGCTACCGGCTGTTGACGTCGACCACGGCGAACGCGCACGGCGACTTCCGCAAGACCGTGACGGCCACGACGACCGGCACGTACAAGGCCGTCTACCGGGGCAACACCAGGCGCAAGCGGGCCACCGCCGCCGACGCCCTCACCGTCTACATCAACCAGACGACGACCAGGACGCTCTTCACGCACGCCGAGGAGGACGCGGACTGCGCCGCCGCCAAGCCCAACGCCTGCACCTTCTCCGGCCCGACGATCACCATCGGGAACACCCCGATCACGGTGACCGGCATCCTGAGGTGCGAGCGCCCGAAGCCGGCCATGGGGGTCCGGTTCACCGACTCCCCCGACAGCCCGAAGCCCCCGGCCAGCCCCGGCAACATGCTCGCCGGCCCCGGCTGGGTGGTCGCGTACTACCACGGACTCGGCACCGTCACCATGCCCACCCCGCTGTCACTCACCGGCGCGTTCCACGTGTGGGTGGGCAGCACTCCGTTCGAGAGCACGACGGCCATCTGCGACTGGTCGGTGACCGCCACCCAGCCCGTCACCGAACGGGTCACCGTCTAGCCGCGGACTGCTCGACATCCCGCGTACGACGACTCAGATCTGGCTGAGATCGACCTCGACGGCGAAGGGCGCGGTCAATTTCACGATGCCGGTGAAGACCTCGCCGTCGCGGTAGCGGCCGGTCGCCGGGTCGAGGACGTACGTGTAGACGAGAGGCACACCGGTGACTGCCTGCTCAACACGCCAGTAGAACGGGATACCGGCCCTCGCGTACTGGTCGGTCTTGACGATCCGGTCGGTCGTCTCCGAGCCGGGTGAGACCACTTCGACCACCAGGAGGACATGCTCGGGCCTCGTAGGGGTGACGTCGATGGTGTCCGCCCGGTACACCGTCACGTCAGGGCGACGGTTGTTGAGCGGCACGTCCTGGAGCCGGACGTCGAAATCGGTGTCCGCGTTCCAGTCCGGTCCCGCGGCGCTGTCCAGAGCGTTGGCAAGGAGCCGGGCCAGACGGTTGTGCCGCTTGGACGCGCTCGGACGCACGAGAACCATCCCATCCACGATCTCGATGCCCGCGCACTGTTCTTCTGTCCATGTCGCGTACTGCTCGGCCGTGACCTGCTCATGCATCCAGGCCGGCGCGACCATCTCAGCGGTCATACACACCTTCTGAATGTGATCGGCTACCGCCCTGAACATACCGTGAATCCGGTGGCCGGCCGCCTCTCGGCCGCCCGGTGTCAGCGGCCACCACCCGCTCCCGACACGAGGAACACGGCGCCCAAATCGCTCATGACACCTCAGTAGCCGCATAAGATCATCATTTGGTCGGCGAGACGGGGCAGCGCACGACAGCGCAGAGAAGAGGCACGACATGGACTTCACGCCCACCAGGACGGCCTGGATGACCCGCCGGCTACCGAAAGGGCTGGACGTGACCTGGTTGCCGGTCGGGACCCCGGCCGTCGGCGACCTGCTGGCCTGCGAGGTGATCACCCCGTCCCTGCTACGGCACCTCGACACCGCCGACGGCCGGCGCTCCATGCTCTACCCCGGCGACCGGTTCACGTGCGTGGTGGGCAACCGGTACTCGACGTCGGTGTTGCAGGGCCGCGGCCGTGTCACCGGGGACGTCACCGAGATGCTCAGCGCGTCCGGCCTCTGCGGTGAGGTGGTGGGGCGCAGCGCCGACGTGGCCGCGCCGACGACGCTTCGGGTGCTCGCTCAGGCCCACCACGCGGACCGCCCACTCAACGTCCGGTCGTTCCTCCTGCCGCCCGCCCAGCCGATCGGCCCGACACCGACCTGGATCGTGGTGGCCGGTTCGGCGATGGATGCCGGCAAGACGACCGCCTGCGCGTCGATCATCCACGGTCTCACCGGCGCCGGATACCGCGTCGGCGCCGCCAAACTCACCGGCACGGCGAGCCCGCGCGACCTGTCGTCGTACCGCGACGCCGGCGCCGACCCGGTGCTCGAGTTCCTGGACATGGGCTGGCCGTCGACCGACGGCTGCGACCGGGCGGACCTTGCGGCGATCGTCGCCGGGCTCACCGGCCAGCTTCAGGCCGCGGCGGTCCAGGTGGGGGTGCTGGAGATCGCCGACGGACTGCTGCAACGCGAGACCGAGCTGATCCTGCGGGCCCTCTCCGGCTGGCTCGGACCGACACACATCGTGCTCGCGACCCGGGAAAGCCTTTCGGCCGTCGCCGGAGCCGGGCAGTTGCGCCAGATGGGCCACGACGTTCTCGCGGTCACCGGGGTCGTGACCAACAGCCCACTCGCCTGCCAGGAGGTCGAACTGGCCGGCGCCGGGCCGTGCATCCCCACCGCGGGTCTCGGCACCGCCGTCGCGTCGTTCGTCGAGCAGCTGGGTGACCGGCAGGCAGAGCGGCCCGCACCGGTCGCCGCCGCGTGACCGTACCGGTGATCGCCGGCCGGCCGAGGGCGCAGGGATGCTGAGGGCGGCATGGCGGTTCCGGCGGTTCCTGCGCCCGCACGCGCCGGCCCTCGGCGCCGGCGCGTCGCTGGTGGTGTTGGGAACACTGCTCGCCCTGGCGCAGCCGTGGCCGCTCCAGGTGATCGTCGACGGGGTCGTCGGCGGCCGGCCTCAGGACGGCTGGCTTCCCACCCTGATCGCCGGATCGAGCGGCGACCGGTCCGTCGTCCTCGTCCGGGCACTGGCGGCGACCGTGCTCCTGGTCGGCCTGTCCGCACTGATCGGCTACGTCAGCGACCTGCTCATGAACCGGTCCGGGGCACGGATCATCGTGACCATCCGCGGTGCCCTGTTCGCCCACGTACAGCGCCTCTCGCTGTCGTTCCACCTCGGCCAGCGGGTCGGCGACCTGGTCGCCCGGCTCACCACCGACATCGACCGCTCGCAGAACATGCTGGTGGCGATCTTCGACACGCTGATTCCGAACACGGTGATGCTGGCCGGACTCGCCGTGGTGATGGTGCTGGTCGAACCGTCCTTCGGACTGCTGGCGCTGAGCATCGCGCCGCCGTTGTTCCTGGTGACCTACCACTTCACCCGCAAGATCAGGCGCGCGTCCCGGTCGGCCAGGGAAGCCGATGCCGGCCTGGCGGCGATGACCACCGAGACGCTCGGCGCGATCCGGGTGGTGCAGGCGTTCGGCCGGGAGGGACTCGAGGACGACCGGTTCGCCGGCCACAGCCGGGAGAGCCTGACGGCCGCCCTGCGCGCGATCAGACTCCGGGCCGGCCTGCCACCGCTGGTCGATCTGGTGTCACTGGCCGGCACCCTGCTGGTCACCTACGTCGGGGTCCAGCGCGTACTCGACGGCCGGATGAGCCTGGGGGTGCTGCTGGTGTTCCTCAGCTACCTGCGGTCGTTGTACCGGCCGATGCGGGCGCTGTCGAAGATGTCCTACGTCGTGAGTCAAGGGGTGGCCAGCGCGGAACGCGTCGACGCCATGCTGCGCACCGAGGACACGATTCCCCAGGCCCGCGACGCCCGGCCGGTCCGCCGCCTACGCGGGCGGGTGGAGTTGCGCGACGTCACCTTCGCCTACGGCCCGGCGAAACCGCGAGTGTTGAACGCGGCCAGCCTGGCCGTCGAGCCGGGCGAGCACGTCGGCATCGTGGGCCGTACCGGCGCCGGCAAGTCCACCCTCGTCAGCCTGATCCCCCGGTTCTACGACCCGCAGGCCGGCAGCATCCTGCTCGACGGCATCGACGTCCGGGAACTGCACCTGACCGGCCTGCGCCGGCAGATCAGCCTGGTGCTGCAGGAACCGTTCCTGTTCCACGGCACGATCATGGACAACATCCGGTACGGCGATCCCGCGGCGTCCGCCGACCGGGTGTGGGAGGCCGCCGCACGAGCACACGTCACCGAGTTCCTCGACCGGCTCCCCCACGGGCTCGACACCAGGATCGGGGAACGCGGCGGAACCCTGTCCGGCGGGCAACGGCAGCGCATCGCCATCGCCCGCGCCATGCTGCACGACGCCCCCATCCTGATCCTCGACGAACCGACCACCGGCCTGGACCGCGACTCCGAGGCGCTGGTGCTCGACGGCCTGCACCGGCTCACCCACGACCGCACCACCTTCGTCATCTCGCATCACCCCGCCGCGCTGGCCCGGGTCGACCGGATCATCGAGGTCCGCGACGGGCGCCTGAACCCGGGAGTGTCCACGCGATACCGGCGGCGTGACCATGGTGCCGACACGCTCGCGGATCGGCGCCCTCATCAACGTCGGTGACGTGCTGACGCCCGGCCCGCTCGGCTGAGCCCTCGGCCGCGCCGCATCCGGGTTCAGCCGGACCCAGCCGAGCCGATCGCCGCACGTCGATCTTTCCGGGATGCTTGTTTCTGCACATCCTCGAGACAGGCGGGGGTAGACCCGCACCGGCGCCGCAGCTCCTCGAACGACGGATTGCCGGCATGGACCTTGAGCCGGCGCAGACATGCCACGAAGTCGGCGACGCTTTCCGCGCGCGCCACATCAGGTGCCGATCGCACCGGTCCACCCCCCGTATGGATCCACCGGTCGCATCACGCCTGCACACCGTAGCGTCCACAGTCGACGCCACACCAACTAGGATCGGCGGTTCGCCCGGTACCGGACCACATCGCGAGCGGACATGACGACGATGACGGCGAGGAACAGACCACCGCCCACGGTGAACATGATCGGCAGGCCGGTCCAGCCGTGCCAGCCGCGAATCACCCGGGCACTTCCGCCGGGATCATTCGTACGGTAGGAGAGCTCGACTGTCCGGCCCAGCCGCGGAGTCACGCTGACGATATCCGCGTCGTCGCACGTCGCGGTCTCGCCGGTCCTCGTCTGAAAGGTATAGACGGGCCGATAGCGGGTCTTCCAGACCTTCCGCCGCCGATCGGTGGCGCGTTCGGTGCGGAAGCCGGTCATGGTCGCCGTCGTGACGACGCCGTCGGCGTACGGCGCCTGCCCCGACCGCAGCTCCAGGCCCAGGCCCAGGAACGAGGCCGCGGCGGTGGCCAGCACGATCGAGGCGACGACATTCACGACCTTCATTGCCCGATGGTAGGAGGCCTGCTCAACGCCTACAGCCGGCCGTGTACGACGAGCAGGGTGGCGCCGAGCGCACCGGCCGTGATGAAGAGCGTGGCCGCCGCCGTGAGCAGAAGCGCGCCCTTGCTACGGCGTAGCAGTGCGGCGAGGTGGACGCTGGTGCCCATGCCGAACAGGGCGGCGCCGAGCGCGATCGTCTGCAGGGTGCCGATCCAGCCGAGCGCCGGCTGCGGTAGGACGTCCGTGCTGCGCAACGCCGCGCAGGCGAGAAAGCCGAGGACGAACAGCGGGATCAGCGGAGGGCGTACGGTCTCGCCGCCGGTGCGGGGTGACCGGATCCGGCGCAGCGCGCTCACGCCGGCGACGACCGGGGCGAGAAGCAGGACCCGGGTGAGTTTGACGACGACCGCCACGGTGACGACGGCCGCGCCGGCCGGGCTGGCGGCGGCCACGACCTGGCCGACCTCGTGTACCGCCGCGCCGGTCCACACGCCGTACTGCACGTCGTCGAGACCGAGCGGCGAGCGCAGCAGCGGAAACACCGTCAGCGCGATGGTGCCGAACAGGGTGATCATCGCGATGGCGGTGGTGACGTCCTCCTCGTCGGCTTCGGCGGCGTCCTCCATGGCGGCGATGGCCGCCGCGCCGCAGATCGCCACACCGGTACCGATGAGCAGGCTGCGCGGCCCGCCCAGGCGCATCCGGGCGCCCAGCCAGGTGGTGCACAGGAGGGTGGCGAGCAGCGTGCCGGCGACCGCGGCGACGACGGGTGCGCCGAGCGCGGCTATCGCATCGATCGACACCGAGAACCCGAGCAGTGTCACGCCCGCTCGCAGCAGCCGCTTGGTGAGCCGGTCGAGGACGGCTCGGCCGCGGCGGGGCAGCAGGTTGAGGTTCGCGGCCGCGACGCCGAGGGCGACCGCCCAGGTGAGCACGCCGATCTGGGGCACGATCCGGTGGCCGAGCAGCGCGCCGCCGAGGCCGGCCGCGGCCACCAGCAGGCCGGGTACGAGACCCGGCTGCCGGTGGCGGCCGGCTGGTGCCGGGGCGGCGACGTCCGTCGCGGTCAACGTCCGGCCAGTTCGCGTTTGAGGATCTTGCCGGTCGCCGTCATCGGCAGTTCGTCGACGAACTCGACGATGCGGGGGTACTTGTAGGACGCCATGGTCTCGCGGCACCAGGCGATCAGGTCGCCTTCGGTGACCGCGCCGGAGCGGATCACGAAGGCCTTGACCTCCTCGCCGTAGCAGGAGTGCGGCACCCCCACGACGGCGGCGAGGGACACCGCCGGGTGGGTCAGCAGCACCTCCTCGATCTCGCGGGGATACACGTTGAAGCCGCCTCGGATGATCATGTCTTTGGCGCGGTCGACGATGTAGTAGAAGCCGTCCGCGTCCCGCCGGGCCAGGTCCCCGGTGCGGAACCAGCCGTCCCGCATCACCTCGGCGGTCGCCTCCGGCCGTCGGTGGTAGCCCTTCATGATGTTGTGGCCGCTGACGGCGATCTCGCCGATCTGGTCCGCGCCCTCGATCGTTCCCCAGTCGGCGTCGATCAGTTTGACCTGGACACCCCAGATCGGTACGCCGATGGAGCCGGGCCGGGGATCGCGTTCCGGGTCGCTGAACGTGGCGACGGGTGAGGTCTCGGACAGGCCGTACCCCTCCAGGATCCGCACCCCGAACCGTTCCTGGAACTGGTTGATGATCTCCACCGGGAGCGACGCGCCGCCCGAGACGGCCACCCGCATGTGGCGGGCGATCTCCGCCACGTCGACGCCCTCGTGCAGCGCGCCGAGCAGGCCCCAGTACATCGTCGGCACCCCGGCGAAGAAGGTGATCTTCTCCCGTTGCAGCAGCGCGACCGCCTGCTCGGCCTGGAACCGTGGCAGGAGCACCAGGGTCGAGGCGACCGCGAAGCCGGCGTTCATCTGCACGGTCGAACCGAACGAGTGGAACAGCGGCAGCGTGATCAGATGCCGTTCGTGGCCGGTGGCGAGGTTGCCGAACAGGCGGTTGCAGGTGAGCGCGTTGAGCACCAGGTTGCCGTGCGACAGTTCGGCACCCTTGGGCTGCCCGGTCGTTCCGCTGGTGTAGAGGATGACCGCGGTGTCGGTCTCGTTCGTGGCCACCGTGCCGAAGGCGCCGGACCGGCCGGCGAGTGCTTGACCGAGGGTGCGCGCGCCCTCGATCGGCGAGGCCGCCGCCGGGTCGGCCGTGATGAGCAGGAACCGCTCGCAGCCGGGCGTCTGCTGGAAGCCGGCGAACCCCTCGGCGCCCATCGGTAGCTCGGCGGTGCCCTCGAAGCACAGGTAGGCCGTGGCCTGCGAGTCCGCCAGGTGATAGGCGATCTCGCGGCTTTTGAGAAGCACATTCAGCGGTACGACGACCGCGCCCGCTTTGAGGATGCCGTAGTAGGCGATCGGGAAGTACGGCAGGTTCGGGCAGGACAGGGCGACCCGGTCGCCCGGCTGGACGCCCAGGTCCGCCAGCAGGCCGGCCACCTGATCGGCGGCCCGGTCGACGTCGGCGTACGACATCCGGGTGTCGCCGAGCACGACCGCGTCGCGGTCCGGGTGCCGTCGGGCGCTGTCTTCCAGCAGGGTGGCGAGGTTGAGGATCATGGTGGCGCCTTCGCGTGGTCGAGTTCGTTGATGAGCGGCCCGGCTCCCGGCCAAGGGCCGTAGCCGGATGCCGGGTTGAGATGGCCCACGGCGCCGAGGTCGTGGTGGCGGCTGCCCCAGGCGCCGGCGAGGGCCCGGACCCGTGACGGATCTCCGAGCGGGTCGTCGGAGCTGGCGGCCACGACGCTGGGGAAGGGCAGCGGCAGCCGGGGTATCGGCAGCCAGCCGTGGTCGGCCAGGGTGGACAGCGAGGGGTAGACGGCGGGTAGCGGCGCCGCCAGGTCCGGTGGAGTGGCCAGGAGCGCGCCCCGCACCTGCCGGGCGGTGGCGGGGTGGCGGGCGGCCCAGTGGACGGTGACGATCACGCCGGCGCTGTGCGCCACGATCACGACCGGTTCGCCGGCCGCCTCGACCGCGAGGTGCAGCGCCGTGACCCGCTCGTCCAGGCTCGGGTTCTCCCGTCCGAGCGGCATGACGGGCCGAACGTTCGCCAGGCCGTCGGCGAGCCTGGTCTGCCAGTGGTCGGGTACGTGCCCGCGGAGCCCGGGCACTGTGATGATCACTGCGCCCGGGCCGGGGGTCACGCGGTGTCCCCGTCCGGAGCGCCGGTGGCCGCCACGGTTTCGAGCCGGCGGATGCTGGACGGGTAGGCCTGGCGTCCCGCGATCAGCAGGATGACGGCGGCCACCGCCGCGAGCGGGACGTATCGCATGGCGGTTTCCAGGCCGAGCCGGTCGGCGAGGGCGCCGGTCACGATCGGGCCGGCGGCCAGGCCGAGCACGTTGTTGAAAAGGGTGAGGGTGCCGAACGCGGTGGCCCGGATCGATTCGTGGGTCAGCCGGGCCACCATGGCGCCGGTGGGCCCGGTCGTGCCGGCGGCGAAGAAGCAGCCCAGCGCGAGCAGCATTTGCTGCGCTCCGCCCGGCCGCACCGCGAAACCGGCGCCGAGGAAGATCAGGGTCAGGGCCGCGAAGACGATCGCGGTGGTCCATTTGCCGATCGGCCGGGCCTGCCCGAGACGGTCGGTGATCATCCCGCAGACGACCATGCCGGCACCCATGATCAGGATGAAGATCGCGGCGACTTTGGCGGCCCGGTCCGGCGCCATGTCGTACGCCCGGTTGAAGTAGCTGGGCAGCCAGGCGAACAGTGATCCGGCGATGAACAGTTGCAGCCCGCCGCCGAGGTAGGCCAGGACGACCGCGGGGGTGGAGAAGAGTGTGGTGAGGCGGGCGCGCTGGTGTCCGGCGGCCAGTGCCGGCCCGGTGTCGGCGTTGTCGCCGACCCGGTGCGCGGCCAGTTTACGTTCGTTGATCGTCGCCAGGTAGAGGCCGGCGAGGACCAGTCCGAAGATGCCCATGACGGCGAATGCCCAGCGCCATCCGAACTGGACGGCGAGCACGCCGCCGAGCGCGACGCCGAGTACCGACCCGAAGGAGCCGGCGGCCATGAAGGCGCCGGTGAGGGAGGCCCGCCGCCGTGCGGAGAAGACGGCGAGGACGACGGCGAGGCCCACGCTGCCGTAGGCGGCCTCGCCCACGCCGATGAGCAGGCGGGCGGCGAGCAGATGGCCGTAGCCGGCGGCGAGGGCGCAGCCGAGGGTGGCGAGGCTCCAGACGGCCGCCATGACGATGATCGACCGCACGCGTCCCCATCGGTCGCCGACCAGTGACAGCGGGACCGCGAGCAGCCCGACGGTGAGGGCGACGACGCTGGTCAGGCTGCCCAGCTGGGTGTCGGTGAGTCCCCATTCCTCTTTCAGGAACGGGAACACCGCCGACAGGACCTGCCGCGACATGTAGTCCGACAGCAGGAGCCCGAACGTGAGTGTGAAGACGACCCACGGGAAGACCCGGGAGACCCGGATGGAAGGTGTGGCCGGCGACGCGACATCCGCGCTGACGGGCATGGCCATGTTCGCTCCAAGAATGAGCCGGGGGAAAGGTGGTATGCGTGACCAGAGGGGGTGAGGGCGTGGGGTACGGGCGCAGCGCACCCCACGCGAGCGGATCGGGCTGCGAACTCAGGCGTGGAAGGTGAAGCCGACCTGTCCCGGCTTGCGGTTGGGCGGGTAGCCCAGCTTGGCCAGGGCCTCGTCGGCACTGTCCCAGTACTCGCCGATCTTGTAGATGTCGCGGGCTTCCTTGCCGTCGGCGACCTTGCGGCCGAGTTCGCCGGCGATCCGTACGAGCTGCTCGACCTGCCGGACCGAGGTCATCTTCTCGCCCTTGGCGTACCAGAGGTTGTCCTCGTTGCCGCAGCGGGTGTGCAGGCCCATGGCGATGCCCATGGTGTTGATCGGCAGCACGGCACGCATGATCGATTCCAGGGTCAGGCTCGCGCCGTCCGGCACCCGGCGGATGAACTCCATCATGGTGTACGGGTTAGGGCCGTCGAAGCCGCCGCCGATCGCCACCCAGCTGATGTTGAGCGGGCCGGTGTAGACGCCCCGGCGGACCAGCCGCTCCACGGTCTCCAGCTGCGCGCTGTGGGCGAGCTGGAAATGCGGCTGGATACCGGCGGCACGCAGCCGCCTGAGGTGCTCCTCGACCCAGGCCGGCTCGGCCGGGACGACCATGTTGCGGAACGCCTCGTGCAGCGCGGGCCGCTCGAACGAGGTGCCGGCGATGTCGTCGGCGGTCATCAGCTCGACGATGTTCATCTGGCTGGTGTTGATGGCGATGGTGACCTGGTCCGGCGCCGGGTCCAGGGTGGTCAGCAGGTGCCGGGCCTCGTCCTCCAGCCACTTGGCCGCCTCACCCTCGTTCTCCGGGGTGAACGAGATCGACCCGCCGATCTGCAAGATCATGTCGGGTACGGCGTCGCGCAGCCGGCCGAGCAGCTCGTTGAACATCGACATCCGCTTCGAGCCCTTGCCGTTGAGCTCACGCACGTGGATGTGCAGCACCGTCGCGCCGGCTTCGTAGCAGTCGACCGCGGCCTGGACCTGCTGGTCCATCGTCACCGGGATGTCCTCGGGGAAGTCGTCCGGCTCCCACTCCGGCCCGTACGGGGCGGCGGTGATGACCAGCTTCTCCTGGGTCTCGGGCCACAGCGAGTCGTCGAGGAAATGCATGAGGGGGTCTCCTGTCCGGGGGAAGGGCGGTCAGAACGTCTTGTCGCCGATGACCCCGGCGCGTTCCATCTTGCGTACGGCGGGCCAGTAGTCCTGTACGGCGTAGTGCTGGGTGCTGCGGTTGTCCCAGATCGCGAAGCTGTTGCGGGTCCAGCGCCAGCGCACCTGGTACTCCGGGATGGCGGCCTGCCGGATCAGGTAGTTCAGCAGTTCGCTGCCACCGGGGGTGTAGTCGAACCCGAACCGCACGTTCGCCGGGGTGTGGAAGTTGGTGAAGTGCGTGGTGAACGCGTTGACGAACAGCACCTTCTCACCGGTCTCCGGATGGGTGCGGACCACCGGGTGCTCGGCGTCGGGGAACCGCTCGTGCAGAGCGAGGCGCTGCTCGACCGGCATGTTCGCGCCGAACGACGCCTCGATGCTGTGCCGGGCCCGCAGCCCCTCGATCCGGGCCTTCACGTCCTCGGGCAGCCGCCGGTACGCCTCGGCCATGTTCACCCAGATCGTGTCACCACCGACCGGCGGGCCCTCGACCATCCGCAGCACACAGCCCAGCGGCGGCGCCTCCCGCCACGTCGCATCACAGTGGTAGGCGTTCTCGTAGTGCTCCGCCGGGCTGTCCAGGTCCTTGTAGATACGCACCAACCCGGGATGGTCCGGATCACTGCCGGCCACCGGGTGGTCCTCGAGGGGCCCGAACCGTTCCGCCAGCGCCACGTGCTCGGCCCGGCTGATGTCCTGATCCCGCACGAACAGCACCTTGTACCGCAGCAGCAGTGACTTGAGTTCGGCGAACAGTTCGCTGTTGCGCGAGACCTCACCGAGGTCCACACCGCGCAACTCGGCGCCGATGTGCACCGTCAACGGATGCACCTCGAAAGCGAGGGCCGGGGCGATGGTGTCCTGCATGGGATTCCTCCGGTGGGTAGCGGGGATGTCAGTCGACGGTGAAGACCGAGGAGCCGATGCTGCGGCCGGCCTCCAGGTCCCGATGCGCTTGGACGGCCTGGTCGAGCGGGTACCGCTGGTTGATCCGCACCTTGATCCGGCCGGTCGCGACGTGCTCGAACAGCTCCCCGGCGAGTTCGGCCCGCTCCGCCTCGTCGGCGATGTAGTCGGCCAGCGCCGGCCGGGTGACGAACACCGAACCGTGGATCGCCAGCTGCATCGCGTCGATCGGCGGCACCGGACCGGACGAGGTACCGAAACACACCAGCAGCCCACGACGCCGCACCGACCGCAACGACTGCTGGAACGTGGCCGCGCCGATGCTGTCGTAGACCACCGGCACCCCGGCTCCGCCGGTCAGCTCCCGCACCCGGCCGGCCACGTCCTCGCGCGGATAGACGATGGTGTGCGCGCAACCGTGCGCCCGCGCGACCTCGGCCTTCTCCTCGGTGGAGACCGTCCCGATCACGGTGACGCCCAGCAGGCTCGCCCACTGCGTGAAGATCAGACCGACGCCACCGGCCGCGGCGTGCAACAACACGGTGTCACCCGCCGCCAGCGTGGCGATACGCCTCAGCAGATAGGCCGAGGTGAGACCACGCATGGTCATGGCCGCCGCCGTCTCGAACGAGATGCCGTCCGGCAGCCTGATCAACGAAGCCACCGGCATCACCCGGCTGGTGCTGTACGCGCCGAGCGGACTCCCGGTGTAGGTCACCCGGTCCCCGGCCGCGAAGCCCGTGACACCGGACCCGACCGCCTCGACCACACCGGCCGCCTCCACACCCAGACCAGCGGGTAGTTCAGCGGGGTAGAGCCCACTGCGGAAGTAGGTGTCGGCGAAATTGAGACCGACCGCATGATGCCGTACCCGAACCTCGCCCGGACCCGGCTCACCCACCTCCACCGACTCCCACCGCATGACCTCCGGCCCGCCGGACCGGTAGAAGCGGATGGCCTTCGCCACGGGTTACCTCCAGGGGTAGGTGCCGCTGTCGGACGCACGAACGACGCTCGCAAGGGCCGAGCGGCCCGTGATACGGGCAACAGTAGGCGTGACGCTCGCCACATGCTTTACTCAGCGGGACATATTTCTTGCCCTGCCGGGACATGCGGAGGGATATTTGCGACCTTCCATCAGATACGCGACCTTGAGTGGCTACCTACAGCTCGCTCAATCGTTCGACATCGATCCGGATGCCCTGATGCTCGCCGTCGACCTCGACCCGGCGGATCTGGCCACCCCCGACAAATGGGTGCCGGCAGTCCGCGTCGCCCGCCTGCTGGAGCTGTCCGCCCGGACGTCCGGGCACGCCGACTTCGGGCTGAGGCTGGCCGAGTACCGCCGGCTGTCGACGCTGGGCCCGCTCAGTCTCGCCCTGCGCGGCGAGAGCACCCTGCGTGACGCGCTCAGCCTGCTGATCCGCTACGAACACACCTACAACGAGGCGATCCGGATCCGGCTGGTGGAGGCCGAAGGGCTCGCGTCCGTCCGCCTGTGGTTCGAGATGGGCGAGCCGGCACCGTCGGCCCAGGCCGAGGAACTCGCGGTCGGCGCCCTGCACGGCATCGTCCGCGAGGTCATCGGCTCCCGATGGCAGCCACTGGCGGCGTGTTTCACACACGGCGCGCCGGAGAACGCCGACACCCACCACCGGCTGTTCGGCGGCCGCGTGCACTTCGGCCACGACTTCACCGGCCTGGTCTTCTACGCCAGGGACCTCGGCACGCCGAACAGGCTCGCCGGCGCGGAACCGGTCAGCCACCACGACGGAATGCTCGATTCGCTGGCCGCGCCACGAGGGGCCACCACCACGGACCGGGTCAGGGACCTGGTGGAAGTGCTGTTGCCGACCGGCCGCTGCGGCGCCGAACAGGTGGCTCACAGCCTGGGCATGGACCGGCGGACCCTGCACCGGCACCTGGCCGCCACCGGAGAGACCTTCACCTCGACAGTGGACCTGGTCCGGGCCGGGCTGGCCGAACGCTACCTGTCCCACCAGCGCTACCGGCTGACCGAGATCTCCGACCTGCTGGGCTTCGCCGCC
Organism: Actinoplanes flavus; assembly: GCF_017592555.1. Lineage (GTDB taxonomy): Bacteria > Actinomycetota > Actinomycetes > Mycobacteriales > Micromonosporaceae > Actinoplanes > Actinoplanes flavus. The sequence goes on along the minus strand of NZ_JAGFNS010000005.1, from coordinate 145,063 downwards.
CCCAGCGCCTTCACCCGCTGGTTCCGCCGCCGCTTCGGCGACAGCCCCAGCAAATGGCGAGCCCGCCGCACGGAGCTGCCCTCCGGCTGATCAGGCGCGCAACGGCCCTTTCCCGGACTCCGCCTGCAGGAACGTCACGTCAAGGCCGCTCAGATACTGCTCCCGCTCCGCGAGGAAGCGCTTGGTGTGGGGCTGCTCCTCGTGGAAGTCGAAAGCCGCACGGTCGGCGTACAACTCGTAGAACACCCGAACCAGCGGCTCGGCCGGCACCGTGTGGACCACGTACGCCAACGTGTCCGGCTCCAGCCGTTCGATCTCCGGCTCGGTCTCGGAAACGAGTGCGTCGAATGCCGCCGCTGCCGCCTCATCACGCAACTCGAAGCGGACGACTAGGCCGAATCCCCTGCTCACTGCCCCTCCATCGGAAGTCGCGCCGCCCCGGTCACGGCCGGCGGCCGAGGGCCCGGGCGCTCAGCGGGCTGAGTCGCGGCGACGCGAGGACGCGCTCCTCCAGGAATCGAACGACCGGGTGGCCGGTGACCGCCGAGCGCCGGACGACGGAGTGGATGCCGCCGGCGAACTCGGACAGGGCCTCCAGGTCACCGGCGTAGCGGGTGAACTCCTCCGGCGTCACGTAGAAGATGGTCGGCCGGGGAGGATCGCCGTCACCGGCCCAGTCGAAGGGCCAGGCGAGTTGCTCCTCGGTGCCGGCGCGGGCCGGATCAGGGGTGACCGAGTACTGCGCCGTCAGGATCTCCAGCAGGCGAGCCTGAGCGGGCGTCGTGAAGTCGGCGATGTCCTCGGGCAGCGTGTCCAGCGACCACGGGCGCTCCGTGCCGGGAGCCGGCACGAACGACACCGAGACGGTCTGGTTGAGGTCGAAGGTGTACATGCCGTCGTACAGGAAGGCGTTTTCGGCCTCCTCGTCCCAACCGCGCGCTCGTACCCGAACGTTGTAGTCGGCGTCCGACCCCAGTTTCACCGGTCAACCCCCTTTCTCGCAGGCTAGCGGCCGCCCAGGATCCTGCGGATCTCGGGCTCGTAGGCCGCCTCCTCGCGCTTGCCGGTGACCACGCCGCCGCCGGGGGTCCGCACCTCGAACGCCTGCTCGTCGGTGACCACGCCGCGGGCCTCGTCGTCGGCCGGGTGGACGCCGGCCGTCCGCTCGTCACCGACCCGGCGCCGGTTGAGCTCGGGCGAGACGGTCCCGGGCTTCTCCACCCGGGCCGGACCGGTGGCGCTGGTCGCGGCACGGCTGCGCAGTTCCTTCGGCACCTCTTCGAGGTGGGACACACGGCTGCCGGCCGGTGGCGGCGCGGGGGCGTCGATGATCGGGTTGCCGGCGGCGGCGCGGGCCTGTTCGGCGCCGAGCCAGGACGGACCCGCCGTGGTGGTGGGGGCCGTCCGGCTCCGCGACGGGGTGGGCGGCTCAGAGGTACGCGTGGGCCGCTGCAACACCGGCGGGGTCGTGCCGTCACGCGGCGTGGTGTCACCGCCGGTGGGCGCGGTGGGGCGCATCTCCTGCCGGCTGCCGGGGCGGACCCGGTCCCGGTCGCCGGTGGGATTCTTCAGCACCGGCGGTGCGGTGTTGCCGGTCGAGCGGCCGAAGGCGTCGTCGCCGGCGGCGGTCGGCTTGACCGGCGTGCGCTGGCCCGAGCGGTCGTCCCGGCCGCGCTCGCCCGGCCGGCCCGGCTGCGGCCGGCCCGGGTTCGCCTGGGATGGATCGGCCGGCACGTTCGGCCGGCGCAGCGTCTTGCCCGGCGGTTGGGTGGATCCGGGCGGGAGCTGGCTGCCGCCGCCCGGTCCTTTGGTGAAGGCGTTCTTGGTCAGCTGGCCGGGATTCGGCGGCTTGCTCGTGTTCGGCGCCGGCGGGGCGGCCGCCTTGTTCAGCTGCGACGGCGCCGGGCCGGGGCCGGGGCTGGTGGCCGGTGGTTTCACGCCCGGGTTGGTGAACGCCGGGGGCGGCGGTGGCAGGGTGGCGAGCACCGGCGGGTTCACCGGCGGGTTCACCGGATTCGATGTGCCCGGGTTCGAGGGCAGATCGATCGCCGGCGCCTCCGGCGCGTCGGACGGTGCCTTCGGCGGGGTGGTCGTCGGCTTGTCCCCGGCCGGCGGCGGCGGGGCGGGCGGCTGGTTCTGCTGAGCCGGTGGGGGCGGCGGCGGGACGCCCGGCGGCAGCGTGCCGGGATTCGGCGCGCCCGGAGGCAGCGACGGCGCGTTCGGCAGGGCCGGTTTGCCCGGCGTGTTGAGGACCACGTTCATCGGGCGGTAGGGCGGGCCGACACCGGTGTTCACCATCGAGGTGTACTCGTAGTGCTCGTTGCCGACCCGGTAGGCGAGTTCCTGGGCCCGTCGTTGGAAGTCCCGGGTGACCTGGTCGACCTGCTCCTTGACCTGCTGCTGCTTGGAGTCGTCCCAGGTCTCGAAGCCGTAGTGCCGGGAAACGTCGACCCATTCGCTGAGCTGGCCGGCGAAGTCGACCTTCTGGGCGTTCTTGAGTGCCTGTTCGTACTCGGTCCAGAGGGTGTCGATGTCACGCCGGGCGTCGATGGTGATCTGCGTGAGATGGCGCAGGGCGGTGACGTTCTTCTGGACGGCGTCCATCCAGACGTCCAGGTAGGCGAGGGCCTCGCCCGGGCCTTTGCGCAGGAACGCGTCCCGGGCCTGCGGCGACTCCCAGCGTTCGTCGTGCAGCAGGGTGCTCTCCCGCAACACGTACGTCCGGACGTTGTCCAGCACGGTCCACGCGTTCTGCCACTGGTCGCCCAGCGCCGAGATCTGCTCCGGGTGCATGTTGTGGATGCGTGCCCGGACCTCCTCGATCGTCATGTTGTTGCCGTCGCCGGCCTTCGACGTGAACGGTTCCGACGACGACTCGTGCTGGCCGTAGTGCAGCTGCCCGCTGTACGGGCTGTATCCGTAGTTCGGATCCGCCTTGGCGCCCCAGTAGTCGACCATGTGCTCAGAGGCTGCCGTTCAGGTACGGGTCGTACTTCTCGTTGAGAGGTTTCTGCACCCCGGGCTGCCCCTCGGTCTCGGCGCCGATCACGATCCGGTCGGTCACGTCGCCCTTCGCGTTGTACGTCGTCTCGGTGCGCGCACCGGTCTCCGGGTCGATCGTGACCTCGCGGCGCCCGCCCGTGCTGGTCTGCGCGGTCTCGCCGGTCATCTCGCCCTTGCCGTCGTACGTGGTCGTCGTGGTGGTCGTGGTGTCACCGCTCGTGACCACCTTCACCTGCTGGTTCCTGGTGGCGTCGTACGACGTCGTGGTGCGGGTGCTGCTGGTCGACACCACGCCGCCCTTGCTGTTGTAGACCGTGGTCGTGACGACCGTCGTACCGGTGCCCGGAATCGTGGTCGTCACCACCTCGCGGGTCTGACCGGTGACCACGTTCTCCGAGGTCAGCGTCGACTGGTACGGCGACTGGACGGTGGAGGTCGCCGGACCCCACTCGGCGCTCGTCTCGGTCGGCGGCGTGACACCGGCGGTGCCCGCGCGCAGCGCCTCCTCGTACGTCTGCCCGATGCCCTTGGGCAGCCCGGCCGGGCGCGGGACGTTCTTGTCGCCGAAGGCGAACAGGACGTCGTTGAGGTCCGCGGCGCCGATGGCGTCGCCGTTGCCGTAGATGTCCGCGATGGTCTGGGCCGCGGAGCCCACGTTGAACAGGGTCTCGCCGAGATTGCCGAGATAGGCGCTCAGCTCGGAGGCGTTGCCCAGCAGCTGCGACCGCAGGAAGGCCGCCTCGCCGAGCACCATGCCGTTCCACGCCTCGACCGGCATGCTGAACAGCTCCTTGAGGTGGGCGGCGCGCCCGGCCAGGTCGAATCGCTGGTCCAGCATGTCCTTGGCGTAGTCGCGCAGGCCCTCGACATCGACCTTCAGTGGGTCGCCACTCACCCACGGTGTGTGGGTGTTCGCGTACGTCTCCGAGGAGTACGGCGCGGTCTCCCCTGGTTCGTGGCCCATCCTGCCTCCCCCGTCCTGGCTGTCCGTCCGACACGACCGTAGCGCTGCCAGGGTAATCGGCCGGGAGCGTGGTGGCGAAGAAGGACTTGAATACCGATCGCGGCACGACCCGTTGATGCGAATTGGCCACTCCGGGTGGCCGCGGCTGGACGATCACCGTTACCGTCAGCGTTCGATGCAGAATCGTGTGCCGCTTCGATCGGAGCGAGCCGACACCGAGAGGCGGGGTGAACCACTTTGTCAGCGACACCCGGAATGGGCCAGGTCCATGCCACCCAGGACCAGCTCAACGCGATGGCGCAGCGGTGTGAGGACACCGGCCAGAACATCACGACCGGCATGGCGCAGCTTCTGGACCGGGTCCAGTCGCTCGGCGGCGGGGGCATGGCGGGCGCGGCCAACAACGCTCTTCAGGACGTTTCCGTGCAGCTCAACGAGGGTCTCAAGAAGATCATCAACGCGCTCGACGAACTGGCCGGCAAGATGAGCAACGCCTCCACGCAGTACGGCGTGAACGACGAGGACGCGGCCAACGAGATCCGCGCCGCGGCGGCCGCCACCGGCGACAGTTCCGTGATCAGCATCCTGCGCGGCTGAGGGGAGATTTCGACATGAGCATCACCTACAACTTCGGTCAGATCAACGACGTCGCCACCGCGATCGGAACGTTCCAGGGCCGGATGGACCAGGATCTGAACGATCTCTACACGGCGTTCACCCAGCTGTTCGCGCAGGACTGGCAGGGTCAGGCGGGCACCGCCTGCGACGAGGCCCGGCAGAAGTGGAACCAGGGCGCCACCGAGATCAAGACCGCGCTGGCCAGCGTCGGCGTGAAGCTCGGCGCGTCGGCGGACCGGATGCAGCAGATCGACCAGCAGATCGCGGCCGGAATGTAGTGGAGCCGACCGGCACCGGCTGGACATCCCCATCGGATCGTCCGGCCGGTCGCCCGGCCGGGTGAGAGAGGCGAGAGAGTTGGCGGACGTACCGGGGCGACCCGACTGGGGCGTGCTCCGCGGCATGATGGCCGACCTGCAGAAGGCCACCAAGAGCCTGCCCGACCTGCAGCGCAGGATGCTGGAGGTGACCGGCACGGCCTGGTCACCGGACGGCATGATCAAGGCGGTCGTCGGCCCGCGCGGGCATCTGCTCGAGCTGGACATCGACCCGCGGGTGCTGCGCCAGCCGAACTCGAAGGCCCTGTCGGCGAGCATCGTGCGGACCGTGCGCGCGGCCGTCGAGAACGCCGGCGAACAGAGCCGTGAGCTGCTCAGCGGCAGCCTGCCCGGCGACCTGCGGGCCATCGGCGACACCGACATGACCACGTTCGTCGGCAGCCACGACGCCGACGTACGCCTGCGGAGCGAGGATCGCGAATGAGCAACTTCGTGGAGATCAGGTCCAGCCCTGCCGAAATCATCAGCATCGCCACCGGCCTCCGCAACCGCGGGGCCGACCTGGTCACGGCGGTGTCCGGCATCTGTCACGAGATCGAGGCGCAGGAGCGGGAACCCAAGACGTTCCCGAGCGACCAGTTCACCGACCCGTTCGTGGCGCAGTACAAGAAGGTCGCCGACGCCACCGACGGCGACGGCCACCCGGCCAACGAAGCCGTACGGCTCGGCGCCGCGTACTGCGGCACGAAACTCACCGAGATCGGCGACTTTGTCAACAAGGCGATGGTCAACTACGACGCCGGCGACCAGCAGGGCGCGACCGAGATCAACCAGAGCGCCCGCTGACGCATGAGCCACGAGGAACACGAGGTCATGACCTCGATCCTCGACTGGTTCGGCCAGATCGAGGAGTGGATCCCCGGTGCCGGGTCGTGGGCCGCTGACCTGCTGATCGGCCCGATTCCGCTGGCGTACGCCAACAACGCCTACGACCTGGCCGACCAGTGGGGACGGCTCGCGGACGCGCTCAACGAGGCGTACCAGGAGGTCATGCAGGCGGCCAACCCGATTCTGGAGAACTGGTCGGGCGACGGCGCCGCGCAGGTCTTCACGCAGGAGTGGTTCGCGTACCTCGAAGGTCTGCGCCAGACCGCCGAGAGCGCCGCCCAGATGCAGCGCGGCGCCCAGAACTTCGGGCTCGAGGTCGAGCTGATGAAGTTCATGGCGGCCCTGAACCTGATCATGCTCGCGGTCTCCATCTACATGCTGATCGCCGCCGCGATCCCGACCGCCGGCGCCGCGCTCGGCGCCGCGCCGGGCCTCTTCGCCGCCTGCCGCATCGCCCTGGCGAAGGCCGCCACCACCACGGTGAGCAAGATCGCAACGATCGAGCTGCGGGTCGTCATGCGCAGCCTCGCCACGCTGTTCACCAAGCTTCCCGGCGCGATCGCCACCCGGGTCGGCCCGGCCGCGATCCGTGCCGCCGCCCCCCGCGTCATCGCCGCCGCCGGCCCGCGGATCGCCTCGGCGATGACCAGGGACGCGATCGCCCGGGGAGCCCGAACCATCATGGCCCGCGGCATCTCCAAGGCGGTCGCCAACCGGCTCGCCGCACAGACGCTGCGCGGGCTGGCCGCCCAGCAGGTCGGCGGCGTGGTGCGCCGGCAGGCCATGCGTGAGGCGCAGCGTCAGCTCTCCCGGGAGATCCGCCGGCAGCTGGTGCAGAACTGGGCCCGCCGCGGGGTCCAGCAGGCCGCCACCACCACGGTGGGCCGGGTCGCGGCCACCCGGGCCGCGGAGGTCACGCTCGGCAAGGAGTTCGCCAAGTACCTCGGTGTCCGCGTCGCCTTCGGCGCCGGTTTCATGGGCGGCGGCAATCTGCTCGGCCAGTTCGGCCAGGGGCTGTCCGGCAACCGGACCGAAGGCCTCGACTGGGGCCAGATCAGGACGAACACCATCCAGGGCGCCGCCTACGGCGCCGGCATGTTCGGCGGCGTGGTCGGGCACGGCGTCGGAGGTGGCCTCGCCGGTGGCGGACTGACGTACGGCCAGGAGCTCATCGACTACGTCAAGAGCGACGGCAAGAACGAGATCGACTGGGGCGCCGTGCGGCACAGCGCGGCCGAGGGCGCGATGGCGGGTGTCGTCTTCGGCGGCCAGACGGTCCTGGAGAACGCCAACCCCGGCATGCCGCACACCCGGATGGGCTCGGTCCGCATCGGCGCCGACGTGCAGTTCCTGCCGGGCGACAACGGCGGCTTCAACCTCGCCGCCACCCGGGCGAACGGCCGCGAGGCGCTGTTGCTGACCGGCGACGGCTATGTGGCGTTCGAGCGCCGCGGCGAGGTGAGCGTCCCGGACGAGATCGCCGGCCGCTCCGATGTGGTCGCCGCGATGAACCAGCACTTCCCGAGCGGCGCCGTCGACGCGCCCGCGCCACGCGGTGAGGGCGGCGGTGGCGCCGGCGCGCGGTCCGGTGACAACACCACCGGGGTACGGCAGAGCGGCGGCGACCGGGACACCGGCGGCAGGCCGCAGGATCCGGCCCCGAGAACCGAGGAACGGGTACGGGTACCGGCTGATCCGGACGGGGCCGGGGCCGGACGGGGCGCCGAACCACCCGCCGGTTCCGACCGCCCGGCATCGGACCGGAGCCGGGAGGACGGCGGACACCCGCCGGACTCCGGGACGCCAGCGCGGCCGGAGGCCCCTGATCGTGGGCCCGTTGCCGAGAACGGCCCCGCGACCGACCGGGGCCCGGCAACCGACCGGGAACCGGTAGCCGACCGCGAACCGGCAACCGACCGGGGACCGGTAGCCGACCGGGGACCGGTAGCCGACCGCGAACCGGCAACCGACCGGGGACCCGGCGCCGATCGCACGCCGGTCACGGACCGTGCCCCGGACGGCGACCGCACGCCTGCCGCCGACCGTGGGCCGGTCGCGGAACCCCGGACCACGGCGGACACCGCGGGTGACCGGACCGGCTCGGCCACCGATCGTGGGGCGCCGGAGCGGCGCGCGGACGATGCTCCCCCGCCCGGCCGGCCGGCGGACGGCCCGGCGCGTACCGACACGACGCCGACCGGCCCCCGCGGCGACGGGCCGGTGCACGACGCCGACGCGCCCCCGCCCCGGGACCCGGCCACGACACGGGCCGACCAGGACACCGGCGCGCCACGCGAGGGCGACGACGCCGTACCCGGCCGCGACGACGGCGACCCGCCCGCCGGACCGCCGCGCGACCCGGACGAGGCCGGCCCGCCGGCCGATCGAACCGGCGAGGAACCGCCGCTGCGCAGCGCCGGCGCCGAGGTCGGCGAGACGCCGTCACCGGAGTCGATCCGGCAGGGCACGGTACGCATGGAACTGCACCCGGACTTTCCGGCCGTGACGCGGTTCCTCACCGACAACGGCTTCCGGCTGGTCGAGGACCCGGCCGGGCCACGGGTCGTCATCCGGCACGTCTACAGCGCCGACGGCAAGACGTTTCTGCACGAGGAACGCGAGGTGCGTCACCTCGACGGCATGCGCTGGCTGGATCTGGAGCACGAGCTCGACCACGTCCGGCAGATGCTCGACCGGTTCGGCGGCGAGTTGGGCACCGAGGCGTACCGGGAACGCCCCAACGGCACCCGCGTCGAGCTCAAGGGCGCCCAGCGGATCCTGTCGGCCAAGTACGACACGATCGTCGAGTACCACGTGCGGCTGCAGGAGGCGATTCGGCTCCTCGAACGCGGCGTGGATCCCGCGCTGGCCCGCGAGCACCTGGCCGGGGTCGACGAACGCCGTGCGCTGATGAACCAGAAGGTGCACCAGCGCGACTCGCCGGCGCAGAACTGGCGGCGCGAGCACTTCGCCGACATCCCGTCCCTGGAGAACCGCCTGCGGGAGCTGCGGACCGACTTCGAGAACGGTCCGGCCGACCGTTCCGGCGACCCGGGTGACGCGATGACCGGCGCGTCCATCCGTCCGCGGGACGAGTTCGCGGCGTACGACTGGGCGGAGCGGGCGTACGACCGGTTCCGGGCCGACGACGCGGACGTCGCCGAGATCGCCGGAAACCTCGGGGACGTGCCCCGCTCCGGGGACCGGACCGGCTACACCCCGGCGGAGATCCACCAGATCAAGCAGCACCTGATGGTGGAGCCGCACCGGATCACCGATTACGACGGCACCGTCGAGATCCGGCGCTTCGACGCCTCACCCGACATCGCCGAGGCCTGGATCCGGCTGCGGGAGGGCCGGCACCTCCCCGAGGACCTGGTGCTGCTCAACCACGAGCTCGCCGAGTCCGACTACATGCGCCGCCATCCCGAGGCGGACTACCGGGAGGCCCACGACGCCGCCAACCAGCAGCACAATTGGCAGGACATGGTGCCGGCGCGCACCGGCGAGGACCTGGACAACAGATGGGGAGGGCGGCACTCGGATGGCGCTGCTGGTCGACTTCCGGAAAACCCGCGAGGACGAGAGACGGGTGGAATATCAGTTCGGTCACCCGACGATGGACCGGGTGCTGGTGATCGAGAAGGTTTCGCTGGCGGGGAGCCCGGTGGACGGGACGGTGGACCGGGCGTACGCGGCGGTGCTCACGAAGATCCTTCGGCTGCGGCGCGAACGGGAGAGCTGGCCGGCGGGCGGGACGTACGCGGCGTAGACCCGTACCGTCTGGTCCCGGTCGACGGGCCCGTTCCGGACCGTCCGGTGGCCGCGCCGCACGAGGTCGCCGCCGTGCTGGAGGCCGAGCTGGGCGCGCTGGTCGCCGGCCGCGAGGCCGGGGCGCCGGACCAGCCGCACCGCGCCGACTGGGATGCGGAGTCGCGGACCCTGCGGGTCCGCTACGGCGACGGGCTCGAGATCGACGTCGTCGTGCAGGTCAACGAGTCGGTGCCGCCCGGGCGGTCGGTGGTGGTCCGGCCCGAGCTGGAGCCGCTGGACGGCGGCGGCTGGCGGCAGGCGCAACCGGCCGGTGTGGTGCTGTCGCCGCATGTGCCGGAAGATCCGGCGGCCCGCGCGCCGCACGTGACCGACGCGCTGGACGCGGCCTTCCGGGCGGTGCACGACGAGCTGGGGCCACAGCTGCGGCCGGCTGACGACGGCGTGCAGCCCCGCGGCGACGGACCGGACGGACCGCTGCGGCCGGCTGACGACACCCGGCCGCCACGCGCCGACGGACCGGAGGCGCTGCGCGGGCTGGAGGAGACGACCTCGCCCGACGTGCCGGTGCGGGACGCCGACGGGGTCGGTGTGCACCGGGCGGACCCGTCCGGGCCGCCGGCTCCCCCACCGCTCACCCCGGACAGCGTGCGGCAGACACTGACCGGCCGCGGCGGGCCGGAACAGCTCGGGCGCTGGGCGGGCGAGCATCTCGCCGACCACGACCGGAACGGGACACCGCGGCCGAAGAGCGCCGAGGAGATCGCCGCGACCGTCGACCGGCTGGGCGACGAGGCCCTCGACCGGGTCACCCCGGTGGAGACGGCCCGGCCGGACGAGGTCCGGCACACGGCCAGCGCGATCGAGGGCACCGACTTCGTGCCGGACGGGCGGCCGTGGCAGCAGCCCGACGTGACGGTGGGCGACCTGCGCCAGGCCGCGCACAACGCGCTGGCAGGTGATTTCGCCGACGGCCGGGTCGCGTACGTGGTGCCGGACGGGCCGGCCGTCCGGGTGGAGATGACCGACGGCTCCGTCCGGCACTTCCGGCCGGAGGTCGGCCAGGGCATGCGCGCCCTGGCCGAGACCACGGTCCGCTCTGGCACGCCGGACGACCCGCACATCGTCCGGGTCAACAACCGGGTGGCGGCGGATCAGCTGTCCCGGGTGTGGGTGCACGAGATCACCGAGACGCTGGCGCTCCAGCACGCGAGCGAGCACCGGGCGCAGCCGCACGGCGTGGTCCGCCGTGCGCTGTCGGCGATCGGCCGCGTCTTCGGTGGTGGGGAGCAACCCCGGCCGGAGACGTCCGTTCCACCGGCGGCGCGGGTGGACGCGCACACGGCCGCACGGCTCAACGAGCGGCTGCACCTGCAGCGCCTGCACGACTGGGCACACGGCCGGCCGGAGGAACAGCAGCGGCTGCGGCGGGAGATCGACGGCCTCGACCGGGATCTGGAGGCGCTGGGGCATCGGATCCCCCGCCCGTTGTTCGACTGGGGCGGGACGGCCCCGGAACGCACCGGCCTCGATCCGGTGATCGGTGGGCGGCGGGATCCGGCGCCGGATCCCGCGTACCGGGCGCCGGACTGGTATCGCAACGACGGGCCGGAGACACCGGCGATGCCGCGCCCCGACGAGGCCGGGCCGGAGACACCGGCGATGCCGCGCCCCGACGAGGCCGGGCCGGAGACCGGCCGGCCCGGGGAGCACACCGGGCCGCCGCACGACCCGGTGCCGCGTGACGAGGCCCCGCCCGAGCCGGTCTCCCGGGAGCCGGCGGCGCCGGAGCCGGTGCCGCACGATCTCGGCGGCGACGGTCCACGGGGTCCCGGCGAGCCCCGTACCCCCCTGCGGGAGCTCTTCCCGCGCACCGAGGAGCAGGCCGCGCACTGGGGGCCGGTGGCCGAGCGGGCCTTCGCGCGCGAGCTGAGCGGGCGCGACTACGCGGGCTTCGACGTACGCGTCGACAGCGTGCACGCCCAGCCCGGCCACATGGTCGCCCGGATGAGCGTCATGCACCCGGACCGGCCCGACCCCGTCGGGCGGATCACCCGCGAGTTCGTCATCGACCGCGACACCGGCCGGCTCGAGGCCTTCCACGTCACGCTGGCCCTGGACCACGGCATCCAGGGATCCGGGTTCGCCCGGGCGTTCAACGACCATCTGGAGGGCTGGTACGCCGAGTCCGGCGTGAGCCGCATCGGCCTGCACGCCGCATCGAGCATCGGCGGGTACGCCTGGGCACGGGCCGGTTACGGCTGGGACACCCAGCGGTTCGGTCCGCAGGAGGCGCAATCGGTGTTTCAGCGCCTCCAGTCCGAGCTGGGTGCGCTCGAGCGCGACCTCGATCGGCTGGTCGAGGCCGACAGCCTCGGCGACGCGCGAACCGTGGACGAGATCCTGCGCAAGCACGGCTTTCCCGATGCCGGAACCGCTGTGCGACGTCTGGCCGATCAACAGGATGCGGCCGGGCAACTGTTGGAGCGCTATCACAGCAGCACGTTCGGTCGTCCGGGCTTCCCGTCGCCGCACGAGGTGAGCCAGGTGGGTCGGGACGGCGAGACCGGCCGGGACGCCGGCTGGATCGGCAAGCGGGTCATGATGGGCGCCAGCTGGCACGGAACCAAGGTGCCCGGGGCGCGCCCCGAAGCACCGCTGCGGGCCGAGCCGGAGGCTCCCGCCGCCCACCCGGAACGGCCCCCGGCCGACGAGCCCGTCCGGCCCGGCGACACGACGATTGACGACCGGCCACCGCACCGGCAGTACGACGACGTACTCTCCGATGCGGAGAGGCAGGCCCAGCGCGACCGGATCGACCGTGCGCTCAACCCGGACCGGTTCCCGGAACCGGAGCCCCAGCCGTCCGTACACCACGAGCCCGGCCGTACCAATCTCGATGTTCTCTTCAACGGCAGCGACGTGCCGCTGCACCCGGACGCCGTCGCCCACGTCGCCGAGCTGATGGGCATCGACCTCGCCGGGGTGAACATCCACCTGGTGACCGACATGGCCGAACTCGGGCACATGGACGCCGGCCGGATCAGCGCCATCACCCCGCCCGAGATGCGGGGCGCGGAGATCCGTTTCGGCCCGGCCGCCTTCGCCGACGCGGAGACGCTGGCGGCTACGGTCGCTCACGAGCACCAACATGTTGTTCAACTGCGCGAGGGCCGCGACCCCGGCACGCACTCACTGCGCCAGCTCGAGGACGAGGCGTTCGCGAGCGAGGCGGCCGCGCTCCAGCGGTTCCGGCAAGGATTCGAAGGGTGGGAAGGTGTCCGAGAAGGCACAGTTCCAGATCGAGGAGGTCGTGGACCTGCCGGGCCGTGGTGGTCTGCTGGTGACGGGCAGGCTGCTCGCGGGGCAGATCACGCGGGGGCAGAGACTGGTGGACGCGGTGACCGGGGCGACGGCGGAGGTCCTCGGGGTGGAGTTCGAGACGCCCCGGACCCGCGAGCTGAACCTCACGACGCTGGTGGTGGAACGCGTGACACCGACGCCGGTGGCCGTCGGCCGGATCCTGGTGACCTGAACCGTCCGATCGGCGGTCGGCGACCGGACGAGCCACCGTTCGGCTACGACCGCTTCTACCGCGATCCGGACTGGACGCCCGAGGCCCTCGCCTTCGAGGTGCGGCTGGGCGTGCACTACTTCAACGACGCGGAGGCGCTCAACGCCGCACGGGACGCGGTCGCCCGACTCCGCGACGCGCTGACCGACCTCGCCACCAGCGGCGTCACCGACCCGGCAGCCCGGGCGGCGATCACGCGCGACGTCGAGGCGGCCTTCTTCCGCGGTGACGAGAACGCGTACAACAGCGCCGGCCAGGTCGGTCTCGGCGTGCCGCTGGACGCGCTGTTGCGCGACGGCAACGTCCGCGAGCTGACCACGGCGTTCTACAACGCCGCGTACTTCAACCGGGACAGCCCGCACACCCTCGCCAGGACGCTGCTCGACGTGATCGACAACGGCCGTTGGGACCAGGCGCGCCGGGCCGGCATCGACGTGGACGAGTTGCGCGGCATGGAACGCCAGCTGGACCACAGCCTCAACCGCGCGATCATGGGCCGCGTCGAGGAGCGGTTCCCGCCGTCGGAATCGCCGCGCTTCAACCGGCACCCGTTCGCCACCGCCAACGTGATCATGCGCTCGGACCGGCCGTTCCGGGACCTGACCGAGGTGATCAGCAGCCAGGCCGGCCGGCGGCCCCGCGGCGTGGACGAGCAGCTGGCGCTCGCCACCACCCTCGGGCACTACGAGCGGATGGGCGCGCCGCTCGGCCGCTTCGAACGGGCCTTCGTCGAGTCGATCGTCGGCCGGCTGGACGCCGACACCAAGCTGCCGTGGCGTGAGGGATACGTCTGGCACGACACCGGCGGCAGCAGCTGGGCCACCCGGATCGGGCGGGACGGCTACCCGGTGCTGGACGGCGTCTCGGCCACCACCACCCGCATGCTGACCGGCGCCAAGATGCTGGGCATTCACGGGGTGGCGGCGGAACGCTTCCTGCACAGCCTGATCGGCTGGATGCTCCCGGCCCGTGACCACTCGCTGATCGAGCTGCTCCGCGGCGCCAGCATCGCCGGCGTCGAGCCGGTCGCCGTGCATTCGCGCGCGGTGCGGCCGACCGCGATCGACCTCTACCGCAACATTCCCGGCATCGACCAGCACACGCTGCGTACCCGGATCGCGCCCGACGGCCTGTTGCCGCACGAGGCCCGCTACCTCGACCACGCGCTCGACCCGGACGGGTTCACCGAGACGCAGCACAAGGTGCCGCAGATCGCCGACCGGCTCTGGCCCCAGCTGGAGACCGGCCGGGTCACCGACGCCGACCTGGCGCACTGGCTGGATCGCAACGGCGTCGACCCGACCGAGCTCGCTCAGCGCCTGACGAAGCCGCACGTCATGGCGCTGACCGTCTACACCCGGCACAGCCACTACCTGATCAACAACGTGATCACGGCCCAGATGCTGACGTTCGGGGCGTCCGAGCCGGCTGTCCGGGCGGTGCACGACCGCAAGATCGGCGAGCTGGTCGACAACTACCTCGGCAAGCTGTCCGAGGGTGACAAGCCGCTGCCCCTACCGCTGGCGCTGCGGCCGGTGTTGCACGACGGCCCCGGGCATCTGGACTCCACGTCACCACTGCGCCCGGCGGCGCAACGCTGGCTCGACGCGGCCAACGACATGCGGGCGGCGCGGCAGGACGTGCAGCGTCACCTGGCCGAGGGCGACCGGGCCGCGGCCCGCCAGGCGAAGGCCGAGGTCATGCGCGCCGACGCCGAGATGCAGGCGGCCCGCGAGCAGATCGGCCGCGAGCTCGGCGAGGCGGCACCCCGCCTGTTCGAGGAGGTCCGCTGGCACGCCGACATGGTCTACGACGCCCTGCGGCAACTGCCGGCCATCGGTACGCCCGAACGCCCGGTGATCGCCTACCGCGGCGACTGGTCGACACCGGTCTGGTCGCCGATCTACGGCAACAAGACGTTCCCGCACGGCATGGCACTGAGCGTGCTGAGCGTCAGCCGCCTGCCGGAGGTCGCCGTCCGGTTCATGGCCGAGAACCCGGCCAGCGACAACCGGATCATCGCGGTCTACAAACTCACCGGCGTGAACGCTCGCGACATCTCGGTGTTCTCCTCCTTCCCCCACGACCAGGAGGCGGTGCTGCCGCCCGGCTCGCACACCCGCCAGGTGCACGATCCGGTCCTGGAGCAGCAGACCCGTGACCAGCTGCCGCCGGAATGGCGCGACCGGACCCGGATCATCGTGCTGGAGGAGCAGGGCGGCCCGCCCAAGGACCCGGCTGCGAGCGAATTCCGGCCGGACTTTCCCCGGGGCTCCGACTTCATCGACGACGGCCAGGGGTTCTCGGATCGAGCCGCCGAGGCTTACGTGCGCATCCGCAACAGCCCGCAGGACACTCCTCGCGCCGCCGCGAACACCGGCATCGATCCCGTGGTCGTCGAAGGCATGCGCCAGAACCTGTTCGTGCAGCAGCACGACATCGCCCTTGGCCCCAACCACGTGGAGCGTGGGTACTTCACGCCGGACGAGCTCATCGCCGACCTCTGGGACAGCGCCGTCGACGGCACCCTGACCGCGGACGAGATGGCCGCCTTCCGGAACCTCGCGGCCCACGAGTACGTGGAGAACAAGCTGATGGAGGCCGGGTTGCCCTACCGGTCCGCGCATCCGGACGCGTTCGACGCCGACGGTGACCGCATCCTGCATCGCGACCACCCCGGGGCTCACGAACTGGCGCCGAACCAGTGGCGGCCGGAGGCGCCCTTCGCGCACTGGCGGACATTCGGCCTGGACGGCTCCGGCCTTCGGATGGCCGACGACCTCTCGAACCTGGATCAGATCGTCCAAGCGGCTCTGCGAGGATGGGGACGATGACACCCGAAGAATCCGTACGCGCCATGGCGGACCGCCTGGGCGCCATCGACTGGGAACGCCATGGGCACCGGTGCTGGTCGAAGACGGTCCTGCTCAAGGAGTATTTCCGTCGCGCCGCGCAATGGGCGGCCGCCTACCGATGCGACTCGCCCGTTCCCTTCTTCGACATAGCGCTCTGCGTCGATTCCCGTGTCCGCATCGACCAGGACGTACTCGACGGTGTGATCGAGAAGGTCACCGCCGGCCAAGGCGGCCTGAATGTCAAGCAGGTGATGCCGTTCATCCTCCGCTGGGCCGCCTTGCGGGCCACGCCGGGAATCGACCTGCCCACTCATCTGGAAGACCCGTTCGAGCCGCTGATCCTGCTCTTCGAACGCGACGGCGGATTCCACACCGAGAACGGCGAGGTCGACCTCGAGTACCGGTCCGTACCGATGCGTGGCTGGCGCAAACGAGCCGACAGTCCGCCGATGCCCAGCTTCGCCCCCGACGCTCTCGATGAGATCGACCGTGCTGGATCGCTCGCCCAGTTCGGCTACATCATGGGGCCGGACGGTGAGCCGGCCGGTGCGACCTCTTGACGGAGCCGGTGGGCGGGCTGAGCAACGCCGGGCCACCGGCGTGAACGAGGGGCGTTGACATGGCTGACGCGCGGCCTGAGCTGGGTGAGCAAGGCTGGCGGTTCTTCAGCGGCCTGCACCGGCTGCTGCTGCACCTGGCCGGCCGGGTGCCGGACGAGTGGCTGAACCACGTGCGGGCGATGCTCGCGGCAGGGGACCTGGCGCAGATCCCGGACACCGTCTCCGGGGCGGTGGCCGATCTCGGTGTGCCGCTGACCACCGGTCAGGTGGCGCTGCTGCGGGAGACGGTGGGGACGTTCTTCGGCGAGCGGGAGCCGATGCGCATCGAGCAGGTGCGGATCTCGGAGGAGATCCCGGCGCCCTCGCACCGGTTCTTCCCGGTGCCGGCCGACGTGCTGGCGACCGACGCGGCCCGGATTCCGCCGCGGCTCGACCTCAGCGGCCGCCCTGGTGACGACCTGTGGGACCTGCCGCCCGCGCTGGCCGCCCTGGACGACCTGGCCGACCGGCTCACCGACCTCGAGGACAGCTCACCGGTGAGCGTGCTGCGCGGCAACGAGGACGTGCTGTCCATCGCCAGGGCCTGGCGGTGCCCGCCCGAAGCGGGCGTGCGGGTGGTTCTGGTCGAGGTCGCCGCCGGCGCGGCGGCGTGGGACATCATGCGTACCGTCCAGCAGGCGCTGCAACGACACGGCGACTCCGGCGCTCAGGTGGAGGTGTTCTGGACCGGCGAGGATCTGCCGCCGTACCACCGGGCGGCCCTCGCCGGCTCGGCCCTGTTCCGGCGGCCTTCCCACGCCGGCGGAGGTACCGGTGGACGCTGAATCGACCTACCTCGGGCGGCTCTGTCCCGCGGCGTGGTCAGGCGGGTAGATTCCCATGGCTATGGACGCATCCAACGACGCCGAAACCACCTACTTCGGTCGGTTGCGCCCGGGCGACAAGCTCTCCAAGCCGTCATGGCTGATGCGCCGGGTGAGTTCGCCCGCGGGGACGGTGGATGAACTTCTCGGCCTCGACGGTCTGTGGCGGCCGTCGGACATGCTGGCACGCACCGAGCGCGGTGAACTGCCGGGCACGCTGAGGCCGGTGGGCGCCCTCCTGCCGGGTGCGTTGCAGGCCACCGCACAGAAGCGTTACCGCGAGGTGTGCCGGGCGCTGGAGCGGCAACGCGCCGGTGCGTTTCCGCTGCGGCTGGCGATGCCGGGCCGGGCCCAGAACTATGACGACCTGGACGCGGAGGCCCGGGCCGAGGTGATCGGGTACCTCACCGGGGCGCCGCTGGTGACGACGGGACCGGCCGGCACCTACCGCACCGACGGGATGTGGGTGTGGCCGGAATCGATCGCGGACGACGTACGAGCGACGGGCGCACCGCCCGAGGACCAGTTCTACTACCACATCAGGGCACGGCGGTTCTTCTTCCCGGAGCCGGTGAACCCGGATGTGCTGGAGCGCGCCCGGCGACTGCTGGAGATGGCAGCGGCTTCCGGAGGCGCGGAGCGGGTCGAGGAGACCGGTGTGCCGGGTCAGCCGGGGCCGCTCACCGAGGAGGAGCGTCAGCGCGCACTCGGCGCCTGGCACGCGGAATGGGAGCGCAAGCACTCCGCCACGACCCCGTTCCGCCCGGATCGGCATCCTGACGAGCCGGACTACAACGTGCACCACGTCGACGCCGACGCGTCGCCGGAGGCGGACTGGGAGTACACCAGGCGCGCCCGGGAGATCATGGGTCTCGATCCCGAGACCGGGGCGCGTACCGACATCTGACCGGCCGGCGTCGAGCGGGTAGATTGCCTTGGCCATGAGCGAATCGACCGCTGCCGAGACGGAGCCGAAGTGGTGACCAGAGAGCGGATCGCGGGCGCGCGCTACGCCTTCCGGGCCGCGCACCCGGCATCACCGATGCTGCGTGTGCGCTACCGCCACGGCGTACCGGTCGATCCATGGGGTTTCCCGGACTGGACGCCCTATGCGCGCACCCTCGTCGCGCTGCCACCGCCGGTCGCGGACCTCACGATCGACGAGGCTCGCGTCGTCGACGTGCGGGCCGCCGAACTGGCCGCACGGGCGGACGGCGACCCCTTGTGGGACGGCAGCGTCGGCACGCCGCCCGGCTGGACCTGGGCGCACGCGGCGCAGGGCCGCTTCCTCGCGCTGGTGCCGGCCGAACTGCACGCCGCGTTCCGGCATCTCGGCGGAGTCAGTGTCGCCGCCGCACGCGCCGCCGGGCGCGGGCTCACCGCCCGGACCGGCGCCGCTCCGCGGATCCTGGTGTCCGAGCGTCTCTCCAGCGCCGCGGTGGTCAAGGCCGAACAGACCCTGGGGGTACGCCTACCGGCCGCGTACCGAGACTTCCTGGAGCGCACCAACGGCGGCGCGCCCGGGGCGCCCGCCGTCTTCCCCGGTCACGGGTTCGTCCTGGACCAGCCGCTGTTCGGTTTCCGGGAGGACCGGACCCAGGACCTGGCCTACCGCAACGCCTGGTTCGGCGACCGGCTGACCGCGGACTGGCTGGCGATCGGTCACGTCCAGGGCGGCCTGCTCGTGCTGCGGACCGGCGGTCCGGACGCCGGCGCGGTCGGCTACCTCGACGACGACGATCCCCGTGATCGTGACGTCTTCACCGCCGACGACGTCTGTGCCCGTCTGCTGCACCGGCTGGCCGGCGACTTCGCGTCGTTCTGGGTCGCGCTGCGCCCCGTACCCTCCGATCTGGAAGCTCTCGCGGCGAACGCCGCGGCCGCCGCGCGATCGGTCTCGCCGGACGGCCTCGGCGTTCTTCTGCCCTCCTCGCACCGGCGGGCCGCGCGGTGACCGCCTGGGAGCCGGTCAACGAGGTGGAGCGGGCCATGCTGCTGGCCGCCGGCGAGGACGACCGGCAGTCCTACTTCCAGCTGGTGGCGCTCGCCGAGCTGTACCTGCCGCAGATCGCCGGGGACGACTCGCCCGGGCAGCGGTTCCTCACCGTGCACGCGTTCGACGAGGTGTTCCTGCCGGTCTTCACCTCGGTGCGGGCGCTGGCGGCGCAGTTCGGGCACGCGGTCAACGGCTACACCGTCACCAGTTATGCCGAGCTGCGCCGCAAGTGGCCCGATCCGCAGTGGCGGTTGGCGATCAACCCGGGTACGCCGATCGACGCGTACCTCGCGGTGGAGGGTGTCGAGCGGGCGGCCGTGGGCGATGTCACCGTTCCGACGCTGGCGGAACTGGCCGAGGAGGCCGAGCAGGACGAGATCGCCGAGCAGGAGCTGCGTGCGCTGCAGGCGGCCGGTGACCATCCCGTCGACGACACGGCGGCGGCCCTGACCGCCGCCGCGCGCGCCGGGGACGTGTACGGCTACCTGGACCACCTGCTCGACGCGGTGGTGCTGATCCCGGCCGACCGGCCGGTGACCGCCGAGGAGATCGTCGAGCCCGGCTTCCCGTGGCTGCCCGGCCCGGATCAGATGATCGAGGTCTTCACCACCCCGGAGGCTCTGGCAGGCCGCCATCCCGGCTCGGTGCCCGCGGTCGAGGTGGCGCTGCCGTTCGCACTGGCGGTGTGGCCCGAGGGGCACGGGCTGGCGGTCGACCCCGGCAGTGACGGCGCCATCGAGGTCTCCGCCGAGGACGTGCTGGTGCTGCTGACGTTCATTCCCGCCGGCGCACCAGACGGCTCTGCGTCACCTGATCGGCCGGCGGGGCGGTGACCGTCACCGGCGTGCCGAAATCGTCCAGGGTGAAGGTCAGGTGGGCCTGGTACTCGCCCTGCGGGCGCAGCGGGTCGGCGGCGCCGGCCCCGCTGTTGATCACGCTGAAGCTCACCTCGAGCTTGCGGATCAGGCCGTCGTCGTCGATCCAGGCCTGATAGACCGGGAAGCCGGCCTCATCGAACAGCGCGTCCAGGTCGGTGCCGAACGGTGGCGGGCAGTGCGGATCCTGCGTCGGCGTGCACCGCACCCGGAACTCGTGTTCGGCGTCCTCGACGTCGGGCAGTTCCTCGGTCGCGGCGTTGAGCGCGAGCTGCCCGGGTGTGCGGGCGAGGAAGCCGGTCCAGACCGTGAGGTCGGCGAGACCGAGGTTCGGGTTGGCCATCGTGTTGCCCCAGAACGCCGGTGTCGTCGCCGCGAACCAGGCGCGCCCGTCGTCGGCCGTCAGACTCGGCGACGTGAGGTACGTCTGCCGCCCGGCCCGGACCGCCCGGCCCTCGACCGGCGGCCGGCCGTCGGCGACGATGCTGGAGAAGGTGGTGTCCCATTCGCCGGTCTCGCCGAACTTGACCAGGCTGGTGCCCGCGAACGTCGCCTTCGGCCCGGAGACCTGTGGACGGATCTCGGCGGTGAAGCCGACCCGGGCGCTGCCGGCCGCACGGAGCCGGGCCTCGACACCGGTCAGCAGCTTCCGCGAATCCGCCGAGCCGCCGGGCGCATCGATGTTCGACACGACGAACAGTGCGACCGCACCGAGAAGCAGCACCACGGCGCTGAGGATGATCCGTCCACGAGACATGGTCAACGGTTCTATCATTCGATGCGTGTTGCCCGCCGCCCGCACCCGCGATGAAGCCCATCTCTACATGGACCTGCACGGCTGTCCCGACTGCATGGCGGTGGAGGTGCCCTGGTCCGAGTCCCTGGTGGAGGAGGACGGTGTGCCGGCACGCAGCTATCACGGCCGGTGTGACGGGTGCGGCCGGGAGCGGCGGTTCGTCTTCGCCCTGCCGCGGCGCCCGACGCCGCCGCGCGCCGGCGCCACGGTCACGTTCGGCGCGGACGAGGAGACGTCGGTGCTCTTCGACCCGGGAGAATGGGTCGAGATCGCGGACATGATGGCCCTGGCCGCCGAGTTGCCCGACATCACCGCCGAGGAGGCACGGGAGTGGCGGGCCACGGCGGCGGCCTGTCTCGGCGAGGCACTCAAGTTCGTGCCGTCCGGAGCGGCCGCGGTGCCCGGCGACGCGTTCTGGAGCGTCCCGGGACGGGCCCTGCGCGACCGGGCGCCGAACCGCTTCCAGCGCTCCGATCTCGAAGCCCGGCAGGCCGCGCTCGGCAGCCGAACCTGACCGGCGAATATCATTCCCGGGTGCTATCGACGAGCCACCGACTCCTCGGCGCGGTCCTGGCCGCGCTGGCGGCCCTTCCGGTCGTGCCCGTGTCCGCCGTACCGGCCTCCGCCGCCCCGGTGGACCGCTGTGCCCAGCCGGAGGACGTCCCGGCCGAAGCGCCGTGGCCGCGTTCGATGCTCGCGCTCGACGCGGTGCGGCCGTTCACCCGCGGCGGCGGCACCACGGTCGCGCTGCTGTCCACCGGAGTCCACGCGGCGCACCCGCAGCTGCGCGGGCGGGTCCTGCCGGGCTTCGACGCGGTTTCCGGCCGCGGCCCGGCCGACACCGACTGCACCGGCACCGGCACCCAGGTCGCCGGGGTGATCGCGGCCCAGGGCTCGACCGGCAACGGCGTCGTCGGCGTGGCACCGGACACCCGGATCCAACCGGTACGCGTGGTCCCGGACATCCCGTTCGGCGCGGTCGCCCAGCCGGCCGCCCTGACCCGCGGCATCACCTGGGCCACCGGCAACGGCGCCGACGTGATCGTCGTGGCGACGCCGCTCCACACCGGCGACGCGAACCTGAGCCGGGCCGTCGCCGCCGCCGTGGCCCGCGGGATCGTGGTGGTCGCGGCGGCCGGGGACCTGGAGGCCAGCGGCGGCCGGGCCGTCCCGTCGTTCCCGGCGGCCTACCCGGACGTGCTCGGCGTGGGCGCGATCGGCCCCGACGGCGGCGTCTGGAAGAACTCGCCGGGCGGCGACTTCGTCGACCTGGTCGCCCCGGGGGTCGCCGTGCCCACCCTGCAACGCGGAACCGGTCTCGTGCAGGTGGACGGCACCGCGGTCGCCGCCGGGTTCGTCGCCGGAACGGTGGCGCTCACCCGCGCCAAACGGGGCAACCTGCTCACTTCAGAGATCAACCGGACGCTGATCGCCGCGGCCAGCCCCACACCGGCCGGCCCGCGGTACGGTGCCGGCGTGGTGAACCCGTACGCGGCCCTGACCGCGCAGGTCGTGGCGCCGAGCCACCGCGCTCTGCCGGCGGTGCAGCCGGCTTCCCCGCCGCAGACCGCGGCCGAGCGGCGCCGCCGCGACCTGGCGCTGCTCGGCGCCGGTCTGGTGCTGATCCTGGTCGTGGGCGTGCTGCTCGCCACCGCGGCGTTGCGCCGCCGCAGCTGGCGGCCGGGTCTGGCGGCGCCGCTGCCGCGCCCCGAGGAGCCCGCCGAGCCCGGCCCGCCGGTGATGCTGCTCGACGATCTGGCCGACTCGCGCCCGAGTTGATCAGCCGGCCGGCGCGGCCGGGAGGATCGCGGCGGCCGGGTCGAGTGTCACCCCGGCCGGGATCCGGTTCACCAGCGCGGTGGGCACCTCGATCGCCGACGAGGCCGGGTACCCCAGCAGGGCCAGCACGTCGGCGCCGGGGATCGGGTAGCGCACGCCGAGATCGGTGATCAGCGTGTAGCCGCCCGAGCCGGGCACCTTGACCAGCTGGTAGCGCCCCGCCGGGACCAGGATCGCGTCGGCCAGCGCACGACCGGTTCCGGTGGTGGCGGTCGTCGGCACGGCCCCGGCCAGGGCGGCCGCCGGGCCCCCCGTGGACACCACCGGCGGCTCGGCCGGGTCGCGTGTCTGCGCGCACATCGTCTCGCCGTCGTTCACCGACGCCAGTTCGGGCGGTGCGGCCGGCGGCTGCGTCGCCGGGTCCTGGCCGTCGAGCCGGTTGCTGACCGGCACCTGGCCGACCGCGTTGACCGTGGTCTCGACCGGCGCGCCGGGGAACCGGGCGTCGAGCACGGCCCGCTGCAACGCGGTGATCGGGGCCAGACCGTCGTCGAAGACCAGGTACGACTGCTCGCCGCTGCCGGTGCCGGCGACCAGCACCTCGCCGTTGCGCCGGCCGGGCACCTTGCCGGAGGGCGCGCCCCGGTCGGGCACGGCGATGGCGGCGATGTCGACACCGGACGGCATGGCGTCGAGCCAGGCGGTGCCGACCGGCGTCGCCGAGACCGCTCCGAACAGCGCCGGGATCGTCGTACGCGAGTCCTGGAACTGGTATTTGCGGCCGTGCCACACCAGGTAGTTCATGCCCTTGGCGGCGTCCTTGACGAGCATCCCGCGGTCGCCGAGCTCGCCGGCCGCGGGAGCGCCGGACCCGGCCAGCAGCACCGACCACGGCTTGTCACCGGCGAGCGCGCACATGGTCCACGGCAGGCCGGCCCGCCGGTCCGGCTCGGGCAACGACGCCGGCGCGCCGGGGATGCCGATCGTCGTACCCCGGGGCGCCTCCGTCAGGGACTTCGCCGCCACCCGGAACACCGTGGGGTTCGGCCGGCCGGCGGCGAGCTTGGCCGAGGCCAGGTTGAGCGCCGGGTTCAGCCGGCCGTTCAGGTAGACGAAGCTGGCGCCGGACTCGCGTTCCACCACCACCGAGCCGTCGCTCTTCCAGGTGTCGGTGCCCACCTTGGTGAGCAGGCCGATGATGCCGTACACCGCACCGACCAGCACGGCCACCATCAGGCCACCGAACAGCGCTCCGATGCCGCGGCGCAGCGGCGACTGGGCGGGGTCGGTCTCGCGCATGACGAACGCGGAGACCACCCGCTGGTTCATGAACTGGTACGAGTGCAGCTGATCACGACGGGAGGCCATTGCGGGATCACCCGCCGAACGAGGCGAAGAGCCCCCGGATCGACCCGAAGATGCCGATGACCGCACACGCCAGCGGGATCAGCGCCATGATCGCGACGACGTCGAACACGTCCGCGGCCCGTCCCAGGTACGGCGACGGCTGCCGGCGGCTGAACACGAGCGCCGCGGACAGGGCGATCACCGCGGCCACGCCGGCGCCGGCCAGCAGCAGCATCCCCGGCGACCGGCCATCGGCGTGGTTCGCCGCGCCGAGCCCCAGCACCGCGAGCCCGGTCAGGCCCGCCACCAGCAACGGCACCCGTTGCCGGGGCACCGGCAGGAGCCGGGCGCGCAGCAGCAGCGCGGCGACCGCGGCCACGATCAGCAGGACACCGGAGACGTCCGGCCGCTGCGCGGTGAGGTGGACGATCGCCACGACGCTGCAGACGGCGGTGGACAGCAGCAGCCCGGTCAGCACCTCGCTGGCGCGCACCACCGCGGCGAACACGTCGGAGCGGCGCGGCGTCGGCTTGTCCGCCAGGATCTCCTCCGCCCGGCTCGGCAGCTCGGGGAACGGCAGCCGGCCCAGCCAGCCGGCCAGCACGGGGTAGGCCGGCAGCAGACCGATGGCGGTGGTCAGCGCGACCGCCGCCGCACCGGCCGCGGTGATGCCGGCGATGCTCAGCAGCGCGGCCAGCAGACCGGTGAGCGAGGCGGCGATGCCCGCGACGAACAGCCGTGGCAGGCCGGCGACGCCGGTGTGCCCGAGCAGGCTCAGCACCAGGAGCGCCGCCGAGCCCAGCAGCAGGCCGGGAGCGCCGGTGTCGAGGAAACCCGCGTCGCCCGGCATGATCAGCCAGGCGCCGCCGAAGAACGCGTACGGCAGGCCGGCGGCGGCGACGACGGCACCGGCGCCGGCATCGCGGAACGCGCGCGACAGCAGCACGCCACCGACGGTCAGGGCGAGGGCGACGCCGATCGCGATGACACCCGGGGTGCGCCACTGCGGCCCGGTGAACGCCAGGCCGGCGAGGCCCACCAGCAGCGCGACAGCGGTGATCGCCAGCCCGGTGGCACGGGTGGCGGCGCCGGCCCAGGCCCGCCCCGCCCGCCGGGAGCCGCTCGCGATCACCTCGACGACGTCGTCGTAGGCCAGCTCCGGCCAGTCCTCCCGGAGGGGCTTGAGATGCAGCAGCTCACCGTCACGGATGCCCTGCGCGGTGAGGTTGCGATGGGGCTCCAGCGCCGCGCCGGTGGCACGGCGCAGCACCCAGCCACCGCCCAGGTCACCGGTCTCACCCAGGCCGCCCTCGGCGTGCCGCAGCAGGTGCGGCAGCAGCTCGGCGACGAGCATGTTGTCCGGCAGCGCGACGTCCATCCGGCGCTCCGGAGCCGCGATCGTGACCCGGGCCAGATTAGGGCTACCCGGTGCGTTCATGCGATCACCTCCAGCGTGGACGCCGATCTTCGCGCCACAACCTAGCAGGCGCGGCCGATGAGCAGGTGACCTGGGATTCGCCCGCGACGATGGGGCTGAGCCGGCTCCGGCGCCGATGACTAGGATGGGGCGCCGACCAGCCGCCGAGGAGGAACGCCAGCGTGACAGTCAGCATCGTCAAGCGCCCTCCGCGCCGTCCGGCGCCCCTGATGCCCTCCGGTGAGGTGCTGCTGGACCCGCCGCCCGAGGTGCCGCCCGCGGGCGGCAAGGGCTGGACGCGGATGCTGATGGTTCTGCCGATGGGCGCCGGCGCCGCGGCCATGGGCCTGATGATGGGCACGCAGCGTAGCGGCCCGATCGCCTACGTGGCCGGCGCGATGTACGGCGTCTCCATCCTCGGCATGATCGCCATGATGGTGACCAACACCACCGGTCCCGGCAAGCGCGAGATGATCGAGGCCCGGCGGCAGTACCTGCGCCATCTGTCCCAGCTGCGGGCCCAGGTCCGCAACGCCATCCGGCAGCAGCGGGAGGCGATGTACTACCGCAATCCCGACCCGGACACGCTCTGGACGCTGACCGGCGGCGGCCGGCTCTGGGAGCGCCGCCAGGGCGACGCGGACTTCACCGTGATCCGGGTGGGCCTCGGCGCTCAGGAGGTGGCGACCCGTCTGGTGCCGCCGCAGACCCGGCCGGTCGACGAGCTGGAGCCGCTGTGCGCGATGGCGCTGCGCAAGTTCGTCAGCACCTACTCGGTGGTGCCGGATCTGCCGGTGGCGGTCGCGCTGCGCGACTTCTCGCACATCTACCTGCGCGGCGGCGACGACGCGGTGCTCGATCTGACCCGTGCGCTGATCGCCCAGCTGTCCACCTTCCACGCCCCGGACGACCTGCGGATCGGCGTGTGCGTGCCGGACCACCAGCGGTCGCGGTGGGAGTGGGTGAAGTGGCTGCCGCACGCCCAGCACCCCGGCAAGACCGACGCCGTCGGCTCGGTGCGCCTGGTGGCGCCGAGCGTGCCCGCGCTCGAGGCCATCCTCGACGACGTGCTGGTCAACCGGCCCCGGTTCGACCCGAACGGGCCGCCGTTCAACGGCCCGCACATGGTGGTGGTGATCGACGGCGGTTCGACGGCCGGCTCCGACCACCTGATGACCGAGGGCGGCGTCGCGGGCGTCACGATCCTCGACCTGTCGATGCCGCCGCCCCGGCTGCTCGACGACAGCTCGGTGGTCCTGGAGATCGCCGCCGACGGCACCGTCACCGGCACCACCATGGACGGCAGCACCCAGGTCGGCCGCGCCGACGCGCTCGGCACGCATCAGGCCGAGGTGCTGGCCCGGGAGCTGGCCCCGCTGCGCCTGTCCGTGGCGTCGCACCGGGACCAGGCCGCGGTCCTGCACGATCTCGGGCTGGCCGAGCTGCTCGGGCAGGACGACCCCTATCAGGTGGACCTCGACGAGCTGTGGGCCAGCCGTCCCAACCGCGACCGGCTGCGCGTCCCGATCGGGGTCGGTCTCGACGGGCGGCCGATCGAGCTGGACCTGAAGGAGTCCGCGCAGGACGGCATGGGCCCGCACGGCCTGCTCGTCGGCGCCACCGGCTCCGGCAAGTCCGAGCTGCTGCGCACCCTGGTGCTCGCACTGGCGCTCACGCACAGCCCGGAGATCCTCAACTTCGTGCTGGTCGACTTCAAGGGCGGCGCCACCTTCGCCTCCCTGGACCGGCTGCCGCACACCAGTGCGATGATCACCAACCTGGAGGGCGAGCTGACGCTCGTCGACCGGATGCTCGGCGCCATCCAGGGCGAGCTGACCCGGCGGCAGGAGCTGCTGCGCAAGGCCGGCAACTACGCGTCCCAGCGCGACTACGAGCGAGCCCGCTCGGCCGGGGTGCCGCTGGCCCCGCTGCCCAGCCTGCTGTTCATCGTCGACGAGTTCTCCGAACTGCTCACCCACCGGCCCGACTTCATCGACATGTTCGTCCAGATCGGGCGGGTCGGCCGGTCACTCGGCATCCACCTGCTGCTCGCCTCGCAGAAACTCGAGGAGGGGCGGCTGCGCGGGCTCGAGTCGCACCTGTCGTACCGGATCGGGTTGCGCACCTTCTCGTCGATGGAGAGCCGGGCCGTGCTCGGCGCGCCTGACGCCTATGAACTGCCCCGATCCCCCGGCCACGGCTATCTGCGTACCGGCACCGAGGGCCTGGTGCGGCTGAAGGCGGCGTACGTCTCCGGAGCGGTCCGGCAGGAGAACGCCGCCGCGGCGGCCGGGGTCAAGCTGGGCGACCCGATCCGCGACTTCTCCACCTTCTACGCCGCTCCGCTGCGCGATGAGCAGCCGGAGGTCGACACCGCGGACGCCGTCGACGCCGACGAGGAGCGCGTCGTCGGCGACACCCTGCTGGAGGTCCTGGTCCGGCAGATGGAGGGCAAGGGCACCCCGGCGCACGAGGTGTGGCTGCCCCCGCTGGAGACCGCACCCAGCCTGGGCCAACTACTCCCGCCGCTCGTCACCGACCCGGTCCGCGGGCTGGTGGCCGACGCGGCCGACCGGTTCGGCACGCTGCACGCGCTGGTCGGCATCGTCGACAAGCCGTTCGAACAGCGCCGTGACCCGATGTGGCTGGACCTGGCCGGAGCGGCCGGCAACCTCGTGGTGGTGGGCGCTGCCCAGTCCGGCAAGTCCAACCTGCTGCGCACCCTGGTGGTCAGCCTGGCGCTCACCCACACCCCGCGCGAGGTGCAGTTCTACGGGCTCGACTTCGGCGGCGGCCCGCTCAGCGGGCTCGCCGACCTGCCGCACGTCGGCGGCGTGGCCACCCGTCGCGACGTGGACCGGGTCCGCCGCACCATCGCCGAGGTGCACGGTCTGATGCGGGCCCGCGAGGAGCTGTTCGCCGCGCACAACGTCGAGGGTGTGGCCGCCTACCGCCGGGCCAGGACGCAGGGCCGGTTCGCCGACGACCCGTTCGGCGACGTGTTCCTGGTGGTGGACGGCTGGGCGACGATGCGCGCCGAGTTCGAGGACCTGGAGCCGACGGTCAACGAACTCGCCAACCGGGGCCTCGGCTTCGGCATCCACGTGATCGCCGCCGCGAACCGGTGGATGGACATCCGGCCGCAGATCCGCGACGTCTTCGGCACCCGCGTCGAGCTGCGCCTCGGCGAGCCCGCGGACTCGGTGATCAACCGGCGGGAGGCGGTCAACGTGCCGGAGCAGGCGCCCGGCCGCGGTCTCACCCCGGACGGCTACCACTTCCTCGCCGCGCTGCCGCGGGTGGACCGGGAGCAGCGCGTCGAGGACCTGTCCGACGCCGTCAGCGAGTACGTGAAGACGGCCACCGAGCACTGGTCCGGCCCGCCCGCCCCGCCGGTGCGCCTGCTGCCGCCCCAGCTGCCGTTCGAGGCGCTGCCGCCGGCCGC
The DNA here is from genome assembly GCF_017592555.1 of Actinoplanes flavus. Classification (GTDB taxonomy): domain Bacteria; phylum Actinomycetota; class Actinomycetes; order Mycobacteriales; family Micromonosporaceae; genus Actinoplanes; species Actinoplanes flavus. The sequence continues at coordinate 116,034 of NZ_JAGFNS010000005.1, read as the reverse complement.
CGGCGCCCTGGTGCCGATCGGCATCGCCGAGTCCGACCTGCAGCCGGTCCACCTGGACTTCGACGCCGAACCGCACGCGCTGCTCTTCGGCGACGTGGAGAGCGGCAAGAGCTCCTTCCTGCGCAGTCTGGCCCGGTCCATCGCGGCCGCCAACGACCCGTCGCAGGCCCGGCTGCTGCTGGTCGACCTGCGCCGTAGCCTGCTCGGCTGTGTGGACGCCGGCCACACCATCGGCTACGGCACCTCGCACCAGGTCACCGCCGACCTGATCAACCAGGTGGCGGTGGCGATGCGCGAGCGGCTGCCCGGACCGGACGTCACCCCGGAGATGCTCAACGACCGCAGCTGGTGGAAGGGTCCACAGCTGTACGTGCTGGTCGACGACTACGACCTGGTCGCCGGGGCGGCCACCAACCCGCTGCTGCCGCTGCTGGAGTTCCTGCCGCAGGCCCGCGACATCGGGCTGCACCTGATCGTCACGCGGCGCATCGGCGGCGCCGCCCGGGCCATGTTCGACCCGGTGATCGGCCGGCTCCGCGAGCTCGCCACGCCGGGCCTCATGATGTCCGGGCCGCGCGAGGAGGGTCCGCTGTTCGGCACGATCAAGCCGCAGATCCTGCCGCCCGGCCGAGCCTGGATGGTCACCCGTAAACAGGGGTCCCGGCTGGTTCAGCTGGCGTGGACGCCGCCCGCCCGCTGACGTGCGGGCGGGCCCCGGGGGGGGGGGGGGCCCCCCCGGGGCCCCCCCCCCCCGGGGCCCCCCCCCGGGGCGCGCGGGCCACGGAGCGCGGGCG
>NZ_JAGFNS010000005.1:0-115230 GCF_017592555.1 Actinoplanes flavus | reverse complement strand
CCCGTAACCAGGGGTCCGGGGTGGTTCAGCTGGCGTGGACGCCGCCCGCCCGCTGACGTGCGGGCGGCCCGCGGCGCTGGTTCAGCGCCGCGGGGCGCCGACCTCCCGGTGCTCGGCCTCGGTCTGCGCGAGGAACAGGTAGCGGTCCGTTCCCTCGTCGATCAGGGCCATCATGTCGTCCGCCATGAACTGCAGGAACTGGCTGCTGTGCGGGCGCAGCCGCAGCGCCGAGGAGACCAGCGCCGCCTCGTCGCCGCCGAGGCGCTGCAACAGGACGACCTGGGCGTCCTGCAGGGCCGGCACACCGGACCGGTCCAGTTGGCGCAGGACGGTGAGCTGGCTGCGCCACGGGCCGAGCGGTGTGGTCGCCGCCGGCCCGGTCATCCCGAGGTCGTAGACGGTGAGCATCGGCGTCTGCGCGGTGCCCGGCCCGGCCGGTCCCGGCGGGCCGTCGAGCACGCGCAGCCGGTTGTGCCGGCCGGTCGCCCGCTCACCGAACCCAGCCCACGCGTGCGGCTCGTCGGTCACCACGGTCACCCGGGCGCCCATCGAGAACGCCCGGAAGACCACCAGCTGGGCGGCCCAGACGCCGCCGACCAGCGTCACGCGTACCGGCTCGGGGGTGAACAGGCGCAACGGGACCGCGGCGTGCTGCCGGTCGCGGCCGATGATCAGGCCGGCGCCGGTCGAGGGCGCCACGGTGATCCTCTTGAGCGTGGCCCGGGAGATGGTGTGCCGGCCGGCGTGCAGCCGGTGCATCCGCCCGGAGGGAGCGACCCGGGCATCGGCCGCCGCCTCGGCACCGCCCTCCGGCGGCGGCCCGCCACTGTCCGGCCGGTCGGCGACCGATGGCACGCCGACGGCCAGCGCGCTCGGCGCGGCCAGCGGTGCGCTGGTCACCGCGGGCGCCGCCAGCCGCCGTGCCACCGGGTCAGCCGTCTCTGTCTCCTGTGGGGCCGGCGCGACCGGCTCGGCGGCCACCGGCGCGACCGGGGCCTCCGGGCGCGGCACGGCCACCGGCGGCGGCGCGAAGATCGACGGCGGCGGTGGAAGGGCCTGGAACGGCTGGGTGGTCTCCTCCTCGGGCCGCTGCGCCGGTCGTGGCCGCCAGGCCCCGTCCCGATCCGGATAGGTCATCCCGCACCACCACCCGTCGGCGCTGTGGCGTAGGCGGCCGGTCCCTGCTCGCCGTCGAGCGGTTCCACCTCCCCGCCGAACCGTCTGACACCTTCGACGAAGTGCCTTTCCAGAGCTTGCGTGTCGTCCTCGTGCCGGGCGGCCAGCCGGATCAGGCAGCGGACCGTGACATCGGTGCCGTCCGACGGGTCCAGCACGAGCGACACGCTGGTCTGTGCGGCCGGTACCGCGGAGACCCAGGTGAGCAGATCGGTGATCGCGGCGGTGGTGCCCGGCCAGGTCTTGAGCCAGTACGTGCGGTGGCTCAGCCGCGCCGAGTGCCATCGCGTCCACTCCTCGCGCACCTGGACGGTCTCGGCGGTGGCCGGGTCGACGTCACAGGAGCGGAGCAGCGCGGCGGTCACCTCCGCGGCGTCGAGCACCCGGCAGCCGATGCCGAAGCGGCGCAGGCTGGTGGCGACCTTGCGGCCCAGGCTGGCGACCAGCGCCGCCGCGGCCTCCGGGTCGGCGGTGTGGTCCAGCAGGGCCCCGGCGAGCGTACGCGCGTCGATCCGGACCACCACCGCGGACTCGTGGTGGGCGGGCACCGGCACCGGGCTGAGCGAGCCGGCGAGCTGACGGTACGACGAGCCGGCCGGCGACGAGGGATGCACGTCCAGTCCGGTGGCCGGAACGGTGTGGGTGACCATCTGCACCACCAGCCCGGGCTGACCGGTGGCGGCCAGCACGTCGGTCAGGGTGTCCAGCGGCACCGGGCCGGCCTCCTGATGCACGGGCGCCGTGGGGTTCAGCGCGACGACGCTGTACCACCCGGCGTCGTCGCGGGCGACACCCACCCGGGCTCCGTCGGGCGCGGACACGTCGCGGACCACCAGTCCCGCGGCGACCGCGTGCAGCGCCCGCAGCGGGCCGCCCACGCCACCGGCGGTGACGCCGCGCCGGCGGCGGTGCCGCCACGCGATCGTGCGGTTCTCCAGCCACCACCGGCCGTGCCGGCGGGCGAAGACCACGCCCAGCAGCGCGGCGGCGCCGGCGCCGGCGGCCAGGCCCGCGGTGAGGCCCTGTGCTCCGGCCGCGCCCGCGCCGAGCAGCGCGGCCTCGGCGACGATGATCTGGCCGACGTTGACGGGGCCCAGATATCCGCTGCGGCGTACCGGACGCACCTCGGCGGCATCCGACGGTGACGGGCCGTCCGGCGTGGCATTGATCGTGGTTTGTCCCGGATGGCCGTTGCCCTCGATCACCGCGCTCCTTTCCACCGGACCGCCGGCAACCCCCTGTGCACAGCGGCGAGAACGATCACTTTACGGCGAAGGAGAAGTCGTCGCGGTCGGGGTGGGTACGGAACACGCGGAGCGCCTTCGGATCGTTGTCGAGGACCCAGTCGCCGGAGCCGCGGGCGTTGAAGTAGACGAACCCGATGATCTCCTTGCTCTTCGCGACCTCGGTGAGCAGCTCCTTCACCGCGGTGGCGCGCATCGAGCCGGGCTCGGACCCGGTCTCCACGATCAGCACCGGTTTGGCGGTGAACCGTTTGATCTCGTTGAGCGTGGGCCGGAACAGCTCGGTGAAGTGCTTGATGCCGGACTGGGTGAAGTAGCCGTCCACGCCGACCCAGTCCACGTACCGGTCCCCCGGCCAGTACGGCTTGAGCGCGACCCCGGGCAGGTAGTTGATGACGTTCGGCGTCCAGGTCCAGATCACGTTGGTGGCCCCGACCTGCTCGAAGATCTGGTGGATGTGCCGCCAGGCGGCGACGAAGTCACGGGGCTGGTTCTTGCGGGTGCCCCACGGATACCAGTGGCCGTTCATCTCGTGGGCGACGGTGAGCGCGATCGGCACGTTCAGCGTGCGCACCGCGGTGGCGAACTCGGTCAGGTACTCGTCGAAGCGACCGGCCGCGATGTCGCCGAGCCCCTGTTTGAACGGCTCCCAACGGACGATGGGCAGCGCGCCGTACTGGTAGATGTCACGCACCTCGGCGGCCGCGAAGTCGTCGTCGAAGCTCTCATAGATCGTGATCATGTTGGGCTTCTTGCCGACCCGCTTCGCGAAGGCGTCCACCCGGCTCATGTCCTGCGGCGCACCCGAGATGGCGGTGCCGAAGTAGTCGCGGCTCGGATCGACCAGGTGACCGACGTCGTAGACGGTGGGCGCCGCGGAGGCGCTCGCGCCGGCGCTCGGCGGGACGGTGGTGCCGTCCGCGACGGTCTGCGCGGCCCGGTCCTTCTCCGGTGACGGAGCCAGCGCCGCGTAGCCGAACACGCCCGCGACGAAGACCGACATCGCGATGAGCAGGTGCGGTGTCCTCATGAGTCCTGCCTCCGGGGGACGTCGCGTACCGGGTCGACCAGCAGCGCCTGCAGCACCGTGGCGAGGTAGACCGTCCCGGCCAGGAACGCGGGGGTGAACGTGGCCAGATCCATGGTGCTCATCCGGGCCGCCGCGGTCAGGGTCCAGACCAGCGCGGTGCCCAGACTCCACAGCGTGATGCCGGTGCGCAGCCGGCGGGTGCGCGACTTCTTCGCCGTGCTGCCGGTCGGTTGCCAGCCCATCGGCTGTCCCCGCAGCAGGTCCCAGATGGCGAAGGCGTGCGCCCAGCCGTAGACCAGCTTCACCGTCCACGTCTCGAACCGGTAGGACGTGCGGTGCCAGAGCGGGAAGACCACGAAGTTGTAGAGGGCGCTCGGCACGATCAGCAGGTAGTGGTGCAGCTTCACGAACTGCGGGAAGAAGAAGAGCATCACGATCGGCACCATCGGGCCGACGAACGTGAACAGAGCCGTGTGCGCGTAATAACAGAAGCCGGAGATGTACGACAGACGCTGGCGCAGCCGCATCCGCAGGTTCCAGAACTTCGTCGAGCCGAGCAGGCTCATCGAGCCGGCGCACCAGCGGTACTGCTGGGTGTAGAAGGAGTTCAGGTCGGCCGGGCACAGGCCGGCCGCCAGCGGCACCGGGACGTACCGCAGCAGCCAGCCCTTGCGGCGCATGTCGAAGCCGGTGTGCACGTCCTCCGAGTGCTCGATCAGCGTCGACCCGCCGATGTCGTCGAGCGCGGCGCGGCGGTAGATCGCGCAGCTGCCGACACAGATGGCGGCCTCGTGGTGCTGCCGGGAGACCTGCACCGAGCGGTAGAACAGCTCCTGCACGGCTGCCGCGCCGCGCTCCAGCCAGCCCTGGCCGCGCTCCACCCGGAAGTACTGCGGCGACTGGAGGATACCCAGGTCGGGATAGGCGTCCAGGTACGGCAGCATCTGGTCGAGCATGTCCGCGCGGGGCGTGAAGTCGGCGTCGAGCACCAGGACCATGTCACCCAGCGTGCGGTGGTACGCGTACCGCATGTTCCCGGCCTTCTTGAACCACCCGCGGTTGGGCCGCCGCTGGTAGACGAAGCCGAAGTCGAGCGCCATCTCCTGCCGTTCGGAGGAGGCGGAGTCGTCGAGCACGTACACACAGACCCGGCCGGGGTAGTGGTCGGCCATCATGTCCACGTGCTGCCAGGTGTTGCGCAGCACGTCGAGGGCCTCGCCGCAGACCGGCAGGAAGACGTCGACCGACGGGTACTGCTCCGGTTTCCAGTTCGCCACCAGCTCGCGGTGCCGGCGCAGGTCGAACCCGGGCGTGCCGACGTTCACCGCCAGCGAGATGAGGTAGTAGAGCACGGTGAACCCGAGCGCCGGCACCAGCAGGTACAGCCACGGTGACATCCGCAGGAGCAACACCTGGCTGACCAGCAGCGACCCGAAGCTGATCAGCGAGAAGCCGGTGAGCACCCACAGCCGCCGCTTGCCGTAGAAGCCGGTCTCCTCGTCGGACGGCGGCGACAGCAGCGGGGCGGCCGCCCGGTCGCGCGACGCCACGCCCACCGCCCGCACACCCGGCCGGCGCTGCTGCGGGATGAGGTCGGACAGCGTGCGCGGCCGGCCGCGATCCCCGATCACCGGGAGCAGGGCCGTCGGTATCTCGATGATCACCGTGTCGTCGGGTTGGGTCGCCGTCATCCGTCGTCGCCTCGTCAGCCGACCGGCTTGCGGATGTAGAGCGCCACGGTGAAGCCCTTGAGCGGCCAGATCTCCGACTGCACGAAGTCCTGGCGCAGCAGCGCCTCCTTGGCGTCCCCGATGTTCTGCACGATGTTGGTCCAGCTGCCCTTGCGGACCACCCACACCCGGGACGGCTTGCCGAAACAGGACGGGATCTCCGCGTCCGGGCACTCCTGGGCGCCGAGGGTGCCCCCGGTCCGCGGGGCACGGACCATGAGCTTGTCGGCGGGCCGCTGCGCCGGCATGTAGCGCATGAACGCGTCGCGGCTGGTGCGCTGGTCGCCGTCGGCGAACGGCCCGAACAGCACCGCGTCGCCCGCCGCCTGGTTCGCCTTGATCACTTCGGCGACGTCGCGGCTGGCGTAATCGTGGCCGTACACCGTACGGATGTCAGCCTGCGCCGGGATCGCCAGCAGGCCGATCCCGAGCACCGCCACCAGGCCGCGCAGCACGCTCAGCCGGCACAGCGCCAGCCCGGCCAGCAGCGCCCAGGCGGGCAGGACGAACAACAGGTAGCGCGGCACCCACAGCGGGGTGAGCTGGGCGACAGCCGCCAGGGCGGCCACCGGGGCCAGCGCCCACAGGGTCAGCGCGTGCGCGCGCGTGCGCAGTGACAGGGCGGTCAGGGCGAGCGCGATCACCGCACCCGCGACGATCGTGGCGCCGAACAGGCGCTCCGGCGTCTCGGCGAGGCGGTCCCAGGTCAGCGGCGGGATCCAGCCGATCTGGCCGCCGCTCTGCACCTGGCCCAGATAGAGCACCGGCAGGGCCGGCGAGACACCCACCAGGACGGCGCAGGCCCAGGCGAGGAACGGCCGCCAGGAACGGCGCACCCGGACGACCAGCAGCAGGTGGGCGACGAGCAGCAGCAGCGCCACCACGTGCGACAGGCCCAGGACCAGCACGGAGAACGAATACCCCACGTAGGCGCGGGCCCGGGGACGCTCGACCAGGCCGATCAGGACGTAGGTCGACACCGCGGCGGCGAGCATGACCAGCGCGTACGGGCGGGCGTCCTGGGCGTAGCGGGAGAAGCCGGGCAGCAGCGCGAAGACCAGGCCGGCGGTCAGCCCGGCACGGCGCCCGGCCAGCCGGATCCCGATGCCCGCGACCACCGCCGCGGCAGCCGCTCCGAACAGCACCGACGGCAGTCGCAGGAGCAGGTCGGTGTCGCCGGCGACGGCGGCCCACAGGCGCAACAGGACGTAGTAGGCGCCGACACTGGCGTCCACGTTCTCCAGCACACCGCGGAACTCGGTCCAGCCGATCGTGACCATGCCCCAGGTGGCCAGCTCGTCCTCGCTGAGCCCGGGTCTGGCCAGGTTCCACCAGCCCAGGCCACCGGCGACGAGGAACGGGACCAACCAGGACAGGACGGTCAGCCGTGGATTGGTGAGCGGCTCCGGCTCGTCCGGGTGGTCCTCCGGCGACGGCGGCCAGGTCGCCGGTCCCCCGTCGGCCGGTTCCGTCAGCTGGTGGGGCACCCGGACGATGATCGCCGTCTGATCAGTGCTCGTGGCCCGCATGGTCGGTAAGCGTCCTGACATTCGTGGTTGTCACTGCCCGGTTAGATGATCATGAAGCTCGGTCTCTCGGATCGGCCAGCGTACCGGCAATCAGCGAATCGCGGTGAGCAGATCATCGAGGACGAACGCGCACAGATCCTCGCGGCTGGGCATCCGGCCGAGCGCCCGCAACCGTCCGGATTGCGCTTTCCGCATGCCTTCCAGCAGCTTGCGGGCTTCTCGGGCGTTGCCGAAGTTGCGGTCGCGCTCCAGTTGCGAGAAGTACTCGTGGAGTGCGTCACTCAAGCCCGGCGCGAAGGTGTAGTCGTCGTTGCGGGCGATCCGGTCGGCGATCCGCACGAGCTCGTCCGGCCCGTAGTTCTCGAACTCCAGGGTCTTGGCGAACCGGGACGCCAGACCGGAGTTGGCGTCCAGGAAGTCCGACATCTCCCGGGTGTAGCCGGCGACGATCACCGCGACCTGGTCCCGGTGGTCCTCCATCAGCTTCACCAGGGTGTCGATCGCCTCCTGCCCGAAGTCGGCGGCCGCCCCACCGGCGCGGGCCAGCGTGTACGCCTCGTCGATGAACAGCACGCCGCCCATCGCGTCCTCGAACACCTTGGTGGTCTTCTCCGCGGTGTGCCCGATGTACTGGCCCACCAGGTCCCGCCGGGACACCTCCCGGAACTCACCGTTGGGCAGAACGCCCAGCGCCTTGAGCAGCTTGCCGTAGATGCGCGCGACGGTCGTCTTGCCGGTTCCGGGAGCACCCGTGAAGATCAGGTGGTGACTGGCGGCGCCCACCGACAGGCCCGCGCTGCGCCGCCACTCGTTCACCTGGATCTCGTCGATCAGCGAGCGGACCTCCCCTTTCACCCCGGCCAGACCGATCATGGAATCCAGCTCGGCCAGCAACTGCTCGACCTCGGCCTCGTTCCGGCCACCGGCGCCGTCGGTGACGCCCACGCCGGCCTTCGGCGCCGCGCCCTCGTCCAGGGTGACCGCCGGATTCGCCGTCGGGTCCACGTCGACGCCGGGCGCCGCGGTGGCCTCGACCCGGCACCGGTCGACGACACCACCGCAGCCCGGGCCGAAGGCGATACCGACGCCCCGGGTGTCGTGGATCCAGCTCTCCACGATCGTCGGCGCGCCGCCGTTCGCCACGACGATGCCCGCGTCACCGGTGCCCGAGATGTCGCACCGTTCGATCGTCGGCCGCCCGGACTGGTAGACGTAGACGCCCCGGTGACCGCAGTCCGCCACAGTCGTGCTCCGCACCACCGGGTCGGCGCCGAGGCGCACGATGATGCCATCGTCGGTGACGCCCCGCACCTCGCAGGACTCCACCGTTCCGCCCGCGTCGGAGAAGACGAGACCATGCTGGCCGCGCAGCACGCGTACCTCGCTGGCCTCGACGATCGCGCCGTCGTCGGCCTGCAGGCCGGCGCCGTAGCCGGCGGACAGCTCACACCGGCGCAGCCGCAGCCGGCCGCCGGTGGCGGTGACCGCCGGGTAGTCGCCGCTGGTGAACACCACGCCCTCGACCGTGACCTCACCGGACACGACGGCGAGCGCCGGGCCGTCCAGCGCGGTCGCCTCGATCACCGCCGAACCGGCCTCGCCGGCGGCCCGCACCGTGAGCCGGCGCCCGGCGACCCGCAACCGCTCGGCGTACGTGCCGGGCGCGAGCGAGATGACCGCTCCGTCGGGCGCCACCTCGAGAGCGTCGGCGATGGTCGGATAGGCCCCGGGTACCGCCAGGGTCGTGGCCACGAGCACTCCTTAGAGGATCATCAGAGGGTGAACGTCTCGTCACGGATCGAGTTGACGACCTTCTTCAGGTGATCACTGGTGGCGAGCGGTGCGGTCATGCGCACCACCAGCTGACGATCGATCTGGCCCTCCGGGGTGGACCGCCAGAACGCGACGTAGACCAGACCGTACATGCGCTTGCCGTCGATCTGGGTGGTCTCCGCCCAGGTGGCGAACGGGCCGCTGCGGGTCCACTGCAGGCCCCACGCCTCCTCGCGCTGCCGCAGAGCCGTACGCCGCTCCTCGGTGCACGGCGTCTCGCAGGTCCGCACGGTCAGGTCGCCACCGCCCGCGTCCCCACCGCCGCACCGGTAGTGAGCCGCGGCCGCCGCCGTGGCCACCTGCTCACAGTTCCACGCCGGCGGGACGCGGAAGTCGAAGCCGACACCGTCCAGCCCCTTGATGGGCTTCGTCGGCTCGGTCGACACGAAGGTCGGCCAGGACGACGGCCAGCCGCCGCCGACCGGCGGCTCCACCCCCGGCGCGGTGGGATCGCCCAGCAGCAACTGCTCGTCGGTCGGCGCCGGCGTGACGCTGGGCCGGGGAGCCGGAGCCGGTTCGTCACGCAGCGACATCCCGGCCGCCGTGCCACCGGCGCCGACAACCAGCCCGGCGAGGGCCGCCAGGGCGACGACCAGGCCGGCACGCCGCCGCTTGACGGGCGGCCTGGGCGGAAACCGCAGCGGGGGTACGGGCCGGTCGTCCAGCTCAGCGTGCGGCGACGGTCCGACCCGGGCGACCACCTCGGTTTCCACAGGCCTCGGCGCGGGTGCAGGCGTGGGCGTGGGCGCGGGTCCAGGCGCAGGCGTGGGCGCAGGCCCAGGCGCAGGCGCCGGTCCAGGCGCAGGCGTGGGTGCAGGCCCAGGCGCAGGCGTGGGTGCAGGCCCAGGCGCAGGCGTGGGTGCGGGCCCAGGCCCCGGCGCGGGCGTAGGCGCGGGTGCAGGCCCCGGCGCAGGCGCGGGCGTAGGTGCAGGCCCAGGCGCAGGCGTGGGTGCAGGCCCAGGCGCAGGCGCGGGCGTAGGCGCGGGTGCAGGCCCAGGCGCAGGCGCGGGCGTAGGTGCAGGCGCGGGCGCCACCTCCGGGGCGGCGACCGGAACCAGGCGCTGTCCGAGCACCTCGAAGACCTGGGCGGCGCCGCTGCCCTGTTCCGGCGCGCAGGCCACCCATGGCCGCGGGCCCAGATAGTCCCTGCCGACGATCGGGAGACGGTCGGCGGTGGTGTTGGCGAGCGCGTCCGCCGCGGCCCCGAACGCTTTGCGCCAGCGATCGTCGGCCGAGGCCAAATCGTTGAGCACGGCCACGGTGACGGCTTCTCCGCGCGCTCCGACGCCCGACCAGACGTCACCGACCTCACAGGTACTCAGCGCCTGCTGCAAACGGTACTGCCCGGCGGTCCGCATGTGCCTCTCCGTCTCCAGCCTCGCGTCGCCCCGCCCGGACACGGTGACCTGGAGGCTGGGCGCGATCAAGGAGTGTAATGGGTACCGGCTCGCCCCCCTCGACGAAGCCCTCCTCCCTGGTCACGGTGGGCGCGGTCCACCCCAAAACGCGCCGGCTGAACCACCCGGAAGCACCGCACACCGGGCACGCGACCCGGCGATGCCGTACCCCCGCGCCATGTTCGTCGGCGTTCCCCCGCTGCCGAAAGGCGGCCCGGACGCCAGCCTGAACGGCGAATCTCGAACTCCCCGAGGACAACGGGAGCTCCCGAAGTTCCATCTCGATCATCGTCGATGGCCACATCGTGGCGGCGATCCGCCCGGTCGCGTCGCGGAGTGGCTGGCTGATGCCACGGGAGTCGCCATCGTCGCGATCCGCAAGGACGCGGACAACCCAGGACAACCGAAGCCACTTAAGGACTACCGCCACCAATCACGATCATGACGTCACCGGCCACCGAGAGGACCGGCGAACCGCACAAGGTCACCGCACGGGCGTTCATGTCGGCGGAGCGTCGCAATCATCCAGATAGGAGGACGAATTGCGCTAAGAATCGCCAATCGCGGGAAAGTCACGAAGAGGGGCCGGAATTCCAACCCCAAACCGTACACGCGCACGCGCAAAGACACGTGTCAAGTCGACCCCGAACGCATCAATATCGACAATTAGAAAGGCTCAGATAGGCTGGCCTTTGCTCCGCCGGCCGACAGGGGGTTGAACCTGCGACCCCTTCGACCCCCAGCAGCGTCAAATGAGTTTCGGGACCAGCACAGGTGCACAAACTCCCGGGCAGGACGGTGGGCTACATGATTCTGAGGTTTCTCCAAACCTGCCGAGCGACCTCAGAATATCCGCCGACCGCTTACTCCGCCTGCTCTCCGGCCTCAGTCTCATCAGGATCTACGCCTTCGCCAGCAGGTCCGGTGTAACCCTGCGCAAGAAGGTGGCTGTCAAGAATCTCGTACAGGAAGTGGCCCTCCCCCACCCAGAGTCGCCGCTTACTGCCGTCAGCCCGCTTGACGATGAAGTGAATCCGGTCCGGCTGGCCGCGATGGCGCCAGGCGCTGTGCACGACGCGGTCCTGAATGACTGGCATGGCGATCTCCCTCAGAGTGCGGGTACGGAGGATCGCATACCTCTGGTCAGGGCCAACACCAGGCATTCGTGCAATGGTTCGTCTCGAACCGAACGCGGGGAAGCACCGACCTGGGAACGGGGCCGAAAGGCCGTCTGGCGTGCGCCGGGAGTTGCCATCGATCTTCTTCGTCTTACAGGGTTCTGGGCTGGGCTGCACCCTGGTTGCGCCCGATGATCTTCGCGATCGACCGGGCCACGAATGAAGCAAAGCTGGGGTCTCCTGACTGGAGTGGCATCCCGTCGCGCAGGCAACGCCCTGCTGTGCCGCGTCTGCCCGCCTCCCGGTGTGCGAGGGGTCGTCGCTGGGGTTGGGCATCCCAGAGCCGCCCGGGTCCAGGGCGGGTAACTCTGGCCGCCGGAGGCCTTCCCCGGATACAGGGCCGGCAGGTCCTGCCCGCCGGAGGCAGGTTGGGCCTACTGGACGGCACGCGAATTGCGGCACAGCCTCGTCTCGCTGTTGTCGGACAACGGGATGAGCATCGAGGAAATCGCCGACCTCTGTGGGCATTCCGGCACCTCGATCACCGAAGCCGTTCACCGCCATCAACTGCGGACCGTCCTACTGAACGGGGCGGTAACCATGGACCGGATCATCGGTCCTGGTGACACCCCTGAGGCTTAGTCACTCAGTTAGTCACCCAGAAAGCAGAGAGGGCATATCCATCGATCGGATATGCCCTCTGGCCTGCGTCGGGCTAACAGGATTTGAACCTGCGACCCCTTGACCCCCAGCTATATAACGATTGTGTTAAGTAACATCAACCTGTGCTATTTCATACGCAGATCCGGACAGAACGACACCGCCATGCCGTCCGATTTCAACCAATCCCGGAGATGTTGATCAAGGCTGTGACCAGGCATGTGACCACGCCGAATCAAGTGCGGCACCTGCCAGCCGGTCCGGAACAATTGCCGATTCGCGCGAAAACGACGGCACCCTACCGCGGACGTGGGAGGATTCGACTTCTGTCCGGAACCGCGAATCCGGAACGGCATCGAGGCGTCAGAAACGGCGGAATCGATGGCCACTTGACAGGTCATGAGAAGACCGCTTCTCCCCCACCAGCATTTGCCCGGCTCTTCCCGATAGCGCTCGCCGGTTTCCAGAATAGCGTGCTACTCCCCTTTTCGTGTTCACGTGTCGGCGACCGCCGGCGAGGGCGCGGACATGACCAGTTCAGCGATACGGCCGCTGGCCTGCAACCGGCGGGCGGCACTGACCCGGGTGTAGTAGCGCATCAAAGTGGCCGGATCATGGCCGAGGCGTTCGGCGACCTCATGAACGCCGTACCCGGCGTCGAACAATGCCGACGCCGTCAGATGCCGGATCTGATGCGGCCCGATCGGGCGTACCCCGGCAGCCACCGCGAGCTTGTTGAACCGGTCGGTGAGATTGTCCGGCCGCAACGGCCGACCGGTACGGCCGGTGAACAGATATTGCGAAGCCGTCCCACGATTCGCCGCCACCCCGGTCAGGAGGCCCAGCGTGAGCGGGTCGAGGACCAGGGTGCGTTTGCCGTTGTGCGACTTGGGCGGCTTCACCCGGATGCGGCTGCCCGGATCTTCCACCACGATCTGCCGGCGCACCGTCAGCGTGCCCTGCACCGGTTCCAGATCACCGCACCGCAGCCCGCACAACTCCCCGCGCCGCAGCCCGGTCACCAGCAGCAGCCGCCACAACGGGAACAGTTGATTCCCGCGAACGTAGTCACCGAACCGGCGCGCCTCGGCCAGCGTCCAGACGGGCCGCTCGTCATCACTCTCCCGGGGCTTGCGGGCCCCCAGCGTCCGGCCGAGTTGTTCGGTGAACACCTTCGCCAGCACCAGGTCCAACGTCCGCAACGTCGTCCGGGAGTAGCCGTCGGCTTCCAGATCTCGGTAGGCGCGCTCCACCATCCGCGCGCTGAGCCGGCACGCCCGCACCTTGCCGATGTACGGGTAGATCAAACCCAGCAACCACCGATAGTTGTAGCTGGTGTTCGGCTCCAGTTCCTGCTCCCGCGACAGCAACCACCCCTCACACACCATCTGCGTGGTGTCGTTCTGCCGCGGCCTGGCCTGCCGGGCATCACGCTGCCGGCACAACCGGTCGTACACCGTCTTCGCGGCCTTCTCTGTGACGAACCCGGTCCGCCGCGCCTGCATCCGGGCACCGTTGCTGTCGTGACCGAGTTCCAGACGGAACCCGAATGTCCCTGTCACCTTGTCTTGAACGATCGCGCTGGTATCGGACATGATCCGCACCTCGGCTTTCGAGAACGACTCCCAGATAAGAGGAGTCTTCACTTTGACCAACGAGGCGATCAATAGGTCGTGATGGATCGAGCGCTACGTGTCACTCGATCGGACGACGTGAGGACAGCTTGATGCCGGGGTCTTGGCTACCTGATCCCGAGAACACAGCATCATGTTGCTTGCTCGATGGCGGATAACGTTTGCCCTCGATCGCCATGCAGAGCAGCACCGCGACAGAATCCGACGACCGGGAAGCCTCGCGCTCCGGGCTTTGCGGTGAGCGCCATCGGCTGGCCGCATACTGCGACGTGTACGAGGCGGGTTGGTCCGATTATCGGCGGAAGGGCCGTCGCCCATCGCGTGGCGTGGCGTTCTGGAAGGGCCTGAACCAGGCCTCGGGCCGGTAGTCACCGATCCGGAAGCGCTGATTCTCCTCCGACTCCGGGTCCTCGATACCGTCCAACTGCTCGTCGAACAGATGCAGAATGTCCTCGTCCTGCAGCAGCACATCCACGGCAAGATCCCAATCGAAGTCGTCCTCATGACCGGGCAACAAGCTCAACTTCTCGGGCGGTACGCCCCAGCCGTCCGCCGCGGCTCCCTGCGCGGACCGCAGCATCAGGTGCATGGCCATCTCCTCGCCCGGGCAGGTAGCCAGCGGCAGCTGGCCGGCGGCGAGGTCCGCGGCCAGGTCGTCGAAGGCGCGGGCCGCCTGGCGCCGCCACACCGCATCCTGACCCCAGGTGATCCGCGGGTAGTCGGCGAACGCCGCCCACCCGCCGTCCTTCTCTGACACCGGAGTATCGCCGAACTGCTGGACGTCGTCGTAAGCGAAATCGGCGTGCAGGTGGGCGACGGCCCACAGGATCGCCGCCGACCGGGGTGTCATCTGATAACCGGAGCAGTCGTCGCAGTCGTCCGCCCCGCAGTGACAGACAGGAAACAGGGCCGCGAAGTCCGGCATTCCTTCAGCACCGGCATCGACTGCGCCTTGGTCATCGACCGATACGGTCGAGGCGACCACCTCGGCCCCCGCTGCGTCCTCGACGATCGCATCAGCGTCGACAATCCAGTCCAGGGCCGCCGCAACGTCGGCATTCACGTTATCGCGTTCAGCGGCACGGACCTGATCGGCGCTACGGTCGCCATCAGCGACAAACCCGGCCTCGGCAACGCGATCGAGCGCTGCTCCGCGCAAGGTAGCCGCATCGGTGACCTCGACCAGCACTTCAGCGGTGATCATGAACCGGCGCCGTGCTTCGTCCATGACGGCAGCATAAGCCGCACCTGACGGCCAACGGCTTATCCCGGGAGTCCGCGAGCCTCTGATGGGCCTCCGGTCGTGCAGGTAGTGCCCGAAGCGTTTTGCAAGGTGCGGTGGGCTCGGGCGTTCGCGTTGTCTGTTCACGGAACTTCCAGCGGAGTCGCTGCACGGCGCACCGGCGGGAAGCTCGATGGTCATGCCGTCGGCGGGTTTCGGGCTGGGCTGGCCCGGACGGTTTGACGAGCTGGAGATGCCGCACGGATGCGAAGGCGTCGATCCACGAATACTGCGAGAATGATCTAGGAATATTTCAAGGAAGCCGTGTTACTCTCAGTCAGACCACAGGGGATCGTCAAGGAGGTGAATATGCGCGGGAGCGGACCGACACTGGCGGTGGTACGGCAGGCCAAAGGCACAGCGTGGACTCAGGCCAGACTCGCCGAGGCATCGGGGCTGTCTCAGGGATACCTGTCCAAGGTCGAGAGTGGGCAGGCCGAGATCGAGGGCGAAGCACTGACTGCGGTCGCCTCCGCGCTGGAGGTGCCGGTCGACCTGCTTGCGGTCCGTGATCCGCACTTCGGCACGGGGGTCTCGTGCGTGCATCATCGGCGCCGGCGCAGCCGACTTACCGCGGGAAGCGCACGGCGCGTAGAGGGATTAACTCAGCTGGTCAGCTTGTCGGCTACTCGCCTGCTGGAGGATGCGACCTCCGCACCGGAAGTTGAGCTTCCGGATCTGCCGGTGGAGAGATTCGATCCCGCGGAGGCGGCGCAGCGTGTCCGCGGAGAGGCCGGCCTCAGGCGCAACGCGCCGGTGCCGGACGTGATCCGGCTGGTCGAGGCTTTCGGTATCGTCGTTGTCCGGCGTGATCTCGGGACGGATGCTCAGGATGGTGTGAGCTTGCGCGTGCCGGGTCGACGACCGATCATCGTCATCAACACGGCGTTGCCTGTCGATCGGCAGCGTTTCAGCGTTGCGCATGAGGCCGGCCATCTGGTCCTCCATGGCTGGCAGGTGTCAACCGGTGAGGACCTCGTCGAGGACGAGGCGAATCACTTCGCACGTGAACTGCTCGCGCCCGAGAGCGCGATACGTCCCTTCCTGACAGGATTGACGGAACGTGACTTTCGGCCGCTGATTAACCTCAAACTACATTGGGGTGTGTCGATAGCGGCCCTGATCGAGATCGCTAAACGCTCTGGCACCATCGATGAGGGAACTCATCGGGCGTTTCGGATGAGACTGAACACGCTTGGCTGGCGCCTGGTGGAGCCCGGCGTCCTCCCCGAGGAGAACCCACAGTTGATCGATACCGCCGTTGACGCCCATCTCGACAAACTGCAGCGTTCCGTACCGACTGTTGCCGGTGTGGCGCTGATGCTGCCGGAGCCGTTCGAACACCACTACATGAGGCATCGCCGAGCGGGCGACTCCAGCACGGCAGGTGCCGTGGCGTGACTTCTTCCGACTCCCCCGCCGAGGCACGCCAGGTTCCGGACTTCGTAGCGCCTTTGCATGAGGCGTTGTTGATCCAGTGCGAGAGCCAGCAGGCGCTTCCCGCCGCGCACACTGCTGACACTGACAACTGCGGGTTGGTCATCACGGCCGCGGGACATCGCGGGTATGCCGGTCAGGTCGACGCGTTCGGTGCGGCGCGGCACTTGCGGGAGAAGCTCGGCTTCGGGCGTCCGCTGCTGCTGGATGCCTCGCGGTATGCGGGAAAGAACCGGATTCCGGCATCGGCCGAGTTCGACGCGACCTGGATCGGGCGTCAACGTGAGCTGGGGCTTCCTGTGCTGACCGATTCCGGATACGTGGCGGAAGGAGACGGCGCCGGCATCGACAGCATCCTGGAGCGTGCCGCGGGTCTTGGTGATGCGATCGCCTTGTTGCCGTTGCACTTGTCGTGGCTTCGCAATCCCGCCTCCAGGAAGATGCTGGTCGCGAAGCTCGCCGACGTCGAGGTCCCCGTCGCGCTGGTGCTGGAGTACGAGAAGGATCCGTTCAGTCTTGTCGGGGTGGCCGCGGCGCTGATGCAGATCATCTCGGCCGGGCCGCCGGTGCTGCTGCTGCGGTGTGACATCTCGGCAGTGGGCTCGCTGTGTTCGGGAGCCCTCGCTGCCGCGGTCGGCACGACCACGGCATTGCGGCATCTCTACCCCGTCAAGGAAGGCGGCGGTGGTGGTGGGCACGACGAGTCGCCGATGATCGCGGCGGTCATCAAGGAGTGCCTGGCCTACATCAACTTGGAGAAGATCCTTTTTGCGGCGAAGGCCGATCCTGACGATGTTCTTTGGCAATGCGACTGCGATGCGTGCCTACGCGTTCCCATCAGCCTGTTGTCGCTGCACGCTGACGAACGGCAAGAGGAACTGGCCTTCGTTCACTCGGTGAATGCCCTGTTGAAGGTTCGCGAGAAGCTTCTGACACCCGGGTCCACCCGCGCTCAGCGGTTGGCGAGCTGGCAGGCTCACTGCCAGCAGGCTCAGGTCAGGCACATGGAGGTCGAAGCGACAACGGACAGGTTTGAGCCTCCGAAATTTCTTCGGCGGTGGCAGGAGGCGCTATCGACCGTGGCCCGGAAGGAGCGCGTCCGCTGACTCCATGCGGGCCAGGAGCATCCCGTACAGATGCTCCTCGACCCATCTGTCCGCCACCGAACGTCGCGAGGACGGTAGTCGGTCAGGATTGCCGTGATGTAGAAGCTCCACGTGTCCGCGGGCGGGGGCCAGCACGGCGATGCCGGAGTAGGCACATTCGAGCTGCTGCTGGCGGGAGAACGCCTTGCGGGCCGGCAGCAGGATCGCGCTGGCGCTGAAGCCGCGCCATTTACGGGCGGTGCTGACGCGGGCTGTGACGGCTTGTCCATGATTGGCTAGCACACCGACTACTGAGGTCACGCTCGGCGGGAAGTCTCCTTGGGCTTGCGGCCACTCCCACATAGCCAGCGTGTCGGCGTCGAGGACCGGTTGGGCGGCACCGGTTTCTAGTCGGCGCGCGTGCGCTTGATGGTCGAACGAAACCACCATGGAGGTGACGGTTCCCAGCAACGTGACATCGGATACCAGGTGCCCCTGCCAGCCTAGAACGTCGGCTGCCATGGTGAGCTGCGGATCAGTGCTCACGGAGACTGCCGGCGCGCTGTGGTGACGGCCAGCCATCTAGCGTCCTCCCTGAGAGCATGATCCGATGGTTGTACATAATGCCTCCTTGCGCACAATCGAATCAGCACTCACCTCACTACAGTCGGTAACGTCAGGCGTCAGCTCAGGCATAAAACCCTGCTC
This sequence comes from Actinoplanes flavus, assembly GCF_017592555.1. Taxonomy (GTDB): domain Bacteria; phylum Actinomycetota; class Actinomycetes; order Mycobacteriales; family Micromonosporaceae; genus Actinoplanes; species Actinoplanes flavus. The sequence continues at coordinate 97,367 of NZ_JAGFNS010000005.1, read as the reverse complement.
AACAGGCTATCGAACGGACGTTCGAGGCGGGTAGAGAGTTGGTAACGCCACTCCAGATTCCGTCTGTTCAGCGACCGTCGACGAACCATCCAGGCACCCAGCGACGTCGGTGACACTCTGGAGGCCGACCGCCTGCCTACGGCGAAGCACGGCTGCGCCCTGGGCTTCACGGTGACATCGGTTCAGCAGGGCCGTCACCTCCCCACCTCCCGGATCATCCCTACCCGGCGGGGTGGCACTGGCTCAAGGGCCGGCGGCAGGTCGTTACATCCCCGTTGGAGGGCGGAACGGCGCAGAACAGCTGGCGGTCGCTGAGCCAGTCGGCAATCTCCAACAGGCGGCAATGCTTCTGGGCCGCTCAACGGGCTCGCGGTCAGGTCGTCCGGGGCGGCGCCCTGAGCCGGTGTCTGGTCGCGCACTTGATGGCCATGGGGCCGCTTTCCGGTTGAGGTGTTGCTAACCTCGCAGCCTGATGAGCGATGTTCCGCCGCCCAGCACCGACGAGGCACCTCCGGCCCTCGCTGATCCTTTGGCGTTGCTGCGGGTTCCGTTCGTCTTCTCCCAAGACGGACTCCTCGGCACCGACGACTTCGTGAAGCAGGCGAAACAACGCGGTCACGACGTATCAGTGGACGGCCTTCGCCGCTATCACGAGCTCGGGTTGCTCCTTCCGCTGTTCTGGGCATGCGACGACATGCGGGAGGACCTGCGCATTGAGGTAACACCGGTGCCTGCCCACAATCCCTGGGGCTGGACTGTCAAGGCGGCCCGGGACGGCAAGCTGCGCGATCCGCAGAAGGATGACACCGTTGACGTCCCGCCGTACCACCGACCGGCGGACGTCCCACACCGGAGTGGCAGCCATTGGTGGAACGGGTACACATACTCGCCGTGGCAGCTACTCGATCTGCATTCGGTCATCAACCAGTACAAGATCATCAAGGCCGGCTGGCGAGACGGCCCCGATCGGGAACGCGTCGAACGGACCCGCCGACGCGTCTACGCCCTGGCGGTGTTGTCCCCTCGGTTTCTGTCCGGCGTCCTGGGTCAGATCCGACTGCCTCCGGGCTCTCAAGAAGACACGCTGTGGCAGGTCCGGCACCAGTCGAACACTCTGGAGCTGCTACAACTCGCAGGGTTTGACCCGGCCGATCTACGCAGAGAAGCCGAAGCCCTGCTACATCTCGCCAAAGACCGAGACCCACTCGCCGACTGGCTACCGCTGGTCCGGCACGCCAGCTACCGGGCCTGGTCGAAACTCAAGGGCGACGCTCTCGACTGCATCTGGTTGCGCATCGGCGCCGAGGTCCTACTCCGCGCCCACGAGAGCCTGGCCGCAGACGGTCAGCTGGAACCGCTGCCGAGCCTTGAAGGCACCGAATGGTGGCAGCCGCTCCACGACCGTATCGGCCCGCACACCGAAGAGGCCGACTCTCTGGAACGCGCTCTCGGCACCTACGGCCTCTCACCGCACCCCCGAGTTCTGCTCATCGTTGAGGGCGAGACCGAACTGGATCACGTGCCGCGGCTGTTGAGCGAGTTCGGTCTGTCGCGGCCCGAGCAGGTACGGGTTCAACTCGGCAAGGGCTCACGGGTCAACGCGCATCTGATCGCCCGCTACGGCATCGCGCCACGGCTGGGCAAGACGATCCACGGCACTCAACTGATCGACCGCACTCCCACAGCCCTGATCCTGGCGATGGATCCCGAGAACAAGTTCGCGAGCAAGGAGAAGTGCGACACCGAACGCCGCAACCTGCAAAACGCCATCCGGGAGGAAGTCAGGCTGCAGGGTGGCCGGATCGGGCAGGCGGATCTCGACTATCTCGTGGAGATACGGGTGTGGGGCGAGGACAAGTACGAACTCGCCAATTTCACCGATGACGAGCTGGTGCCGGCCATCACCGAACTTGCCCGCCAGCAGAACCGGCTGGGCGTGGACGACCCTGCCTGGCAGACGCAGCTTCGTGCCGGCCTCGCCGCTGCCCGTTCGCGGCACGACGACATCAAGGTTCCTATGGGCCAGTCGCGAGTGGCCCAGGACAAGACTGAACTTGCGCGGCTGCTCTGGCCGACGCTGCTCGGTAAGGTCGAGGCCGAATTGGCCGCTGATGAGGTACTCACCCCTGTACTCGCGCTGGTCCTCGCCGTACGCGAGAAGGTCGCCATGCTTTCCGGGCCAGGCTATTCACTTCAAGATCCATAGAGCGTTCACCTGTCCACACCGGTGCCGGGACCGCGCCTAGGCCGAAGGTCAGCGGCGCAGGCGACACCGTGCGCCTTGGATCTCAGTTCCCGGGCCCGCGACGGTCGATGTCACTCGATCGGATTATCCAGCAATGCGCGGGACGTGCTCAGACTGCTCTTAGTGTCGCTACGATCGCCGCGGGATGTCGGACCTAAGGCGGTGGGTTTACCGGGCCGCCGGGGTGGAGGGCAACGCGGGTGGGTAAGCGCGCCAATCGTAGGCCGATCTCGTCGGCAGCAAAGACGCCCCAGCTGGAGATCGTCGCCGTACTCGGCGTCGGGCACGGCGGTGCCCAGCTCGATCAGGAACTGGCCATCTGCCGATCGGCTTTGCTGTACGCGGACCATGTGACTCTGGCGAGCCCGCGCCTGTTTGCACTGGTGGCGGCGCTGGGCATCGTTTCGGTGACGCCGCAGACATTTCAAGAAGTGATGAATCGCGCCCTTCGCGACAGCGGTGACGCGATGCGGGAGGCCGCAGAATCCACACGCCAACTCGGTGAGGTCCTGGACGCCTTCCCCAGCCGCCATGAACTGAACCCTGCCCAGCGACGCGAGAAGGCATCGCTTCTGCGGCGGTTCGACCAAGACCTTGATGGCCTCCGTGGGACAGCTCGCCGAAGCATTTCAGAACTCGGTGGCGATGAACTGATCCTCGCGATCCAGGAGGGCGTTCTGACACTCGAACCTTTGGTCCACGCCGAGGAGGAATTCGACGACCTTCCCACGGACGTCCTAATCGGCAGATACGTCGACATTGTCCGCCGGTCGCTGGCCGGCGGGCAGAACTACCCGTTGTTCGACGCCAGCACCGGAGACCTCGCACGCCTGGGTATCGATGCAGGCTATTTCACGAGGACAGAAGCCACCTTGGCCCGCAGCAAGAACGCCGCGGCCGGAACCGGCTTCATCGACCGGCTCCCCAGCATCCCGTTCGCGGACATGTCCGAGGTTCTGGACATCCGGCAGGAGCTGCGTGCACCGCTAGGCAGATTCCGAAAGGCAGTGTCCGGTCTGTCCTCGGGGCTCGACGTCCCTCCCGAAGACGCCGAGTTCAGCGCCGTATTGAATGCCCGCTGGATTCAAGAGGTGCAACCCGCACTCGACGAAATCGAGGAACGCATCCAGCAGGATGCGTCCTTACGTGCGCTCACCGCAAAGTTCACCGCCGGCGTCGTGGACCCGCTCAAGTCCGCGTTACCAGCCGCTGGACTTGGCAGCCTCAGCTTCGCCGCCGGAGTTGATACCTGGATGGGTGCCGCCGCCGTGATCGGCGCTGCCGCGGCGGCACCAGCGGTGAAGGCGGTCCAGGAACGGCGCAAGGCGATACGTGACATCGAGAAGCAGCCGTACTATTTCCTCTACAAGACTGAGGAAACGGTCAGGCCCCGCGAGCTGCGCTGAGCCTCGGACCACCTGGTCCCGAGATGCTGACAACTCACTTCGTGATGGCCCGCCACCTGACCAGGCCGCTCCGCCGAGATCAGCAGCCGGTAGGTTGTGGCGCTCTCGGCCGGGTACACCACCGGACTCAGGAGCGCGGGGTGTACATAATGACAGCGAGGGCGTCAGGCAGATGGCGGAGCCGGTGAGGTCGTAGCGGTCGGAGGCGAACTGGCCGTTGACAACCTGATGTCGTTCCAGGCGCTGCTGCACCGCGGGGTCGTAGCGTGCCGGGTCCTCGGTGACCGCGGCCAGGTTGACGGTGATGGCCGCCCAGTGCGACGCCCTGTGCGTACGGCTGCGGTAGATGTTGTCGTTGGCGCCTCTGGTGTGCCACTTGTCGAAGACGTTCTTCTCCGTGAAAGCGAGCAGTGTGTCGTACTGCTTGCGGTAGCCGGGATCGTCGTACACCCGCGGGGTCTGCCGCATGACCCGCAGGGTCGTGGTGGCGTGCCGCCAAAAGTAGCTCTCGTAGAGCGGCACCTCGACCCCGGTCGGTTGCAGATCCTCGCGCATCGACACCCAGCCTAGGCAGTTGTCGCGGTACTGGCAGGTCGGTAGGTCCTTCGACGGTTTGGCGGTGGCCGTCACGCCGGTGATGTACTCCAGCGCCCGGTCCAGGTATCGGCGGTTGCCGGTGGCGCGGAACATGGCGGTGTTGGCATCGACGGAGTAGGACAGGTCGTAATGTCTCCAACTGTCGCCGGTCCGGCTGGCCGGCAGCGCCTCGGTGCGCTCGAACGCCCACGTCTCCAGGAAGCGTTTCTCCCAGTGCGACACCGGCAGCACCGGCACCTGCGCGGACACAGCCGGGCTCGGCACTGTCGAGCAGGCAGGGGTCGCCGCCGTGGTGACAGGGCGTTTGCTGCCGGTGAGCACGAACAGGGTCGTCGTGCTCGTGACGGCCACCGCTACAAGCGCGGCCAGCTGCCAGCGGTAGCGGATGACTACAGGTCTGCGGGGCGGGGCGTTGTCCATCCCGGTCGGCGTTCCTCTCCTGTCGACACGGCCGGTGCTCAGGTGAGGCCTCGCAGCAGGTCCGCGAAGCCCGCCGGATCCCGCAGGTGCGGCAGGCAGGCGCCCACCGGGTTCGCTGCGGAGGCGGCGCCGACATGAACGCGTGAGGCATTGACGGCGAGCCGCCGCGCCGGCAGATGGGCGGCCCAGCTGTGCCGCATCGGCTGGAGGTCGAGATCCGGTTGTCGGGCGGCGAACTGGCGGTACAGCTCGGGCAGCGCTTCGAGGTCAGGTTCGGTGTCCGCCTGGTCGACGGTGATCACCGCGTGGGTTGTGTACCGGCCGGCGAACGCGTCGGCGAGCAGCGTCGCCTCGGCGTGGCCGACCAGGATCGGTGCCCGGTTGAGGTTGAGGCCGGAGATCAGCATGGCCAGGTCGTGGGCCAGACGGCCGAGGTCGTGGTCGGTGCGTTCGGCGGACTGGCCGTGGCCGGGCAGGTCGATCGTGACAGCGGCACAGTCGTCGCCGAGGTCGGCGGCGACCGGCCACCACATAGTGCGGTCGTGGCCGAGGCCGTGCAGCAGCACGACGGGCCGGCCGAAACGGCCCCACCGGTCGTAGACGAGCAGGTTCTTCGGGGTTCCATGGGCATGGGTGATGCGGCGTGGTTGCACGCTGGATCGTCTCTCTGGTCTGCGGGTACACGAGTGCGCCACCGGCGGCAGGCAGCCGCGGGCGCGATGACGTGCTCGGGAGAACGCGAAGAAAGCGACGTCCTATATGCGCAGGACACCCAGGAGACTGAACGGCGTGCCGGCGGTGCTGGCATCAGTGCCGGCTACGACGACGGCGGTGTCGGGCGGGGCCGCGATGATCGCGGTCACCGCTACCGCGACGGTGTCGGCCAGCACCCGGATGCGCTGGGCCGGTTGCGGCGCCCAGCCGTTGCCGTGCTGATGGTCGTGGACGACCTCGTGATGGTGGGCGAGCACCGGCGCCCCCGCCACCGTGTCGCCGTGCGTGTGCGGATCGCCCGCGTGGTGAGCGGCGGCCGCGGAGAACAGCACGGTCGCGGCGAGCAGCAGGACGATCATGACCACGGCGACGAACCCGCCCGGCCGGATACGGCCGGGACGGGCGATCCCGTACGGGCCCGCGGTCACGTCTCCAGTAAATCAGGGTCGGCGGCGTGACGGTCCCGCCGAACGTGTGACAACCGGAGCCGGACATGTCGCCCGGCTCTGAGTTGGAGCCCGGGGTGAGGCTCTGATAGGCCCAGGCCGACGGTCACCTGACGATCCCAGTTGCGATGGACGTGGTCGAGCTCATCGGGGGTAGCCCTTGCCCGGTCCGGTAGCGTTCTGGCTGCTGGGGGTCCGCGAGCCCCGGTGTCGCACGGGGCTTGCGGTGTTGGCGCCGGCCGCGGATGCGGGTGCGGTGACGGCGCGGATCAGTGGTCGGCTGGGCGGCCGGGTGTCAGCACAGCGGCGATGACGGCGCCTACGGCGGAGGCGATGGCGGCGACGAGGAAGCCGTTGCCGAAGCCGGTGAGGCTGTCGCTGGCGAAACTCGCGGCGGCGACGCTCGAGACGACGGCGGCGCCGATGGAGGCGCCGAACTCGTGGAAGGTGCTCACGATTCCGGAGGCGATACCGGCCTCGTGCCAGGCGACGTTGCCGAGGGCGGTGGCGGAGGCGACGACGAACAGGGCGCCGGTTCCGGCGGCGGCGATGGAGACACCGGCGGTGACCGCGAGCGGCTGGAGGGTGATGGCGGGGACGGCCATTCCGGCGGCGGCGATGAGCAGGGCCGCGATGGCTAGGGGCCGGGCGCCGAGGCGGCCGATGAGGGTGCCGGTGAGGTGGGCGCCGAGCATGGTGATGACGGCAACGGGCAGGAACAGCAGTCCGGTGTGCAGGGCACCGTAGCCGCGGGCGTGCTGGAAGTAGAAGGTGCCGAGGAAGAAGGCGGCGACCATGAGTGCGGTGGCCATGAGGATGAGGAACGCGCCGCCGGCGACGGGGCGGCGGGCGAGCATCGTGACGTCCATCAGGGGCGATCGGGCCTTCTTCTGCCAGGCGGTGAAGGCGGTGTAGCCGATCGCGGCGGCCAGGACGAGCCCGCCGGTGGTGAGGGTGAGCCAGCCGTGGTCCCCGGCTCGGATGAGCGCGTAGATGAGGGTGGCTGTCGCTGCGGTGACGAGGACCGCGCCGAGGATGTCGAGTTGCGGGCGCGGGTTCTGGCCGGTGGTGGCGGGCAGCACGACGGTGAGCGCGGCGATCACGGCCAAGCCGATCGGGACGTTGATGAAGAACACCCAGGGCCAGCCGGGGCCGGCGGTGATGAGGCCGCCGAGCAGGACGCCGAGGGCGGCGCCGCCGCCGCCGAGGGCGGACCAGACGCCGAGGGCTTTGTTGCGTTCGTCGCCGGTGAACAGGGTGACGACCAGGGACAGTGCGGCCGGTGACAGCAGGGCGGCGCCGACGCCTTGGGCGATGCGGCCGCCGATGAGCATCTCGGCGGATCCGGCGAGTCCGGTCGTCAGGGACGCGGCGGTGAAGATGAGAAGGCCGGTGAGTACGACGCGTTTGGCGCCGATAAGGTCGGCGATGCGCCCGCCGAGCAGCATGAGGCCGCCGAAGGTGAGGGTGTAGGCGCTGACGGTCCAGGTGATCGCGGCGCGGCTGAGGCCGAGGTCGGTCTCCATGTGCGGCAGGGCGATGGCGACGACGGTGACGTCGAGGATGAGCATCAGCTGGGCGATGCCGAGCAGGGCAAGGATGCGCCATCGCAGCGGATGGCTGGTGAGGGCCTGCTGAGTTTCGTGTGTGGTCATGACACCCTCCGCGTTAACTCGTATTGCTGTGTACGACTTACAAGCGGAAGGCTATCTCGTACATTCCCGTACGAGATAGAGTGGGTGGCATGGTTTCCGCCGACACCCGCCCGCGGCGGCGCGCCGACGCCGAGCGCAGCATCACGCGTATCGTGTCCGCCGCCCGGGAGTGCCTCAGCCGCGATCCTGACGCGACCATGGACGACATCGCCAAGGTGGCCGGGGTCGGGCGGATGACGGTGTACGGGCATTTCCGCACCCGGCCTGAGCTGGTCGAGGCCGCCCTCGGCGAGGCGTTGCGGGCCGGTGAGCTGACGCTCGCCGGCGTGGATCTGACCGGTGACGCGCGGCAGGCGATGAACCGGCTGCTGGCCTCCAGCTGGTCGCTGGTCGCGGAGTCGGCAGCGCTGCTGTCGGCGGCGCAGCGGGTGCTGCCCGAGGGGCGGCTGCGGGAGTTGCACACCGGCGCCGCTGACCGGGTGCAGCAGTTGATCGGCCGGGGGCAGGACGACGGCGCGTTCCGGACCGATCTGCCGGTGACGTGGCTGGTCAACGCGGTGCAGTACATCCTGCACGGTGCGGCGGAGGAGATCCGTCTGGGTCGTCTCGACCCGGTGCGGGCTTCCGGTGTCGTGACCGCCACGGTGCAGTCGATCCTGGCGGTTCCGGCTGGAGGAACCGGCCTGCCGCAGCGTTAGGAAACGTCCAAGCCCGCCTCGCCATCCGGCGCGACGGGCTCATGGGCGCCGGGGTCACCGGCTCAGGCGGGGCAGCTTCATGGCCAGGGCGGCGGTGGCGGCGGCGAGGGCGAAGCCGGTCCACGGTTGTGCGGCTTGCAGGGCGAAGCCGGTGATCGCGAAGGCCGGAAGCAGGACGGCGTAGGCGATGCCGTGCCGGCGCAGCCGCCGGTCGGTGCGGGCGATCGCGGTGCCGAGGACGATCGCGGACACGATCAGGAAGAACGTGGCGGTCAGGGCGACGACGAAGAACGCCGGGCCGTAGGCGGTGTCGGCGTTGAGGGCCGGCATGCCCGGCGTCCCGGCGAGGTGGGCCCGGCCGATCCCCGGCTGGACGAAGGTGGCGCTGCCGAAGGTCGAGGCCAGGAACACGTTGGTGATCGTGGTCAGCACCAGGCCGGTGATCGCCATGCGGGCGGCGCGGCCGTGCACGAGGAACGCGGTGACGGCGACGGCACCGAGGACGGCCAGGGCGGCGCCGAGGATGCTGGCGCCGAGGTGGCTGATCAGGAACACGTCGGTGGTGATGTAGCGGGCGTAGGCGTCGAAGTCATCGATCGGCGGTTGATGGGTCCAGGTACTCAAGCCGAGTAGTGATCCGTAGGCCGGCAGGGCCCACAGTCCGGCGCGGGCGGCTCGTCTCGCCCTGCTGCTGGATGCGGTGACGTGGGCCGGGTGGGCGCTGGTGTCGGTCGGGAGCGTGCGCATCTCGATCGCCTCTCTCATGGTGCGTAGCGGGTGAGGGTGGGCGGGTCCGGTGCTCTGCCGGGGCCGGTCGGCTCCGGCGGAGCGCTGGGACAGCACCCGGTGGTCATCGGGTGGCCGGGGTGTTCTCGGTTGGCGTGGTGGCGGGTGTGCGGTTGGTGAGGGTGATCGCGGCGAGGACGGCGGCGGCGAGCGCTACGCCGGCGGCGCCGAGCAGGGCTGCCGAGTAGCCGCCGGTGAGCGCCGCCGGGTCGCCGAGTTCATCGGCGCCGTGGGCGGCGGCCAGTGCCGTCATGGCGGCCAGGCCGAGGGCGGAGCCGATCTGGTAGCTGGTGTTGACGATGCCGGAGGCGAGTCCGCCCTCCTGCGGGCGGGCGCTGGACAAAGCGGTGCCCAGGGACGGGATGAAGGCCAGCGCCATGCCGAGCGCGGCGACCAGCGAGGCGGGCAGCACGTCGGTCAGGTAGCTGCCGTCGGGGCGGATCAGGGCGAGCCAGCCCAGACCGGCCGCCAGCACCGTCAGACCCGCGACCAGGGTGGTCTTGGTGCCGAACCGCGCGATGACGCGCGGGGCGAGGACGATCATGCCGGCCATGATGAGCACGGTCATCGGCAGCAGCGCGGCGCCGCTGGGGAAGGCGCTGAAGCCGAGGACCTGCTGCAGGTAGAGGTTGAGGAAGAACCACATCGGAATCCAGGCCGCGCCGAGCAGCAACTGGGCGAGGTTCGCCGCGGACAGGTTGCGGCTGGTGAAGATGCCCAGCCGCATCAGCGGCTGCCGGCGGCGGGCCTGGATGATCAGGAAGGCGGCGAGCAGGATCGCGGATCCGGCGAGCGTGAGCCAGGTGGAGGCGCTGTTCCAGCCGGCCTCCGGGGCGCGGACGATGGCGTAGACGGCGGCGGCCAGACCGCCGGTAACCGTCACTGCGCCGGCCAGGTCGAGACTGCCGGGCCGGTTGCCCCCGGCGGGCATGAGCGCCGGGGTGGCGATCAGGGCCAGCACGGCGATCGGGATGTTGAGGTAGAACACCCACGGCCAGCTGACGTATTCGGTGATCACGCCACCGAGGAACACTCCTGCGGTGCCGCCGGCCGGGGCAGCCGCCCCGTACAGCGCCAGAGCCTTGGTGAGCTCGGCAGGCCGGTCGCCGAACAGCATCATCAGCAGTGTCAGCGCTGACGGCGCGATCAGGGCGGAGCCGGCGCCCTGGACGGCGCGGGCGGCGAGTTCGAGTTCGACGGTGCCGGCGAGGCCGGCGGCGGCGGAGCCGGCGAGCAGGACGGCCCAGCCGGTGGCGAAGATGCGGCGGGCGCCGTACAGGTCGGACAGCCGCCCTCCGAGCAGCAGCAGGCCGCCGAAGGCGACGACGTAGGCGTTGAAGACCCAGGACAGATTGCTCGGGGTGAAGCCGAGGTCGTTCTGCATCTTCGGCAGGGCGACGCCGATGATCGAGGTGTCCATGATGACCATGAACTGGGCGAGGGCGATGAGCGCGAGCGCCCACCACCGGTGCGGACTGCGGGACATGACCGAACCTCCTTAGTACCCCCAGGGGGTATCTGCGTTCGGCGTCATTGTTACCCCCAGGGGGTATAAGCGGTCAAGGGTGCGTGTCGATTGACTTCCGCGTCACAGCATTGGACGTGCGGCTTTACCGAGATACCCTAGGGGGGTACGGTAGCGACGGCTGGAGGGTGCCGGGTCATGGCTCATGGCTACATCACGGACAAGGACGACTACCTGAAGCGGCTGCGCCGGATCGAGGGCCAGATCCGCGGACTGCAACGCATGGTCGACGACGAGACGTACTGCATCGACATCCTCACGCAGGTGTCCGCCGCGACCAAGGCGCTGCAGACCGTGGCACTCGGGCTGCTCGACGACCACCTCGCGCACTGCGTCGTCGACGCGGCCCGCGACGGCGGGCCCGACGCCGACGCGAAGCTGAAGGAGGCCTCCGACGCCATCGCCCGCCTCGTGCGGGCGTGACCCGCTCCCCCAGCGCAGCACCCCGTCAACACCGACAGCAAGGAGAAGCCGATGTGCGGCAGCGATACCGCATGCGCCTGCGCCACCACGACCCCCGTCACCGAGCCGGCGTCGGCGCCGGACGGCACCCGAACGGTGTACCAGGTCGCCGGGATGACTTGCGGCGGCTGCGCCGGCCGGGTCAGTAAGCAGCTCACCGACGTTCCCGGCGTGCGTGACGTCAGCGTCGATGTCGCCACCGGCGCGGTCACGGTGACCAGCGCCGCGGCGCTCGACGACGACAGCGTGGCCGCGGCCGTCGCCGCAGCCGGCTACCAGCTCGTGCGCTGACCTGACCGGAGCCGCGGGCCCGCCGTCCGCACGAGATGCGGCCCGGCGGAAGGGTGCCCCCCTTTCGCCGGGCCGGCAGGCAACTACACCGGCGGCAGGACACCGTCAGCGTCTGGGAACTTGCAGCCGATCTTCGGCTCGCAGAACGCGGCCATGGCTACGGAGCGTTCCCCGATCACCGTCACGCCCGCCCGGTGAGCACCCGGAGAGCCCGCGGCCATGCCCCGCGATTCACGGGCGGTCGTCCGAGTTACCGGCCAAGGTGTGGAACATGACGCCGACCTGCTCCGGCGACAACTCGGGCTGTTCGGACAGCCACCAGTCGACCAGCCCCAGGAAGGCGCCGACGACGAATCGTGCTCGCGCCGACACCGGCACCCGCGGCGTAGCCTCCCCTACCGTGAACGCGTCACGCACCGTGTCGGTGAGCATCCGCTCGATCTGGCGCAGCACCGTATTGCCACTCTCACCGAGCAGTGCGGCAGCGAGGCTGCGCTGCTGGTGGACATGGCGCAGCAGGGGCACGGCGAACCCGAGCAGCCGACGCTCCGCCTGCGTGGTGGGCAGCGCGGTGATGATCGCGTTCAGCCCGGCAAGGCAGTCACGCAGCAGCGCGTCCTTGTCGGTGTAGTGGTTGTAGAACGTCGACCGGCCCACGTCGGCGCGATCGATGACGTCCTGCACGGTCACCGACTCATAGCGACGCTCGGCCATGAGGTCCAGCAGCGCGGCCCGCAAGGCCGGCCGGGTACGCCGCACCCGCCGATCAACGACCGTGGCCATCATCACTCCCCGTTCCGGGACAACCGCTCCCGCACTGTCCCGTTGTGAACGCGTCGCCGCTGACTGATCCTGGCCGCAGCCGATCAGGGGGGCCACGCTGATGGACACGATGTTCAGAAATGAACGCACTGTCCGTCAACAGGAGCAGGCACATGACCCATCCGAGTCCGCCACCGTTAACCATTCCCGTCGGCGAACCGCAGGCGATCCGGGTCGGCCGCCGTCGTGTCGTCGCGCTCGTCGAGGCCGTCGGGCCGGCACTGCCCGCCCGGGCCACCTACCCCGGCCTGGACGCCGACAGCCTCACCGCCTTGCTCGCCGCCACCGGCTCCCCCGCCACATCGACGCCCTACCTGCACATGGCCTCGCAGGGCTTCGCCATCCTCGGGGCCGGCCGGATCATCATCGTCGACACCGGACTCGGCGGCCCCAAGCCCGGACGCCCGCGTCCTCGCCCGGGCCTGGACTCCCGCTGGCTGCACACCGCGGCGCAGGCGGGCATCGACCCGGCCGACGTCGACACCGTCATCAACACCCACCTGCATCACGACCACGTCGGATGGAACACCACCATGACCGGCACCCGGCTCCGGCCGACGTTCCCCGCCGCGCAGTATCTGAACACCGCGCCCGAGTACGTCCATGCGACCGCCCGGCCACAGCGACACGTCCACGACAGCGTCCTGCCCCTCGACGCCGCCGGCCAGTTGCACCGCTGCCCGCCCGGGTATCGCCTCGACGACGAGGTCCGTCTCGTGCCCGCGCCAGGACACACCCCCGGCCACACCCTCGTCGAGATCACCAGCCACGATGAGCGGCTCGTACTGGCCGGCGACCTGATCCACCACCCGCTACAGCTTCGCCGCCCCGACCTCGGCACCTCGCTGTGCACCGACGCCGACCAGGCCGGCCAGACCCGGCGAGCCATCCTGGACCGCTACGCCGACACCAACACCCTGATGCTCGCCAGCCACCTTCCCACCGGCGGCCATCTGCACCGCGACGGCACCGGGTACCGAATCCAGCCCGTTCCCGCCCGCACCCGCAAGGGCCCCGTCGTCTCCGGCGAGGCGAGGCGTTCTACGAATGACGACTGACCGGCATACCGCACGCTGGCGTCTCACAGCAGTGTCCGCAGGTCGGTGATGAACCGGCGGCCGGCGGCGAGGGCCGCGAATCGGCCCGGAACGTCGTAGATCTCCTGCCTCCACCTGTCAGCGGCCTGCGGATGCGTCTCGGGCCCGAACGGTGGCCGACTGTAGACGGCGAGCCGGGCCGCCGTGACCCCGGACGGGGTGGTTGCCGGGCGGCAGTGCCGCAGCCCGGCTGCATAGCCGGAGAGTAGGCGCGGGTCGGTGGAGGTTCGCACCAGGCCGCGGTACTGCTCGGGGAGTTCGGTGATCTGCAGGTCCCGCAGATAGGTGTCGACGTCGACGCACAGTCCCTCCGTGGGAATCGGGTCGACGGCCACCACGGCGTGGGTGGCGTAGCGCGCGGCGAACAGGGCGGCCAGCGCCGCCGACGGGCCGTGCCCGACGACGACGGGGGCGCGGCGCAGTTGCAGGCTGGCGATGAGCGTGGCCAGGTCGTCGACGAGGTCGCCGGGGTCGTAGTGGTCCCGGCCGGGTGAGCCGCCGTGGCCGGGCAGGTCGACGGCGACGACGGTGGCGTACGGGCGCAGGTCGGCGGCGGCCGGCCACCAGCAGGTCCGGTCGAACAACACCGCGGGGATGAGCACGACCGGCCGGCCGGTCCCGGCCCACAGATCGAAGCACCACCGTCCACCGGCGGCGTCGAATCGGTGGGTGGTGCGTAACGGCGGCAGGATCTCGGTCACGGCTGCGGCCTCGCGTACGGCAGAGGGCTGCGGTCGCTCGCGCGGTGCGATCGATACTGACTGGTGATAACGGCGTGACGGTTCACGAAGGTTCGGCTTTCGCGCAGAAGACAGGTGGGCGCCATCGCCGGGCGGGCGTGGCGCTTCACGTGTGTTGTGGCCATCGGCTGCGAGGAACGCGTATCCCCGTGCCCGGGGATACGTGTTCACGACCGGTGTCCTATATGCGGCTTATACCGATTTGGGTCAAGGTGACGGCCGGTGCCCGCAACGCGATCAGCGGCAGCGCTGCGGCCGGGGCGCTGGTGTCGGCGCAGGCGGTCATCGCCGGGAGCGTGACGACGCCGGCCCGTACAGCGGGTTCGGCGATGGGGGCGTTCACGTCGCAGTGCCCGGCTGTGGTGTCTGCCGGCCGGCTCGTCGTACGGTGCTGCCCGGCTGCCGGGCTTTCGTGGTGATGGCCTGCAGCTGCGGCAAGGCTCGTCTCGTGCGGGCCGGTGGTGCAGTGTGTGCTTTGCACGAGCCCGACGCCGGCCAGGGTGACCACGACCAGCAGCCAGCGCAGCAGCCATGAGGCCGTCGGCTGGTGGGGTCGCATCACCGGGCCAGGTTACGACATCGTAGGTGCGACGGCCGCGTGGTCACCGCGGGCGGGCGCGGCGCCGCCGAAAAGGTGTGCCGCGGCCGCCGCCGGTGGATACCGGTGCCGGGTATCTTGCACGGCATGAGTGAGGCGAAACCGGCCGGGCCGCACGGGTACTCGGCGGAGAAACAAGCGCTGATGGCCCGGCTGAAGCGGGTCGAGGGGCAGATCCGCGGACTGCAGCGGATGGTCGACGAGGACACCTACTGCATCGACATCCTGACCCAGATCTCAGCCGCGAAGAGCGCCTTGCACGCGGTCGCCGTCGGCCTGCTCGAGGATCATCTGCGCCACTGCGTGGTCCACGCCGCCGCCGAAGGCGACGTGGACGCGAAGATCAAGGATGCGAGCGCAGCGATCGCCCGGCTCGTGAAGTCCTGAGCCGGCCGCCCGTTCCTACCGGCCGGAGCCGATCCAGTCTCGCAAGTGCTGTGCGGTCTGCGCCGGGTCGACCGACCCGATCGCGCGCTGCCGCAGCCTGCCCTCGTCAGGTGCGGTAGCGATCGGCACGGCCGCAGCCGGGACTGCAGTGCGCTGGATGTGCAGCTGGGCACGGAGCAGCTCTCGGTGGTCGGCTGCCGCCGAGGCCACTGCGGCCCCTCGCCGTCGCCTCCGGATGGCCAGCAGCGTGGCACAGGTCAGCAGGATCAGAACCACGGCGATGAGCGAGGTCCGCAGCCGGACTGCAGATTCGGTATCGGGCTGCGCGACAGCCGTGTCGGCGGGGATGGCCGTAGCGATGCGCATCGGCATCGCGGCGACCGTCACGCGATCACCACGGCCCGCCTCGATACCGGCGGCCACGGCGACCAGTTCACGAACCTGAGCCAGGTCGACTTTCGTCGCGGCGGCTTCGTCGACGAGGACGGCGACGCTCAGTTTGATGATGCCGCCGGGTGCGTTACGGCGGGTCTCGTGCAGTTCGTCAAGGGCGTTGACGCGCGCCACGTTGCTGCTGTCGTAACGGGTGCCGCCGTTGTCACCGACGTAGGAGCGCCCGCTGATCCGCTCGGACAGGGCACCGGCGAACGGGCTCCGCCGGTAGGTGCTGCTGGATGTCGTGACCTGGTCGAGGTCGAGCTCCACGGTGGTGGCGACCGTCGAGCGGCCAGGGCCGAGCACGGTGTCCAGCAGGTGCTGCACGGCGGCTTCCATCCGGTCCTGAAAGGCCGCGGTGGTGGCATCAGTGCCGGGCGCCACGCGGAGCAAGCCGCTGCCGGAGCCTCGCGTGACGGTGGAGGCACCCGTGATCGCCTTCCGCTGCGCCGACGCGGCGCCCGCATACGCGGGCCCGGCACCGACACTCGCGCCCCCGGCAAGGGTCAGCGCCAGGAGCGCGACGATCAGGATTCCGGCACGCCTGCCGCTAGACGAACTGCCCGAACCTTGGGCAGCCAGGACGAAACGATTGCTCACAGCCTGCCTCCTCACCGCTTCCCGAAACGCCGCTGGACCACCCGTCAGATGCGACGGCATCAACCGGCGATGCCATCGGTCGGGTCTGCCTCATCGCTCGACGGCACGGCCGGTTGATCAGTCCTGCGGTTGCGTCTGCGTTGCATCGCCGCCGTAACCGGTCAGCGCGGGACGCGCGGCATGCGGTCACCCTCGACTGCAGGTGGCCGGTTCGGGCGATGAGGCGCGGACATCCGGTCACGATCGGCGGGCCGGAAGTCACCGTGGACACGACGCAACGGGTGACCCCGCCGGGCCACGCACAGCCACCACGTTCGGGTCCGCGTGTTCCCTTTCACAGATCAACATCACTCCACGTCAATCACATATCAGCACAGGGTATTGACAAACCTCGCAGCTGCCCTACAAACCGGACTCCGTCCCGTGATGCCATCACTGTGGGTGAGCAATTCGCGGGTCGAGGGTCGGCGCGGGCTGGGCTATCAAGGAGAGGCGGCGGGCACAGGCTCGCCGGTCGTGCCGACCTGGACCACGCCGAGCCCTGCCCCGGTCCGGCGGCACGCGCCCACATGACGAGTCATGAGGCAATCGGGGGCAGGGACGGGGGAACCACTATCGGTCCTCGACCGGCACACCGCACTGCGGTGGCCGGGACATGAGGGCCTCGGGGTGAAGCCGCCAGCGTGCGGCCGGGCAACCTTCGCGCCCGAACCCGACAGCTAACCTCGCAGGCGTGCCGGAGGGATTCCTTCACCGTGCGCGTAAGCACCCTGAGCCGGCCCGCCCGTACCCTGGGAGTCGGCACTCTCGCCCTGTCCGTGGGTCTCGGTCTTCTGACCGGCGGACTCGGCACACCGCAGTCAGCCTCCGCCGCGCCGCCATCCTCGGCGGTCGCCACCACACAGGTGTCCTCGCAGACCAGCGTGGCGTTCAGCCAGACCGGCATCACCGTCAAGGCGGCAGCGTCCCAGGCCGCCAGGTCCAAGGCGGCCGCGAACCGTGTGCTGACCGAGGCGGCGAAGCACAAGGGCAAGAAGTACAAGTTCGGCGCGGCCGGGCCCAAACGGTTCGACTGCTCGGGCTACACGATGTACGTCTACAAGAAGGCGGCGGGCAAGAAACTTCCGCACAAGGCCCATCTGCAGCAGCGGTACGGCAAGGCCGTCGCCAAGTCCAACGCCCGCCCCGGTGACCTGATCGTCATCCGCAAGGGTACCAAGGGCACCCATGCCGGCATCTACGCCGGCGGCGGCAAGATGTGGGCGTCGCCGCGGACCGGCAAGACGGTCACCAAGCAGAAGATCTGGAGCAAGAACTACGTCGTCCGGCGCCTGGTCTGAGTCGGTTCCCCCTGCTGATCGCTCTTGGCGTCAGGGCTCCACGCAGCGCCGCCTGCACCCGTCCTTGGCGGGGGTGCAGGCGGCGCTGTCGTACGCCTACTTCGTGATGCTGGCGAAACGGCGCAACCGGAGGCTGTTGGCGACGACGAACACCGAACTGAACGCCATCGCCGCTCCGGCGATCATCGGGTTGAGCAGTCCGGCAGCGGCCAGCGGGAGGGCGGCCACGTTGTAGGCGAACGCCCAGAACAGGTTGCTCTTGATGATGCGCAGAGTTCGCCGCGACAGGCGGATCGCGTCGGCGGCGGCCATCAGGTCACCGCGGACCAGGGTCAGGTCGGACGCCTCGATGGCGGCGTCGGTGCCGGTACCCATGGCCAACCCGAGGTCGGCCTGGGCCAGCGCGGCGGCATCGTTGACGCCATCGCCGACCATCGCCACGACCTTGCCCTGTTCCTGCAGGCGTTTGACGACGTCGACCTTGTCGGCCGGCAGGACCTCGGCGATCACCTCGTCGATGCCGACCTGCGCGGCCACGGCCCGGGCGACGGTCTCGTTGTCGCCGGTGAGCAGCACCGGTGACAGGCCCAGCGCCCGTAGCTGGGCGACGGCGGCGCGGCTGGTCGGCTTCACGGTGTCGGCGACGGCCAGCACGCCGCGGGCCTGACCGTCCCAGCCCGCGACGACGGCGGTCTGTCCCGCCGCGTGCGCGGTGGCGACGGCCTGCTCGACGTCGGCGGGCACGGCCAACCCGGCCTGGCGCAGCAGTGCCGGGCGGCCGACGTGCACGGAGTATCCGTCGACCGTGCCGGTGACGCCGAGTCCTTCGGTGCTGGCGAACCCGGTGGTCGGCGGCAGCGGTGCTTCGTCGGCGGCTGCTGCGGCGATGGCCTGGGCGATCGGGTGCTCGGAGGCGGCCTCGACTGCCCCGGCCAGGCGCAGCAACTCGTCACGGTTCACGCCGTCGGCGGGGACGACGTCGACCAGGCTCATCCGGCCGGTGGTGACGGTGCCGGTCTTGTCGAGCACGACGGTGTCCACGGTCCGGGTCGACTCGAGGGTCTCGGGGCCTTTGATCAGGATCCCGAGCTGCGCGCCGCGGCCGGTGCCGACCAACAGCGCCGTCGGCGTGGCCAGGCCGAGCGCGCAGGGGCAGGCGATGATCAGCACGGCGACCGCGGCGGTGAACGCGGCCGTCCAGCCGGAACCGGTGCCCACCCACCAGCCGAGCGTCGCGACGGCGAGGGCGATCACGATCGGCACGAACACACCGGAGATCCGGTCCGCAAGCCGCTGAACGGCGGCTTTACCGGTCTGAGCCTGCTCAACGAGTTTCGCCATCTGCGCGAGCTGGGTGTCGGCGCCGATCCGGGTGGCACGCACGATCAGCCGGCCACCGGCGTTGACGGTCGCGCCGACGACCGGATCGCCGGGGGCGACTTCGACCGGCACGGACTCACCGGTGAGCATGCTCGCGTCCACGGCTGAGGTGCCGTCCTCGATGACGCCGTCGGTGGCGATCTTCTCGCCCGGCCGCACGACGAACCGGTCCCCCACGGTCAGGTCGGTGACTGGGATCCGCCGTTCGGTGCCGTCGCGCAGCACCGCGACGTCCTTGGCGCCGAGTTCCAGCAGTGCGCGCATGGCGGCGCCGGCCCGGCGTTTGGAGCGGGCCTCGAAGTAGCGGCCGGCGAGGATGAAGGTGGTGACTCCGGCGGCGGCTTCCAGGTAGATGGCGCCGGCGCCGGCGGTGGTGCCGATGTCGAGGCTGAACGGGTGCGTCATCCCCGGGATGCCGGCGGTACCGAAGAACAGTGCCCACAGCGACCAGCCGAACGCGGCGATCGTGCCCATGGAGATGAGGGTGTCCATGGTCGCGGCGCCGTGGCGCAGGTTGGTCCACGCGGCCTTGTGGAACGGCAGCCCGCCCCAGACCACGACCGGCGCGGCCAGGGTCAGCGACAGCCACTGCCAGTAGGTGAACTGCCAGGCCGGCACCATCGCCAGCAGCACCACCGGCACGCTGAGCACGATCGAGGTGAACAGCCGGGTCCGCAAAGTCTGGAGTTCGTCGACCGGCTGCGTCTGCTCGGCCGGGTCGTCGCCGGGCTGTTGCGGTGGCGGCGGGAGCTTCGCGGTGTAGCCGGTCTTCTCGACGGTGGCGATCAGGTCCTCGGCGCTCACCCCGTCGGGATAGGCGACGCTGGCCTTCTCGGTGGCGTAGTTGACGGTCGCGACCACGCCGTCCATGCGGTTGAGTTTCTTCTCGATCCGCGCGGCGCAGGAGGCGCAGGTCATGCCGCCGATCGCCAGCTCGATCTGGTTCGGGGCCACGGGCAGCGGCCCGGCGACGGTTGCCATGACGCTCCTCCTAGTCGTGGGTGTGGCCGTCGGCGCCGTGCCCGGACGGGCTCGGCGCGGCGGAGGCGGCCGGCGGCGCGGGGCTCGGCGGGGTGGCGGTTCCGGCGACGGCGGTGAACTCGGCGGTACGGACCTTCCCGTCGTGCTGGAAGTCCAGGTAGAGCCGGTAGGCGCCGGTTGACGGGACCTCGGCGTGGAAGGCGACGTCCGGGCCGGGCGTGGTGCGGCCGTCGCCGGGGGCGCCGTCCGGGTGCACGTGCAGGTAGGCCAGGTCACCGTCGCGCAGCGCGACCAGGTGGCCGTACGCGCCGAGGTAGGACTGCAAGTCGGTGACCGGCTCGCCGTCCTTGCTGACCGACAGGGTCAGCTTCGACGACGCGCCGGGCGTGAGGTCGCCGGTGAGGGTGACCGTGTAGCCGTCGACCGTCGCGGTCCGGGCGGTCGCCGGTAGCGGCGCGGGCTGGTAGTCGCCGGCTGCGGGGACGTCGGCGCCGAGGGTGAGACCGTCGTGGCCGGCCGGCTGGAAGTCGGCGAAGACCCGGTACTGCCCGGCGGCGGCCACGGCGAGGGGGATGGACCAGGTGCCGTCGCTGCCGAGCTCGGGGTGCACATGCTGGAACCCGGACAGGTCCCGGCGGACCACGATCAGGTGCAGGTCCTTGTCGTGGCTGGTCGTGTAATCGGTGACCAGCCGGCCGCCGGGCCCGGTGATCTGGAACCGGAACGGCTGCGGTGCACCGGTCGACAGGCTGCTGGTGAGCGGGGTGAGCCGGTAGCCGTCCTGGCTGATCTGCAGCCCGGCCGGCAGCACCGCTGCCGGGGTGTTCTGCTCGGGTGGTGTGCCGGTGTGGCCGCCGTCGTGGGCGGCCGGGGTGGTGGGTGCGGCTGCCGGGAAGAGGCTGCCGAGGCCGAGGGCGGCCGTGAACACGGCCGCCAGAGCGATCCCGAAGCCGCCCAGCTTGATGGCGGTGTTCATGACTACCTCGCGAGTTCGTAGCCGGCCTCGTCGACGGCCGCGGCCACCGCGGTCTCGTCGACGGGCTGGTCACTGGTGACGGTGACCGTGCCGGAGGCGAGGTCGACCTGGACGTCGGTGACACCGGGGATCGCGCCGACTTCGGCGCTGACGGAGTTGACGCAGTGCGAGCAGGTCATGCCGGTGACGGTGTAGGTCTGGGTAGCCATCACGATCTCCTTGCCGTTGGTGGTGAGCGGCGGGACGTCACCGCCCACGACCAACCATACCCATACCCCCCTAGGGTATCAAGAGGTGGGGTGGTGACCCGCTGCACGCTTACGACGGTTGCACCACGAAGTGCCCGTTCATGGAGGTTCCCGCCGGCCCGGTGGCTAACCGGCAGCGCACCGGTACGGTTCCACCGTCTGTTGGCGCGATGGTCAGCCGGGTCCGCATCGTCGGCGACGGTGGCGATCCATGCCCGCCTGGCCGAACGCGTCGACGGGCACGCCGCACGGACCGGATCCGGATGGCGTCGACGCCCGAAAGGTCGGTCGCCTGCGTCGGCGACACTTTCGCCGGCGAGGCGGGTCAGCGGGCGGACGTTGTCCGAGGCCGGCCTCGGGCCACGTGCCGGTCAGGCGAGCCGGAGCGTGGTCAGGCAGGTCGGGGCGTCTGCGCCGGTGCTGATCTTCGACTCGGCGGTCTTGCCGTCAGAGGTGATCCGCAGGGTGGCGGTGATGTCGCGCGGCAGCCAGAATCCGACGAAGCCGTTGGCGAAGGTGGTTCGCGGCTCGTCCACCAGGACCGTGCCGTCGGCGTCGTTCACGATCTTGACCTGGACCTGCTTGCCGGCCAGTTCGCCTTTGCAGCCGGTGGGCGCGTGGAAGAAACAGTCGTGGGTCTGCTGCAGGTACGGGCCGGCCGACAGGTAGAACCGGTCGGCGGGGATGGGCAGGCTGTACTCCTGCCCGCCGTCGGAGATCAGCAGCTCGCCAGCCCGCACGGACGCCTTCAGCCCGGCGGGGCGCTGGTGCAGGTCTAACCGGTCGAGCTGATCGATGACCTCCACCGTGCTCTTGCCCGACAGGCCATAGCGCGCCAGCAGCGGCTGCGCCTCAGCCGACGACGACGCCACAGTCGCGCTGGCCGGTCCGGCGACGGGGGAAGAACCGCCGGTACCGGTGCACCCGGCCATCGTCAGAACCAACACCGCACCCACAACGACGAGCCGTTTCATGCTGACGATTCTCCATCGGTAGTCAGTTGCACGGTTGGTCGGGCGCGGTTCAGGACCAGAACGGGCCGTCGTGCCGCCTCCGTGACGGCGACCTGGCAGGCAGAAGCCCGACGGTTGACCCTTGCCGTGCCGGCGGAGCGCCGACCGCTGACGCAGCGTCACCCAGCGAAGGTCACTGAGCCTGGTTGCCGCTGCGCTGTCGCCAGAGCAGCAGGCCACCAGCGCCGGCGATGACCGCCACAGCCAGGGCGATCCACCAGGCCACGCTCGAGCCGCCGGAACCGGTGGTGCCGGCGGCAGGCACGGCCGCCGCACTGGTGGCCGGGGTGGCCGCCGAGGTGACAGGTGACGCGGCGGCGCCCGGGGCGCTGGTGGACGTGATACCGGCGCTGGCGGCGGCGGGCTTGAGGTTGATGGTGGGTGCGGGGCTCTCGGGTTCGGGCTGGCCCTGTTCAGGTAGGTCGATCCAACGCGACACCTTGCCGTCGCTGTAGGTCTCCACCGTCTTGAACGACAGCGTGGTGGCGTCGGTGGGCAGCTGCGTCACCTTGACGGCGAATTCGGCGTCTTGGCCCACCTTCAGCGCCGGGCCGGCGATGGTGAACCCGTCGGCGCTGCTGGTGAACGTCCAGCCCCGGGGGGCCTTTACCAAGGTCACGTCAGTCGGCGCGATGCCCTGCGGCAGCACCACCCGCTCCGACACGATGCCGGCGCTCTGTGATTCGGCTTCGCCGTGGAAGGTCAGCGTGACGTTGGTGGCGCCGGCCTGCGCCTTGTCGGCCTCCACCTCCACGTGGGCGAAGGCCGGAGCTCCGAGCAGCGCGGCCGCCGCCACCCCTGTCGGCAGGGCACCGACCGTACGCTTGCCTAACGCCATCGCGCCCGGACCTCCACCTCAACCACTGACGACAAGCAGACCGTACGGGGTCACCGGTCGGCATCGGTAAGTCGTCACCCGGCCCGGGAAAGTTCCACACATCTTCCAAACCGGCCCGCACTGCCGTCATCGCCACCCGAGACCGCGGCGATCGAAGGGTTACGCCTTCGCGGTCCTGCGCCGGTCGCCGGCCGCCGCGCCCGTCGTGGTCGTCAACAGTCCGGCATGGGACAGGTAGCCGACCGCCGCGGTACCCAGCAATCCGGTGACGGTCAGCAGCAGCCACGGCAGCGCCGGCCACCCCAACGTCACGGCGGTGTCGAGGGCCGCCCCGGTCAGCAGATTCCCGGCGGCGATGCCGACACCGGCGAGGGTGTTGTACAGGCCGTAATAGGTGCCGACCAGGCGCTGTCCGGCGAACTCGACGATGGTGGCCATCTCGAACGGGTACACGATCATCGTCGCGACCGTCAGCAGCACCGTGCTCACCAACGCCGGCGTCAGCGCCAGTGCCGTGCGCCACGGGCCCGCGCCGATCGCTGGGCTGATCGCGGCGGTGGCGGCGAGCGGCAGGAACGCGACGGCCATCAATGCCAGGCCACGGACGATGGCCTGTGGTGGGCTCCAGCGGCGTTTGGCCCAGGCGGTGACACGGACCTGCCCGGCCACGGTGAGCAGGCCGGAGACGGCGAACAGGATCGCCACCGGAGTCTCCGAGCCCGTCGCCCGGCGGACCTCGATCGGCAGGCCGAGGTAGACCTGGAAGTTCAGCACGTAGGAGCCGATCATCGCGGTGGAGAACAGCAGGAAGCCGCGGTGGCGCAGCACCTGCCGCCAATCCGCCGCAGCGCCGCGGTCGTCCGGGCCGGCCGGGGCGTGTCTGGCGGGCAGTGCCCGGGCCTGGGCGATCATCAGCAGCAGGAACAGCAGCGCCGCGACCGCACAGACCCACCGGAACGATGCGGTCAGCAGGGCGAGACCGATCAGGGGCCCGGCGAGGATGCCGGCCTGGTAGAAGACGTTGAACACGGCGAACGCCTCGGTCTTGCGTTCGCCTGATTCGGCGGCCAGATACGCGCGGACCGCAGGGTTGAACAACGCTCCGGCCAGCCCGGTCAGCACCGACGCGGCGATGAGCACGGGCAGGCTCGTTGCGAAGCCGAGCAGGGCGAACCCGGCCACGCGCAGGCCGAGGCCGGCCAGGATCAGCGGTTTGTAGCCGTACCGGTCGGCGAGGGTGCCACCGAGCAGGAACATGCCCTGCTGGCTGAGGTTGCGCACGCCCAGGATCAGACCGACCGCCCAGGCGGCCATGGCCAGGTCGCCGGTGAGGTAGCCCGCCAGGTAGGGCATGAGCATATAGAAGCCGATGTTGATGGTCAGCTGGTTGACCAGCAGCAGTTGCACCGGCCGGTTGAAGGACCGGACCTGGCCCAGGGTGCCGGTCACGGGGTGCCCTCGATGGTGGGGTCGATCACCCGGGTGCAGCGCGTCCAGCGCCGCACCTCCCGCTCGTGCGGATGACTGATCTCGTCGGGGTCGGCAGCCGGAGCCGATCCGAGCAGGTTGTGGTGACGGCAGTAGTCGTCGCTGTAGACGGTGTCGGCGTAGCGGTGCGGCCCGTCGGGGAAGATCGCGGCGATGCGGGTGTCGTCGGGCAGGGTCCGCGACAGCCAGGAGGCGACCAGGGCGACCGCGCCGACGCTCCACCCGCCGCTGACATAGCTGGCGGCGGCCAGGCGTCGGCAGGCCCACACCGACTCCGGGGCGGCGACCCAGTGGACTTCGTCGAAGGCCGGGTAGTCGACGTTGCGGGGGTGGATGCTGCTGCCGAGCCCGCGCATGAGCCGGGTCCGGGCGGGCTGGCCGAAGATGGTGGAGCCGCACGCGTCGACGCCGACCAGGCGCAGGTCGGGGAAGAACTCGCGCAGCACCCGGGCGGTGCCGGCGCTGTGCCCGCCGGTGCCGACGCTGCAGACCAGCACGTCGATGCGGCCGAGCTGTGCGGCCAGCTCCAGGGCGAGGCTCTGGTAGGCGTCGATGTTGTCGGGGTTGTTGTACTGGTCCGGGCAGAACCCGCCCTGCTCGTCCAGGAGCTGGTTGACGCGGTCGCGGCGGGCCTGTTGCCAGCCGCCTGTCGGGTGCGCGGTGTCGACCAGGTCGATGCGGGCGCCGTAGGCGGTCAAAAGGTTTCTCAGTGGTGGTTCCATGCCGGGGTCGGTGACCAGGGTGACCGGATGGCCGTGGATCAGTCCGGCCAGGGCCAGGCCGAGGCCGAGGGTGCCGGAGGTGGACTCCACGATCGGTGCGCCGTCGGGCAGGTCGCCGCGTTCGCGGGCGCGCTGGATCAGGTGCAGGCCGGGCCGGTCTTTGATGCCGCCTGGGTTGTGGCCTTCGAGTTTGGCCCAGAACCCACGGTCGGTGGTGGCGGTGATATCCGGCGTCCAGAGGACGGGGGTGTTGCCGACGAGCTGGTCGAGATGGTGGCAGGTGGAGGCGGAGACGAGTTGGGCGGGAAGTGGCCGGCGCTGGAGCCGGGGAAACGTCACGTCGATCATGTGCGTAGCCGCTTTCGCAGACGTGGTCCGCCGCCCGGCGTCCACGGCGAGCAGACGTCGGGTGCGGAGGTGAGCAGAGGTCACGAAGGCACGTCGCCGACCGAAGCCGGATCCTGCGCAGCGGCAGGGTCGGGCACGGGGCGGCGGTGTGCGGGACCTGTCAGCTCCGGTACACGCTCGTCAGCGACAGCACGGTGTGCCGTTGTCTGCCGGGAGGATGGGCCGCGTCAGCCGCAGCGGCGGCAGCGGTGAGGGCGTCGTCGGCGGTGGGCGGCGCCGGGGCCGGCGGCAGATCGACATCGTCGATGGAGGTTTGTTGTAGCAGCGCCATCGGGGTGCAGGGATGCGCGAGGTGCTGTTGGTCCGCCGTTACCGCGGTGCACTCGGCGTCCTGACCCGATGCGGAGACGACCGCTGTCGGGCCTGCTGCGGTCGGAGGATGGCCGTGGTGCGCATGCTGCGGCACGTGATGCAGCATGACGCCGCAGAGCAGCAGCAACGCCATGGTGGTCATCCGCACGATCAGCTGGAACATGGCCCTTCCCGCTCAGCATTCCAAGAAAGCCGAGCGGCAAAAGTACCAAAGACTCGTTTCGTTCCGCCGGGTTTCGCGGAATCGCCACGCCGTCTCCCGCACACCGTGTGCGACCCCGAACGCGGGCCGGGGGGGGGGGGGGGGGGCCCCCCCCCGGCCCCCCCCCCCCCCCCCGGGGGGGGGGGGGGCGCCCTGGCGCCCCCCCCCGGCCCCCCCCCCGGATCGACGTGATCAGAGACGTTCGAGAATGGTATTCATCGTGGCGATCTCGGCCTGCTGATCGGTGATGATCTTCTGGGCGAGGGCCTTGGCCTCCGGGTTGGAGCCCTGCGCCACCTCGGTCTGGGCCATCTCGATCGCGCCCTCGTGGTGGCCGATCATCATGGTCAGGAACTGCTTGTCGAACGCCGCGCCCTTGGCGTCCATGAGCTTTTTCATGTCGGCGTCGGTCATCATGCCGGGCATCGAGCCGTGGCCCATGCCGGAGCCCTTGCTCATGTGCGGTGCGGGGGCGGGTTTGCCCCAGGCGGTCAGCCAGCCGGTCATGGTGTCGATCTCGGGCTGCTGCGCGGCCTGGATCTTGCCGGCGAGTGCTTTGACCTCGGCGTCGGCGGCGCGGCCGTCGGCCATATCGGCCATCTGCACGGCCTGCTGGTGGTGCGGGATCATCGCCTGGGCGAACGTGACGTCGGCGTCGTTGAACGTGCCGACCGCCGACGCGGCCGGCGACGCGGCGGTGGTGGCGCCGTGGTTCATGCCAGTGCCGGACGACGAGTGGTCGCTGCCGCCGCAGGCCGACAGCACGAGGGTGGCGGTGACGGCGGCGCCGGCGAGCAGGCCGCGGCGCAGCACGGTGGCGGGCAGGCGGGAAGTACGCATCATTGCGGTTCATGACCTTTCGGCAGGAGGTAGGTACGCGCGAACGCCTCGACACGACCGGTAGCCGGTCGTGGAGGTGGCGTTGCTATATGCGCAGTACCGCTGCCGAGGCGAGGGTGAGCCCGGTGGGGCGGTCCGGCGGCGCCCGCGGGGACATCGCCCGCAGCACCGCGGGCACGGGCAGCAGACGGTGGCCCCGGACCACGGTGAGCAGCCAGAGCAGCATCACGATCACGGCAAGGCCGGTGAGGATCGCCAGGCAGGCGCTCCAGGCGCCGGAGCCGTGCCCGCCGTGGCCGTCGCAGTGCCCGTCCGGACACGGCTGTACCGCAGTGGCCACCGCGGACAGCATCCCGGCGGCACCCGCCGCAGTCGTGCTCATGCCGGTGATCGCCGGGTGCGGGTCGTCACGGACACCGGTGTGGCCGAGGGTGTGCATGAGCGCCAGCCCGAGTGCGGTCGCCAGCAGCAGCGCAAGGCGGGCCGTACGGCCCACCGTTGTCACTGCTGTCGTCGTCACGGCGTCCACGGTAGCGCGCGATCTGATGGCCGTCGCCGACGACCGGACCGATGCCCCACTCTTCGCGCCTCAGCCGGTCCCGGCGGAACGGCGCCGGCGGTGTCCGGCCGGGGTCAGCCCACGGGGCTTGTACACCGAGAGCGCCAATGCGATCAACAGCAGGATCGCGGCACCGGACGCATGAACCAGCGGTGACGCGGTCGCGGTCATCGGCGGTCCACCGTCGGCGGCGAGGCGCGCGGTATCGGCGAGAGCGTCGAGAGTCCGCGTGTACAGCAGCAGGACGGCGACGGCGAACGCGGTGAGCACGAGTTTGACGACCACCCAGTAGTGCCGGACCAGGCCCCACACCGTGATCATGGACTGGGCCAGCCCGGTGATCAGACTCGCGATCCCGAACGGGACCAGCACGTACCAGCCGAGCAGCTCCAGGATCAGGTAGACGGCGTTGACCGTGCGCGGGTCGGCGGCGGTGACGGCCAGGCCGGCCAGCACGAGCGAGGCCGCGACGGCGCCGAGCCATCCGACGGACGCGGCGATGTGCACCAGCAGCCCCGCCCGGCGCCACCCCACGGGCAGCGTCATCCCCGCTCGCTGCGGACGACCGCCGGGACCGACTCGGAGCCCAGATGGCGGCCGGGGCCGTGCCCGGTCAGCGCCGCCGCCACGATCAGCACGAGCAGGAGCGCGCCGACGACCAGGAAACCCTTCACCCAGCGTGGCATGCCTTCCTCCGGGATCGGCTCTCGACGTGACATCACTCCACCACCTCCAACTTTTTCGATACAGAGTGTTTTGATAGTGACAGAGTGACGTGGGGTGGGCAATGCGTACGATGCAGGGGTGCCGAAGTTGTGGAACTCGACCGTCGAACAACACCGCCACACCGTGCACGCCGCCATCCTGGACGCCACCGCCGCGCTCATCGCCGAACACGGGCTGGCGGTGAACATGTCGCAGATCGCCGCGCACGTCGGCATCGGCCGGGCCACCCTGTACAAATACTTCCCCGACGTGCAGGCCATCGTGGCCGCCTGGCACGAGCGTCAGGTCACCGCCCACCTCGACCACCTCACCAGCGTCGCCGCCCAGCACCAGGATCCGGGCGAACGGCTGCGCACCGTGCTGTCCACCTATCTACGGCTGTCCAGCACCGGCACGCATACCGGGCACGGCAACCACGGCGGCGGGCCGGCCGCGCAGCTCGCGACAGCGCTGCATCAGGCTTCGCACATGCCGGCAGCTCACCAGCGGCTGCGTGAGCTCGTCACCGCAGTGATCGCCGGTGCCGCCGACGCGGGTGTCGCCCGCACCGACGTACCGACCGACGAACTGGCCACCTACTGCCTGCACGCGCTGGCCGCCGCGGCGGCGCTGCCGTCACCCGGCAGCCATGAGCGCCTGCTCGAGGTCACCTGGGCCGGGCTGCTACCGCCGCGGTGACCCCATATTCGCGCCCGGCCCGGGAACTCGATGCCTGGCCGGGCAGGTCAGGTCCCGGGACGGCGCCCGAAGGTATGCACCCGGGCACCGGTCTCCAGGTGGTCCCACATGGCCACAGCGTCACGGTGCAGCAGATTGACGCAGCCGTGCGAGCCGCGGGCGGTGTCGTGTAGATACGTGGTCGTCTCGTGGAAACCGATGCCGCCGATGAATCGCTGCCAGTACGGCAGCCACACCTCGTACGGATCCGACCATTCCTTCTCGGCGCGCTTGTTGATCCGGTAGGTACCGGCCGGGGTCGCGTGGCCGGCGAAGCCGGTCCGCGCGACCGTCGGCCCCGCCACGACGGCGCCGTCGCGCATCACCCATGCGGTCTGCAACGTGAGATCGACGCAGGCGGTGACCCCCTGACCGGTGGCGCAGCGAGCCAGATTCGCCGGTTGGGAACTCGTGGCGATCCGGCGGGCGACATCAGCGGTCGTCGCGTCGGCCTGCCCGGCGGCGGGTTCGATACCGAACCGTTGCTGGAAGCCACGGATGGCGGCGCAGTCCGCCGGTGACTGCAGGCCGTCGACGCTCACCGCGCCGATCGAACCCAGTTGCGCAAGGTTCTCCTCGATGGCGCGCTGCCACCGCCCGCCCGCACAGGGCGCTGCGACGGCCCGGCGCGACGCTGCAGGGCCGGGATCCGCTGGTCCGGCGTTCTCGTGTCCGGCATCCGGGGAGGGGGTGGACTCGTGACGGATCACGGTGACGAACGACGTGCCGGCCGGCGCCGCGTCGCGAGCCGTCGCCGTGGCGGCCGGTGGTGGGGAACCGATCACGCCGGCGATGTCCGCCGCGGCGCCCGCACCTGCCAGGCCGAGCACCGCAGCCGCGCTCAGCAGGTAACCCGCCGCCGATGAACCCGACACCCTGACAACCACCTTCCGACAAAGCCGACGGTCGTGAGATCGGCGCCCGGGGCCGCCGGGTTTCGGCGTCGTAGGGAGTAGTCGTGGTGCGTTGTCCACCGGCCTCGCCGTTACCGCCGGCGTGGCCCCGGCAAACGTTCGCTGCCGGGGCCGCGCCAGCGGGCTGGTGGTCACTGTTGTTGTGGGGTCAGGTTCACCCGGCGCAAGAGTTGGGCGTTCACCGCGACCACGATCGTCGAGGCGCTCATGAGGACCGCTCCGATAGCCGGGCTCAACGTGATCCCGGCCCAGGCCAGCACCCCGGCCGCGAGGGGGATGGCGACGACGTTGTAGCCGGCCGCCCAGGCCAGGTTCTGGATCATCTTGCGGTAGGAGGCCTTCGATAGCCGGATCACGCCGGTCACCGCGCGGGGGTCGGAGGAGGCCAGCACTACACCTGCGGACTCGATCGCCACGTCCGTGCCCGCCCCGATCGCCAGGCCGACGTCGGCGCGGGCCAGCGCCGGCGCGTCGTTGACGCCGTCACCGACCATCGCCACCCGCAACCCGCGGGCCTGCAACTCCGCGACCGTGCGATTTTTGTCGGCCGGTAGCACCTCGGCGAACACCTCATCGACGCCAGGGACGAACCCGAGATCAGCTGCGACGGCCTCGGCCACCGGCCGGGCATCCCCGGTGATCATCACGATCTTGCTGATGCCGGCCCGGCGCAGCTGTTCGATGGCCTGCCGGGCTTCCGGGCGTACCTCGTCCTCCAACGCGAAAACGCCGATCACCTCCGGCGTGCCGCCGTCGGGTACGCGCAGCAGGTGCAGCACCGCCGCGCCCCGCGCCGACCACTGCCCGGCCGTCTCCTGCAGACCGGCGGGAACGTCGGCGCCGAGCTCGCGCAGCAGAGCCGGTCCGCCGACGGCGTAGGTGTGGGCATCGACGACCGCCTGCACCCCACGGCCGGTCAGCGACCGGAACCCGGCGGCCCGGGCGTGCAGGCCCCGGTCGTGGGCGACCGCGGTCAGCGCCCGCGCCAGCGGGTGTTCGCTGTCGGCCTCGACGGCTGCGGCGATGCGCAGCACGTCGGTGTCGGTGAACCCGTCGGCGGCGGCGGTGCCGGTCACGGTGTGCGCGCCCTTGGTCAGGGTGCCGGTCTTGTCGAACAGCACCGTGTCGACGGTGCGCATCCGCTCCAGGGCGAGCCGGTCCTTGACCAGGATGCCCGCTCTGGCCGACAACGCCGTCGACAGGGCGATCACCAGTGGGATCGCCAGACCGAGAGCGTGCGGGCACGCGATCACCAGCACCGTCACCGTCCGCACGACGGCCTGGTCCAGGTCGCCGAGCAGCCACCAGACGATAAAGGTCACCACCGCGGCTGCGGAGGCGATGTAGAACAGCATCGCCGCGAACCGGTCGGCCAGCACCTGTGCCCGCCCGCCGGCGGCCTGCGCTTGCGCGACCAGCCGGCCGATGCCGGCCAGGGCGGTGTTCTCCCCCACCGCCTCGACCCGCACCCGGATCGCCGAGTCGGTTGCGACCGTCCCGGCCACCACCCGGTCGCCCTCACCGCGAGACACCGGCCGTGACTCGCCCGTGATCATCGACTCGTCGAGTTCGGCCGCTCCGTCGACGATTCGCCCGTCGGCCGGAACGCGGGCGCCGGAGCGCACCAGCACGGTGTCGCCGACTGCCAGGTCGGCCAATGCGACCTTCTCGACGCCGCCAGTGCCGGTGACGCGTTCGGCGTCGTCGGGCAGCAGCGCGGCCAGCGCTGCCAGCGCGCCCTGGGCCTGGCCGATCGCTTTCATCTCCTGCCAGTGCCCGAGCAGCATGATGGTCACCAGCGCCGCCAGTTCCCACCAGAAGTCCAGGTCGAACAGCCCGAGGCTGGTGGCCAGCGACGCCGCGTACGCGACCGTGATCGCCATCGAGATCAGCAGCATCATGCCGGGCGCCCGATCCCGGACCTCGCTGACCGCGCCGGCCAGGAACGGCCAGCCGCCGTAGAAGAACACCGCCGTGCCGAGGACGGGGCCGACCCAGGCCATGCCGGGGAAGTCGAGGCTGTAGCCGAACCAGTCCATGATCATGTGGCTGGTCACGACGATCGGGATCGTCAGAGCAAGGCTGAGCCAGAACTTGCGACGGAAGACCTCCGGGTCGTGACCGGCATGCTTGTCGTGACCCTCGTGCCCATGGCCGCCATGAGGTCCGCCACTGGGTCCGCGCGCATGGTGATCGTGGCCGGCTGTGGCCTGATGGACGTTGTCGTGTGAGCCGGCGTGGTCGAGAGCCACAGCGACCTGGTGGCGCTCGCGGCCGTGAGAATGGGTGTTGTCGTGCTCGTCGTGGGTCGGCATGTCGACCACCTCCAATACCCGAAGGTATACCCCCTAGGGGTATATGGCAAGGGTGGTGATGGCCACCGATGTCACACCGAAACCTCTTCACCGACGCCGTGGTTTGCCCCGACCGCGACCGCATCTGGTCACCGTCGCCGGCCGCCGAGCATGCCACTGGTTGGGTATGTTCGGCGGCCACCGCGCGGTGGTCGCTCACATTCGCCATCACGAGGAGCGAAGGCCGGAACGCCAGAGAATCCTCACGGCCAAGCCACGACTTTCGTTGACGGGGAGCTGCGACGGTGGACAGGCCGGCCGTCGCCCCCGTCGAGCCTGGTGCGGCTGACGCCGTACCGCAACGCGAGCGTCCGGCTACCTGCTCAGCGCAGCCGCGGAAGAGACCCGCCTCGGCCGTCTCGATCCGGCGAGCACCGCCGACCTCGTCACCGCTACGGTGCTGTCGGTCCTCGCGCTACCGCCGACGCACGATGCCGGCCCGCCCGCCTGACGCCCGGCCGTCGCGGTCACCGCCGCCACACGCATGCTGGTGGCGCTGGGCGGGTGTCAGCTGTGGTGGCGGGTGTGTTCCCCGGCGGGGGTCGAGTGGGTGGGGCCGGGCTGCGGCGGGTCGTTCACGGCGCCGCGCAGTGCGGGACCGATCACCAGGGTCGACCCGGCGAACATGGCGGCGAACAGCAGCACCGCGATACCGGGCGCCCACCAGGTGCCGAACCGGCGGCGCAGTCGCAGCAGCATCGGTGTCATCATGGCCAGCCCGAGGACGGCGAACAGCACGGTGCCACCGAGCCCCGCCAGCAGTGCCGCGCCGGCGAACAGTCCGATGTGGTGCAGCAGGTGCGGGGCCAGGCCCATCGCCGCGCCGAGGACCGCACCGGCGCTCCACCGGCCGGCGCGACGACGCGGCGTGTTCTGCGTGGCGCCGGGCGATGAGGCGGTCACCGCGAGCCTGTCTCAGGGCGGGTCCGGTAGTGCCACACCAGGCGGGGCTCCGGCTCGCTGTGGGGGTTGCGGTACGTGTCGTTGCGCACCGGTCCGTCGCGGTGCAGCCCGGCGACAGCGCCTATCGTGTCCAGGTTCGCCTGCGACCAGGCGAAGAAGGTCAGGCCGGGGCCCGTGGGCAGGCCCGGGTTGGCGCGCATGACGAGGCGCCCCTGCGGTGTGAGCCAGGACGCGACGTGTCGCAACTGCTGCTCGATGACCTGCTGGCCGCCGAAGTTGATGCAGCCCAGGGCGAAGACCACGTCGACTGACCCGGGCCGGATGGGCGCGTCGAGCAGGTCCGAGACCAGATCGGCGGCCGGGTTGACCAGTTCGATCCCGATCAGGTTGCCGATCTTGCCCTTGAACGGGTTGGCGCCGCATCCCACGTCGACCACGAACCGCGGCTGCCAGGATCGGACCTGTTCGACCAGGGCGTATCCGCTGTGCTCGAAGCCGGACAGGGAACTGCGCCACCGCGACGGATCGAAGAACGCGGCCACCTCACGACGCAGCCGCGCCGCACCGTCGGCAGACACTGCGTGAGCCTCAGTCACGTGCCGCTCCGCGCACCTCGGCCGTGGCCGGCTGCCCACCGGCGGCGTCGACCAGGGTCGTCAACGCCTCGATGACTGCTGGGCGCTGTTCAGCGGGAATGTTGCGCAGCAGGTCGGCGAACCTCGCCGCACGGGCAACCGCCAGCTCGCCGGCAGCGCGGCGGCCGTCCGGGGTCAGCTCCAGCCACACCAGGCGCCCGTCACCACCACGGTTGGCCCGGCAGACCCAGCCACGGCTGGTCAGTTGGGAGACGATGCGGCTGACCGTGCTCTTCTCCAGCCGCAACCGCTCACCCAGCACGGTCTGTGTCAGCGGGCCGTCTCGATCCAGTTCGCCCACCGCGTGCGCCTCGGAGCTCGGCACCGGCGTCCCGCACGGGGTGCGGTCAGGCTGATGCAATCCGAAGGCCCGCACGAACGCGGTGATCCGCCCCTGCAGGGCAACAGCCTGATCGAGCTCATCCTCCAACATGGTTCGACGATACAACTAATAAGTTCGACGGTACAACCATCTTCGGCGGTGTTAAACGCATCGGGCAGCGGTTACCTACCCTCACAGGGGCCCGCAGCCCCTGCACTGCTCCCCGGCAGGGGCGGTGACGGTCAGGATCGTGCAGCCTCGGCCAGGCCCGTAGCGTCACCCCGGAACGCCGCCCAAGACGCACCGGACCGGACGGCCGGTGAGCGCGTCTCGGTGGACAGCGTCACCCGGCAACGCGGGTGTCCGGGCTGATCGCCGTGCCGGCCGCGGCCGGCGCACGGGCGGAAGAAGCCGGTGGCGAGCGGCATGACCACGGCGGTGTTCGTGTCAGTCGCCGTGCCCGTATGGCGGTGCTGTCGCGCTGAGCACCTGCAGGTCCCGGGTGTCCTGCTCGTTGTCGATGTCGCCGCGGGCGAACCGCGCGGCGAGCAACTGCTGCAGTGTCGGTCCATGCGTCACGGGCTGATTGCACTGCGCGGCGCGTCCGATGTAGCGGACCACGGCGACGATGCCGGCGATCACCGCCGCCCAGAACAGCACACTGCTCACGGTCATCAGGACCATGCCCCAGCCGCCCATGCCGTAGCCGTTGTACATCATCGCGATCTCCTCTGGTCCTGCACGGGCGGGCTGCCGCCGGTGACGCTGTACCTCTCACCGTCCTCCCGTATGCAGGGCCGAGCACCTGCCTAAGGGCGCCTCATGTGGGCCGAAAGTCCGTACCCCGGCGGACAGAGCAGCGGTAGTGGCGGGCGCCGGGAGGCCCGGTCCAGGGCCTGGGCCTGGGTGGAGTCCGCGCCCGGAGGTTGCGAAGGTGATCGTCTGGACTGCCGACTGTCTCCCGGTCACGGCGGACAAGACGACGACTCCGCGGATGGGGCTTGCTGCAGGAGCATGGCGTTGAGGGCCATGTTCGCGGCGAACTGGCCGTTGACCACCTCGTGCCGTTCCAGCCGCTGCTGTACGGCGGGGTCGTAGCGGCCCAGTTTGACCAGGCCGTCGGAGAACCAGCCGTTGTCGTTGCCGCTGCCGTCGACGAATGCGGCGTAGCGGCGTTCGCCGGGCCAGATGACCTTCGTCAGCAGGTTGCCGAACCGGGTCATGTCCGCGGCGGTCCAGAAGTCGCCCTGGCCTTCGGCTTCGACGACGTACGACATGACGCCGTTGGCATGGCTGACGTCCTGCCCCGGGCGCCGCGTGCTGCCCCACTCGTCGTTCCAGAAGTACGCCGACGCGTCCACCGGATGCGGTTGCAGCTGACCGCGCAGGCCGGTGGGGTAATTCGGCAGCTTGCGATCGATGTCGTCGACGACCTTGCGGTAGCGGTCCCGGCGGGCCGGGTCCTCGGTGATCGCGGCCAGGTTGAGAGCAATGGTCGCCCAGTGCGACGCCATGTGCGTACGGCTGCGGTAGATGGTGTCGTTGGCTCCGCGGCTGTGCCACTTGTCGAAGACGTGCGTCTCGGCGAAGGCCAGCAGCTTCTCGTACCGGGCACGGTAGCCGAGATCGTCGTAGACGGCCGGGGTCTGCCGCATGATCCGCAGCGTCGTGGTGGCGTGCCGCCAGAAGTAGCTCTCGTACAGAGACACCTCGACCCCGGTCGGCTGCAGATCCTTCCGGTTCGACACCCAGCCCAGGTAGCCGTCGCGGTACTGGCTGGTCGGCAGCGACTTCGACGCCCGGGCGGTGTCGACGACACCGTTCAGGTACTCCAGAGCCCGGTCCAGGTACCGGGTGCGTCCGGTGGCACGGAAGACCGCCGTGTTGGCGTCCACCGCGTAGGAGAGCGTGTAGTGCTCCCAACTGTCGGCGCTGCGGCTCGCCGGCAGGGCCTCGGTGCGTTCGAAGTCCCACGTCTGCAGGTACCGGTTCTCCCAGTGCGACACCGGCAGTACCGTCACCGACCCGGCCGGACTTCGACCGGCCGAGCACAGTGGGGTTGCGGCTGCGGAGACCGGCGGTCTCCTGTCCTGCAGAGCGAACAGCCCGGCGCCCACCACGACCACCGCTCCCAGCGCCAGAAGCAGCCAACGGCGGAGGCCGAATCCGGGCTCGCCGAGTGGAGACGTGACCGTCCTCATGGACGTCCCTTTCCTCGCCGGCCCAGGGCTTCGTGCAGGGTTTGCAACAGGCCGGCGAAGCCTGCGGGGTCACGCAAATGCGGCAGGCACCTTTCGCTGCCGGCGTGGGACGCCGTCCCGACGAGGACGGGGGCGGGCGTGATCGCGCGCCGAGCTGACGGGCCGGTGTGCCAGCTCTGGTAGGCCTGTTGCAGCGCCGGGTCTGTTCGTCGTATCGCGAACGGCCGGTACCACTCGGGTACTCCCGCCAGGTCCGGCTCGTCGGTTCCGGCCGGGACCTCGTCGACGGCGAGCACCGCGTGGGTAGCGCACCGCTCGGCGAACGCCGCCGCGAGCAGTGCTGCCTCGGCGTGGCCGACCAGGATCGGAGCCCGGCGCAGGTCGAGCCCGCCGATCAGCATGATGAGGTCGTGGACCAGCGACGGCAGGCCGCAGTCGTGGCGGGCCGCGGACTGGCCGTGACCGGGCAGGTCGATGGCGACGGCGGCGACGTCGCCACCGAGATCGGCGGCGGCCGGCCACCACATCGTGCGGTCGTAGCCGAGGCCGTGCAGAAACACGACGGGACGGCCGTAGCGGCCCCAGCGGTCGTAGACGAGCAGGTTCTTCGGTGTTCCGTACGCATGGGTCGTACGGCGAGGCGGCTGCGGAGGCACGGTGAATCGTCTTCCTGATCTGCGGATACGCGGGCGCGCATCATCGGCGTCAAGCCGCGGGCGCGATGACGTGCTCGAAGAGATACGAGGAAAGACGCAGTCCTATATGCGCAGGACACCCAGAAGACTGAGATCAGGATCCGAGGCGACCACCGTCCCGGCCCTGACGACATCACGATCGAGTGGCGGCGCAACGACCGGGAGCACGGCGACGGCCACGACATCCGCAGCCACCCGCAGACGCTTGACGGGATGCGGGGTCCACTCGTTGCCGTGCTGGTGCTCATGCGCGGTTTCATCGTGGTGCGCCACGACGGGTGCGACCGCCGTATGCCCCGCGTACACATGATCACCGGCATGGTGGGCGCTCGCGGCGGAGAACAGGGCGGCTGCGGCGACAAGCACCACGATCATGACCACGGCGACGAGCCCGCCCGGCCAGGAACGGCAGGGCCGGGCCATCCCGTACGGGCGCGCGGTCATACCCTCCAGTTAACCAGCGCCAGCGGTGAACCGGCCCCGCCGTTCGTGTGACAAGCCACCCGGCCGGGACATCCGAGAGCCGACGGCAGGAGTCGGTGTGTTGATTCCGAATGCCGGTCGCCACCCGTGGATCCTGCTGCCGGTGGTTCGTTACCGCAGGTTCTGCCAGCAGCCCCCGAACCGCACGCCGGTTTCCTGTGAAAGCTCCAGTCGTGGGCGGATCACCGGGAGAACAGGACCGCGGCCAGCGCTCCCCAGCCACCGATCATCACCACGGCGAGGATGATCCACACGGTTCGCGGTGAGGTGGCGTCGTCATCATTGCGGTCACCGCCGCAGCAGTCCCCGCTCATCGCCCACCGCCGGCGGAGCCGGTCACGACTTTTCGCCAGAGCAGCAGGAGCAGCCGGGCTGGCATCCGCACGCATCCACCTCACCGTGGGCGACGGCAGCCGGTTGCGCTGAGGCACCGGTGATCGGTACGGCGCAGCAGGCGTCGCCGCGCCATGCCTCACGGCCTTCTTTCACCGCGACGGCGGCGATTACCAGGGCGGCGATCGGGTCAGCCCAGGACCAGCCGAACAGGCTGTTG
The DNA here is from genome assembly GCF_017592555.1 of Actinoplanes flavus. GTDB lineage: Bacteria > Actinomycetota > Actinomycetes > Mycobacteriales > Micromonosporaceae > Actinoplanes > Actinoplanes flavus. The sequence continues at coordinate 59,633 of NZ_JAGFNS010000005.1, read as the reverse complement.
ACCGCAAGGCCCACCAGCAGCACCGCGGACAGGTAGGTGCACAGCAGCGTCTGCTTCGAGTCGGCGACCGCCGACCGCGACCCGAGTTCCCGCCCGGCACGTCGCTGGGCGTAGGACAGGCCCGGCATGATCGCCAGCGACAGCGCGGGCAGAACCAGGCCGACGCTGGAGTGCTCGGCTTCTGCGCCGCTGATCAGAGCACGCACCGACTCGACGGTGACGTAGGCGGCCAGGGCGAAGAACGACACGGCGATGATCCGCAGCGCGATCTTCTCGCGGGCCTCGGGATCCTTACCGGCGAACTGCCACGCCACGGCGGCGGCCGAGGACACCTCAATGATCGAGTCGAGGCCGAAGCCGATCAACGCGGTCGACGACGCGATCGTGCCCGCGGTGATCGCAACGATCGCCTCGATCACGTTGTAGGTGATCGTCGCAGCCACCAGCAGCCGCACGCGGCGACTGAGCACGCTGCGGCGCTGCGGCGACGGCCCCACCGGAGTGATCTGAATCAGCGGGCCGGCCATCAGCAGCAACCCTTCTCGGCCGAGTCCGGGCACGCCAAAGGGTCCACGGCCAGCACCACCCCGAGCAGATCACCCAGCGCGTGCGCCAGCCGCGGATCGGCCAGCTCATAACGGACCCGACGGCCCTCCGGCACCGTCACCACCAGACCACAGCCGCGCAGACAGGTCAGGTGATTCGACAACTTCTGCCGGGTGCAGCCCATCAGGTCAGCCAGTTCGGCCGGGTAGCCCGGCCCCTCGCGTAGGGCGAGCAGCAACCGGGCCCGGGTCGGGTCCGACAGGGCATGCCCGAAGCGGGCCAGCACCGAGCCGTGAGTCAGGATCTCCACTGCCTGACAGTACATCGAATGCTGTACTGTCGCCAGCCGAAGCCTTCCCGAAGGAGATGCGCCATGGCCTGGATCGCGTTCACCCTCTACCTGACCGGCATCCTCGTCGCCTTCGTCCTGCGCACCTGGCTGCACAAACGCCGCACCGGCGACAGCGGCCACCGGCACAGCCATCCGCCCGCCGGCAGCGCCGCCTGGTGGGCACAGGCACTACTCGGCATAGGGACCCTGGGCGGTTTCATCGCCCCGCTACTGGACGCCACCGGCACCCTCGACCCGCTGCTGGCCCTGTACCACCCGCCCATCCAGGTGATCGGCACCGTCGTCGCCCTCATCGGATTCTTCGGCGTCTTCGCCGCTCAACAAGCGATGGGGAATTCCTGGCGCATCGGCGTCGACGCCGAAGAGCGCACCGCCCTGGTCACTACCGGTGTCTTCGGCCTGGTCCGCAACCCGGTCTTCACCGCCATCATCACCGCCATGGCCGGAATCTCCGCCATGACGCCGACCTGGGCGCAACTGCTGGCCCTGGCTGCCGTGATCGCCGGGATCGAACTGCAGGTCCGCGTCGTCGAGGAGCCTTACCTGCGGGCCACGCACGGCACCGCGTACGCCGAGTACACCCGCCATACCGGCCGGTTCCTGCCCGGGCTCGGCCGAACCGCGAGCACCACCTGACAACGGCGGTCCGGGTGATCAAGCGGCGGGTTCGACGGCATGCAGGCGTTCCATCACGTCTGTTATCTGCCCGCTTCCAGATGCTGTTTCAGTTTCGCCAGGTTGCCGGGCATCTCTTTGCGGGCCTCAGGGCGTACCACCAGCGGGACGAGTACCTTGCCGATGCCGTGGCCGGCGAAGTCGACGGTGATGGTCAGCCGGGATCGGTGGTGCCCAGGGGTTCCACGGTGACGTCGACGATGGCGCGGATGGGGCCGTCGATGCCGCGGACGCCCCAGGTCGCCGGCGGGTTGATGTGGGTGAGTTCGGAGGTGCTGGTCCGGTTGGCGCCGCCGATGCGGCGGGTGGTGCGGCAGAGGGCGCCCGGCTCGGGGTTGCCCGGCGAGTCCAGGTGTCCGTCGACGACGCCGCTCTGCCATTCGTGGAAGCGGGTCGGGTCGGTGGCGTAGGCGAAGACCTCCGGTGCGCAGCGGTCGATATCGGTGCTGACCGTGATCGGTGCCATGACTCAGCTGTCCTGTGTGAACAGGGCGGCGTAGCGGTCCAGGTAGAGAGGCCACCCTTCGTCGTGGGCGACGCCGTCGCGGACGGATTCCCAGCCGGGGCCGTGCCGGTCGAGGTGGCGGTGTTCGAGTTCTACGCGAGTACGGTCGGGAGCTTCGGCGGTGAAGCGGACCTCGACCTCGCTGGTGTTGTCCGGGTTGGTTTCGACCTGCCATCGCGGGCTGATGTCCCAGCTGAACACGAGCCGGTCCGGCGGCTCGTAGGCCAGGACGCGAGCCCAGCGGCATTCGGTGCCGTCGGTGGCGCGGTCGTAGATGTGGCCGCCGACCTTCGGCTCGAATACGGTCTCGGCAATCGGTGCGCCGAGGAGGTTGTGCTCCGGCGGTTTGAAGTCGCCGAACCGCTCGGTGAACACCGTGAAGGCGCGTTCGATCGGTGCCGGAATGATGATCTGCCGTCGCACCACGACGGCCGTTGCCTCGGTCATGACGTCTCCTCGCCTGCTGTGCTGTCGGGATCCGGTCGGGCGGCGATCTCCTGGTAGCCGCGCAGCGCACGGTTCCAGAAGGTGTCCAGTTGGTCGCGTAGCGCCGCGACGCCTGCGGGGTTGAGCCGGTAGACGCGGCGGGTGCCGGCGGCTTCGTCGGTGACCAGACCGGCGTCTTTGAGCACCTTCAGATGCTGCGACACCGCGGGTCGGCTGATCGGCAGTTCGTCGGCTAGTTCACCGACGGCCCGTGGCCGTTCAGCCAGGCACGTGACGATGGAGCGCCGCGACGGGTCGGCGAGTACGTCCCACCCATCACCTGGTTGGTAAGTTGCCACGAACGGTAAGTTACGACTTACCAAGCATGGCGTCAAGCACTGCCGACGCAGCACGATGGCTTGCGGAGGTTGCCGCCGCGAATGTTGTGGGTCTTGCTGGCGGAGTCCGCCCCGGCAGGTGACGTTAGAGAGGTGCGCCTCCGCGACAGGAGGACCGTTGCCAGCCGGCCTGCCGGTGGGCGGACCCGCGCGCTAATCCGCTGTGGTGGCGAGGCGCTGGACGTGGGCGGCGCGAGGGTTGACCAGCCACCGGCCGGCGACGTGGACGGTGGGGACAGTTTCGTTGCCGTCGGCGACGGCGCGGACCTGGGCGGCAGCGTCCGGGTGCTGCCAGATGTCGATCTCGGCGAAGGTGACGCCGCGGTGGCGCAGTCCGCGGCGCAGCAGGTAGCAGTACGGGCAGCCGGGCCGGCTGTAGACGGTCACCTCGGTCTGATTCACGGCGTGCCGCCGACGGGCAGGGTGGCGGCGCCCCTGACGTGCGGGGAGGCGGGGCTAGCCGGGCCGTTCGGAGGGAACGAAAACCGGTCGAGGCAGTCGAGGGCGAAGCCGGCGGCGGTGATGGCCGCGACGGTGTCGCGGCTGGTGCGGCAGCCCCCGAGCAGTAGCGGCCACACCGTGGCGTCGGCAATCTTTTGCGCGCGGCGCAGCGCTCCGGGCTGGTCGGCGCGCACGTGCTCGAGGAACCGCACCTGACCCCCGGGCCGCAGCACCCGCCGGATCTCGGCGAGCGCGACCTGCTGGTCGGGCACAGTGCACAGCACCAGAGCGGTGACGGCGGCATCGAACTCGCCGTCGCCGGCCGGCAGCGCATCGGCGAGACCGTCAACAACACGGATCGGCACCGGCGCGGACCGGGCGGCAGCCTGGGCGGTCGCGCGCAGGCGGGGTTCCGGTTCGACGGCGAGGACCTCGGTGACCGTCCGGGTAGTGGGCGAACATCAGGCCGTTGCCGCAGCCGATCTCGATCACCCGGCCACGCAGGCCGGCGACCAGGGTGTGGCGGTGTTCGGCGGCTCCGGCGCGGTCCATCTGCACGCTGAGCTTCTCGTAGACGCGGGCGAAGATCGGATGTCGCATCGGTCGCCTCCGGTGGCGTGGATCGGTACGCTCCCTACGGAGGCTATACATAGTGAATGACATACACAATGTATCGACGGGTTGTCCCGCGTTCCCGGCCGTCCTGGAGCGGGTGTTTGGGTTCGCCGCGTCGGTCCAGCAGTACATGGAGGCCGGGCTCGCCGAACACGGATTGAGCCGGGCCCGGGCCACGGTGGTGTGGCTGGTGCACCGGGGCGGCCCGCAGACGCAGCGGGAGCTAGCGCGGGCGATAGGGGTGACGGCGCGCAATGTCACCGCTCTGGTTGACGGTCTGGAGGAATCCGGGTTCGTGCGGCGGACGGCGCATCCGGAAGATCGGCGGGCGCTGCTGGTGCAGTTGACTGATCGGGGCAGTGCGGTGACCGCCGGGCTGGCCGCCGAGTACGAGCGGCACTCGGCCTACCTGTTCGCCGGACTTCCGGAGGAGCAGGTGCGGCAGTTCGTGGCCACCATGGACACGGTCATGGTCCGGCTGGCGCAGGTCGCCACGGCGACCGCAAATCGGTGAGCACCGCCGTGCCGGCAACCCGCACCGCGTAGGTCGGTTGCCCGCCGGGCACGGGTCCGAGGTAGGTGTGGCCGGTCAGGTGGCACCAGGCGGGCAGGTCCAGCGGGGTGGCCGGGTCGTTGGCGATCAGGTGGACGACCGTGCCCGCGGGCACGGTGGTGATCAGCCGGCGCAGTTCGAGCAGGAGCAGGACACAACGGCGGTCGCCGCCGTCGAGGACGACCGGTCTCACGCGGCGATCGGTAGCTGGTCGCGTCGCCATTCGAGCATGCCGTCGGTGAGCCGGGCCGCGGGGCGGCCGTGGGCGGTGAGCAGCCGGACCGCCTCGTGGGAGAGCACGCAGTAGGCACCCCGGCAGTAGGCGACGACCTCGACGCCGGCGGGTAGCTCGGTGATCCGCTCGGCGAGCTGGTCCAGGGGGATGGAGACGGCGCCGGGGATGTGGCCGGCGGCGTACTCCTCGGCCGGGCGCACGTCCACGGCGATCACGTCACCGGCGGCGAGGCGGCGCCGTAGTTCGTCGCGGTCGACGGCCTCGGTGTCGGCCGGGCCGAGGTAAGCGTCGCGAGCGGCGGCCGCTGCGGCGTTGCGGGCGCCGGCGACGTCACGCAGCAGGGCGTAAAGGGTGGCGACGTCCGGGCCGGCCAGCCGGTAGTGGATTTTCGTGCCGTCACGGCGGGTCACGACCAGACCAGCTTGGCGCAGCGTCTGCAGATGCGCTGAGCAGGTGGTCAGGCCGAGATCGGCTGCGGTGGCGAGGTGCTCGACGCTGCGTTCGCCTTGGGCGAGCAGGTCGAGTAGTTCCAGGCGCTTGCCGCTGCCCAGCGCCTTGCCGACGCGGGCGAGGGAGTCGAACAGTTCGGCTTTGGCGATCGGATCACCCATGACCATCCTCCAATGTTCTGTGGAATAGTGTAGTAGCTGTGGCGGGATCCGCCGTCCCGGGTCGGAGGGTGTGGTGCAGATGCGGCAGGAGCGGTTGATCCCGCTGGTGGACGAGGGGTTGGGTAACAGTGCCTACCTGTTCGACACTGGCGACGGCCGGGCCCTGGCCGTCGACGCGCCGCGGGACCTGCGGGCGTTGCGGGCCGCCGCCGGTCGGCGGGGCCTGACGGTGGCGTGGGCGGCCGACACCCACCTGCACGCCGACTTCCTCTCCGGCGCCGTGCAGCTCGCGGCGACCGACGGCGCGCAGATCCTGGCCTCGGCGGCCGGGATGCGTGCATTCGACCACCGCGGCCTGGCCGACGGCGACGAAGTCGACCTCGGCGGGCTCACCCTGCGGGCCCTCGCCACTCCCGGGCACACCGACGAGCACCTGTCATTCCTGCTGCTCGACGGCCCGGCGCCGGTAGGGGTGTTCACCGGCGGGTCGTTGATCGTCGGTTCCGCCGCCCGCACCGACCTGCTCGGCGACGACCGCACCGCCGAGCTGGCCCAGGCCCAGTACGCGTCGGTGCACCGCCTCGCGACGCTGCCGGACGCCACGCACGTGTGGCCCACCCACGGTGCTGGCTCGTTCTGCTCCGCCCCGCCAGGCGCCGCCCGCACCAGCACCATCGGTGTGGAGAAGACGAGTAACCCGCTGCTGGCCGCGGCGGACGTCAACGCGTTCGTCGCCCAGCTCGTCGGCTCGCTGGGCTCCTACCCGGCGTACTTCCGGTGGCTGGGCGAGACCAACCGGCGCGGCCCCGCCGTCATCTACACCACCCCGACCCTGCCCCACCTGTCCGAGGGCGAGGTGCGGCAGCTGCTCGCCGACGGCGCAGTGATCGTGGACGTGCGGCCGGTGGCCGACGTCGCAGCCGGGCACATCCCCGGCGCGATCGCGATCCCGCTGCGCGCGCAGTTCGCCACCTGGCTCGGCTGGCTCGTCGACCCCGAGGTCCCGGTGGTGATCGTGCGCAACCACGGCCAAGACCCGGCCGACATCCTGTGGCCGGCGCTGAACATCGGCTTCGACCGCATTGTCGGAGAGCTCGCCGACGGCATGAACGCGTGGACCGGGGAGGTCACCACCACCCGCCTGATCCGCCCCGACCAGGTCGACGCACCGGTGCTCGACATCCGGCAGGCCGCCGAGTACGAAGGCGGGCACCTGCCCGGCGCCCTGCATCTCGAGCTCGGCGGCCTGTCCGCCGCCGGCGACGCCGCACCGGCCGGGCCCGCGGTGGTGATGTGCGGGCACGGCGAACGAGCCATGACCGCCGCCACCCTGCTCGGGCGTACCGGCCGCCGCGACCTGACGGTGCTGGCCGGTGGGCCGGACGACTGGGCCGCCGCCACCGGCCGCCGCCTGCAGGAGGGTTCGTGACCACCGCCGGCACCGTGCCCAGGCTGGGGCTGGCGGTCAACGCCGCCCAGTTCACCCTGCTGGTTGTGGTCAACGCCCTGGTCGGTGGTGTCCTGGGCTCCGAACGCACCGTGCTGCCGCTGCTCGCCGACCGCGAGTTCGGCCTCGGCGCCTACATCGCCGCGCTGACCTACATCCTCGCGTTCGGCCTGAGTAAGGCCGCCACCAACTTCTTCGCCGGCACGTGGGCCGACAGGTACGGGCGTAAACCGGTCCTGCTCGCCGGCTGGGCGGTCGCGATCCCGATCCCGGCCACGCTGATCTGGGCGCCGAGCTGGGGCTGGATCGTCGCGGCGAACGTGCTGCTCGGCATCAACCAAGGGCTGGCCTGGTCTACCACCGTCATCATGAAGATCGACCTCGCCGGACCCCACCGGCGTGGCCTGGCGATGGGCTTGAACGAGGCCGCCGGGTACATCGCCGTCGCCGCGACCGCGATGGCCACCGGCGTCCTCGCTGCTCAGTACGGGCTGCGTCCGGCGCCGTTCCTGCTCACCGCCGCCTACATCGCCCTCGGCCTCGGCCTGTCGGCGGTGTTCGTCCGCGAGACCCGCGGCCACGCCCGCCACGAAGCCGCCACCCACACCGCCGGCCCGCACAGCGGTCAGTTGTCGACCGGGCAGGTGTTCGCCCTGGCCAGCTGGCGCGAACCGGCCCTCTCGTCGGCCAGCCAGGCCGGGATGGTCAACAACCTCAACGACGGCCTGGCCTGGGGCCTGTTCCCGATCCTGTTCGCCACCGCCGGGCTGTCGCTGACCCAGATCGGCGCACTGGCCGCCCTGTACCCGGCCGTGTGGGGCCTCGGGCAACTCGCCACCGGCCCGGCCTCCGACCGTTACGGCCGCAAACCGTTCATCGTCGCCGGGATGCTCGCCCAGGCCGCCGCCCTCGCGCTGATCGCGCTCGCCGACGGGTTCGCCGCCTGGGCCGCCGCCGCGGTGCTGCTCGGCGCGGGCACTGCCGCGGTGTACCCGACCCTACTGGCCTCGATCTCCGATGTCGCCCACCCCGCCTGGCGTGCCCGCGCCGTTGGCGTCTACCGGCTGTGGCGCGACGGCGGTTTCGCCGCCGGCGCCCTGGTCGCCGGGATCGTCGCCGACCTCGCCGGCATCCGCGCCGCCGTCTGGGTCGTCGCTGCCCTCACTGCCGCCTCCGGCCTGCTGGTCTGGGCGCGTATGTACGAAACCCACCCCCGCAGCAGCAAGGACTCGGGCACCTCATGACCTCCACCTCCGACGCTGCCGAGTCCCGGCAGGCGGTGCAGCAGCGAACCCTGGCCGTCGTCATGGCCTCGCAGGTGTTCAGCGGCGCCGGGCTCGCCGCTGGCGCTACTGTCGGCGCCTTGCTCGCGGCCGACATGCTCGGCACCACCAGTCTCTCCGGCCTGCCCACCGCGCTGTTCACCGCCGGGTCCGCGGCCACCGCCCTGCTCGTCGGACGCCTGTCCCACCGGTACGGCCGCCGCGCCGGCCTCGCCGCCGGATACGCCGCCGGAACCCTCGGCGGCGGCGGCGTGGTCCTGGCCGCCACCCTGGACAACGTCCTGCTGCTGCTCGCCTCGCTACTCGTCTACGGCGCCGGCACCGCCACCAACCTGCAGGCCCGCTACGCCGGCACCGACCTGGCCCACCCCGCCCGCCGCGGCCGCGCCGTCAGCACCATCCTGGTCGCCACCACCATCGGCGCCGTCACCGGCCCCAACCTCGTCGGCCCCGCCGGAACCCTCGCCGAACACTGGGGCATCCCTGCCCTGGCCGGACTGTTCGCCCTCGCCGCGATCGCCTACGCCATCGCCGGCACCATCCTGCTGCTGCTACGCCCCGACCCGCTGCTGTTCTCTCGCACCACACCCGCACCCGCCGCCACCCCTGCGGGCACCGGACCGGGCCACGGCCGCCGCTTCGCCGGCGCCGTCACCGCCGGCGCGGTCACCATGGTCCTCACCCAACTCGTCATGGTCGCCGTCATGACCATGACCCCGGTCCACATGCACGCCCACGGCCACGACCTGCACGCCACCGGCCTGGTCATCGCCGTGCACATCGGCGCCATGTATCTACCCTCACCGATCACCGGCATCCTCGTCGACCGTATCGGGCGCATCCCCGTCGCCGTTGCTGCCGGCGTCACCCTGCTCGCCTCCGGCGTCGTGGCAGCCACCGCACCTGAGGACTCCGTCATCCTGCTGACCCTGGCACTGGCCCTGCTCGGCCTCGGCTGGAACCTCGGACTCGTCTCCGGCACCGCCATGATCACCGACAACGCGCCCACTCACACCCGCGCCAAAACCCAAGGCACCATCGACGTCAGCGTCGCCCTCGCCGGCGCCGGCGGCGGCCTCGCCAGCGGCATCATCATGGACGCCACCAGCTACGCCACCCTCTCCATCATCGGCGGACTACTGGCACTCGCCGTGATCCCCTTCGTAGCCGCGAGCGCCATGCGAAGCGCCACGGTCTGAAGCCGACCAATGGCCGTAGCTGCACGAAGGCACAGCGGTTGTCGAGGCCAGGGTGACCATCCGCGGACGCAGGTGGAAGCTCGCCGGTTCGGCAACACGCCGGTCAGCCTGCACCCCCACGACTGCACCGTCGTGCGACTACGAGCCACCGTCCCGAGGCCCTGCCCAGTGCGGCGCCCGTAACTAAACCTGACGCCCATCCCTCCACCAAGCGGCGACAGTCTCGTCCGCCGCATCCCGCGTGCGCTTCTGCCCGGCAAGACCATGCACGGTGCGCGCCGACGCAACCCGGTCGTCGTAGGCGTCGATTTCGACCAACAGTGCCGGGTGAACCCGCCCCGAGAATCGACAGGCTCCACGCCCGATTGCCCTCTACTCCGCCGCCCGCCGCAGGAGAATCAGCCGACTGCCGGGACAACCGCGGACAACTTTCCGCGCCCAGCCACCAACCGCGATCATGGATTCACCGACCCAGACGGGACCGGCCAACCCAGCGAAGATCACCGTACGGGCGTTCGTGTCATCGAAGTGTCGTGATCATCCACATAGGAGGCAACAGCGCATCGACATTCGGCATCGCCGACAAGGAGGCCCGCCGAGCCGAGATTCGATCAGTCCAGACATGAATGCCCTGCTCAGCCAAGGTTCCCGACAGCGAGGTCGACACAGATGAAAGGCTCAAGAGCTGCTGAGGAAGAGCAGGCCCTGAAGATCAGCCGGAGTCCTGGCGCAAACCGTACGCGCGTACGTGCAAAAATTCGTGTCACGCCACTGCGGATGTATCGATGTCCAGAAATACAAAAGGCCAGCTACGCTGGCCTTTTGTTTAAGTCGGGCTGACAGGATTTGAACCTGCGACCCCTTGACCCCCAGTCAAGTGCGCTACCAAGCTGCGCTACAGCCCGATCTCGCCCGGAACCCCAGCCCCGCGCGACATCTCCTAAAGACTACCAACCTCACCCGTGGGCTTTTCCGCGACCCCCCGGCCCTGTCTTCTTGCGGGGCTTCACCGAGATCTCCACCGGCGTACCCTCGAAGCCGAACTCCTCGCGCAGCTTGCGCTCGATGAAGCGCAGGTAACCGGCGTCGAAGGGCCCCGTCGTGAAGAGGACGAAGCGGGGCGGTGCCACGCCGGCCTGGGTGGCGAAGAGGACTCGCGGGGCGCGACCACCGCGAACGGGGTGTGGCGTGGCCTGTGTCAGGGCGGTCAGCCACTGGTTCAGGGCGCCGGTCGGGATTCGGGTCTCCCACGACGCCAGGGCGCGGCGGATCGCCGGGGCCAGCTTGTCGACGGCGCGGCCGGTCTTCGCGGAGATGTTCACCCGGACGGCCCAGGTGACGCGCTTCAGGTCCCGGTCGATCTCCTTGTCGAGGTAGAACCGGCGGTCCTCGTCGACCAGGTCCCACTTGTTGAAGGCGATGACCAGGGCACGGCCGGACTCGATGACCTGGGTGATCACCCGCTGGTCCTGCTCGCTGATCACCTCGCCGGAGTCGAGGAGGACGACCGCGACCTCGGCGGCCTCGACGGCGCCGGCGGTGCGCAGGGACGCGTAGTACTCCGTACCGGAGGCCTGGTGCACCCGCTTGCGGAGGCCGGCCGTGTCGACGAACTGCCAGACCTCGCCGTCCATCTCGACCAGGCTGTCGACCGGGTCGACGGTGGTGCCGGCGACCGAGTCGACGACCGCCCGCTCCTCCTTGGCGACCCGGTTGAGCAGGCTGGACTTGCCCACGTTCGGGCGGCCGACCAGCGCCACCCGGCGCGGCCCGCGCGGGCCGCCCTCGGTGACCGGCGGCGTCGGCGGCAGCGATTCGAGGATCTTGTCGAGCAGGTCGCCGGAGCCACGGCCGTGCAAGGCGGAGATCGGGTACGGCTCCCCGAGCCCCAGTGACCACAGCGAGACGGCCTCGAGCTCGAGGTTCTGGTTGTCCGCCTTGTTGGCGACCAGGATGACCGGCTTGTGGCTGCGCCGCAGCATCTTGACGGCCGCCTCGTCGACGTCCGTGGCGCCGACGGACACGTCGACGACGAACACGACCACATCGGCGGTCTGCACCGCGATCTCGGCCTGGTTCGCGATGGCCGCCGCACGGTCCTTCGCGTCGGGTTCCCAGCCGCCGGTGTCGACGACGGTGAACCGCCGCCCACTCCACTGCGCGTCGTAGGGCACCCGGTCGCGGGTCACGCCGGGCTTGTCCTCGACGACCGCCTGGCGACGGCCGATGATTCGGTTGACCAGCGTGGATTTGCCCACGTTGGGCCGCCCGACGACGGCGACGACGGGCACCGGGCCGGTGAACTCCTCGGACGAGGCGTCAGGGGAGGAATCGGAAAACTCGAACCCGCCCTCGAAGTCGTTGAGATCGAGGCCGGCGGGAAGTTCAGTCACTTACTTACCTTGCTGTTGAGCAGACCGAGAAGATGCTGGACGACCTCGTCGATACCCATACCGGTGGTGTCGACCTCGATGGCGTCGGACGCCTGCTTGAGCGGGTCGACGGCGCGGCTGGAGTCGAGCTTGTCGCGGCGGGCCAGGTCGGCCTCGGTCGCGGCGACGTCGGTGGCGTTCTCGGCGCTGCGGCGGGCGGCGCGGGCGGCGGCCGACGCGGTCAGGTAGACCTTGAGGTCGGCGTCGGGGGCGACCACGGAGGCGATGTCGCGGCCCTCGACGATGATCCGCGGGTGGGCCGCGATGATCGCCCGTTGGAGGGCGACCAGGTGCTTGCGGACCGCGGGGACGGCGGCGACCGCGGAGACCGCGCCGGTCACCTCGGAGCCGCGGATGGGTGCGTCGACGTTGGTGCCGTTGGCGGCGAAGTGCGGGGCCAGCGGATCGGTGCCGATCGACAGCTCGGTCTCCAGCGCGATCTTGGCGATCGCGTCGGGGTCGGCCAGGTCGGCGCCACCCTGCAGGACGGCCCAGGTGATCGCCCGGTACATCGCGCCGGTGTCGAGGTAGACCCCGTCGACAGCGCTGGCCAGTCGCCGGGAGACGGTGGACTTGCCCGATCCGGACGGGCCGTCGACGGCCACCACGCACTTCTCCGGCCGTTCCGAAAGCGCCACCGTTCCTCCTGAGGGGTTCTCATGGCAAACCAACCCTCCCATTGTGCCGGGGCGTGGAGCCATCGACGAACCGGGGCCGGTCCGCTATGTTACCGACAGGTAACTAAGGAGGCCCGACATGCCGACCCTTGACCGCCACGACGACGTCTACGTCCTCGACCTCGGCGACACCGAGAACCGGCTCCATCCCGACATGCTCACCGCACTCAACAAACTGCTCGACGAGATCGAGGCGGACATCCGGAACGCGCCACGCCCGGTAGCCCTGGTCACCACCGCGAGCGGCCGCCACTACAGCCTCGGGCTCGACCTCGACTGGGTGGCCGGCCACCCACAGGAGCAACTGGCGTACGTCATCTCCGTACACGATCTCTTCGCCCGCATCCTGACCCTCCCGATGGTGACCGTGGCCGCGATGCCCGGCCACGTCTTCGCCGGAGGCGCCATGCTCTCGCTCGCCCACGACCTGCGCGTCATGCGCGCCGACCGCGGGTTCTGGTGCCTGCCGGAAGCGGACATCAACCTGCCGTTCACCCCCGGCATGAGCGCCCTCATCCAGGCCCGCCTCACCCCGCAGACCGCACACGAGGCGATGGTCACCGCCCGCCGCTACGGCGGCCTCGAAGCCGCTGAGCTGCGCATCATCGACCAGGCGGTCCCCGCCGACGACGTCCTCCCGACCGCGATCTCCCTCGCCGCGTCGTTGGCGAGCAAGGCGAGCCCCGCGCTGGGCACGATCAAAACCCGCCTGTACCCCGACGTTCTGCAAGCCTTGCGCTCACCCCAGCTTTAGGGGTACGCCGAAAGCGCACCGCCCAGCGCAAAAGGCGGGCCCACCCACCGGCTTCCCCTCAGCCAGGAAGCCGGTGGTGGCCCGCCGCTCGCACTCCCGCAGAGCCCCTCCGCGCCCGGATCCAGCCACCACGGCCTGGTGACCACTCTCACCGCAGCCGAACCGACCGGATCGACCAGCCGCGCCCGGATCCAGCCACCACGGCCTGGTGACCCCTCTCACCGCAGCCGAACCGACCGGATCGGCCGGCCGCGCCCGGATCCAGCCACCACGGCCTGGTGACCCCTCTCACCTCACCGCAGCCGAACCGACCGGATCGGCCGGCCGCGCCCGGTTTCAGCCACGGGTGGCCTCGGCCGGTTCGGCGTCGCGGGCCGGGGTGGGGCGGCTGCGGGAGACGGCCACGCCGGCCAGGCACAGGGCGCCGCCGGCCAGAGTCAGCCAGCCGGGCACCTCGGCGAGGAGCAGCCACGACATCAGGACGACCACGGCCGGGACCGCGTAGGTCGTCGAGCCCATCTTCCCCGCGGTGGTGCGGGCCAGCGCGTACGCCCATGTGGTGAACGCGATCGCGGTGGGGAAGACGCCCAGGTAGACGACGTTGAGGGTGATCGACACGGGGGCCGCTCGGACGTCGGCGACCAGCTGACCGGCGAACGGCAGACAGGCGACCGCGCCGATCACGCAGCCGAACGTGGTCGCCTGCAACGCCGACGCGTGCTTCAGGGCGGGCTTCTGGGCGACCACCCCGGCGGCGTAGGTCACCGCGGCGACCAGGCACAGGACCACACCCAGGACCGAGGAACCGCCGCCGCCGGACATCGAGAAGCCGACGATGACCGTTCCGGCGAAGGACACCGCTATTCCGGCCAGCAGCCGTGGCGGGAAACCCTCGTGCAGCAGCCATCCGGCCAGCAGGGCCATGATCGCCGGGCCCACGTTGACCAGCATGGCGGCGGTGCCGGCGTCCACCAGTTCCTCGCCCCAGTTCAGGGCGACCATGTAGCCCCCGAACCAGACGACGCCGGACACCGCGATGCCCGGCCAGGCGGCTCTCGGCGGCAGGCCCTGGCGGCTGATCAGCAGGAAGATCAGCAGGGTGACGGCACCGGCCAGCAGGCGGCCCAAAGCCAGCGAGCCGGGGGCGAAATGGGGGGCGGCCGCCCGGATTCCGACGAACGCGGACGCCCACAGCACCACCGTGACGGCTGCGGCTACGACGGCGGAACGCTCCGGGCGTACAGAGTCTGGGGTCACGTGGGACAAGCTAAGCGTGCCGCGCGGCACGCGGCTAGCGAGAATCGGACGTCGCGTTGAACACAGCCTCGCGTCCGGCGGCAAGGGAAGGCACGGATCGCAGCGACCGGCGATCACGTCCGGCGGTAAGGGATCGCAGCGATCGGCGATCGCTGCCGGCGGCGAGGGAAGGCGCAGATCGCAGCGATCGGCGATCGCTGCCGGCGGTGAGGGAAGGCGCGGATCGCAGTGATCGGGGATCGCGGCCGGCGCGAGGTGAGGCGCTGCGGCGGGATCAGGGTGATGGACGGGTCGCGGCCAGGAGGCCGAGGGACTCGATCGCGTCGACAGCGGCGACGCGGACCGCGTAGCGGGTGATGCCCCAGCGTTTCTCGTGGCGTTCGATCGCGGCGCGGATCTCGGCGGGCGTGCCGATCAGCACGAACGGCGCGGCCAGGACGTCGGCGACCGTCATGCCGAGGCGTTCGGCGTGGGTTGCGGCCTCGGCCTCGGCGTCGTCGGTGACCGCCACGATCTGGACGAGAGCCTCCAGGGCGGGCGGGGTGTCACGGCCTGCCGCACCCGCGGTGACCCGCTCGATCTGGTGGTCGATCTGGTCCGGGCGCCAGCGGACCTCGTGCCGGTGGCCGTCCTCCAGGGTCCGGCCCAGGCCACTCAGGCCGACGATGTCGGCGTGTTCGCCGGCCCAGCGCAGCATGCGGGAGTTGGCGGTGCCCAGGAGCAGCGGGATCCGTTCCTGCACCGGGCGCGGCTTGGCGAGATGAGCCTCGTGCATGTCAAGTCCGGCCTCGTGGACGGTGACGGTGTCGCCGGCGAGCAGGGCACGGGTGGCTTCGGCTACGGCCAGACAGCGGTCCACGCGGCCGTCGACGCCCGGACGCTCCCGGCCGATCGCCCGCCATTCGGCCGGGGTGTGCCCGGCGCCGAGGCCGAGCCGGGCCCGGCCGCCGGAGACCACGTCCAGGGTCGCGGCGTCGGCGGCCAGGTGGATCGGCTCGCGTACGCCCGCATGGGACACATAGGCGCAGAGGCCGATCCGCTCGGTGACCGCCGCCGCGGCGGCGAGCGCCACGCTCGGGGCGGCGCATGATCCGGGATGGTCGGGCGAGTAGAGGGCATCGAATCCGGCGGCCTCGGCACGTCTCGCCAGGGCGAGCCAGGAGGCGGCGTCATCGGGTACGGCCTGGAGCGCGAAGGTCGTCACCCGCTCGAGCCTGGCAGCGCGCCACTCCCCCGGGAACCCGATTATGCGAACGGCAGAGGCGAGAAGGACCCACCCCGGTGGGGTCCGTTTTCTGACCGCAGCCGGAAAACTGACACGCGGAAGCACTTCCTGTCAGTTTGACAGGAAGCTACGTTGCATCCATGGAAGACGATTCCTGGGTACCGCCGGCCGTGCTTGTCGCGGTCGATCTCGTGATCTTCACGCTGCGCGAATCACGCTTACAGGTGCTCCTCGTCGAGCGTGGGATCGATCCGTTCCGCGGCGCCCTCGCCCTGCCCGGCGGCTTCCTCGCCCACCCTGAGGAGGACCTGCTCGACACCGCCCACCGGGAACTGGCCGAGGAAGCCGGATTCGCCGCCGACCAGCTGCATCTGGAACAGCTCGGTGTCTACGGGACGCCCGGCCGGGACCCACGCGGCCGGGTCGTGTCGGTCGCCTATCTCGCCATCACGCCCCGGCTGCCCGAGCCGGTCGCCGGCACCGACGCGTCCGACGCCTGGTGGATCCCCACCGACCGGGCACTCTCACCGGACACCCGGCTCGCCTTCGACCATCGGCGGATCGTCGCCGACGGTGTCGAGCGGGCACGCACCAAGCTGGAGCACTCCGCTCTGGCGACCGCGTTCTGCGCACCGCTGTTCACCATCAGCGAGCTGCAGGAGGTCTACGAGGCGGTCTGGGGTGTGCGCCTCGATCCGCGCAACTTCTACCGCAAGGTCCAGAGCGTCGACGGCTTCATCGAGCCGGCCGGGCCGGTCCGCAAGACGGAGAACGGGCGGCCCGCCCGACTGTTCCGGCCCGGCCCACGCCAATCCCTGCACCCGCCGATGAACCGGCCGCCAGCCACCGAGAGGACACCGTCATGAACAGCGACCTCGTCGTCATGCTCACCGCGCTGAACCTCGAATACGAGGCGGTTCGCAGCCGGATCGACAACCCACGTGTCCACTGGCACCAGGCCGGCACCCGCTTCGAGACGGGCCGGCTGGGTGACGGCTGCCGGGTGGCGATCGGTCTGGTCGGCAAGGGCAACCATCCGGCCGCCGTCCTGGCCGAGCGCGCCATCGCGGAGTTCTCCCCCGCCGCGGTGATCTTCGCGGGCGTCGCCGGCGGTCTGTGGCCGAGCGTCAAACTGGGCGACGTCGTGGTCGCCTCGCAGGTCTACGCCTACCACGGCGCCACCAGCGAGGACGACGGCCCGAAGGCGCGACCGCGGTCCTGGGAGATCTCGCACCGGGCCGGGCAGATCGCGCAGCATCTGATCCGCAGCGAGGAATGGCGGGACCCGTCGGCCGACGGCGACGGGCCGACCGTGCACTTCGGGCCGATCGCGGCCGGCGAGGTGGTGCAGGACTCCAGCGTCTCCGAACACGCCCGCTGGGTGCTGGAGCACTACAACGACGCTCTCGCCATCGAGATGGAGGCCGCCGGGGTCGCCCAGGCCGCGCACCTCAACGACGCGCTTCCGGTCGTCGTGATCCGCGGCATCAGCGACCGGGCCGACGGCACCAAGTCGTCGACCGACGGAGAGAACTGGCAGCCGAGAGCCGCCGCGAACGCCGCCGCCTTCGCCGTCGCGCTGGCCCGGCAAATCGTCACCGACAGCACCGAGCGACAGGAGAGGAACGCCGAGATGGGACCGAGCTTCCGCAACATCGCCACCGGAAACGCACGAGTCGGCATCCAGGCCGGGCAGATCTTCGGTGGAGCGCACGCCGGGGACCGAGCGGATCAGCCGGTCGACATCGTGGCGGCGATCGCGGAGCTGCGCGGGCTGGTGCGGGCCGCACACCAGGACGGGCGGCTCGACGACGACACGTACAAGGCGGCGGAGGCGGAACTCGACGACGCCACCGATCACGCCGCGGACGGCACGAAGGCGGGCCGAAGCCGGGTCATGCTGGCACTCAAGCGGTTGCGGGGGCTGGTCGCCGACATCGCGGAGCTCGCCACCCGCCTGTCGGCGGTGATCGGCGCGGTACGGGAGCTGTCATGACCATGACGGACTTCACCAACACCGCCTCCGGCGACGCACGGGTCGGCTACCAGGCCGGGATCGTGGTGAACCTGAACGGCAGTTACAAGGTGCCGCCGGGGGCGACGCCGGAGGAGATCTTCCGGATCGGCGTCGAGTTCTTGAAGGCCCGGATGCCGCTCGAAGCCCGCAAGCTCATCGCGAAGGCGATCGCTCTCGGTCACGCCACCGAGGAGGTCCACTTCTATCGGCTGCTGGCGCAACTCAGCGGGAAGAATCTGCGCGAGTTGAACAGCGACGATATGGAGGGGTTGAAGACGATCTGCACGGAACTCCCGGAGCTGCGCGGCAACGACGACTGGACCGTGGGGCTCCGGTCGGTGGTGGCGATGCTCACCTACTTCTCCAGCACCGACGAACCCGCGTTACTGGACAAGGAACTGGCCGGTCTGCCCCCGCTCCAACGGGAACTGATCGTCGACCACCTCGGCGAGCTGCTCGACGGATCGGTTCAGGACCGGATGTGGCTGCGGTCCGTCGAACGTGCTGGACAACTCCAGTTGGCGAATGACCGCGAGAACCGGGTCTGGATCTTCTTCGAGCCGGAACCCAGACGCCCGCGGCGCCGGTATGCCGGACGCCCCCGCATCCGTCTCGCTGATCTCCTGCGGGCGGGTCTCGGCGGCGCGGCGTTCCTGTACGCGATCGGCAGCATCGGCTGGCTGCTCGCCCGGGGCGGCGAAGCCACGCTTCTGCTCTCCTTCGCCGCCGCCGTCGCCGGAACCGCCGTCTCCCTCTGGTCCGGCTCGATATGGCACTTCCGGGTGCGACGGGTGCGGGTCAAGGACGCCGAGCTCGTGCCTTCCCGGCGGCGCCGGCGGGAGGCGCCGGCCGGTGGGTTCGCGCGCCGGGTCGACCGAATCTTCGACGACTGCTTCGGGCGCTACGTGCCCCGCGACACCGATCGCTCCTACTGGCTGAAGCAGACCCGGGGCCTGCGTGAGCGCCTGCGCGACGAAGTGGTCGACATGTACCGGGACCAGCCGGTCAAGGCTGATGAGATCGCCTGGCTCATCCGCCACCTCGTCGCCGATGTCAAACGGCGATGGCAGAAGGACACGCTGACCGCCTACCGGCAGCGGTGGCGCACTCCGGCGTGGGTCCAGGTGAGCTGTCTTGCCGGATTGCCGGTCCTCGCCATCGGTTGTTTCCAGATCGCTCCCGCTGTCGTTGCCACCTCGCCGATCGCCGGAACGGGCTGGATAGTGCTCGCTCTGGTCTCAGCGGTGATCTGCGCTCCGGCACTCCTCGCCATCGTCGGCGAACACCTGCGTGTGCCCGCCGACCAGGCCGAGTACGACGAGCAGTACCGGGACCGTTTTCTGGCCTATCAACGGTGGGCGGACAAGCTGGCGCCCCGCCCCTCGGACCGGGAGATGGCCGACTGGCTGGAATGCGATCGCAAGCTCCTCGTCGACAGGGCCCTACGGCAGTACCGGCTCAGAGCCAGCCAGGTGATCGCGCACGCCTTCATCGAGGCGCCGCATCGCGGCACCAAGCGAGCCCGGGTTCATCACGGGCCGTTGCGCTACTCGAAGTACCAGATGCTGCTGTTCCTGCTCACCGACGACGGCGTCCGGCAGGTCAATTTCCTGCACGACTTCGAGGACACCGATTCCTTCCCCACCGAGCGTCTGAACTACCGCTTCGACGCGGTCGCCGCGGTTCGGGTCCACGGCTCGCCGACCAGCCGCCAGCACTTCGAACTGACCCCCGTCAACGGCGAACCGATCACCGCTCTGATCAGCGAGACCATCGACGAGAACATCCACCCGGACGAGGACGTCACCGCATTGTCCGAGGCCACGCTCGACGCCTCGGGTCTCCCCCGCACCCTCAACGTGCTGGAGGGTGTCGCCGCCGAGGGTAAGGAGTGGATCAGATACCAGCAGCGGCGGATAGAGCACCGCTTGGAGGTTCTCGGCGACATCCTCAGGCCATCCCGGGGTTGACGCCCGCTAGGCTGCGCCGATGGCGAGCCGGGAAGATCGGGTTTTCGAGGCTGTGGTTCGGAAGCTTGCGGTCGAATACGCGGAGATGATCGCGGAAGGGGAGTGAGGGCCGACCGGATTCGAACCGGTGTCCTCCGCCTGTGCAGGGCGGCGCGACGACCTCTGCGCTACGGCCCTCACTCGTGCGACAGCCTAGCGGCCGCCGGGGTCGAAGCGTTCGGCGAGTTCCCGGAGCACGGTCGAGCGGTGGCGCAGCGTCTCGTCGGCGGTGCGGTCGGCGGCGATCCGGGCCTGCGCGGACTGCATCCGCAGGCGGGGGCCATAGACGCGCATCTCCTCCGACGGTTGCAGTGACGCGGCCAGGAACGTCACCAGGTCCATGTCCTCGCTCTCGATGACGTGGCCGAACGCGCCGGGGGTGATCAGCGCGCCCTGGGCGGCCAGGCGGCGGGCCAGGGTGACGTCGGCCGCGTGGGCGCCGACGCGGAGCGTGTTCGTCACCGGGACCTGGCGGGTGAGCAGCCATTCGACGGCCGGGAGATGCCGGTTGGCCAGGGCGATGTCGATCGGGGTGAGGCCGTTGCGGACCGGTTCGGCCACGTCGCAGCCGGCGGCGGCCAGGCGGTCGAGCAGGTCGATGTCGCCAGTCGCGGCGGCGCGGTCGAGGCCGATGCGCCGCATCCGGGGCTGTGCGGCGATCTCGCCCCGTGCCAGTGCCGCACGCCAGTCGAGAATCGTCGACCGGGCCAGTTCACGCAGTTTCGCGGCCACGTCCGGTGATTCGTCGCCCAGTTCGTCGATGGCGTCGCGCAGTTCGAGGCCGGAATCGCCGCCGTTCCACGGGTCTTCCTCCAGGGCCAGCCGGCCGAACAGTTCCGTCAGCCCGGACGCCAGCGCATCGGCGTGGTCACCGGTTTCGAGTTCCCATCCGGGTGGGAGTCCCTGCTGCCAGTAGACGACGGCGCCCTCGCCTTCGGTGTCCACATAGAGCCGGTCGAGGTATTCGAATCCGCCGAACGGCAGATACCGCAGCCGCGGTGATCCGGCCAGCTCGGCCTCGTGGTCGATCCATCCCCACAGGTCGTGATAGCCGTCGTGGGAACCGAACACCTCGCTGAACGAGACGGGCGCGTCCAGGTCGTAATCGAGTCGGCCGCCGAAAGCGGTCCGCCACAGCGCGACCAGTTCCACCGGAATGGTTCCGGAACATCGCGCTGCCACAGCCGCGAGCGTTTCGCCGTCGATCGGCGGTTCCGCTCCGGTGATGATCCGGTTCGCGAAAACCACGATCCCGGCTTCGGCGGCGGTTTCCCGGTCTCTTTCGCTCAGCACCGGGCCACTCTCTCAAATTCACGACCCCTTTTCCGGTACGGGCATGGCCGTCCCGCCGCATCGGCCCCGTCCCGCAGGTTCACGCGACCGCCTGCCGGGGCGCGCCCGTGCCGCGACCGCCGGGCTTTGCTGCCCCGGCAGGCCGCGGGAACCACGGCCCTGACGGCCGTCCACCGGGTCACCGGCGTCGCGATCACCGAACCGGATGTGCTTGCCCGAGTCTCACGCCCGCGGCGGGCCCACGGCCTTGACCCGGCAGACGGCCGTCCCGAACCGGCGGGACGGCCGTCGTTGCGGTGGTGGTGCCGGCTCACCCGTACCAAATCGGAGTGTTTCAGAGGCCGTAGGTCTTGCCGATGATGTCGCGCTGGATCTCGCTGGTGCCGCCGTAGATCGTGCTGACGAGGGTGGCGCGGACGTGGCGTTCCATGTCGTATTCGGTGGCGTAGCCGTAGCCGCCCATCATCTGCATGCCGGCGAGGGCGACCTGGCGGGCGACCTCGGTGGTCTTGAGTTTGACCATGGAGCTCTCGCGCGGGAGGACCTTGTGGGGGTCGCGGTCGGCGAGGGTGGCGACGCGGTGGACGAGCAGGCGGCAGCATGCGATCTCGGTGGCGAGGTCGGCCACCCGGTGGCGCAGGGCCTGGAAGGAGCCGACCGGCCGGCCGAACTGTTTGCGCTGTTTGATGAAGTCGAGGGCGTCGTCGAAGGCGCGCTGGGCGGTGCCGAGCATGAGGGCGGCGAGGATGAGGCGTTCGACGTTGAGGCCGGCCATGAGCTGCTGCCAGCCGCGGTCGACGGTGCCGACGACGGCGTCCGCGGGGACGACGACGTCGGTGAAGTAGAGGTCGTTGACCTCGCGGCCGCCCATCGTCTCGATGCCGCTGATCCGCAGGCCGGGGGTGTCGGTGGGGACCAGCAGCATGGTGAGGCCGTGATGGTCGCCGGGGCTTCCGGACGTGCGGGCGACCAGCAGGATGGCGTCGGCGATGTGGGCGTTGGAGCACCACGTCTTCTGGCCGTTCACGACGTAGCCGTCGTCGGTGAGCACGGCGCGGCAGGAGAGGTTGGCGACGTCGGAGCCGGCTTCCGGTTCGCTCATGGCGATGGCGTAGACGCGGCCGGTGGCGAGGCCGCCGAGGACGGTCTTCTTCTGGGGTTCGCTGCCGGAGCGTTCGACGGCGGCGGCGACGATGGCGCTCGTGGTGAAGCCGCCGACGGGGGCCTGGCCGTAGGCGACCTGTTCGAGGAAGAGGCAGGTGTCGACCATGCCGGCGCCGGCTCCGCCGTACTGGTCGGGGACGGTGACGCCGAGCCAGCCGAGGTCGGCCATCTTGCGGTAGACGTCCGGGTGGTGGGGGCCGTCGCCGCGCTGTTCGCGGGTGCCGGTCTCCCGGCGGCAGAAGTCGGCGACGGCGTCCACGAAGGCCCGCTGCTCATCCGTTAGATCGATGCTCATGTCGTCACCTTCCGATGGTTTGTGCAGGTGAGGCGCTTTGTTGACAGCGACCGTAACATATCAAATATCAAATTTTCAGCGTCGGGAGTTCGCCATGGGCACTGTCTTGCGCTCCTACTCACCCGGCACCACGGACGTCGTCGGGGAATACCCGGTCGCCGATACCGAGGCCGTTCGGGCCACCGTCGACCGGGCCCGGGACGCCGCCCGCTGGTGGGGCGGCCTGAGTTTCAAGGAGCGCCGGGTGCGGCTGCTCGCCTGGAAACGGGCGATCGCCACCCGGATCGAGGAACTGGCCGCTCTGGTGTCGGCGGAGACCGGGAAGCCGGTCGACGACGCCGTCCTGGAGGTGATGCTCGCGGTCGAGCATCTGGACTGGGCGGCCCGCAGCGCCGCGAAGGTGCTGGGCCGGCGCAGGGTGCCGTCCGGGATGCTGGCGGCCAACCAGGTGGCGACCCTGGAGTATCTGCCGCTCGGCGTGATCGGGGTGATCGGGCCGTGGAACTATCCGGTCTACACGCCGCTGGGCTCGGTGTCGTACGCGCTGGCCGCCGGCAACGCCGTGGTGTTCAAGCCGAGCGAGCACACCCCGGGCGTCGGCGAGTGGCTGGCCGGCGCGTGGCCCGGTGAGAAGCCGGTTCTCCAGGCGGTGGTCGGCGACGGCACGACCGGCGCGGCGCTGTGCTGGTCCGGAGTGGACAAGATCGCGTTCACCGGGTCGGCGGCCACCGCCCGCAAGGTGATGGCGGCCTGCGCCGAGACGCTGACCCCGCTGGTGGTGGAGGGTGGCGGCAAGGACGCGCTGATCGTGGCGGCCGACGCCGACCTGGACGCGGCGGCCCGGGCGGCGGCGTTCGGCGGGTTCGGCAACTCGGGGCAGACGTGCGCCGGCGTGGAGCGGGTGTACGTGGTCCGGTCCGTCTACGAGGACTTCCTGAACCGGCTCCAGAAGCTGGCCGAGTCGGCGTCGTACGGCCCGATGACCACCCCGGAGCAGCCGGCGATCGTCCTGTCGCACGTGGAGGACGCGCTGGCCCGCGGCGGCCGCGCCATCGTCGGCGGGCCGGAGTCGGTGCGGGGCGCCCGGATCGCGCCGGTGGTGCTGGCCGACGTGCCGGAGGAGTCGACGGCGGTGACCGAGGAGACGTTCGGGCCGACGCTGGTGGTGAACCCGGTCGACGACCTCGACGAGGCGGTCCGCCGGGCGAACGCGGTGAGGTACGGCCTGGCCGCGTCGATCTTCTCCAGGGATGCGCACGCGGCGACCGGCATCGCCCGCCGCCTGCGGACCGGGGCGGCGTCGGTCAACGCGGTGCTGGGGTTCGCCGGGGTGCCGTCACTGCCGTTCGGCGGGGTGGGCGACTCCGGGTTCGGCCGGATCCACGGGGCGGACGGGCTGCGCGAGTTCTCCCGGGCGCAGTCGGTGACCCGGCAGCGGTTCCACGCGCCGCTGGATCTGATGCGGCTGGACCGCGACCCGAAGGTGATGGCCCGGGCGGTGAAGCTCTTCCGGATGCGCCACGGGCGTTAGACGTCCCAGATGCCCAGACCGTCGAGGTGTTTGACCAGGCGCTCCGCCCCATCGGTGAAGTGCCTGGTCATCGCCGTGCGGGCGGCGCCCGCGTCGGCGTCGGCGAAGGCGGTGAGCAGCGCCTCGTGGTCGGTGCGCATGCCGTCGCGCCAGCCGGGGTCGGCGGAGTAGACACGGGCCGGGGTGTAGCGGGTGGCGGTGTGCAGGAACCAGCTGAGCTTGCGGGAGTGGGCCATCCGGTTCACGGCGCGGTGGAACTCGTACTCCAGCGTCTCGACGTCGGCGGCACGCCGGGCGCGGGCCAGCTTGGCGTGCGCCACCCGCAGCTCGGCCAGCTGTGCCTCGCCGATCGCGACGGCCACCCGGGCGGCCAGCTCACCGGCGATGTCGCCCTGCAACTGGAAGACGTCGAGAATGTCCTGCCGGGACAGTGGGGCCACCACGTATCCCTTGCGCGGCTCCAGGACGACCATGTCCTCGCCGCGCAGCGTCAACAGCGCCTCCCGCACCGGGGTGATACTGACCCCGAGGCCGGCGGCGACCTCCTCGAGCCTGATGCGGGCGCCGGGGCGGAGGTCTCCGGACATGATCCTGGTCCGCAGCGCGGATGCGACCTCTTCGGAGAGCATGTCCGTCCACCTCTCGCTTTATCGGGTTTCACCGTATCAAATATCAAAAACACGGGAGGTTGACGATGCGCCTGGCAACGACACTGATGTATGCGGGAGATCCGCGGACGACCGCGGACGAGGTGGCCGGCTGGGAACGGGCGGGCCTCGACATCCTGTGGGTGGCGGAGGCGTACGGGTTCGACGCTCCCACGATCATGGGCTACCTGGCGGCGAAGACCGAGCGGGTGCAGATCGGCTCGGCCATCCTGCCGATCTACTCGCGTACGCCGGCGCTGCTCGCGCAGACGGCGGCCGGACTGGACGCGATGTCCGGCGGCCGGGCCGTCCTCGGGCTCGGCGCGTCCGGGCCGCAGGTGGTGGAGGGCTGGCACGGGGTGCCCTACGACAAGCCGATCGGCCGGACCCGGGAGATCATCGAGATCTGCCGGGCGATCTGGCGGCGTGAGGTGATCGAGCACGACGGGCTCTACCGGATGCCGCTGCCCGGCGGCCTCGGCAAGCCGCTGAAGATCCTCACCCGCCCGGTGCGCGACCGGATCCCGGTCTACGTGGCGTCGCTGGGCGCGGCGAACGTACGGATGACCGCCGAGATCGCCGACGGCTGGCTGCCGTTCCTCTACATCCCCGAGCGCGCCGCCGACGTGTGGGGCAAGCCGCTGGCCGAGGGCACGGCGAAGCGCCCGGCCGACCTGGCGCCGCTGGAGGTGGTGGCCGGCGGCCCGCTGGCGATCGGCGACGACGTCACCGGCCTGCGTGATCTGGCCCGGCCGATCGTCGCCCTGTACGTCGGCGGGATGGGCGCCCGGGGCCGCAACTTCTACCACGACGTGGTCAGCCGGTACGGCTTCGAGGCCGAGGCCGACCGCATTCAGGAGCTGTACCTGTCCGGACACAAGGAGGAGGCGGCGGCCGCGGTCCCCGACGAGCTGCTGGAGCTGACCAGCCTGATCGGCCCGGAGTCGTACGTCCGGGACCGGATCGCCGCGTACAAGGAGGCCGGAGTGACCGTGCTGAACGTGATCCCGTTCGGTGACCCGCTGCGCCAGATCGCCCGCGTGAAGGAGTTGATCAGCTGAGATGGGCCGTTTCGACCTGGCGAGACGCATCGCCGCCCTGGACCCGGAGTCCGACCACCTGGAGATCTACCAGATCTCGTCCGGGCAGGAGTTCCCCTGGGACTACACCCGGGCGCTGGAGTTCGCGCTGTTCCGCACCTACTGCGTGCCGAGCATCTCCCGGCTGCTGGCGGCGACCGGCGAATTCCGGGACAGACCACAGCGACGGTACGACGACACGGCGCTGCTGATGGCGGAGATGGCGGCGCACGGCTACGACTCGGACCGCGGCCGGGAGGCGCTGCGGGTGGTGAACCGGGCGCACGGCCACTACACGATCAGCAACGACGACATGCTGTACGTGCTGTCGACGTTCATCTACGACCCGATCGACTGGATCACCCGGTGGGGCTGGCGCCCGCTGCACTCGAACGAGAAGCTGGCCGCCTATTACTACTACCGCGAGGTCGGCCGGCGGATGGGGATCAAGGAGATCCCGCAGACCTTTCCGGATTTCCGGAACTTCAAGGATTCGTACGAGGAGAAGCACTTCGTCTATTCGGACACCAACCGTGAGATCGGGGAGTACACGGTCGGCCTGTTCGCGGGCTGGTTCCCGGGGTTCGCGCGCCCGGCGGTGCGCCTGGGCGTCCGCGGGATGCTCGACGACCGGATGCTGCGGGCGTTCGGGTTCGAGCCGGCGCCCGCATGGGTCGGCGCCCTGGCCGGAGCCGGTCTGAAAGCCCGCGCCGGGGCGCTGCGATTCTTCCCGCCGCGCCGCGAGTCGGTTCTCGGCAGGCCGAAGAGCAACCACACGTACCCTGGCTATCCGGGCGGCTACCGGCCCTCGGACCTGGGCGCGCCGCCTCCGCCGGACGATCTTCCGGCCGAGCTGCGCCGGCCATCACGTCAGGACCAGGGGAATATTGACATGGCCTGATGCATTGCTGACCTTCTATCTCTGGGGGTTTGCTGTGAGCACTGTCTTCCCCAGATCCGGAGGTCGTTCATGAGACGACGGTCCCTCGCGGTGCTCGCCGCGGTCGCGATGTGCGCGACCGCGGCGATCAGCGCCTCCTCCCCCGCCACCGCCGAGACGGTGCCCGACCCCGCCGGCGAGTACGAGATCTACGACGTCCGCACCCTGGCCCAGCGCAACACGATCACCCGCGCCGGTGTGGCGATCGACGACATCGAGCACGGTGTCGCGACGGTGACCGCCACCGGCGCCGAGGTGTCCCGGCTCAAGCGGCTCGGCTTCACCGTCGAACCGGCGCTGCGCACGCTCGACTTCCCGCCGGCGGACTCGGCCTACCACAACTACGCCGAGACGATCGCCGAGATCAACTCGGTGGTGGCCGCGTACCCGGCGATCGCCAGCAAGCGGGTGCTCGGCACGTCGTACGAGGGCCGGCAGATCGTGGCCGTGAAGATCTCCGACAACGTGGGCACCGACGAGTCCGAGCCCGAGGTGCTGTTCGACGCCAACCACCACGCGCGTGAGCACCTGACCGTGGAGCAGGCGCTCTACCTGCTCGGGCAGTTCACCAGGTCGTACGCCACCGACACCCGGATCAAGAACATCGTGGACACCCGGGAGATCTGGATCGTCCCGATGGTCAACCCGGACGGCGTCGAGTACGACATCGCCACCGGCAGCTACCGGTCGTGGCGCAAGAACCGGCAGCCCAACAGCGGCTCCAGCTACGTCGGCACCGACCTCAACCGCAACTACGGCTACAACTGGGGCTGCTGCGGCGGCTCGTCCGGCAGCACGTCGTCGGCCACCTACCGCGGTCCGTCCGCGTTCTCGGCGCCGGAGACCCGGGTCATCCGGGACTTCGTCAACAGCCGGGTCGTCGGCGGGGTGCAGCAGATCAAGGTGGCCATCGACTTCCACTCCTACTCGCAGCTGGTGCTGTGGCCGTACGGGCACACCACGGCGAACACCGCCACCGGCATGAACGCCGACCAGGCCAACACGTTCGCCACCCTGGGGCGGCAGATGGCGGCCACCAACGGCTACACCCCGCAACAGTCCAGCGACCTCTACATCACCGACGGTGACTCGCTCGACTGGCTGTGGGGCGTGCACAAGATCTTCGCGTACACCTTCGAGCTGTACCCGGGCAGCTCGGGCGGTGGCGGCTTCTACCCGCCGGCCAGCGTGATCCCGGCGCAGACCTCCCGCAACCGGACGGCGGCGCTGATGCTGGCCGAGGCGGCGGACTGCCCGTACAAGGTGATCAACAAGCAGTCCACCTACTGCTGAATCTCGCCTCCGGGCGGTTCCGGCGCGTGCCGGGACCGCCCGCTCGCGATATAAGCGAGCCGGGATGTTTATATCGATGCACTTAAATGCGAAGCTCGGTGCACCCCCGGAATCAGAGGAGAACCGAGATGCGCAGATGGCGAACCCTTCTGGCGATACTGGCCGCGGTCGTCACCGCCGCCACCATGTCCCCCAGCCCGGCGGCGGCCTCGGACCCCGTCACTCCGTACGTCGTCGGCGGCACCCGCGCCGCCCAGGGTGAATTCCCGTGGATGGTCCGGCTCTCGATGGGATGCGGCGGCGCGCTCTACAGCCCGACGCTCGTGCTCACCGCCGCCCACTGCGTCAGCCGCACCGGCGCCAACACGTCGATCACCGCCACGCTCGGGGTCGTCGACCTCCAGTCGTCCAGCCGCATCACCCGCAGGTCCAACTACGTCTACCGGGCGCCCGGCTACAACGGCAACGGCGACGACTGGGCGTTCATCCGCCTCGCCAGCCCGGTGACCGGCATCGCCACGCTGCCGATCGTCACGTCCACGGCGTACGACAGCGGCACGTTCACCATCGCCGGCTGGGGCGCGGCCAGTGAGGGCGGCTCCCAGCAGCGCTACCTGCTCAAGGCCACCGTCCCGTTCGTCAGCGACGCCACCTGCAACTCCTCCGCCATGTACGGCGGCGAGGTGATCGCCGCCGAGGAGATCTGCGCCGGCTACACCTCCGGCGGCGTCGACACCTGCCAGGGCGACTCCGGCGGCCCGATGTTCCGCCAGGGCGCGTCCGGCTGGGTCCAGGTCGGCATCGTCAGCTGGGGCGACGGTTGCGCCCGCCCGAACAAGCCGGGCGTCTACACCCAGGTCAGCTACTTCTCCGCCGCCATCCGCTCCGCCGCCACCAGCCTCGGCGGCTGACCGCACCTCCGTTCCCCGCACTCCGGGCGCCCGCCGTTCATCCGGCGGGCGCCCGGGTGTTTGCTGAACGGATGACGATCAAGCCCACCCGGGTACTGGAACCGGACTGGCTCGCGGAGCGGGTCCTCAACCTGTTCGCGACGCTGAACATGTGCGTGCTCGCCACCAACGACCCGGACGGGGCGCCGCACGCCACACCGGTCCGCTACTTCTCGCGGGAGTTCACCCTGGTCTTCACCGCGCTCGGCAGCTCGCCGAAGATCCGGAACCTGCGGGCCGACCCGCGAATCTCGGCCGGGATCTTCGCCCCGCTCGCCGGGCCGGAGAGCAGCCGCGGGGCACAGCTCTTCGGGACCGCCCGGGTGCTGGCCCCCGCCGACCCCGGCTTCGACGAGCACTGGCGGGTGGTCAGCCCGCGGATCGACGAGGCCGAACGCACCGGCTTCCTCGCCGACCCGTCACGCTGCGTGCTCGGGGTGATCAGCCCGGCCCGGATCGTCTACACCGATCACTGGCTCAAACGCGACGGCTACGCACCCCGTCAGACTCTGACGCTGCCGTGAGGAAGGCGACCGCCCCGGCCGCCGCGTCGGCACGGGCGCCGGCGCCCGCCGGGTCGTCCGGGAACAGGTGGTGGTGCTCGACATCCTCGCCCAGGGTGCGGCCCGTCGCGCCCGGAATCAGGTCGAGGTAGCGCAGCGCGATCTGCTCGGGCGGGGTGGTCCACGGCGGCGACCAGGAAACCGGCCCGGGTCAGCGGCTCGGCCAGCCAGGCCAGATCCGGCCCGGCGGCGCCGGTGCCGTGCGACAGCAGCACCAGCCGGTCCGGGTCGCCGGTGTCCGGCTCCCACAGGTGGATCCGCACCGGCCGGGGCCGTGACGGGTCCTCGAAGGACGGACGGTTCCGGTCGATGGACTCGATGATCCGCGGCTTCGGCACGGACGGACGCTACCGCAGCTGCTCGCGGACCCGCATGAGGGCGAAACCCAGCAGGTTGAGGCCGCGCCAGCGGGACGGGGACGAGGCGGCGTCGTCGTCGCGGGACAGGCCGATGCCCCAGATCCGGTCCCGCGGGCTGGCCTCGACCAGGATCCGGTCGCCGGTGCCCAGCAGGTAGGAGCGCAGCGCCGGGTCGCCGCCGAACTTCGCCAGATTGCCGGCCACCACGATCGGTACGCGGTGCTCGTTCCACTTCCTCTGATCGAAACCGGCCACCCGGCCGCCCAGCTGCTTCGCCTCGTGCGGGTGCCCGGCGGCCAGGATCCGCTGCGCCATGGCGTGATCGCCGAACAGCACCGCCTTGCGCCACATCATGTAGTGCTCGGCCGTGGCGAAACGCGTGCCCTCCGCGGTGAACGGCGACGGGAACCACTGGCTGAGACAACCGGCGCCGATGCCGCCGTCGTGCTCGAGCTGGTGCCCCCAGAAGAACAGGAACTTCAGCCGCTGCTCCTCGGCCTCGGCCACCACCAGGTCGTCGACGGTTCGCATCACTCCGGACATGCCCGCAAGTCTGCCCGCCCCGCCCGTACGATCAAATGATTAACCGCTGAAGCGTGAGCTGCGCGCCATGGCCCGGTAGGCGGCGAGCGCGGCGGAGTCGGTGTCGAAGCGGAAGTTGTTGTCGGTGCCTTCCTGGATGTCGGTGTCGAACCAGACGACGGCGCCGACCGCGGGCGTCTTCTCGACCCAGGTGTGCAGCTGCTTGATCCACTTGGCTTTGCCCTGGACCGCGGCGGTCTCCGACAGGATGATCGGCTTCTTGCCGCCGAACCGGTCGGTGATCGGGTCGAACAGGGTCGACGGGGTCTCGTTGAAGAAGTTGTAGCCGGAGATGCCGACCCAGTCGACGTAGTCGTCGCCGGGGTAGTAGCCCTGCACCCGGTTCCAGGAGTCCCCGGGCGAGGAGTTCCAGTTGGGACTCCACACCCAGGACACGTTGTCGGCGCCCTGCTCGGCGAAGACGCGGTGCAGGCGGCGCCACACCTTCACATAGTTCGCGGCGCTCTGCCCGTTCCGGGCGCCGCCCCACTCGAACCAGTCGCCGTTCATCTCCCAGCCCCAGCGCAGCAGGATGGGACGCTTCATGCCCTTGAGCTTGCGGGCGACCGAGCGGATGTTGCCGTCCGAACTGCCGTCGAGGATGCCGGCGTAGGGGGCGCCGTGCCACGAGACCATCAGGACGCTGCTCTTGGCGACCTCCGGCTCGGAGCTGGGCACATAGCCGTCCCACGGGTAGAAGCGGTGGACGATCCGCTGCTCCCGGCCCAGCTGTTTGCGGCGCAGGGCGAGGCTCTGCTGGAAGGTCTTGCCGCCGAGCGCCAGATAGGAGCCGAGCATCACCTGGTCGGCCGGGGCCTGGACGGCGCCGCCGAGACCGGACGACGCCACGGTGGACACCGAGGCGGATGGGGCCGGAGCGCTGGAGGTGACGGTCATCGCCGGGCCGAGCCGGGCGGTGGCCCCGGGGGACGCGGACGGCGGCGCGGGGGCCGGTGGCGTCCCTCCCGCCCGCGCGGCCGGCGTCTCCGCCGACGACGCCGAGCCGCAGCCGGCGGCGCCGGTGAGAGCCAGCAGGGTCAGCAGCTGACGGCGCTTCAGCACACGCCCGTTGCCCGGCTCCAAAACGACACCCACCCCCGATGAGACGACCCGTGAATCCGCCTCATCATGCCCTACCCGCGCGGAACCCGTGTCAGCTGAACAGCCGGATGACCAAGCCCACAGCCGGATCCCGGGCACTTTCCACCATGTCCGACAAGGGCTCCGCGGGCATTCTTGTCCGGTTGCCACCGGCTCGGCCCCCACCGTGTCGGCCGTTTCCCGGACGGTGACCGAAATGGCACGTAACTTCATCGGCGAGTGCCGGGGACGCCGTTCCGGCGACCTCGGTGAGAATCAGGAGATTGATTGATGAAAATTCGTAAGAATCGCGTTCTGGCCACCGGATGCCTCGTCCTGGCGACCGCCGGCCTCACCCTCGCCACCGCCGCTCCGGCCGTGGCCGCGCCGGACACCGTCGTGGTGGGTGCGGACTACCCGCCACCCGGCGACCCGTACGGCGACGGCTATCCCGGCGGAGGCGGCTACCCCGGTGGAGGCGGCTATCCGGGTGGGGGCGACTACCCGGGCGGAGGCGGCTACCCCGGCGGAGGCGGCTATCCGGGCGGCGGCGACTACCCCGGCGGAGGAGGCTACCCCGGCGGGGGCGGTTACCCGGGCGACAGCGGAATGCCTGGTGGAATGCCTGGTGGAATGCCTGGTGGAATGCCCGGCGGCGGCTACCAGGACGACGACCGCAGGCCCGGTGGCTACCAGGACGACGACCGCAAACCGGGCGACTACCGCGACATCGGGAAGTCGTCGAAGAAGCAGTTCAAGAAGGGCTTCAAGGAGGGCTTCAAGGACGGCCTCAAGCTGTCCAAGAAGTCGTGCCAGCGCCCGTCGGGATACCGCGAGGCGCCCACGAAGGGCGACGGCTCCTTCGAGCGCGGCTATGCGCAGGGATTCGAGTCGGGCTTCGCGAAGGGGTCCGGCAAGAACTGCCGCTGATTGATACCACTCCGCGGGATCGTTCGCGCGCGGTTACCTGAACGACCGCAGAAATCCGGCCGAACGTCTCTGCCACGCCGTTTCGCCGGATGCCCGCGGACTTGAGGCGTAGCTTTTTTGCCGAGTGCCGGACCGCCACAAAAGGCTCCGGCGACAACGGGGAGAGTACTCATGAAACTTCGCAAGAGTTGTGTCCTGGCCGCCAGCACGCTCGTCCTGGCGACCGTGGGAACGTCACTGACCGGATCGCCCGCGATGGCCGCGCCGGACACCAGCGCCGTGATGACCGTCGCCTCGGTCTACCCGCCGCCGGACGATGACGACGACTTCGACTACGGCTACCGGGACCGCTACCGGGACCGTTACGACGACGTCTACCGCGGCTACGGCGAGCGGGGCGCCTTCCGGGCAGGATTCGACCGCGGATACGAGGAAGGTTTCCGTCAGGCCAAGCGGTTCTGCCGCAAGGCAGGCGGCTACAAC
The DNA here is from genome assembly GCF_017592555.1 of Actinoplanes flavus. Taxonomy (GTDB): domain Bacteria; phylum Actinomycetota; class Actinomycetes; order Mycobacteriales; family Micromonosporaceae; genus Actinoplanes; species Actinoplanes flavus. The sequence continues at coordinate 26,787 of NZ_JAGFNS010000005.1, read as the reverse complement.
TACCGGTACGGCGGCGGCTACCGCAACGCCTACGAGCGCGGTTACGAGCGCGGCTACGACACCGGCTTCGCCCGGGGATGGCGCATCTTCTGCCGCTGAGTGTTGTTGACGTCACCGGCCGGAACAGTGCTGTTCCGGCCGGTGCCGTTCATCCGCCGTACAGTGCGCCGATCTCGCCGGCGTAGCGCTCCTGGATCACCCGGCGGCGCAGCTTCAGCGTCGGGGTGAGTTCCCCGGTCTCCGGGGTCCACGAACGCGACAGGATCCGGAACGACTTGACCTGCTCCGGCCGGGACAGTTTCGCGTTGGCGACGGCCACCGCCGCCTCGATCTCGGCGATCAGCACCGGATCGCCGGCCAGCTCGGCGATCGCACTGGACGGCAGGCCCTTGGACCGGGCCCAGAGCGGGGCGATCTCCTCGTCCAGGACGATCAGCGCGGTCACGTACGGCCGCCGGTCACCCACCGCGACCGCCTGCGCGATGAGCGGATGCGCCCGCAGCAGGTTCTCGATCTGCGCGGGTGAGATGTTCTTCCCGCTCGAGTTGATGATCAGTTCCTTCTTGCGGTCGGTGATGGTGAGGAAGCCCTCGTCGTCGAGGACGCCCACGTCACCGGTGGCCAGCCAGCCGTCGGCGTCGGTGACCGGCTCGATGCCGCCGTCGGCGCGCAGGTAGCCGGCGCAGACCAGCGGTCCGCGTACCAGGATCTCGCCGTCCTCGGCGAGCCTGATCTCCATGCCGCCGTTGGGCCGCCCGACCGATCCGGTACGGAAGTGCTCCGGCGTGTTGATCGTCGCCGTACCGGTGGTCTCGGTCATGCCCCACACCTCGAGCACGTCGATCCCGATGCTGGCCAGATAGTCGAGCACCTCGACCGGGATCGGCGCCGCGCCGCTGCCGGCCCACAGCATGTCGTCCATGCCGAGCCGGGCGCGCAACGGCTTGAGCACCTGGGCGTCCAGGGTGGCGTGCTTGGCGGCCAGCTCCGCCGGCACCGGTTGTTCGGCGCCGCGCAGCCGGTAGACCTGGAGCGCCACCTCCCGGGCCATGTCGACGGCCGCCTTGACCTGCGGGTCGGCGGCGGCGAGCTGCCCCTGCACACCGGCGACCATCTTCTCCCAGATCCGGGGTACGCCGAAGAACGACACCGGCCGGATCCGGACCAGCCCGGCGAGCAGCTGGGCCGGGTCGGAGCAGATGGTGACGTGCCCGGCCCGGTAGATCGGGTTGTAGACGCCGAGGACGCGTTCGGCGATGTGCGCGAGCGGCAGGTAGGCCAGCGACTCGGTGTGATCCGGGGTGTCGATGGTGTGCCGCATGACCACCGTCTGATAGATGACGTTGTGGTGGGTGAGCACCACGCCCTTGGGGTCGCCGGTGGTGCCGGAGGTGTAGAGCAGGGTGACCGGCTGGTCCGGCCGGACCTCCCGCCACGCCTTCTCGAACGCGGCCGGGTCGGCCTGATGTGCGGCCGAGCCACGGACGGCGACCTGGCGCAGCGAGACCACCCGGTCGGTGTCGCCGGTGTTCTCCGCGTCGACCACCACCACCCGGCGGATCTCCGGCACCTCGTCGAGGATCGGCTGCCAGCGTTCCAGTGCCGCCTGGTTCTCCAGGACGACGATCTCGGCGCGGCTGTGCCGGGCCAGGTAGCGCAACTGGTCGGTGGAGAGGGTGGCGTAGACGGTCGACGGGACGGCGCCCAGGTGGGCGGCGGCCAGGTCGACGATCCAGTGTTCGGGCCGGCTGGACATCATGATCAGCAGCCGGTCGCCGGAACTCAGCCCCAGATCGGCGAGCCCGCGGGAGACCACGGCGATCTCGTCGCGCAGCTGCCGCCAGGTCAGCGTCTCTGGTGAGCCGAGCGAACTGAGCGCCGGCAGATCGGGGTGTTCGGTGGCGTTGCGGTGCAGCAGTGCGGGAATCGTCAGGTCGCGGGCGATGTCGGCGCATCGCTGTGCAAGGGCGGGATCCATGAGCTGCCTCCTGGAGAGCCGAAGACGGACGGCTATGGCGCGACTGTAAACGCGCACTAACTTCCTGGGAAGGCAAGGAGCGAATCCGGCCTAACTTTTTCGTCGCCGATCAGGCATGGAGCACCGTCAGAGCGAGCCGGACCAGATGCCGGTCCATGCCCGAACGACGATCGAAACGGACCAGCCGGCTCAGGTCGGTGACCAGGTTGAGACCGGCGTGGACCAGCACCCGGGCCTCCGGGACGGGCAGTCCCGGGCGCAGCCGGCCGAGCAGCCGGACCCACTCCTCCACGTGCAGCCGCTGCATCTTGCGCAGCTCATGACGGTCGACCTCGGGCAGGTTGTTGTTCTCCGCGAGGTAGACCGACACCAGCGCGCTGCGCTCGAAGGTCAGCTCCACGTAGGACTCGGCCATCCGGCGCAGCGCGTCCTCGTCGTCGGCGGCTCCCGCCAGGGCGGCGGCCGTCGACTCGGCCACCCGCTCCGAGGCGCGGTAGAAGGCGGCGGCCAGGATGTCGGCTTTGCCGGGGAAGTAACGATAGACACTGGACGCGTTGATCCCCGCGGCACGGCCGATGTCCTCGACACCGACGGCGTGGTAGCCGTACCGATGGAAGAGCTTGACCGACTCGGCCAGCAGGATCTCCCGGCGCGCGGTCACCCCCAGCGCCGGTTCGGGTTCCGGGTACTCCGTCGTGGGCGCCGCCGGCGTCGCCGGCTCGTCACGCAGCACCGCCCAGGCCACGCGGCGCAGGACCGCCTCACCCCGGCCACGCGCGATCGCCGCCCGGTGCGTGCCCAGGCTGCCGAACACGCTGAGAGCGGCACGGACCATCGCGGCCGCGTCCCGGCCGGAGAGCTCCGGCCGCAGATCCCGCAACGGTACGGCCAGACGCTCCGCCAGCACCCCGAGCCGGACCATGAACTCCTCCCGGTGCTCGGGCGTCAGATAGCGCCACTCCCACTGGTAGAGCCCCGCCACCCGGCGGTGCTCGACGGCCAGCCGGGCCAGCACCGCCAGCAACCGGTCGAGCCGCTGCCCGGGATCGGGGCCGTCGGGCAGGTCGGTGGCGGCCAGCACGGCGTCGGCCAGCTGGCGGGTGGCGTGCACCAGCATCGCGTACTTGTTCGGGAAGTGGCGGTAGATGGCCGGACCGCTGATCCCGACCACGGTGGCGATCTCGTCGAGACTCACCCCGTGGTAACCCCGGTCACAGAACATCTCCGCAGCGGCCAGGGCGAGCTGCGTCTTACGGTTCTTCGGCCGCTTGCGGACCTCGGCTGGGGCCGGCTCGCCGGCCGCGGCGATGCTCATGATGACAGCCTATCGGTGATCTGTGGTTCGCCCGACCTTCGTCTCCGTATCCTTGACACCTAGCGGAAACATCGGCAAAAGTTAGCCGCAATTCGCATCCAGGGGAGCAGTCGATGACGACCGAGGCCTATCTGTACGACGCCGTGCGCACGCCGCGCGGCAGGGGGAAGAAGACCGGATCCCTGCACGGGGTGAAACCCATCTCACTGGTGGTGGGCCTGATCGACGAGTTGCGGCGACGCTACCCGGGAGTGGACCCGGCCGACATCGAGGACGTGGTCCTCGGCGTGGTGTCCCCGCTCGGCGACCAGGGCTCCGACATCGCCAAGACCGCGGCACTGGCCGCCGGCCTGCCGTACGAAACGGCCGGCGTCCAGCTCAACCGCTTCTGCGGCTCCGGTCTGGAGGCGGTCAACATCGCCGCCCAGAAGATCCGCTCCGGCTGGGAGGACCTGGTCCTCGCCGGTGGCGTCGAGTCGATGTCGCGGGTGCCGATGGGCTCCGACGGCGGCGCCTGGGCCATGGACCCGGACACCGCGCTGAACACCGACTTCATCCCGCAGGGAATCAGCGCCGACCTGATCGCCACGATGGACGGGTTCAGCCGTGAGGACGTCGACGCCTTCGCCGTCGGCTCCCAGCAGAAGGCGGCGAAGGCCTGGCAGAACGGCTGGTTCGACCGCTCCGTCGTCCCCGTCCGCGACCGCAACGGCCTGCTGATCCTCGACCGCGACGAGCACATCCGCGCGGACAGCACGGTGGAGAGTCTGGGTAAGCTGCCCGCCTCCTTCGCCACCATCGGCGACCAGGGCGGCTTCGACGCCGTGGCACTCCAGAAATACCACTGGGTCGAGAAGATCAACCACGTGCACAGCGCCGGCAACTCCTCCGGCATCGTGGACGGCGCGGCCCTGGTCATGATCGGCTCCGAGCGGGCCGGGCAGCGCGCCGGGCTCACCCCGCGCGCCCGCATCGTGTCGGCCGCGCTCAGCGGCGCCGACCCCACCATCATGCTGACCGGCCCGGCCCCGGCCGCCCGCAAGGCCCTCGCCAAGGCCGGCCTGACCGTCGACGACCTCGACCTCGTCGAGATCAACGAGGCGTTCGCGGCCGTCGTGCTGCACTTCATCGACGACCTCAAACTCGACCCGGAGAAGGTCAACGTCAACGGCGGCGCGATCGCCATGGGCCACCCGCTGGGCGCCACCGGCGCCATGATCCTCGGCACCCTCGTCGACGAACTGGAGCGGCGCGGCGGGCGATACGGCCTGGCCACGCTCTGCATCGGCGGCGGCATGGGCATCGCCACCATCGTCGAACGGCTCTGAGGGAGAACCGACAGTGACTGACACCATTCGCTACGACCGCGGTGACGACGGCATCGTCGTGCTCACCCTCGACGACCCGCGCCGCGGCGCCAACACCATGAACGACGCGTACGTCGCCAGCATGGAGGCCACCGTCTCCCGCCTGGAGGCCGAACGCGACCAGATCACCGGCGTCATCATCACCTCGGCGAAGAACTCCTGGTTCGCCGGCGGTGACCTGGACCAGCTCGGCTCCGTACCGGCCGACCGCGGCCAGGACGTCTTCGACCTGTCCACCCGGGTCAAGGGCCAGCTGCGGCGGCTCGAGACGCTCGGCAAACCGGTCGTGGCCGCGATCAACGGGTCGGCCCTCGGCGGCGGGCTGGAACTGGCGCTGTCCTGCCACCGGCGGATCGCGCTGAACAACCCGAAGACCGAGATCGGCCTCCCCGAGGTCACCCTCGGCCTGCTCCCGGCGGGTGGCGGCGTCGTCCGTACCGTGAGATTGCTCGGTCTTGTCAATGCTCTGACCCAGGTGCTGCTCCAGGGCACCCGGCACCGGATCGGCGCGGCGCACAAACTGGGACTCGTCGATGAGATCGTGGAGACGCCCGAGCAGCTGATCGCCGCCGCCCGGGAGTGGATCGCCGCGAACCCGGCCGCCGCCCAGCCGTGGGACACCAAGGGCTACAAGATCCCCGGCGGCACGCCGTCCACCCCGGCGCTCGCCTCGATGCTGCCGGCCTTCCCGGCGAACCTGCGCAAGCAGCTCAAGGGCGCGTTCTACCCGGCGCCGCGCAACATCCTGTCGGCCGCCGTCGAGGGCGCCCAGGTCGATGTGGACACCGCGTTCGTCATCGAGACGCGCTACTTCGTCGAGCTGGTCACCGGCCCGGTCGCCAAGAACATGATCAAGGCGTTCTTCTTCGACCTGAACGAGGTCAGCCAGCGCGACATCGGCGAGGTGCCGCCGATCACCAAGGTGGCCGTGCTCGGCGCCGGCATGATGGGCGCCGCCATCGCGTACGTCTGCGCCCGCGCCGGCCTGCCGGTGGTCCTGCGCGACGTCTCCCTCGAAGGCGCCGTCCGCGGCAAGGGCTACTCGGAGAAGATCGTCGCCAAGGACGTCGGCCGCGGCCGGATCACCGAGGACAAGGGCCGCGCCCTGCTCGACCTGATCACCGCCACCGACCAGGTGGCCGACCTGGCCGGCGCCGACCTGGTGATCGAGGCCGTCTTCGAGGACCCGGCCCTCAAGCACAAGGTCTTCGCCGAGATCGAGGGCATCGTGGCGCCCGACGCGCTGCTCTGCTCCAACACCTCCACGCTGCCGATCACCGCGCTCGCCGAGGGCGTCCAGCGCCAGGCCGACTTCATCGGCCTGCACTTCTTCTCCCCGGTCGACAAGATGCCCCTGGTCGAGGTGATCAAGGGCGAGAAGACCAGCGACCTGACCGTACGCCGGGCGCTCGACGTGGTCCGCCGGCTGCGCAAGACGCCGATCGTGGTCAACGACAGCCGCGGCTTCTTCACCAGCCGGGTGATCGGCACCTTCACCAACGAGGGCATCGCGATGCTCGCCGAGGGTGTCGCGCCGGCCAGCATCGAGCAGGCCAGCAGCCAGGCCGGCTACCCGGCCCCGGTGCTCCAGCTGATGGACGAGTTGACCCTCACCCTGCCCCGCAAGATCCGCAACGAGTACCGGGCCGCCGCCTCGGCCGCCGGCCAGCAGTGGGAGGCACATCCGGCCGACCAGGTCATCGACCGGATGATCGACGAGTTCGGGCGGCCCGGCCGCTCCGGCGGGGCCGGCTTCTACGAGTACGCCGACGGCAAGCGCACCGGGCTGTGGCCGGGCCTGTCCGCCTTCGCCAAGCCGGACGTGACCATCCCGTTCGAGGACCTCAAGGAGCGGATGCTCTTCATCGAGGCGATCGAGACGGTGAAATGCCTCGACGAGGGGGTGCTGCTGTCGGTCGCCGAGGCCAACATCGGCTCCATCTTCGGCATCGGCTACCCCGGCTGGACCGGCGGTGTGCTCCAGTACATCAACCAGTACGAAGGTGGCCTGCCCGGCTTCGTGGCCCGCGCCCGGCAGCTCGCCGAGCGCTACGGCGACCGGTTCACCCCGCCGCCGCTGCTGATCGCCAAGGCGGACGCGGGCGAGATCTTCGCCTGAGTCTCTGCCGGCCCGCTCCCCTACGCACAGGGGGGCGGGCCTGCGCGATATCCGTCACTTGACGGCCGCCGGTCGGACACCCGGCCGATGCATGATCCATGATCTCCGGACTACCGTCCATGCCGGAGGTTGATCATGAATCAGGACGAGGAGTTACCGGGCGAGCCGTGGACCCCCGCGGTCGAGGCCCTGCTACGGCACCTGGCGGACGCCGGCTTCGACGGCGCGCCGCCGGTCGAGGAGCAGACCCTCCGGGGCGTACGGACCGGAGCCGTGCTCCCCTGGCCCGAATGGACCCGCCAGGACGACACCCTCTGGCAGGTCGCCCAATGGCTGCGCGAATACCATGAGGCCGTCGCCGACTTCGTCCCGCCCGGCGACGCCGTCTGGCGCAAAGGCGGCACCTGGGAACCCGGACTCGTCATCGGCCACAACGACGTGGCGCCCTACAACGCCACCCGGGCCGGGCAGCGCCTCACCGGCTTCGTCGGCTGGGACTTCGCCGGCCCCGTCACCCGCGCCGCCGACCTCGCCTTCACCGCCTTCGCCTGGGTGCCGCTCAACGCCCGCGACGTCGCCTTCGCCGAAGGCTGGACCGCCTTCGCCGACCGCCCCCGCCGGCTGCGGCTGCTCCTCGACGCCTACCGCTGGCAGGGCACCGCCGCCGACATGATCCGCGAAGTCCGCGACCGCATCAGCGCCGCCATCCACGACATCCGCCGCCTGGCCACCGCCGGCGACCACGACTGCCGCGAACTGGTCCACTCCGGATTCGACACCCGCCTCGCCATGGCCGTGAAGGAGCTGGCCACCTTCCCGGGGTAACCCGTGCCCCCCGACATCACCGGCCTGGGCAACGAGGCCCACCGGTCCGGCGACCTGCCGACCCCGCCAGCTCCCGCTTCGCCCGCATCATCCCCACCCGAGCCGTCCGGACGCCCCCTTCGACGACAAGGCCCACCTGCCACAGCTCCCGGGTAGCCTGCACACCTTCCACCGTCTCCGGTGCCGGCGTGCCTTCTCGGCCGGTCGTCGTGGGCCGGGCTGAGTTGTCCACTCACTCTCTCCTGCTCCCGTGTGCCGCTCGGGCGGTCGCCGCGGACAGGATCGCGTTGCCCGTTCATCTTCTTCCCGATCCGGGCGCCGTATCAGTGCCGATCAGATTCGCACGCGGACAAGATCGACCTCAGCGCGCAGCCAACCGAAAACGGACAGCCCCAAGCCACTCTCGCGCATCGCGAGCCGGATTCGAGCGCGCCGAATCATGGCGTCGCCATTGAAGTAGCACACCATTCCGAAAGCCAGGCCAGGAAAAGTGCATCAGCAGTAAGGTTACAGCGCGCGATAGGGGGCGATCGGCCTCTCCAGGAACGATGCGACAACCGGCACTCCCTCTGACCGTAGGCGAGTCCGGAATTATTCTGGAAGCAATTCAGGGCCGGATCCGGTTCGGCGGGTCCCCTATGCGTATGCGCGTTGCCGCTCCGACGCTGGGTGGATGGCCGAGCCACTGAGGTGACACGGAACCCGGTTGCCGGCCGCGGTGCAGTCTCCTGACACCAGGCGCCGTGATCGTTGACGAACAGCCCCTCGTTCGGCCTTCTCCAGCCTGGAGCCGGGCGCTCGTGGCCGGCGCGGATACAGGTTTCCGGTGGAGTGTCGGCATCGGCGGTGGCCACTCGAGGGATTCGAATCCGGACGTTGGGGCCGGTGCGAGTCTCGGGTGGGGTGTCGGTCTCAACTATGGACAGGGCGTCGGTGTGGGCACGGGCCTGGACCTGCGGCGCTCGCTCGAAGTCGGGGTAGGACTCGGGCGCGGGGTCGGCGCAGGACTCGGGCGCGGGGTCGGCGCAGGACTCGGGCACGGGATCAGCGCAGGACTCGGGCACGGGATCAGCGCAGGACTCGGGCACGGGATCAGCGCAAAACTCGGGCACGGGATCGACGCAGCACTCGGGCACGGGATCGACGCAGGGCCCGGGCACGAAGTCAAGGTGGGCCTCGGGCACGAGGTCTGTATGGACTCTGGGGAGCGCCTGGGTGCGGGCGCGGCGCAAGCGCAGTGCGTGACGCTGGCTTAGACCCCATGCGCGATGGCGCTCATGCTCACGGCGGAAGTCCTCGGCGGCCGGAGAATAGTTGCGGCGTGCGCGCCGGTCGCGCATTGCGACAATCTTTTTTGCAGTAAACAACTGGAGCTGGGCCATATGAAAATTGTCCTGCACCCGGAAGGGAAAGTGTAAGACCGCACAAGAAGTCGATCATGCCAATCTGGCAGACGTGAACTGTGAAAATTGTTGTCACAATTCTCGCCACGTTTCTCGGCGGCGGGATGCATACGTGGTTCATCTGATCCCAACCGGTCCGGGCCGGTCGGGCTGCTGTGGCGGTGAGCATTGGAGTACCGCTGGCCGGGTGTCGGATTGGCAGGTGATGTCGGCGCGGGTGGGCTGTGTGACTGTGTGGCTGATCGGGTCGCCGGAGTGGTGGGCCTGGTGGTGTGAGTGGTCGGTGGCGCTGTGTGCGCTGGCCGGGGTGGGTGTGGGCGGCTGATCGGGTGGCCGAGGTGGTGAGCGTTCGCGATGTGGGCGCTGGTCAGCGGTGGGTATGGGCAACCGATCAGGCCGCCGAAGCGGTAAGCACTCGCAGTGCGGACGCTGGCCAACGATGGGCTCGGGCAACCGATCAGGCCGCCGAAGCGGTAAGCACTCGCAGTGCGGACGCTGGCCAACGATGGGCTCGGGCAACCGATCAGGCCACCGAAGCGGTAAGCACTCACGGTGCGGACGCTGGCCAACGATGGGTGCAGGCAGCTGGTCCGGTGGCGGGTGGTGAGGGTTGGTTTGGGGGTGCGGGCGCCGGCGAGGGTGAGCAGACAACCCGGCCCCACCCGCGACAACGGGCCAAGAGGGCGCGCGCGCGGACAGGCCAGCCTGAACTGCAACAGACGGCCGAGGGGGCACACCGGTGCGGAAGAGAGAGCGGGCAACCCGGACCGGCCTGTGGTGAGCGACCGAGGGAGGCACGCGGGCGCGGAAGAGGGAACGGGCAACCCGGACCGGCCTGTGGTGAGCGGCTGAGGGAGGCGCGCGGGTGCGGGAGAGAGAGCGGGCAACCCGGACCGGGCTGTGGTGGGCGACTGAGGGAGGCGCGCGGGTGTGGGAGAGGGTGAGTGGGCAGCTCAGCCCGGCGGGGGCGGCACAGGCTGGAGTTGCCGCTGGGTCGCGGGGGACGGCGGAGCGGTCATAGGAGAGGGGACGGCGTAATTCGTACGATTGATGGGGTTTGATCTGCTAGGGAGCGGTAGTAAGGGTCGGAGCGCGACAACTCACTGTGTGTTCCTGTGGCTGTGACCACTCCTGCGTCGATGACCAGGATCTGGTCGGCGGAGCGGATGGTGGTGGAGCGGTGGGCGATCACCATGAGTGAGCAGACCGTGGAGACTTCGCGGAGGGTGGCGGTCAGGGCTCGTTCGCTGTCGGGGTCCAGGTGGGCGGTGGGTTCGTCCAGGAGGATCAGTTCGGGGCGGGAGAGCAGGCAGCGGGCGATCGCGACGCGCTGGCGCTGGCCTCCGGAGAGGCGGCGGCCGCGTTCGCCTACCGGGGTGTCCAGGCCCTGTGGGAGGGCGGCGACCACCGGGAGCAGGCCGGTCATCGCGAGGACGCGGCGCAGTTCGTGGTCGTCGGGCCGGGCGGTGCCGTAGAGGAGGTTCTCGCGGAGGGTGCCGGCCAGCAGGGGGCAGTCCTGCTCGACCAGGCCGACCGTGGCGCGGTGGTGGGCGTACCGGGTCCAGCGGGCGTCGCGGCCGTTCAGCAGGACCGTGCCACGGTCGGGGTCGTAGAAGCGTTCGGCCAGGGCGAAGATCGTCGACTTGCCGGCGCCGGACGGGCCGACCAGGGCGGTCTGGCCGCGGGACGGGATGGTGAAGTCGATGCCGCGCAGCACCGGGCGGTCGGGTTCGTAGCCGAACCAGACGTCGCGGAACTCCAGGACCGGCGTGGGCCGGCGGGACGCGCCGTCGACCCGGGCCACCGCGATCGGGCGGTCGCCCTCCACCGGCAGCGACAGCACCTCGTTGATCCGGTGCAGCGCGCCGGAGCCCTGCTGGACGGCGCTCACCGCCTGGAAGATCTCGTAGACGGGCGCCGCCAGGTAGGTCATCGCCAGGGTGAAGCCGACGAGTTCACCGAGGGTCATCGCGCCGGACGACACGCGGGAGGCGCCGACCAGCAGGACCGCCAGGAACGCGCCGCTGACCGCCAGGTCGTTGGCCGGGCCGCTGAGGGCGACCATGCCGGCCATCCGCAGGTTCGCCAGGTAGGCCCGCCGGGCCGACGAGTCCAGCCGGTCGGCTTCGGCCCGTTCCGCCCGGCAGGCCCGCACCACCCGGATGCCGCCGAGGACGCGTTCCAGGTCGGACAGCAGCACCCCCTCGGCGGACTGGGCGCTGCGCGACGCGATCCGCACCCGGCGTACCACCGCCAGCAGCGCCCCGAACGAGCCGCCGAACAGCACCACCACGGCGGCCAGCAGCCACGGGTCCAGCCAGGCCAGCACGCCGACCGCCGCGATCAGGCCGATCAGCCCGGCCAGGCCGGTGCCGAGGCTCTGCGCGATGAGCGTCTTCACGGCGGCCGTGTCACCGCAGGCGCGGGCGATCAGATCCCCGGTACGCCCGCGCTCCAGCACCGACAGCCGCACCCGCAGCAGGTGACCGGTCACGTCCCGGCGCAGGTCGCGGGTCATCGTCTCGCCGGTGTGCGCCTGGACGTACCGGGCCAGGGCCAGGGCGCTGGCCTGTGCCGCGAACAGGGCGGCCAGTGCGCCGATCACCGGCCACGGCAGCCGGCCAGCCGCGGCGCCGTCGACCGCGATCCGGGCCAGCAGCGGCTGGGTGAGTGCCAGCAGGGTTCCGAACAGGCTGAGTGCCGCCGCCGCGAGGATGCGCCCGCGATAGCCGCGAGCCAGCCGGCGCAGATCCCGCCACCGGGCCAGGTCAGCCATCCCACCGCCCCTCTCACCAGGGAGATTCCGACCGTAGGCAGACGTTTCGGACAGCGACAACGCCGGCGCCCGATGCCAGGCGCGGCAAGGGGCGAGCCGTCGCACTTTCGTAGGATCCGGTCATGCCGCTGCTCACCGCACTGCACGACGCCGCCGACATGGAAGCGGCGGTGACCGCGCCGGACGGGTCGCTGTCCCGGCACGACCTTCTGGCCCGGGCCGGGCGGGTGGCCGCCGAGATCGCCGGGGCGCCGATCGTGGCGGTGGACGCGACGCCGAGCCTGTCGACGATCGTGGCGGTGACCGGGGCGCTGCTGGCGGGGGTGCCGATCGTGCCGATCCCACCGGACGCGGGCGTGCTGGAACGGCGGCACATTCTGGACGACTCGCGAGCAGCGATCATCCTGCCCGATTTCATCGGGCTAAACCCGGAAAAGTCGGACTTTGCCGCCGCGCTCGTCCTCTACACCAGCGGCACCACCGGCGCTCCCAAAGGCGTGGTGATCTCCGAAGCTGCCATCGCCGCCGACCTCGACGCCCTGGCCGAGGCCTGGCAGTGGACCGCCGGCGACACCCTCGTCCACGGCCTGCCGCTCTACCACGTCCACGGTCTGGTCCTCGGCGTCCTGGGACCGCTGCGCCTGGGATGCCGCCTGATCCACACCGGCCGTCCCACCCCGGCGAACTACGCGGCCGCGGCCGGAACCATGTACTTCGGCGTACCCACCGTCTGGTCCCGAATCGCCGCCGACCCCACGGCGGCGACGGCCCTGCGACGCGCCCGCCTGCTGGTCTCCGGCAGCGCGCCACTCCCGCCCTCGGTCTTCGACGGTCTCGCCACGCTCACCGGGCAGTCCCCGGTCGAGCGGTACGGCATGACCGAAACCCTGATCACGGTGAGCGCCCGCGCCGACGGCGAACGCCGTCCCGGCCGGGTGGGCACTCCCCTGCCCGGGGTCGCGACCCGGCTGGTCGACGAGTCCGGCGCCCCGCTGCCCGCCGACGGTGAGACCATCGGCCACCTCCAGGTGACCGGCCCGACCCTGCTCGACGGTTATCTGCGCGACGGTGGCGTTGGGGCCCCGGACCTGGCCGACGGCTGGTTCCCGACCGGTGACGTGGCGACGATCGGCCCCGACGGCTGGCACCGCATCGTCGGCCGCGCCTCCACCGACCTGATCAAGACCGGCGGCTACCGGGTCGGCGCCGGCGAGGTGGAGGACGCCCTGCTGCTGCACCCGGCGGTACGGGAGGCCGCGGTGGTCGGCACCCCGCACGCCGACCTGGGCGAGCAGATCACCGCGTACGTCGTCGGTGATCCGGTCGCCGAGCCGGAGCTGATCGCCTTCGTCGCCGAACGCCTGGCCGCCCACAAACGGCCCCGCCGGGTGCGGCACGTCGCCGAACTGCCCCGCAACGCCATGGGAAAGGTGCAAAAAGGTTTGCTCTCCGGCGATTGACTCACCCGGCGGCACGCGGCCGCCGATCGAGCGCCCGTGACGAAACCATCCGTGCGCACCGCCACCGGGCTGGTCGTGTGTGCGGCGGCCTGGGTGCTGGCCGCCATCATGCTCGGCGCCGTCGGCATGCTCCGGCCGGTGCCGTCATGGCTGCTCTGGCCCGCCGCCGCCGGCGGTATCGGTACCGCGATCGCGGCCTGCCGGGTCGCCGCGGCCGCCGGAACGGGGCCGGTCCGCGTCCTCTGGCGGCGATTCTCGATCTCCTGCTCGCTACTGCTCGCCGGCATCGGCACGCAGGTCGTCGACCAGGTGGTCCTCGGCGCCGACCTGATGCCGATGAGCCCGGTCACGGCGGCCCTGCTCGCCGCGGCGGCCGGCTACGCCATGCTGGCGGTCTTCCGGCTGCCGACGACCCGCCGCACCTGGCGGGCCGCTCTCGCGAACTTCCTGGACGTCGCGATCGTCGGGGTGGCCGCCGCGGTCGTCCTCACCCATTTCCTGTGGCGCACCACCCATGACGACGCCGGCAGCCCGATCAGCACGCTCCTGGTCAGCGTGATAGTGGTCGCGTCGTCGACGATCGTCATGGTGCTCAAGGTGGGTGTCACCGGCGCCGGCCCGGTCCTCGCTCCGGCACTGTGGGCGGTCGCCCCGATCGGTTTGCTCGGCCCGGCCGGCTGGCTGCTCTGGCCCACCCTGGAACGCTGGTCGCATCTGAGCGGCACCGTCATCACGGTGCCGATCGCCGGTTTCCTGTTCACGCTGGCCGCCTGGATCCAGACCCGGACCCTGACGAGCGGGCCCCGGACCGCCACACGCCGGATCAGCCTCGTCCCGTACATCGCGGTCGCGGTGGTCGTCGTCATGCTGATCGCCGTCACGCTGCGCACCGGATTCCTGCCGCCCCGACTGGCCGGCGGCTCCGTGGCGCTGACCGTCCTCGTGATGATCCGGCAGCTCGTCGCGCTGCTCGACAACGCGGTGCTGCTCGACCGGCTGGAGGACCAGGCCCAGCACGACGACCTGACCGGCCTGCCGAACCGGCGGCTGTTCACCGCCACCCTGTCGGCGCGCACCGCACCGGCCACCGTCGCGGTCTGCGACCTGGACGGGTTCGCGGCGCTCAACGACCAGCTCGGCGACGACACCGGCGACGTCCTGCTGCGCGCCGCCGCCCAACGGGTCTCCGCGGTCGCCGGTGACGCCGTGGTGGTGGCCCGGCTGCTCGGCGACGAGTTCGGGATCCTGATGCCCGGCATCGACGCCGGCCTCGCCAACACCCTGGTGGACGCGTTCCGCGTCCCGCTGCGGGTGGACGACCGGGATCTGCTGGTCACCGTCACGTCCGGGGTGGCCACCGGCGCCGGGGACGCCGTACCGGACCTGCTGCGCCGCGCCGAGGTGGCCCTGCAGGCGGCCAAGTACACCGGCACGGACCGGGCCCGCGAGCACAGCGGCGCCCTCGACGCCACCGCCCAGCACCACGCCGAACTGGCCGCCGCCCTGCGCGGTGGCCTCCGGCGGGGCGAGTTCCGGCTGCTCTACCAGCCGATCGTGGAACTGCCCAGCGGCGCGGTCACCGGTGTCGAGGCGCTGATCCGGTGGCAGCCCGACGACCAGCCGGTGATCTCACCGGCCGAGTTCATCCCGGTCGCCGAGCACAGTGGCCTGATCATCGACCTGGGCGCCTGGATCCTCGACACCGCGTGCGCCGACGCCGCCGTCTGGCAGCTGCGCTACGGCGCCGCCGGCCCACGCGTCAACATCAACGTCTCGGCCCGGCAGCTGCTCGACCCGGATCTGCCGGGCATGGTCGCCGGCGCCCTGTCCCGGCACGGGCTCGCCCCGGACCGGATCACCATCGAGATCACCGAGACCGCGGTGTTCGCCGGTGGCGCGGCCATGGAGACCGTCCGCGAGCTCCGCGAACTCGGCGTCGGCCTGGCACTGGACGACTTCGGCACCGGGCACAGCTCGCTCACCCTGCTGCGGACCTGCCCGGTCACCACCCTCAAGGTGGACAAGTCGTTCATCGACGACCTCAACGGCACCGCCGAGCAGGAGGCGATCGCCTCGTCGCTGAGCACCATCGCGTCGACGCTCGGCCTGCGCGCCGTGGCCGAGGGCGTGGAGACCCAGGACCAGGCGGACCGGCTGTACGCGCTCGGCTACCGGTACGCCCAGGGCTACCACTTCGCCCGCCCGATCCCGGCCGAAGGCATCGACGCCCTGCTCAACGCCCCCATGCTGACGGCATGAATCTCAACACCACCGACACATGACAGGGCTATAGTCCTCGCCCGTGCCGCCTCTCTTCGCCGCCAGTGACATGCACGGACACCGAACCGAGTTCCGCGACGCCCTGCACGAAGCCGGCCTGATCGACGCGGCCGGCGACTGGTGCGGCGCGGACGCCCGGCTGTGGCTGCTCGGCGACTACTTCGACCGCGGCCCCGACGGCCTCGGCATCGTCGACGACATCCGCCGCCTGAACGTCCAGTCCGGCGGCAACGTCCGGGCGCTGCTCGGCAACCACGAGATCTTCCTGCTGGCCGCACACCGCTTCGGCACCGATCCGGTGCCGGGATGGGCACCGTCGCAGGGCGGCTACTACGGGGCCTGGCGCCTCTACGGCGGCCGCGAGAACGATCTGCGCGGCCTCACCCCCGACCACCTGGCTTGGCTGGCCACCCTCCCGGCGCTGACCGTCGCCGACGATCACCTGCTGGCACACTGCGACAGCACCGCGTACCTCGAGTTCGGCGCCACCCGCACCGCCGTCAACGAGCACGTGACCGGCGCCCTGGCCAGCAGCGACCCGTACATCTGGCTGCACCTGTGGTCCCGCTTCTGCGGCCGCGGCGACCTCGGCTCCCCCGCCGCCGTCGACAAGCTGCTGTCCGCCTACGGCGGCTCCACCATCGTGCACGGCCACAGCACGCTGCTCAGCCACTTCGGCCTCACCCCGGCCCAGGCCCTCTCCGCCCACCGCTACACCGGCGGCCGGGTCATCGCCGTCGACGGCGGCGTCTTCGAGGGCGGCCGCATCCTGGTCACCCGTCTGACCTGACCCGGCTCGCTCCGCTTCGCCTCTTTCTTGCTTTTGTACGCCTACGCGCCCCCCATCGTGCCGGTGGCGACCCGCCTGCCGGGCACGCCCGCGAGGCCCGCGCCGGACGTCGCGGGCGCGCGTGGCAGTCAGGTCGCCGGCTGCACGACGCGGGGCGCGTAGGCGTACCGGGAAAGGGCGGAAGGGGAACGACCGGGGTGACCGGGGTGGAGGCGAAGGCGTAGCCGAGGCGGAAGACCCGGGTGTGGTGGGCGAGGTCGCGGGTACGGTGCGGGAGTGAGTTCGTGTCCCGAATGCGGTGTGGCCGGGGTGCCGCTGATCTTCGGTCTTCCGATGCCGGAGGCGCTCGCGGCCGCGCGCAGCGGAGAGCTGGCCCTCGGTGGCTGTGTCATGCCCCGGCAACCACCCAACTGGGAGTGCCCCGGCGGGCACCGGTGGCGTGACGGGGACGAGACGGCGTTCGACGAGAGGCTGCTGACGGTGCTCGCGGCACACGGATACCGCGGGGACTGAGCCGGTCCCGGCCCGCCGATGACCCACGAGGCCGGCCGGGGAAGGGCTGTCGGGCACACGGCCTGTCGATCACTCACAGCTGCCGCACAGCAACAGATGTCGCACACCCGGCGATGACTCATCGTGGCGTCTCGAATACCGGGACTCATGGACTCGCCCTGGCTTGCGACGGTCATGTACCGTTCCGTCGCGCCGGGGTCGGGAGGCATCACCTTCGATGCCGGTATGTCCGCTATCGAAGGTGATCGGGGAACCGGGTGAAGAGACGTGTGTGCGTGATGGCCTCGGCTGTCGTGGTGCTCCTGGGTGGCTGTACGTCGGAGGGCGAGCAGGCGCAGACTCCGGAGCTCGAGGCCCGCGGGACCGTGCTCACCACCGTTCAGCCGACGCGGCAGGATCTGGTGAACCAGATCAGCCTGGCCGGGAAGGTGACCATCAACCCGACTTTCGGGATCGTCGCGCCGGCCGAGGGCGAGCTCCGGTTCACCGACCGGCAGCCGACGACCGTGCCGGTGGTGCGGGACACCTGGGTGGCGTCGGTGTGGGACGGGGGCGCCCCGCGCCGGGTGTACATCCCGGAGGGCTCGATCATGGCCGGGCGGCTGATGGCCGACAAGTCGCCGGTGTCGAAGGGCATGCCGATCATCTCGGCGAAGCATGTCGGCTACGGCATCGTGGCCGACATCGACAGCGCGCAGGCGTACCGGATCTCCGGCGCCGTGAAGTCGATCAAGGCGCAGATCAAGAACGGTCCGGGGCCGTTCAGCTGCAAGCCGATCGGCACGATCGCGGCGCTGCCGGCCGGGACGCTGCCGGAGCCCGAGCCGGATCCGACCACGCAGCCGGCCGCGAACCCGTCGGCGCCCCCGGTGGCCAAGGAGGAGCCGGCGCCCGACGCGGGTGGCGCGACCGGTTCCGAGCCGACCGGTCTCCAGGTGGTCTGTGTCGCCCCGGCGAAGATCAAGTTGATCAACGGCTCGGACGTCACCCTCGACGTGATCACCGGCCGGTCCGAGGACGCGCTCGTCCTGCCGGTCGAGGCGGTCGCCGGTTCGCAGGGCAAGGGCAAGGTCGACCTGGTCATCGGCGAGGAGCGGCGGCGCAAGACGATCGACGTGACGCTGGGCATCTCGGACGGCAAGGTCATCGAGATCAAGAAGGGCCTCCAGGGGAACGAGACCATCGCGGTGCCCGGGCCGAACCTGCCGACCCCGGCGCCGGGCGAGGTGACCGGGTGACGGCCCTCATCGAGCTGAACGGCATCACCAAGGTCCTCAAGGGACAGGAGCAGCCGCGGACGATCCTCGACGGCGTCGGCCTGAGCGTGCACCCCGGGGAGAGCCTGGCCATCGTCGGCCGGTCCGGTTCCGGCAAGAGCACCCTGCTCAGTGTGCTGGGCCTGTTCGACCGCCCGGACCAGGGCAGCTATCTGCTCGACGGCACCGAGATCAGCCGGCTGCCGGAGCGCCGGGCCGCGAAGCTGCGCAGCTCGCACTTCGGATTCGTGTTCCAGCGGTTCTTCCTGCTCAAGCATCTGACCGCGGCACAGAACGTGGCGATGGCGCTGGTCAACGGCCAGGGCTGGCTGCCCCGCCGGCAGCGCCGGGCCAAGGTCATGGCGGCTCTCGAGGAGGTCGGCATCGCGCATCTGGCGAAGAACCGGCCGGCCAAGATGTCCGGCGGTGAGCAGCAGCGGGTGGCGATCGCCCGCGCGCTGGTGCGGCAGCCGCGGATCCTGCTGGCCGACGAGCCGACCGGCGCCCTGGACACCGAGACCGGCACGCTGGTGATCGACGCCCTCCAGGGGGTCACCGCACGCGGCTGCGCGCTCATCCTGGTCACCCACGACCGGGACCACGCGGCCCGGATGGGCCGGATCCTGCACCTCAACGAGGGTGTGTTGGCCGAACAGAAGGTGGCGGCGTGACCGAGCGAAGCGAGCGTCACGATCGCGGTCCTGTTCGGGTTTCCGGAGGTGCGGTGTGATCCGGCTCTCCGGGCGCTTCCGCTCGGCTCTCATCATCGGGTTGCAGGGCATCCGGGCCCGCAAGACCCGCACCCTGCTGTCCATGGTGAGCCTCTTCCTCGGTGTGCTCGCCGTCGTGGTGGTGCAGGCCGGCGCCAGCATCGCCGAGCGGGCCCTGCTCGCCGACATGGAACTCCAGCGCGGCATCGACGGCACCAAGGTCATGGGCATGGCCCCGCAGCCGCGGGTCAGCGAGATCATCATGGACACCGTTCCCGGCCGGGACGACGCGGTGGCCGTGGTGGGCGTCTCGGCGATCATCGGTGAGCCCGGGGTCCGGCCGGTCAACCCGAACGCCTCGCCGTTCGACGAGATCGGGTTCTACGGCATGCCGATGGTCTGCGATGCGACCGGCAACTGCCGGGAGCAGACGCCCGCGGAGGCCGGTCCGGAAGGACAGGCCATCGAGGTACGCCTGACCGCGCTCACCGGCGACATCCGGCAGTTCAAGCCGTTCCGTCCGAAGTCCGGCCAGTGGCTCGACTTCGGTTCGGTGCCGTCGATGGCGCCGCGGCTGGTGCTCAACGAGGAGGCGGCCAAGGGCTTCGAGCGCTACCGGGTGCCGGCCGAGATGCGCGTGCCGGGCGCCAGCGCGAACATGACACCGCAGCTCATCGGTGTGGTGGACGACGGGGACTACCAGCCGCGGGCGTACGTGCGGATGGACGAGATGGCCAACTGGATCCCGGCCACGAAACTCGTCGACCCGTCGATGGGCGAGATGAACGTGCTGATGACCGGGGACACGCCGGTCGAGCAGGTGCTCACCAGCAAGCTCAAGGCGATCAACGCGGAGCCGTACGTCGAACTGATCAACTCGCGCAAGGACCAGGAGAAGGAACTGGCCCTGATGCGGCTGATCTTCCTGTCGATGGCCGGCCTGGTCCTGCTGATCGGCGTGGCCGGCATCCTGAACGTCGGTCTGGCCACCGTCGGCGAGCGGGTCGAGGAGTTCGCGCTGCGCCGTGCGGTCGGCACACCGCGGGCCCTGCTGGCCGGCATCGTGCTTGCCGAGACGCTGATCACCGGCCTGCTCACCGCGGCTCTGGCGATCGGGGTGAGCGCCGCCGCCCTCAAGGGTGTGGTGGTGCTGGCGGGCAACTCCGAGCCGTTCCTCCAGGGTGTCGTCTTCCCCTGGGACGCCGGGGTGGCCGGGGTGATCGCCGGTCTGATCGCCGGTGTGCTCGGTGGCTTCGTTCCGGCGCTCCGGGCGGCCGGAATCCCCATCGCCACGGTCATGAGAGCGTGATCATCGGTGGCGCCGGCGGTGTTTTCCACTGCTGGCGCCACATGGGGTAGAGCGCCGATCGACGCGTTGTTATCGTCGACACCCGTTCCGGGATTGATGATCGCCGTTGACGGGGGATTCACCGATGCGCAGACGTTCGTTCCTATCACTCGGTACCGCGGGCGTGTGCTCGGTGCTGGCCGGTTGCGGAGACGAGCCGGAGGGCTTCAACCTACGCGACGTCCCCAGTGGCCCGATCGTACTGGGGTTCTCTCAGGTCGGCTCGGAGAGCGGCTGGCGTGAGGCGAACACCGCGTCGATCAAGAAGGCGGCCGAGCGCAACCGGATCACGCTGAAATTCGACAACGCCGAGGGCGACCAGAAGAAGCAGATCGCGGCGATCCAGTCGTACATCGCCGCGAAGGTGAACGTGATCGCCTTCTCCCCGGTGGTGGAGACCGGCTGGGACGGCGTGCTGCGCCAGGCGCGCGACGCCGGCATCCCGGTGGTGCTCACCGACCGGCTCATCGAGACCACGGACGATTCGCTGTACGTCAGCTCGATCGGCGCCGAGTTCGCCTCCGAGGGCAACCTGGCGGCGCTCTACCTGGAGAACGACTACGAGGACTACAGCGGCCACGTCAACGTCGTGGAGCTGCTCGGCACGCCCGGATCGTCGCCGACCAAACTGCGTACCGAGGGCTTCCGGGAGACCGCCTCCCGGCACGGCAAGCTGCGGGTGATGGACAGCGAGACCGGCAACTGGACGGTGGCCGGCGGCGAGACGGCCATGAAGAAGCTGCTGCGCCGGGTCAAGGACATCGACGCCGTCTTCGCGCAGAACGACGACATGGGCCTGGGCGCGGTCAAGGCGTTGCAGGCCGCCGGGAAGAAGCCCGGCACCGACGTCCGCATCGTCACGGTGGACGCCACCAGGGCCGGGTTGACGGCCCTGGTGGAGGGCAAGCTGAACTACGTCGTCGAGTGCAGCCCGGAGATCGGCGAGCAGTTGATGACGGTGGTCGTCGACCTGTTCTTCGGCGGCCAGGTGCAGAAGCGCGTGGAGTCGCAGAAGGCGGTCTTCGACTCCGACAGTGCCGCTGACGCGCTGCCCGACCGCACCTACTAGTCGCCGACCGCCTTGAACAGGGCCGCGACCTCGGCCTGCGACAGGTGGCGGAACCCGCCCGGCCGCAGGTCGCCGAGGCGGATCGGGCCCACCGCCGTCCGGATGAGCCGGGTGACCGGGTGCCCCACGGCGTCCATCATCCGGCGGACGATGTGCTTGCGGCCCTCGTGCAGCACGATCTCCACCTGGGCGGTCTTGCCGATCGCGTCGACCAGGCGGAAGGAGTCGACCTTCGCCGGGCCGTCCTCCAGCTCGACACCGGCCTGCAGGGCCCGGCCCACCGAGCGCGGCAGCGGCCCGACCACCTCGGCCAGATAGGTCTTGTTGATCTCGTACGACGGGTGCATCAGCTTGTGCGCCAGCCCGCCGTCGTTGGTGAACAGGAGCAGCCCCTCGGAGTCGGCGTCGAGCCGGCCCACATGGAACAGCCGCTGCTCGAAGTTGGCGCCGAGGAAGTCGGCCAGCTCGGTGCGGCCCTTCTCGTCGTCGAGGCTGGAGACGACACCGCGCGGCTTGTTCAGCGCCACGTAGACGAGCTTGGTGTTGGTGATCACCCGCTGCCCGTCGACGTGGATCTCCGCCGTGGCGGGGTCGACCTTGTCGCCGAGCTTGGCGACCCGGCCGTTGACGGTCACGCGCCGCCGGAAGATCAGGTCTTCGCAGGCGCGCCGGGATCCAACACCGGCCGCAGCCAGGACTTTCTGGAGGCGTTCGGCGGTGTCAGCCTGAGGCATCGAGCACTTCTTCCACATCGTCGGGCAGGAACGGGGCGAGCGGCGGCAGCTGGTCGACCGAGTTGAGGCCGAGCTTCTCGAGGAACAGCGACGTCGTCCGGTACAGGTATGCCCCGGTTTCCGGTTCGGTGCCGCACTCCTCGATCAGGCCGCGAGTGACCAGCGTACGCATCACCCCGTCACAGTTCACACCGCGGATGGCCGAGATGCGCGATCGGGTCACCGGCTGCTTGTAGGCGACCACGGCGAGTGTCTCCAGGGCGGCCTGGGTGAGCCGGACCGACTGGCCGTCGAGGACGAACCGTTCGACGTACTGGGCGTACTCCGGGCGGGTGTAGAGACGCCACCCGCCGGCCGCCCGCCGCAGGTCGATGCCGTGCCCGGCTGCGGTGTAGCGCGCCGAGACGTCCTCCAGGACGCGGGCGATCCGCTCCACCGGCTGTTCCAGGACCTGCGCCAACTGCAACTCGCCTACCGGCTCGTCGACCACCAGCATGATCGATTCGAGGGCCGCCGCCAGCTCTGCGTCGTCCATCACAACAGCGGGGGTACGGGTGGGAGCGGGCGGATCCTCCCGCCGCGGCCGTGCCTGGGCGGGGACCGCCGCGGCCCTGGGCTCCGGCTCCGGCTCCGGCTGCGGCTGCGGCTGCGGCTGCGGCTGCGGCTGCGGCTGCGGCTGCGGCTGCGGCTGCGAAGGCTCCGGCTGCGGCTGCGGCTGCGAAGGCTCCGGCTGCGAAGGTTCCGAAAGCTCCGAAGGTTCCGAAGGTTCCGAAGGTTCCGAAAGCGGCGAAGGCGGCGAAGGCGGCGAAGGCGGCGAAGGTTCCGAAAGCTCCGAAGACGGCGAAGGCTCAGAAGGCTCGTCCGGAGGCGGGGGCGAGGACTCGGCCTCGGCCTGGTACTCCCGGTCCGGCTCGCGGTGCCGCTCCCACGGCGGCACCCACGCGGCCGCCTGCGCCGCCAGCGACTCGGGACGCTCCTCGCTGCTCACGAACTCTCCTTCACGGCCACCGGCGCATCGTCACCCGTGCCAAGATCGCCATCGGAGCCGGGCTCGTCAAGCCGCTCCGCCGGTGTTTCGCCCGATTCGGCACTTTCGGCCTCCGGTTTGCTGCCCTCGTAGTCGTCGATGTCGAGCTCGACGTCCGAGTCACCGCCGATCCAGCGGACGGTCAGCTCGTCCAGGGAGACCGGCTGCTCGAAGTCGATCAGCCCCTCCCGGTAGAGCTCCAGCAGGGCCAGGAACCGGGCCACCACCTCGAGGGTGTTCGCACAGTCGGCGACCAGCAGGCTGAACGTGGCGGTGCCGGCCCGGCGCAACCGGTCACGCAGCAGCGTGGCGTGTTCCCGGACGCTCACCCGCACCTGGTGGATGTGGGCGATCGACACCTGCGGCGGGCCGGGCTTGGGCAGGAAGCTCTTCAGCGCCAGTTTCAGCAGCCGTTGCGGGCCGACGCCGAGGACCAGTTCGGGGAGCGCGTCCGCGTACCGCTGCTCGAGGGTGACCAGCCGCGGCCAGCGACGCGCCCCGGTGGCCTCGAGCTCCGCGATGTGCGCGGCCGCCTCCTTGAAGGCCTTGTACTGCAGGAGCCGGGCGAACAGCAGGTCGCGCGCCTCCAGCAGGGCCAGGTCCTCCTCGTCCTCGACCTCGGCGGCGGGCAGCAGCCGGGCCGCCTTGAGGTCCAGCAGGGTCGCCGCGACCAGCAGGAACTCGCTGGCCTCGCCCAGGTCCCAGTCGTCGCCCATGGCCCGGATGTAGGCGATGAAGTCGTCGGTGACCTGGTGCAGCGCCACCTCGGTGACATCCAGCTTGTGCTTGCCGATCAGTTGCAGAAGCAGATCGAACGGCCCGGTGAAATTCTCCAACCGGACCGTGAAGCCACCAGTGGACTCCGTCTCCTCTTCAAGCACGTGCCGACCGTAGACCATGTCGATGGCGAGTTCCTCCGAGCGCACGCCTTTCCAACGTCACAGACGTTGCCGGGTTACCGGCTGGTTACATTCCTTCACATTCCCCGTTACGCTGCGGCGATGCGGTCACTGATCTCGCCACGGCTGCTTCTGCGTGAGTGGGAGGAGAAGGACATTGACTTCCTCCTCGACATGTACTCGCGCTGGGAGGTGGCCCGCTATCTCGGCTCGGCGCCACGCGCTCTGAGCGGCCACGACGACGCCGTCGCCACGCTGACCCGCTGGCGGGCCCGGCAGGACGACGTGCACACGATCTGGGCGATCCAGGACCGGGCGACCGGCCACCTGCTCGGCACCGCGCTGCTGGTCCCGCTGCTCGGCTCCGGCGAGAAGCTGGCGCCCACCGACGAGACCGAGATCGGCTGGCACCTGCATCCGGACGCGTGGGGCAAGGGGTACGCCACCGAGGCGGCCACCGCCGTGATGGCGTACGCGACCCGCTCCGGCGTCTCCCCGGTGCTGGCCGTCACCTGGCCGGAGAACACCGCCTCGCAGGCGGTCTGCCAACGGCTCGGCATGCGCCATCTGGGGCAGACCGACCGGTACTACAACATGACTTGCGAACTGTTCACGAACGCCGTGTGAAACGAACGCCGCGTGAAACGAACGGCCCCGCGAAACAACCGGCCCCGTGAGAACGGACCGCCGCGCCATCGCGCGGCGGCCCGGTGAATCACTTCTTCTTCTTGTCCTTCTTGGACTTCTTCTCCGGCTTGGCGGGAGCGGGAGCGGGAGCGGCCTCGACGACGGCCGCCTTCTCCTTCTTGGCCTTCTTGACCTTGGCCGGGACGACCGGCGTCTCGACAACCGGCGCGGCCTCGACCACTACCGCCTTCTTGGCCTTCTCCTTGGTCTTACCCACGTCGGCCTCCTTTCGCATGCGTGCTTCACGCGACCCGGCCGGCGCGCGTGTGTGCACGCGACTGTAGTGGATCTTGAGGCAGCCGGGGTTGGTGTGAGGCAAGGGAAATGTTCACCATCCGGCTAACCGGAAAGCCCACCGGAGGCCTGATCAATAGCGACTCCCGATGACACGTCCCGACGTAGGGTGGGCCGGTGATCCGCAAACGCGTCCTCGCCGAAGGGCGGGTGCAGGGCGTCTTCTTCCGCGACTCGTGCCGCCGCGTCGCCTGCCGGCACGCGGTCCGCGGCTGGGTGCGCAACCTGCCGGACGGCCGGGTCGAGGCGGTCTTCGAGGGCGACCCGGAGGGCGTGGCGCGGCTGGTCAGCTGGGCGCGGACCGGCCCGACCGGCGCCCGCGTGGACAACCTGGAGATCCACGACGAACCGGCCGAGGGCTTCGACGCCTTCACCATCCGCTGACCTCCGTCCTGATCGGATCGTTTCGGGTTGCCGGTCCACGGCGGCGCCGGTAGACGTGGAGACATGGCGCTTCTCGACGATCCCGGACTGTTCGGCCGCCAGTGGGCCGCCGTCTACGACTCCCCCGGCAACCCCGACCCCGGCCCGGCCGCCGCGTTCCTGGCCGGTCTGGCCGGCGGCGGTCCGGCTCTGGAACTGGCGATCGGCAGCGGCCGGGTGGCGCTGCCGCTGGCCGCCCTCGGCGTACCGGTCGAAGGCATCGAGGCCTCCCCGGAGATGGTGGAGCTGTTGCGCGGCAAGCCCGGCGGTGACGCCGTGCCGGTGACCGTGGCCGACATGGCGGACGTGCCCCGGCCCGGCCCCTTTCCGCTCGTCTACCTGGTCTTCAACACCCTGTTCAACCTGACCGTCCCGGGCCGTCAGGAGGACTGTCTGTGCAACGTGGCCCGGGTGCTGACGCCCGGCGGCCGGTTCGTCATCGAGGCGTTCGTGCCCGACGAGGAGAAGTTCGACCGGGAGGAGCGTGAGGTCCAGGTCCACTCGGTCACCGAGGAGGCGGTCCGCGTCCGCCTGCACCGCTACGACCGGGCCGCCCAGACGTTCGTCCGGCAGACCGTCACCTTCACCGACGGTGGCGTCCGGTTGCAGCCGTTCGGCATGCGTTACCAGTGGCCGGAGCAGATCGACGCGATGGCCGCGGCCGCCGGCCTCGAACTCGAGGCCCGCTACGCGAACTGGCAGCGCGACCCGTTCGACGACAAGAGCACCGACCACATCTCGGTCTACCGCAGACCACTCTGATCGGTCCGGCTGAACACGATCGAGCTCTCGATGGCGCGCCGCCAGTTCGCGTACTCGGTGGCGCGCCGGGTCGCGTCCATCCGGGGCCGCCACCGGCCGGCCATGTGCCGGTTGGCGCGCAGGTCCCGCTGGTCCGACCAGTAGCCGACGGCCAGCCCGGCCGCGTAGGCGGCGCCCAGCGACACCGTCTCGGCGACCATCGGCCGCCGCACCGGGACCTCCAGGAAGTCGGCGACGATCTGCATCAGCAGGTTGTCCGCGGTCATTCCACCGTCCACGTTGAGCGCGGTCAGCGCCAGGCCGGAGTCGGCGTTCATCGCGTCGACCACGTCGCGGGTCTGCCAGCCGGTCGCCTCCAGCACCGCGCGGGCCAGGTGCGCCTTCGTGATGTACGAGGTCAGCCCCACGATGACCCCTCGCGCCTCGCTCTGCCAGTAGGGCGCGAACAGGCCGGAGAACGCCGGCACGATGTAGCAGCCGCCGTTGTCGCGGACCGTCCCGGCGAGGGTCTCGATCTCCGAGGCGGTGCCGATCAGGCCCAGGTTGTCGCGGAGCCACTGGACCAGCGACCCGGCGATCGCGATCGATCCCTCCAGCGCGAACACCGGTTTCTCGGCGCCGATCCGGTAGCCGACCGTGGTGATCAGGCCGTGGCGGGACCGGACCGGTGTGGTGCCGGTGTTCATCAGCAGGAAGCCGCCGGTGCCGTAGGTGCACTTGGCCTCGCCGGGTTCGAAGCAGGTCTGCCCGAA
>NZ_JAGFNS010000049.1 GCF_017592555.1 Actinoplanes flavus | reverse complement strand
CCCGGCGGTATCGACGACCTACTCCGCATCGCCAAGAACCGACTCAAACGCATGCAGTATCGGCCCACCCTCGCCTTCGGATTCCTCGCCACCAGCGGACTGGCACCACCCTGACCCTGACCTCAAAGGCTCAGTAATTCGGTGTACAGGGTCGCGGCCGCTTCCAATACTGGGCCGGTGGATCGAGGGCTTCCGGAGCGGGCCGCCGCGCTCATCGAGTCGGCGGGGTACGGCGCCGGCGACCGGGTCGTGGTCGGCCTGCGGCACGGGGACGCGCCGCCGGTGTACGTGAGCCACGGCGAGCCGTTCACGACGGCCTGCGTCGCATCGGTGTCGAAGCAGATCACGGCCGCGTGCGTGGCGCTGCTCGTGCGGCAGGGAAAGCTCGATGTGGAGTCGGCCCTGGCCGAATGGATCCCCGAGCTTCCGGCGTGGGCGGCCACCGTCCGCGTGCGGCATCTGATTCACCACACCGGCGGACTGCCCGAGGCCGGCGAGTTCTTCGCGCTCAAGAAGGCCGGGCGGGACCGGACCGTCCCCGGCATGCTGGCCGAACTGGGCGGGCACGAGACCCTGGAGAGCACGCCGGGAACCGTGTTCAGCTACCGCAACCCCGGCTACACCTGCCTGTCGGTCATCGTCGAGCGTATCGCCGGCGTACCGTTCCCCGACTTCGCGCGCTCGCGCCTGTTCGAGCCGATCGGCATGGCCGCCACCCGATACTGGCCCGGCCCGGATCCGTTCCCGCCCGGCAGCACGCCGACCGAGGTTGGCTCCCCGGCGCCGCTGTCGCTGGGCGACTGCGGCGTCTGGTCGACGGCGGCCGACCTGATGCGCTGGAACGAGGCCCTGGCGAACGACGAGCTCGGCGTTTCCGGCCTGTTGCACACGGCGGGCCGGCTCGACGACGGCACGCCCATCCCGTACGGCTGGGGTGTCGACGTGCTGACCCGGGCCGGTTTCCCGCTGCACCGCCACGGAGGTTTGTGGGCGGGTCTGAGCGCCCAGATCGCCCGGTTGCCCGCGCAGCGTGCCGGTATGGTCGTGATCGCGTTGGATCATACGGAGGCCCGTACCCAGAGGCTTGCCGACAGTCTGATCGACGAGCTGGTCGCCGGCTGAGAAGATCAGCCGCTCAGCGGTTGATCTACTGTCCCGGGTGGCGGCGGGTGGCGAGGGTGAAGCCGGAGCCGGCCGGCAGCTGGACCGACACCAGGTCCGGGTGGTTGGCCAGGGCCTCCTCCACCCGGGTGACGGCGACCCGGTGTTCCGGTTCGGGGTAGCGGGCCAGGTCCATGTCGTCGACGATCAGGACGCCGCCGGGGGACAGGGCGGCCAGGGTCAGGTCGAGGCCCTCCCATTTGCCGGCCAGCGCGTCCGCGAAGATCAGGTCGAAGGCGCCCAGGGTGGGCAGCAGAGCTCCGGCGTCGCCGGTCCGGATCTCCACGAACGGCGGCCAGTCCGCGGCCCGGACCGCGGCGGCCAGGCCGGCGTCCAGCTCCACCGTGGTCACCGTGGCGTCGGTGCGGCCGGTCAGGCCGCTGACCAGCCAGGCCGTGCCCACGCCGGCACCGGTGCCCAGCTCCAGGATCCGGCCGCCGGACGGGACCGCGGCGGCGAGGGTGGCGAGCAGCGGGCCGGCCGGATCCTCGCAGGACATCGGGAAGTCCAGCTCGGCGGCACGGCGCCAAGCCGCGGCCACCAGGGCGGGCACGGGCACGGACGACTCCTCTACAGCGCTGAAATGATCATCGGGAGGCTACCCTAAATGTCCTTGCGTCCGCCGCCTACTTAAGTGTCTGGTAAGGACCGAGCGGCGGGAGTCCACAGTGCGGGAACGTGATCTGGAAGACGAGGCGGGCACCGCCATGCGGTTGGTACCCACCGACCCCTGGCGGGCGCGGGCCACGGCGCTGCGGGTCCGGGCCGCCGCGCGCCGGGCCGGGGACGCCGCGGCCGAGTCGGCCGCCGAACGGGTCCTCGGCCTGGCCGGCCGGGAGACCCACAGCGTGCGCTCGGCGGCCCGGCATCTGCGGCGGGCGGTCGCCGTCGCCGACGGCGCCGGGCTTCCGGTCTACGCGGCCCGGGCGCGGATGACGCTCGCCCTGGTGCGGGCCGACCAGGGCGACATTCTCGAAGCGGTACGCCTGGGCGAGGCCGCCGCGGCGCACCTGGAAGGACTCGAAGCGGCCCGGCTGCGCCACCAGCTGGCACTGGTCGCCCAGCGGCAGGGCCTGCTGGAGACCGCCCTGCGCGAGTACGGCGGCGCCCTGACCGTCTTCCGGCGGGAGGGCGACCTGCTGTGGGAGGCGAAGCTGCTGAACAACCGGGGCGTGCTCCAGGCGTACCGGGGCCGGCCGGACGCCGCCGAGGCCGACCTGGTTCGCGCCGAACAGCTCTACCGCGAGCTGGAGCAGGATCTGGCGGTCGCCGACGTGCGCTGGAACCGGGGCTTCGCGGCCGGGCGCGCCGGCCGGATCGTCACGGCGCTCACCCACCTGGACGCCGCCGAGGAGCACTACACCGCCCACCACCTGTCCCCAGCGATGATCATGATGGACCGGTGTGACGTGCTGCTCTCGGCGGGACTGCACGACGAGGCGCGGGACGTGGCGGCCGCCGCCGTCGCCGAACTCGCCCGCCGCCGGATGACCGCCGACCTGGCCGAGGCCCGCCTGCTGCTGGCCGCCGCCGCGCTGGCCTGCGACGACCTGGAGTCCGCCCGGCACGCCGCCCGCCTGGCCGGGCGCGCCTTCGACCAGCAGGACCGGCCCGGCTGGGCGGCGGTGGCCCGCTACATGCTGCTGCGCACCGACTGGGCGGCCGGCCAGCGCGGGCCGGCCGTGCTGCGGGCCGCGCTGGCCGCCGCCGCCGAACTGCGTACCGCCGGGTGGGCCACCCCGGCCGCCGACGCCACCCTGATCGCCGCCCGCTGCGCGCTCGCCGCCGGCCGCACCGAGCAGGCCACCGAACTGCTGCGCCAGGCCGGGCGGGCCCGGTCCGGCGGTCCGGCCGCCCAGCGGGTCAGCGCCTGGCACGCCGAGGCGCTGCTGCGGATCGCCGCCGGTGACCGGCGCGGCGCCCAGGCGGCACTGCGGGCCGGGTTGCGGGCGCTCGACGAGCACCGGCTCACCCTCGGCGCCACCGAACTGCGGGTGCGGGCCGCCGAACACGGCCTCGACCTGGTCGCCACCGCCCTGTCGCTGGCGGTGGCGGACGGGTCGGCGCGGGACGTGCTCACCTGGGCCGAACGCGGCCGGGCCGCCGCCCAGCAACTGCGCCCCGCCCGGCCGCCCGCCGACCCACGGCTGGCCGCCGAGATCGCCGAACTGCGGGCGGTCGTAGCCGTTCGGGAACAGGCGCTCGCCGAAGGACGCGACGCGCGCCGGCACAGCCAGCGCCAGACCCAGCTGGAACGGTCGATTCGCGAGCGCGTACGGCGTACCCGGCCCGGAGGAAGCGTGGCGCCCACGGCCGGAACCGGCCCCGCCGCCCTGACCACCCACCTGGCCGGCCGGGCGTTGATCGAACTGATCACCGTGGCCGGCACGCTGCACGCCGTGGTGCTGGCCGGCGGGCGGCTGAGCCGGCACGAGCTGGGGCCGGTCGAACAGATCAACGCCGAGGTTCGCGCGCTGCGGTTCGCGCTGCACCGGATGGCGGTGCGTGACCTGCCGGTGCGGTCCGGTGCGAAACGGCTGGACCGGATGCTGTTCGGGCCGCTGCGGGCGCGGATCGGCGACGCCGGTCTGGTGATCGTGCCGTCCGGGCGGCTGCACGGCGTGCCGTGGCGGATGCTGCCCGGCTGCCGGGATCGCGCCATCACGGTCGCGCCCAGCGCGG
Source organism: Actinoplanes flavus (assembly GCF_017592555.1). Lineage (GTDB taxonomy): Bacteria > Actinomycetota > Actinomycetes > Mycobacteriales > Micromonosporaceae > Actinoplanes > Actinoplanes flavus. The sequence goes on along the minus strand of NZ_JAGFNS010000049.1, from coordinate 40,623 downwards.
CGGCCTGGCAACGCGCCGTCACCACGGTTCCGGCCGGCGACCGGACCGTGCTGGTCGCCGGGCCGGGCCTGCCGGGCGCCGCCGACGAGATCGGGTCGCTGTCCACCAGCTATCCCGGAGTTCCGGCACTGACCGGCCCGGACGCCGCCGTGACCCGGGTGCTGCGGGCCATCGACGGCGCCGGCCGGGTGCACATCGCCGCGCACGGCACCTTCCGCGCCGACAATCCGCAGTTCTCGGCGCTGCGGCTCGGCGACGGGCCGCTCACCGCCTACGACCTGGAGACACTGCGCCGCCCACCCGGTCTGGTGGTGCTGTCCGCCTGCGACTCCGGCCTGTCCACCGTGCACCGCGGCGACGAGCTGATGGGGTTCGCGGCGGCGCTGCTCGCGATGGGCGCCCGGTCGGTGATCGCCACGGTCGCGCCGGTCCGCGACGGCGCCACCCTCGAGGTGATGCTCCGCCTGCACGAACAGCTCCGGGCCGGGCGGGGTCCGGCGGCCGCGCTGGCCGCCGCACAGGACGCCGCCGCGGCCGACGATCCGGCCGCGGCGGCCTTCGTGTGTTACGGCGCGGGCTAGGGCGCCAGGAAGTCCGGCGGCGCGTCCAGGAAGCCGCCGTACCGCCGGAACCCGCCGGTCAGCCCGGCCTTCAGCTTCTCCGCGGCGTCCGCGGCCGTCCCGTTCTCCATGGTGCCGGCCGCGATCCGGGCCGCCAGATAGGGCGCCGCGAATGAGGTGCCGCTCCAGGCGATGTAACCGTTCGACACGACCGGCACCCCGCCGGCCGTGTAGTTCCAGGTGCCCGCCGGGTACGCGCAGTGCACCCCCACGCCGGGCGCGCACGCCGTGATCCAGTCCCCGGAGTTGCTGAACGACGCCGGAACCTTCTGACCGCCGGTGGTGTCGATGGCGGCCACCGAGGTCACCCGGCCGGCCCGGGCCGGGAAGTAGTCCTCGATCTCCGTCTCGGTGTTGCCGGCCGCGGCGACCAGCACCGTCCCGGGCGGCAGAACGTCGAACATGGTGGCGAGCTCGTCGACGCTCTCCTCGGGCAGCAGGGCGCCGCCCAGCGACATGACGATGATCTCGGCCCCGGCCGCCGCCGCCCGCCCGATCGCGGCGGTGAGGTTCAGCTCGTCGGTGATACCGAACTGGTTCAGCACCTGGATCGACGTCAGCTCGGCGTTGGGCGCGTACCGGGCCACGATCCCGGCCACCGCGGTGCCGTGCCCGCCCATCAGGCTGATCGCCCGCGTCGCCGGGTTCTCGTAGACGGTGTCCGGCTCGTGCGTGCCGTGCAACGGATGCTGGGCGAAGATCGGCAGCGCCAGCGATGCCGGATCCATGCCGGTGTCCAGAATCGCCACCTTCACCGGACGGCTGCCCTCCACCGGGGCCTCCGGCGCGGGAAGCGGGTGAGGGGTGGGCCGCGGGTCCGTGCCGGCGCCCCCGTGCAGCTTCGGCTGGCCGGTGAAGATCCCGTTGCCGGCGAAGACGTGGTTCAGACCGACCCGCGGACGGTCCGGACGGTTCCGCAGCCGCCGCACGATCGCCGGCGCGTCCAGCGAGGAACGCCGCCCGCGGCCGTCACCGGCGCCGGGCAGGACGAACCGGGTCACCCGGGACATGCTGCGGCCCGCCACCCCAGGGCGGCGGGCTCCCAGCTCGTTCTCCAGTTCCCCCTGGACCACCCCCACGTCGGGGGTCGCGACGAGAATCTCGTCGGCCATGTAGTAGACGTTGCCGCTCTGTCGGATACGTGGATCGAATTGCCACGGATTCGGGAATTCGGTCGGCTCGGGCATTGTTCTCTCGCTCTCTCGGCGTCAGCCGATCGCCACCCATCCGGTGACGACCGGTGTGGCGGCGCCCCGCAGCCGTACCCGGAACGACCTCACCGCGGGCAGGTCCACATCGAACCTGCCCGCGCTGTCGATCGGCCGGCGTACGGTGCCCCCATGGTGGAGCAGTTCGGCCTCGGTGTGACCGGCCGGCTCGACCGACCCGTCCAGTTCGAACCCGCCCGCGGTGCGGGTCACCCCCAGATGGATGCGAACGCCGTCCGGGCCGGCCGGACCGAACACCAGCATCCTGGTGTCGTCCGGTCCCCGGGTCAGCGTCTCGGCGTCGATCAACGAGTCCCACTCCAGATCGGCGAAGTCCTCGTCGGCCGTACGGAACGCGAACGCCGCGAGCGCGTACCGCTCCACCGCTTCGGGCATCGGATCCGCCCGGGCGATCAGCCCCCGTAGCACGGTGTCGAGTTCCATGTCACTCATGAGCACGCCCCCGCGCCTCTGATACATCCACGAGCCGGCGAAGTTTCTCCAGACAGCGGTGACGGGTCGGGCCCAGCGACCCGATCGGCATGTCCAGGGCGGCGGCGGCCTCCGCGTACGAGGGAGGCGGCTCGGCCATCAGCACCCGCAACAATTGCTGGCAGGCGTCACCGAGCCGGTCCAGCGCCCGCCACACCCGGCCGGCCAGCTCCGCCCGGCGCACCTCCTCGTCGCCGGCGACCACCACGTCCTCGGCCGCCGGCGACGCCCCGGTCCACGCCAGATCCCCGGTCGGCGTCACCCGGTTGCGGGCGGTCAGCACCCGCAGCGACTCCCGCCGCGCCGTCGTCGCCAGCCAGGCGCCCGCGTGCTCCGGCTCCTTGATCGCGTCCAGCGACCGGGCGAACCGCTCCCACGTCGTCTGCGCCACGTCCTCGGCGTCGGCGGAACCGAGCCGGTGCGCCCGCGCGACCGACCAGACCAGCCCCGCGTACGCCCTGACCAGCTCCTCCCAGGCGCGACTGTCACCGGCGGCCGCCCGCTGCACCAGCGCGGCCGTCTCGTTCGGCTCCATCGGGGTCTCCTTCGGTCGCCTCTGCGTAACCGGCCCCGAGGGGCCCGCACCAGGGTCTGTCGCCCAACCGACACGCGAGGGGCGACACGCCGATCAAGAGCCCGGTGAGCGCCGCCGGGTGTGGTCTGCCGGTCGACCACAGTCTCCGGACGAGGAGAAGCACCATGGCCGCTCCCCACGCCTTCGACGCCCCGATCAACTCGCTCTACCCGGCCCGCAAGAATACCGATTTCACCATCTCGGTACGCGATCCGGCCAAGCCGTTCTACGTCCTCGCCAACGTCGAGATCGGCGAGGGCCTGAACGAGTTCGTCGACGAGCACCTGCTCCAGGTGTCCGTCGTCGACCGGAGCACCGCGACACGGGTCGCCTTCGCCGAGTTCACGGAGCCGCTCAAGCCCGAGGACAACACGCCACGCACCGTGCGGCTGCGGTGCCCTTCGGCGCGCTCACCAGCGTGACCTCCGGTGAACGACGGGCCCCGTGCGCTCCGCCGGGTGATCGCCCTCATGACCGGTGAAACCGTCCGGCACGCCGGCGTCCCGCGCGAACTCGTCGACGGCCCCACCGGCCGCTGATCAACGCGGCTGGTCGGGAGAGCTGTCGCGGGCCGCTTCGGGCAGCGCTGACGGCCAGCCGCGGCCGGACACGCCGCGGCGCAGGGCCACGATCGCGGCTGCCGCCAGGCCGGCGACGGTCAGCACCGCCGCTGCCAGCAGCGCGACGGCCCTGGTCGAGAGGTCGCGAACCAGTGGGGCCTCGGCGGCGGCCAGAGCCGTCTCGTTCGAGGTGCAGGTGAGCAGGTAGTCGCCGGGCGGGGAAGCGGTCAGCAGCATGGCGGCGTGCCAGGTCCGGCCGTCCGCCCGTACCGAAAGGCTCTGATCGGGAAGCCCCAGCATGGACAGGCCCCGCTCCGGCTGGGCGCCCACGACATCGCAACTGACGTGGCCGCCCTCGGTCGTCACCCAGAACATCGCGCCGCGTTCCGGCAAGGTCACGCTGACCGGCTGACCGAGCGGGATCTGCCGTAGCGGGCCGCCGTCCAGGGGGACACCGAACCAGACCGCGGCACCGAGTGCCAGGCCGGTCGTGGCGACGAGCGCGGCGAGAACCAGCCAGACGCGGCGCATCAGAGATCCTGGAGGGAGAGGGCCTCGGCCATCGGGACCGGCCGGCGGGAGACCGCGTTCCGGTCCTTGCCCTCGACGGTCCACGGTGGCGGGAACAGCGAGATCGCCTGGTCCAGGCCACACGCGGCGACCTCCTCGGCCCAGCCGTCCCAGCGCAGGTCCGCGTAGAACTGCGCCGTCGCGCCGCCGAGCATCGCGGCCAGCCAGTGCCCGTACCCGATCTCCAGGTCCTCCCAGCGCAGGCTGTCCGGCGCGAAATAGCGGATCGACGGCGTTCCGCCGTCGGCGCCCCACGCGAACCGGCCGCCCAGCACGTCCACGCCGACCAGCAGCGGGCCGTCGGTGGGGTTCATCTCGCCGAGCGACGCCAGCCGGTCGCCGGCGCTGCCGGAACCGAAGACGCGCAACCAGCCGTGGTCGATCACCAGCCCACCGGTACGGTGCACGACCGCGCCCAGCCACGACCGGGTCGTCACCTGCAGCCGCTCCAGCTCCGCGTCCGCCCGGCCCTGGTCGGCGGGGAGAACCGTCACCGGGCAGGGCGCGCCCGCGACGGCGTTCAGGACCTCCGGCCAGGCGGAATCCTCGGTGTCGATCAGGTCGGCGAGCGCGCGCATGGCGGGCACTCTACCGCTGTTGATCAAGTAGCGGCGTTTCCACCAGCGCGACGAGATGCCGCTCGGTCCCCGCGGACTTTTCGTTCCGCACGACTGCCGGCCCCACCTCGACGAACCGCTCTCGGAGGAGGTGCTGGAGGTCGTCCGTCCCGAACCCCGAAAAGAACTCGCCGAGCCGGACCGGACCACCCACCTGCCTGCTCGCCGACGCCACCGTGGCGAGGGGCCCAGGTCTGCATGAAATATCCGAGGCCACCAACGCGGATCATGACCACACCTCGTTGATCACCAGCGACGCCAAGGCCTTCCTCCGCCGCCTCGACCCGACCGCCTACGAACCCGCTGATCTGCTCGACGGCCCGATCGAGTTGGCACTCGACGACGAAGAAGCCCGCCACACGATGGAAGAGACGCTGTCGTTGCTGCGTGACAGCATCGCGAGGCTTTCCGACGACGAGATGCTCGTGCTGCACATCGGCTAATCCAGCTGGCGTGCGTGGAACGCGGCGCGCATCCGAGCTTGATCGCATTCCGCTCTTCGGGTGCTGATCTGCTGGCCGTGCTTACGACACCGAAGGAGTAGGTGAGTCCCTACGGCGCATGTTCTCCTTGCACTCGTCCACCGTGGTGCAACGGATGACCAGTTCAGAGACCCCGGGCAGGGCATTCAGCGCACCGTGGATCGGGGAATCCCGGACGTTACGCACCGCGGCCTGGTCCTTCATCTTCACGAGGAAGCTTTCCGGTAGGTCGGTGGGTTCGATGTCGGGCGTCTCCTCCGGCTCATCGGCGAATAGCTTTTTCATCCTCGCATAGGCCGCTTCGTGGTCCTCAAAGGCAACGTCGGTCATGCCGGGGACCGCGCGCAGACGCGCCTCGATGTCAGTCTTCTGCTGCGGCGTGATGTCACTACGGACGAAGACCGTGATCTCCGCGCTCTCGTCGAGCAGGCGTTCGATCTCCTCGTCCTCCTCGCTCTGAAAGAGCCCACAACCGGCGAGGCTCACCGACATGAGCAGCGCAGCGGCAACGATCGTTGGAAGGCGCACGTGCCGCGGACTAACAGCAGGCGTTCCCCGACCGGCCCGCCGCATGTCGGCCTACGATGCCGACAGCCGGCCCTCGGCACCCGGCTGGACATCACGGGTGTGTTCGCGCATGGATGCCTTGCAGATGCGGCACATCCGCCAATTCGGCCGCCGTTACGAGAAGCGGACGCGCCGCCCGGACAGCGGCACGTGAGCGTGTCGGATGTGGATGCACCCCAAGGGCCATTACTCGCCCCACTCGATCTGCCACTTAGAAGATTCTATGAACGATTCCAGCGCCGACATATCCTCGACCCAGTAATCACCACCGTCCGTGGGTGCGGATAGCTCATCTACGATGAGGATGAGAAATCCTCCGGTGCCATCCAGATCGTTGCGCAGCTGCACGAAGTAATTCTCGTAGAATCCCTCCAATATCCGCCCATGTTTTCCAAACTCTATATTTGCCACGGCGATGACCTCATCGAGCGAACGAAATCAAATCTGGAATTCCCCAGCGCTATCGTATGACTCCGCTGCGCCGGTGAGCACGCCATACCTCCGCGCGCGCGGGAAAGCCAGCTCGGTCTTCGCGCGGACCCTCATCGGCTACTTATCTCGCGATCACGTTGTCGCTGTGCCGCCAGAAATCCCGTCCCGCTCAGCCGGAGCGCCGAATCTTGCGCATGAGCATCGCCCAGACCCCGTAGCCGGACCCGGCATCTCCCGTGATCACACCTGTCGCCGAGCCCATGAACAGGGCGTTCGCGCAGTCCGGGCACACCTCGCGCCCAGTGACCGTCTTCTCGAACGGCTCGCGGACACTGCGACCACAGTCAGGGCAGGCCCGGCCTGACAATCCCATTCATGCCTCCTACGATCGGGCTCCTGAGAGTACGACCATGCCGCATACCCCGGCGAGGCGACCATCGGCAGCGCCGAAGGTCGGTTTCAACGTGGAGGCCAGCCGAAGCGCGGACAGCGACAGATCCGGATGTTCCTGCCGGTCACGTCGTTACGCCCTACCGCTGGAGGTCGGCATTCAGAAATTGGCTGCCCCGTCGACCACGTCGGCGAACTCGTCCGGCGGGATCTTCGCCACGAAGACCTTGCCCAGGTCGTCGGGGAAGGGGTGCGTTTCGCGCCAGAATCCGAAGACGATGACCAACTCGTCGCCGTCCAGATATGAGTAGCTCGTCACGTTGTCGTTGATCGGGTCCCACCTCATCGACTGGAGCTGCCATGGGAGGTCGGACTCTGCGGCCTCAGCGTCTGCGTCGAGCAGCCGGTAGACCTCTTCCGGCGAATGCCGGGGGAACGGCGGCCCGCTTACGCGCCTTGCCCGTGGATAAGGACGAGCGTCCGGACCAGCTTGAACGACGCGCCGAGTGCCCGATCGGCGGCAAGAGCGGATGTTTCAAACTGCCCGGCTTACCGACGTCGACGGGCCGCTGTGGCCGCCTACTCGCCTGCGTCTGCGTGGGTGAGTAGGCGAGAGGCTAGGGCGCGCACCTCGGCTTTGAGTTCGGCGGGCCGTTCGATGGTGAAGGGCCAGCCGAGCCCGGCCAGCATCTGGGCGGCGCCGTCGAGGTGTTCGGCTCGGGCGGTCAGCCGCACTCCGTTGGCGACCTCGGTGAGTGTGCCGACCGAGGGAGGGATCCGCCGCCGTGCCTGGGCGAGGCTGGTGTGCAGCAGGACCGAGACGTCGTGGGCGTAGGGCACCGAGGCCAGGCCGGCAAGGACGTGTCCGGTGGGATCGAACCCGGCCGGCACCTCGAACGTACCGTCGGTGGCGCGGATGGCGCCGATGCGGTCGAGTCGGAAGGTCCGCGCGGATCCGCTGGCGTGGTCGCGACCGGTGACGTACCAGCGGCCGTTGTGGAAGACCAGCCCGTACGGGTCGAGGCCGCGCTCGCTGGAGCGACCATGCCAGGTGGTGTAAGCCAGCTGTACCGGGTGTCGGTGGCGGGCCGCTTCGGCGAGCACCAGCAGCACCTCGATGCCGGGTGGGGCTTGTTGCCGGACCGGTCCGGTGACGTCCATGGTGGCCAGTAGGGCGTCGATGCGGCGGGCAAGGGCGGCTGGTAATACCCGGCGCAGCTTGGCGGTGGCGCTCTCGGTGGCCGCGTGGTCGGCTGTGACGAGTCCCGCGCGGCGCCCGGCGGCAAGGCCGAGGACGATGGCGACCGCCTCCTCGTCGGTGAGCATGAGAGGCGGCAACTTGTATCCGGGCGCGAGCCGGTATCCGCCGTAGCGGCCGCGGCGCGCCTCGACCGGGATCCCCAGGTCGAGGAGGTGGGTCGCGTAGCGGCGGACGGTGCGCTCGTCGACGCCGAGCCGGCGGGCCAGGTCGGCGACGTTGAATGCGCCGCCCGACTGGAGGATCTCCAGCAGGGCCAGTACCCGCGCTGTCGGCCTGGCCAAAAAGTTCTCCTCATTCGGGCGGAAGCTGTCCGGTATTGACCGTAGCGTGCCGTGCATGACGACATTCGTACTGGTCCCCGGGTTCTGGCTCGGCGCCTGGGCCTGGCATTCGACGGCCGCTGAACTACGCCGGCGCGGCCACGACGTGTACCCGATCAGCCTGACCGGCCTCGGGGAGCGCGCTCACCTGGCCCGTCCCGACACCGACCTCGATGTCCACGTCAGCGACGTGGTCAACCTCCTGCGCTACGAGGACCTCCACGACGTGGTCCTCGTCGGGCACAGCTACGCCGGTATCGTCGTCACCGCGGCCGCCGACCGCGTCACCGACCGCGTCGCCCAGCTGATCTATGTCGACACCGGCCCGCTGCCCGACGGGGTGGCCCAGGTCGAGTTCACCCCGCCGGACGAGCGCGAACGCAACGCGGCATTGGTGGCCGACCACGGTGACGGATGGCGGCTGCCGCCGCCGCCCTGGGCCGACTTGGCCGCCGGCGTGCCCGACGTGGATGACTCGATCGTCGAGCTGCTGCGGGCGCGGTCGGTCGACCAGCCGTGGGCGACCGCCACCGCCCCGGTCCGGCTGACCGGGGCGTGGGAGAAGCTGCCCAGACTCGGCGTGCTGTCGAGCTTCACCGCCGCGCAGGCGCAGGGGATGGCCGCGACACTGCCGCTGTGCCGCCACATGGCCGGCGACGGGTGGCGCTACGAGGAACTGCCGACCTGGCATTGGCCGATGCTCAGCCGACCGATCGAGCTAGCCGCAATCCTGCACCAGGCGCGGCTGACGGCGTAACCGCCGCTGCCGGGTGACGACACACCAGCTCACCCGGCAGCGGTACGCAGTCGACGACGGAGCTGAACAACCCGGCCACGCCATCCGAAACAGCGTCCGCAATTCGGCGAATCCGCCTACTTGGCAGGTAACCATTCCGTCACCCTCAGTAGTGTGTGACTCGCGGAAATGAGTCGAGGCGGCCTTGAGGTACACGCTCCGTCGGATATGCCTTCTTGGCAGCAGGGTGAGCGATTGCCGCTATCGGCTGTTCGCCTACACCTGCAAACCAGTCCGGTGGATCTACAACGGCGGATAAGCATTGACGTCCGGTTACGGCATCGGCGCACTAAACGCGCCGTAACGGATTAACGCAACCCGCGCTACCATCCCGATCGACTGCGCCTGGGCCGATCGAAGGAGCGACATGACTTTCCACAATGCCGGCCCGGCACATCCTGAGTCGGCGAGCCCGGACGAGTCACCGGCCGGCATGAAGCTCGATGCCGGCCTGACTGTGCGCCGCCGATTCCTGATATCCGCAGGTGTTGTCCTCACGGCCATCATCGGTGTTATCGCAGCGCACGTTGCGACGGCCGCGCACAGCGAGCCGACTCTCAAGCAGCCTGATGCCGCCGCGACGAGTTTCGACGCGGCGTTCTGGCACCTCCAGGACCAGCTCGTCGATCTGAGGGGCTGGACCGAAGGCCTGCCCGGTATCAAGACCAGCGGCTACGTCACCAGTATCAACAACGAGCCGGTCGACGGCTCCGTCGTCCTGGTATGGCACGGGCCGCCCGACCCGGTACAACGGCAGATCATCGATGAGGCCAGGCGCCGGCACATCCCCATCTCCGTCCAGCAGCGCAAATACAGCATGGCTGACCTCGAACGGGCCACCAACCAGATCTTCGCCATCGAGTCGGCCACCGGCGAGTTCCACAACTTCAAGATCAGCGGAGCGGCCTCCTTCAGCATCGACTTCGATGGCGTCGCCGTGATAGGGCAATACATTCATCCGCCGGCGGAAGGCACCGCGGCCGCGGACACCGCGCTCAGCCAGGCCCTAACCGCTAGAACCGGCGTAGCGGTCACGATCGAACACGGCGAGCTCGTGGCTCATCGCGGGTGACTACAGCGGGGCCGGCAAGCATAGATAGAGGGCCAAGCACGCGTTCTCTGCGGCAAATGAGTAATCTCAAATCTTGCCCACATACGGGGCCGAGCGGGGCAGATCTAGTTCCACTCGGTAGGTGACGGCGGGTAAGGGCGGCGGCCTGCTTTGCGGGTGGATCGGGTCTTCTTTGTTGATTCAGTCGGTGGTGCCGAGGGGGCCGGAGGCCAGAGCCCACGTCGGACTAGGTCGTTCAGGTAAGTGCGGATCTTTCTGGGACTGCGTTCCACCTGTTCGCGTTCGTGTTCTGGTAAGCCCGCGAGAGCGTCCAAAAGTTCGGTGTTCCGACTGACGAATCCGACACTATCCGTACACTGAGGTGATCTCAGCGACTTTCGGATAGATGCCGATATTCGAAGTGCGTGAGGTGGAGTGCGGCTGTGACGACGTCGCCGATTCTGGTCGGGCTGATGGTGCTGTGCCGTAGTGCTTTCCACCGGCCGGTCAGCATCGCGAAGCCCCGTTCGCCCTGCCAGCGCAGGCCGCGCAGCAGCCGGTTGACGGCGCGGTTAGCGACGGCGAGGGGTTTGCCATCGGCGGGTTGCCGGGTCGGGGTCTTGATGCCGTGACCTGCTCCTTCATAGCCGGCGTCGGCAAGCGTGGAGAGGTCGAGTTCGGCGGCTGCCCAGTTCAGGGCGGCGGTGACGCCGAGTTCCCGGGCGCAGCTCAGGTCGTGGAGATGACCGGGCATCGCCTCGGCGGTCCAGATGGGAAGGCCGACCGGATTCATGATCGCCTGAATGTTCGCGCCGAAGTCGCGGTGCTTCCCCGAGTACCAGGCGTCGATTGTTTTGCCTTTGACGCTGGTGGTGGTCTCGGCCAGACGGTCGCTGTCGAACAGTTTGCCGTCCAGGATGACGAAGGCCCAGCCGTCGTCGGCGGCCCGTTGCAGGGCGTCATGTAGGTCGGGGCGTTGTGCGGCCAGGACCGCGACGCCTTCGGCGATGTAGCGGTATGCGGTCGCCCGGGAGATGCCGAAGCCTGCGCCGAGCAGGGTCGTGTCCTCGGCCTTGCGGAACCAGATCAGAATCATCAGCGCCTGGTAGTAGCAGGTCAGCGCCCGTGTCCGGCGGCGTGTCCCGAGTAGGCGCCGCTGTACGGCCAGCAGTTGGGCGAGGTGACGCACGAGTTCCCTGGGCACGTCGAGCATGGCAAGATAACCGATCACGTGGAGCCCTCTCGAAGACCTGTCTCTGTCGCAAGAACATGTCTATCGATGGCTCCACGCCTGTTTCCAGCATCGCCCGGCCTATCCCGATATGCCCGTGTCGGTCAGGCGGCACGCCCTTCTTTTGCTGAGATCACCTCACTCGCCGCACAGTGAGCACCACGACGTGGTCATACACCGCTCGTAGCTGCTGTTCTCGGGTGGATGGAGCCGGTATACGTAGTGGTAGACCTGTCCGGCACATGTGGGTAGATCTCTTCCGCGACTTCGGTGAGGGCCATTCGGGACGTACTTCCAGCCCCACTCTCCCGATCCGTGACGCATGCCTGCATTATGCGGTACTCGTACCGGCGCAACGCAAGGTGAAGGGTGTCAGGTGCTGGCGAGGCAGGCGGCAGGACAACGATGCCGGGGAATCAGGTCGAAATCTGGTGTTGGAGGAGTGACGCTTTCACCCATATTTTTCAGTGAGATCGTGCTGCGGCGAAAGACGCACTCACATCGGCACGACCGGGCATCACCGTGCGTGATGAGCGCTCGGCGGCAGGAGAGTAAGCCGCCACGGTCAGAGGATCACGGCTCGAGAAACGCCTCGTCGTGCCAAACATCCTCGTGGCCTGGAGCGAGGATGACGCCGATGCCAGGTGGGAGAGCCAGGTAGGCCACCAGCTCGGGAAAGTGACTCTTGGCGTGCTCGACGTGGATTGGGCTAAAGAAGTCGTCGTTCTGTGGTGCCGGCCCGCCTCGCCATACGTACCAACCGTTGGACTGCCCGACCGGAGGGTGACGGACTGCATTGAGCGGCAGCAGCTCTGAGCTGCGGCTCAAACCGACACCGATCATCGTTCCATGGCCTGGGAGAAGCGGCTTGACCCCGAAACGCCAGCAGACTCGGCGTTGCGCCCAAGAGATCACGCCGCATCCTCGCATACGCGGCGCACCGTGACAGATGCTCCGGTCCAAGTCGAAGGCTCGACGCGTGCGGATTCGCGGCATGAGAGTGCATATTTTGCAGGTGTTGACGATGCCCGATCCGGCGAATTGAGGCTTGCGCCCATCGTTCATAATTATTCCATGGCCATGTCCGAATCATTTGCCGCCACCGCCGCCCAGACAATCCCCGTATTGGCGCTCGCCGCAACGCTTGAGTATCGCGCCTCCTCAGAGCAGGGGCGGGGGTATATGCTTGCTTTCCTACTGCGAAAGCATGGCAGAAAATCTGACAAGTGGCGGACTGGCCGAAGCGGACTTATCGGAGGTCTAGCGGCCGGCATCTGGACAACAGTGATGTTCGCCTGCATCCCTGCGGAGGGCATCGCTGTGTACCGCTTGCAAGGGCATTACGTAGGGACGGTGGGTGAAAATTTCACAGGAGTAACTATCGTTGCCGCAATGGCGCTGCTGGTCTTTTATCCGATCATAATGAGGATCGCCGACTCCTTAGAGGAGGTGCGATATGTACGCCGGGATAGTCAGAAGTCGTTCAAACCGCCAGCAGACTCGGATGTCGCCCGAACTGATGTAGAAGTAACGGACAATCGCTCACATTAAACGCCTTCGCATGCACTCACATCGGCTAGATCCGGATGTCGGCGGACCCGTCTGACATATGTCGCGTAAGTGGCCAGTTCGAGGTGCGGCCCATCCGTCCCATCTGCCACCCGCCCCGTTCTCGGGACCACCGGGACGGACTGCAGCGGCTGCCCATCCACCTCGTCGTGGACCTTTACTTTATGAATCGCCGCAAGTCAGATTCGGTTCACCGGTCCCGGCGGTCGGTAAAGATCTCCAGCGCGTCGTCCGGCTGTCGGTGCACGCGCTGGCGTGGAGTTGGTCGCGCGTAGGTTCCGAAACCCCCGCCGAACCCGGGCCGGAGTCAATCGCTGCCGTGCGACTGGACGCTCCCACGGGCGGCGCAGGTCCTCGGCCGAGGACCGAGCCAGGCGTTGCTGAGTGTGCGCGGCCAGGTTCAAGTCGGCCGCAGTTGGGACCCGTAGCTGCGGAACGGGCCGGCGGAGGGACTGCTTGATCATTCTGAACGTGTGTTCGATGTCGAATCTGCGCAGGAATGTCTGCCGGCAACGATCGACATCGGGGGAGTGGCGTCGGTTTTGGACCACCACAGCCAGACCGGCTTCGGCCCGCCCGGCTCGGGAGACTGCTCGACGGTGAACCGGACGACGGTCCCGGTGATGACCGGCAGCGGGCCCTCGTGTTCGGTCCAGTCGGCGCGGTGGGTCAGCCTCGGGTGCAGCCGGTCCCAGGCCTGGGCTGGGGCCTTACCGTAGCGGCGGGTGTCGGTCACGGTGACCGCGTCCTCGGCGCCCCAGGTGGCCGGGTCGCCGAAGGTGAACTTCCCGCCGTGCTTGGCCGGCCGACCGCCCTCGGGGCTGTAGACCCGGGGCGGGGCCGCCCGGCGCGGGACCCGGTCGGAGCGCATCCGGCCCAGGACCTCGACCGGCAGATCCCGGAGCAGTCAGACGATACGTGGGGCTTCGTAGCCGGCGTCGAACACGATCAGGATGTCGGGGTCGCCGGGCTGCCACTGCCCGGCAGTGATCAACCGGCCGACGAGCGAGCTGATCCGCGTGCCATGGCCGCAACAACGAACATCAATCAACAGCGGACACGGGACCGCCGAGATTGCCTCAATGCGAGTTCAACGGCCGCAGTTTGAAGATCAGGATGCCCAGATGCTTGTTCATCCATGCCTGCTTGTGCGGGTATCGACGCGCGGCTTCCTCGTCGAGGTTGGGCTCGGCAGCAGTCTCGATCCACAGTCCTGCCGCGCTGAACACGTTCAGCAGATCAGACATGGTGTAGGTGCGTTTCGTCAGTGCGATGTGCTCGTTCCAGCTGGTGCGATAGGTGTAGTCGACCTTGGAGTAGTACTCCTCACCCAGCGTGGTGCCGTTCTGCTCAGCACGTTCGACGGCGTACCGGATCGGATGAGTTCTCGTGAGCAGGATGAATCCGCCCTCGTTCAGCATCGCCCTGGCCGCACGCAGGGTGTGCACCGGGTCCTTCGCGTAGCCGAACGACTGCAGGAACAAGATCCGATCGAACGTACGACCGCTCAGCTCCGGCAACGATCCTGGATCGGACAGGTCACCTTTGATCAATTCGACGCCCGGTGGCGGGGTGGCGATGAACTTCCCCCCGACGTCGACACCGACCGACGCGCCCGCACCGTCACCGACGAGTTCGGCGAGCTTGCCTCCGCTGCCGCAGCCCAGGTCCAGAATCGAGCATCCCGTAACGTCACCGAGAACGTCTCGCTCGGCCGGCCACTCCACCAGCCGGTCCAGCGAGTCCTCCCGCGTACGTGCCCGTTCGTAGTCCGCAGCGAGATCCCGCCATGCCTGACTCGAGTCCTGAGTGCCACGTACAACCATGCGCCGGATCGTAAGCGAGAAGAGGTGACGGTGACTTGACCTGAACCCCGCTTCAACCACAACGATCGTCACATGACTGCTGATGAGGCGTGGCTTGCCGAGGTACAGGCGCGTTCCTTCGACCGGGCCACACCCGCGACGACCTCGTCGTTCCCGGCAGAGAACCGCATGAGCGGCGCTCAGTTGGCCGTCATGCTTCACCCGGGTGCCTACGGGGTGTTGGCCACGACGAGGGTGGATGGCCGTCCTCATGCCGCGCCGACGAGTCTGGTCCTGCAGGATGAGGCCGTCTGGTTTCCGACGATCAGCGGTGCGGTCCGGCTGGCCAACCTTGCAGTGCATCCATGGGCATCGCTGGTGGTCATGCGGGGTGACGGATCGGACCATGCGGTGGTGATGCTGGAGGGGCCCGCCGAAGTGATGGACAGTGCGGCCGCCGAGGTGGCGAGCGCTGCGGCCCGGTACGGGCGGGAGCCGGCGTGGGCCACGGCCTGGATCCGGATGACGCCGGAGAAGATTCTCAGCTATGCCGCGTCTCCGGATGCCGAGCTGTTCAGGCGGCGATGATTTCGGGTACTGCGGCCCGTCGTTGCGGGTGATCGAAGCGGGCCGGGATGCGACGATCGGTCTCGTGAAGGGGCCGGGGTGGGACAACGATGCGTGGCGGCAGATCCGGGACTATGAACGGTTCTGGACTCCGTTCCACGACCGGTTCCACTTCCGTCCGGGGACGGACCCCGCCACATGGCCGGCGATCAAGGAGCCGGCCGGTTCGGTGACGTTCGACCTCAGTTCTGTCTTCCCACGTGCCGGCGGCTTCTCCGCCGACGAGGACGCGCTGAACGAACAGGTTCTCTCCGCCATGACCGCCGTCTTCCCTGCCGACCTTCCTCTGGTCGCTCTGGATTGGCAGCACACGTCCTACTGGTTCCGGCCTCATCGGCAGGCCGCCGAAGGGCAGTCGTGGCGTATCTCGGCCTTCCCCAACGGCGACTACCATGCGTTCGTCACACCGGATCTTGAGCAGGGAACGTTCGGCCATCCTTGGGAGCAGACGATCTGTGTGTTCGGCAGCGACCTGACCGAGGTGCTCGTCCCGGAGTTCGCCTTGTGGCTGCCGGTGAAGCGCCGGAACTGATCCGCGCCCACCACGCCGGCCGGAGCGCGTGTCCTGCCGAGGCGCCACTTTTCGACGGCTGACTCAGCCCGGGCAGGTCCTGCCCGGTTCGACGGCCTGGCGGCACAGGGTGCACAGGACCGCGGGGACCGTCTCGTGGGCGGTCGCCGCGTAGATCGTGGGATTCGCCTCGGCGGCCTGTCGCGGGGTGCGGGCGAAGTAGCGGATCGTCCATCGGTCCCGGTCCGGGGGCCATCCGCTCAGGGTGGCCTGGACCGCGACGTCCTCGGAACGCCACCACCACTCGGCCGGGCCGGTGGCCTCGGGCGCCGGTGGCGGCAGCATGCTCTCGTCGGCCACCGGCGGGACGAGCGGGGGAGTTCGGCACTCGAACGTGCGATGGAACCAGCCGCGTACCTCGACCGCGAGGGCATGCCGTTCCAGGCGCTGGTCGACGGACCGGTCGATGACACGGAACGGCCACCGCCCCGGACCCATGCCGGTACGGCCGTCGGCGAGGACGCTCAGGCCGCAGGTCCAGTCGCCGTCCAGGATCCCGTGGAAGGCCGGGCCCAACGGGGTGACATGGACCGACGGGGGGCCGTCCAGGCCGTACTCCATGTCGTTGCCGCCCAGGACGGGGTAGGTCAGGCCGCCGTAACGGTCCTCGAACCGGACCATCGCCTCGAGGAGGTCGCCGGCCGGGAGCGAGGACCGGATCGCCGGCTCGCTCGTTCGTGGACGGCGGCGTGAGCGGGCCCGCAGGAAGCGCTGGAGACGAGCGGGCACGTGGGGGTCATCGATGATGTATATGCCACCCAACCTACGGCATTGCCGCCGCTCAACGGTTGTGTAATGGTGTAATCATGACCGGCGTTGAGACCACATTGTACGAACATGTCGGCGGCCGCGAGGTGTTGCACCGTCTGGTCGCCGACTGGTATCCGACCGTTCTCGCCGACCCGCTCCTGCACCCGCTCTTCGGTGACGGGCACCCGGAACACGTCGACCATCTGACCGCGTTCCTGGCCGAGGTGTTCGGCGGGCCCACCACGTACACCGATGATCTCGGCGGTTTTCCGGCGCTGTTGGAGGCGCATCGCGGCAAGAAGATCCGTGAGGATCAGCGGCAGCGTTTCATCGACCTCTTCCTGGCCGCCGCCGACCGCACCGGCCTGCCCGGCGACTCCCGCACCCGGACGGCGCTGCGCGACTATCTCGACTTCGGCACCGAGGTGGCCGTCCAGAATTCGCACGCCACCGACGACGGCGACCTGCACCCCTGTCAGGAGGTGCCGCGCTGGCACGGCTGAGGTGAAGCGGTGGGCGGGAAGCCGCGATGCTACGGGGCATTTTTTGTTAAATGGCTGGTGAAGAAGGAAGCGCCGCGAGGAGCCGCCCACCGCTGCCGACGATCCTAAACGCATCCGGCGCGGATTCTCACCCGGATTTTCAGGGCAGGGCGAGCAGCGAGGCGCGGGCGCCGTCGGTCCAGGAGTCGGGCAGGACGGCCAGGGCGTCGGCGGTGGCGGCCAGGTGCAGGCCCGCCGACCCGCCCGGGCCCGCGATGCGGCCACCGGCCACCGGAACGACGCGGACACCGCCGGGCATCAGCCGGGTGCGGCCGGTCACCGCCGCGGTCGGCAGCGGGCCGGGCGGGCGTCCGGCCAGCGTCGCCACCAGCGGTTCGAGCAGGGTCAAGGCCGCGACCAGGCCGGCGTACGGGTTCCCCGGCAAGCTGACCACGAACCGCCCGTCCGGCAGCACCGCCAGGCCCTGCGGGTGCCCGGGACGGCACCGCACGCCCCGCACCAGCCAGGTCGCCTTCTCCACGGCCAGCAGCGTGTGCAGGTGATCGGCGGCACCCTTCGAGGACGATCCACTCACCACGATCACCTCCGCGCCGGACCGGGCGAGTGCGGCGGCCAGCCGGTCCGGGTCGTCGGGCAGATGCCGGCCGCCCTCGAATCGGCCACCGGCCCGGGTGGCGACGGCCGCGACCGGCCCGGTGAAACTGTCCCGCACCTGACCCGGCCCCGGCACCCCACTGGTGATCACCTCATCGCCGGTGACCAGCAGCGACACGGCCGGCGGCCGATGCGTGAACACCGTCTCCGCCCCGGCCTGCACGGCGGCCGCGACCACGGTGGCCGTCACCACCCGCCCGGCCGGAACGACCACCGCCCCGGCGGCGAGCGCGTCCCCGGCCCGCCGGATGTGCGCCCGCCGCCCGCGCACCGCGTGCACCACGCCCGCGGTCACCGCACACTCCTCGTACGGCAGCACCGCCTCGGCCCCGCCCGGCACCGGCGCCCCGGTCGCGATCTCGACCGCGTCACCGGAATTCAGCGGCTCACCGGCGGCGTGACCGGCGAGCACACGTCCCCGAACGGTCCACGGTCCGTCGCCGGCGACCGCGTAACCGTCCATCGCCGCGTTGTCGAACGCCGGCACCGGCCGCACACACCGCACCGGCCCGGCGAGCATCTGACCGAGCGCCTGCTCCACGGGCACGATCCGGCCGGGCAGGGGATCGGCGGCGCCCCGTGCGATGTCGTACGCCTGATCCCACGGGGTCTCCACGATGTCTCCCTGCGTACGGCCTGCTCGTGACGGCCCCCAGCCTACGGTCACCGCTGATCATGTCCGGCAAGCAGGAGACAGCGCCGCATCTACGGCCGCCATCAGCGAAAGGGATGGCATCTGCGTTCGACATCGCCGATATACGGCCGCACATGAGTGCCGCTAAGGTGGGCCGGTGATCAAAGGATTCGTCGCCGCGGCGGGACTCACGGTTCTTCTCACCCTCGGGCTCGCCGGCTGTGGGGCCAGCGACGAGAAAGGCGAGACCGGTGCGGTCACCGTCTTCGCCGCCGCCTCGCTCACCGAGTCGTTCACCACCCTTGGCAAGCAGTTCGAGGCCGCCCACCCCGGCAGTAAGGTCACCTTCAACTTCGGCGGCAGTTCGGGGCTGGCCACCCAGATCAACGAGGGCGCCCCGGCGGACGTGTTCGCCTCCGCCTCCCCGACGAACATGCGGGCCGTCACCAGCGCCGAGAACCCTGTCACGTTCGTACGCAATCAGCTCGTCATCGCCGTCGCCGACGGCAACCCGAAAGGCATCGCCGGCCTCGCCGACCTGACCGGCCCGGACCTGAAGGTGGCGCTCTGCGCCGAGGCCGTCCCGTGCGGCGCCGCCGCCAAGACCGCCCTCGAAGCGGCCGGCGTCACCGTCACGCCGGTCACCCTGGAACAGGACGTGAAAGCCGCCCTGTCCAAGGTGAAACTCGGCGAGGTCGACGTCGCCCTGATCTACCGCACCGACGCCAGGGCGTCCGCCGCCGACGTGGACGGCATCGAGTTCCCCGAGTCCGCCAAGGCGATCAACGACTACCCGATCGCCCTGCTCGAGAACGCCGCCAACACGACCGGCGGGCAGGCGTTCATCGACTACGTGCTCTCCGCCGACGGCGTGAAGGTCCTCACCGACGCCGGTTTCCAGGCACCCTAGGACCACACACCCCGGGCCGCGGCGTCGCTCACGTAGTCGGCGAAGTCGCGGCCCGGACGGCCCAGCACCTTCTCCACCACACCGGTCGGCGCGGTGTCGCCGCGCTCCTCCAGGGCCGTGAAATCGCCGATCAGCGCGTCGATCACCGCGTCCGGCAGGCCACCCGCGCGCATCGACTCCCGGTAGCCGTCGACCGTGCCGTCGAACACCAGCGGCCGCCCGGTGACCCGCTCGATCTCCCCGGCCGCCTCACCGAACGACAACGCCCGCGGGCCGGTGATCTCCAGCACCTGCCCGGCCAGGTCGTCACCGGTCAGCGCGGCCACCTCGACCGCCGCGATGTCGTCGGCGTCGATGAACCCCTGCCGCGCCGACGGCACCGGCAGGCACAACCGTCCCGCCACGACACCGTCCCGGAAGAACGTCTCGAAGTCCTGATGGAACCAGTCGGGGCGGACGATCGTCCAGGAACAGCCGCTCTCCCGTACCTCCCGCTCTGCCTGGTGCAGATGATCGAGCCGCATCACGTCGAGCCCCCGGTCGGAGTGCAGGACCACCCGGCGGACCCCGGCGCGCAGCGCCGCCGGAAGGAATGCCTCCGGCATCCCGAACCGATCCGGCAGAAGCACGAACATCACCGGTACGCCGGACAGCGCGCCCGCCCACGTCCCCGGATCGTCCCAGTCGAACCGCTGCTCACCGTGCCGGCTCGCGACCCGGACCTCCCGGCCGTCGTCGCGCAATCGTGCGGCCACCCGGCTGCCGACCGTGCCGGTGCCACCCAGAACAAGAATCGGACTGTCGTCGGTCATGGCTCAGCCTTCCCCCCATACGCTACGGATCATGCGCGCCGTGCTGTTCGACCTCGACGACACCCTGCTGGACCAGGAGGGCGCCTCCGCGGTCGCGGTGGTGGCGTGGGCCGCCACGTTCGGCGTCACCGATGCCGGGGTGGCCGGGCGCTGGGCCGGGATCTCCCACCGGCACTACCGGCGCTACCAGCGGCGCGAGATCACCTTCACCGGGCAGCGGCGCGACCGGGTGCGGGAGTTCCTCGGCCGGGAGATGACCGACGCCGACGCGGACGAGCTGTTCGCCGGATACCTGGAACGGTACGAGGCCGGCTGGTCGATCTTCGGTGACGCGGTGCCGGCGCTGCGGCGGGCACGGGCGGCCGGGCTGGCCGTCGGCATCCTCACCAACGGTGAGGAGAGCCAGCAGCGGCGCAAAGTGGACCGGTTCGGCCTGGCCGACGAGATCGACCTGCTCGTGGCGTCGTCGGTGCTGCCCGCCGGCAAGCCGGACCCGCGGGCCTTCACGTACGCGGTCGGCCTGCTCGGCACGGCCCCGGCCGACACCCTGATGGTCGGCAACTCGCTCGGCAAGGACGTGCTCGGCGCCCAGAACGCCGGCCTGCCCGCGGTGCTCCTCGACCGGGCCGACGCCCACCCCGATGCCGGCGTCCGCCGCGTCCGCTCCCTCGACGAACTCACCTTCTGAGGGCCTCGGCGCCCATCGGCGGGTCACCCGCTAAGCTCCCGTGCTCGTGAAGATCTCCAAGGTTGCCGTGGCCGCGGTTCTGGCCGTCGGTGGTTGTTCCAGCGCCTCGTCGTCCACCCCGCCGGAGCAGACGCCGTCCGCCCCCGCCAACGCCGCCGCTGCCGCCGTCCGGGTCGGAGCCGCGGGCAGCGCCTGCGAACTGCCGGTCTCGTTCGAGCTGGCGGCGGACTGGGAGCCGAAGGCGGTCGACGTCGAGGCGCTCGGTGAACTGGCCGAACTGGCCCGGGTGGGCGTCTTCACCGTCCGCTGCGAGATCGACGCCAAGCCGGCCGGGAACGTCGGCTTCCTGCGGGTGCACGTCGCCGACGGGCTGTCCGGCGCGCCCCGCGACCACCTGGCGATGTTCGTCAAGGCGAGCTCCCGCGGCCAGGAGGTGTCCGGAGCCACCTACTCCGACGTCCAGATCGGCGGCGCGCAGGCGGCCGAGGTCACCTGGGAGGCCTACAACAGGTCGCTCGACCACAAGAGCAAGTACTCGGCGTTCGCGCTGAACACCTCCGAAGGCGCCATGGTCGTGCGGCTCAGCCCGTTCGGAGCCGACGAGCATCCGGCCATGCTGCCGGCCTTCCAGCTCGCCGAGCGCACCCTGACGATCAATTCGTGACGACCATTCCGGGGTACGCCGAAGGCCCACTCCACGAGGGCAAGGAGCTGCTGGACCTGCCGGGCGTCTGGGGCGCCCACCTCGGTCCGCACCTGATGGACCCGATGGAGGACGTGGCCGCCCTGTTCGGCACCCCGTACGACGACCTGCGCGACGCCTACCAGCGGCTCACCGACCACGCCACCTGGCCGGTGTTCACCTTCGACACCGGCCGGGACGCCCGGCTGGCGATCGTCTACCGCAACGTCGACGAGGACGAGGGCGTCGACTACCTGCTCGTCCCCTACGGCGCCGACGCGGTCGTGTTCGGCGTCGACGAGGGCGGCCCGTTCGGTCGTGGCCTCACCTGGGCCGAGGCGACCGGGCTGGCCGACCGGTCCGCCGACCCGCTGACCGGGGCCCGGCTCCTGCTGCTCCTCGCCCCGATGATCACCTACTTCGGGGCGCCGGACACCGACGTGGTGGCGCGTCTCGCCGACGCCCTGCGTGCGGTCGGCGTGCCCGGCCCGGCCGAGGCGATCGCGGAGCGGATCCTGCACCCCGACGAGTACGACGACGAGGAGCCGGCCGAACCCGTCCGCGGCGACTCACTCGCCGACCGGATCCTCGCGCCGTAGATCCGGCCCGTGACCGGGCCGGATCCGTTCGGCCGGTCTACGCGGAGTGCATCCAGTCGAGGACGGTGTTCTGGGCGTACTGGATCAGGCCGTTCCACCAGCCGTACTGCTGGGCGGCGCCGTTGGTCTCGGCGACCCACCGGGAGCGGACCTCCGCGGCGCCGCTGACGACCGGGTCCAGCAGCGGGGTCGACGCCATGCCCGCCCGCATCCCGATCCGGCCCCAGGACTCGCTGCGGGTCCGGGCCAGCCGCTCGCCGCCGGACCAGTACGCGGGCTGCCGCTCGAACCGGCTGATCAGCTGCTGCCACGCCTGCACCGCGACGGCGGGGCTCGTGGTGCCCTCCCGGGCGGCCTTGTCGATGGTGGCGGCCTGCACGGTCCGGAACCGCGCCTCCGGCCACTTCGCCCACTCGTCGGCGACGTACTGCGCGCGGAGCAGCTCCAGGTCGAGCGCGGCCGCGCTGAGCAGGCCGTAGCGCAGGAATCCGGCCAGGTCGGCGTCGGTGTCGATGAACCGGACCCGCTGGTAGATGTTGGTGCCCGGGTCGAGGCGGGCCAGATCGGCGAGGAAATCCCAGTCCGATGCGGTCACCAGGGCCGCGCCGTCGTCGTACGGAACATGGGCTTGATCGTCTTTGAGGGCCGCCGCATAGCCGGTGCGGGCGAACTCGGCCAGCTCCGCGTCGGTGCCCTCGATCGCGCGCCGGGCCGCCGCGTTCACCCACGGGAACGTCGGCGCCGGGTGCTCGGACGCCATCCGGTCGGCGAAGGCCAGATCGTTCGCCCGGGCCTGGGCCGCCTGGTCCAGCGCGGTCTGGTAGCCGGAGGCGAGGAACGCCGCCGCGGTACCGCCGGCCAGGGCCGTCTCGGCCGCCGACCGGACCGAGGCGCGCGGGTCGTGGACCGACAGCCAGCGAACGAACTCACGGTCCGCCTCGGCCGGGTTCGTTACCAGGACCGGAACCGCCGCGGCGCGGGCCGGCGACGGCCCGGCCAGGACGCCCATACCGGCCGCGGCCACCGTCAACAGAACATTTCTGCGCTTCAAGGACATCTCCCCGTGGATGTGCTCAAGATGATCGATGCAACGGTTCGCCATTCAAGCACACGAGCGGCATCGTGCGGTGACCGTGTAGAAGGTCCGATCGGCAGCAGCATGGCCGAGTGTTCCCGGCCAGTCCGGAAGCCCGCTACATCAACGTGGACGGCGGCTTCACCATCTGACGCCGTCCACCCGCCGATGGAAGCGCACGGGGAGCAGCGCGGTCGCCCACTCCGGCCCGCCGTCCGGTTCGGTCGCCTCGTCGCGGGTGATGGCCTGAACGGCGAGCCGGTCGAGGACGTCGCGGCTGCTCCGGATGGCCGCGGATGGTGCGGGGATGGGCTCGCCGAGGCGGGGGAGGCCGAACGCGGCCGAGTCGAACGGATGCTCGGACACGATGATCTTCCACCATTCGGCGATGACGGCACGACCGTTCCAGCGGTCTTCCGGGATGACGCCGGCCACCGCGACGGCCCCGGAGACGTCCGCCCAGGAGCTCGGTGGGATCAACCGGGCGGGGAGCAGCCGGTCGTGGATCCGGAGATCGTCGGTCAGGGCAAGCAGCGTGCAGTACAGGGGACGGTCGGTCGCGTTACCCAGGGACAGGTCCTCGGCAGCCGCGGACCAGCCGTCCCCGGTCGGACGACAGGCCAGGTCGACGGGATCGATGTCTCCCGGTCCCGTCGGCCATGACTGGAAAGTGTCCAGCATAGGTGGTTGGTGGTGATTGGTCCGGTGCAGGCGCACCTGCCCGGGAGTGATCGTCGACACCGGATTGTCCAGCTGTTTGACGGCCTGCCAGCGGCCCAGGTGGTCAAGTAGCTCCCGGACGGCGGCGGCGCCCTCCGGAGTGGCCGGGACCGGCGCGGCCAGCGGCGTGCCGTCGGGTCCGGCGATGATCAGCCATCCGTGCCGGGCGTAGACCACGAATTCACCGTCGCCGGTTTCGCGGATGTGCGGCGAGTCCGCGATGTGGGCGCGGACCAGGTCGGTGGCCGCCGGGGCACCGTCCAGCCGGATCCCGCCCGGCGGCAGCGGCAGGTCGACGACGGTGACCGGATAGCGCAGGCCGGGATCCGGGTCCCAGCCGGGGTCGAGG
This sequence comes from Actinoplanes flavus, assembly GCF_017592555.1. GTDB lineage: Bacteria > Actinomycetota > Actinomycetes > Mycobacteriales > Micromonosporaceae > Actinoplanes > Actinoplanes flavus. Next base: position 16,504 of record NZ_JAGFNS010000049.1, on the reverse strand, counting down.
GTCACCCGGCAGTGGCGGGCCTCCACCTCGGTCACCCGGGCCCGGCCCAGCGGTGGCGCGCCGTCCGGCTGCGGAGGATGGACGGCCACGACCGTGGTCCGGCCGTCCTCCGCCGGCGGCGGGACGCGGTGTGCCGGGCCCACGTCGATCCACCAGTGGTCCCGGTAGCGTTCCAGCCTGACCCCGGGCGGGCGCGGCTGCACGACGCCGCCGAACATCGGCTCGTCCATGGAGGCGGGCGGCACGGCGTACCCGACCGGTTCCTGATCGCCGCCGACCAGCTGGGTGACCCAGTGGTACGCCCAGTTGTGCTGCGCGTAGTAGGGGAAGGTCCCCGGTGTGGCCAGCCCCTGCCGCAGCATCGCCGAGAAGGCGCCCTGGGAACGGCTGTCCATCACCAGTTCGCAGGCCGGTTGGTCGGGTCGGCAGGCGGCCAGGACGACACGTGGCGGGTCGAGCTCCGGAGTGTCCGCGATCCGGCGCGACCGCGGGTCGGGCGGGAGGGCGCGTGATCGTCTGCCCGGGCTCGTGTAGCGGTGGGTGTGGCCGCAGTCCAGGATGACCAGCATGTGCGCGCCGTCGGCGGTGACCTCGGCGATCAGGGCGTTGATCTCCGCCTCGGCCAGGTCCGGGACACCGGGCGTCCGGCTGTCGGCGCACACGATGGTCCGGTGCTCGCTTTCCGGTTCCACCGACCCGTACCCGCAGAAGTAGAAGACCGCGGTGTCTCCGGCGCCGGCCCGTGCGAGGTGCCCGGTGAATCCGTCCATGACGGCCTGCCGGGTCGCGTCGGCGTCGCGCAGCTCCCGGATCCACAGCATGGGCCGCGGGACCTGGTCGCGCAGCAGCTCCCGGAACGCGTCGATGTCGTTGAGGCAGCCGTCCAGCCTGGTCATGCGGCCGCCGTAGTCGTTCACACCTACCAGGAGGACGTAGAGGTCACCCGCCATGCCGTCACAGTAGGTCCCACCGGCCCTGGAACCAACGGGTCAACGAGGGCCGGCTCGGCGGCGACCGCCCCGCCGCCTCATCGAAGATCGAATCGAGACCGTAGACGTCGGCGCCCAGCTCGGCCCGGGGATGACAGTCACCTGACGTAAACACTTGATACGGGACTGTGTCATCAACCTTTCACCAAGGTTGTTGATCATTCAACGGGTTCGGGACGGATGAGGTGGAGGCCGGATGCCACGGCGCGTTTTCGTGCACATCGGTGCGCCCAAGACCGGTAGCACGTTCATGCAGGACGTGCTCTGGAACAACAGCGGGCGGCTGAAACGGGCCGGTCTGCTGATGCCGGTCTCGTTCACGGCGCACGACCAGGCGATGACCGACCTGCGGCAGGTGCCGTGGCGTGACCCGCAGGCGTACTGGACGTGGGACCGGCTGGTCGAGACGTTCGCCCGGTGGCCGGGCGACGTCGTGCTCACCAACGAGGGATTCGGGGCCGCCGGCGCCGAGCAGGCGAAACGGGCCGTGGAGAGCCTCCAGCCTTCCGAGGTGCACGTCATCGTCGCCGCCCGTGACCTGTGGCGGACCTTCCCGTCGATGTGGCAGCAGAGCATCCGGGCCCGCAGCACCTGGCGGTTCGAGGAGTTCGTCGCGGCCGTCGAGACCGGCAGGTTCGAGGGGTTCTGGGAGCACCACACCGCCAACCGGATGTTCCTGCGCTGGGGTGACCTGGTGCCGCCGGAGCGCCGGCACATCGTCACCGTCCCGCCGCCGGGCGCGCCGCGGGAGCTGCTGTGGCAGCGGTTCGCCGGGATCATCGGCATTCCGGACGGCGTCTGCGAGACGACCGTGCCCAGCGCGAATCCGTCGCTCGGCGCGCCGGAGATCGAGCTGCTGCGGCGGGTCAACCTGGCGCTCGGCGACCGGTTCCCGCATCGGATGCCCTATCAGCGGGTGGTGCACCAGCATCTGGTCCGGGCGGTGCTGCAACGGCGGGACAACGACATGCGGTTCGGTGTCGGCCTGGACCGCGCCGAGTGGATCGCCGACCTGGCCGAGCAGCAGATCAAGGAACTCCAGGACTATCCGTGTCACATCGTCGGCGACCTGTCCGAGCTGCGACCGGCCGGGATGACGCGGACGCCCACCCCGGACGAGCTGGACGAACGGCAGATCCTGGACGCCGCCGTCGAGACCATCGTGGGCATGCTCGGGCACGCCGACGAGCTACGGCAGCAGGTGCCCGTACCGGAGCCGACGATCATGGCCCGGATCCGCAGCCGGGCCGGTGGGGTGCGGCGCGGCCTGCGCCGCACCCTCGGCTGACCCGACTACGCCCGTAGTCGCCGGTAGGCCCGGGCCGACAGCGGCGCGAAGATCGCCGTGAGCAGCACCGGCCAGGCCACCGCCAGCAGCACGGCGTGGTCGGCGAGCACCCCGCCGGTCACGCCGGTCGGATTGCCGAACAGCTCACGGGCCGCGGTCGCCGTCGCGGACAGCGGATTCCACGCGGCGATCGCACCCAGCCAGCCCGGCATCGTCTCGGCCGACACGATCGCCGTCGACAGGAACCCGATCGGCCACACCAGCACCTGCACCGCCGACGTGGCGCCCTCGCCGCGGAACCGCAGCCCGATGAAGATCCCGATCCACAGCATCGAAAACCTCAGGAGCAACAGCAGGAGTACGGCCAGAGCCGCCGCAGTCGCGTCCCCGGTGATCCGCCACCCGACCGCCAGCCCGCCGACCAGCATGACCAGCAGCTCCACCGTCGAGTTGGTCATGTCGGCGCCGACCCGCCCGAGCGCCACCGAGGCGCTGCCGATCGGCATGGCCCGGAACCGGTCGGTGATGCCCTTGCGGGCGTCGTTGCCCATGGCGGTGGCCGTCGACTCGACGCCGAACAGCATGCTCAGGGCCATCATGCCGGGCAGCAGGTAGGCGATGTAGTCCCCGCCGCCGGGCACGTTGATCGCCCCGCCGAACAGGAACCCGAACACCAGCAGCAGCATGATCGAGAACATCAGGCCGAAGATCGGCCCCCAGGGCTGGCGCACCCAGTGGGCCAGGTCCCGTTGCGTGATGATCCAGCCCGCGCGCAGGGTCGTCATGTCACCGGCTCCTTCTCGGTCAGGGTCAGGAACACCTCGTCGAGGGTGGGGCGGCGCAGCTGGAGGTCCTCGATGCCGGCGTCGAGGGCGTCCAGGGTGCGCACGATCGCGGCCAGGCCCTCGGTGACCTCGACCGTCACCGACCGGGTCTCCTCGTCGGTGACCCCGCCGAGCGCGCGGGCGGCCTCGTCGAGCGGCCCGCGCAGGGTGACGGTGACCCGGTCGCCGCCGATCCGGCGTTTCAAAGCCTCCGGGCTGCCCTCGGCGATCACCCGGCCGTGGTTCATCACCGAGATCTCCGACGCCAGCTGGTCGGCCTCGTCCAGGTACTGCGTGGTGAGCAGGACCGTGGTGCCGCGGGCCGCGGTCTCCCGGATGCTCGTCCACACCTCGTTGCGGGCGCGCGGGTCCAGGCCGGTGGTCGGTTCGTCGAGGAACAGCACGGCCGGGGTGAGCACCAGGCCGGCGGCGATGTCGAGGCGGCGGCGCATGCCCCCGCTGTACGTGGAGACGGCCCGCTCGGCCGCCCCGGTCAGCTCGAACAGGTCGAGCAGCTCGTCGGCGCGGGCCTGGGCGGCGGCCTTGCCGAGCCCGTAGAGCCGGCCGAACATCACCAGGTTCTGCCGGCCGCCGAGGATCTCGTCGACCGCCGGGTTCTGCCCGACCAGGCCGATGCTGGCGCGCACCTGCCTGGCCTGGCCGCGGACGTCGAAGCCGGCGACCCGGGCGGTGCCGGCGTCCAGGTCGATCAGGGTGGTCAGGGCCTTCACCGCGGTGGTCTTGCCGGCGCCGTTGGGCCCGAGCAGGCCGTGGATGACCCCGGCCGGCACGTGCAGGTCGAAGCCGTCCAGGGCGTCGAGGTCGCCATATCTCTTGCGCAATCCCTCGGCGAACAGGGTGTCCACAGGAACGCTCCTTAACTCCGTATGCCTTACGGAAAATCGTAGCGCGGAACACCGTACACCTCACGGGGTAGTCTGTGCCACGTGGAACCGGATCGGACTTTGAACCTGCTGTGGCGCTCGAAGCTCGGCACCCCGCAGGGCACCCGCGGCCCCAAACAGCGGGTCAGCGTCGACGAGGTGATCCGCGCCGGGATCGCGGTCGCCGACGACGACGGCCTGCCCGCCTTCTCCATGCGCAAGGTCGCCGACCGGCTCGGCCTCAAACTGATGTCGATCTACACCTACGTGCCGGGCCGCTCCGAACTGATCGGCCTCATGGTCGACGAGGTCATCGGCGAGATCCCGCACCCGCCGCATCCGGACGGCCCACTCCGCGACCGCCTGGCGGGGGTGGCCCGGCACCAGTGGGACGAGCTCCACCGCCACCCGTGGCTGCTCCAGGTCGAGTCCAGCCGCCCGTGGATCGGCCCCCACGGCTGCGACCGCTACGAGTGGCAGCTCCAAGCCATCGAGGGCTACGGGCTCACCGACCTGGAGATGGACCAGGTGATCACCATGGTCTGCGACTTCACGGCCGGCTCCGCCCGCACGTCGATCCTGGCCCGCCGCACCACCGAGGAGTCCGGCATCACCGACCTCGAATGGTGGGAGGCCAACGCGCCCGTCCTGGAGAGGGTGATGCCGCCCGGCGCCTACCCGCTCGCCGGCCGGGTCGGCACCGTCGCCGGTCAGGAGTACAACGCCGTCGGCGACCCGGCCCGCTCCTTCCGCTTCGGCCTCGACCGCCTTCTCGACGGCGTCGAAACCCTGCTGCGCCGCACGGCCACCTGATCACCAAACAGGTTTCACTACGTGAGACGCGCCTCATTCGGCCGCCACGGCGACCGAACGCTGCGGGAGACGTACCCGAAGCGACAGCGAGGAGAAGCCCCTTGTCGATCTCGAAGCGGGCCGCACTACGGCAGTCCACCGTCAGCAAGGTGGCCGTCGGCAGCCTTGGCCTGATCACCGGCCTTCTGGTCCTGGGCGTCAGCCTGACCGGCGAGGCCGTCGACGACCAACGGACGGCCGCCGACCGGCAGGCCACGTTCGACGCGCTGGGAGTGCGACTTCTCGGCGCCTCCGACCTGCTGACCGACAAGGCCCGCCAATACGCCGTCACCGCCGACCCGGCACACCTCGACGCGTACTGGCACGAGATCGACACCACCGAGACCCGCGACCAGGTGGTGAGCCGGCTGAAGGAACTCGGCGCCACCGCGGACGAGCTGGCACTGGTCGACGAGGCCAAGGCCAACTCCGACGCGCTCGTCGCGACCGAGTCACGATCGCAGCGGCTCGTCCTCGAGGCGACCGGCGTCCCGCAGGCGAAGATGCCGCCGGCGATCGCGGGATTCGCGCTCTCCGCGGCCGACGCGGCCCTCAGCGACGCCAAGAAACTCGCGGTCGCCCGGACGATCATGTTCGACGAACAGTACCTCGCGGACAAGGCGGTGATCACCGAGCCGCTCCAGCACTTCCAGCAGCTGCTGCACGAGCGGTCCGCGGCCGTCGTCGACGACGCCGACCAGTCGATCCGCAACGCCATCCGCCTGCTCGTCGCGCTGGCCGTCCTGCTGCCGCTGGTCATGGGCGGCGTGGTGTACCTGCTCCAGTCCAAGGTCGGGCGGATCGTGGTGCGCTACACCGGCGCGCTCCGCGACCGCGACGTCTACGACCTGTCCTTCCGCCTCGAGCCGGCGGGCAGCCGCGAGATGGGACAACTGGCCGACGCGTTCAACGAGGAACTCGAACGCAGCCTGATCCTGGTCCGCGCCGTGGCCGGCAACGCGGACACGCTGGCCGCGGCATCCGAGGAACTGTCCGTCACCAGCGACCAGGTCGCGGCCGGTTCCGGGGACGCGAGCCGGATGGCGAGCCAGGTCGCCGACACCGCGGACCAGGTGTCACACAACGTGCAGATCGTCGCGGCCGGCACCGAGGAGATGGGCGCGTCCATCAACGAGATCTCCCAGAACACCACCGAGGCGGCCCGCGTCGGCGAGAACGCGGTCATCCTGGCCGGCACCACCAACGCCACCGTGGAGAAACTCGGCGTGTCGTCGTCCGAGATCGGCGACGTGATCAAGGTGATCACCGCGATCGCCGAGCAGACCAACCTGCTCGCGCTGAACGCCACCATCGAATCCGCCCGTGCCGGCGCCGCGGGCAAGGGCTTCGCGGTCGTCGCCACCGAGGTCAAGGACCTGGCCCAGGAGACGGCCCGCGCCACCGAGGAGATCTCCCGCCGGGTGCAGGCCATCCAGACCGACGCGAAGGGCGCGGTCGAGGCCATCGGCGAGATCACCCACGTGATCGCCCGCATCAACGACTACCAGACCACCATCGCCAGCGCCGTCGAGGAGCAGGCCGCCACCACCAGCGAGATCAGCCGCAGCGTCGCCGACGCCGCGGCGGGCGCTACCGAGATCGCCACCACCGTCGCCGGTGTCGCCCAGGCCTCACAGCTGGCCGCGACCGGTGTCGAGGACACCCGGCAGGCCAGCGCGGACCTGGCCCGCATGGGCACCGAGTTGCAGGGCCTCGTGGCCCGATACCGGTACTGACCACGTCGAAGGGCCGGCCGCGCGCGCGGCCCCCCCCGGGCCCGGGGGGGGCGGCCCGGGCGCCCGGCCCATCGACCCGGATAAAGTCGGAGAGAGGCCGGTTTCCGGCCCGGGAGCGGTATCGATCATCATCGCGGGTGAACCGCGCGAGCCGCCGATCACCGCCGCCGACATCAGCGGCGTCGAGGAGCCGTGATGCCCGACTACGACGAGATCTATCAGGAGGGCGCCACACCCTGGGAGATCGGCGGACCGCAGCCCGCGCTCGCCGCGGTGGTGACGCGCGGGGCGTCCGTGCTCGACCTCGGCTGCGGCACCGGCGAACTGGCCATCTCCCTCGCCCGCCGCGGCCACCGGGTGACCGCTGTCGACATCTCGTCGGTCGCGATCGAACGCGCCCGCACCAAGGCGTTCGCCGCCGCCGTGACCGTCGACTTCCGGGTCTGCGACGTCATCGAGCTGGCCATGGATCCGTTCGACATCGTGTTCGACTCCGGCCTGCTGCACAGCCTGCACCGCTGGGGCGGCGTGGAAGGCTACCTCGCCCTGCTGCCCACCCTCCTGGTCCCGGGCGGAAGCCTGTTCGTGCTGGCCATCGGCGTGGAGGCCGACCAGGGCTGGGGCGTCACCGAGGAGTACCTGCGCTCGGTCTTCACCGCCCCGGACTGGACGAACACCCAGGTCACACCGGCCGACGTGGCCGCATTCTGGAACGGCGACCACATCCGCCTCCCCGGCTACCTCACCAGCACCACCCGAACCTGATCTCCTTTCAGCGGCTCGGGCAGACGCGTTGATCAGGTCTCGGTGTGGGTTTGTGCCAGCTCTTGACGCACTTGCTCCAGCATCGCGGTGTCGTCCGCCAGGTCGGGGTGCTCCACCTGGCGGTCCAGGTCGACGACGCGTTCGAGCTCAGCGACGGCCAGGTTGAGCTTGCCGCCGTCGCGGTGAATCATCGCGATGTTGTACCGGGTGACGGCTTCGGTGACCCGGTCGCCGACCTCGCGCTGGATGGGCAGGGCCAGTTGGTAGTAGTCCAGTGCCCGCCGTCGATCGCCCAGCCCGAAGTACACGCCGCCGATGTTGTTGAGGGCGGCGGCTTCGCCGGACCGGTTGCCGATCTCCCGGGCGATGGGCAGGGCCTGTTGGTAGTGGTCCAGTGCCTGCCGTCGGTCGCCCAGCCCGTTGTACACGAGGCCGATGTTGTTGAGGGTGGGGGCTTCGTCGCCGCGATTGTCGGCTTGCCGGAACAGGTTGAGGGCCGACTGGAAGTCCTCCAGTGCTGGCCGGGGCCGGCCGGTTGCATGGCGGGCCCAGCCACGTTGGTAAAAGGCGCCGGCATCCGGGCCCAGGGTCAACGTCGCGGTAGCGATGGCCTGCACCTCGGCGAACCGGGACAATGGCAGCAGCACCCGGCCCAGCCGATGACCGGTGTCACGGGCGATCCGCGTTTCGCCGCCGGCGACCGCGAGGCGATGGACCTCCATCTGCCGGCCGATGTCCACCGTTGCCATGCCGTCGACCCGGGATCGCGGTCGGTAAGGTTCAAGGCCGTCCATGTCCCGGTCACCTCTTCGCCTCGGTTGAGCCGGCACCGGGCAGTGATCCAGCTTGTCCGGCGGTCACCATCGATACACCAGTGGGCGCCGAGGCGAGGCCGGACAGTCGGGAAGCCGTCAAACGGGCGCGGGCGGTGGGCGTACCGGGGAGGGGTCAGACGCGGCGCAGGACCGTGACGACCTTGCCGAGAATGACCGCGTCGTCGCCGGGGATCGGCTGGTAAGCCGGGTTTCGGGGCTCGAGCAGGACGTGGCCGCCGCGCCGCCGGAAGACCTTGACCGTCGCCTCGTCGTCGATCATCGCGGCGACGATGTCGCCGTTCCACGCTTCGCTCTGCTGGCGTACCACGACGATGTCGCCGTCGCAGATGGCCGCGTCGACCATCGAGTCGCCCTGGACCCGCAGGCTGAACAGGGTGCCCCGGCCGACCAGGTCGCGCGGCAGGTTCAGCAGTTCCCCGGTGTCGTCGTCGGTGGCGAGAATCGGGGTGCCCGCAGCGATCGTGCCGACCAGCGGGACCCCGACCGTGTCGTCGGACGGTGGCGGCGTGGTCTCCAGGAACATGCGGACGTCGACCGGTCGCGCCACGCCGCGCCCGCGCCGCAGGTAGCCGAACTCCTCCAGCGTGCGCAGGTGCCGGCTGACCGTGGACGCCGACATGCCCAGCCCGTCCGCGATCTCCCGGGTCGACGGGGCGTAGCCGTGTTTGACCACCGCGTCCCGGATCGCCAGGAGGATCCGCTGGAGGCGGTCGGGCAGCGCGGGCAGGTCCTCGTCGAGCACCTGGTGATCCTGCCCTATTCGTCCCCCGCGGCGAAATCGGCGCGCCGTCACAGGTCACGGCGGTGGAAACCGAGCGCGGCCAGGCCCAGCACCAGCAGCGTCCAGATCGCCGCCCACGTCAGGTAGGCGGGGGTGAGCGGCGCCATGCTCAGGAACGGTGACTCCTCCACGCCGGTGCCGATCTGGGCGAGCAGCGCCGGATCCTGGAACGCGTTCATCGCACCGCGCCACAGCCCGTCGGTGGGCAGCAGCATCCGCGACACCACGCCGATCTGGGCGACGCTCGGGTTGCCGAGGGCCTCGCCGACCGACCCGACCACCCCGGCGATCCAGGTGGCGCCGAACAGGCCGACCGCCACGATTCCGGACGCCATCGGCGAGATCGCGGTGGCGAACAGCAGACCCAGGGTGAGCAGCGCGGCCGTCTGCCCGGCGAGCAGCAGCAGGCCGGTCACCGGATGCGGCGGCCAGTAGCCGACGGTCAGGTGGACGATCAGGAACTGCGACACCCCGGCGACCGTGACGAACCCGGACCCGAACGCGACCAGGCCCAGCCACTTGCCGAGCAGCACCGACCAGCGGCGGATCGGCCGCGTCATCATCGCCAGCGCGATCCCGGACTCCACCTCCCCGGCCAGGCTGGGCCCGGCCAGGAAGGCGGTGCCCAGCGCGGCGATCAGGCTGTAGCCGAACATCACCAGGTTCAGCACCGTGGACCCGGCGACCTTGGCCTCGCCGCTGGTCAGGCCACCGAACTCGGCGTCGATCCGGGAGAAGCCCCACGCGCTGAGCGCCAGCAGCAGCACGGTCAGGACGGCCAGCGACCGCAGCACCCGGCGCCGGGACGCCTCCCGCAGGGTCAGCGTGGCGATGGTCAGGACGGTCACCGGTGCTCCTCCGGGTGGGTGCGCAGGATGTCGAGCAGCCGCTCCTCGAGGGTGGCGCGGGCCGGTTCCACGGCGTGCACCCGCACCCCGTGTTTCACCAGGTCGGCGACGAGTGCGGGCACGTCGTCGGGCATCGCGACGGTGTACCGGTCACCGTTTCTCTCGCAGGGGCCCAGCAGGCCGTCCGGGACGTTGTCGAGACGGAGGCGCAGCTGGCGGCGCCCGAGCAGCTCGGCCAGGGTGCCGGACGCCGCCACCCGGCCCCGGTCGAGGATCAGCACCCGGTCGCAGACCCGCTCCACCTCACCGATCAGATGCGAGTTCAGCAGCACCGCGACCCGCCGCTGTTTCAGCGACAGCAGCAGGTCACGGACGTCGGCGCGGCCCAGCGGGTCGAGCGCGCTGGTCGGCTCGTCGAGCACCACCAGCTCCGGCCGGGCCACCAGCGCCACCGCGAGGCCGAGCCGCTGCTGCATGCCCTTGGAGAAGCCGCCCACCCGGTCACCGGCCCGGTCGGCGAGACCGACCAGGCCGAGCGCGTCACGACGGTCGCGGTCGGAGACGGCCACCCCGGCCAGGCGTACGTGCAACGCCAGCACCTCGCCGGCGGTGAGCCACGGCTGGTAGCGGAACAGTTCGGGCAGGTAGCCGACCCGCTCCCGGGACCGTGGATCGGTGTTCGGACGGCCGAGCAGCATCACCTCGCCGGCATCCGGCCGGACCAGGCCGAGCATCATCTTGATGACGGTGGTCTTGCCGGCCCCGTTCGGCCCGAGCAGCCCGAGCACCTCGCCCCGGGCCACGGTGAACGACACACCGTCCACCGCGACCCGCTTCCGGTAGCGTTTGCGCAGGTGGGAGGCCCACACCGCGGGGGAGTCGGTCACTGCTTCCACCGCAGGTTCCGGGCCACCTCGAGGACCTCGTCGCTGCTGAGCGTGCCGCCGACCGCGTTGACGTGCCCCTTCTCCACCCAGACCACCGTGGAGACGGCCCCGTCCCGGCTGGCCAGCACGGTCGCCGGGGTGCCGTTGACGTCGGTGGTGAAGCTGACCTGCGTCGCCGACCTCACCAGCAGCGGCAGGGTGGTGGCGTTCTGGAAACCGCGCAACTGGTCGGCGACCGTCGCGGGCAGGCCGGGCAGGGTGAGCAGGTAGTCGAGGCCGGTCTCGAACGGCACCCCGGTCGAGTAGCCGGTCGGCGCTTTCACCCGGCCGACGATCAAGGCCGGTACGCCGCGGGCCTCGGACCAGACGGCGGCGATGCCGGGGCCGGCGGTGAGGCTGAACTGACTGTTCTCCAGTCCGGCGGGCGGTTCGGGGAGCGGTTGGCCGAGAGCTGCCTCCGCCTTGTCCCGGTCGAAGGTGAAAATCCCTTTTATCCGATCGCCCACCACGAACCTCGGCTGCCCGGTCACGCCGCGCGGCAGTTCCTTGACCAGAGGAGTGGGAAGTCCGGTGATCCGGCGTGCCTCGCCGGCTCCTTCGACGTTTCGGACATTCGGCCGTTCCGCCACGGTCGTAACGCCATAGTCTGACAAATCCGGCAACGCGACAAGATCAGCCTGCTCCACGGTCACCGGCGCGATCTGCTCAGTCCTGAAGATCTGGAACCAGTCCCCGGCCGCGGCCGCCGAAGCCCCGCCCAGCAGCGCCACCACCCCGACCACGGCGACGAACGGGCTGCGCACCGCGAACCTGCGCCGGTCACGTACCGGCGCGGCCACCGGCGCCGCGGTGACCAGGCGATCCCAGGCCGCGTCCACGTCCGGCTCCACATCGAACCGCAGCGCAGACTCGACCAGCAGAGCGTCGGCCTCCGCCTCGACGAGACGGGACCGGCACCGTTCACACGACGTCACATGCTCGCGGTCGGCGTCGGCGACCCCGTCCGGCTCGTCGGCGAGACGGCGCAGCAGACCGTCACTCGGGTGAGGCATGACCCAACTCCTTACGAAGAGCGGATTCGGCGCGCCGCACGGTGGTGCCCACGCTGCCGGGGGAGAGTTCGAGAGCGGCCGCGACCTCGGCGTAACTCAGGCCGCTGTGCCGCAACACCAGGGCGATCGCCTGCTTACGGGGAAGGCGGGACAGCGCCGCGCGTACCCTCCGGCGCTCGTCGAGGGTGACCACCGCGTCGGCGACATCCGGCGCGGCGGAGTGGCCACCGTCAGCGGCGGCCTCCTCCCGGGAGGCCCGCCGGCGCCCGGAACGCAGATGATTCAGCGCGGTGTGGGCGGCCGCCACACACAGCCAGCCCACCGCCTCACCCGCCGGGACGCTGCTGCGCCCGAACGCCAGGAACGCCTCCTGGGCGACATCCTCGGCCTCGTCCCGCGACCCCAGCACCCGGGCCGCCACCCCGACCACCTTGGGGTACGCGGTGCGGAACACGTGTTCGAGATCGGTACGCACGGAGGCCGGCACCGCGCCCTCCCGCTCGATCGACAACTGCTTCACATCAGGGAAGCACCACCGCTACGCCGAATGTGACAGCCGGCCGATCGCCGCCACCACCCCGTCCGGATCCACCAGCTGGTGCAGGTGCAGCCCGGGCAGATGCTCGACCGGCCAGCCCCGCTCACGAGCGTCCGCCGCGGCGTCCTCGTAGGCCTCGTCGAACAGCACATACCCGCACGGCCGCCGATCCCACCCGTCGGGAACCGGGATCCGCTGCTCGTAGTAGCTCAACGGCAACCGCGGCTGCTCTTTCTCCACCATGCGCCGGGTCACCGGATCGGGGAACAGCGGCGCCACGTCCGCCTCGTCCCACCAGCCGGTCCACGCCGGCAGCACGCCCTCCGCGTCGGCCTTGCTTCGCAAGACCTCCAGGAACTCCGGCGAGGCGACCTCGGTCACGCTTGACCGGGCGGGCAGCGCCGCGTCGACGAAGACACAACCCCTCACGGTACGGGTGAGCGCGCCCACGACCACCGGCACGAACAGCCCGGCGTTGCTGTGCGCGACCAGAACCACCTCGTCGTCCTCGGGCAGCCGCCGCACCGCGTCCGCCACAGCGCTCACGACGGCGGGCCAGAACGGCGGCCCCTCCCCACCGACGTGCAGCAGCGACGGAACGATCGCCCCGGGCAGCCGCTCAGCGACCGGAGCCCAGGTCAGCGGCCCCACCGACGGACTGTGCATCAACACATGGGCGATCCCCATCGGCCCACCCTAGAGTCGCGTCCGCGCCCGGCCCGCCGATTCTCCGGTGAGCAGACACGCCCGTCCGCCAGTACACGAGGAATGCCACTCACGTACTGGAGGCCTCGTGGGACTGTTCCGAACCGCCGAGCTGGATCCGGCCCTCGCCGACGTGCTCGCCACCAGCCACCGCCGCGCCCGCAGAGCCCTCGCCAAAGGTCAGGACGGCGTCCACAAAGCAGTACGGCCGGGGGAGCGGATCGTGGCCGTGACCGTCGACGACCTCGAATGCCTCTGGACCATCGTGGTCACCGAGGACCGGCTGCTCACCATGACCCGCGGCGGCGAGATCCTGGTCCGGGAGACCCCGATCGCCGAGGTCCCCGGCGCCGCCGTCGAGCACGGCAAGCACTACTCGGTGCTGGTGCTCGACCGGATGAGCCTGCGGCTGCACTTCGAGAACCGGTCCGAGGCCGAGGCCCTCGCCAAACGGATCAACCAGCTGATCGTCGCCCACCGGCCGCGCACCATCCCGGCCCTGCACCCCGACCTGTACGCGACGCTGCTGTCCCGCGCCGGCGTCCCGGAAACCACGGTCAACCGGTCCCGCCTCGCCGAACGGACCGCCGTCGTCCTCGGCGCCCAGGCCGTCGCCATGACCGCCCAGTTCGGCGACCCGGAGGCGTTCGCCGAGTTCACCCACCTGTTCGCCAAGGTCGCGCCGGGCCGCGAACAGCAACGCGCCGACGACATGATCTCCTGGCTGTGGGAGTGGCACCCCCTCACCCACCAGACCCTCACCCGGCAGCTCGCCACCTGGCAGGACGGCCTGCTCCAGCCGGACAGCTTCCTCACCGCGGCCGCCGGCGGCGAGATCCCGCCCTGGTCCGACGGCCCCGCCGACGACACCGAGACGTGGCGGGTGGTGTACCGCCGCAACCAGCGGACCTGACCCCGTACCCCGCTGGTGTGGATCTTCTAGCATCGACGGCCGTGACCGACCTCCCGCGCGCCTCGCACGCCGACCGGCAGCACACCACCGATCTGCTCGACCTCGCCCTGGCCGAGGGCCGCCTCGACGCCGCCGACCACGAGACCCGCACCGGCACGGCGGAGCGCGCCGAGGATCCGCAGATCCTGGCCGGGCTGGTGGCCGATCTGCCGGACCGGCCCGGCGTCCGGGACTGGACCAACCGGCTGCGCGTGCGGGCCGCGGACCGCCGCGACGCGGTCACCTGGCTCGGCGACGCCCTCGCCGACGGCGTGCTGACCGCCGGCGAGCACGAGCGACGCCTCACCAAGGTCGCCGAGGCGGTCACCTACCGGCAGCTGAAGAAGGCGATGGACGGCGTCGCCGGGCCGCCGTTCGAGCGGGAGCGGCTGTTCGTCACCGAGGCGGACCGGGCCCGGCTCGCCGCCCGCCTGGACCGCGATCTCGCTGCCGGGCTGATCGGCGGCGGCGACCACGCCGAGCTGACACTCGCGGTCACCGGCGTTTCCCGGTACGGGGACCTCGACGCGATCTCGGCCGGCCTCGCCGCACGTACCGTGGCCGGGCGGCGCGCCGGCCCGCGACCGCTCCCGGCCGACGTGGCCCTCGCCTCGGCCGCACCGGCTCGCCGACGGCGGCCCTGGAAACTCCTCGCGGCCGTCGCGACGGTCACCCTGGTGGTGACCGCCACCGTGCTGATCGCGCGTGCGCCCGGCCCTCCTCCGCCGGGCCGCAACCTGGCCGTCCAGTGGCAAGCCGGCCCGGACCGGCCGTCCGACGTGTACGCCGCCGGAACCTGGGTGCACGGCGACACGCTGATCCGCGTCCGCGAGGACCAGGCCACCGCCTACGACGTGGCCACCGGCCGGGAACGGTGGACTTTCCCGGCGCCCGACCGGCAGGAGGTGTGCACGATGAGCCGCGGCGTCTCCGACGGCGTCGGCGTCATCGGGCTCGGCGCCGACGAGAACGGGCTGATCTGCAACACCCTCGTCGCCGTCGACCTGGCCACCGGCAAGACCCTGTGGCGGCGGACCCGGTCCGTCGGCGACAGCGGAACCTCGGCGGGAGCCGTCGACGACGAGGTCGGCATCGCCGGGAACACCGTCGTGTTCAAGGAGGGGACCGGGTTCACGGCGGTCAGCCTGCGCGACAACCGGCTCCGGTGGCGCAAGGCGGCCCCGGCCACCTGTGCGGCCTATTCGGTGACCGCCGCCGGCAACGACGCGGTGCTGATCTCCGCCTGCGCCGCGGACGCCGCCCGGCTCGTGATGGCCGAGCCGGCGTCCGGGCGGGTGCGGTTCCAGGCGCCGCTGCGGATGCACCCCGACGACGCCCTGGTGAGCCGGGCCGGCAACACCAAGACCACCGTGGTGCTGTCCACGACACCCCTGGTCGTGCGGACCACCGACGACGGCACCCGGACCGCCGACGCGGTGCTGTCCTTCGACGCGCAGGGCAACCGGCGGGCCGCCATCCCACTGTCCCAGCCGGACCTGGACGTCGGCCCCGCCCAGGTTCCCGGCCCCTATCCCGGTTTCATCCCCAGCCCGGGCGCCCGAGTCCGCGCCCTGGCCGTCGTCGGCGACACCCTGATCATCCCGGTCCGGCCCGCGGGCGGCTCCGAGGAGAACCGGGTGGCGGCGTTCGCCCTGGCCGACGGTCGCCGCCTGTGGGACACCGAACTACCGGACCAGGTCATCGGCGCGGCCGCCGACGCCGGCCGGTTCGTGGCGTTGACCTACCTCGGCGTGCTGCACACCCTGAACCCGGTGGACGGGACGATCGTCAGCGACGTCCCGGTCGACGGCTGGATCAGCTATCCACTGCACACCGACCTGCGCCTGCTGCCCGGCCGGTACGCGGTCAGCAACCACAGCAGCTCCACCGAGATCCCACCGGCCCTGATGATCGGATAGCGCGCGGACTACCGATGTCGTCGAACGCGTTGCGCCAGCTCCCTCTGGGACGCGTCGTCGACCGGCAGGACGCCGTTCTCCGCCATGACGGCATGGAACTGTTGCCGGTCGTACGGCACGCCGGGTGGCAACGCGGCGAGATGCCAGTGCAGATGCGCGTTGCCCTGCTGACTGCCCAGGCTCAGCGAGTACATCCGTTCGGTCGGCACGGTGGCGGCCACGGCGAGCGCCACCCTGCGGACCACACTCTGGAAGCGGAGGAACTCGGGCTCGGTCATGTCGTGGATCCAGCTTTCGAGGTGTCGTTTCGGGGCCACCAGGCAGTACCCGAGTTGGATTGGATAGCGGCTGACTGGACGTCTCGTTCAGATAGATGGCGGGACGGGCGTTTCGCATAATGACGGTGATAGCTGGCGCTGTCCGATCCAGGTGAAATGCCGGAGACGCCGCCACCCGCACCTGCCCGACTATGAGCGCTTATCGCCCCTCGATCGTGTCTGATTCACTTTCATCACGAAATCGACGGACACCACGTCCACCAGGCCCCGTTGTACCAGCGTACGCCGGAGGCATGACCGAACGCCGCAGCTACCCCTCCGACCTCTCCGACGCCCGCTGGGCACTGATCGAGCCCCGACTGGCTGCGTG
>NZ_JAGFNS010000048.1 GCF_017592555.1 Actinoplanes flavus | reverse complement strand
CCGTCACGCAGCCGGATGAACTCGTTGACCGCGTAGAACATCCCGTTACGCTCGACGACCTCCCGGTCGTGGGCGTAGTAGATGCCCGGGAGCGGAATGTTCTCCTTGGCGATGTAGTGCCAGACGTCCAGCTCGGTCCAGTTGGACAGCGGGAAGACCCGGATCGACTCGCCCGGATGATGCCGGCCGTTGTAGAGCGCCCACAACTCGGGCCGCTGGTTCTTCGGATCCCACTGGCCGAACTCGTCACGGAAGCTGAACATCCGCTCCTTGGCGCGAGCCTTCTCCTCGTCACGGCGAGCACCGCCGAAGAGAGCGTCGAACCGGTACTTCTCCACCGCGGCGAGCAGCACCGGCGTCTGGATCCGGTTACGGGTACCGTCCGGCAACTCCCGGACCAGGCCGGTGTCGATCGCCTCCTGCACACTGGCCACCACCAGGTTCAGGCCGAGCGAGGCCACGCGGCGGTCCCGGTATTCCAGGACCTCCGGGAAGTTGTGCCCGGTGTCCACGTGCATGACCGGGAACGGGATACGCGCCGGCGCGAACGCCTTCTCCGCGAGGCGCAACATCACGATCGAATCTTTACCGCCGGAGAAGAGCAGCACAGGGCGCTCGAACTCGGCCATGACCTCACGCATGACGAAGATGCTCTCCGCTTCGAGAGCATCCAGATGCGATACGCGATAGGGCTTCGTCTGGCTCATGGGTTCTGTCCCCAGACCTTTCTCCGGTATCAGCCGGGCAGGGCAGACGTCATTCTGACGGAAGGTGCCTCTGCAGTGCAGCAAGCAACCGAGGAGCGAGATCTTTCCGACAAACCACCAGGTCAGGTAACTTGGGGTCTGCCTGGTTATAGGTGAGCGGGGTGCCGTCGATACGGCTCGCGTGCAGGCCCGTGGCCAACGCCACAGCGACCGGGGCGGCGGAGTCCCACTCGTACTGACCGCCGGCGTGCACGTAGGCGTCCGCGTCGCCGTTGATCACCGCGGCGATCTTCACCCCGGCCGAGCCCATCGGCACCAGCTCGGCGCCGATCTCCCCGGCCAGCGCGGTGACGAAGGCGGGCGGGCGGGTCCGGCTCGCCGCGATCCGGATCGCCCCACCGGTCGCCGCCTCCAGGGGCATCGGAGGGTAGGCCGGCGCGTGGTCGGTGGCCAGGGTGCAGTGCCGGGCCGGCATGGCCACGGCGCCCGCGGTCAGCCGGGCCGGCGCCGACGAGTCGGCGGTCCACAGGGCCACGTGTACGGCCCAGTCGTCCCGCCCCTCCTCGGAGAACTCGCGGGTCCCGTCGAGCGGGTCGACGATCCAGACCCGGTTCGCGTCGAGCCGGTTCGGCCGGGTCAGGGTGGGCTCGCCCTCGATCCAGGCGGTACGGGAGTGCTCGTCCTCCTCGGAGAGCACCGCGTCGGCCGGGCGCCAGCGGGCCAGCTCGGCCCGGAGCAGCTCGTGGGCGGCCTGGTCACCGGCCGTCTTGAGGGCCTTGCCGTCCGAGAAGCCGGTGTTCTGCCGGACCTGGAGCAGCACCTGTCCGGCACGATCCGCGAGCCAGCGGGCGAAGGCGGAGTCGTTCACCGGGGGCGCTCCGCCCTCACCGGTTTCTCGTGGCCCGGCAATGCGTGCCGACGTCTTCGTCTGCTCGCCCATCGTCTCGCTCCTTCGCTCCGTGTGCGTCCTCAGTACGCCCCCGACGACCGCACCACCGCGGTCACCGTCCTGAGCAGGATCACCAGATCCAGGCTCAACGACCAGTTCTCCACATAGCGCAGGTCGAGCCGGACCGCCTCCTCCCAGGAGAGATCCGACCGCCCGGACACCTGCCAGAGGCCGGTCATGCCCGGCTTGACGGCAAGCCGGCGCCGCACGTCGTCGGCGTAGGCGGCGACCTCGGTCGGCAGCGGCGGCCTCGGACCGACCAGCGACATCTGCCCCGACAGGACGTTGAGCAGCTGCGGCAGCTCGTCGAGCGAGAACCGGCGCAACCACTGTCCGACCGGAGTGACTCGCGGGTCGTCGCGGATTTTGAAGAGCACACCATCGTGCTCGTTGAGATGCCTCAGCTCGGCCAGCCGGGCTTCGGCATCGACGTACATGCTGCGGAATTTGAAGATCCGGAACAACCGGCCGTCACGTCCCACGCGCACCTGGCGAAAGAGTACCGGCCCGCGAGACGTAAGGCCCACGCAGAGCGCCACGGTCAAGAGCACCGGGCTCAGCAGAATCAGCAGGACAGCCGCGCCGAGCCGATCGACCAGGTCCTTTACCAGGCGCGAGCCACCGTGCAGCCGGGGATGCTCGACGTGCAGCATGGGCAGCCCGTCGAACGGCCGGATCGTGGTCCGCGCACCGGCGACGTCCACCAGCGCGCTGGCCACCACCAGGTCCACCTCGTCGCGCTCCAGCCGCCACGCCAGCCGGCGCACGGCGGCGCCGTCCAGCTCCGGGCAGCTCAGCACCACCACGGTGTCGGCATCGGCCAGTTCCACCGCGGTCGCCACGTCGTCGAAGGTGCCGAAGACCGTCAGATCGGTCAGCCCGACCCCGTCGGCGCCGGGTGGCAGGCACGCGCCGACCACTTCCAGACCGTGGTAGCGCTCACGGCGCAACTGCCGGGTCATGCCGATGATCGAGAGCTCGTGCCCGACCACGATCACCCGGCGCAGGTTCTCGCCCCGGGACCGGGCCAGATGCAGCCGCTTGCGCAGCACGAACCGCAACACCACGATCGCGACGATGGCCAGCGGGCACGCCACTAGGACGTAGGACCTGGCCAGATCGAGATGCAGGGCGTACGACACGACGGCCGCCCCGCCGACCAGACCCGCACCGCCGCGCAGTACCCGTTGGTACTCGTCGGAGCCGACGAACAGGTAGCGGCGCTCGTACGCCCGTGCCGCGACCAGCACCAGCAGCAGCGCCAGCGGCATGAGCGCCGACCACACCAGGTACTGCCGGTTGTACACGGTGACCTGGTCGCCGAACCGGGTGAAGAAGGTGCCCGCCCCGGCCACCACGCCGGCGGTCAGATCGGAGAGGAGCAGCGAGCGTACGTAGCGGCGCTCCCAGTCCTGCCGGCGCGACATGGCCGCGTGCCGGCCACGGACCCGCTGGAACGGGCGGGCCGCCATCGACCGGTTGCGGCCGGCCGGCACGTGCCGCTCGACCGCCTGGTTCCGGGCCGGCACCGGCTCACCACGGACGGCCTGTGGCGGGGCGTTCTCCACACCGGCCGCCGGGCCGGGGATCCGGGTGTTGAGGCCGCTGCGCCGCTCGGGCGTCCGCTGCGGCCCCTGGTTCAGTCCCGCGCCCCGCCCATCGACCGCCGGCAGCGTCGCCGTGGGTTCGGTCAACGCATCCGCACGGTCCTCGGACACGTCCTGCGGCACCTCGAACCTCCCGTCACGTCAGCCAGCGCACCGGTTCGTGCGTCCGAGTGACCAACGGGTCGGAGGCGGAACGCGTCACGGGATCATTAGATGGACAAATCAGACACCATGGTACTTGTTCTGGGTCCATTCGACGCCCTCATGGACGATCGCCTCCACCATGTCGGCGGCCCGGTCCACCAGGAAGTCCAGCTCCTTGCGCTCCGCTGCGGAGAAGTCGGAGAGCACGTAGTCGGCCGGATCCTGCCGTCCGGGAGGCCGTCCGATGCCGAAGCGCACGCGGGCGTACTCCTTGGTCGCGAGCGACTTGGACATCGAGCGGAGTCCGTTGTGACCGCCCTCGCCCCCACCCCTTTTCGCCCGAACCTGCCCGAACGGCACATCCAGCTCATCATGCACCGCGATCACCTGCGCCACCGGGACTTTGAAGAACTGCGACAGCGCCACCACCGGAGCACCGGAGAGGTTCATGTAGGTGAGCGGCTTCAGCAGGATCACCTTGGGTCCACCGAAGCCCAGCCGGCCCTCGGCGGCCTCGGCCTGCGCCCGCTTCGCCCGCCCGAACTTGCCACCGGTCCGGGAGGCCAGCAGGTCGGCCACCATGAATCCCACGTTGTGCCGGTTGCCGGCGTACTCCCGGCCCGGGTTGCCCAGGCCGACCACCAGCCAGGGTGCCTCGTCGCTCATCCCTCTCGCCTCCCGCCGCATACGCATCAGGGAAAGTGCCGCCCGGCACTTTCCCTGATATCTGGCTTACCGCTGCTGCGCGACAGAATTACTCCGCGCTCTCGCCCTCAGCACCCTCGGCCGACTCCTCGGTGGCCTCGGCGTTGCTCTGGGCGGCGCTGATCACCGCGAGCACCAGCTCCGGGTCGGCGGCCAGCTCGACGCCCTTGGGCAGCTTCACGTCACCGGCGGTGACGTGCGAGCCGGCCTCCAGGCCGGCGATCGAGACCTCGAGCTCGGTCGGCAGGTGCAGCGCCTCGGCGACCACGGCGACGGTGGTCGACTCGTTGACGATCAGGGTGTTCTTGGCGGCCTCGCCGGTCAGGGTCACCGGGATGTCGACCTGGACCTTCTCGCCGCGCTTCACGATCAGCAGGTCCACGTGCTCGTACGTGTCCTTGATCGGGTCACGCTGGATCGCCTTCGGCAGCGCCAGGGTGGCGCCCGAGTTGCCGGCGATGTCGATCGTGAAGACCTGGTTCATGCCGCCGTGGCGGATGGCGGCCGCGAACTCACGGGCCGGCAGGGCGATGTGCTGCGGCGCCTCGCCGTGGCCGTACAGCACGGCGGGCACGAGACCGGCCCGGCGCGTGCGGCGGGCACCACCCTTGCCGAACTCGGTACGGGGCTCGGCGCTGATCTTTACCTCGGACACGGGGAAACTCCTGAAACTCTTCGATGCGGGCTGCGGCTAAGTCTGCGGCTGCGGTATCCGGCAGTGCTGCGGTGGTCGCCGCCGACGGCGCGTGACCGTCGAAGGCGTAGGTGTTCCTGGCGCTGCCGGGCAAGGGGCGCGCTGGGCACAGGCCCGGAGCACCGCGTCGATGACGGCACCTCGAGTGGACTGCGGAACCTCAGCAGACCACGAGGCACCCTCGCCGTGGCAACCGCACCAGCTTACCTGGCACGATCGTGCATCAGTCAGCGGGTCCGTCCGGCTGGCGGCGTCCGCGAAAAAACGATGCTACTGATGCAAGTTGCACCACATGCGAAGGCGCCCGCCGAGTCGACGGGCGCCTCACGAACAACAGAGTCAGCTCAGGCCACCGAACAGGGTGGTCACCGAGCCGTCGTCGAACACCTCACGGATCGCCCGGGCCAGCAGCGGGGCGATGGACAGCACAGTGATCTTGTCGAGTCGCTTCTCCGGGGAGAGCGGCAACGTGTTCGTCACCACCAGCTCGCTGATCCTGCTGTTCTTCAGCCGCTCGGTGGCCGGGTCGGAGAGCAGCGCGTGCGTGGAGGCCACGATCACGTCGGCCGCGCCCTCCTCGAACAGGATGTCGGCCGCCTTGGCGATCGTGCCGCCGGTGTCGATCATGTCGTCGACGATCAGGCAGACACGGCCCTCCACCTCACCGACCACCCGGTTCGCCACCACCTGGTTGGGCTTCAGCGGGTCACGGGTCTTGTGGATGAAGGCCAGCGGGCAACCACCCAGCCGGTCGGTCCAGCGCTCGGCCACCCGCACCCGGCCGGAGTCCGGCGCGACCACGGTCATCGGACGGCCCGCGTACTTCTTCTGCACGTAGTCGGCCAGCGTGTCCATGGCGAACAGGTGGTCCACCGGGCCGTCGAAGAAGCCCTGGATCTGGGCGGTGTGCAGGTCCACCGTGAGGATCCGGTTGGCGCCCGCGGTCTTCAGCAGGTCGGCCACCAGACGGGCGGAGATCGGCTCACGGCCGCGGTGCTTCTTGTCCTGCCGCGAGTACGGGTAGAACGGCAGCACCACGGTGATCCGCTTGGCCGAGCCGCGCTTCAGCGCGTCGATCATGATGAGGGTCTCCATGACCCACCGGTTGACGCCCTCGGTCACCGACTGGACGACGAAGGCGTCCGAGCCGCGGACCGACTCCTTGAAACGGACGAAGATCTCACCGTTGGCGAACTCGTACGAGTCCGACGGGGTCGGTGCCACACCGAGCACCTGGCCGATCTCCTCGGCCAGTTCCGGGAAACCCCGGCCGGAGAAGAGCATCAGACTCTTACGGTTCTCGGCGACGATGCTGCCCATCGGCTCGCTGCTCCCGTGGATTAGGGGGTGGAGGTTCGCAGTGAAGTATCCCTTGCGGCAACGTAACCGCCACGTTTCGAGGGCCTCGCGTGGGATGGCTCACCCCAGCTGGATCACTCCTGGTCAGGGGTGGTATCCGCGGCCCTGGCGGCGGCGTCCGCGGAGGCCGTCCCGGGACGGGCCCGCGCCACCCAGCCGTCCACGTTGCGCTGCGGCGCCCGGGTGATCCCGAGGCTGCCGGCCGGGACGTTCTTCTGCACGGCGCTGCCGGCCGCCACGTACGCCCCCGGGCCGATCTCCACCGGCGCGATGAGCACGGTGTCCGACCCGACGAAGGCCGCCTCGCCCACGGTGGTGTGACTCTTCCGGACCCCGTCGTAGTTGGCGAAGATGGTGCCGGCGCCGATGTTCGCCTTGGCCCCGATCGTGGCGTCACCCACGTACGTCAGGTGCGGCACCTTGGCGCCCGCGCCGAGCTCGGCGTTCTTCGCCTCGACGAAGCCACCGATCTTGGACTTCTCCCCCAGACGGGTGCCCGGGCGCAGGTACGAGTACGGTCCCACGGTCGCCGACGGGCCGATCTGCGCCCCGATCGAGTGAGTCCGCAGGACCGTGGCGCCGGCCGCCACCGCGGTGTCGACGAGCGTGGTGTCCGGCCCGATCACCGCGCCGGTGGCGACCGAGCTGGTGCCGAGGATCTGCGAGTTCTGGTCGACGGTCGCGTCCGGCTCGAGCGTGGCGGTCACGTCGATCCAGGTGGTGGCCGGGTCGAGGATCAGCACGCCGGAGCGCATCCACGCCTCGTTCACCCGGTCGCGCATCAGCACCCGCAGCCGGGCCAGTTCGGCGCGGTCGTTGCAGCCGAGGGTCTCGTACGCGAACTCGGCCACCTCGATCGCCACCGGGTGCCCCTGGGCGGCCAGGATCCCGAAGACGTCGGTCAGGTACTCCTCGCCCTGCGCGTTGTCGGTGGACAGCTTGCCCAGCGCGTCGCGCAGCAGCACCGCGTCGAACGCGTAGATCCCCGAGTTGATCTCGCGGATCCGCCGCTGCTCCTCGGTGGCGTCCTTCTGCTCGACGATCCGCTCCAGGTTGCCGTCGGCGCCCCGGACGATCCGGCCCAGCCCACCCGGCTCGGCCACCTCGGCGCTCAGCACGGTCGCCGCGGCGCCGGCCTTCTCGTGGGTGGCCAGCAGCGCCTCCACCGTCTCCGGGCGCAGCAGCGGCACGTCACCGCTGAGCACCACCACGGTGCCGGTCAGGCCGGCCGTGGCGTCCAGCGCGATCCGCACCGCGTGGCCGGTGCCGTTCTGCTCGGCCTGCAGCACCGGGGTGGCCTCCGGGGCGGCCTCGGCCAGGAACGCGCCGACCTGGTCGGCCTTGTGACCGACGACCACCACGGTGCGGTCGGTGTGGATGGCCTGGGCGACGGCCAGGACGTGCCCGAGCAGGGTGCGCCCGAGCAGCGGCTGGAGGACCTTGGGCGTCTGGGACTTCATCCGCTTGCCCTCGCCGGCGGCGAGGACGACGACGGTACGGCTGGGGGCCTGGCTCACGCGGTAACTCCATCGATCGCAGTGGCATCTTGCATAGGTGGCGTCATGTCCACCCGCAGCCATCGGGGCTCACCACAGAAATTGCTCGGCCGCCAGGACTCGAACCCGGAACATCTGGACCAAAACCAGAGGTGTTGCCAATTACACCACGGCCGAATGTTGCTGGAGACAGACTAGCGTCCCGCTGTGCGATCGCGATAAGCGGACGAAGCCTGTCGAGTTGACGACAGGATCGGCTGGCAGGATGAACCGGGTGAGTGAGCACGGGGACGCCACCGACCGGCAGAGACGCATTCGGATGTCGGCCGCCCAGCGCCGGGAGCAACTGATCACGATCGGGCGACAGCTGTTCGCCGAGCGCGGTTTCGACGCCACCAGCGTCGAGGAGGTCGCGGCCCGGTCCAAGGTGTCGAAGCCGGTGGTCTACGAGCACTTCGGCGGCAAGGAGGGCTTGTACGCGGTGGTCGTCGACCGCGAGGTGCGGTCCCTGCTGGACCGGATCACCACGGCGCTCACCGCCGGGCATCCACGCGAGTTGCTGGAGCAGGCCGCGCTGGCGCTGCTCGACTACATCGACGAGGAGCCGCACGGCTTCCAGGTGCTGGTGCGCGAGTCGCCGGTGCTGTCCGCCTCGGGCAATCTCCAGAGTGTGCTGAGCGATGTGGCGCACCAGGTGGAGCACATCCTCGGCGCCGAGTTCAAGAGCCGGGGCCTCGATCCGAGGTTCGCCGCGCTCTACTCGCAGGCGCTGGTCGGGATGGTGGCGCTGGTGGGTCAGTGGTGGCGGGAGGAGCGCAAGCCCAAGAAGGAGATCGTCGCCGCGCACCTGGTCAATCTGGCCTGGAACGGCCTGTCCCATCTGGAGGCCAAACCGGGGTTGATCACCCGCCGGGTCCGCTGAGCGGTCCCCGGCGGGTCACCCGGGCGGCGGATCAGGCGGTACGGCCTTCGCGCACCTGCCGCGGCGCGCCGGCCTGGGCCTTCGGGGCGGTCTTGCTGTACAGGCTCACGGTGATCAGCAGCAGGCCGACCAGGTAGGTGACGACCACGGTCGACATGGTGAACCCGAAGATGTTCAGGTCGTCGGTGCGCAGCATGGCCAGCTCGTAGGTGCCGACCACCAGCAGGCCCCAGCCGAGGTACTGGTCGACGACGACGTCGATGTTGCGGCCGACCGCGGTGCCGAGCAGCACGAGCGCGCCGAGCACCAGCGAGACGATCGACCACAGCATGTTGCTGCCCTGCCCGAGCACCCGCACGCCGGGGCCGGTGAACTCCTCACCGGAGGTGGTGATGAACCCGATGAGGCCGAACGCCACCAGGTACGCACCGGTGATGAAGCCGACGATCCGGTAGATCGGCCGAAGCG
This sequence comes from Actinoplanes flavus, assembly GCF_017592555.1. GTDB lineage: Bacteria > Actinomycetota > Actinomycetes > Mycobacteriales > Micromonosporaceae > Actinoplanes > Actinoplanes flavus. The sequence continues at coordinate 35,888 of NZ_JAGFNS010000048.1, read as the reverse complement.
GGTGATTGACCGGGGTGTGCGCCATGGTTCAGTCTCCAAGGTCGGGTGTCTTCGAGCAGATTCTCGCGTATCCCCGACAACGGGCGCAGCCACACCCCCCGGATCAGTTCTCGGACACCTGCTCGGCCAGCTCCAGCCAGGCCTCCTCGGCCTCGGCCTTCTCCTGCTGCACGGCCTTGAGCTGAGCCTCCAGCTCGATCAGCTTGTCGTAGTTGCTGCCGTGCTCGGCCAGGCTCTCGTTGATCTTCGCTTCCCGGTCGGACAGCTTCTCCATCTGCCGCTCCAGCCGGGCCAGGTCCTTCTTCGCCTGGCGCAGCTCGCCGGCGGAGAGCCCCGGGGCAGTGGACGGGGCGCCCGTCTTGGCCACCGTCGGCACGGCGCCCGGCGCGGAGACCCGGGCGAGATACTCGTCGATGCCGCCGGGCAGGTGCACCAGCCGGCCATCGCCGAACATGCCGTAGACCGTGTCGGTGACCCGCTCCACCAGGTAGCGGTCGTGACTGGCCACCACCATGGTGCCCGGCCACGAGTCGAGCAGGTCCTCCAGCGCGGCCAGGGTGTCGGTGTCCAGGTCGTTGGTCGGCTCGTCGAGCAGCAGCACGTTGGGCTCGGTGGCGAGCAGGCGCAGCAGCTGGAGCCGCCGCCGCTCACCGCCGGAGAGGTCGCTGACCGGCGTCCAGATCCGCTTGTCGGTGAACCCGAACACCTCGGCGAGCTGACCGGCCGACAGCTCCCGGTCGCCCAGCTTGACCCGCTTCGCGACCTCCTCCACGGCCTCCAGCAGGCGCAGCTGCCCGGGCAGCTCCTTGAGCTCCTGGGAGAGGAAGGCGGGCCGGACCGTCGAACCGGTGACGAGGCGGCCGCCGTCCGGTTTCGTCACTCCGGCGAGCAGCCTCAGCAGGGTGGTCTTGCCGGCCCCGTTGGCGCCCAGTACGGCGATCCGGTCGCCGGGGCCGACCTGCCAGGTCAGATCCTGGAAGATGCTCTTCGGACCGGCGTTCAGCTGGACCTGCTCCAGGTCGTAGACCTGCTTGCCGAGCCGGGTGGTGGCGAGCCGCTGGAGGCTGACCGTGTCCCGGACCGGCGGGACGTCGGCGATCAGCTCGTTGGCCGCGTCGATCCGGAACTTCGGCTTCGACGTCCGGGCCGGCGGGCCACGGCGCAGCCAGGCGATCTCTTTACGCAACAGGTTCTGCCGGCGGGCCTCGACGGCCGCGGCGACCCGCTGGCGCTCGGCGCGGGCCAGCACCCAGGCGGCGTAACCGCCCTCGTACGTGTGCACCTGCTGGTCCACGACCTCCCAGGTCATGGTGCAGACCGCGTCCAGGAACCAGCGGTCGTGGGTGACCACCAGCAGCGCGCCCCGGCGGGTCAGCAGATGCTTGGCGAGCCAGTCGACACCGGCCACGTCCAGATGGTTGGTGGGCTCGTCGAGGATCAGCAGATCGCTCTGCCGGACCAGCAGCGCGGCCAGGGCGACCCGGCGGCGCTCGCCACCGGACATCGGCCCGACCGGCGTGTCCAGCCCGAGGTAGCCCATGCCGAGGCCGTCGAGGATGGTGCGCACCCCGGCGTCACCGGCCCACTCGTGCTCGGCGCCCATGCTCTGCGGCAGCCAGGCGGTGCCGAGCACGACATCCCGCACGGTGGCCTCGCCGGCCAGGGTGAGGGTCTGCGGCAGCGACGCGACCCGCAGGTCACGGCGGTGGGTGACCCGGCCGGAGTCCGGCTCCTCGGTCTTGGCGAGCATGCGGAGAAGGGTCGACTTGCCGGCGCCGTTGAGACCGACGATCCCGATGCGGGCGTCGTCGTCCAGGCCGAGCGACACGTCGGTGAGCAGCTGACCGGCGGCGCCGTAACCCTTGCTGACCCGGTCCAGGTTGATGATGTTGGCCACGATGCTTCTAGATTACCCGCGCGCCCGGCTGCGGTCCGCGCGCGGTGACCGCCGCCCGGCACACCCCGGCCTCGGTGAGCCCGGCCGCGACCCGCTGCGCGTGGTTGGCGTCGGCGGCCAGGAAGACGCAGGTGGGGCCGGAACCGGAGACCAGGCCGGCGATGGCGCCCGCCTCCTGGCCCGCGTGCAGCACGTCGGCCAGCTGCGGGCGCAGCGCGAGCGCGGCCGGCTGGAGGTCGTTGCCGAGCGCGGCGCCGAGCACCTTGGGATCACGCTGGCGCATGGCGGCCATCAGCTCGTCCGGCCCGCCGAGCGGCTCGGGCGGCGAGGCGGCGCGCAACCGGTCCAGCTCGCGGTAGACCGCCGGGGTGGAGAGCCCGCCGTCGGCGATCGCCACCACCCAGTGCCAGGTGGTCGGGCGGGCCAGGATGGGACTGACCGCCTCACCGTGGCCGGTGCCCAGGGCGGTGCCGCCGTGCAGCAGGAACGGCACGTCCGAGCCCAGCTCGGCGCCGACCTCGGCCAGCTCGTCACGGGACATGCCGAGGCCCCAGAGCATGTCGCAGGCGATCAGGGTCGCGGCCGCGTCGGCGCTGCCCCCGGCCAGGCCCCCGGCCAGCGGGATGCTCTTGCGCAGGTGCAGCCGCGCGTAGGCCGGGACCCGGCCGCGGGCGGCCAGCGCCCGGGCCGCCCGGATGATCAGATTCGACTCGTCCAGCTCCAGCTCGCCGGCGCCCTCGCCCTCCATGGTCAGGGTGAGGGTGTCCCCACGGCGGGCGGTCAGCTCGTCGAAGAGGCTGATCGCGTGGTAGACGGTGTTCAGCTCGTGATATCCGTCCGGCCGCAGCGGGCCGACCCCGAGATGCAGGTTGATCTTCGCCGGGACACGCACCTTCACCGGACCGTGGTGCGGGCGCGGCTCGTCATCGTCCGGTCCCCACGCCTCCGTCACGGAGCGAAGTCCCGGATAGCTTCCGTGGTCATGAGTTCTTCTCCTCGGGCTCTGCGCCGGACGGGGTGAGCTTACCGCCGTACCCCTGCTGTCGGGCCGCCCCCGCGATCGCGGCGAACTCACCCACCGTGAGCGCCTCTCCCCTGGCCTGCGGGCTGACCCCGGCCGCCCGCAGCACCGACTCGGCCCGGTCCGGTCCGCCCGCCCAGCCGGCCAGCGCGGCCCGCAGCGTCTTGCGGCGCTGCGCGAAGGCGGCGTCGACCACCGCGAACACGGCCGCCCGCGGGACGTCGGCCGGCGGCTCCCGGCGGGTGAAGGCGACCAGTCCCGAGTCCACGTTGGGCACCGGCCAGAACACCGCGGGCGGCACCTTCCCGGCCGGTCTGGCCTCGGCGTACCAGGCCAGTTTCACCGAGGGCACGCCGTACACCTTCGAGCCCGGACCGGCGGTGAGCCGGTCGGCGACCTCCTTCTGCACCATGACCAGCCCGCCGCGCAGGGTGGGCAGCTCGGCCAGCAGGTGCAGCACCACCGGGACCGCCACGTTGTACGGCAGGTTGGCCACCAGCATGGTGGGCGCCGGATCGAACCGGTCGCCGGTCACCTTGAGCGCGTCGGCCGGGTGCACGGTGAGGTGCGCCGCGGAGACGGTGCCCGGCAGCGCCGCGGCCAGGGCCGGGTCGATCTCCACGGCGTGCACGTGCCGGACCGCGCCGACCAGGCCCAGCGTCAGCGAGCCGAGCCCCGGGCCGACCTCCAGGGCCACGTCGTCCGGGCGCAGGGCGGCCACCGCCACGATCCGGCGGATCGTGTTCGGGTCGTGCAGGAAGTTCTGGCCGAGCTTCTTGGTCGGCGCGACGCCGAGGCGCGCGGCCAGGTCCCGGATCTCCGCCGGGCCGAGAAGTGCATCAGCCATGGCCAGAGCCTACGGTGACCTCATCGCCAGCCGCCGAAGACCTCCTCGCCGTTGGCCGAGATCGCCGCGCAGAGCGTGTCGAGGTCGGTGCCGGTCGTGGTGGCGAGCGCCCGCATGGTCAGCGGAACCAGGTACGACGCGTTGGGCCGCCCCCGGAACGGTGTCGGGGTGAGGTAGGGCGCGTCGGTCTCCACCATCATCTGCCCGGGCGGCGTGATCGCGGCCGCCTCCCGCAGGCTGCCGGCGCTCGCGAAGGTGACCGTCCCGGCGAAGCTCAGGTAGTAGCCACGCCGCACGCATGCGGCCGCGAACTCGGCATCGCCGGAGAAACAGTGCAGTACCACCCGGTCCGGCGCGCCCTCGGCGTCGAGCACCCGCAGCACGTCGGCGTGCGCGTCCCGGTCGTGGATGATCAGCGCCTTGCCGTAGCGCTTCGCGATGGCGATGTGCGCGCGGAAGCTCTCCTCCTGTGCGGCCCGGCCCTCCTCCCCGGTACGGAACGTGTCCAGCCCGGTTTCGCCGATCCCCCGCACCCGGTCGCGGGCGGCCAGCGACTCGATGACGCGCAGCGCTTCGTCCAGATCGGAGAGTCGCGGCGCCTCGTTCGGGTGAAGGGCCACCGCTGCCAGAATCGACTCATGGCGCTCGGCCAGGTCGGCGCCCCAACGGGACGAGTCGACGTCCACTCCCACCTGGACCAGCCGGTCGACACCGCTCTTGGCGGCCGCGCCGATCAGCGCCTCGACCGGGTCGCCGGCGCCGTCCCCGGGCACCCCCGCCTCCTGAACCGTGAGGTCGAGGTGGGTGTGGCTGTCGAAGACCGGAACCGCGAGCGGCTCGGGCGCCGGCGGGAACTCACCGGCCCGGCGGGCTTCCTTGGCACGGCGCCGGTCTGATGGGGACTGACCCGAGGGAGACGAAGGCATGTGAGACATTGTGCACGCCGAGTTTTCCGGTAACCGGGCGTTCATCCGATATCCACCGGCATCACTTAGGTTGCGCCGCGTGACCGTGACCGGTGAGGAGAACGAGCTGGGCACCGACCCACTCGAGCCGCCCCTGATGGCCCCGCTGCGCCGCGACCTCACCTGGCAGCAGGTGCAGTCGATGAGCCAGTCGGTGGCCTACCGGGACGATCCGATGCTGCGCCGGATCCGGGCCACCGCGGCGATCCGCCGGGGCACCCGGATGACCAAGGTGCTCTCCGCCGCCCAGGTCGCCGGCCATCTCGCCGGCTGGCTGCCGTACGGCTTCTGCTACCGCTCCAGCGACCTCGCCCACCTGCGTGAACCCGGGGATCTGGCACTGCTGCGCACGGACGGCACGGACGGCTCGCAGGTGACGTTCGCGCTGCGCTGGCGGGCCACCGATCCGCTGGACTACGAGATCCCCGGCGAGCCCGCGCAACCGGGTCTGGCCGCGCTGCCGGCGCACTCCCGGATCGGGGCCATGGTGCTCGGCACCGGCTTCAACCCCAGCACCGACGACCTCATCCCGGAGTATGTGACGGCCGGCTTCGCGGACCTGCCGATGCCGGCGAACGCGCAGCTCCTCGCGTATGTGCCGGGCGGGGACGAGGTGGTGCTGTACACGTACCAGCCGGAACAGCACGGTTGGCTGCGCCTGGCCGGGCCGCGCTGGCGGAGCCTGCTGTCGGAGATCCCGGGCGGCAGCCCCGACCGGGAGTACGTGCCCTGCACGTCGGCCGGGTCGGCCCGGCTGGTCGGCCGGATCGACGACAAGGAGTACGAGGCGGTCGCCGACCCGCCCGGCGAGTTCCGGGTGCGGGCGCTGACCCGCGCGGCCCGCTATCCGGTGCAGACCCTGAGCCGCCGGGCCGAGCAGGCCCACTGGCGCGGGGTCTCCTGCTGGGTGTTGCAGCGCGACGAGACCTGGGCCCGGCTGCGGCTGCTCCGTCCCGAGGTGGACGGGATCAACACGACCGGCGCCCGGTGCTACGAGCGTGGCGTCTACGAGGCGTGGGCGCCGATCGACGAGCTGACCGACCACCACATCGCGGACATCGCCTACCTGATGTAGTCAGCTCTTGGTGAGGGTGACCTGCCGGGCCCGTTCGGTCAGGTTGCCGGCCCGGTCGAAGGTCCAGGCGTAGACCAGGAACTGCCCGCGGGTCACCCCGGCCGGCAGCTTGAGCGACCATCGGCCCTTGCTGACGGTGACCCGGACCCCGGCGTTCGAGCAGTAGGTCTGGAACTGGGCGTCGGTGTAGAACCGCTTCCACTTCCGCTGCGGGGTCAGGCAGTAGAGCCTGCCGCTCGCGGTGGAACGGGCCACGGTCATCCACACGTGGGTCACGCCGGACGCCTTGTCGGAGGCGGTGCCCCGGATCGTTTTCCAGGAGCCGACCCGGTTCGACGGGGACGGCTTGGTGATGGTCAGCGACGGTTTCACGGCGTCGGCGTAGACCCGGACCGTGCCGATGGCCCGGTAGGCGCTCCATCCGTTCGCGTTCCAAAAAGCGATCTTCAGGGTACGGGCGCCGGTGATCTTCCGGCTCAGGTTCCACTGCCGGCTCGCGGGGTCCCAGTCGTACAGGAGCGAGGTGTTGTAGGTGCCGGTCTTCGGCGACAGGCTGGACCGGTAGTTGTTGCCCCAGTCGATCGACATGTACCGGGCGCCGGCCGGCAGGCTGCTGATCTTCACGGCGAACGGGTAGCCCTGGTAGACGCCGGCCCGGCTGAGCGAGTACTTCGCGGCCGGGTTGGTCACCGCGACGGTCCGGGTGAGGGCGCGGGCGTGGCCGGCCCGGTCGGTCATCGTCACGGTGATCGTGAACGACGCGACCCGGGAGTACTGCTTGGTCGCACCGACGGCGCCGGCCGCGAGGGTCTGCGTCGTGCCGTCACCCCAGTTGACCACCCGGGTGATCTGCGCGTCGGTGTCGGTGTCGTCCTGGAAGTCGGCGGCCGTCTGGCTGAGCTGCACCGACTGGCCGAGCCAGAGCGAGGTGGCGTTCACCCGGAACGTGCCGGTCGGCGCCGCGGTGTCACCGGTCGGCCCGGTGGTCGGCGCCGTCGTGGTGGGGTCCGTGGTCGGCGGGGTCGTCGTCGGCCCGGTGGTCGGCGGCGTCGTCGTCGGGTCGGTCGTCGGCGGGGTGGTGGTCGGCTCGGTCGTCGGCTGCGTGGTGGTCTCGTCCGGCGTCGGCGACGTGGTCGTCTCGGTCGGGTCCACGGTGGGGTCGGTCGACTCGTCGGCCAGGTCGACCCGTGTGGTGGCCGGGCCGACCGCCGAGGCGGGGGACGTGACGACCACGCCGCCGGCCACCAGCACGCCACTGACGATCGCGGCCACGAGCGGGCGGGTGTGCCGTGACTTCAACTTCGACTCCTTCGGTGCGGAAACCGCACGAAGGACACGCGAAAGCCAGGCCTCCCCGCGGTTGTCGGGACGCTACCCCAGGGCCGGATCACGATCAATCCTGCGGAAGGCCGGGAAACGACGCCGCCCGCCGGAGATCGACTCCGACGGGCGGCGGGCGGACGGACCGAGGTCAGCTACGGGTGATCTTGGCGGTCCGGTAGGTCTCGCGGAAGTAGTCCGCGTAGTCGTAGACCCAGGCGTCGACCGCGAAGTACTGGTTCTTGCCGAGACCGGCGGGCAGCTTGAGCGACCACTTGCCGTTCTTGATCTTCACCTTGACGCCGGTCGCGTAGCAGTACTTGTCGACGTCCGCGTCGCTGTAGTACCGCTTCCACTTCCGGGCCGGGGTGAGGCAGTAGGCCTTGCCGCTCGCGGTGACCCGGAAGGCGGTGACGCCGAGGTGCCGCACGCCGGCGCCCTTGTCGCCGACGGTGCCGGTGATCGTCTTCCAGGAGCTGGCCCGGTTCGTGCTGGACGGCTTCTTGATCGTCAGGGTCGGCTTCCACCTGTCCTTGACGAGGTTGAGGTTGCCGATCGCCTGCCAGGCGCCGTAGCCCTTGTCGTTGCCCCAGGCGATCCGCAGGGTGCGAACGCCGGAGAGACGGGCGTTGCTGACCTTGACGTGGCGCTTCGCCGCCGGGTCCCACCTCCACCGGTAGAGGATGCGCCCGGTCAGCGACTTGGAGCTCGACCAGTGGGCCGAGTCCCAGCCGTCACTCCAGTCGATCTTGTACATCGTCGCACCGGCCGGAACCTTGCCGATGTTGATGTTGAAGAGCCCGCCCTGGTAGACGCTCTTGCGGCTGAGCGAGACCTTGCCGGCGGGCACGGTGACCGCGACGGTACGGGCCGGGATCGCCGAGGTGTTGCCGGCCGGGTCGGTGATGGTCACCGTGACCTTGAAACTGCCGGACCGGGCGTACGACTTCCGGGCGCTGGACGTGGTCGGGCTCAGCGCGGTGCTGGTGCCGTCGCCCCAGTTCACCACCCGCTTGAGGGTGTTCTGGGCGTCGCCCGGGTCGCTGTAGTCCCAGGACTCCTGGACGACCTTGATCTGCTGCCCGACCCAGACCGAGGTGTAGTCGAGCGCGAACGAACCGGTCGGCTTCGTCGTGTCCGGGGTCGGCTCGGTGGACGTCGGCGTCGGGGTCGGGTCCGTCGGCGTCGGCGTGGGGTCGGTGGGGGTCGGTGTGGGGTCCGTCGGCGTCGGCGTCGGCGTCGGGTCGACCGCGTCCAGGCCGGTGGCGGACTCTTCGATGACGGCCGACGGGTTCTTCCCGGAGGGCGCGTCGGCGGCCGAATCCGGGATCGCGTAGGCCGGTGCGCCGATGAGCGTGCCGCCCGCGATGAGGGCGCCGCTCACGACGGCGACGGCAAGGCGTGTCTTCACAGAACTCCTTCAAGGGGGATGTTCGCCACTCGAAGGAGCGGATTGGCCGTTACCAAAACGTATCGACGAAACGCCCCCGTCCCCGTGGCATGGTGAAGATACCGAACCGGCGGGACGTGATCAACGTATTAGGCAACGACGATGCCCACCGGATTGATCACAATCCGGTGGGCATCGCGTTCGGCTCAGGACTCGTCGCCACCCAGGCGGGCCAGCTCCTCCTCGACCACCGACGGGTCGAGCTTGCGGAACACCGGCTTCGGTGCCGCCAGCGGGGTGCCGGGCACCAGCGGCACCGACTCCCAGCGGGCGCCGACCCGGTAGTCACCGGTCAGCACCGGGTAGCCGGGGCCGCCGTCCAGATCCTCGACCTCCTCGATGCGCGGCATCGGGGCGTGCACACCCTCGCCGCCCAGCAGCTCGAACACCTTCTGCGCGGAGTGCGGCAGGAACGGGGTGAGCAGCGTGTTGGCGTCGCTCACCACCTGGAGCGCGACGTGCAGGACGGTGGCCTGGCGCGGCTTGTCCTCATCGGACTTGAGCTTCCACGGGGCCTGCTCGGACAGGTACCGGTTGGCCTCGGCGACCACCCGCATGGCCTCGCCGATCGCCGCCTTCTGCCGGTGCTTGCCGATCAGCTCACCGACCGTCTCGAAACCGGCCTTCGCCACCGCGAGGACCGCCTCGTCCTCCGGCGTGAGCGGGCCGGCCGCCGGGATCTCACCGAAGTTCTTCGCGGTCAGCGAGATCGACCGGTTGACCAGGTTGCCCCAGCCGGCCACCAGCTCGTCGTTGTTGCGCCGGACGAACTCGGCCCAGGTGAAGTCGGTGTCGTTGGACTCCGGCCCGGCCGCCGCGATGAAGTAACGCAGGGCGTCGGCGTCGTACCGCTCCAGGAAGTCGCGCACGTAGATGACCACCCGGCGGGACGACGAGAACTTCTTGCCCTCCATCGTCAGGTACTCGCTGGAGACCACCTCGGTGGGCAGGTTGAGCTTGCCGAACTCGCCGGCCGTGCCGCCGGAGTCGCCCTCGCCGGAGTAGCCGAGCAGCAGGGCCGGCCAGATCACCGAGTGGAAGACGATGTTGTCCTTGCCCATGAAGTAGTAGCCGAGAGCGTCCTTGCCCTGCGCGTCGGCCGACCACCACTGCCGCCAGGCCTCCGGGTCGCCGCTGCGCCGGGCCCACTCGATGGACGCGGACAGGTAACCGATGACCGCGTCGAACCACACGTAGATGCGCTTGTCGGCCCGGTCCCGCCAGCCGTCCAGCGGGATCGGCACGCCCCACTCCAGGTCCCGGGTGATGGCCCGGGGCTGGAGGTCGTCGAGCAGGTTGCGGGAGAACTTGAGGACGTTGGGCCGCCAGTTCTCCCGGCGGTCCAGCCAGCCGCCGATCGCCTCGGCGAAGGCCGGCAGGTCGAGGAAGAAGTGCTCGGTCTCGACGAACTGCGGGATCTCGCCGTTGATCCGGGAGCGCGGGTTCAGCAGCTGCTCCGGGTCGAGCTGGTTGCCGCAGTTGTCGCACTGGTCGCCGCGGGCGCCCTCGTAGCCGCAGATCGGGCAGGTGCCCTCGATGTAGCGGTCGGGCAGGGTGCGGCCGGTGGACGGGGAGATCGCGCCGAGGGTGGTCCGGGCGACGATGTACCCGTTCCGGTGCAGCCCCTCGAACAGCTCCTGGACGATCGCGTAGTGGTTGCGCGTGGTGGTCCGGGTGAACAGGTCGTACGACAGGCCGAGCCCGTGCAGGTCCTCCACGATCACCCGGTTGTACCGGTCGGCGAGCTGACGCGGGGTCACCCCGTCGGCGTCGGCCTGCACCTGGATCGGGGTGCCGTGCTCGTCGGTGCCGGAGACCATGAGCACGTCGTGGCCGGCCATCCGCATGTACCGGCTGAAGACGTCGGACGGCACCCCGAAGCCGGACACATGACCGATGTGGCGGGGGCCGTTGGCGTAGGGCCAGGCAACCGCGGCGAGAACGTGACTCATGGTGTCCAAGCGTAGTGACCGCTCCCAGGGCTTCGCGAACGGATTGCCTCCTCCCGCGCTGGTATGCCGATTTGTCCCGACACGCCCGATCAGGAACGTGATCACCGACGAGCCGGGGCATTCAATGGGCAAATGACCGGAGACGCTCCACAGCCCGCGGAACCGCCCCGTGACCAGGGCAACCCGTGGACCCTGTCCGACCCCGACGGCGCCTGGTGGCACGGCGAGGACGACCGGGACCGGCCGGACGCCGACGATCCACCGTCGGTCGCCGCCCACGTCGCCGGGGTCCGCGACCTCACCGAGCACCTGAACCGTCTGGAACACCTGGATCGCCGGGACGGCCGGGACCATCGGGACCGCCGGGACCACGCCGGGGAGCCGGGACCGCCCGCCCGGCTGACCGAACCGGGCGCGGCGCCCGACGGCTCCCGGCTCGCCACCGCGGGCGAGCTGATGATCGTCGAAAGCGGCCCGGAGCGGGAGCCCCGGCCCGGGGTCACGCCACTGCCCGAGGTGATCGGCTGCCCCGACATCGAGGCCCGCCTGGAACGGATGGAGAACTCGCCGTTCTGGCTCACCGAGGAGGAGCGGGCCCGCAACGACGCGGCGCGCTTCGACCGCAGGCCCGGCCGGCGCCGCCGGCCGCCCGCGCACAACCCGCTGAGCGCGCTGCTCGCGCTGATCTCGCTGAGCCTGGTGGCGGCCTTCTTCAGCTGGGTCAGCGCGGAGCCGTTCTGGCTGGCGGTGGGACACGGCGATCGGGGGTACGCGACCACCACCCACTGCCGCGGTGACGGCCTGGCCCAGCGCTGCGCCGGGCGGTTCGCCTCGCTCGACGGGCACTACAGCGTCTCCCGGGTGACGCTGCTCGGGATCTCCGGCTCGGGACGGCAGGCGGGCGCGGTGTCCTCGGCCCGGATGGTCAGCCCGGACAGCGACCAGGCCTACGCGGCGCCGGACGGGGCGCTCATGCACCTGCGCTGGGGGCTCGGCTTCCTGCTCGTGCTGATCTGCGGCTACGGCATCGCCGAGGCGACCGGGGCACGGCGGCTGCCGTCCCGGCCCACCCGGCGCAGCGCCCTGATCGCCAGCTTCCTCGGCCCGCTCCTGCTGCTGAGCGGCTTCCTGGTGGCCGCCTACTGAACTGGTGGCCGCCTACCGAATGGGTGGCCGTCTACCGAACGGGTGGCCGCCTACCGAACCGATGGCTGGGCGGGACGGCGCCTCGCGTATTTTCCGAAACCGGTTCGGGTAGTCGTACGAATCAATGGTGTATGAGGGCGTAGACGTCGCGTTTGCGCAGCTGATAAGCGTCGGCCACCGACTGGATCGCGTCTCGGCGGGAAACGCCGGCGGCCTCCCGCCGGGCGACCTCGGCACGCAGCTCGTCGTCGCCGGGCCGTTCCGGCGGCCCGGCCGGCGCACCCGCGACCACCAGGGTGATCTCACCGCGCGGCGGATCCGCCGCGGCGTTCGCGGCGAGCTCGGCGAGGGTGTCCCGGCGGATCTCCTCGTACGTCTTGGTGAGCTCCCGGCAGAGAGCGGCCGGCCGGTCCGCCCCGAAGATCGCGGCCAGGTCCTCGAGCGCGCCGGCGATCCGGTGCGGCGCCTCGAAGAACACCAGCGTGCGCGGCTCGGCGGCCAGTTCGCGGAGGCGGGAGCGGCGGTTCGAGCCGGACCGGGGCAGGAAGCCCTCGAAGACGAACCGGTCGCTGGGCAGGCCGGAGAGGGCCAGCGCCGTGGTGACCGCGCTCGGCCCGGGCGCCGAGGTGACCGGGAAGCCGGCGTCGAGCGCCGCCCGGACCAGCCGGAAGCCGGGGTCGGAGACGCTCGGCATGCCGCCGTCGGTGACGACGGCGACGACCGCGCCGTCGCGCAGCGCCTCGACCAGTTCGGGGGTACGCCGTTCGTCGTTGCCCTCGAAGTAGGAGACGATCCGGCCGCGCACGGTGACGTCGAGGTCCCGGGCGAGCCGGCCGAGCCGCCGGGTGTCCTCCGCGGCGATCACGTCTGCCGAGGCCAGGACCTCGCGCAACCGGGTCGAGGCGTCGCCGGTGTTGCCCAGCGGAGCACCCACCAGGATCACCCGGCCGCCGGCTTCTTCGTCATCAGACATCGCAAAAGTCCATCACATGGCAAGAGGTGGTGATGGCGGGCATCGCTTCTCAGGCTTCCGTCCTACGATTCCGGGGTGACGACGGCGGCGACAGCTGACACAGACCTCACCCCCGCGGACCCCACCGCCGGGACGGGGTCATCCCCAAGCGTGCGTGATGTGCCCGAGATCGTCCGGCGTCGCCTGTCGACGCTGGACCGACGGTTCAATCCCTACTCGTGGCTCATCACCCTGATCATCGTCACGGTGGCCGGCATCCTGCGGTTCGCCGGGCTGGACAAGCCGAAGGGTTACATCTTCGACGAGGTGTACTACCCGACCGATGCCTGGGACATGCTCCAGCACGGCATCGAGTGGGACGAGAAGGTCAACGGCGCGGCGTACGTCGTGCATCCCCCGCTCGGCAAGTGGCTGATCGCGCTCGGCGAGTCGGTGTACGGCAACAACGAGCTGGGCTGGCGGTTCTCCACCGCGGTCGCCGGCACGCTGATGGTGCTGATCCTGATCCGGATCGCGTTCCGGCTGTTCCACTCGATCGTGCTGGCCGGGATCGCCGGTCTGCTGATGACGCTGGACGGCTTCCAGCTGGTCCTCTCCCGGACCTCGCTGCTGGACATCTTCATCGGCCTGTTCATCCTGATGACCTTCGGTGCCCTGGTGCTGGACCGGGACCACTACCGCCGTCGCTGGCTGCGCGCGCTGGAGCGGGGCTACGACCCGCAGAAGACGCCGACCGTGCCGCTGATCGTGCCGTGGTGGCTGCTGGTCGCCGGGATCACCTTCGGCATGGCGTGCAGTGTCAAGTGGAGCGCCGCCTTCTTCGCGCCGTTCTTCGCGGCTCTGGTGATCGTCTGGCGGGTGCAGGCGCGGCGCTCCGCGGGGGTGCGCGGGCCGGTGCTGGCCGGGATCATCGGCGACCTGGGCTGGCTGCTGCTCTGCTTCGGGCTGGCCATCGGCGTCTACCTGGCCAGCTGGACCGGCTGGTTCGTCACCGACAACGGCTACTTCCGGCACTACCGGGCGGACAACGGGTGGAGCGAGCCGCCGGTCGTCGGGGCGCTGCTCAACCTGGCCCACTACCACTCCGAGGCGTTCAACTTCCACACCGGACTGACCGAGAAGCACACCTACCAGTCGTGGCCGTGGCAGTGGCTGCTGCTGGGCCGTCCGGTGGCCTTCTACTGGAGCACCGCCGGCAACTGCGGGGCGCCGAGCTGCGCCGCCGAGATCCTGCTCCTGGGTACGCCGATCCTGTGGTGGTCGTTCCTGCCGGCGCTGGGCGCGCTGGCCTGGTTCGGGATCGCCCGGCGCGACTGGCGGGCCTACGCGATCATGACCGGCGCGGTGGCCGGCCTGCTGCCGTGGTTCTATTTCGCGGTCAAGGACGGGCGCACGATGTTCGCGTTCTACGTGATGCCGGCGCTGCCGTTCCTGATCCTGGCGGTGGTCTACGTGCTCGGGGCGATCATGACGCCCCCGGGCGGGATGGCGGTGGGGGCGAACCGTTCCGACCGGCAGCTCATCGGCGCGGTCGCGGTGTCCACCTACGTCGTCCTGGTCGCGCTGTGTTTCGCGTATTTCTATCCGGTCTTCGTGGGCACACTGCTGCCCTACGACGACTGGTCGGTGCGCATGTGGCTCGGGGGCCGCTGGATCTAGCGGCGACAGCCCGGAAACAGAAGGGCGCGCCCCGATCGCCTGCCACGGGGGAAGCGGGCGATTGGGGCGCGCATCAAGAGCTTAACTAGGTCGGATGGCGTGCACAACGGGTGCCGCCAGGAGTTTCTCGTGTCGCTCCCACCATCACAGCGATTCCGACATTAAGTTCTTACTTCTCTTATCGGTCTTCTTCTTTCACGAGAAATGCTCGGCCGCGCGGTCGGGAATACGACAGTAAATTGCTTTGGGCAAGGGCATAACGTCTTTCGATCCGATGCCGCGCCGCAGGTCAGCGAAACGCGTTCACACCCCCTCCGACCGGCCAAATCACCACGCACGGCATTTCGTCCTATTTCAGAGGATCAGTCGGCTGTCCCCCTTGTGAGTGATCTGTGCCAAGATCGCGATAAATGTTCTTAAGCTCGCCGCGTGACTTCGCAGGAGCCCAGAAACCCAGACGACGTCGACCCCTACCTCCCCACGGAAGTGATCACCGTGCCGGAGCCGGCGCCGGTGTTCGTGGACTCCACCGGACGCCGCAGCCGGTTGCTCCGGCGCCTCGCACTGGCCTTCGGCGTCCTTCTCGTCGCGTACGGGGGCCTGGTCGGCGTCAGCCTCGCCGGTGGTCCGGTGGCCTCGAGCGTGGTGTTCCCGCTGCCCGGACTGGACGACGACGAGGACGAGGGCGAGGAGGAGAAGCCGGTGGCCCGTCCCACCCCGGCGCCGACGCCCACCCCGAGCGCCACCCCGACCCGGCGCATCGAGTCGGTGGAGCGGCGCACCGGCGGCACCGAACGCCGTACCGCGAGCCAGTCCGCGCCGACCTCCAGCGGACCGGCGAAGGCGACCACCCGGCCGCCGGCCGGCGGGACGCCCAGCACCACGACCACCAAGACGCTGGAGTCCACCGAGTCGCCGACACCGACCCCCACCACGACGATCACCCCGACCCCGGACCCCACCGGGCCGGTGCCGCCGGCGCCTCCGGTGGTCCCCGACTCCGGCGGTGAGGGTGGCGGCGGCCCGGCGCCGGCCGAGGACACCGGCACGCCGGCGCCCCCGCCGTCGCTGCCACCGGTCGCCGACGACGCGGCCGACAGCACTCCGCCGTCCACCCGGGCCGCCCCGTGACCGCCGCGTCCCGCCGGGCCCGCAGCCGGCGCCGCATCGTGCCCCCGCCGCGCGTGCTGCTCGGCACGCTCCTGGTCGTGTTCTTCACGGCGGTGCTGTTCGTGCAGACGTACATCAACCCCAAGTTCACCGGCGACCACGTGGCGAGCAAGGCCGGCGACCACGCCGGCGTGCCGTCGGCGATCCGCGAGGGTGGCCCGGTCATCAACACCACCGGCGGCCAGGAGAGCACCAGCCGGCTGCCGGATCGCACCATCGCGCTCACCTTCGACGACGGGCCGGATCCGGTGTGGACGCCGAAGATCCTGGAGGTGCTGCGCGAGCAGGACGCCCACGCCACCTTCTTCGTCGTCGGCGCCCAGGTCGCCAGGCACCCCGAGCTGACCAAGCGCATCGTGGACGGCGGCCACGAACTGGGCCTGCACACCTTCACCCACCGCAACATGCAGAAGCTCGCCCCGTGGCGGCGGGAGCTCGAGCTGTCCCAGAACCAGGTGGCGATCGCCCGGGCCACCGGGGTGCACACCAACCTGGCCCGGTTCCCGTACTCGTCCAAGAACGCGGCCATCGACGAGGTGAACTGGAAGCTGATCAAGGAGGCCGGCGCCCTCGGTTACCTGGTCGTGGTCAACGACAAGGACAGCGGGGACTGGCAGCGCCCCGGGATCGACGAGATCATCGCCAACGCCGCCCCGACCGGCGACCAGTCCTCGATCGTCCTCTTCCACGACGCCGGCGGCGAGCGCTCGCAGACCGTCGCGGCGCTGCGCGAGTTCATCCCGCGGATGAAGGCCCAGGGCTACCGCTTCACCACCGTCACCGAGGGGCTCAACCTGGGCCTCGCCGAACGCGCGGACGCCCCCGCGGCGGCGCTGCCGGTCAACCCCGAGGCGCCGGCCGGCGACGAGTGGCGCGGCATGGCCCTGATCTGGACGGTCGGCCTGGCCGACGGCATGGTCACCGTGATCGCCGTGCTCTTCCTGGTGGTCGGGCTGCTGACCATCGGCCGTACGCTGCTCATGCTCCTGCTCGCCACGCACAACGCCCGGCAGCGGCGCAAGCCCGGCTGGAGCTGGGGCCCACCGGTGAACGAGCCGGTCTCGGTGATCGTGCCCGCCTACAACGAGAAGGAGGGCATCGAGGCCGCGGTCCGCTCCCTGGCCGGCGGCAACCATCCGATGATCGAGGTGGTGGTGGTCGACGACGGCTCCACCGACGGCACCGCCGACCTGGTCGACCGGATGGGCCTGCCGCACGTGCGGGTGGTCCGGGTGCCCAACGGCGGCAAGCCGAACGCCCTGAACACCGGTGTGGCCATGGCGAAGCACGACCTGATCGTGATGGTCGACGGTGACACCATCTTCGAACCGGATTCGCTGCACCGGCTGGTCCAGCCGTTCGGCGACCCGTCGGTGGGCGCGGTGGCCGGCAACGTCAAGGTCGGCAACCGGGAGACCATGGTCGCCTCCTGGCAGCACATCGAGTACGTGATCGGCTTCAACCTGGACCGCCGCCTCTACGAGGTGCTGAACTGCATGCCCACCGTGCCCGGCGCGATCGGCGCGTTCCGCCGGGAGGCGCTGGCCCAGGTCGGCGGGGTCAGCGACGAGACCCTGGCCGAGGACACCGACGTCACGATGGCGCTGTGCCGGGGCGGATGGCGGGTCGTCTACGTGGAGGACGCCCTGGCCTGGACCGAGGCCCCGACCACGCTGGAGCAGCTGTACCGGCAGCGGTACCGGTGGAGCTACGGGACCATGCAGGCGATGTGGAAGCACCGGGGCGCGCTGTTCGACTCCGGGCCGTCCGGCCGCTTCGGGCGGGTGGGCCTGCCGTTCCTCGCCCTCTTCGGGGTGGCGCTGCCGATGCTGGCGCCGGTGGTCGACATCATGCTCGTGTACGGCCTGGTCTTCTGGGAGCGCCAGGAGACCGTCGCGGCCTGGCTCGGCATGCTGGCCCTCCAGCTGTTCACCGCGGGGGTCGCGTTCCGCCTCGACAAGGAGTCGTTCAAGCCGCTGCTGCGGTTGCCGTTGCAGCAGTTCGCGTACCGGCAGCTGATGTACCTGGTGCTGTTGCAGTCGGCGACCACGGCCCTGACCGGTGGGCGGCTGCGCTGGCACAAGCTCAACCGGGCCGGGCTGGCCCCGCGTACGCCGGCTCCGCCGCCTCCGCCGACGCCGGCGATGCCCGGGCAGCGGGTGGCGCCCGACGTGGACACCTGGCCGCCGTCCGCGCACGGAAGGCCACCGGCACGGCGATGAGACCGGCCCGCCCCCGACCGAACTGCAGCCGATCGGGGGCGGGTTCCGCTCGTGCTCAGGCGACGGCCAGGTCCCGGATCATCTCGGCCGGGTTCATCTCGGCGTACGGGAACACGACGTGCAGGGACGTCCCGTCGCCCGGCCGGTCGGAGAGCGCCACGGTGGCGTGATGGGCGTCCAGGATGCGTTTGGCGACGGCCAGCCCCCGGTCCGGCCCCGGTACGTCGGTCGGGTTGGCGATGGCCCCGTAGTACAGATGCGGGAACAGGTCGGGTCGCAGGCCGTCGGGCAGGTCCATGTCGTCCAGCCGTACGGTGGGGCCGGACTCCATCTCGGTGCCGACCCGTACCCGGCCGCCCTCCGGCGTGTACTTGACCGCGGCGAACAGCAGGTGGGTGAGGACCTGCTCCAGGCGCACCGGATCGGCGATGATCGGCAACGACGGGCCGCCCGCCTGGTTGAGGATCCAGATGTGCTTGCTGGCGGCGATCGGCCGTACCGCCTCCACCGCCCGCTGGGTGACCCGGGTGAGGTCGCACTGCCGCATGTGCAGGCTCTCCCCGCCCAGCCCGGCGTCGGCCATCGTGGTGAGGTGGTCGATCAGCTCGCGGAGCCCCCGCACGTGCGCCGCCGTGGCCCGGCCGACCAGGTCCGCCATCTCGGCGTCGTGGTAGCCGGTGTCGCCCAGGCGTTCCAGGTACGCCGACATGAGCCGCAGCGACGACCGCAACTCCCCGCCGACCAGACCGGCCAGGTCGTCCTTGCGGCGTTCCAGCTCCTGGAGCCGGGCCGTGGTGTTGGCCAGCGCGAAGGCGTACCGGCGCAGCTCCAGCTGGGCGGTCACCTGCCGGGCGAGGGCACGCAGCGCCTGCTGCTGCTCCATGTCGAGCCGCCGTGGTTCGACGTCCATGACGCAGAGGGTGCCGAGCGCGAACCCGTCGGTGGTGAGCAGCGGCGCCCCGGCGTAGAACCGGATGCCTCCGCTCCCGGCCACCGCCGGCATGTCGGCGAACCGGTTGTCGGCCCGGGTGTCCGGAACGATGAGCAGGTCGCGGCCGAGGATGGCGTGGGCGCAGATGGACATGTCCCGGGAGGTCTCCGCTACTTCGGAGCCGGTCCTGGACTTGGCCCACTGCCGATCGGCGTCGACCAGGCTGACCATCGCGACGGGTGCCTCGCAGACCGCGGCCGCCAGCGCGACGATGTCGTCGAAGTCCTTCTCCGGGGGGCTGTCGAGGATGTCGAGCGAGTACAGCGCCGCCAGCCGCTCGATCTCGTTGTCGGGCAGTGGTGCTTTCATGTGACGTCACCTCCGAGACTTGATTCAGAGGTACCACCCAAAAGTAGCAACACTCGCTTTTCACCCAGATCAGGCACCGGCAGCGGGCGTGCCGACCGCCACAGCCGGGCTCGCCCGTATGCTTCGCGGCCATGAGCACCGAGCAGTTCACCTGCGGCACGTGCGGGGCCGTGCACGACGGCCCGCCGCTCAGTTTCGCCGCCCCGGCACCGGATTTCTGGCAGCCGGAGATGGCGGACCAGGAAGGTTGCCTGCTGGACGCGGACCTGTGCGTGATCGCCGGCGAGCAGTTCTTCGTCCGCGGCCTGATCGAACTGCCGGTCTGGGACACCGGCGAGGTGTTCACCTACAGCATGTGGGTGTCACTGAGCCGGGCCAGCTTCACCCGCGCGGTCGACGTCTGGGAACAGCCCGGCCGCGAGAAGGAACCGCCCTACTTCGGCTGGCTCTCCAACATCATCGCCGGATACGAGCCGTCGACGCTCAATCTCCGGACGAACGTGCACACCCGGGCCGTGGGCCAGCTGCCGTACATCGAACTGGAACCGACCGGCCACCCCCTCGCCGTCGAACAACTCGCCGGCGTCACCCGGACCCGGGTGGAGGAGATCGCCTCCTTCCACCTGCACCGATGACCGGCATGCATCTCCGCGCGGTCACCCCCGGCAACTACGAGGCGGCCCTGGCCCTGACCGTCCGCCCCGACCAGGAGGACCTGGTCGAGCCGGTGGTCAAGTCCCTGGCCGAGGCGTACGTTTATCCCGAATACGCCTGGCCGCGCCTGATCTACGACGGCGACGAGCTGGTCGGCTTCGTGATGGCCTTCCTCGACCTCCCGTGGGGCGAGCCCTCCGACCCCACCGACCTGCGCTCCGGCCTCTGGCGCCTCAACATCGCCGCCGACCGCCAGGGCCACGGCTACGGCACCTTCGCGGTGGAGGCCGTCTGCGCCGAGATCCGCGCCCGCGGCGAAACCCGCGCCTACGTCACCTACGAGCCCCGCGAAGGCGGTCCCGGGCCGTTCTACGCCAAGCTGGGCTTCACCCCCACCGGCGAGATCAGCGGAGACGAGACGGTCGCGGTCAAAATCCTCTGATCGGTACGGGGGAGCGACCGCCGGCCCGGATCAGGGGGCGCTGAGCGCCTCCGCCGGCGCCACCCGGCTCGCCCGCATGGCCGGATAGACCCCCGCCAGCGCACCGATCATCAGCGTGGCCCCGAGACCGCCCGCGCTCGCCCAGCCGGGCACCACCACCGGCCAGCCACGGCTCAGCGCATACGCGCCGGTCGCGAGGACGCCGAGGATCACGCCACCGGCCCCGCCGAGCGCGGACAGCAGCAGCGCCTCGTTGAGGAACTGGATCCGGACATGACTCCGCTTGGCGCCGAGCGCCCGGCGCAGCCCGATCTCGGAGCGGCGCTCCAGCACCGAGATGACCATCGTGTTGGCCACCCCGACCCCGCCGACCAGCAGGGCGACCGCGCTCAGGCCGAGCAGCAGGGCGGTGAGGGTGTCGTCGGCGGCCCGTTTCGCGGTGAGCGCGTCGGACGGGCGGGAGATGCCCACCTCCATCGGCGCCTGCGGGTTCGCGGTCCGGCCCAGCACCCCTCGCACCGCCTCGACCTGGCTCTCCACCGCACGGAGATAGACCGTGGTGGGATGGCCGTCGAAGCCGGCGTACTCGCGGGCCGCTCCCCAGCCGACGAGTGCGGCCCGGTCGAGTTCCGGCGCCAACGGGACCGGGGCGAGAACCCCCTGTACGGCGTACCAGTGGCCACCGAGCCACACCCGTGTGCCGGGTGTGCGGACGTCCAGCCGCTGGGCCGCGACCGCGCCGAGCACCACGGCCGGGTAGTCGACCGTCGCCGGGGTGAGCCAGCTGCCCGCCGAGACGGTGGCCCGAACCGTGCCCGGAAGGTCGCGGTCGACGGCGAGCACCTCGATGCTGTTGGTCTCGCCGGGTGCGATGTGATCGTTGCGGTAGACGTACGCGGGCACGCGCCCGGTCGCGGCCACCGCCTCGACCGGGCCGATCCGGCTGACCATCGCGGTCGCCTCGGCCGGTAGCTCGGCGTTCTTGCCGCTCAGAGTCTTGCCCGGGGTCACGATCAGCATGTTGGTGCCCAGCCGGCTGAGGGTACGGTCCAGTTCCGCGGTGCTGGAGGCGGAGATCCCGACGACGGCGAGCATCGCCCCGATGCCGATGGCGATGCCGAGCGCGGAGAGAAAGACCCGCAACGGCCGTGCGAACAGGCCCACCATGCCGAGGCGGGCCAGGTCGGCCACGCTGAGACGACGCACCCTCACCGGCTTCCCACCCTCTCCGGTACGGCCGAGTCGGAGACCAGGCGCCCGTCCCGGATCTCGATCCGGCGCGGTAGTTGCCGTGCCACCCCGCTGTCGTGGGTGATCACCAGAACCGTGGTCCCGGCCGCGTTGAGCCGCACCAGGAGTTCGAGGATCGAGGCTCCGGAGACGCTGTCCAGGTTCCCGGTCGGCTCGTCGGCGAGCAGCAGGACCGGCTCGCCGACGACGGCGCGGGCGATGGCCACCCGCTGGCGCTCGCCGCCGGAGAGTTCGTGCGGGGCGTGGTCCAGGCGGTGCCCGAGGCCGACGCGGTGCAGCGCCTCCGCGGACCGGCGCAGGCGTTCCCGTCGGCGCGTGCCCGTGTAGAGCAGCCCATCCGCCACGTTCTCCGTCGCCGACCGGCCCGGCGACAGGTGGAACTGCTGGAAGACGAAACCGATGCTGGCGGCTCGCAGCGCGGAGAGCTCCCGGTCGGACATCGCCGACACGTCGCAGCCGTCGATGCGCACCGATCCGGTGGTCGGGCGGTCAAGGGTGCCGAGAAGGTTCAGCATGGTGGACTTTCCGGAGCCGGAGGGCCCCAGGATGGCGGCGAGCTCACCCCGGTGGATCAGGAGATCCACATCCTGTAGCGCGGTCACGCCCCCGGGATAGGTCCTGCCGACCCCGCTGAGTTCGACCGCGGGCGGTTCGGCCGGTGACGTGGTCATTTCGGAACCCGGACCAGGGTGTCGGCCTCCAGACCGGCGCCGGAGACCTCGACCCGGCCGCCGGAGAACATGCCCACCTCGACGGCCACGATCCGGGACGTGCCGTCCGCCACGACCTCGACGCCGTAGCCACCTTCGGCGAGGGCGAGCAACGCGGTCACCGGGGCGGTCAGCACGTCACGCCGTTCCTGCTCGGTGTGCCGGATGGAGATGCCCGCACCGCCGGCCGGCAGCGCCTTCTGGTTCTCGACGCTCACCACCAGTTTGATCTTGCTCGTCCCGGCCTCGGTGTCCGCTCCCGCGTTGGACGGCTCACTCACCGAGGTGATCTTGCCGGGAACCGGTTTGCCCGAGGCCGGCAGCACGCTCACCGTCGTACCGGCGGTCGCCCAGGCGGCGTCGGCGGTCTCGATCTCGGCGGTGACGACCTTGCGCGTACCGCTGCCCGTCAGCACGTCGGCCGGAACCGTCGCACCCACCCGGACCAGCCGGCCGGCGATCCGCACCGGCCGGGTGGCGTAGAGGACCCGGTCCGGCTCCACGGTGCCGGATTCGGGCAGGCCCAGATCCTTCTGCCAGCGCTTCACGGCGTCCACCGTGGACTTCGAATAGATCCGGTCGACGGTGAAGCCCCGGTAGCCGAGGGCGCTCAGGTTCTCCTCGAACTCACGCACGTCATTACCCTCGGTGCCCTCCGTCAACTGCCGGTACGCCGGAAGGTCGCCGTACAGCAGGACGATGGGCGTGTCGTTCACCCGCAACAGGGTCTCGCCCCGCCGGATCACCTTCCCGGCGGCCGGGAGCCAGGTCACCACACCCTGCGACCGGACGCTGATCGGCCAGCCTGCCCCGTAACTGATCTGCGCGTCCACCGTGCTGTACGCGACGAGCGTCTCGCGCTTCATCGGCGTGGTGGCGAACTCGGCGGCCGGGACCACCGGTTCCGCCGACCGTTGATTCCAGTGGAGGCCGAGCGACGCGGTGACCGCCAGCGCGGCGACGGTCACCACCCCGAACCCGAGTGCCGCCGTGGCGACCCGGCGTCTGCCCACTCAGCCCACTCCCCCGGAGGTGTCGCCGCTGCCTCCGACGATCGGGGCGCATTTCTGGACCGCCTTGCGCGCCGCGGCGGTCTCCTGGTTCCAGGCCGGCTTGCCGTCCGCGGAGTCCGGGAACTCGCCCTTGGCGTCGGGGTCGGGGAAGTCGGCGGCCCCGTTGGCACGCATGCACTTCGCGTACTCCCGCGCGGCCGCGATCTGCTCGGCCGTACGCTCGGTGCCCTGCTGGAGTTCGGCGGGGATCGGCTGCAACAGCTTCGAGCACTTCTCCCGGCCGGCGCGCGGGTCGGCGCCGGCCTTGGGCTCACCGAGCGTCTTGACCTGGCCCTTTTCGTCCGGGTCGCTGACGTTGAAGCCGGCGTCCCGCATGCAGCGCGCGTAGTCGCGGGCGCTCGCCAGGTAGGCGGCCACCTCGTCGCCGGCCGCGGTCGTGGCGGCGGCCGCGGAGGCGGCGGCCGGCGCGCTGGCCGCGGTGGCGATCTTCGGCTCCTCCGATGCGCCGGCGCAGCCGGCCAGACCGGCACTCAACAGGAGGAACAGGCTGATTGATGTCCATTTCATTCGCACAGTGCCACGGTAGGGAGCGCGGTATGAAGAACTCTTGAAGGAGTTGTCCAGCCGTCGTGATGCCTCTGCCGGGCACTTCATCAGCACACGCCGGAGTCGTACATGTTGGTGGCTTTCCACGCCCCGTCCTGCCGCCGCAGCACCAGCATGGTCAGCTGGCTCCGAGGCCCGTCGGCCTGGCCGGCGATCGGGCTGGCGGAGCCGGCGTCGTAGAGCTGCCAGCCCCCGATGCCGACACAGTCGGTGACCCACCAGGCCCCGCCGTCGGCCTCCACCTGCCGGATCTGGTGGGTGGCCTGGCCGCGGGTCACCACGTGCTGCTCCCGCGTCTTGCGAAGGTTCGTCTGGAGTGTCTCCAGCAACGGATCCCCCACGCGCGCGCCGAGCCGCTCGACGTCGTAGTCCGGCGAGGCCATGGCCGCCTGCCACGTCGCCCAGAACTCCTGGTAGGCGGCGTCGACATCGGGCGGGAGCGCCGGCGCGGACGAGGCGGCGTCGGTGGCCGGGGCGGCGGGCGTGCAGGCGGTCGATGCCAGCAGGCCGGCGGCGGCCAGGGACCAGCGAAACGTACGCATCCGGTTCATCCCTTGCTCGCAAGGACCGCGCCGGCGTTCCGCAGTCGGGCTTCCACCGCGGCACGGGTGGCTTCCAGACCCGCCCGGTTCCGGTCGATCAGTCGCTGCTCGTACCCGCCGAGCACGGCGAACCAGATGCCCGGCAGGCCGGTCTCGGTCTTGCAGGCGACGTCCGCGGTGGCCAGCGCCTTCTCGGTAGCGGTAGGAACGACCGCCCACGTCTGAGCGGCGGCCTCCCAGGGGTTGCGGTAAAGATGCCCGGCCCGCTTCATACAGTCGCTCCAGGCCCGGAGACCGCCTACCACCCGGTCGTCGCGCTGGGTGGCCTTGTCCGCCTCGACTCCGAGCCTTCCGTAGAGCTCGTTGTCGTAGGCCGGCATGCCGGCCCCGAGCACACGTTCGGCCTCGCCCTCGCAGCCGCCATCAGGGATCGTCCTACCGATCAACGGCTCGGTGGTGGCCGCCTCGGCGGTCTTCTGTCCGGTGAGCGCGGCGATCTCGGCGCGCTGCCGTGGGCTCGCCGTGGCGCGGGCGACTCGTTCGGTGCGCTCCCCGGGTGGGTGGTACCCGTACTTCCCGGCCAACTCGGCGTCGACGATGCCGATCCGCAGACCGGTGGTCCACTGGGTGGCCGGCTGGGTCTCGGTGGGCCGCCAGCCGGTGAAACCGAGACCGTGCATGCACCGCTGCAGCAGGATCCCCTCGGCCCGGCTCAGGGTGGCCTGCTCCTCGGCGGAACCGATGTAGGCCGCCAGTGGCAACGCGTGACTGGCTCCCGCGCTCACCGTGGGGATCGCGCTGATGGACGGTGCGGGTAGCGGCGCATCGCTGGATCGTGGTTGGTGCGGCGGATTCGGGTCATGGCAACCGGTGAGCAACGTGGCGCAGGCTGCGAACAGCAGCGCGAGGCCCTGCACCGGACGCCGGACCCCCGCGGCACGGCGTGCGGATGACACCTGGGAACTCAACTCCTCGTCGTGGACGTCGTACTCGGACCACGGAATTCCGCCGGGCGGGCCCGCCCGGCGGAATCCTTCAGCTGACTACGCGGTGATTCAGCAGTGCGGGATGTTCGCGTACTGCGGGGTCAGCAGACCCTCGGCGCTGTAGCCGGTGACGCCGGTCGTCCGGTTGCGGTTGCTGTCCCAGTACGGGTTGCCGTTGACGGTCGAGCTGGTGACGTAGCAGTAGAGCCGGGCCCCCTGGCCCGGGTAACCCAGGCCGTGGGTGGTGCCGCTGGGCGCGCTGGCCCGGATGCGGACACCGTTCCCGGTGTAGTCGCCGTCGACATAGGCCTGGGCCGGAACGGCCGCGGCCAGGACCGCACCGGTGGCCATGGCGGCCACCGTGAGCTGTCGGGTGATGGAACGCATTCTTTCTTCCTCCCGTGAATGTTTCGGACGATCGATCGATCAGCGTGAAACTAACAGCCGGGCAGGGAAGATCGGGGGCGCAGAATGTTGCCTGAAATTTAATTGAGAAATTTCTATACGTTACGTGTCGATCTCCATGACTCGCTGGCAGCTCGCCTGGCCTGTGCGGCGGCGAGCACCATGGAATTGCCGAAAAGATCGAATAACTACGCAGGGGAAGTAACAATCCTTCCACATCCTGAGATAGGCCCACGTCAAAGTATTTCCGCGAAATCCCCGTTCGACGGGGCCCGCCCCGTTCTCTAGGGTGGTGCCGGACGCCACGGGAGGAGCGGTTGATGACGGCGCGGGTCCTGGTCGCGGAGGATGACGCCAAACAGGCGAAACTCATTCAGGTCTACCTGGAGCGGGACGGGCACAGCGTTCAGGTCGTCGGCGACGGACGGTCGGCGGTGGACCGCTGCCGGGCGTACCAGCCCGACCTCATCGTCCTCGACATCATGTTGCCGGTCCTCGACGGTCTCGACGTCTGTCGCGTGCTGCGCGCCGAGTGCGAGGTCCCGATCCTGCTGCTGACCGCCCGCAACACCGAGGAGGACCTGCTCACCGGCCTGGACCTCGGCGCGGACGACTACATGACCAAGCCGTACAGCCCTCGTGAGCTGACCGCGCGCGTCCGTGCGCTGCTGCGCCGCTCCGGATCCCTGAGCACCGACCGGACCGCGGTGCTGACCGTCGGCGAACTCCGGATCGATGTCGGACGGTTCGAGGTCTGGGTCGGCGACCGGCAGATCCCCCTCACCGCCAAGGAATTCGGCATCCTCCAGGTCCTCGCGGCCGAACCGGGCCACGTGTTCACCCGGGCGCAGATCATCGACCGGGCCTTCGGCTTCGACCGGTACGTCGAAGAGCGCACCGTGGACGCCCACGTCATGAACCTGCGCCGCAAGATCGAGGAGGATCCGGCGAAGCCCGGCTACGTGCAGACCGTGTACGGCCGCGGGTACCGGCTCGTGGAACAGCCATGAGCTTTCGTCTCCGGGTGCTGCTCCTGACCGCCTTCCTGGTGCTCACGTCGTCGGCCGCCACCGCTTGGCTGACCCTCCGCCAGGCGAACCGACAGCTCACCGACACGGTCGCGGCCGGTCAGCGCGAGGTCACCGCGATCACCGGAAGGCTGACCGGCTACGGCCTGGCGCACGGCTCCTGGGACGGCGTCGAACGCAGCGTTGCCGACCTGTCCGGAGAATTCGGGCAGCGGATCCGGCTGGTCACCGAGGACGGGCTGGTGGTCGCCGACTCCGACCTGCTCAGTGGGCGTCAGGCCAGGGCCGTCGCCGGCGAGCCGACGGTCGTCGACCCCCGGCCCCCCATGCCCGAACTCACCCTTCCCACGGCGTCGGCCCGGGCGGGGCTGATCGGGCGGACCATCACCGCCTACCGGGACGGCTGGGCCTTCGCCGACTGCCTGGCCCAGGCGGGTGCCGAGGTGCGGCAGCGGCCCGGCGCCGACGGCGTACCGGTCTTCGACGGTGACGGCGCGGCAGCGGTCGTGACGGCCTGCCGGGAACGGACCCGCAGCAGCACCGAGCAGGCCCGGGCGGCCGGGCGCGAGGCGTACGCCTGCACCGAGACCGGCGACGACCACACCTGTCTGCGTACCCTCTTCGCCCGCCAGGTCGCGACCCCGGCCGCGGAGCCGCTGCGGCTCTACATCGGGGCGCGCGACGAGGTGCCGTACCGCCTCTCCGGCGGGTCGATCGCCCTGGTAGCCGGCGCGGTCGTGCTGGTCGCCACCGGCACCGCCCTGCTGCTCACCCGCCGGGTGCTCCGCCCGATCAGCGCCCTCACCACCGCCGCACGCCGGCTCGGCGCCGGAGCCCGCAGTGAGCGGGTCGCCATCACCGGGCGGGACGAACTCACCGAACTCGGCCGCACCTTCAACCACATGGCCGCGTCCCTGGACCAGAGCGAGCGGCAGCAGCGCCAGCTCATCGCCGACATCGCCCACGAACTTCGCACACCCCTGCAGAATCTGCGGGGATACCTGGAGGCGCTCGCCGACGGGGTACTCGAACCCGATCCGGAACTGTTCGCCTCACTCCACGAGGAGGCGCTGCTCCATCAACGGATCATCGACGACCTCCAGGATCTGGCCCTGGCCGAAGCCGGCGTCCTGACCTACCACCGCGGTGTGGTCGATCTCGCCGAACTGGCGGAGACCTGCCGCACCGCACACGGCGCGGTCGCCGAGGCCGCCGGCCTGGACCTCACCGTGGACGCCCCGGCCGAGATGCCGGTGTACGCCGACCCGGATCGCCTGCGCCAGGTCTTCGGCAACCTGATCCGCAACGCGATCGCCGCCACCCCGCCGAACGGACGGATCCGGCTGGAGGTGGCCGGGGCCGGCGACCGCGCCGTGGTCCGCATCAGCGACACCGGCAAGGGCATCGCCGAAACGGACCTGCCGCACGTGTTCGACCGGTTCTGGCGGGCCGACGCCGCACGGCGGCGCGGTGCCGGCGGCAGTGGGCTGGGCCTGGCCATCGTCAGCCAGATCATCGCCGACCACGGCGGCACCATCAGCGTGACCAGTGAGATCGGGCGGGGAACCACCTTCACGGTGACGCTGCCGGTCAGCAGCGACCCCGGCCGGCGTTGAAGCCGGTCCCATCGCGGTATCGAATGCAGAACGGGCTGGTCGCGAATTTCCGCGATCAGCCCGTCGATCTGGTCTTACTGGTGGAGCTGTGGGGATTTGAACCCCAGACCCCCTCGATGCGAACGAGGTGCGCTACCAGACTGCGCCACAGCCCCTTGGTCCCTCGATGATCGCTCACCGTGGAACCGAGGAAAGGCTAACAGGTCGTCCATGCGCCTCGCGAACCGCCCCTCCTCGAAGCGGCAGGGCAGCCCCGCCCGGAACGGGCGGCACCGGCTGGACTGGCAGCCAGGTCGCGCGGAGCGGACGGGACGGGGATCGATTCCTGGGGGCGGCGTAGGCCGTACCCCTTCTAGGAAGCGTGATGATGCCGACCCCCGGCCTCGTAAGGGCGACCACGCAGCCCGCCGCGCCTCCGATAGGAGACCGAGCCGCCGTTGGCGGCGACGGGCAGGTCGGAGGGTTCCCGGTCGAGGCCCATGGCGGCCCTCCGGACGGCTTCGCGCTGGGCGGCGAGGCGGCGCTGGGCTTCGCGGCGGGCGGCGGCGCGGCGGGCCTGTTCGCGGCGGACCTCGGCCTGGCGGGCGGCGAGCCAGGCGGCTTCGCGGGCCTGCACGCGCCGGCGGCGGCGATCGGCGATGGCGCGGTTGCGCAGGTGTACGAGGTACAGGCCGAGGAGGCTGCCGGTGACGGCGAAGCTGATCCAGAAGCCGGGGCCGACGGCCAGTACGCCGACCAGTTCGATGGCGTTGAGCAGCACCAGGGCGGCGAAGACACGCCGGCGGCGGACGATGGCGGGGGTGCCGCGGCGGCGTGGGACGCGGCGCGGCCGGCCGGTGACGAGGCGGAGCCTGCGTTCGGGTGGCGTGGGATCACCCGATGGGGCCGGAACCGTAACCGTGACCTGGCGGGCGGGGTTGATCGGTCGGCGTCCGGGCACGGTGCGCAGACGGCGGCGGCGTTGCAGCACCCGCGCCGTCGATGACGCCCGCTCCGCGGCGAGGCGCTCGGCGGGATCGTACCGGCGGGCCAGCGCCGGAGCGAGAGCGAGCAGACCCGCCGCGGCGAGGACCGCAAGGAGCACCGAGGTCGGCACCCTCAGGCCTCCGATCCGCCACGGAAAAGGACACGACGAATGCGAGGTTACGGGCGGTAGCCGTGATATTTCGCGCGCCGCGCCGGAGGCTCTCCGACCTTCAAGATCATTTAGCGGTACGGGCGCGCCGCCACCGCGCCAGCAGGCCACCCTCGGCGGCGACCTCTTCGCTCGTCATCGCATAACCGAGGTGATCGCGCCAACCACCGTCGATGTGCATGTACCGCTGGTGGTAGGCCTCCTCGCGGAACCCCAGCTTCTCCACCACCCGGCGGCTCGGCCCGTTCTCCGGCCGGATGTTGACCTCGATCCGGTGCAGCCCGCCCGGCCCGAACGCGTGGTCCACGGCGAGCGCGAGCGCGGTCGGGATCACGCCCCGCCCGGCCACCCGATGGTCGACCCAGTAGCCCGCGTACGCCGACGCGAACGCCCGCCGCACGATGTTGCCCAGGTTGACGTGGCCGACCAGGCGTTCCCGCCCGTCCTCGAGCAGGCAGACGGCGAACGGCATGCTGTCGCCGTTGCGGGCGGCCCGCTTCATGTCGCGGTAGACGTAGCCGTACGCGCGCGGCGAGTTCATCTCCGCCCACGGCCCGGGCGGCGCCGACTCCCAGGGCGCCAGCCACGCCTGGTTGGCGATCCGCACCTCGGACCAGGCCCGGGCGTCACCCCGCTTGTACGGCCGGAGCAGCACGGCCCCGTCCGACAGCACGGCGGGCCATCCGGGTGTGGTGGCCCCGAGCATTCATCGCCTCCGGTCGAGCAGCAGGACGTCGACGGTCGAGCCGGCGGCCGCTGTGGTGACCCGTTCGCCGAGCACCAGCAGGCCGTTCGCCTCGGCCAAACCGGAGAGAGTGTACGGCCCCCCGGCGAGCGGCTGCACCGTGTAACCGCCACCACGTCGCTCGGCCACGTGCGCCGGCCGGAACTCGCGCAGCCCACCGGGCGAGGAGACGGTCTCCAGCAGATGTGCCTTGACCCCGGGACGGAACACCGGTTCGGCGCCGGCGAGCAGCTGGATCACCGGGCGGGCCAGCACCTCGAAGCCGATCAGTGCGGCGCCCGGCTCCCCGGGCAGGCAGACCACCGGCACCTCCTCGCCACCGACCGTGCCGAAGCCGAGCGAGGTGCCGGGGCAGAGGGCGACGTCGGTGAACTCGACGGTGCCGCGGCTCGGGCCGGGCCGGGACAGCACCCGGCGCAGCATGTCGCCGGGGCCGGTGCCGGTGCCGCCGGTCGTGATGATCAGGTCGGCGCGCAGCGTCTGGTCCTCCAGCAGGCCGCGCAGCCCTTCCGGGTCGTCGTCGCAGATCCCGATCCGGTACGCCAGCGCGCCCGCCTCCACGGCGGCCGCGGTGAGCGCGTGCGAGTTGGCGTCCACCACCTGGCCGGGCTGGCTGGGGCGGCCCACGTCGACCAGTTCGTCGCCGGTGGCCACGACCACCACCCGCGGACTGGGCCGGACCAGGACGTGGCCGATCCCGGCGGCGGCGAAGACGGCCACCATGGGCGGGGTCACGTACGACCCGGCGGCGGCGAGCAGCTGCCCGACGGCGAACTCCTCACCGGCCCGGCGGACCCCGGAACCCCGTTTCGGGGCGTGCAGGATCTCGACGGCGGCCATGCCCTGATCGGTCCAGTGGACCGGGACGACCACGTCGGCGCCGATCGGCAGCGGCGCCCCGGCCGCCACCGAGAAGCAGGTGCCGGGGGTGATCCGGACCGGCCGCCAGTGTGCCGCGCCCATGTCGCCGACCACGTTCAGCCGGACCGTACGGGCGGTGTTCTCGAACTGCCCGAACGACGGGTGCGACCCGATGCGCCCGGCGCCGGCCAGGTCTTCCCATCGGGCCGCGTACCCGTCGATCGCGGCCTGGTCGAACGCCGGGAACGGATGCGGCGCCACCACGTCGGCGGCGAGCACGTTCCCGTGCGCCTGGGTGAGGTCGAGGTCGAGCGGAGGCAGCGCCCGGAGCCTGCGCAGCACGCTGCCCAGGTACTCGGCGAGAGGCATCAGCTCGTTGGAAGCGGCCGCCTCGCGATCGGCCGTGGCGGTCATCCCTTCCGGCCACCGACGAATTCGGTGAGCCAGGCCCGGAACTCCTCGCCGAGGTCGGGTCGCTGCACCGCGAGCTGGACGACGGCCTGGAGGTAGCCGAGCGGCATGCCGGTGTCGTACCGGTGGCCGCGGTAGACGATGCCGTGCACCGGCACCCCGTCGGCCAGCATGGCGGCCATCGCGTCGGTCAGCTGGATCTCGCCGCCGTTGCCGGGCTTGGTGTCGGCGATGACGTCGAAGATCGAGCCGGGCAGCACGTACCGGCCGAGGACCGCCAGGTTGCTCGGGGCCTCCCCCGGCGCCGGCTTCTCCACCAGGCCGGTCACCTCGACGACGTCCTCGCCCAGGTCGCTCTCCCGGATCGAGGCGATGCCGTACCGGGAAGTCTCCTCCGGCGCGACCTCCATGAACGCCAGGACGATGCCGCCGGTCCGGGCCTGGAGGTCGAGCATGGCCGGGAGCAGCGGCTTGTCCTCCTCGACGAACTCGTCACCGAGCAGCACCGCGAACGGGTTGTCGCCGACGTGCGAGGCGGCGCAGCCGACCGCGTGCCCCAGCCCGAGTGGCTCACCCTGCCGGCAGGTGTAGATGTCGGCCAGTTCGCTGGACCGGCGCACCGCGGCGAGACGCTCGTGGTCGCCCTTCTCCTCGAGCCGGGCCTCGACGTCCGGCCGGCGGTCGAAGTGATCCACCATGGCGGTCTTGCCACGGCCGGTGACCAGCAGGACGTCGGTGATGCCGGCGGACGCGGCCTCCTCGACGATGTACTGCAGAACCGGCCGGTCCACCACCGGCAGCAGTTCCTTGGGTACCGCCTTGGTGGCCGGGAGGAAGCGGGTCGCGAGTCCCGCCGCCGGAATCACCGCCTTGACGGCGCGCTTCGTCGTCATTCCGTTCCTTCACCTTCGCTGGGTTCGTGACCAGGCATGCCGCGAGACTATCGGCCACGGCCGGGTCGCGGCGGCTGCGGCCCACCGGTGGTGGCGGTCGCGGCATCCAGATGCCCCTCCGGCCCGGCCTGGGAAACCCGTTCCGCGAGCCGATAGGTGTCCCGGCCGGCGTGCTTCGCGGCGTACAGCGCCTCGTCGGCGGCGTCCAGCACCTGCTGGGCGGTTCCGCCGTGCTCGGGGAAGACGGCGATGCCGATGGAGACGCTGATCGGGATCCGGTCGTCGAGCCCGGGCCGGCGGGGATCGACCGGCACCGGCCGGTCCCGCACCGCGGCGCACAGCCGCTCGGCGACGATCACCCCGCCGTACGCGTCCGTCTCCGGCAACAGCACCACGAACTCCTCCCCGCCCTGCCGGAACGCCACGTCGACCTCCCGCAGCCCGATCCGGATCCGCCGCGCGAACTCGCCCAGCACCTGATCGCCCGCGGTGTGCCCGTACGTGTCGTTCACCTCCTTGAAGTGGTCCAGATCGAGGACCAGGACGGTGAGCATCCGGCCGAACCGGCTGGCCCGCTCCACCTCGCGGCGCAGCACCTCACGCAGATAACGGTAGTTCCAGAGTCCGGTCAGCGGATCGGTCAACGACAGACGCTGTGCCTCCTCATGGACCCGGACGTTGTGCACGGCCACCCCGGCCTGCCCGGCGAAGGTGCGCAGGGTCCGCAGGTCGGCGTCCTCGAAAGCGGGCCCGCCCAGCCGGTCGTAGAGGGCCAGCACCCCCAGCGTGCCCGGCTCCGGGTCGGTCTCCGGATCGGCCGGCGGCGCGCAGATCGGCACCGCGAGATACGACTCGCAGACCGGCTCGTCCGGGCTCTGCCCGCCGGTCCCGCGCATCGGCCGGCCGGTCGACGCCACCGTCCCCAGCACGCCGCGCCCCGACGGCAGGCGGCGCTGCGCCAGCTCGGCCGGCGTCAGGTCCCACGCGCCGGTCAGCCCGGCCCCGCAGCGGGCCGCCAGTCGCCCGTCCGACGGGTCGGCGAGCAGCAGCAGCCCGGCCCGGGCGCCGGTGGCGGTCATCGCGGTGCGCAGGATCACCGGCAGGATCCGGTCCAGGTCGTGCGTACTGGACAGGGTGTCGCCGAGGATGGCCAGATGACGGCGCAGCTGATCCCGGCTCGCGGTCAGCGCCTGCACGTAGGACTGCAGCTCACGGGTCATCCGGTTGAAGGTCCCGGCGAGCCGGCCCAGCTCGTCCGGGCGCGGGATCGGCACCCGGGTGTCCAGATCGCCGTTCGCCACCCGGTCGGCGGCCCAGGCCAGGTCACCGAGCGGGCGGGTGGTCGACCGGGCCAGCCAGCGGGCGGCCAGGACCGCCACCACAGCGGTGACCAGCACGATCAGGAGCAGGATCGCGTACCGGAGGGTGGGTTCGCCGGTGGGCACGCTCAGCGTGAGCGGCAACGGCTGGCCGGGCACCGCGGTCAGCTGCCGGGTCGTGCGGGCGCCGGTCTCCGGCGCCGGCGCGCCGATCGCCACGGCCACCCCGGCGGCATCCCCGAGCCGGTCCATCAGGGCGGGATCGATGCCCTGGGCGGCGATCACGGTCACTTCGTCGGCGTACGCGTACGCGGCGAACGCCGTGGCCGTGCCCCGCGGCGCCGGGTCGGCACAACTGAGCGGGCTGGTCGTCCCGTTCCCGGTCGCCGCCGCACGACCCAGCAACGGCTGGTCCGGAACGGTCACGTCCACCGTCGTGGCCAGCCCTCGCGCGACCAGCTGGTCGGCGACCGCGATCCGGTTCTCGGCGGGAACCACCGCCACCGCGTCGGCCGCGGCCTGCAACTGGCGGCAGAGAGCGCCCACGGCGGCGCTCACCGTGGTGGCCGCGTGGTCCAGGCGTTCGGTGGTCCGGTCGCGGCTGACGGCACTCACGGTCAGTGCGACGAAAATCGCCCCGAGCAGGACCGGACCGAGCACGACGACCAGGAAAGCACTGGTC
Source organism: Actinoplanes flavus (assembly GCF_017592555.1). Lineage (GTDB taxonomy): Bacteria > Actinomycetota > Actinomycetes > Mycobacteriales > Micromonosporaceae > Actinoplanes > Actinoplanes flavus. Next base: position 1,592 of record NZ_JAGFNS010000048.1, on the reverse strand, counting down.
AGCCGGCCTCGAAGTGTCACACATCCTCCCGGGAGCGACCTTCTCTTCCAGCGATGCTGACATAGTGTGCACCGTTTGCCGCATTTCAAAAGGGGGTGTTGCATGTCGGATTTAACCGGTGACGCGGAAAAATCACGGCAAATCAAGATCGCGCTACGCGCACGGCTCCTCACCGTCCGTCGATCACTCTCGGACATCGCCCTCGCGTCCGCGGCGGCCAAACTTCACGATCAAACCCTTGCTCTGGTACGCGCGGCGCACCCGATCACGATCGCCGCCTATGTCCCCATCGGCTCCGAACCCGGGGGGCCCGATCTCCCGTACCGCCTGGCCGAGGCACTCCCCGCCGGCGGCCGCCTGCTGCTGCCGGTCCTGCTGCCCGACAACGACCTGGACTGGGCCGCATTCACCGGCGACCTCACACCCGCACCCCGCGGCCTACGGGAACCCACCGGCCCCCGCCTGGGCCCGGCCGGCCTGCGCCACGCCGACCTCATCCTGGTCCCCGCCCTGGCCGTAGCCCTGGACGGCACCCGCATGGGCCGCGGCGGCGGCTCCTACGACCGAGCCCTGTCCCGCCTGGACGCCCCCGGCCACGGCCCGCACACCCAAGCCCCGCCCCACCTGAACGCCCCCGGCCACAGCCCGCACGACCAGGCCCCGGGTTCCCACAATGCCCCCGCCAGCAGCCCGCACGACCAGATCCCGGGTTTCCACAACGCCCCCGGCAGCCCGCACGACCAGATCCCGGGTTCCGACAACGCCCCCGGCCGCGGCCCGCACGACCAGGTCCCGGCCCACGCGGACGGCCCCGGCGACCCATCCCGGGCCCATCACGGCGGCGTGGCAACGCCCCACTCAAGCGACCGGATCCGGCCGAGCGGCCCACGGATCGTGGCGCTCCTCCACGACGGCGAGGACGTCGACACCGTTCCCGCCGAACCGCACGACCGTCGCGTGCACGCCGTGATCACTCCGACCGGCGGCCTCTCCCTCCGGCCGACCGCCAATCACCGGGTGTGACCAGCCCCACTTCGAACCGCATGAGCGGCCGCATACACCCGACCGCTTCTCCCTCAGGCCGGACCCGGAGTGGACGAACTGACCTCCGATACCGCAACATTGGCACTCGGAGTTGGCGAGTGCCAAGAGCCGATCGATCCGGAGGAGCCGTGCCTACCTACCAGTACTCCTGCACCGAGTGCGGTGAGCAGCTCGAAGCCGTGCAATCCTTCTCCGACCCGGCACTCACCGAGTGCCCGAACTGCCACGGCAAGCTCCGCAAGGTGTTCAACTCGGTCGGTATCGTCTTCAAGGGCTCGGGCTTCTACCGCAACGACTCCCGCTCAGGCAGCGTGAGCGCCGAGAAGTCGGGCAGCGGCGACACCACCGCCAAGAAGCCGGAGACCTCGAGCACCTCGACCTCCACCTCGACGACGTCGACCCCGTCGACCTCGTCCTCCTCCACCAGCAGCAGCTCGACCTCCTCGTCGAGCAGCGGTGGTGCAAAGGCCGCGGCCGCTTCCTGAGCGCACCGCCACCACCCTGACGCGAAGCGCCGAGCCGCCCACCCGCTCGGCGCTTCGCCGTTC
>NZ_JAGFNS010000047.1 GCF_017592555.1 Actinoplanes flavus | reverse complement strand
CCAAGCCTTGATCGCCCTGGCCCGCCGCCTGATCGACGTCATCTGGGCCCTGCTGCGAGACGGCCGTGAGTTCCATCCCTCACCGCCGATCACGCCGTACGCGGCTTGACATGGTCATTGAAACTCCTTTCTCGAATCCACCGGCACAGCGCAGGTGCCGGCTCTCAGCGAAACCGACGGCCAGGTTGTTTAGTAGCCCCGCGCGCAGGTAAACAACCGCAGGTCACAGCAGTGCAAGGGAGCCGTCGACTGATTCGGGCCTCTGATGTGGACCGACTTCCGGCGCCGCACCGGATCGATGCCGGGCAGGACGGCGTCAGACGATCGCGGGTCAGCGTGCGGGAACGCCGAACGCGTCACGTTCGGCCGCGGTGAGAGCGCGGGTGACCAGCGTGCCGGCTCGGCGGCGAACGTCGGAGTCCGGGCCGCAGACGTGGCACTGCCAGACCCGTACCGTGCCGTCGCCGTGCGCGGTGATCAGCCGGCCATCGGGAAGGAACCGGGCCTGCTCGACCGTGGCGCCGTGCCCGCGGACGGTGACCAGTTCCCGCCCGGTCGAAGCCTGCCAGATCCGTACGCCGTCGCCGTCCTGGCCGCCGCTGGCGAGCAGCCGCCCGTCCGGGCTGAAAGCGACGCTCCAGACCGCGTCGCGGTGACCGAGCAGCGCTGTCGGAGGTCCCTGGCCGTCGATCCGCCAGATGCGTACGGCGCCGTCCTGGCCACTGACGGCCACGTGGCCGCCGTCCGGGCTGAACGCGACCGACCAGAGTTGCCGGCCGGGCGGTTGATCCTGGATGTGTACGGGGGCGCCGGTGCCGTCGGCGAGCCGGATACGGACGGCGCCGTCAGCGCCCACGCTGGCCACGTGCTGCCCGTCGGGGCTGAACGCGACGCCGCCGACGCCGCCGACGTGTCCGTGCAGCACCAGGGCCGGCCCGCCGTCCAGTGGCCAGATCCGTACGGTGCCGTCGTTGCCGGCGCTGGCCAGCCGTTGCCGGTCCGGGCTGAAGGCCAGACTCGACACCGGCTCGGTGTGGCCACGTAGCACCGCTCGCACGTCACCGGTCTGCGCGTCCCAGACGCGGACGGTCCGGTCCCTGCCGCCGCCGGCCACCCACCGCCCGTCGGAGCTGACCGCGACCGTGGAGACCTCCTCCAGATGGCCCGGCAGGATCGCCGGGCCCGCGGTCCACGGATCCCGCCAGACACGGACCCTGCCGTCGGCCCCGCCGCCGGCCAGCGTCCGGCCACCGGCGGCGACCGCCCACACCGGCCCGTCGTCGCCGCGCAGGATCAGCGGGTCGGCGGCGACGCCGGGATCCCAGAACCGCAGGGTGCCGTCGGTGCTCGAGCTGACCAGCCGCCGGCCGTCGGGGCTGAACGCGAGGCTCCACACCGCGCCGTCGTGTCCGCGCAGCACCACCGGATCGTGGTCGCCGGTGACGCTCCAGATGCGGATGGTGTTGCTGCCGCTGTGGCTGCTGGCCACCCGCCGGCCGTCCGGGCTGAACCGTACGGTCTCGACGTAGGAGTCGTTGCCTCTCAGGACCACCGGCGCCCCGGCCGCGGTGACGGGCCAGATCCGTACGGTGCCGTCGCTGCCGGAGCTTGCCAGCAGCCGGCCGTCGGGGCTGAAATGCAGCTTCTTGACCGTGCCCTCGTGTCCGGTCAGCGTCCTCGGCGTACCCGTGCCGGTCGTGTCCCAGATGCGGATCGTGGCGGTGCCACTGCCGGCGACCAGCCGGCCGTCCGGACTGAAAGCCACGCCGAGCGCTGGGCTGCCCAGGTTTAACGTCACCGGGGGCCGCTGTCCCGCGACCTCCCAGACCCGTACCGTGCCGTCGCTGATGGCGGCGGCCACCCGCCGGCCGTCCGGGCTGAACGCGATCGCGTGCACGGTGTCGTCCGCCGGCATACGCAGGACGGTCATCCCCCGACGGGCCACATCGATCACCGTGACCAGGCCGTCGGCGCCGCCCACCGCGACCAGCCGCCCGTCCGGGCTGAACGCGAGGTCGTTGAGCACCGTGTCGCCGAGGCGGAAGACACGTGGCGTGGGCTGTAGCCCGTCGGGTTCGGCGCGCTGCCACAGCCGGACGGTGCCGTCGGTGCCCGCGCTGGCGACAGCGGAGCCGTCGGGCTGGAACGCCACCGCGAGGACCTGCCCCTGGCCGGTGGGAACGATCGCTCGTACCCGGGAATCGGTCACCGCCTGGCGCAGCGCCGTCTGCGCCTCCTCGGTCGGCTGGGTGTCGTATGCCTCGATGGCCAGCAGCAGGGCGACCTCCTGATCGACCTGAGCCTGCGCACGGGAGTGGGCCACCAGCTGACTGGACCGTGCCAGATCACGCTGGTTGTTGGCCCGCGACGCCTGCGTGCCGGCGACGGCCGCCAGCACCGTCATCACCGCCATCCCGGCGGCCAGAGCGGTCAGGGCGAACCTGATGCGGCGCCGCCGGGCGTTTCTTTCCCGGGCCTGCCGGTCGCGGCTGGCCGTCAGGAACTCCAGTTCCAGGGCGTTGAGCCGCTGAAGGCTACGGCCGTCCCACGCGGTCAACGGCGCTCCCCGGTACAGCGCGCCGCTGTCGCGGTCATGTGATCGCCAGATCTGGCTGGCCTCGGTGAGACGGCGATGCAGATGCAGGTCGTCGCGGCTGGTGTGCAGCCAGTCGTCCAGCCGGGGCCAGGCCTCGATGAGGGCTTCGTGGGCGATCTCGACGGTGTCGGCGCCGAGCACCAGCAGCCGGGCCTCGGCCAGCGCGTCCAGAACCCTGTTCACCTCGGGCTGGTCCAACTCGGAACGCTGGACCCGGCGGCGGGTGTCCGGCACGCCCTCGCCGAGGGCGACCAGCCGGGTCAGTACCTGATGGACCGTCTCCCGGTCGGGCGCGGCGAGCCCCTGATAGACCGATTCCGCCGTCTGGGCGATCGCGCCGCTCATCCCGCCGGCGGCCTCGTAGCCGGCCACCGTCAGAACCTCACCGCGGCGTTGCCGCCAGGTCTCCAGCAACGCGTGCGAGACCAGCGGCAGGGCGCCCGGCTGGCCCTCGGCATCGGCCACGATCTTGGTGACCAATGCCCGTTCGGCGCTCAGCCCGGCGCGCCGGGCCGGTTCGGTGACCACCTCCCGCAGTTCGTCGGCCGTCAGCGGGCCCACGGGGATGTTGGCGCCCGCGAGCAGGCAGGCCAGCGGCGCGGACTCGGCACATCGGCCGTAGAAGTCGGCGCGGACCCCGATCACGACATGCCTGCCCGGCTCGTCGGCGGCAGCGAGCCGGGCTATGAAGTCGTCTCGTTCGGCCGGGTCTTGGCAGAGCGTGAACACCTCTTCGAACTGATCCACGACCAGCAGCGACGGACCCTGTGGCAGGGCCTGCCGCAGACTGCGGCGCGGCTCGGCGCCGGGGGTGATCACCGTGGCGGGGCCTCGGGTGCCGTGGCGGAGCCATGCGGGGATCAGGCCGGCCCGCAGCAGCGACGACTTGCCGCTGCCGGAGGCGCCGAACACGGCCACGAAACGGTTGCGGTCGAGCATGTCGAGCAGCTGTGCGAGGATCCGCTGCCGTCCGAACAGCCGATCCCCGTCATCGGCGCCGTAGCTGAGCAGTCCGAGGTAGGGCGGCCGTTCATCGGTGGCTTTCGCCTGCGGCTTTCCGTTGCCGGGCTGGGATGCGGCAAGCTCGGCGGACGCCTGCCGCCACCGCCGTTCCCACACCGTGGGGTCGCCGCCGCAGGCCCGGACGAACGCCAGGGTCACCGGAAGGCTCGGCAACTGCCGGCCGCCCGCGGCGTTGGCCAGCGTCGCGACCGAGTAGCCACTCGCGGCGGCGAGCGCCCGGTATCCCGGGTTTCCGGCCTGACGGCGCAGGTCACGAAGCTCGGCCGCCAGCAGTTGTACCGGGCCGGCGGCGGGATCCAGCGAACGTTCCGGTCGCGGCATCGCCCACCACATTCATAGAGTTCAATGCGTTGGAGCCAGTGTCACCGGCGAGAGCCGGAAAGCCAAGCAGCCCGCCGGCGGAGCGGGCATGGTGTACGTTGCGCCGTGATTCACCGTCCATCCACTGAGGAGACGCGATGTCATCGAGCCTGTCCCGTCGTTCGGTGCTCGGGATCGGCGCCGCGGCGGTCACCGGCGCGGGCGTGGGCGGCCCCGCCGACGCCGCACCCTCCGGACGCGATCACATCCGGAAGGTGTACGAGCGGGAGAAGTCCAAGGCCGGCGGCCTCTGGCGTACCCACATCGCCGCGGTGAACTCGACCGGCGCGCTGCGGCCCATCGTGCAGGACGACGCCGACCACGTCACCAACGGGTACAGCGTGCAGAAGCTGGCGGTCGCCACGGCCGTCCTGGACAAGATCGACCGGGGTCTGCTGAGTCTGGGCACCAAGCTGGACCTGCCGGCCGACATCATCCTCGGCGGCTCCGGCATCTACCATCTGCACCGGGTGTGGGGTGACGAGATCACGGTCGCGAACTTCCTCACCGCGATGCTGCTGGTGTCCGACAACACGGCCGTACGGATGTGTGGTCGTGTCGTGCCGGCCCTGGAGATCAACGAGATTCTGGCGGCCAAGGGGTTCGTGCACACCCGGGTCGAGCCGGTCGCCAATCCGAACCGCTTCTACCTGGGTACGACGACGCCGCGCGAGATGCACGACCTGCTGTGGCGGCTGGCCACCAAGACGCTGCTCAAGCCGGAGTCCTGCGACTTCCTGCTCAGCGTCACCCGGTGGCTCAACGGCTACCACGACGGTGTCCGGCGGGTGATGTCGTCGCGGGAACGGGAGCGCGTCGCCACCAAGTACGGCGCCGACTTCAACAGCCTCGGCGAGTCCCGGCACGAGGTCGGCATCATGTTCGGCGTCGACGGTCTGCCGCTGCTGACGTACGCGATGTTCGCCGAAGGGCTGGGCGATCCGGAGAACTACGGCGCCACCCATCCGGCCGTGGAGGCGCACGCCAAGATCGGCCGCGCTCTGATGAACAGCCTGCCGGTGGTCCCCGCGGTCACGGCCCGCTCGGCGGTGCCCCGCACCCTGCCCAAGCCGTTCCACCCGGTCAACGGCGGCTGACCACGCTGGCACCGCCAACGGCGGTGACCGACGCCGAAGAGCCGGCCACCGCCGCGCGGTCGCGTAGACACCGGGTCGCCGTACTTACCGTGAGCTGCACCGTCCCGTTGAAATGGCTCAGTGAGCGACTTCATCGGCGGACCTTCCAGACAAGACGCCGACCGACCCTGCCGACGCCCGCATCTCGCGATCCGTTCTCAGGGCTGACGTTCGCCTTGGGCAGGGGAGTCGTCCTGAATGGAGCTTTGAGTCCGCAGGGTGATCGATCGGGATCTTTACCGGCATGCAAACAGCTGACAGGATGACCAACCCATGGAAGATGATCTAAGGGGCGGGGTTCAGAGGATGAGACTACGGCGAGTTCTCCACGCGTTCACGGCGGCGCTCATCGCGTCGGCGGCGCTGGTGGCGGTGACTCCGTCGGCTGGCCAGGCTGCCGGGTACGGATTGCTCGAGAACCTGAAGCGCACCGAGAACGGCGCGGTGATGTACCTGTCCATCCGCGGCGGCTCCGGCGCCGGCGCGGGCGCCGACGCCATCATGTTCTGGCAGTCATTCAACGAGGGCGGGACTGGGGTTGCTGACCAACTGTGGACGCAGCAGCCCGTCGGCGTCAGCAATTACGTCTACCTCCGTAACCCCGCGAGCCCGTTCGCGCTCTCCGTTCAGGGCAACGGCCACACCAACGGCACGAAAGTGATCCAGTGGTGGTTCGACGAGGACAACGAGTACGAGCAGTGGGCGCCGATCTACTACGGCGACGTACGGGGATTCAGGAATGTCGGCGCAGAAAACATGTGTCTCGCCGTCGCGGGTGGCGGCAACGCATACATCGTTCCGAGAGCACAGGTCATCATCTGGAACTGCCTCGGCGGCGGCGACGATCAGCGGTGGTATCCCTACGCACGATGACCCCGGCCATGCTGGGCACCGGCCGAGGCGTCCATGCGACGCCCCGGCCAAGCGTTCGAGCTTGAGAGCCGCTACCGCCGCCTGTTGACCACATCGGGCCGGGTCGATGAGGCGGATTCACCGGTGAGGCCGGCGAGGACCGCGTCCGGGCGTCCTACCCGAAGGACACGTACGAGCGGTTGGTGGCGGTCGAGGACCGCTACGACCCGGCGAACCTGTTCCGGCTCAACCAGAACATCCGGCCCTCGGTCTCTCGCCGAGCCGGCGCGGCGAGCCCGGCGCCCTCGAGGGTGCAGACCGGATCGGGCCACGGTTCGGCGGCCACCACGAAGCCGCCCGCGGGCACGTCGAGCGTGATGGGGCCCCGCCCACCGGTGATGCCGGCCGCCCGGCCGAGGTGGTCGTAACTGTGAGCGACCGCGGGTCCGGTGCCCGGCACGTCGACCGTCACGCGCCGTGATGTCCGGGCCGCGCTGGAGAGCAGTACGGCCCGCCGGGTGACCAGGACGGACACGAGCGGTGTCAGCAGGAGAGCGTCGAGGTCGCCGCTTCCGCGTACGCCGGTCGCCGTCAGTTCGGTCGCACCCGCCGGGAGGTGCCCGGTGACCGCCACCGGGAGCAGCACGCCGGGGGCGGGGGACGCGCCCTGCGCACCGCCGCCCCCGTGGCTGACACTGCCGAGTGAGGCGAAGGTCGTCACGCCGCCCGGGCCGGGCACCCGGTTGATCACCGCTGCCACGAGCCTGGGCTGGGCGGCCGCGGGCACGGTCCACCTGACTCGGCCACCAGCCCTGACCCGCAGGTAGGCGTCACCACTCCACTGCGACTCGCCGGTCCACGCCGATGCCGGGGTCACCACAGAGACCGGGCCGTCGAGCCGTCCGGACTCGGCCTCGACCGTATGCCGGCCATCGCGCTCCACCACCGGACCGGCCGCCTTCGCGAGCGCGGCCAGATCGGGAGCCGCGTCCAGGGCGAGCATCGTGAGCAGGCCGTGGATCGTCGACTCGGCGCCGGAGTTGGAGTTGACCGTGCCGTCGCCGTTCACGCCGTCGTCGGTGGCGCCGGTGCCCGGGTGGTACAGGGGGACGTTGGCCGGATTCTGGCCGAAGAACCAGCCCGCCGCGACACCGGCGAGTCGACGGAGGCCGGCCGAGCCGGCGGCCCTCGACACCGACAGCAGACTCTGTACGCGGGCGTCGGCCCCGTACGCGATCTGGGAATTGTCGATCGGGGCGGGCAGCAGGCCGTTGATCGGGCCGGTCGCGGTGAGCAGGCCCGGCGTGAAGCCGGCGGCGTCGGCCAGCGCCGGTGCCAGCAGCCGTGGGTCGCGGAGGGTGATCGAGGCCTCGGCCAGCGCCGACGGCATCTGCGCGCCCCGGGCGTGCCACAGCGACCGCGACCGGGCCCAGGGCAGGACGGCGCCGTACGGCCAGACGCCGGTGCCGCCGCCCATGTCGGCGATGCCGTCGGCCAGCCGGGCCAGGGCGACCCGTGCGGTGGGCGGTCCGCCCGCGCGGACGTACGCGCTCAGCCCCAGCACCGCCTCGGCGCTGGCGTCCGCGCCGTCGGCCATCAGCCACGCGGGCATCCGCTTGCCGTCGACGACCTGATAGTCACCGAAGCGGCCGAGCACCTGCCGGTCGAGGGCGGCGATGGACAGGTCGAGGCGCTCGGAGAGGAATGCGGCGAACGGCGGGTCGGCGGTACGGAAGGCGGCGTAGCCCTCGCCCAGCGCCCAGATCGTGCGCGCGAGCCAGTACGACGCCGCGGTGTCGGACGGGTCCGGCGTCTCGACCGGGACCGGGCTCGGGTTCAGCGTCCCGTCGGGTTGCATCCAGAGCACGACGTTGCCGGCGTTCGGGCCGGAGGCCGTCTGCATGTAGGTCAGGCCGCGCAGCTGCTGGTAGGCCTGATCGCGGCTGGCCCGGTCACCGAACTGCCGCCAGTGGCGCAGGTAGACCACCGCGGCACGGGCGACATCGTCGGCGTCGTACGCGCCTTGCCCGTACGTGCCGGTACGCGCGTCGTAGGTGCCGCCGCCCACCCGGTGGTAGCCGCCGTCGGGCAGGTCGTCGGCGTAGACCCAGAGCACACCGATGGACGGTTCGTCGTCGAGCCGGTAGGTGGTGTGCCCGGCTTGGGCCGGCGGCCGCACCGTGTCGGTGAGGAAGTCGAGGTGGTCCAGGTTGCTCAGCACGGCCGGGTCCGTCGGCACGGCGGGCGCGGCGACGGCGTGGACCGGGCCGGCCAGCAGCACGGCGATGGTCAGCGCCGCGGTGAGAGCGGGCCGGATCATCGGCATGCTTTTCACCCCTTCACCCCTTCACCCCTTCACCCCGGAACCCAGGTCGGACGAGACGAAGTGCCGCTGGAACGCGATGAAGAGCAGGACCGCCGGGGCGGCCAGCACACAGGCGCCGGCCAGGATCGCGCCGTACGGGTTGCTGGCGGCCGACGCGACCGTGCTCATGTAGTTGGCGAGCGCCACCGCGAGCGGCTGCATACCGGTCTCTTTCGTGATCAGGAACGGCCACAGGAACTCGTTCCACGGCCCGATGAACGTCAGCAGCGTCGCGGTGAGCAGGGCGGGACGGACGAGCGGAAGGGCGACGGAGCGCAGTACGCGGATCTCGCTCGCTCCGTCGAGCCGTGCCGCCTCGAACAGCTCGACCGGCAGTTGCAGGAAGAACTGCCGGAACACGAACACCGCGACGGAATTGATCACGAAGGGCAGGATCATGCCGAGGTACGAGTCGGCGAGGCCGTAGCCGCGCACGACCTGTACGTACAGCGGGATGACGAGCAGCTGGAACGGGATGACCTGGAGCAGCAGCATGGCGGCGAAGAGGGTGCCGCGGCCGCGATACCGCAACTGGGCGAGCGCATAGCCGGCCAGCACCCCGAAGACCAGGGTGCCGACGACCACGCCCGCGGTGACGATCACCGAGTTGAGCAGTGACCGCCACAGGCCGATGGCGGCGTTGATCTCGCGATAGTTGTCGAGGCTGAGGTTGTCCGGCCTCGGCAGCGCGCCGCTCAGCGACGTGTCCGGCGTTGCCTGCAGCGAGCCGACGATCATGTAGTAGAACGGGAACAGGAACACGATCGCGCCGAGAGTCAAGGCGATCGTGCGCCACCACGAGCGGCCCCGGGTCATTCTCGGCTCCGTTCCAGCAGTCGCTGCGCCCCGGCGAGGAGCAGGACGCCGGCGACCAGGAGTACACCGATCGCCGCGGCGACGTCGGGGTGCTGCTGCTCGATGCCGCGTTGATACATCAGCAGCACCGGCGACGCGGACCTGCCGCTCGGGCCGCCGCCGTTGGTCAGCAGGTACGGCTCGGTGAACAGATTCGCGCCGGTGATGATCGCCAGCAGGGTGACCAGGGTCGTGGCCGGCCGTACGCCCGGAATCGTGACCGCCCGGAAGCTGCGCCAGCGGCCCGCGCCGTCGACCGCCGCCGACTCGTAGAGTTCGCTCGGCACGTTCTGCAACGCGGCCAGGTACAGCAGGATGAAGAAGCCGAGCTGCTTCCACGTCACGAAGAGGGCGATCGACGGCATCGCCCACTTCTCGTTGATCAGCCACGACGGGTCCGGAGCCAGATCGCCGAGCACCTGGTTGACCAGCCCGTCGGAGCTGAACAGAAACAGCCACACGCCGACCACGGCCACGCTCGCGGTCACGTACGGGACGTAGAAGCCGACCCGGAAGAACGTGCGGAACGGGATCGCCGCGTTGAGGGCGGTGGCCAGCAGCAGCGACAGCACCACGGTCAGCGGCACGTTGATGACGAGGAAGATCAGGATGTTGACGAACGATTGGCGTACGGCCGGGTCGGCCAGCGCGGTGGTGTAGTTGTCGGTGCCCACGAACGGCCGGGGGACGCTCACCCCGGGCGCGGTGAAGATGTAGTCGTGGAAGGAGATCCACACGGCCATACCCAGCGGGTACGCGAAGACGGCGGCGATGTACACCGCGTACGGGGCGCTCAGTAGCAGCCCGACCGGATGACGGCCGAGGATTGAGGCCGTCATCCGGTGCCGCCTGGGGGCCGGTCTCGCCGCGGGCGTGACAGCGGTCAACGGATCACCTCCGTGATCGATGCACCAGGTCGTCGATCGTCGCGGCCGCGTCCGCCAGAGCCTTGTCCGGATCCTCCTTGCCGAAGATCACCGAGTTCGTCCAGGCGTCCCGGAAGGTCTGCCACACCTCGACGGAAGCCGGCGTGTTCGGCACGTCGATCACGTGGGCCGCCTTGGCCGCGAACACCTTGTACTGCGGATTCGCCGCGAAATACGCCGGATACTCCCGCACCAGGTCCTGCCGCAGCGGCATCTGGCCGGTCATCGCGAGCAGTTCGCCGTCCTGCTCGGAGCTGGTGGAGAACTTCAGAAAGTCCCAGGCCGTACCGCGGTTGGTGCAGGCGGTGTAGAGGGCGACGTCTTTCGCGTCGCTGAACGTGGACTGATTCTCTGCCGAGCCGGTTCGCGTCGGTACCGCGGTGACGCCCCACTCGACCTTGTCCTGGTACGCGGTGACGGCCCAGGGGCCGACACTGGCCATGGCGGCGGTGCCGTCGGCGAACGCGTCACCGGTGTACGCCTCCTTGCCCGCCAGGTTCTGGGCGTACAACTGCCGCCAGAGGCCGGCGACCGCCCGGCCCGCGTCGGAGTCGAACGTGGCCTTGGCGTCGACGACGAGTTGCCGACCGCTTTCCGCCACGAACATCGGGTAGAAGTCGAACCATGATTGGAAGAACTGGCTCGACGGCGACGGGAAGATGGCGTACCTGGCGGCGCCGCTCGACACCACCTTCTGTGCGGTGGCCAGGAAGTCGGTGTACGTGGCCAGCGGGGGAGCGGTGGTGCTGATGCCTGCCTTGGCGAACGCCGTCTTGTTGTAGAACAGCATCACCGGGTTCGACTTCCACGGCAGTTGGTAGATCTTGCCGTTCGGGGATTTGTACTGGGCGCCGAGCTCACCCGAGCGCGCGGTCACGTAGCTCGTGCCGTCGGCGAAGTCGTCGAGCGGCACCAGACCGCCCTGCGCCTGGAAGGCCGGGACGGCGGCAGGTGACGTGTTGTAGATCAAGCACGGGGCGTTCCCGGCGATGATGCTGGCCGAGATGACCGCTTCCGACGTCTGACCGGCCGGGATCTGCTGGGCCGTGACCTGCTCGTCCGGATGGGCGGCATTCCACGCCTGCACCACCTGTCTTCCCCAGGCGACCTCCTGCGCGTTGTTCGAGAACCACACGTCGATGGCGCCGCGGGCGGTGGCGTCGCCGGTGGCCGCCGTGTCGTCGCCTGCGCTGCAACCGGTGATGGTCAGGATCAGGGGCAAGACGGCTGCCCCGGCGAGTGGAATCCGCGCCTTCATGGACTTCTGCTCCTTGAAAGCCCTCCTGGCGGTCCGGTGAGGCCGCCTATTCCACTGTCGCGTATTCCATGCCTGGGCGCGCCCGGTTGGCTATTGGCTTGCTGGCAAGAAGGTGCCCGGCGCCGGCCGGGCGGCTCAGGTCACGTGCAGCGCTGCGACCAGGCTCTCCAGCTCGGGCAGTTTCTCGGCGTGGGTCAGTGACTCCTCGAGCGCCCGGTCGTGGGTGGGGCGTGCCTGGTCGAGCAGCTGTTGCCCGGCGGGGGTCAGCTCGGTGTAGATCCCGCGCCGGTCGTCGGCGCACAGGACGCGGGTGAGCAGCCCGCGATCCTCCAGGCGGGTGACCAGGCGGGTGGTCGCGCTGCTGGACAGTGCGGCTGCCCGGGCGAGTTGCTGCATGCGCATGTGCCAGCCGTCCTGGCGGCTGAGCGCGTCGAGCACGGTGTACTCCACCACCGAGAGCCGGTGTGCGGCCTGAAGCTCCTTCTCCAGGGCCGCTTCGATGAGCCCGTGCAGCGCGGCCAGTCGGCGCCAGCCCTGGGCGCGGATCTCGACCGCGTCGTTGCCAATCCCCATGTCGGTCCCTTCCGCGGAGATGCTGCTCACCCTACACCGTCTTGCGCCGATATAGCGCGCCTGCAACTATCTACTCGTTGCACATGCAACTAGTGCACACGCTTGTTATTGCACGCCAGAAGGAGTTCTCCGTGCCCCTCGCTCTGTACGCGCTCGCCATCGGCGGGTTCGGCATCGGCCTGACCGAATTCGTGATCGCCGGCCTGTTACCCGAGGTCGCCGCCGACTTCCAGGTGACGGAAGCGGTCGCCGGAGGTCTCATCTCCGGGTACGCCCTGGCCGTCGCGATCGGGGCCATCGGGCTCACCGCCGCGCTGGGCCGCGTCGACCGCCGGCGCGCCCTCCTGGGACTGATGGTGCTGTTCATCGCCGGCAACCTGCTCTCCGCGATCGCCCCCGACTACGGCCTCATGATGCTCGGCCGCGTCCTCGCCGCGCTGTGCCACGGCGCCTTCTTCGGCATCGGCTCCGTCGTGGCGGCCGACCTCGTGCCGGCCGAGAAGAGGGCCGCGGCCATCTCGATCATGTTCGCCGGGCTGACCGTCGCCAACGTGCTCGGCGTTCCGTTCGGCACCTTCCTCGGCCAGTCCGCGGGCTGGCGCTCCACGTTCTGGGCGATCGCGGTCATCGGCGTGCTCGCTCTCGCCGGCATCGCCGCCCTGATCCCGGCCACCCCCGCCCCGGCCGGCGGCAGCCTGCTCGGCGAGTTCCGCGTCTTCACCAGCGGGCAGGTCTGGCTGTCGATCCTGGTGACGATCCTCGGGTACGGCGGCATGTTCGGCGCGTTCAGCTACCTCGCCTACACCCTGACCGCGGTCGGCGGCTTCCCCACCACCGCCGTACCGTGGCTGCTCATCGTGTTCGGGCTCGGCCTGTTCGCCGGCAACATCGCAGGCGGCCGGGCAGCCGACCACAACCTGCCCGTCACCCTGATCGTGCTGCTCACCGGGCTCGCCGCCGTCCTCGCCGGATTCGCCCTGACCGCCGGCAACCAGGTCGCCACCGTCGTCGCCCTGCTGCTGATGGGCGGATTCGGCTTCGCCACCGTGCCCGGCCTGCAAATGCGCATCCTCGGCCACGCCGCCCAGGCGCCGGCCCTGGCCTCCGGCGCGAACATCGCCGCCTTCAACGTCGGCAACGCCTTCGGCGCCTGGCTGGGCGGCAGCACCATCGACGCGGGTCTGGGCTACACCTCACCGCTGTGGGCCGGCGCCGCCGTCACCACCGCGGCCCTGCTCGTCTACCTGCTGGCGACCCGCCTGCCCGGCGGCGAATTCGCCGGCCGCACCACCCCCGCGCCGGCAACCGCCGCGCGCTGACCACACCTGACCCGAACGAGGAACCGATGACCCACATCCCCGCCGTCACTCTCAACAACGGCGTCACCGTCCCGCAGGTCGGCTTCGGCGTCTGGCAGATCCCCGACGCGCAGACCCAGGCCGCCGTCGCCACCGCCCTGGAAACCGGCTACCGCAGCATCGACACCGCCGCCGTCTACGGCAACGAGACCGGCGTCGGCCGGGCGATCGCCGCATCCGGCCTGCCCCGCGACGACCTGTTCGTCACCACCAAGCTGTGGATCGCCGACCTGGGCCGTACATCCGCCCGCGACGCTCTGCACGCCAGCCTGGAGCGGCTCGCCCTGGACCGGGTCGACCTGTACCTGATCCACTGGCCCGCCCCCGCCACCGATGCCTACCTGGACGCCTGGCAAGGCCTCGAGGACCTGTACGCCGACGGCCTGACCCGCGCGATCGGCGTCTCCAACTTCCTCCCGGAACACCTGGACCGCGTGATCGCGCTGGGCGGCACCGTACCCGCCGTCAACCAGATCGAACTGCACCCGGCCCTGCAGAACCGCGAGACGGCCGCCGCCGGCCACGCCCGCGGCGTCGCCACCGAGGCGTGGAGCCCGCTCGCGCAGGGCGCCGTCCTCACCGAGGCCCCGGTCGTCGCGGCCGCACGGGCACACGGCGTCACCCCGGCCCAGGTCATCCTGCGGTGGCACGTGCAGCAGGGCCGCATCGTGATCCCCAAGTCGGTGACACCCGCGCGCATCGCCGCCAACCTCGACGTCTTCGGCTTCGAGCTCACCGCCGGCGAACTGGCCGCGATCGACGCCCTCGACCGTGACGGCCGCACCGGGCCCCACCCGGCCACCTTCAACGGCTGACCCGGATGCCGTACCCCCGGACCCGCGGCCCGTCCACCGGGCTCGCGGGCCCGGGTGTCGAAAACCGGCCGTTCGGCAAGGTCACACCAAGGATCCCGCTCACCAACCTGCCGTATCGGTTTCACAGGCACTGATCACTATTCGCGTGATGGATGATCGCGCCGCGCCGGCCCCCGGCCTGCCGAGAACGCTCAGGCGTACACGTTGAGCGACCAGAGCGAGTACCCATAATTCGTGGCCCGTTCCCAGGCGTAGATCTTGACGTAGTGAACCGGCTGCGTGTCGTCGAGCTGGACGATCTGCACGCCGGGGACGCCCGCCTGGTCCGGGCAGGCGTTGCGCCATGTCGTGCCGTCGGCCGAGACCTGCACCTGGAACTTGCGGGCGTATGCCGCCTCCCAGTCGAGGCGGATCTTCCGCACCACGGTCGGCCGGGCCAGCTGCAGGTAGATCCATTGACTGTCCGCGTACGTGCTGCTCCACCGGGTCCGGCTGTTCCCGTCCACTGCCCAGCGGGCATCCAACCACGTGTTCTCGCTGGTCTTGGCCCAGATCGGGCGACTTTGCGCGAGATCTGCGCCGAGCGCCGGATCCGGGACCGGGCGATTGAGGTCACCGAGGTTGAACACCGCCGGCGCCTGGTAGGTCGCCCGGAGCACCGCCGGGGTGTTGATCTCCGGCTGGTTCTCCAACGGGTCGGGCCAGAGCATGAACCACGACCAACGCGGCTGGCGGGCCAGCAGGGCCGGCGACGGCACCTTCTTGACCTCGCCGAGCGCGACCGGGCGTCCCTTCGCGAGATTCACCAGGGTGGTGTAGTCCACGGT
Source organism: Actinoplanes flavus (assembly GCF_017592555.1). Taxonomy (GTDB): domain Bacteria; phylum Actinomycetota; class Actinomycetes; order Mycobacteriales; family Micromonosporaceae; genus Actinoplanes; species Actinoplanes flavus. The sequence goes on along the minus strand of NZ_JAGFNS010000047.1, from coordinate 40,064 downwards.
GCTGGGCTCGTCGTTCCCGTCCGCGTAGCCCTTGTTCCAGACGTCCAGGGAGAGCACGTCCACATACGCGTCGCCCGGCAGATAGTCGGCGAACTGCTCCGGGTAGTCGGGGAACCGCTCCGGGTCCTGGTCGGTGACGTTCCAGACCCAGACCAGGTTCGTCAGCCCTCGGGCGTCGAAGTGAGTGCGCATCATCTCGTACAGGCGGTAGGACTGCGGGTGTCCACCCCACCACGCCCAGGCAGAGTTGATCTCGTGCAGCGGCCGCCACAGCACTCCGACGCCGTGGTCCCGTAGCTGTGCCAAGGCATCCGCGACCTTGTCCAGATCCTGATACCAGGAGGTGTTGAGCGGCGTGCCCTCGGTGAGCACCTCCGTCCACTCGGCTTCGGTGAGCTTCTCGTTCGGGGTGCCGGACGTGGCGCTCTTGTCGCACTTCGTGGTCCGTGGCACCTTCGGACGGCAGGAATGCCACGACAGCGTCACCAGCTGTCCGGCCTTCCACGCCGCCTCGGCGGGGCCGACCAGATCTGCCGGATCCTTGTACCAGGTGAAGTCGCCACCCCAAAGCCCCGGCCGCTCACCGGTGACCGCGAAGATCTGATCGTCCCAGTAAGTGGGCCAGTCAGTCCGGTCGGCGCCGTAGACCTCCCACTTGTGATGCATGCCGCTGACGGTGCGGCCGTTGGCGTATCCGTACAGGTAGTTGAGCAGTGTCTCGCGTGGAGTGGGCGGGCTTGTCGCCGCCTGGACCGGCGCTGACCAGCCCAGCAGTACGGTGAGCATCACAGCCACACCGGCGGCGAGTGTCTTTCGGCTCGCGATCATGATCAACATCGTATCGATCATCGAGTATCCGTGCGTGCGGCCACATGTCCACGCTGGCCGGTCGCACCTTGGCGATCTTGACGGTTTAAGATCCCCGATGAATTCGGCTTCGGGCTCTGCTGGGGAACGACGATGACTGCTGTGTCAATGGATCCAGCCGATCGAGAGCCGAACGCCGAGGCGTTGGCGATTGTCGTGTGGGCGGCAACGGAACCAGGCTCAGGACGATTCCACCCCATGGAGAAACGATCGGGCTTGGCGGCGCTTTCACATCGCTTGGCTGAGCTGCGGCGCCATGGGCAGGGACATCTCGAAGTCGGATTGCCGGACCGGGAGTACCCGCTCTTGACCGTTGGGTTCCGAGGGAACCACGCGGTCATCCATCTCTTCCGCAACGCTGATCAGGTGTTTCTCCTTGGAGGGGACGGCACTGTTGACTCGATTGCTGAGGTTGAGGTCCCGGTCATCGATGACGCGGCGGTGTTCACCGGCGACTTCGTCCTTGATGTGGATCAGGCGTGGGATCGTGTTCGCAGCTTCGTCCGGACGGGGTCACCCCGTCGTTTGGGCCAGTGGTGGGAGCTGTAGCCGCCCGCGGAGGCCCGACCTGCCGGTGTTCATAGGCCGTCGAGAATGCGAGCATCTTGTCGGTGGGGCGGTAGCGGCCGGGCCTCGCGGTCAGGGTGAGGGAGTTCTGCTCCTGTGAACGGGGACTTGCGGGTGTTCTGCCGAGTCAGGGCGGGCTGATCCGCCGCCAGGTCCGGCCGTCGGCGGAGAGGTGCATGCCATCCTCTGCGGTCACCAGGTACTGCCCGGTGAACTGAGCCGTCGAGGGAGATTCCGGGTAGCCGGGCAGAGTGACCGGTGTGTACTTCCCGGTGCCGTGGCCGGCACTTGTCGTGGTGCGGTCATCGGTGGTGGTGAGGATGTGCGTGCCGTCGGCGGTGACGTACCCGGTGGTATCGCCGTCGGCAATCGTGTCGCCGGTGTTCCAGGTTTCCCCACCGTCGGTGGTGTAGCGGACGTCGACCACATGGTCGGCCCGGTGAGTCAATACGTACGCTGCTGCGCCGGGGCCGGCGGCGATCCGCGGCAGGTACATGGCGGCGACCCCGATGACCTCGTGGTAGACGGCTGCCACGCCGTCGGTGAAGACGTGGGTGTGCCAGGTCCGGCCGCCGTCGGCGCTGGTCGCCACCGCGGGTTTTCTCGTGACCGGATCCAGGCCCGGAATCCACGGGCGCCCGCCGAGCGGCACGTTGATCTGCGAAGTCCACCCGTCCTCGACGGTGATGCCGGTCGGTTGGGAGGCCAGCGGAGCGAACCTGCCGGTGGCCGGGTCGACCACGCCGACCGTGCAGGTCGATATGCCCCAGACGCTGCATTCGATCGGGCTGACCCCGTCCGGGATGACGGCCACCGGTTGGGTGCTGATCTCAGCTCGGTGCCAGCTCCGGCCGCCGTCACGGGTGATCCACGGTACGACGGTCGGCCCCGCCATGACCCGAGGGCTCTCCGCTGCGGGAGTCTCGGCCGTGGGGAAGGGCACGAAGGTGGCCTCGCGCCAGATGATCACCCCGGGGGCCAGCGCCCTCAGTGAGGCTTCGCGTGGGCGCAGCGCGTTTTCCGGCGCCGGTGGCATGGTGCGGCGCTGCCAGGAATCACCTTCGTCGGACGAGACGTACAGCTCCGCGTTGCACTCCCGGCACCGGGTGTGGACGGCGTAGACCTCGGTGCCGGTGTAGGCGGCCGAGGTCGTCCGGGGCCAACCGGCGTCCGGGGCTTCGGTGACGGTCGGCGCGGTGTCGAACAGGTCCCGTTCGTCTGGGACGTCGCGGGCGGTCGCGACGAGGCCTGTCGCTGTCAGCACGGTTGCCAGGAACACGGCGGCCGCCGTCACGGCCCGTCGTCGGCGCATACTGCCTGCTCTGCGCCGTACCGTATCGAAGTCGGGCTGGCGTACCGCATCGCTGAGCTCTTCGCGCAACCTGGCGAAACGCGGTTCAGGCATGATGGCTCCCTTCGGCCAGCGGCGTCCCCGCGGGTCGCGCGGTCGGCTCGTCCTCGGACAGGAAACGAGCGAGGGCGGCCCGGCCCCGGACCAGCCGGGCTTTGACCGTGCCCACCGGCACGTTGAGAGTGGCGGCGACCTCGGCCACCGATAGGTCGCCCAAATGATGTAGCACCACCGCCTCACGGGTCGGCCGGGCCAGGTGGCGCAGCGCGGTGAGCACGGCGACCCGGTCGCCCGAGATCCCGGGTACCGCGGCAGGGGCGACCTCGACCCGGCCGGAACGGACCAGGCGGTCGAACAGCCAGCGTCGCCGGTAGCGGGTGCGGGCGATGTTGAGGGCGGCGACCCGCAGCCAGCGTTCGGCGTCGTCGGCCTGCAGGAACGATCGTGGCGCGGCCAGGACGCGGGCGAACGCCTCGTGCACGGCATCCTCAGCCTCGGCCAGATCACCGACGAGACCGGCGATCTGGGTCACCAGCCGCCGATAGTAGGCCTCGTACGCCTGGTGAACCGCGTGCTCGGCATCCAAGTCGTTCTCCCCGTCGTCAACGCTCGTCCGAGAAGGACCAATAGCTGAGCCTTACGGTTGCATCCGACCTCAGAATTTCTGGAGCGAGTGCCCGGCCTCATGGGGAGCCGGCTGTCAGTCGGTTGCAGCGCCACGGGGTTTCGAGTCGGTGCCCCCGCCATATGCGGGGAGCACGTGTACCCGCGTTCAGCCCTGTGCTGCCAGTCAGGGGCGGCGAGGCGGTCGGAGTCAGGTGATCACGGTCCAACCGAGGCTGTTGCACTCCGGGCAGTAGATGAACGGCTTGGATCGGTCTGCGTCCTGCCAAGGCAGGATCTTCCCTTGGATGTGGGTCATCCGGCCACGTCCGCTGCATAGGTTGCACGTGACCGCGTCCCGAGGCTTGGACGGCATCAGGTGAGCAAGTTCGGGATATCGCTCAGCTGCTCGAGCAAGCGCGAAGTCGCGTTCGGCTGGCTCGGCCAGCCGAGCCTTGCTGTCTTCTTCGTGGTCTATGACGACCTCGCCGGCCGTGGTCAGGTACATGACTGGTCCCCATAGGTTGAAGACAGGGAGTCGTCCCGAGTTCGCGCAACCGCTGCGCCAGTCAGATGCATGGGCTGCCTCATCGATCAATCGTTCGATCAATCCAGCGTTCGTCATGTGCGCCTCCCGGGCGCAGCATACGAAGCAGTCGCCAGCGCATTCGCGGCTTCCTCGCCGAACTCTTGATTGCGAATGCGACGACCGGGCCCGGCGTCGTTCCGAGCGCCGGATCAAAGCCGCCGCCTTCCCGCGGGCACGGTCTATCACCTGGACGGCCGCTACGTCACCGACTATGACGCCTTCTTCTGCGCAATGGGTGAGGCGATCAACGGCCCCGGTGGCTGGTTTGGCGGTGACCTGTTCTGGCTGCATGAGAACGCCGCCGCCGGCGACGGTGGGGCGACCCCCGGTTTCCGCATGATCTGGCACAACTCCGAGGTCGCGCGCACCCACCTGGTCTCCGGCTACGACCGCAAGAGCTGGCTGCCCGCCGTGACCTTCGATGATCTGGTCCGCTACCTCGTCGAGGACGGCGTCCAGCTCGAACTAGCCTGAGGAAGCGTCACTAAACCCCGTGCCTGTCTGCACCGGGTTCGGCCAGCAAACGGGGGTCGATCCGGTCCGCGAGAAAGATCAGCGGGCCCGGTGATCGAGACAGCGCAGCATGACCGTCCAGGTGGCGCGGGCCAGCCGGCCGGGACCGCCAGCGCCGCCGCCTGCGCACATCGCTGTCGCCGTCGGTGGTGGCACGCTCGCGCAGCCGGAGCAGGCGCCAGCAGCTAATACCGTTCAGGGTCGAACATCATCGCGGCCCGGGCGCCACCGGCGGAGATCTCGGCCTCGAACCTGTCGAGCCACTCCTGGTACTTCGCGAGGTCCCTGCCCGGGAAGGTGTGGCTCATGTAGTCCTGGTGCACCGCGAAGGCCCGGCGTGCGAGTGCGATCACGTCCACGCCGTCCTGGAACAGGGATGCCCACACCTCGGCTTCGAGTGCGATGGCCGGCGCTTCCCACGATTGTTCGGGTTCGTCGGCCCAGTCTGCCGGATCCTCCGCGCGTTGGCGTGCATAGGAGCGTGCCACGGCGCTCAAGCTCACCGGGCCGCCGACGACCCGGCTGAACGGCCACGACGCCACCGGCACCGACCACGGCCGGGGTGCTCCGATCCGTTCCACACCGACCGCGGTGACCAGGGCGAACAGTTGGTCACGGTCGGCGCAGGCGTGTGCCGGGGAGATGATCTCCAGCAGTCGTTCCGGGTCCGGCCGGAGCCCTGCCGTCTCTGCCCACGCGACCAGCTCCGCCACCACCTCATCAGGTTTGCGGAGGGCCGGCGGCGGCTCGCCGGCAGGCTGGTGGTGATAGACCGGGCACGGCTGGTTCACGTCCCACAGATGGGTCAATGGCCCGGTCCATCCGGGCGTAGCCACGCACATCGCCGCGCAATCGCTGTCGATGACGTCGAGTGACAGCGCGGGCTGCCCGGTGGACGCCGCGACCGCCGCCGACACCTCGGCCAGGTCGGGCGACGGTGTGACCGAGAGGCTCTCCATCAGCTGCCAGCCGTCCCCGAGTTCCCGCAGGTAGTTGTGCTGTGGGCCGACGCCCTGCACGCCGTCCTGCATGCTGAGCGGTCGATGTGTCCGTGCCACCACGATGGATCCCGAGTATCCCACCCGCGAAGCCTAGATGATCACCGATGCCCGCGGAGTCTGCGCCGAGCCGGCACCGGCCGCTAACATTCGGCGGCATGCCGGTTGTGTTCGAGTATTCGTTCACCGTGAATCCGCAGTATCGGCTCTTCACGATCTTCGACCCGACGTGCGACGAGGGTGAGAACGTCGTGGCGGCCCGGCGGGCTCTCGGGCACGGGTTCTTCGCGTGGGGGCCCAACGCCGTCGTCGCGCGCGCGATCGACACCGGCACGGCGTCCGTCGTGGTCGAGGTCTGGGACGACCTTCCGGGTACGCCCGGGGGAGCGCCGGACGAGATCGCGGTGGCCGGGCTGGCCCTGCCCGGCGGCCGGTTCAGTTCGATCCAGGCCTTGGAGCGGGCCGTCCACGTCGGAGTGGAGCTGCCGACCGGCGCCGGCACGTACGGCGCCCGGATCGCGGCGTACAACCGCGGCGTCTCCGGCGGGTTCGCGCCGGAGGACGCCGGGCCCTTCCCGGGCCGTTTCGAGGCGTACCGGTTGCAGTTGTGGAAGATCTCGGACCAACCGTCCTGGCCGGATGACGACGAGGATGCGTGACGGCGTGTCACGCATCCTCGCCCCGGCTCAGTTGATGCCGTCGATGTCCTCCCCGTTTCAGGACGCGGCGGTCAGACCGCTGCGGTCGGCTGACGTTGCGGCGACGCGCTGATGCGGGTCATGGCGACGACGGCCGCGGCCAGTCCGGCGGCGCCGCCGAGGACGAAACCGGATGCGGGTCCGGCCAGATCGGCGAGTGCGCCACCGGCCGCCGCACCGGCCGCGGTGCCGATCGCGGTCGCGGTGGCCAGCCAGGCGAACGCCTCGGTGGCCGTGCCGGCCGGTGCGGCCCGGTCGACCATCGCATAGGAACTCGCCAGGACCGGGGCGATCATGGAACCCGCCACGGCGATCAGCACGGCGGCCGCGATCACGTTGTCGGCCGTGGTGACCAGGAGCAGATGACCTACGCCCAGCGCGGCCAGCAGCAGGGCGAAGCCGCGCCCGCCGCCGGCGCCGCCGCCGAGCCGGGTGGCGACGACCCCGCCGGCCAGCGATCCGGCACCCCAGAGACCGAGCAGCAGCCCGGCGGCCGGACCGGCCGAGGCGGCCACCGCGACCTCGGTGGCGCCGAATATCACCCCGACACCGGCCAGCACGGTCACCAGGGTGCGCATGTTTGGTGAGGCGAGGGCGTTGGCCTTCGCCCGCCGGGCGCCGGTGGGCCGCCAGTTGCGGGAGGCCGGTGAGCAGGCGAAGAGGGCGGTGGCCGCGATCAGGACCAGACCGGCGGCGGAGAGCGCCGTGCCGGTGCCGGCCAGCGCGCCCAGGCCGATGGCGAGCGGGGGACCGGACACCCAGGTCAGTTCGGTGGCGGCGGCGTCCGCGGCGTACGCCCGGCGGCGGCTCTGCTCGCCGGGACGCAGAGCCGGGATCAGCGTGCGCATACACGCCCCGACCGGCGGGGTGGTGAGCCCGATGAGAACGGCCAGTGTGAGCAGCGCCGGCAGCGGCGTACCGGCGGGCATCATCGCCATCACGATGAGCGCGGCACCGGCGACGAAAGCGGAGCTCAGCAGCACCACGGTCTGGCCGCGCCGGTCGACGAGGCGGCCCAGCAACGGGCCGCCCACGCCCTGCGCGACGGCGAGGGCGCCGGCGACCGCACCGGCCGCGGTGTACGAACCGGACAGCTGCTCGACGTGCACCAGCAGGCAGATGCTGAGGGTGGCGATCGGTAGGCGGGCGAGGATCGAGGCGGTGAAAAGCATGTCTTCACGGTTCCGCCTGACTGGTACAAAGAACAGATCCAGTGCAGCTACCGAAAAGGGGACCAGTGGAGTTCCTGCTGACCGTCTCGAGAGACCGTCCCGGAACCCTCACCGCGCAGATACAGAGCCGGATCCGCGACGCTGTGCGCAACGGGAGCCTTCGCGCCGGCGCGCCGGTGCCGTCGACCCGCGACCTGGCCCGGCAGCTGGGTGTCTCGCGCAAGGTGACCGTGGACGCGTACGCGCAACTGGCCGCCGAGGGCTACCTCGCCCTGCGGCAGGGCGCCCAGCCGCGGGTCGCGCCCGGCCCGTTCCCGGACGCCGCACCAGCACCCGGGCCGGTCACCGTGCCTCCGGCCCGCTTCGATTTCATGCCCGCACGTCCCGACGTCTCGTCGTTCCCCCGTGCCGCCTGGACCCGCTGTCTGCGCGATGCGGTCAACGAGATCACCGTGGACGATCTCGGTTACGGTGACGTCTTCGGTGTCGCGGCGTTACGCGACGGGCTGGCCGACTACCTGGGCCGGGTCCGCGGGGTGGTGGCCGGCCGCGACCAGATCATGGTCACCAGCGGCTTTCAGCAGAGTCTGGGCCTGATCTGCCGTGCGCTGGCCGCGCGTGGTGCCCGGCGGATCGCGTGCGAGGATCCCGGCAACCAGGAGCAGGACCGGATCGTCGCCCGCGCGGGGCTGGAGCCGGTGCGCGTACCGGTGGATGATCTCGGTCTGAGGACCGACCTGCTCGCCGCGGCCCGGGCCGACGCGGTGATCCTCACCCCAGCGCATCAGCACCCCACCGGGGTGGTGCTGGCGCCGGAGCGCCGCACCGCACTGGTCGCCTGGCTGCGCGCCTGCGGCGCGATCGCCATCGAGGACGATTACGACGCCGAGTACCGCTACGACCGGCCGGCGGTGGGCGCGCTGCAAGGCCTCGATCAAAACCATGTGGTGTACGCCGGAACGCTCAGCAAGGTCCTCGCTCCCGCCCTGCGGCTCGGCTGGATGGTGCTCCCGCCGGCCCTGGTCGATCACGTGCGCGAGGAGAAGCGGCTGCACGACCAGGGCACCGCCCGTATCGAGCAGCTGGCGCTCGCGCACTTCCTGCGGCGTGGCGACCTGGACCGCCACCTGCGGCGGATGCGCCTGCGCTACCGGCGCCGCCGCGACGCGATGATCGCGGCTCTGGCCGAGTCGCTGCCGGAGGCGACCGTCCGAGGCATCGCCGCCGGACTGCACGTCACGGTGCGACTGCCGGACACCGCCGACGAGACTGCCATCGCAGCACACGCCCGATCCCGCGGCATCGCCCTCGCCACCATGAGCGACTACCGCAGCGGCGGCGGCCATCCGCCCACCCTGATCCTCGGCTACTCACAGATGACCGAGTCCCGTCTGCGCTCCGGCGTACGCGAACTGGCCGTTTGTGTTCGAACATCGACACACGAGGAACCCGTCCGGGGCCGCCGGTAGCCGGCCTCGTCGTCGTGATCACCCAACGCTGCCGGCGGCGCACGTGACCGCTGGCGGGCTGTTGCTGCCGCTCCAGGAACCGAGCAGACCGAAGGTCGTGGTCGCCCCGGCGTCCAGGCCACCGTTGTAGCTGGCGTTGCGGACAGTCACCCCCGTCTCGCCGGTGCTCATCGTCCCGTTCCAGACCTGGCTGACCCGCTGGCCGTTCGCGAACGACAGCGTGACGGTCCAGCCGTTGATCCTCCTCGTTCCGGCGGTGACCCGGACCTCGCCCTGGAAGCCGCCGGTCCACTGTCCGGTCTGGGCGTAGGTCGCGGTGCACCCACCTCCGGGCGGCGGTGTGGAGGCCGACGGCGACGGTGACGGGGGCGTGGACGGCGAGGTGGTGGCGCCGCCCCACGCCGACGGGCCGTCCAGCCAGGCCGCGCGCTGGGTCATCCAGGTGCGCATCACCTGCACTTGACCGGCCCAGGTCGGGGTGGTGTCGGTGATGAACGGCCCGACCATCCGGCTGCCCAGGTTCGGCCAGCGCTGGAAGTTGCGCTGGGCGGCGGCGGTCAGCGGCGCGGCCAGCGCGTCCACCCGGCTGGTCAGTGAGGTGGTGGCGAGCAGGCCGCGGCGCAGTGACTGCCACCGGGTCTTGAGGTCGTTCTGGAACGCCGGGTCGGCGAGCAGGATCTGGAACCAGTCGTTGGCCTGCGGGCTGCGGGTCTGCTGGTACTGCCAGCCGGCGGTCTGCTCGTTGCCGAAGAAGCCGCCGACACCGAAGGTCAGGTCGTAGTCCCACAGCGGCCCGGCCACGATCGGGCCTTCCCGGTCCTTGTAGAAGTAGGTGCTGCGCAGATAGGAGTCCATCTCCCGGCTCAGCTCGTTGAGGATGATCAGGTCGACCCAGGAGCGGACGTCGATCCAGGTCCGGTAGCCGGTCTGCGGGTCGGTGAGCCGCGGGCTGTGCAGCATGTCGTGGAACTGCTGGAGGTACTGCGTCAGCCAGGCACGCTGAGAAGTGTTCAGCGGGGACGGGTCCTCGACCTCGAGGAAGTTCCAGCAGGTCGCGGCGGCGCCGGTGCAGGTGAGGATGGGTTCTTCGGCGGCCAGCCACTCGAACTTGAAGATGTAGCCGCCGGCGATCTTCGGCAGCGTGGTGTCCTCTTCCTCGAGTTGCTTGAGGTCGAGCCGGTCCTTGCTGTTCTTGATCGTCTCGACCAGCATGTAGACGCCCTGGTAGTCGGCGGCCGCCACCGGCGTGGAGTCGGTGTTCAGGTAGAGCTCGACGAAGCGGTAGCGCGGCGTCGCCAAACCCATCTCCCGGCCGAGGTCGTAGACCAGGGCCTCGCGGATCAGCGACTTGTCGCTGAACGGCCCGCGCAGCACCCAGTCCGAGTCGGCCGGCATGCCGAGCACCGGGTGGTCGGCGTCGTCGTCGGCGTCGTCGCGGAACTCGAGCCGGTAGGGCGCCTTCTCGAACATGGCCGACGACTGGCCGCGCAGGTGGATGCCGGTGCGGGTGGCGACGGCCGGTGCGGCGGACAACGAGGTCCGGCCGGCCGTGGTGTCGAAGACCATCGCGGCGGCGTCCATGTAGTCGCGGCCCGGCTTGCCCTTGCCGTAGTTGTCGATCAGCAGCAGCGGCAGGTCGTGCTGGGTGTCCACGGCGCGGGCCACGTAGAGCGCGGCGCCCGGGGCGCCGGTGGCCGCGCCGTTCAGGAAGGCCTGCGCCCGCAGTTGGGTGGTGCCGGTCAGGGTCAGCGGCCGGCCCGGGTAGACGGCCGAGGCGGTCGCCGGCCGGGTGCCGTCCGTGGTGTAGCGGATTTCCGCACCGGCGATCGCGGTGCCCAGCGCCACCGACACCGAGCCCTGGAAGGTGCCGCTGGGAACCGAGAACGTGATGTCCCCGGCGAGCTCGTCGGCGGCCGCCGCGGCCGGGACGCCGGCCGTGGTGAGCAACATCGCCAGGATGATCAGGGTGACGGTCCGGATCGTATGCCTACCCATGGAGCAGGTCCTCTCTGCTGAGGGTGAAGTGCTGTCGGAGGATCCGGCGCCACGGCGCCGCCGGCAGGTCGGCGCGGAGCGCGGCGAGGCCGGTGGCGTACTTGGAGATGGCGACGGGACGGTGGCCGCGGCGCCACAGCCGGCGGTCGGCCTCGGCGGCGGTCGAGCCGGTTTTCGTCTCCACGATCGCGACGCCGGGCAGCCGCAGCTCGCGGCCGTCGGCGATCCAGCGCAGGTCGGTGTCCACGGTGACCCGGCTGTCGCCCGGCATGAGCAGCGCGAACCGCAGATAGGCGGTGCGCAGCACGGGGGTGAGGCCGGCCCGGTCGGCGGGCGACAGGCCGTGCCGGGCGAAGACCTCGTCGAGGAAGGCGAGCCCGGTTTCGGTCGGGTGCGGCTGCCCGGGTACGTGCGGCGCCCGGTACTTGACCGTGCTGCCGCGCGGGCCCGGCACCTTCGCCTCCAGCCAGCACGAGCCGGAGTCCACATACGTCCGCATTCTGATCTTGAATCGGCGCCGATGCCGGTACGCGGTGCGCAGGTAGCTGACCAGATCGGGAGTGTCGAGGTAGACCGACTCGTAGGTGAAGTGGCGGATCCCGTCGATCTCCAGTACCCGGGCCACCGGCGCGAGCTCGGTGAGCAGCCGGCGCGCGTCGCCGGCCGGCAGGAGGTACTTGCGGTCGAACCGGCACTGCAGTGCGGCCCGCTGATCCATCTCGGCCAGGCTGACGGCGGGCAACGCGCCCAGCGTGTCGAACGCGACGGCCGCGGTCATCGGTGCCCCACGTAGGTCGGCGGGCTGACCGGGGCGATCAACTTGCCGGGCCGGCCGGCGTACCGGACGTCGACCACGGTGGAGTCGTTGATCAGGTCCACCCGCAGCAGCCGGCCGGAGTACACCTTGGCCCCGAGCAGGTCCTCGAGCCGGCGGATCAGCTCGTCCTCACGGGTCACGATCGAGTCGAGGACGATGATCTGCTGGCGGTAACGGCCCAGCACCCACCGGTTGTCGACGATCGCCAGCACCACGAGGATCAGGCCCATCAGCGCGATGTTGCGCCAGATCGAGCTGGTCTCCAGGGCGCCCAGCAGACCCAGCGCGAGCGCCGAGAAGAAGTACGCGACCTCGTGCTGGTCCAGCTCGGTGGACCGCAGCCGGATGATGGAGAGCACGCCGAACAGCGCGAACCCCAACCCGAGGCCCGCCCCGGCGCCGCTGGTGCGCAGCGCGTCGGCGACGGCGAGCACCCCGATGTTGACGGCGAAGTAGGCCACCACCAGGTCGCGGCGCCGGTGCCGCGGGAAGTAGAGCCCGAACACCAGCACGGTGACGGCCAGAAGTTCGGCCCCGAGTAGGGCGAGTTCGGACATCTGCGGTCCTCCTCCGAGCGCGAAGACGTTTCGAAAGTTTCGATGAACATCCGGAACTTCGACCGAAGGCTAGGGTTAATATTCGATGAATGTCAATGCGTTCCCGGGTAGCGGCCCGCAGACGACCCGCTCTCGGCCCAGCTGCTCGCCGAGCGCGGCCCGGGTCCGGACGCCGGTGCAAGCCAGCGCGGTGCCCAGTCGGATGCCGCCGAGTCCGAAACGGCACACCAGCGCGGCCCACCGTCCGACCGGTAACGCGAGCGGAAGTTTCGGTCCGGCGAGGCGGTCGATGGGAGCAGAAGAACGTCGGGCACCCTGCCACGGCAGCGCCGCGAGCTAGGGGTAGCCGGTTCCGATCACAGGTTTCCCTGCCCACGGTGCCGCCGTAGCGAAGTTGACCATCACCACGCATGCGGTGAAGGCGGCCAGCAGCCGTCCACCTCTGCGGTCGGTCAGCACCACATCACGGGATTGCCGGTCGCCACAGCGGCCTGACACAACCGGCGTAACGGCTCCACGATGTAGTCGAACTCAGCCGGCAACTGGGGCCGCGTTTTCACGCAAAGCTGCTCCGGCGGCGTTCCCGCGCCCCCGACCGGCGACATCGCGATCCGAACGCTCTTCTCCTCGTCGCTGAACTGCACCTGCCCGCCGGGAAGTACCCGCTGCCGGAACCGAGCCGACCGAAAAAGCGTGGCCGGCGGATCAGAGTCGGGGTCCAGGACGAAGAAGCCCTCCTGGTCCACCCCGGCCCGGTAGCCGGGGCCCAGCATCAGCACCCCCTGGTACGCGGCGACGTACCTCAACGCCACCGCTTCGGTCGCCTCGTCGACCAGCACGACCTCATCGTCGATGACAGCCTGCCGCTCGAAGTGGTCCAGCTCGCCGAGAACGCGGGCGGCTGCCTCGGCCGGCATCCGACCGCCGTTGGCGCTGGGCAGTTCAGCGCGCAGGGTAGGGAAGTGCGACCATCCCGCCGCCCCCAGCGCCTGCTGGAACAGGCGGTATCCCGTCCAGTTGGCCAGGTGCTCGCTGGCCTGTTCCATCAGCTCGTGCGGGCAGGCGCTCGCCATCCAGCCGTCAAAGACGGCCTCCGCCTCGGTGTACCCATCCCCAGCAACCAGCAGGCTCAGATAGCCCTCCTCGTCGAAGCCGACGGGTCCCACCGGTGCTGGCGGTGTCAGGCCGTCCTGCCAACACCGGCAATAGACGAATGCATCGAGTCCCACGAGGCCACCGTAAGAAACGCGTCAACGTCGCCGCGAGCGAATTCCCGCGCCCGCGCACGCCGTCCGGGTCAGCGTCTGTCCATTCAGGCGCAGGTGGCAAGGATCGCTTCGGCGAAGTTGTGTTGCCAGTTCACGTAGTCGTGGCCGCCGGAAAACTCGCGGAAGGTGACCGGAAACCCCCGGTCCAGCAATGCGGCGTGCATGTCGCGGCAGGCGTCCAGTTGTGATGGTGCGCCGCCCGGCCCGGCCATGGTCTCCAGAAGCCCGACGTCGAGTTAGAACCGTACGTCACCGGGGGCCGTATGGGCGACGCCGCGTATCAGGGCGCCCGGTTTGCCGGCGTCGGGGGACGGCCACCAGAAGCTGCCGGAGTGGGCGATCGCCGCCCGGAACAGGTCCGGGCGGCGCAGGGCGAGAGACGCGGCGACCAGACCGCCACGGGACATGCCGGCGACCACGTTGCCGCCCCGGGGAGAGCCGATCTTCCACGTGTCGCGGGCCCAGGGCAGAAGTTCTTCGGCGACGAACTGCTCGATCGGTGCCCCGGGAGCCAAGTCGTTGTTCCGGTTCTCGTCGCGGCCGTGGACGAACAGCGCCGCCATCGGCGCGATCCGGCCGGCGGCGATCAGGTTGTCCAGGATGACCGGCATGCGCATCATCGTCTGACCGGCATAGCCGTCGAAGACGACGATGACGGGCAGCTCGGCGGGGTCGGCGCCGGGAGGTAGACATACGGTCGCGCGCACGTCGGTGCCCCGTACGGCGCTGGTGAAGGTGTCCGTCTGGAGCAGGCCGGCCGGAGTGTCCGGTCGTGGGCTGGTCCACATCGCGGGTGGGGCGTCCGGCAGTTCGAGGATCGACGCCCAGGCGTCGCTGTCGGTGGGATCCTGGGGATCCGCGGGGAGATGGAAGAGTTCCGGGTTGCCGGGATCGATCAGGGTGGGACCGGACGTGGTCGGCAGGTGCGGCACCCGCTCGATGTCATCGTGTACCAGGCAGTAGATGGTCCGCAGGTCGGACGGGTAGACCGCGGAGCCGTGCCAGAGATCCGTGCCGGGCACACGGGCCAGTGGGACGTCGATGTTGAACCATGCACGGATGGCGGTCGCCTCTCCCCGCCAGAGGAACGTGACCAGGCTGCGGCCCTCGTCGTACGGCTCGACCAGCGGAGTCCCGGTCATCGTGATCTCGGCCCAGAAACGGTCGACGGCTTCCGGCGTGGGGTTTTCAAGGAGGGCGGCGATCCGGGGACTCAGCATGACGGACGTCTTTCGGTTCCGGGTGTCGGCCGACACTTCGATGGTCAGTTACCGCTGGGGTCACCAAAGCCATTCATGACCGCCTCGTTGTCATGGCCGCTGGGCGGATAGGCTGTGTGGATGTGTGTATCGGTGGATCAAGCGGAGTTCACCGGGACCATTCTGTACGCCGGCCGGTGCCGGCATCCTGAGCATGGGCTGGTAGAGGTCCTCGGCTACCAGAACACCGCGGTCAATCTGGCTGATGGCCCGAACGCCATGCTGCTGCACCTTCCCGTCGGCCGGATGTCCCCGCGGAATTTCATCTCCGTCGGCCACAGCGCCGATATTCTGATCAGGATGCGCGATGTGGTGATCCACGCGCAGCCGGTGGCGCGTAGCGCTGGTATCGCGTGGATGGGCGCCGCCGCGGCGGTCGAGGTGTTCGACCACGACATCTACACCGTCGTACTGGCCAGTGACCCGACACAGATCCCGGCCGCGCTGCGGCAGGTGCCGCCGCACAAGCGGCCACCGCTCAATCGCGAGCTGTTCGAGTTCTACGCCGACGCGTTCCCGGGCTACACGATCGCGTTGTGCTGTTTCGACAACGCCGAGGCACAGCGGGCCAAGCCGCTTCTCATGTGGTATCCGCCCACCGACCCCGACCGGCTCGTACTGCCCGCACTGGACTGTCACACCGGCGGCGTTCCCGACCTTCGCTCCCTCGTCAGACCGGATCACTGGGTGCTGCTCGCCAGCGACGCCGCGCCGGAGGGCTGGGGAACCTCCGTCGAATATCCCGCCGGCATCCGGCACAAGCTGCGCCGATTCCTGCCGGACCGGGTCACCGGCGTCGAGTTCTCCCACGACCTGCTACCCAATGGTGACTTCGCCATCGCCCACGACGACCTTCTGCGCGAGGATCTGAGCAAGATCGAACGAGTCGTGCCCGGCCACTGACCTCGACTCTTGGACACCCGGATGCTGTCCCTCGGCCGGCCGATAGGCGTCCTCGGCCGCGTTGAAATAGTCGTTGGATTCGAAGTCGTCCTCGTCCGGTGGTTCGGGCAGGCCGTTGGCAGGGTTGAACGCCTTGGTGTGCGGAAACGGCTGGCTCAATGTGCCCATATCGGTTATGTCCGCGTCGTCTCCTTGCTAAAGCCAATGGCCTTCGACGCGGCGGAGCGGAAACAGGCCGTATGCGGCGAGCTGCTGGACGAGCTGATCGGGCCTATCACAGGGCAGGTCGTGCTCAGCCGGCGGTTCGACTGGTCCGGGCGTTGGTGATACGGCCTCGACAACCCACGTCGGCTCGCCAGCATGTGAAGACGGTCCTGCGTGAGGCGACGACCATCGAGGTTCCAGCTTCTGAACGCGCCAACACTGCTACGAGCTTGGACGGCTGGTGTCCCGCCGCAGGTGCCACTCGTCTGGGCGGTGAAGCACTAGGTGCTTGCTGAAGCTCGCAGGGCTGCCGTCTCGGCAGGGCGTCGGTCACTCGGTGGTCGGCCCCGTTCTTGCATGTCGCTGGTCCGGTGTGAGGGCGCCACCGGTGCTGTGATCGCGGTGCGCCGCGAGGAGGAGACCGGAACGTCTCGCGGAGCTGCGCCGGCTCGCCGACACCGACGGCCTGGCGGTGGTGGCCGAGCTGGTGCAGAACCGGGACCGGCCGGACCCCGCCACGTTCCTCGGCTCGGGCCGCGCCGAGGAGCTGGCCGGCCTGGTGGCCGAGCACGGGGCAGGGCTGGTGATCGCCGATGGCGACCTCACACCCGATCAGGCCCGCAATCTCCAGGACCGGGTGAGGTGCCGGTGGTGGACCGGACCGTGCTGATTCTGGACATCTTCGCCGAGCACGCCTGCTCCCGCGAGGGCCGGCTACAGGTGGAGCTGGCCAGATCGCGTATCAGTTGCCGCGGTTGCGGGGCGAGGGCCGGGCGCGGTCGCGGGTCGGTGGCGGGCGGATGGCGGGCGGCGCCGGCATCGGCGTACGCGGTCCCGGTGAGATGCGGCTGGAGGTGCAGCGGCGCAGGTTGCGGCAGCGGGCCTCGCGGTTGCGGGCCGACGCCGCGGAGCTGGCTCGCCGGCCGGAGCGGGTGCGGCGGCGCCGCGCCCGAAACCGGGTGCCGTCGGTGGCGATCACCGGTTACGCCAACGCCGGCAAGTCGGCCCTGCTGAACCGGCTCACCGGCGCGGCGGCGCTAACCGAGGACGTGCTGTTCGCGACCCCCGACCCGACGGTGCGGCGGACCGCCGCGGCCGGGAATGGGGTTCGGCCGCCGAAAGGCGGGGTGCCGCCGACCGGGGCGCGTTTCGCGCCGGGATGCGTTGCGGCAAGGGCCCGTCGCTGTCGATGGTCCCTTGCCGGCCGGGTGTGCGGTTCGGTCAGCCTCGGACGGTGATCTTCTTGCCGGATGCCTTGACCGTGTAGGAGACGGTCTTATGCGTCCAGGGGTTGGTCGCGTGTACTCGTATGCCGCCGCGGATGTCCTTGGGTTTGATCATTTTGGTGCTCGCGTAGGAGTTGAACACGGCGGCCTGCTGACGGACGTGCTTGCGCAGTGAGGCCACCTTGACGGTGCGGCCGGCCGCGGTCCGGAGGGTTTCCGCCGCGCCCTGGTTGGCGGCCGAGGCCACGAACGTCCGCATGTCGAGGTATGCCTGACCCTTGGCCAGCTCGGCCCAGCTGATCGTGGCCGAGCGGGATGGCAGGGTCACCTGCTGTGGGGCGTACGCGTAGGTGAGGGTCATGGCCGAATCGTCGAGGCCGGCCCGCGCGCCGGTCAGGGTGCCGGCCGAGTTGACCCGCATGGTGATGGTCGTGTCGGCCTCGGGGTGGAAGGTGTAGTCGGCGGACCCGTCATCGTGGACGGTCTTCGTGCCGGCCTGGATGCCCTCGGTCAGCACGGCCGCCGGCGCCGGAACGGCTTCGTCGAAGTCGAGCGACGGATCCGCGATGAACACGTAGCGCACCTGCGGGCGGCGCATCATCTTTAGCGCCGACCGTGAGGTGGGGTCGTTGAGGGCGTCGTACCTGCCCCTGCCCTCGACCGAGTAGGCCGCTCCGGTAATGGTGCCGTAGCGGTAGCGGTGGAGTGCTCGCCCGTGCACCGGGTCGACGGCGTAGAACATCGACATTGACATATCGTCGGTGCCGGTCACGGTGGTCTCACCGCTGCCGGCCGCCGTAGCTTTCCCGCCGGCGGCGGTTATCGCGGCTTTCCCGGCGGCGGCCACATCTGCCTTCCAGCCGGTGGCGGCCGCGTCGGTCGCCCACTCGGTGAAGACGATGTTGGCTTTCCAGCCCTTCTCGGCCGCGACGGTCGACGCGTCGGCGACGGTCTTGAGCTCGGCGACCATCTGTTCCTTGGACAGGTTCGTGGTCGTGTCCGTCGCGTACGCGGCACCGGGTGCGGCGAGCAGGCCAATGGTCAGTGACGCGGTGGTCGCCAGAAGGACGGACCGGGACGGGCGCAACATGAACACCTCAAGCAGGGAAGCGGCAACGAGAAATGAGAACATATACGGACGAACCGGATTTCGGATCGGCTTCCCGGGCGGCATTGACGGATGGTCCCGGCTTCCGAAGAATCGGTCGGTCTCAGGCGGTCGCCAAACGGCGGAACACCTGCTCATCTGTTCCCGCGATACATGGCCGACCGGGTCTACGTCCCGGCGGGTAGGCGTGTTGCCGGGCGGTGGCGACCAGTTCGCTGCGCGACGTCGTCACGCAGTGGGTCATCGGGTTGTCGAGCACGGCCCGATCGGCGGGTGTGACCTTGAAGGTCCATCGGGCCGGGTGGGCGATTCAAGTGCCGTTGCAGTACTACCTAGCTTGGATCTCCTGACCACCGGATCCGTGAGTGCGCCGGATCGTGGCTCACCGGCCCTTGTCATGGACGCGAAGAAAGGGCTCGAGCAGCTCACCGGCGCGGGTGCGGATGCCCATGGGGTCACCACCCGTCTCGATGAGGCTGGACGCGCTGTAGACGACCGCGTTGATCATTTCGGCGGTCGTGGCGGGGTCGGGCAGGTCCATCGCCCGGAGCGCGTCGAGCAGCGGGTGGGACAGTTGCTCGTGCATGACGCGGCTGCTGTCGTCCAGCTGTTGACCGGGTGCGATCGCGGCGAGGGCCCGGGCTACCGCGTGCTCGCCCTCGGCGACCAGCTCCAGGTTGGTGTCGACGTATGCCAGCACCTGCGCGGCCGGCGCACCGGCGGCGGTCATCGCGTCGGTCACCCGGGCCGACCAGCGGGGAAAGACGTCCTGGATGAGGGCTTCGAGCAGGTTCTGGCTCGAACGGAAATACTCGTACGCCGAGGAGCGTGCCAGACCGGCGCGGCCGGCGACCGCCGCGAGCGACGGGGCGGTGCCCGGTTCCTCGGCGAGGATGGCACGGGCCGCGTCGAGCAGCGCGCGATGCTTGGCGGCGCGGTGCTCGGCGACCGTGGGCGCCGAGATGCGCGGCACCGTGCCTCCTTCACGTCGGCTAGCCGGACAGCTTTCCGTCGACCATTTCTACCACCCGGTCACAGTGCCGCAGCACGTCGGTGTCGTGGGTGACCATCACGGTCGCCACCCCGGCGCGCCTGGTCTCACGGGCCAGCAGCTCGACCACCTCGTGGCTGCGGGCCCGGTCGAGCGCCGCCGTGGGCTCGTCGGCCAGCAGCAGCGACGGGCCGCCCATCAGTGCCCGGGCGATGCCGACGCGCTGGCGTTCGCCGCCGGAGAGCTGGTGCGGCCGTCGGTGCGCCTTGCCCGCCATGCCGACATCGGCGAGCCGCTGCTCGGCCTCGCGTGGCTCGGCTCGCCGCCGGTGAAGGTGGTGGATGAGGCGCAGCTGGTCGATCGCGGTCAGCGCGGGGATGAGGTTGCCGCTCTGGAAGACGAACCCGATGTGCTGACGCCGGTAGGCGGTGCGCGCCGCAGGCTTCATGGCGGCCAGATCGTTGCCGTCGACGGTGTTGCTGCCCTCGTCCGGCACGGTCAGCCCGCCGGCGACGGCGAGCAGGCTGGACTTGCCGGCGCCGGACGGCCCGACCACGGCCACCAGCTCGCCGGGCGCGACGGTCAGGCTGACCTCGTCTAGCGCCGTGACGGTGTCGTCGCCATCGCCGAGGCGCAGCGTCACGCCGGCCAGGTGCAGTCCGGTGCGGGTGGTGGTGTCGAGTGTCATCGCTGTGCTCCCAGGGCGGCCAGCGGGTTCACCGCGGCGATACGGACGATGGCGGTGGCCGCGCCGAGCAGGCCGAGCGTGATCAGCAGTCCGGCCGCGGTCAGGACGGCGGGCGTCTCCAGGGCGAACGGGACGTCGCCGTCGGCCACGAGAGCGCCCACGCCCACGCCGGCCAGCACTCCGGTGCCGCAAGCGGCCACCAGAATGAGCAGCGCCTGGGCGAGGCCGTCACGCAGCAGGTACGCCCGGGACGCGCCGATCGCCCGCAGGACCGCCAGTTCGTGAGTGCGATGAATGGTCCACACCGTGAAGAACGCGCCCACGACCAGCGCCGAGATGGCGTAGAGGAAGACCTGGATGAGCGTGAGGGTCGACGTCTCGGCGGTGTAGCCGGGCGAGGTCGCAAACGCGTCGGCGAGCGTCATGCTGGTCGTGCCCGCGGCGGCGTCGCCGGCGGCGAGGTCCGGTGCGGCGCCGGCACGTGCCTTGATCGCGACCGCGGTCGCCTCCCCATCGGCGGCGTTGTGGATCCGGCGCCAGGTGTCCAGCGGCAGGTAGGCCACGTCTACGTGCCCGAACGTACGCTGATCGGCGGTCGCCCCGACCACCGTGAGTTCGACGCCGAGCCGGTCGACGGTGACCGTGTCACCGAGGCGCAGACCGGCGTCGAGCAGCGTGCTGGACACGACGATCCCATCCTCGCCGCCCAGCCGCGTCCCACCGGCGGGCACCGGGTCCAGGAACGAGCCGGGCCGGACACCGAACAGCGCGAGGTCGATCGGCGCACCGGCGCCGCTGTGCGCGTTCACCAGCGTGTTGCCGAACGGCTCGGCCGCCTCCACACCCGGTTGTCCACGCCAGGCCTCCACCTGCCCGGAATCGATGACACTGCGCGAGAACGCGCCGTCCGCCCGGGTCCCATCCGCGAACGCGAACGCGGTGACCGGCAGTCGCCGCAGCCCGGACACACCGTCGTTGACCAGCCCGGACGACAGACCGGACAGCAGCACCATGAGCACCGCGATCAGCGCCACCACCGCGGCCATCAACGCGAACCTCGAACGCGCGAACCGCAGCTCACGCAACGCCAGGAACATGACCCCTCCAAGATCTTGCCGACACGGTGTCGGGAACTATGCCGACATCATGTCGGCAAAGAGAGGGAGGGCGAGACGTCTGGCATCCCGATCGATGCGAAAGCCGCGAACGTGCCGGCGGCGAGTGCTCACGGCGCCGGATCCGCCAGCGCCAACGACCTGTCCACGAGGCCTACCTCAAAGCCACCCTTACCGCGGCCGTCCCCATCGCCGCCAGCGCAGCGCTCGTCGCGTTCACCGCGCCACGCATCCCGCACCGGCGGATACCACCGTGGCTGCGCCGGGCCAGCCCGCCGGTCCTGGCCATCGGCCTCGCCGGCGCAGGCCACGAACATGCATGCAGCCGCTGCTCGATGCTCTGGTCCGACCCCACACAACACGACCGACTCGCCGAGATCCGCGACAACCTCGTCGCCGGCATCGCCGAAACCGAACGCGAAGGTTGGCTCGGCGAAGTCGAAGGAATGCACATCAGCCTCGCCGGCGCCAACGACAAGCTGGCGCAGATCGACGAACGGGCGCACCGGGCACAAACGGTCAACCTGGGGCTTCCAGAGTCGCGGGGCCCCGATGAAGGCCGGGTCCGGTGGCGTCTACTCAGGACACCGTTCGAGTGCCACGCGTGCGACCGCCCCTTGAGCCGCCTCTTACTTCCACCAGTTCGGTCTCGCGACCTCGGGCGCCCCGGCCGAGCACCTGTTGAAGGGACGAACCAGATCCTTGCACGGAACCATTCGGCGGGCCGGTGATTATCGCTCGGCTCAAGATCAAATGAGTTCAGGGAAGGTGAACAGCATGCTTTCTACTTCCCTTTGTCGGTGGTTGAGTCGGTGGGAGGAGTCAGGAGACCCGGCCGGGCTGGCCACCGATGGCGTGCAACGGGAGCGCGGCGCTCGTCCAGGCACGCATACCGCCGGTCAGGTCGTGGATCTGTCGGCCTTCGCGGGCGAGTAGGGCGGTGGCCTGCCGCGAGCGGGCCCTGGACCGGCAGGCGGTGATCACGGGCCGGTCGGTCGGCACCTCGGCGAGCTGTCCGAGAGGGATGCGCCACGCCCATCGGGCATGCCCGGCGTGCCATTCGGCCGGGTCCCGAACGTCGAGCAGCACCGCGCCGTCGGCGGTCCGTGCGACGGCCTGCTGCGGATCTACATGGTGGTACGGCGTGGTGAGCTGCTGGTTCACAACCATTGGTTCCCCCTGATCCTGGCTGAGTGTGGTGATGGCCGCGCCCGCAGGCGGCACTCTTCTGCTCATATACGCCCGGGGGTATATGAGTATGGCGGGTGTGGTGTGTGTCGCCGTCGTGGGTGGCCGGCGAGAGGGCTGTTCAGGCCGTGGCGGGGTTGATGATCGCCTGGATGGCGACGAACGCGGCGATGGCGAAGACGAGCCAGGCGAAGGCGCGTTGCAGCCTTGGGGTGGGCAGCCGGGTGGCGAGCCGACCGGCGGCGAGGGATCCGATGATCGCGGCGAGGGTGAACGCCGCGGCGATGCCATAGCCGATGCTCGCGTCGCCGGCGTGCGCGGCGAACCCGGCGGCGGAGTTGACCACGATGATGACCAGCGAGGTGGCGACGGCGGCGGGCATGCTCAGGCCGAGCAACAGGACGAGGGCGGGGATGATGAGGAAGCCACCGCCGACGCCGAACAGGCCGGTAAGGAAGCCGACGCCGAGGCCGGCGACGATGGATTTGGGCAGGCAACCGCGCCAGTTGATGCCTCCACCGGGCAGGGCGCAGTCGCCACCGGAGTCGTCGGTGCCGCGCAGCATCCGCCACCCGGCGATGACCATCAGGACGGCGAAGCCGATCAGGACCAGACGCGGGTCGAGCAGCCGGTTGACGGCGGCGCCGGCGAACGCTGCGGCGGCGCCGGTGCCGCCGACGATGGCGGCGATGCGCAGCTGCACCAGCCCGTCCCGCAGCCGCGGGAGCAGGGCGGTAGCCGACGAGATGCCGACCACCAACAGGGAGGTGGGCACGGCGGTGGCCAGGGTGAGGCCGGCGCCGTAGACCAGAGCGGGGACGGCGAGGATCGAGCCGCCGCCGCCGAGCAGGCCGAGCAGGACCCCGATGAGCGCGCCGAACCCGATCGCGGCGATCATGACTGGGGCCGGATACGGATACAGCGGTGACACGGCACGGACTACCGCCGATCGCCGGTCAGCGCGGTGAGGACCTGGTCGAGGTCGGTGCGCGGGCCGCGGTTGTAGGACAGCTTCGCCAGAAGCATGCCCATCGCGCAGGTGTTGGTCAGCGCCGCGAACGTCAGCCCGGCGCCGATGAATGCGGCCACCCACTTGACCGGTTCGAGCAGGGTGCTGGCGAGCACCGCGGTCAGGACGATGCTGCCGGCGACGAGGCGGACCTGGCGTTCCAGGTCCCAGCGTGGGGTGCCGGTGGTGACCGGTGCATGGGCGGTCTGCCAGGCGGTGATGCCGCCGGTGAGCACCCGCAGGTTCGGCGGCCCGGCCGCGGCCAGGGCTTGTTCGGCCTGGGCGGCGCGCTGTCCGGAGCGGCAGACCAGGACAATCTGCTCGTCAAGGTGGGCACGGAGTTCGTCGCGGTGCTCGCGCAGCAGGTCGAGGGGCACGTTGTAGGAGCCGGGGATGTGCGCGGTCTCGAACTCGGCCGGGGTGCGCACGTCGATCAGCCGTGGCGCGTGGCCGGTGGTAAGCAGGTGTTGCAGGGCGGGGACGTCGAGCGCGGCGGGGGTGCCGGTGGGCGTGGTCATGGGGTGCGGGGTCCTCCTGTTTCAGGTTCCGGCAACGATGGGCAGACCGGCGTCGGCCGCGGTCGGGTAGGCGTCGTCGATGTGCACGACCTGGCGGCCGGCGCGTTGCAGCAGGCTGGTGGCGGCTGCGGCACGGTAGCCGGAGCCGCAGTGCACCCAGACCGTGCCGGCGGGCACGTCGGCGAGCCGGGCGGGTAGGTCGGGCAGCGGAATGTGGATCGCACCGTCGATGTGGTCGGTGCGCCACTCGTTGCTCATCCGGACGTCGAGCAGCACGTCGACGGCGGGAAGGCCGTGCGGCGGGGTACCGGTGCGAGCGGCGGCGAGGTCGGCGAAGGTAGCGGTGGCGAGGGCGGCGAGGCGAGCCTCGTGGCCGCCGGCCCACTGCCCGGGGTCGCCGGTGGCCGCGGCGGCAGGCCGGTCGATGCCGATGCGGGCCAGTTCTCGCTGAGCGTCCGCCACCTGTTCTGGATTGTCGCCGAGCAGAGTGATCGGCGCACCCCACGGGGCCATCCACGCCAGCCAGGTGGACATCGGGCCGTCCAGGCCGAAGCTGAGCGTGCCGGTCAGGTGCCGGTGCGCGAACGCCTTGCGCGAGCGGAGGTCGACGACCCACTCACCCGCCGCGATCCGGGCCGCGAGTTCGGCCGGGTCGGCGGCGGTGACCGGGGTGAGGTCGATCAGGTCGGCGCCGGCGGTGTTGCGGGCGCCCATGTGCGCGTAGTACGCCGGGTAGGCGTCCAGGGCGGCGAGGTTCTGCTCGACGAAGTCGTCGGTCTCCAGGCGCAGGGCCGGGTTGGCGGTGCGTTCCCGGCCGATGGTCGACTCCGGAGCGTCCGACTGCGTCGCGGAGCAGAAGCTGCCGAAGCCGTGGGTCGGCCACACCTGCGCGCCGTCGGGCAGCAGGTCGGCGAGGCGCCGTACCGAGGCGTGCTGGTGCTCGGCCAGGGTGTGGGCGTGCTGCTTGCCGAGCAGGTCGGTGCGGCCGGTGGTGCCGAACAGCAACGACCCGCCGGTGAACACCCCGACCGGCACGCCGGTGTCGTCCAGGACGTAGGACAGGTGGTGGAAGGTGTGGCCGGGCGTGGCCACTACCCGCAGCCGTATCCGCGCCGACACGCTGATCTCATCGCCGTCGGTCACCGGCCGCCGCTCGAATCCGACCTCGTCGTCGGCTGCCACCAGATAGGCGGCGCCGGTCAGCCTGGCCAGGGCAAGGCCGCCGGAGACATAGTCGTTGTGCACGTGGGTTTCGGCAACGTGGGTGATCCGCACGCCGAGCCGGCCGGCCAGGGCCAGAATCCGGTCGATGTCGCGTTGCGGGTCCACCACGATCGCGACCCGCCCGTCGTGGGCCAGGTAGCTGCGGTCACCCAGGGACGAAGTCTGCACGACCTCCACGCTCACCTCAGTCATCGCTGGTCATCTCCTCGTTTGTTCGGGCTGGTCAGTGGCTGGTCTCGACCGGATGTCCGGCCTGCCGCCAGGCCTCGGTGCCGCCGGCCAGCGACTGCACCCGGGCGCCCGCGGCGGACAGCAGCCGGGCGGCGGCGAGACTGCGGGCACCGGAGTGGCACACCGTCACCACGTCCTGCCCGGCATACCGGGCGGCGACCGCATCCACCTCGTCGAGCGGCACATTCACCGCACCCGGCAGATGACCGCCGGCGTACTCTCCTGGACTGCGCACGTCGAGCAGCGCGCCGGAAAACCCGCCGCGACCCAGCCGATCAACAGAGATCTCACTAAAAGTCATTTCAAAACTCCAACACGTAAATACCCCAGGGGGTATATGAAAGACGCGGTTCGGCCATGAAGCAGAGCTGAACTCGCGCCCCCTCGTGGGGGCGCGATCCCAGGCTCAGGACAGCGACATGAACAACTTCTCGAGCTCTTCCTCGCTCATCGGCGGCTCCTCGCCGCGCTGGCGGGCGGTCTGGCACTCCCGCATCCCGGTCGCGATGATCTTGAAGCCTGCCCGATCGACGGCGCTGGACACCGCGGACAACTGCGTGAGCACCCGCCTGCAGTCCTCACCGTTCTCGATCATGGCGATCACCGCGCCAAGCTGCCCCTGCGCCCGCTTCAAGCGGGTCAGCGCGTCCTTGAGTAGGACCGGACTCATCTCCATGGGTACCCACCTCCACCGCGAAATATACCCCAGGGGGTATCCCAACGGCGTAGGTAATATACCCCCAGGGGTATACGGAGCGTCCATGGTGACCTGCATCGCACCCGGCCGAAGCAGCACCGGTGAGGTGTGCGGCTTGCTGATACGCCGCTATCCGACGGCTCCGCCGACGGGTAGGCGCAGTGGCCGGGCGGTGGCGTGCCCACCCTGCACACTCGCGGCGACGCGCAGCAGGTCGTCTCACATGCTCGTGATCAGGTCGAGGTTGAGCCGGCGGGTCAGCAGCACCCTGGTCCGCGGGTACCGGTCCAGAAGTCGGCGCGGGGTATAAGAGTGTAATTGTGGTAGGGAGGGTCCCGGATCATCTGAATACAGATCAAAAGGTCAGGGGTTCGTCCCTTCGGGCGCACAGGCGATTAACGCCGTGACCTGTGGAAATGCAGGCAGCGGCGTTCTTCTTTCCCAAATTCGCCGCCCAGAATCCCATCTAATGGGACCGTGGTGATCGCGTGTCGGAGCACCGTCGATCCCTATTGGACAGATTGTGGCGGGCCTGGTTGAGGGGGATGGTGATCACCTTTGCCGGGGGCTACCCGACGTGGTAGCGAGCCGCCAGGAGGGGGCGGGTACCTTCGCGGTGTTCCTGCCTCTTGGCCACTCGGGAGCAGGTCGTCACCGGCCTTGGACGATGACGAACGGATGCGCCCGCGACGTCCAGCCACGCATCGGCCGTGGCGCCGCTTGGCGTTCGCAGTGGAGGCCGGCCAGCTGGTGACAGCCGCCGCGCGATCATGCCAGTAGGAGCGGGAGGGTGCGCTGGAGCCGAATTTGGCCACGGGGTAACGGATCAGGACTCGGTGTGGCTCTGTGCCAGCTCCTGGCGTAACTGCTCAAGCAGGGCGATGTCGTCGGCCAGGCCGAGGTGTTCGACCTGCTGGCCGAGGTCGACGACGTGTTCGAGTTCGATAACGGCCAGGGCGAGGTTGCCCTCGTCCCGGTGGATCGTCGCGATGTTGTACCGAGTGACCGCTTCGCCAGCCTGGTCGCCGATCTCCCGGGTTATGAGCATGGCCTGCCGGAAGTAGTCCAGGGCTTTCCCGTCGCTCGGCATCTTCTTGCCGGGTTACTAGTCCCTGGCAGGCCCGCGGGCTCGCCACCAACGTCGCTCGGCTTCCGGCCTGCCCGGATGGCGGGGCAACGTCCAAGTCGAGGTTGGGCTCGGCCGAGGAGCAACCGATGGGGCTGGCGGCCACGGTGCGGGACGCTGCTCACCCGCCGTCTGCTGGTTGACGGCTGCCGCATCGGTTTCGGGCGGCTGCGAAGTCGGTGATGGGCGTCTCATGACGTCAGGGCTTGTTGAGCCCGGGTCCCGGTCGATAGGTCTGAGGTCAGATCATTTCGAGCAAGGGACAAATCGTTGGGTTTCGGTCGGCCTAGTGTGGGACGACGGCTCGGGGGTGCGTTCTCCGTGCTGATGGTGTTGATGGTGGTGTCTGCGGGAGCGAACTGGTGGGCGATGTCCCAGCAGCAGCAGACCCAGCAGAAGCTCACCGACCTGCAGTTGGTGCAGGAGGATGTGGATCTCGCTCTTTATCAGATGGCGGACATCTCGGGCTGGCAGGGACTCGTCATTTCCGATGTCGCGGCGTACGGGGCGACGTTCGCTCTCGGCGAGGATGGTTACAACCGTACGGCGGAGCTCGAGGCCCGCGACGAGATGTACGAGAGCTTCGAGAAGGCGCACACCGGCCACATGACGGCCACGGAACGGGCGCTGTACGCGAAGCTGAAGCCAGCCTGGGACGACTTCTTCGCCTGGGACACCAAGGTGATGGACTGGATCGCGGATGACAGCAAGGCCGGCAAGGCCAAGGCGATGGACGCCATCAACGATGGTCCCGCGGCGGATTCCCTCGGCACGATCTACGACACGGCCGACGCCCTGGGGAAGTCCGTGGACAAGCGGATCGATGAGGCCCGCAAGCAGAGCCAGGACGCCGAACGGGTGAGCCGGTACGCCCTCGGTGGTGCTCTGCTCGTCGGGCTGGCCCTGGCCGTCGTGCTCGCCATTGTGGTCACGCGCTCCGTCGTCCGGCCGCTGTCGGTCGTCGTCGCCGCGCTCGGCAGGCTTGCCAAGGGAGACTTGACCGTGGAAGTCGATGTCAGGCGCGAGGACCAGCTCGGTCAGTTGGGGACGGCGTTGAACGAGACCGTCCAATCCCTACGGGGTACGGTCGGTGCGGTGTCCGGGCACGCCGACTCGCTTGCCGGCTCCTCGGACGATCTGTCTCGCACGGCTGAACAGATCGCTGCGTCGGCCGACGAGACGAGCGCACAGGCTCAGGAGGTCACCCGGGCGGCCGCGCAGGTGTCGTCGAACGTCGACGTCGTCGCTGCTGGAAGCACCGAGCTCGGCGCCGCGATCCGGGAGATCGCGCAGAATGCCAGCGAGGCTGCCGCCGTCGCGTCCGAGGCGGTCAGCGTGGCTCAGTCGACCAATGAGACGGTCGGCAAGCTCGGCGCCTCCTCGGCCGAGGTCGGCAACGTGGTCAAACTGATCAATGCCATCGCGGAGCAGACCAACCTGCTCGCGCTCAACGCCACGATCGAGGCTGCCCGTGCGGGCGAGGCGGGCAAGGGCTTCGCGGTCGTCGCCAGTGAGGTCAAGGATCTTGCACAGGAGACCGCGAAGGCGACCGGCGACATCTCGCAGCGGGTGGAGGCGATCCAGGCCGATACGGCGAGCGCGGTGAGCGCGATCGAACGGATCACTGAGATCATCGAGCGGATCAGTGAGTATCAGACCCGGATCGCTGCCGCGGTGGAGGAGCAAACAGCTACCACGGGTGAGATGAGCCGCAGCGTCGTCGAGGCCGCGGACAGCAGTCGCGACATCGCGGCCACGATCGCCGCGGTGGCTCAGGCAGCGGAGATCACCACGACCGGTGTGAGCGACTCCCAGCAGGCTGCCGCGGATTTGGCCCGCATGGGCGGAGAACTACGCGCCATCGTTGCGCGCTTCCAGTTGAACTGAGCGGCTCGCCGGCGAGCAGAACAGAATCGGTGGGGCGGGGGTGCTGGCCATGTCGCCGCTGGAGGTGTTCCGTGTGCCGGCGACCTGGAACGCACCGCGTTGATGTGTGCCCGGCCGTCGTCATCGATGCCGATGTCCGGGTGCGGTGTTGGCCAGCGACGCATCTCCTCCGTAGTGCGCGAGCACTCGGTGGTCCATCACACGGCGCCACAGCGGCGGGACCAGGGCCAGCAGGAGCATGGCGGCGTACCCGGCGGGCAGTTGCGGCGAGACGTCGAAGGAGCGCAGGGTCTGATAGCGGCGCAGCGGGTTGGCGTGATGGTCGCTGTGCCTCTGAAGCTGGAAGAGGAACACATTGGTGGTGAGCCGGTCGCTGTTCCAACTGTGCCGCGGATCGACCTTCTCGTAGCGGCCGGCGGCGTTACGCTGCCGGAGCAGCCCGTAGTGTTCGAGGTAGTTGACCGCCTCCAGCACGGAGAATCCGACCACGGCCTGCAGGGCCAAGAAGGTAAGGACGGCTGGGCCGAAGGCCAGCGCCAGCGCGGCGAACAGCACGACCGTCATCGCCCAGGCGTTGAGGATGTCGTTGCGGGGATGCCACCGGCTGCGCTCGCGCAGCCGGTGGCGGTTGCTCTCCAGATGCCAGGACGAGCGCAGGCCGCCGAGCACGGTACGCGGCCAGAATCGCCAGAAGGACTCGCCGAGCCGGGAACTGGCCGGGTCCTCAGGCGTGGCGACGCGTACGTGGTGCCCGCGGTTGTGTTCGACGAAGAAGTGCCCGTACCCGGTCGGTGCCAGAGCGATTTTGGAAAGCCAGCGTTCCACCGCCTCCCGCTTGTGGCCCAGTTCGTGGGCGGTGTTGATGGCGATGCCGTTGACCAGTCCCGCGGTGAGCACGAGCCCGATGCCGCCGATCGGTCCTGGACCGGCGGCCCAGGCCGCGCAGGTGACAGCGAGGGCGGCGTATTGAGCGGGCAGGAAGAGGTAGGTGATCCAGCGATAGTACGGCGAGGCCTGCAGCGCGGGCACCGCCTCGTCGGGTGGGTTCGCCCGGTCGTCGCCGATGACGACGTCGATGAGCGGGATGACACCGAGGATGAAGATCGGGGTCAGCCACCAGGCCCACTTGGAGCCGGTGACCACGGCGAGCAGCACTGCGGCGAACGGCAGCGCGGGCACGACGAGCGCAAGTGGCCAGAGCGGGCGTTTGGCGTCGCGCCACGGCGTTATGGCGGTGTCCATGCCTCGATGCTTTACATTGATGGCTGTGGTGTCAAGTAAATGGACATAGTTCGTTGTCCAGTCAAGCGTGAATGAAGCACCCCGGAGGCGTCGACACGGGAGTGTTGACATCGGCTCGAAGGGTGTCGATATAGTTGACACGGGTTAGGGTGATGTACAGTCCGCTTCGGTATCGGAAGGCGTCCCACCCCATCGCCCCCGTTGTGCCGGGACGTCTTCCGATCCGCTCTGCTTGACTGTTTGTCAGCGCATCAGGCGTACGAACACGTCAGCGAGCGCGTCGGCGGACTCGGGCGGGGACGCGAGCGGCAGGAGGATGTGGCTGACGGTAAGCCGCACGATGGACTCGGCGGCCAGCGTGACCGTTGTGGGTTCGAGGCCAGGTACATGAACCCCCGCCCAGTCCTCAATGACCGCTCCGGCGGTTGCCAGCACAGCGCCGGAGCGGGTGGTGAGGTAGGGGAGCAACTCGTCGGCTCCGCCTCGCGCGCCGGTCAGGATGGCATGGACCAGCGGATTGCGGGCAGCTTCCTGCAGGGTGTGCAGAATGGCGGCATGTCCGGCGGCGCGTACGTCGCCGCCGTGGTCGAAGAGCCGGCTCCGTACCTCTGCAGCGAATTGATTGATCTCGCGCAGCGCCAGCGCTTCGGCGAGCCCGCCGCGGCCGTCGAACTCGTTGTAAACCGTCTGCCGGCTGACTCCGGCGGCGCGAGCCACGTCAGCCATACGCACGTTCTCCCAGCCGCGCTCCACAGCGAGATCCCGAGCGGCACCGATCAGGATGTCACGAAGCCGTGCCCGGCTGGCTTGGCGATACGAAGGGCTGCTTTCCATCGGGTGCAGAGCATAGCCAGGACGTCGCGACGAAGACGTCGCCAGGGCCATGCGCGCGGCGCGCGTCGGCGCGCAGGTTGAGAACCCAAAGCCGCGGCAAGCCCCAGATTTGCATGGTGCATCCTCCGCTGCCGAAGACGGCCGTTCGGCACAAGCTTCTTCGGCAGGCGGGCACGGGTCACCAGTTCCGCCATGCGAAGCTGCAGGATCTGTTGTCCGACGATGACGGCCCACCTCGATAATCCGCGCCGTGATGCCTTCGGGGTTGTCGGCGTGGGCCCGGACGCGTCGCGGTCAGTGCGAGGCATTGGCCGAGTGGCTGCATCAGCCTCGATACCCTGACAAATGGCGGTTCGATAGGACCCCCGAGATAGAGTGTGGCCTCTGAACGTGCGGTTCGCGCGCGAGGGTCACCAGCTCCGCGACCACCACCCCCGTGGACCCGGTACGGTTCGGCGGGTCGGCCACGTGCGGCGGCTGCACCGCGTACTGGATCAACTTCGGTGTGTGCGCATGGTCGACTGCAGCACCACCGGCGAGATCGTCTTCTACAATTCCGACGGCCACCAAGGTCGGCAAGATCCTGGCAGCGGCCTCGGGCTCTCACGCCGCGTGTGACCGGAACGTTCCGCGGTACGCCTGCGGGGTGGTGCTCAATCGCTGGGCGAAGTGATGCCGCAGGCTGGCCGCGCTGCCGAAGCCAGTCCGCGCGGCGATCGCGTCCATGCCGAGGTCGGAGTCCTCGAGCAGCCGGCGGGCGAGAAGCAGCCGCTGGTTGGTGAGCCAGTCGTGTGGGGTGGCGCCGGTCTCTTTGCGGAACTTGCGGGCGAACGTGCGCGGCGCCATGTGGGCGAACCCGGCCATCGTGTCGACGCTGTGCGGCTGGTCCAGCGTGCCGAGCACCTGGGTGAGCACCGGCTGCAGCGTCTCGCACTGAACCGGTTGCAGCGGGGTCTCGATGAACTGCGCCTGGCCGCCGTCCCGATGCGGCGGCACGACCAGCCGCCGTGCGAGGGCGGTGGCGATCGCGATGCCGTACTCCTGACGTACGAGATGCAGCCCCGCGTCCAGGCTCGCAGCCGTGCCCGCGCTGGTCAGGATCTTGCCGTCCTGGACGTAGAGCACATCCGGGTCGACCTTGGCGGCCGGGTAACGTAGCGCCAGCTCGTCGGTGTGCCGCCAGTGCGTGGTGCAGCGGCGGCCGTCGAGCAGGCCGGCCTCGCCGAGCGCGAACGCGCCGGTGCACACGCTCATCACCCAGGCGCCCCGCTCGTGCGCCCGGCGCAGCGCCCCGATCACCGCGGGGGCCACCGAGTAGCCGTTGTGGCAATAGCGCGCAACGGCGACCAGGTCTGCCGCCTCGACGCGCGATAGGTCGTTCTGGACGCTGATGTCGAAGCCGGTGTGGGTGGGCACCGGACGCCCGTCGAGCGAGCAGACGGCGAAATCGTAGCCGGGCAGGCCCTCGTCTCTGCGGTCATATCCGAACAACTCGCAGAGCACGCCCAACTCGAAAGCTGCGACCTCGGGAAGGGCGATCACGGCCACGTTACGGACCATGGGACGCAGCCTATCGCGGTTGGCAGGATTTCGAAGATGTATGGCGCCGCTGCCGGTGTCAATCATGGCCGATCGGGCGAAGACTTGTCGTCATGGCATTCGGCATACGGGTCTTCCCTGCTCAGCACCCTCGAAGCGATGGTCGGCAAGGTCGCCCCTAACCATAGGGATCGGAGATTTGATCACCGCAAGATTTCTTTCACCGCTGCCACGCCGAGAGGCCGAGCGCGGACTGGGAGCCGACAGCCGATACCGCCCAGGCACGAGCCCTTACCGGGCCCGGCCCGGTCTGGTACGCGGCGATGCGGCCAGCTCAATCGCACCGCATTCACCAGATGGAAAGCGAATGCCAGCAGAATTCGAATGTTCCGGCAACCCCGATACCGCGCTGCCCCGCCTCCCGGCGGTGCTTGCCGCGGCGTTGGACGCCTATCTCGCCTTCGACGCCAGCGGGCGGGTGCTCGCCTGGAACCCCGCCGCGGAGACCACGTTCGGCTACACCTCAGCGCAGGCGTGCAGCCGGTCTGTGGTGGAGTTGATCATGCCTCCCGAAGCGCGGGCCGCCGGCCGGGCCGAACTCGCGGCACTGACCAGCAGCCTGCCCGGGCAGAAGCAGGCCCTGCGGCTGCAGCGGACCGCCTGGCACGCCAATGGTCACGAGGTCCCGACCGAGATGACGATAACCGCCACCGACGAGCCCACCGGCAGGGTGTTCCACGTCTTCGCCCACGACATCACCACCACCCAGCGGGCCAGCCGCTTCGCCGCAGCCGAAGCCGCCGTCGCCCGCGGCCTGGCCGAAGCCGAGTCCAGCACCATCGCCGCAGCCCGGGTCGTCGAGGCCCTCGGCGTCAAGATGGGCTGGCCGGTCACCGAGCTGTGGGTCGTCGACGACGACCGGCAGCTGCTGACCTGCGCCGCCCGCTACGTCGAACCCGGCCGGCGGCTGCACGACTTCGCCGTCGACACCGTGGAGCCGGGCGTCACGCTGCCCGGCCGGGTATGCGCCGACGGCACGGCACACTGGATCACCGACCTGGGCGCCGACACCAAGTCCCCGCGCAGCCGGGCCGCAGCCCGGATCGGACTACGTGTCGCCGTCGGGGTCCCGTTGTGCGCGGCCGGCCGTGTCATCGGCGCTCTGTGCGTCTACGGGGACCGCGTCGAAGATCCGGAAGACACCCTGTTGGGCCTGTTCAGCGGCCTCGCCGCCCAGATCGGGCAGTACGTGGAACGGCGCCGCGCCGAAGAGCTCGCCATCGAACTGGCCCGCACCAAGGACGAGTTCCTCGCCATGGTCACCCACGAACTACGCAACCCGCTCGCCGCGATCACCGGCACCGCCACTCTCCTGCAAGAGGCATTCGACGACCTGACCCACGACGAACAACGGCACTATCTGCGCATCGTCACCCGTAACGCCGAACGGCTGTCCGTCATGGCCGACGATCTGCTCGACCTGGCCCGGCTGGAGTCCGGGCACCTCGCCATCAACCCCACCAGCACCGATCTGGGCGCCATCATCCGGCAAGCGGTGGACGCCGCCGCCTCACCGGCCGCCGGCAAAGGCCTCACCATCACCACCCAGCTGCCTGAACACCTCGAGTTGCACGCCGACCCGGATCGGCTACGCCAAGTCGCCGACAACCTGGTGTCGAACGCCGTCAAGTACACGCCGGCCGGCGGCACGATCACCATCACCGCCGCCCTCGACGACACCGGCCGGACCATCACCTGGTCCGTCGCCGACACCGGTATCGGGATTCCCGCCGCTGAACGACCCCGCCTCTTCCGCCGTTTCTACCGCGCCTCCAGTGCGCTGGACCGATGTATTCCCGGCACCGGCCTCGGCCTGGTCATCGCCCGCACCATCATCGAAAGCCACCAAGGAACCATTACCCTCAGCGACCATGAGGGCCCGGGCGCCACCTTCACCATTGAAATCCCGGTCAAGCCGAGATCGGAGAGACTGTGAAATCGGGTAATGCGGAGGCGTTGAGGGTCTGGGACGGTGACACGCCGAATCTTGCACGGTAGGAATTCGCGAAACGTCCCAGATGTGTGAAACCCCAGCGGTGCGCGACGGCCGCCACCGTCGTCTGGCCGGGCGCCGCCCGCCGAAGCTCCTCGTGGGCGCGGTCAAGGCGGACCTGCCGCAGGTACGCGGTGGGCGACATGCCGACGTATCGCTGGAAGCCCGCCTGCAGTGCCCGTTCGCTCACGCCGGTGGTGTCGGCGAGTGCAGCGATGGTGATCGGCTGCTGGGGATGGCTGTGCAGGAGGTCGATCGCCTGACGTATCGCGCGGGGCGCTGGATAGGGTCCGCCGGGCGTGGCCAGCCGTTCCCGGTACGGGTGGTCGCCGGCGAGCAGCAGACCGCGCAGGATTACTTCCTGCAGGTGTTCGGCGAGCAGCGGGTTCTGTGTCAGGCCACGGTTCTCCCCCAGAGCGTCCGCGGCGAGCGCACGGATCATCTCGGTCCATGTCCGGCCCGGTGCGTGGGATTGGTCCAGCTGACGGCTGAGCGGAATCGGTGACCGGACGGGGGTGTCGAGCATGCGTTCCAGCTGCGTTTCGAGGGCGCCGCGGTCGATCTTCACTGCCAGCAGCCGGCAGTCGCCGGTCCACCGGTGAAGGACCGTGTCGCCGACCGGCTGGAACAACGCCCCGCAGGTGTCGGTGGCCACCTGGGGTTCATCGCGGCCCTGCTGCCATTCGAGCCGGCCGGACAGGATCACGTCGACGTGGTACGCGCCGAGCTCGTGCAGCCTCAGCTTGAGGTCCGTACCGAAACGCACGTCTCCGATCGTGACCGGGCCGAGGTTGGTGACCCTCAGATGGGTGTCGAGGCTCTGGGCCGGCTCCAGCATGTCGACGAAATTGGAGTAGAAGTGCTCGGCGAGCACCAGCCGGGTCTCGTCCAGATCAGAGCTGTGCAGGGTGACAGGGCGGGCTCCGTCATCGGTTTCGTATCCGGACACACGGCATCACCTCGTCACCTTCGTATCCCGTGCTCGGATCGTGATTCTCATGAGCTGCCGGGGCCACCTTCAAGTCGTGGATCATTTGGCTATCCGGATACCGAAGGCTTCGATCCATTTCCCGTAGTGAGCTGTTCTACAGAATGGCGATAATTCGTTTTCGGGCTCAGATGCCGTCGTCATAAGGCCGATGGCTGGTCGTGCGACTTACGCGGATATGGTGCTGGTGGCTCGCGGCCGGTGTGCTGGCGACGACCGGGTGCTTCCTGCTGCCTGCCTCATCAATCACGGCGAGGATCTGCTACAACGCGATCGGCTTGGCGTCCGCGGTGGCCCTCCTCGTCGGTGTGCGGCTGTACCAGCCGCGGCGCCCCGGCTTGTGGTACTGGTTCGCGGCCGGGCAGGTGCTGGCGGTGCTCGGCGACATCACGTACGACTACTACCTGTACGGCTTGGGCGACGAGCCGTACCCCTCGATCGCTGATGCCTTCTACCTTGCCTCCTACCCTTTGCGATTCACGGGTCTGCTGCTGCTGTCGCGCCGCCGGCAGCCGGGCGGCGAGACCGGCCGCCTGATCGACGCAGCCATCGCCGCCATTGGGCTCGGCCTGGTGCTGTGGACGTTCGTCCTGCACCCGACCGTGGCCGACGGCTCGGCCCCGGCTCTGGAACGTGTGATCAGCACCGTGTATCCCGTGGCGGACCTGTTGCTCCTGGTGATGCTGGCGTGGATGTTCACCGATCGGCGCGGCCGCACTCCCAGCAGCAGGCTGCTCAACGCCGCCGCAGCGACACTGCTGGCCGCGGACACCAGCTACTCCGTGGCGATCGTCTACTTCAATGCCGACCCGTTTCCTCTGGACGCGATGTTCATCGCCTCCTCCCTGCTCTGGGCTGCGGCCGCCTTGCACCCTTCGATGGCGGCGGACACCGGCGTGGTACGGCTCCCGAGCACCGAGCACAGTGTGGCCCGCTTGTGCGTACCCGCCGCGTGCTCACTACTCGGACCGGCGCTGCTTCTTACCCCGTACGCCGGGAAGAACACCCTGAACAGCACGGTCATCGCCTACGGCACCATCGTCCTCATCATGCTCACCGTCGCTCGGATGGCCATGATCCTGACGCAGCTGAAAACGCAGTCACACGACATGGAAACGCTCGCCATGCAGGACGAAATGACAGGTCTGGCCAATCGGCGTCGATTCGAGAACGCATTGCGCACCGCGATGGCCGGCGGATCAGCACAGGTGGCGTTGCTCGGGTTGAACGGCTTCAAGAACGTCAACGACGAACTCGGGCGGCCGGTCGGCGACCATGCCCTCGCCTCTCTTGCCCAGCGACTGGCGCGGACGGTCCCGGACGGCGCTCTGCTCGCCCGGATAGGCGGCGACGAATTCGCTGTCCTGCTGCCCGGCAGGAGTTCCTCGGAATCCGGATCGCTGGCCACGCAACTCGCCGCCCAACTGCGTGAACCCGTTCACGCGTGCGGCCACGATCTGCTCGTGGGCGCCGGTATAGGTGTCGCCGGCGGCGAGCGCGACGACCCGATGGAGGTGCTGCGCCGGGCCGAGGCGGCGATGTATGCCGCCAAGCGGGCCGGGCAGGCGTACCGACGCTGGGATCCGGCCCTGGACGAGCAGTCGACGGGGCACGCCAGGCTCGGCGCCGAGATGCGGATCGCGCTGGACACCGGCCAGTTCCAGGTCGTCTACCAGCCGATCGTGGCCTACCCGGAGGGCCGTGTCGCCGCCGTCGAGGCGCTGGTGCGCTGGGAACACCCACAGCGAGGCACGGTCAGCCCCGCACAATTCGTTCCGGTGGCCGAACAGAACGGCCTCATCATCGAACTCGGTGCGTGGATCCTTCGGACGGCCTGCCGGCGAATGGCACGGTGGCGGGCTGAACTCGGTGGCAGCGCACCCGACAAGGTCAGCGTCAACGTCTCCGCCCGTCAACTCGCCGGGCCCGGATTCGCCACGACCGTCGCCGACATCTTGGCCGAGACGGGACTTCCTCCACACCACCTCGCCGTCGAGGTCACCGAGACCTCCGTCTTCGAGGGCGGCCAGGCTGTGACAACGCTGCACGAACTGCGGAAGATCGGCGTACAGATCGCGCTGGACGATTTCGGCACCGGACACTCGTCACTCGGCCTGTTGCAGACGGTGCCGGTCGACATCCTCAAAGTCGACAAGTCGTTCGTCGACAACGTCACGGAGGCCGGCCGGCACAGCGTGATAGCGGAGGCGCTCATTCAGATCAGCACCGAACTCGGCATGACCGCCGTCGCCGAAGGCGTCGAGACCGCCGAGCAGGCCGACGCGCTCCACCAGCTCGGCTACACCCTGCTGCAGGGCTACCACTTCAGCCGTCCACTCGCCGAGCCCGATTTCGGCCGAAGGCCCACCACAACCGGCGGCATGACGACGGCCGCCGTCGTCGGCCAGGCGCACCCCGGCCTGCAGGACGCCACCATGCGATGAACGTGATCTCGGCCGGCGGCCACCAGCACCGCATGCCGAGCGGTCAACGCTTTCGCTGCGCTCGCCTGCGGAACCTTTCCGGATCCTGTGGGCCGGCGCCGCGGGGTGCTGACCCGGCATGGGCGGGATCGTCAGATGACGGCTCTGACGCGGAGACGGTGATCGGACAGCCTCCGTCCTCTGTGGTCCGGGTTCGCGCGATCATGACGCTCGTGCGATCTGATCGCTACGGCCACGTATCCGGCCTCCGCCGCTGCGGTGGCCGGAAACGTGCGGCCGTCAGGGTTTGAGGACGACCTTCTCGCAGTCGTCCTGCTTGTTCTTGAACATCTCGAAGCCGTGTTCCGCCTGGTCGAGCGGCAGGGTGTGGGTGATGATCCGGGTCGGGTCGATCTCGCCGCGTTCGATGCGCTGCAGCAGCGGCTTCATGTAGCGCTGGACGTGGCATTGGCCGGTGCGCAGGGTCAGCGACCGGTTCATCCAGGCGCCGGCCGGGAACTTGTCGAGGAAGCCGCCGTACACGCCGATGACCGAGACCACGCCGCCGCTGCGGCACGACATGATCGCCTGGCGTAGGGCGTGCGGGCGTTCGGTCTCGGACCGTACGGCCTGCTTGATCCGATCGTAGGCGGCGATATGGGCGCTGCCGTGGCTGGCTTCCATGCCGACCGCGTCGATGCATTTGTCCGGCCCCCGGCCGCCGGTGAGCTCCAGCAGCCGCGACCGAACGTCGACCTCGTCGAAGTTCACTGGGATGTAGCCGGCCTGCTCGGCCATCTGCAGCCGGTACGGTTCCTTGTCGATGGCGATGACCTTCGCGGCGCCGAGCACCCGGGCACTGTCCATGGCGAACTGGCCGACGGGGCCGGCGCCCCATACCGCGACCACGTCGCTGGGCTGGATGTCGCACATCTCGGCGCCCATGTAGCCGGTGGGCAGGATGTCGGACAGGAACAGCACCTGCTCGTCGGTGAGGTCGGATTCGATCCTCAGCGGGCCGACGTCGGCGAACGGCACCCGCGCGTACTGGGCCTGACCGCCCGCGAAGCCGCCGGTCAGATGCGAATAGCCGAAGATCCCGGCGACCGGGTGGCCGAACATCTTCTCCGCGATCCCGGCGTTGGGGTTCGAGTTCTCGCAGCAGGAGTACATGTCGGCAGCGCAGGCCGCGCAGCCACCGCACGCGATCGGGAACGGCACGACCACCCGGTCACCGACGCGCAACCTGTCTGCGGCCACGCCCGAACCGACCTCGATCACCTCGCCCATGAACTCATGGCCCATGACGTCGCCGTCCTGCATCGTGGGCACGTACCCGTCGACCAGGTGCAGGTCCGAGCCGCAGATCGCGGTGGAGGTGATCCGTACGATGGCATCTCGCTTGTTGAGGATCTTCGGGTCCGGCACGTCACGGACCTCGACCTTGTTGCGGCCGGCCCAGGTGTTCGCTCTCACTGGTCGGCTCCCTTCGCGAGGTCGGCGTCCGACAGCGGTTGCGCCGGGCGCTGCGGGAACTCCTTGCGGGCCCGTTTGCCCCACGGGGCGCCGTCGGAGCGGACCACCTCCCCGGTCTCCAGGACCTGCTTGAGCCGGCGCAGGTCGTCGTCGAGCTGCTGATGCGGCTCCTCACCGAAATACTTCGCGACCGCCTTGCCGACCGCGCCGCCCGGAATCTCGTAGGTCAGCAGGACGTGTACCTCGGTGCTCACCCCGTCCGGGGCCGGCAGGAACCGGACCGTGCCGGCGTTCGGCACGTCGGCGTTGCCGGTCGAGCGCCACGCGATCTTCTCGCCGGGCGTCTCGTCGACGATCTCCGCGTCCCACCCGACGTCCTTGCCGAACGGGGCGGCGGCGGTCCACCGACTCGTCCTGTCGCCTGTGGTGCGGACCTGTTCGAGATGCGCCATGAACGTCGGCAGGTTCTCCAGATCGCGCCAGAACGCGTACACCTCAGACGCGGGTTTACGAATGGTTGTCGTGGCCGTCAACTCCATGGATCCTCCATAAGGTTGTTGATTGTCTGGGGTTGATGCCCCGGATGCCCGGGACGGTGGGGTGTGGCTGATGGTTTCTTGCCGTTGGGTGGTTCCGAAGGAGTGGCCGCCCTGCCGTTCCCGATGGCCTGG
>NZ_JAGFNS010000046.1 GCF_017592555.1 Actinoplanes flavus | reverse complement strand
CCCTCCAGCGAGAACATCGCCTACGGCTACCGCACCGCCACCGACGTCGTCACCGGCTGGATGAACAGCCCCGGCCACCGCGCCAACATCCTCAACTGCAAATCCAAGACCGTCGGCGTCGGCGTCGGCGTCGCCTACGCCACCGACGGCACCCCCTACTACACCCAGGACTTCGGTTACTGACACCCCCACGTTGAGCAGCAACGCCCCAGCCGATCCCCCTGCGGCTGGGGCGTCGCGCCGTCCGGACCGGGTCGGACGTTCCGCCGGTTCCACTACGGACGACCGTCGGGTTTGATGGGGCGATGATGCCTGGCAGCCCCGAGCGCTTCACCCAGGACGTCGACCGGCGGATGGCCCTCGCCCGCGAGTGGGACGACCTGGTCGAACAGGTTCGCGCCATCGAGGGGTTCGAGGACTTCCTGCGACCACCACGGCTGGAGACCCTGCTCCCGGCCGCGTCCGGCGGCCCCGTCGTGATCATCAACGTGAGCCGCTGGCGCTGCGACGCCCTGATCGTGCACCCGACCGAGGTCACCACGATCCCGCTGCCGGACCTCACCCAGGACATCGTCGGCGAGCGCGTCGAGTCGTACCTGGGCGCGGTCGGCGACCGCCAATCCCGGGTGCTGCGCGGCGAAAACCGGGACCTGGTCGTCAACGGCGCCACCGACGATGTCGAATCCAACCTGGACGACTGCCTGCGCTGGATGTGGGACTCGTTCGCCCGGCCCGTGCTCGACCATCTCGGCCACATGGCGCCGCCGGCGGCCGACGAGAAATGGCCACGCGTCTGGTGGTGCCCGACCGGCCCGCTCACCCTGCTGCCGATCCACGCGGCCGGTGACCACGCCACCCCCGGAGCGGCCGTCATCGACCGGGTGATCTCGTCGTACACGCCGACGCTGCGCGCTCTCGTCGAAGCCCGCCGGCCGCAACCGGACACCGAGGCCGGCGCCGCGCGGATGCTCTTCGTCGGCATGCCGGAAACCCCGGGCCAAGCCTCCCTGCCGAACGTCCACGTCGAGGAAAGCCTGGTCAAGCGTCTGTTCGACAAGAACTACACCCCACTGACCGGCCCCGACGCCACCCGCGACGAGGTGCTGCGCCAGATGCCCGGCCACCGCTGGGCCCACTTCGCCTGCCACGGCGAACAGAACCTGACCGACCCGTCCCACGGCGGCGTCCTGGTGCACGACGGCATGCTCACCGTCACCGATCTGAGCGCCCAGCAGCATCGCGGCGACTTCGCCTACCTGTCCGGCTGCAAGACCGCGGTCGGCGGCGTCACCCTCCCGGACGAGGCGATCACCTTGGCAGCGGCCCTGCACTACACCGGATTCCGCCACGTCGTGGCCACCCTCTGGTCGGTTCTGGACGCCGAAGCCGCGCAGGTGGCCCAACGCGTCTACGAACGCCTCGCCCACGACGGCGTCCTCGACGCCGACCGCGCCGCCGAGGCCCTGCACCACGCGGTCCGCGAACTCCGCCGCGAACACCCCGACCGGCCGAGCGTCTGGACCCCTTTCGCCCACACGGGCCCATAAGACCCTTTTCCGGTACGGGCAAAGGCCGCCTCCGACGAATCCTGATCGCCCCGTGGCGCCGCCGCGAGCCGCTGCCCACTCCCGCCTGTGCCGCGCCCGCCGGGCTGAGTTCGGTGGTCCATCTTCTGAACCACTCGATCGACTCCGGCCGGCCGTGACGGCTGTCTCGAAAGCTTCAAGACAGCGATGGCGGCCAGCTGGGCGAGATCGACCCACGTCAGGCCTCGTTTGTGGAAGGCGGGTGGTGGGCCGGGGCCGGCCTCGTTGGTGGAAGGTGGGCGGTGGGCCGGGTGAGCGGGCACGTGGCCGGATGCGGGCGCTACGGCCTTGAGTGGCAGAGGCCGGCGGGGGCGGAGGTCGTGCTGGTGAAGGCGCTCCGGGCGTACCGGAAAGGAAGTGAAACGCGGACGTCCTTTCAGGTCGTGGGCTGGTCGAGGGCCTCGCGGACCCGATCGAGCCGGGTGGCCAGATCGGACGGCAGGTTCGGATAGCGGTCCCGGACGTCGGCACGGAGGTCGAGCAGTTGGGACCAGAGCACCGACCGGCCGGCTTCCAGGCCGCCGATCGCGCCGGCCGGGTCGGCGCTCACCTCGCAGGCCGCGGCGTCGGCGGCGAGCCCCGGCCAGGCGGCGAGCCGGTGCCGCTGGTCGGCGCCGTCCAGTCCGCGCCAGGCGAGCAGGTTCACCAGCGCCACCGCGGTCCGGTATCCCTCGGCCGCCGACCGTTGATCGCCGGACGCGGCCGCCGCCTGACCCCAGCGGACGGCCGCGTCGAGCCGGTCGGTGACGTGCGCGGCGCCGGTCGCGGACGCCTCCCGCCAGTAGGAGACGGCGCCGCGTAGATCACCGGACCGACCGGTCCGCTGGGCTCGGGCGGCGAGCGCCGCTCCGTAGGCGCTGAGCAGCAGGCCATGCCCGGGACGCCGCCCGCCGGCGCGGTCCAGGGCCTCGCCGAGCACCGCGATACCGGCCGCCAGATCGGTGGGGTCGCCCCGGTCCTGGAACCGGTCGTACCGCGCGACGCCCTCCGCGGTCAGCGCGGCGACCCGCCGGGGTTCCAGGGCGGCGAACCGCTGTGCCGCCGCGGCGGCGTGCCGGACCGCCGCGTCCAGATCAGCGGGATCGCCGCGTTCCTGCCAGCGGCGCCGCAGCACATGGCTCAGATTGACCAGCCAGCCCGCGGACTGCTCCCGGCGTTCAGCGGTCGCCGCCTCCTCGAGAAGGCGGACCGCCTCGTCCAGATCCTCCGCGGATCCGGTGCGGTCGTGACGGCCGAGCAGGCAGGAACCCAGTTCGGCGGTGACCACGGCCCGCCGCGGGTCGTCGCCGGACAGCAGCGCCCGCGCCTTCCGCAGTGCCGCCACGGCGTCCCGGAGATCCGCGGCCGCGCCCCGTCGCGCGAACCGTACCGCCCGGGCGGTCGCCAGGTTGATCAGCACGCCCGGGTACTCGGCGCCGACCAGATCGGGCTGTAGCAGGGCGTCCGCGGTCTCGGTGACGGCCCGGTCGAGGTCCTCGTCGGCGCCGGACAGATCGAACCGGGCGCGGAACACGGCGGCCCGGTTGGCGATGTACAGCGGCCATCGTGGCGACGACCGATCGGTGGCGGCGACCGCCCGATCCAGCAGGTCGAGGGCGGTGTCGAGGTCCTCGGCCGATCCGGTGCGCTCGCCGCGGCAGCGCAGGACCGTCCCGAGCGTTCCCATGATCAGTGGCTGTTCCGGGTGCCCGTCCGGGGAGGCGTCCAGCGCCTGTTCGGCGGCCCGTGCCGCGTCCTCCAGGTCGCGCATGCCGCCGTCCTGGTCGAAACGGGCCCACAGCGCGGACGCCAGATTGTTCAGATGGGACGCCCGGTCCGCACCCGGCTCCGGCGCCGCGGCCACCGCCTGCCGGCACACCGTCACGGCCTCGTCGATGTCGGCGACCGACCCGCTGATCAGGTGCCGCAGCCGCAGAAGGACCCCGAGTTGCGCCTGACAGGCGGCCAGGAAGTCGGGGTCGGGTATCGGTACGGCGATCGAGTGACGGGCACTGAGCAGCGCCGCTTCCAGGTCGTCCGGGTTGCCCCGGGCCTCGAACAGGTGCCGCAGCGCCACCGCGAGCTGGTGATGCAGGACCGCCCGGATCTCCGCGTCCACGGCTCCGGCCGCGTCGACGGCCACCTGACTGCACCGTGCCGATTCGCGGAGCAGGGCGATGTCCCCGGTCAGCTGGAACCGGCGCAGCAGCGCGTTCCCACAGGCGGCGTGCAGTGGCGCCCACTGTGGAACGCCCGGCCCGAACATCCGCAGCACCTGTTCGAGCAGGTCGGTGGCCCGCTCGTAGGCCGCCGGGTCG
Organism: Actinoplanes flavus; assembly: GCF_017592555.1. Lineage (GTDB taxonomy): Bacteria > Actinomycetota > Actinomycetes > Mycobacteriales > Micromonosporaceae > Actinoplanes > Actinoplanes flavus. The sequence continues at coordinate 54,485 of NZ_JAGFNS010000046.1, read as the reverse complement.
TCGTCCTCCATCGCCCGGGTGAGTTCCCTGGCGGCGTCCCGTTGCAGCCGCTCGGCCTCGCCGGATCCGTGCCGCCACCCCATGCTCACCTCACCGCGCGACCGCCCGCTGACCAGCACAGCGTAGGGCTTCCGGCCGGCTCTGAGCGCTGTCTCACGGGCGTCGAGTCAGCGCTCAGAGGCAGGCTCACCGTTCGTGGACGATCCGGGGAGCGGCGAAGTCGCGGTTGTCGATCAGGATCGTGGCGCGATCCCGGGGTGCGCACGCCGCGAAGTAGAGCCGCTGGCCCTCGACGTAGCGCCGCATGCCGGGGTGGTCCGGGTCGGGGCTGGTGCCGTCCCGGCCGGCCATCCGCCGGGCCGTCTCCTCGAACGGGACGTCGAGGAAGATCGACAGATCCCACACCGGTACGAGTTCGTCGCGGTGCAGGAACAGCCCGTCCACGATGAGCACCGTGCCGGGGTCCGCGGCGCACGGCTCGCCGTCGAGGACCTCATCGGTTGCCAGGTCGTGAGCCGCCGCCCGGTAGAGCCGGGATCCGTCCGGGCCGAAGGGTTCCAGGACGTCACGCCGGAAGCGCTCGTAGTTGTAGGAGTCCTCCCAGAAGCCCCGTGGCGAGTCACGGCCCTGCCGATGGCGAACAGCCCGTACGTGGTGGAAGTCGTCGATCGACACCCGCACGACGGGCCGTCCGCGCCCCCGCACCTCGGTGGCCAGCTCATCGGCGAAGACGGTCTTGCCCGCCCCGTCCACGCCGTCGACCCCGATGCGGAGCCCGCCGCCGTCGTCGCGTTCGGTGATGCGGCCGGCGACGTGCCGGAGGATGGCGAGGCGCTCATCGGGTGCGGTCATCCCGCCAGTCTGCGGGAACCGATCCCGGCGAGCGCACCGAACGTCGCCACCGAGCTCAGCCCGGCGGGCGCGGCGCGGGCTCGCGGTGCGGCGCGTCGCGTGGAACCGGCGGGACGGGGTGGAGGTAGCGGGGGCGGCGGACGCCGTACCCGTCAAGGGGTTTCGCTGAAGACGACGGGCACCCGGTTGTCGTGGATCACCCGGCCGAGGAGGCCGGCCACCGTGTCGCGTTCCTGATCGCTCAGGGTGGCGGGCAGCTCGGCGACCCGGCGGCAGGTCTCGGTGTAGAAGCGGTCGGCGAGGTCGGCGCCGGCGGGGGTGAGGGTCACGCGGATGCCTCGCGGGTCGCGCGGATCGGGGTCGCGGCGGACCAGGCCGTTACGTTCGGTGCGGTCGACGAGGCCGGTGAGGCTGGATTTGGCGAGCCCGAGAATGGTGCTCAATTCGCCCATCGCATAGGCCTGCGGCATCAGCACGCAGAGCAGCTGGCCCTGTTGCTGAGTCAGGCCGAACTCCCGGGCCGACTCCGAGTAGACAGCATTGACCAGGAACGCCGTGCGCACGAGCGCGGCGACGACCCCGATCTGATCCTCCGGCTTGGCCACCGGGAAAGCCTAGCGCAACCCTCACAGTTCGTGCTACGAACTATGCATAGTTCGGAGTACGAACTACGAACCGTGGGGAGTGACCATGCGCAACGTCGTCTTCGGATTCGGTGCACACGACGGGATCACCGACGGCCCGGAGTGGCTTCGTCTCACCGCGCAGGCCGACCGGGACGGGCTGGACCTGTTCTCGCTGTCCGACCATCCGTATCTCGGCGGGCGGCTGGACGCGTACGCCGCGATCGGCCTGGTCCTGGGCCGCACCGAGCGGATCGCCGGGTTCGCGAACGTCACCAATCTGCCGACCCGGCCGCCGGCGATGCTGGCCCGCACGGTCGGGACGCTCTCCGCCCTCTCCGGCGGCCGGGTCGTGCTCGGCATGGGCGCGGGCGGCCGGTGGGACCGGATCGCCGACATGGGTGTGCCGCGGCTGTCGGCGGGCGAGGCGGTGGAGGCGTTCGAGGAGGCGATCGTGCTGATCCGGCTGCTGTCCGGCGGTGGCGGCCCGGTCACCTTCGAGGGCAGGCACTACCGGGTGACCGATCTGGAGCCGGCGCCGGTCGAGGCGCCGCCGGTGTGGACCGGGTCGGTGGGCCGGAAGTCGCTGGCCGCCACCGGGCGGGTCGCGGACGGCTGGATCCCGGGTCACGCCGCCGACTGGCTGAGCGCCCGCTACCGGGAGTCACGGCTGGTCATCGACGAGGCCGCGGCGGCGGTGGGCCGGGACCCGTCCGAGGTCGCCACGATCTACAACCTGCCCGGCCGGATCACCGAGCGCCCGCTGCCGGCCACCCGCGACGGTGACGGCCGCTGGCTCGGCGGCTCGCCCGCGCAGTGGGTGGAGGAGCTGACCGGCGCGGTCGTCGAGCACGGGGCGGCCGGTTTCATGCTCTTCTCCCCCACCGGTGGCACGCCGGACAGTGTGACGCTGGGGCGCTGGGCCAACGAGATCGCGCCATCCGTCCGGGCGGCGGTGGGCCGGCAGGTGCCGGCCCACCGGTGACTCAGTGGACGGGTGCGCTGAACGGGGCCACGGCGATCCGGTCGATCACCGGGGCGTGACGCGAGCGCAGCAGCACATCCGGCCAGGTGTCGGAGGCGTAGGTCGTGCCGTCGAAGTCGGGCAGTTCCTCGGACGAGAACGCGATCGTGTTCGCGCCGCGTTCGAGGACGACCGGGATGGTCAGCTCCCAGAAGTTGTTGTCGTGGAAGCTGTGCGGGAACAGTGTTCGTTTCGCCGGTCCGCCGTTGACCGAGATGTCGGCGGGCCGGGCGAGCGGGTCGGGGTTGTAGTGGGTGGCGACCGCCTGCTCCGGGTTGGCGTAGCGGACGCGCATGGCGTAGGTGCCGGGTTTCGCGGCGTTCACGGTGAAGGTGAGGGTGTTGGCGTTGCCCGGTTCGCCGCCGACGCCGGTGACCGCTGAACCGCCGCTGGCCAGGGACTTCGCGGTGATCGTGGCGGTGCCGGCGAGGTGCGCGGCTTCGGCCTCCGCGACGGTCGCGGGCAGGGCTGTCGAGGATCGGACGGAGAGGCGGTCGATCGCCGTACCCCTCGCCCTGCCCTTGATGCTGACCTTGTTGATGCCGCCGGAGAGCGAGACCGCCGTCGACCGGGACCCGCCGACCCCGATGCCGTTGACCTCGATCTCCACGGAGCCCGCGGTGACGCCGGCGTCGAGGACGGCCGCGGCGTCGGCCTCCGAGTACACCCAGAAGGTCGCGGCGCCGCCGCGGCCCAGGTCGGCGACGCCCGATCCGGAGGTCTTGCGGCCCGCGTAGACCGGTTTCGCGCCACCGGAGAGGGAGGCCAGCTCCGCCTCGTACACGTCGGTGGCGGCGGCCGGATTCGGTAGTTCCAGGGTGATCCGGTCGATGATCGCGTCGCCCTTGGTGGCCTTCGCGCCGTCCAGACTGCGCGCGGCCAGGGAGATGGTGTGTTCGCCGGCGGTCAGCCGCACCGTCGTGTCGGCGTGATCCCAGACCACCCACTTGTAGCCGAGCGGCAGGAACAGCTCCTGTTCGGCGGCGCCGTCGACACGCAGGAACACGTTGGTCGGCCCCTGATCCTTGACCAGGTCGAACGTGTTGAGTGAATTGGCGAACACGCTCAAGTCGTAGAGACCGTCGCTGGGCACGGTGACGGTGAAGTCCAGCACGCCGTCGCCGCCGGTGCGCAGGCCGCCGACGTTGTAGGCGCCGGACGTGTAGAACTTGGAGACGTCACGCGGCGAGCCCTCCGGCCCGTTCCTGCTGTAGCCGCCGCCGGTGTAGGTGGCCGCCTCGGCCTCGAACGAACCCCGCCAGGTGGTGGGCGCGGCCGCGGTCCGGTCACTCTCCCCTGCGGGGCTGACCACGATCTCGTACGCGGAAGCTTCGCTGAGCTGGTCGAACTCGAACGCGATCGCGCCGTCGGCGACCGTCACGTCCTTCTCGGCGAGCAGCCGGGGCTGGGCCGAGTCGCCGACCTGCCCGGTCCACGGGATCTCGGAGATCCAGGCGTGCACGGTCTTCCCGAAGTACTTCGGCACGTTGTCGAACCGGATGTAGCCGGCACCGGTGGCCCCGCCGAAGATGACGCGAGCCTGCTTCTTCGCCTTGTCGAGGCCGGCCAGACCCTGGAGCGTGTAGTTCTGCCCGGGGTAGGGCGGTGTGACCTTGACGGTCTGGCCGGTCATGCCGCCGTAGGCGTTGTACAGCCACCACTGCCCGTTGCCGCGGTTGGCCTGCACCGCCGAGTCGGACAGGTTGCCGTCGATGTTCCAGTAGGCGATGTCGGCGTCGACCTTGGACTCCTCGATCGCCGAGATCCACTGGATCATCTGGCCGGGCACGCTGGTGTGGTAGTTGAACGCGTACTCGTTGATGTTGATCGGGAGTTCCCGGCCGGGGAGGATCTCCTTCTCCCAGGCGCGGTACTTCGCGACGCTGTCACGGACCGCCTCCGGGTGGCTCAGCTCGTGCCAGGTGATCACGTCCGGTACGGTGCCGGCCGCCACGGTGTGCTCCAGGAAGCCCTTGACCTGCTCGAACAGGATGCTGGTGTTGGGGCCGGCGATCCGCGCGGACGGCATCTTCCGCTTGATGAGGCGGTAGAAGTCGTCCCAGGCGGCGAAGTAGTCGCCGGGGTCGCTGAGCCAGCTGACCCCGTTGTAGCTCCACTCGCCGGTGCCGAACATGTTGCCCTCGGGCTCGTTGAACGGCACGAAGACGATGTTGTCTTGATACACCTCGTCAAGCTTGAGCACTTGATCCACCTGTTGAGCGATCTTCTCGCGGTAGGTGGCGAGCTTCTCCTCGGGTGTACCGCCCGGCCACTGGTAGGGGAAGCCACGGTGGATGTCAGTCATGTAGATGTACACGTCGCCGTCGGTGCTGTCGGCGAGCGGCTTCACCACCTCGAGGGCGTCGGCGCCGGGGTGCTGGGGGCCGTCCTGCGCCTTGGTCGAGACGGTGCGCAGGCGCATGCCCTCGATCAGGTTGTCGCTGGGGACACCGTCGGCGTACAGGCCGTAGAGGGTTCCGGAGGCGCCGCCGTGGAAGTCGCCGGTGGTGGCGGCCAGGTCGATGGTCAGCTCGCCCGCACGGATCACGGTGACGGTGGCGGAGACCGGGGTGCCCGCCGCGGTTCCGGCCACGGTGAAGGTGCCGCGCTGGGCGTACCTCGCCGGGTCGACCGGATCCCAGGTGACCGGCACCTGCCGGTCGTAGCCGTCGGTGAAACCGGCGGTCACCGACGCGGGCAGCGCGGGCGCGGCGCCGATGGTGGTGCGGACCTCGAACGCCGTCCGCGACAGCGCGGTCACCGTGGGGACCTCGGCGCCGAACTCGTCGGCGACCTGCGCGGGAGTGAGTGCCGAGCCGTAGACGCGGAAGTCGTCGACCGCGCCGTCGAACAGCGGGTCCGGGTAGAAGGAGCGGCCGATGAAACCGGCGCTCGCGGTGCCGGCGTCGATCAGGTCGGCCCCGGTCGCGGTGGTCGTCGCCTCGGCGACCGGGACCCCGTCGAGGTACGTGGTGAGCCGTCCCCCACCGAGGGTGACCGTGACCGTCTTCCAGGCGTCGGCGGGCAGCGCGGCCGAGCCGGTGACCTGCGCCTCGGCGCCGGCCCCGTCCTTGGTGACGGCGGTGCGCAGCTTGCCGTCCCCGTGGTACGGCGTGCTGAACAGGTAGCGGCTGGTGTCCTTGCCGAGCGCGTAGATCCACTGCCAGGGCGCGGTGGTGCCGTCCCACCGGACGCGGGTGGAGACGGTCAGGTCGGTACGCCCGTCGAGCACCTGGCGCGGAATGGTGACGTAGGCGCCGTTCGCGGTCGGCGCGCCGCCGGGCAACCGGAGGGCGTGGCCGCCGTCGCGCCCGTCGACCAGTGCCGCGGTGGCGCCGTTGACGAGGGTGCCGTCGAGGCCGTTGCCGGAGGTGTCGGTGACGACGCCGGTGGTGAGGTCGTCGGCGTCGAACTCGTAGGCGACGACGGGGGTGGGTACGTCGGCTGCCAGCGCGGGGATCGCCGGCAGGGTGGTGGTCAGCAGCCCGGCCGCGATCGCCGCGGACAGGTGTCTCCTTCGGGGCATGCGTTCTCCAACGCTGATGTGAGCGTTAACAAGGGAGTCGTTCCGGCCAAGCTACGCGAGCCAGCGATACACGTCAATGCCTTGCAGGAAAACGATTGCCTCATCAGGTCGGACCACAGCGCCCGGCTGAGGGCCGAGACAGCCCTGGCAGCCGGGGCGAAGGGGTCAGACGGCGGTGGAGGCTCGCGGGACCAGGCGGCACGGGCGCGCCTGGTGACCGTGCACCGGCTCACCGTTGATCGCCGCGAGCAGCATCTCGGCGGCGCTCCGGCCGATCCCCTCCAGATCCATGTCCACGCTGGTCAGAGCCGGCCGGGAGCCGTCCACCATGACGTCCCAGTTGTCGAAGCCGACCAGGGCGATGTCCCCCGGGATCGCCCGGCCGGCGTCGCGCAGCCCTTCGGCCAGCCCACGGGCCACCTGGTCGCTGCCGCAGAACACCGCGTCCACATCGGCGCCGGTGGACAGCAGGATTCCGGCGGCTTGGCGGCCCCACGCCTCGCTCCACTCCCCGTACAGCACCGGGGTGGCCAGCCCGAGGCCCTCGGCGGCCAGGGTGTCGACCGCGCCGGCCGCCCGGACCTGTGCCGAGTGGTGGTGCTCCGGGCCGGTGACGTGGGCGATCCGCCGGCGGCCGACGGCGAGCAGGTGCCGGATGGCACGGCGGGCGCCGTCGGCCTCGTCCGGCACGACCGAGCAGTCCCGCTCGTCGGCCGAGCTGATGAACGCGTAGACGACGGGAACCGGCAGGTCACGGCCGATCGGCTGGCGGGCCTGGGTGCGCCGGCCGGTCACTATGATGCCGTCGACCTTGCGGCTGAGCAGGGTACGCAGGTAGTACTGCTCACGGATCGGGTCGTCGCGGGCATCGCACAGGAACACCGACATCTGGCCCGCCCCGAGCGCGTCCTCGGCGCCGATGAGCAGCGGGATGCTGAACCGGCCGATGCTGTCGGTGGTGATCATCCCGACCGTGTAGGTGCGGCCGGTCTGCAGGCTGCGGGCCGCCGCGTTGGCGACGAATCCGAGCTGCTCGGCGGCCTGCTGAACACGTAACCGGGTCTCCGGGCGCAGCGCGCCACGGCCGTTGAGCGCCTTCGACGCCGTACCCGTGGAGACCCCCGCGAGCGCGGCCACCTGGCTGATGGTGACGGCGCGATCCATGGTGCTCAGCGTTTCCTCCCCAGTTTCCCAGGCGACGCCAGTGCGACGCGTAAACCGACCGTAACTTGCTCTTGACATCGGAACAAGTGGCTCCCTAGCTTCTAGGCAATCGATTTCCTTGACAGTGCCTAGAAGCGTCCAAGGGGAACTCATATGACCACGCTCCGCCGCCGCGCCGCGGCCGCGTTCGCCATCACAGCCTGCCTCGTGGCGGGTTGCTCGTCCTCCTCCGAATCCTCCGGCACCGGCGGCGAGGCCGGTGGCACCTACACCATCTGGGACCCGTACCCGCAGTTCGACGGCGGCTCGGACTGGGTGAAGCTGTTGACCGGGTGCGGCACCGACGCCGGCGTCACCGTCGAGCGCACCGGTTACGACACCACCGACCTGACCAACAAGGCGCTGCTCGCCGCCCAGCAGGGCAACTCGCCGGACGTGCTGATCGTCGACAACCCGGTGGTCTCCACGCTGGCCGACGCCGGGGTGCTGACCACCACGGACGAGCTCAAGGTGGACACCTCGGCGATCGAGCCGAACCTGCTGGCGGCCGGCCAGATCGGGGGAAAGACCTACGGCATCCCGATCGGCGCCAACACCCTCGCCCTGTACTACAACAAGGCGGTCCTGGACTCCGCCGGCGTCGACCCGGCGGCGATCAAGGACTGGGCGGCGCTGACCGCGGCCCTGGAGAAGGTGAAGGCCTCCGGCAAGAAGGGCATCACCTTCTCCGCCATCGGCACCGAGGAGGGCAGCTTCCAGTTCCTGCCGTGGTTCTGGGGTTCCGGCGCGAACCTCACCCAGCTCGACTCGGCCCAGGGCATCGCCGCGCTGGAGTTGTGGAACGGCTGGGTGAAGAGCGGGTACGCGCCCAACTCGGTCCTCAACAACACCCAGACCACCAGCTGGCAGGAGTTCGCCACCGGCGACTTCGCGTTCAGCGAGAACGGCACCTGGCAGCTGGCCAACGCCAAGAAGACCGGATTCGCGTACGGCATCATCCCGATCCCGTCGCGGGCCGGCGGCACCGCGCCCGCCCCGACCGGCGGCGAGTTCGTCACCGCCCCGGTGCAGGCCGAGACCGGCCGGTACGCCGTGACCGAGAAGCTGATCGGCTGCCTGACCAGCGCGGACAACGCCTACACCACGGACACCACGCTCTCCTACATCGCGGCGACCGAGGCCGTGCAGCAGAAGCAGGTGGCCGCCAACGAGGAGCTGAAGGTCTGGGTCGACGCGGTCCAGGCGGCCAAGGGCCGGACCAGTGACGACCTCGGCACCCGGTACCCGAAGATCTCCCAGCCGATGTGGACCGCCTTCCAGGCGGCGCTGAGCGGCTCGGCCTCCCCCGCCGACGCGCTCAAGACGGCGCAGACCACGGCCGCCGCAGCCACCAAGTGACGATGGCACACGACGTGATGACCCGCGTTCCCGCGCCCGCCCCGGCGGATGCGGGGGCGCGGTCCCCGCGGCGGCGCAAGGGTGGCCACTGGACGGCGTGGGCGTTCCTGGCGCCGGTCGTCGTCTACCTGGTCGCCTTCTACGCCTACCCGCTGTACCGCAACCTCGATCTGAGCCTGCGTCACTACACGGTCCGCTCGTTCGTGCAGGGTGACGCCCCGTTCTCCGGGCTGGACAACTACCGGACCGTGTTCGCCGATCCGGCCTTCGGGCCGGCGTTGCTGCACACGCTGGTGTTCACGTTCGTGAGCATCGCGTTCCAGTTCGCCATCGGACTGGCGCTGGCGGTGTTCTTCGCGCAGAACTTCAGGTTGTCGGCGACGTTGCGGGCGCTGTTCCTGGTCCCGTGGCTGCTGCCGTTGATCGTCAGCGCGTCGACATGGACGTGGATGCTCAACAGTGACTCCGGCATCGTCAACGCCGCACTTGAGTTGATCCATGTTGATCCGGTCAATTGGTTGACGTCGCCGGACTGGGCACTGACCAGCGTCATCATCGCCAACATCTGGATCGGCATCCCGTTCAACCTGGTCGTGCTGTACAGCGGCCTCCAGGCGATCCCGGCCGACGTGTACGAGGCGGCCGCCATCGACGGCGCGACCGGATGGCAACGGTTCTGGCGGATCACGTTTCCGCTGCTGCGACCGGTCTCGGCGATCACGCTGCTGCTCGGGCTGGTCTACACGCTCAAGGTCTTCGACATCATCTGGATCATGACCAAGGGCGGTCCGGCGGACGCGTCGACCACCTTCGCCACCTGGTCCTACCGGCTCAGCTTCGGCAACCTGCTGCCCGAGTTCGGCCCCGGCGCCGCCGTCGGCAACCTGCTGATCCTCATGGCGCTCTTCTTCGGCCTGCTCTACATCCGCTTCCAGAGGAGGCAGAGCTCATGATCAAGCAGCACGCGAAGACGGCGCTCGGCCTGTTCTTCACGGCGGTCATGCTGTTCCCGGTCTACTGGATGATCAACGTGTCCCTCACCAAGGACACCGACATGCGGGCCGACCCACCGCACCTGTTCCCCGTCGACGGGACGCTGGAGGGCTACCGCGCCGTCATCGAGCAGCAGATGCCGTACCTCGGAACGTCTTTGATCGTGGGTCTCGGCACGGTGGCCCTGACCCTCGTGCTGTCCGCGCCCGCCGGATTCGCGTGCGCGAAGCTGCGCCCGAAGGGCGGCGGCGCGCTCAGTTTCGTGCTGCTGATCGCCCAGATGATCCCCGGGATCATCATGGCGATGGGCTTCTACGCCATCTACTTGCGGATGGGCGTGCTCAACACGGTGCCCGGCCTGATCCTGGCCGACTCCACCATCGCGGTCCCGTTCGGCGTGCTGATCTTCACGGCGTTCATGTCCGGCATCCCCGACGAGCTGATCAACGCGGCACTGATCGACGGCGCGGGCCGGTGGCGCACCTTCGCGTCGGTGATCCTGCCGATGTCACGCAACGCGATCGTCACGGTGTCACTCTTCGCGTTCCTGTGGGCGTGGTCGGACTTCGTCTTCGCCAGCACTCTCGACGGCGGCGGTGACGCCCAGCCGATCACCCTCGGCATCTACCAGTACATCGGCAACAACAACCAGCAGTGGAACGCGATCATGGCGACCGCCGTGGTCGCCTCCATCCCCGCAACGCTGCTGCTCATCATCGCCCAGCGTTACGTCGCGGCCGGCGTCACCGCCGGCGCAGTCAAGGACTGAGGAACCACATGTCTGCACTCCAGGGCCCCGTCGTGCCCACGCCCGATGCCCTCGCCGCGCTCCGGCCGCTGCCCGCGGACGCGGTGCGGCTCACCCCGGACGGTCTGCTCGGCGCCTGGCAGGAACGCAACGCGGCGTCCACGTTGCCGCACTGCGTCACCCGGCTGTCCACCCACGGCAACCTGGACAATCTGCGCCGGGTCACCGGGGACTCCGACGCCGCGTTCACGGGTTTCTGGTTCGCCGACACCGACGTGCACAAGACGCTCGAGGCGGCCTTCTGGGCGGGCACCCAACAGGCTTTCGTGGAGGAGGCCGCCGCCCTGCTGGAGAAGGCCCAGGACGCCGACGGATACCTGGACTCCTACTACCAGGATCCGGAACACCGGGCGCGACAGTGGACGGAGCTGCACTTCAGCCACGAGATGTACACGGCCGGCCATCTGATCCAGGCGGCGGTCGCCGCGGCGCGTTCCGCGCCCGGCGATCCGGTGGCCCAGCAGGTCGTCTCGGTCGCGCGCCGGTTCGCCGATCTTCTGGTGCAACGGTACGGGCAATCGCGCGAAACCGACGGCCATCCGGAGATCGAGACCGCCCTGGCCGAGCTGTACCGGGTGACCGGGCACCGGCCGTACCTCGATCTGGCCGCCCGTTTCCTGGACAACCGTGGCCACCAGGTGCTGGGGCCGGGCCGGTTCGGGCCGGCCTACTACCAGGACCACCGACCGCTGCGCGAGACCGGCGAGGTGACCGGCCACGTGGTCCGGCAGCTCTACCTGCTGGCCGGCGCGGTCGACGTGGCCGTGGAGACGGGCGACCGGGAGCTGCTGACGGTCACCGAACGGCTGTGGGACTCGGCGCTGGACAGCCGCACCTACATCACCGGCGGGCAGGGTTCCCGGCACCGGGACGAGGCCTACGGCGACGCCTACGAGCTGCCGCCGGACCGCGCCTACGCCGAGACCTGCGCCGCGATCGCGAGTTTCCAGCTCGGCTGGCGGCTGCTGCTGGCCACCGGGAAGGTGACGTACGCCGACGAGATGGAGCGGGTGCTCTACAACGCGATCGCCGCGAGCACCGCCGTCGACGGGACCGCGTTCTTCTACTCCACCCCGTTGCAGCGCCGCACCGGCCACGACGGCGGCGGCGAGAACGCCCCTGGCCACCGTCTGGACTGGTACGAGTGCGCCTGCTGCCCGCCGAACCTGGCCCGGCTGATGGCGTCGCTGCACACCTACGCCGCGACCGGTGACGACAACGGTCTTCAACTGCACCTGTACGCCGACGGCACGGTGTCGGCCGGTGGGCGCGCGGTGAACGTCCAGACCCGTTACCCGTGGGACGAGGAGATCACCGTCACCGTCACCGCGTCGGCGGACGAGCCGTGGACGCTGTCGCTGCGGATCCCGGCCTGGTGCCCGGACGCCCGCCTCGCCGTCAACGGCACCCCGGCCCCGTCCCGTGACCAGATCAAGGACGGCTACCTGCGCCTGCACCGCATCTGGCATCCCGGCGACCGGATCGTGCTCCGCCTGGCCATGCCGGTCCGCCTGGTCGCCGCGCATCCGCGGGTGGACGCCGTCCGCGGCGCGGCCGCCCTGACCCGCGGCCCGCTCGTGCACTGCCTGGAACACGCCGACCTGCCCACGTCCGGGCCGCTGGCCGGCGCCCTGTTCGAGGATCTGGAACTCGACCCGGCGGCCCCGGCCGCGGTCGCCTATCACGACGGCGGCCTGGCGCCGGTCACGTTGCGGGTCGGGGTCCGTCTCCGGGCGGCGGCCGGCGGCCCGCTCTACCGGGACCTGAACCGGACCGCCCCGCCCCCGGCGGCGGCCACCACGGTCACCGCCATCCCCTACTTCCTGTGGGCCAACCGCGAACCCGGCCCGATGCGGGTCTGGATCCCGCTGGCGCCACGGGAGGAGTAAACCGTCCCCTTCCCCCATCCACCGAGGTGAACCGTGCGCTACCGACCCGCAGTTCTCCTACTGGTCCTGGCCGGGCTGGCCGTCCCCAGCCCGGCACGGGCCGCCGGCAACACCCTCACCGTCAACGTCGGCACCGTCGTCCGGCCGGTCACCCATGTCGCCTCCGGCGGCCTGTACGCCGTGGACACCGGATCCAAGCCGCCGCTGGAGCAGATGTACCCGCTCCGGCTCAACCACCTGACCCAGCCGCCGCCCGGGGTTCAGCAGCTCGGCAACGGCGCCACCACCCCCTGCTGCGACGGCGCGCTGGTCGCCGGGAAGGTCACCAGCGCCGGCGCCCAGCAGTTCTGGCGGCTCCCGGACATCTACAAGGACTTCCCGTACAGGTGGGTGAGCTGGACCGACTGGGAGGCCAAGGTCCGCACCATGGTGCAGACCCGGCTCAACGCCACGACCACCACCAACGTCGACGGGTACGAGCTGTGGAACGAACCCGACTGGACCTGGAACACCAGCGCCGCCGGGACGTTCAACGCGGGCTGGACCCGTACCCATCGATTGATCCGGACGCTCGACACGGTGACCCCGATCGTCGGGCCCAGCCATTCGGTCTACAACCACGACTGGATGGTCGGCTTCCTCACCAACGCCCGCGACACCGGCACCCTGCCCGACGTGATCGTCTGGCACGAGCTGGAGAACGACAAGTATCTCGAGGTGCAGGCGCACGTCGCCGACTACCGGGCGATCGAGGCGTCGCTGGGCATCTCTCCGCGGCCCATCTCCATCAACGAGTACGCCTCCCCGTCCCAGGTGGACATCCCGAGCGTGGCCGTGCACTACATGGCGGTCTTCGAGCGGCACGGCATCCGGTCGGCGGAGCGCGCCTACTGGTACGAGGCGGGCACCCTCAACGGCCTGCTGCACAACAACGCGCCGACGTCGTCCTACTGGACCTACAAGTGGTACGGCGACATGGCCGGCAACATCGTGCAGACGGTCCCCGGATCGTGGCTGGAGGGTGTCGCCGCCTACGACAGCACCCGCAAGGTCGTGAACGTGGTGCTGGGCGGGGACAGCGGCGACAACACGGTCCGGGTCAACGGGCTGGGCGCGCTCGGTTCGCAGGTGCGGGTCACCCTGTCGCGCAGCGGCACGACCGGCCGGTTCACCAACCAGAGCGCGCCGATCGCCGTGTCGTCGGCCACCTACACGGTGTCGAACGGCAGCATCAGTGTGCCGGTGAACGGCATGCACGCATGGGATTCGTATCAACTGTTGATCACGCCGTCGTCCGGTGCGTCGACATGGCAGCAGCGATACGAGGCGGAGAACGCCACTGTCGTCAACGCGAACCGGTTCTCGTCCGGCTCGGCGTCCAACGGCGGGTACGTCGGGCAGATCGACGGTTCGGCGAACCCGCGTAACCAGTCGTTCGTCGACTTCCTGGTCAACGTGCCGACGGCCCGGTCGTACACGATGACGATCGGGTACGCCAACGCGACCGGGGCGACGGCCACGCACGGGCTGGCGTACAACGGTGGCGGCTGGCAGACGATCAGCTACCCGCCGACCGCCGCGTGGGGTGTGTTCGGTTCGACGGTGAGCACCACGGTCACGCTCAAGGCGGGCTGGAACATGATCCGCCTGGCCAAGGGCGCACCGAACCTGACGGCCGGCACGGGTTACGCCGAACTCGACCACATTCACCTCGCCTGACGCTGTTTTTCCTGATCAGCCCATGGGTACTCCGATCATGAGACATCCACACACGGGGGTATTCCGTCATGACGAGGACTCATGGGCTGATCACCATCACGATGCTCGCGACAGGACTGTTCGCCGGCGCGCCGGCTCCGGCCAGCGCCGCCGCCGCGACGTGCAGCGCACCACGGCACGTCGTCGTCGGCACACCGGGCCGCGACACCCGGATGGACGTACGGTTGTGCCTGCTGCACGGCACACCCACCCGCGGCGCCTACGCCCACGTCGCCTGGGCCCGGGACGGCTCCGGCGACGGGGGCCGCGGGTTCGACGCGCTCACCCTGCACTACCACCTGCAACGGCACGACGAGAACATCTCCCTCGGCACCTGCGACCTCGCGCCCCGCGTCAACGGAGCGGCGACCGGCGACTACACGTGCGAGAAGGTGGAGCTGCGGGTTCCGGCCACGGGCGGCTGGAGCGCCGACGGCTATCTCGAGTACCACCTCGACCACGACGGCGCCGGCCTGAAACGGGTGCCGCTGCTCGGTTCGCCGGTGGTCGCGGACTGACACCGGCGAGGCCGTTAGAGTCACCGCCATGATGGTGTTCGGAACGGTGGCCGGCCTCTACGACACCGCCCGCCCGGGTTATCCGCCGGAGGTCGCCGGCCTGATCGTGGAGCATCACGGTGGCGTCCCGGCCTCGATGGTCGAGATCGGCGCGGGCACCGGCAAGGGCACCGAGGTCTTCGCCGCCGTCGGCGCGCCGCTGACCTGTATCGAACCCGATCCTCAGATGGCCGCCGTGCTCGCCGAACGGTTCCCCCACGCGACCATCCACGCGGGGTCCTTCGAGGAGTGGGCGCCGCCGGCCGGGGGTGTCGATCTGATCGCCTGCGCGATGGCGTGGCACTGGCTGGATCCGGGCCGCCGCAACGATCTCGCCTACGCCGCGCTCGCGCCCGGTGGCACGCTGGCCGTTCTGGGCCACCGTTACGGCTACCAGGATCCGGACCAGGGCGCCGCCGTCCAGGACGCGCTGAACGCCCTCGACCCGACCGTCCAGGAGCGGCCGATCGACTGGTTCCACGCGGACGTTCTCGCGTCCGGGCGCTTCACCGGCGTACAGAAGCGGGTCTTGAACACCAGCCTGCCCCTCGCCAAGAGTGACTATCTCGCCCTGGTCCGGACCTTCGGTCCGTTCCTGCGCCACTCCCCCGAGGTGCAGCGGCAGGGCCTCGCGGCGCTCGGCCGCCTGGTCGACGGCTTCGGCGGCACGGTGGTCCTGGATCTGCGCACCACCCTGGTTCTGGCCACCAAGGGCCCCGCGCCGGAGGCCGCGGTCAGCTGACCGGCAGAGGCGCGCCGTCCGGGCCGGGCGCCGGGTCGTCGCCGAACTCGGGCGGCAGGTCGTCGCTGAGCAGGTCCTCGGCGCGGCCGTCGAGCAGTTCGGCGGTCTCGATGGAGCGCGGCAGCATGGTGCTCTCGTAGGCGCGAAGGGCCTCGCCGATGGTCGAGGAGCCGGCGAGCGCGAGCGCGAGTTCGGCGGCGTCGAGCATGGCGAGATTCACGCCGACGCCGAGCGGGGGCATCAGGTGGGCGGCGTCGCCGAGCAGCGTGACGGTGGGCTGGTGGTCCCAGGTGTGCGGGACGGGCAGGGCGAAGATCGGCCGGTCGACGTAGGGGCCGTCGTTGTCGCTGATCATCCGCCGCAGGCGCGGGGACCAGTCGGCGAACTCGCCGAGCAGGTGGGCCCGGATCCCGGCGGTGTCGCCGGGCCGCAGGCCGGCGGCGGTGATCCAGTCGGCCGGGACGCGGCGGACGATGTAGACGCGGATGTGGTCACCGCTGTTGCGCTGGCCCCACAGCGCGCGCCGGCCGTCGGCTGCGGTGGCGCTGCCCTGGCCGACCAGCCCGGACAGCCCGGTGTGCCGGTCCGCGACGTCATGGAACCAGGCCTCGGTGAAACTCACACCGGTGTATCGCGGGACGGCCGGTGAGACGGCCGGGCGAACGCGGGAGAACGCGCCGTCGGCGCCGATGACCAGATCCGTCTCGGTGACGGAGCCGTCGGCGAAGTGCAGTGTGCGGGGACCGTCGGCCGGCCCGCCGACGTGGGTGAGCGCCCGGCCCCACCGGACCGTGCCGGGCGACAGCGAATCGAGCAGGAGGTCGCGTAGCTGACCTCGGTCGATCTCGGGTTTGAACAGGTCGCCCTCCTCCGGGACGAGGTGGGCCCGCAGTTCGCCGTCGGGGCCCAGGACGCGCATCTCCTGGCCCTCCGGTCGGGCGAGCCGGAGGAAGTCGTCGAGCAGGCCGGCCTCGCGCAGGGCCAGCTGGCCGTTGCCGGCATGCAGGTCGAGGGTGCCGCCCTGGTCGCGGGCGGTGCGGCCGGCGTCGCGGTCGTGGACGGTGACCGCGATGCCGTGCCGTTGCAGGATGCGGGCGCAGGTGAGCCCGGCGGGCCCGGCGCCGATGATGCTGATCCGGGCGCTTCTCGTGGGTGGTGTCATGAACCCAGGAAAGCAAAACGATTCCAAAAGTGCAACCGTTCAACTTTTTGCCTGATGCCACCTTGGCCCTATACTCGGCCCATGACCCAGACCCCCGTCGGCCGCCGGGAACGCAAGAAGGCGGCCACGCGGCAGGCGATCGCCGACGCGGCCCTCCGCCTGTTCCTCGAGCACGGCTACGACCGGGTGAGCCTGCGCGAGATCGCCGACGCGGCCGACGTGTCGACCACGACACTGTTCAAACACTTCTCCGGCAAGGAGGCACTGGTCTTCGACCAGGAGCAGGACAACGACGCTCACCTGGTCGCCGCGGTGCGGGAGCGAGCCGGCGGCCAGGGCATCGTGGACGCGCTGCGCGAGCACGTGCTGAGCGCCTACCTGCCCATCGCGCGGCATCCCCGGGCGGCCGAGTTCATCGCGCTGGTCGACACCACGCCGGCCCTGCGGTCGTACGCCGAACGCATGTGGACCAGGCACACCGACAGTCTCAGCGCCGCCATCGCCGAGGAGTGCGGCGTGGACCACGACGACCTCGCCTGCGTGACGCTGGCCCGGTTCGTCCTCGAGATCCCCGCCCTCGTCCGCGGGCGGCCGGACGCCCACGCCGCCATCGAGGCGATCTTCGACATCCTCACGCGTGGCTGGACGCCACCGGGCGCGGTCAGGTGACCAGGCCGCGCCGGTAGGCGTAGACCACCGCCTGGACCCGGTCACGCACGTCCAGTTTGGTGAGGATCCGCGAGACGTACGTCTTGACCGTCTCCTGGCTGATCACCAGGGTCGCCGCGATCTCGCTGTTGGACAGGCCGTTCGCGATCAGGCACAGCACCTCCAGCTCGCGCGCGCTCAGCGGCACGTCGCCGGGGGTGTCCGACGCCGGGCGGATGCGGGCCGCGTACCGGCCGACCAGTTGCCGGGTGACCTCGGGGGCGAGCAGCGCGGCGCCGGCCGCCACCGTGCGGATGCCGTGCAGCAGATGCGCCGGCGGGGCGTCCTTGAGCAGGAAACCGCTGGCACCGGCCCGCAGCGACTCGTAGACGTACTCGTCGAGGTTGAACGTCGTCACGACCAGCACCTTGACCGGATGTGGGACGCCGGCGCCGGCCAGCCGGGCGGTGGCCTCGATACCGTCCAGGCCGGGCATGCGTACGTCCATCACCACCACATCCGGCGCGAGGTCGCGGGCCAGCGCGACCGCGGTGTGGCCGTCACCGCATTCACCGACCACCGTCATGTCCGGCTGCGCGCCGATGATCGTGGCGAATCCGGTCCGGATCAACGGCTGATCGTCACAGACCAGCACCCGGATCACGAGCCCACCCCGACCGGGATCCGTGCGGTGACCAGAAACCCGCCATCGGCGCGCGGGCCCGCGGTGAAGTCGCCGCCCAGCGTGCCGACACGCTCGCGCAGCCCGGCCAGGCCGCGGCCGCTGCCACCGGGTGACGCCGTGCTCGACCCCGACCCGTCCGTGCTGATGCGCACGTCGATCTCGCCCACCCCGTAGCGCACCGTGACGCTGGTTCGCGCGCCGTGGTCGTACTTGAGGGCGTTGGTCAGCGCCTCCTGCGCGACGCGGTAGACGGTGGCGCCCGCACCGCCCGGGGTGTCCGGCGAACTGCCCTGCTCGACCAGCTCCACCGGCTGCCCGGCCCGCCGGGTCTGTTCGACCAGCACCCGCAGCTCACCGCCGTGCGCCGGGTTGAGCAGGTCGAGCAGGTGCCGCAGGTCGGTGATCGCGTGCCGCCCGGTGTCCGACACCGCGGTCAGCGCGCCGTCGAGCCGCTCGGGGGCCGCGGTCAGGTACCGCGCGGCCTCGGCCTGCACCACCATCGCGGTCACGTGGTGGGTCACCACGTCGTGCAGCTCCCGGGCGATCCGGGTGCGTTCGGCGACCCGCGCCGCCTCCTCCGCGTGCCGGCGGTTCTCCCGCTCGGCCAGCCGGTTGCGCCGCATCCCGGCTCCGATCGCCCACATCGCGGCCAGCACCGCGTAGAACAGCATCACCGCGTCGAAGCCGAGCTGTCCCAGGCGGGCCAGCACCGCGGCCAGCGCGAGGAACCCGGCGGACGCCACGATCACCGTCGCCCGGCGGTGGCGCGCCACGTGGATGCCCGCGCTGATCAGCGCGATCGACAGAGCGCTGCCGCCCAGCGTGTTCCAGCCGCAGAGCTGGTCGGCCGCGAACCCGGTGAACACCAGGGCCAGGCTGGTCGTCGGCAGTCTGCGGCGGATCGCCAGCGGCAGGCACTCGACGGTGATCGCCAGCACGCCCCAGACGCCGAACGGCCGGGCCGGCACCAGGTCGGCGAGCTGGGTGCCGTGCCGGTGCCAGGCCGGGACCAGGGCCAGCGCGGTGAGCAGGAGCGCGACCGGCAGGTCCTGGACGGTGACGTCGAGGCGGCGCCACCGCTCCCTCAGTTCGGCGACGCGGCTCACCGGTCGAGTTTAGAGGCGAGCGCGGGCTCGGCGTTGCGGCGCCTCGGCCTCAGGTTGCCGCGGCGGTGGGCCAGCCACATGAACGCCGCCGTGACCAGAACGCCGGCGACCACCGTGAAAACGCTCGCCTCCGGGCCGAACTGCCCACCGCTGACGAGCGCGTTCCCGGTCGACTCCGAATCCAGGACCGCCTGCTGTGCGCCGTTCCCGGAGACGGCGGACCCGAAGATCGCGGACTGTGCGTAGTTCCAGCCGAAATGCAGGCCGATCGGCAGCCACAGGCTTCGGGTGGCGACGTACGCGGACGTCAGCATGCCGCCACCGGAGATCGCGATACAGAGCGCGCCCCACAACGTGGCGTCCTTGTTGAGCAGGTGCATGCCGCCGAACACCAGCGCGGACACCGCCAGCGCCGGCCACGTGCCGGTGAGCTTCTCCAGATGCCGGAACAGCACACCCCGGAAGATCACTTCTTCGCTCGTCACGGCCGCCGCCATGAACCCGATCAGGCCTACCGCGTTGGCCGGATCGTCGCCGATCCCGATGATCCGGTAGCCGCCGCCGGCCGCGATCACGCCGATCACCGCCGCGAAGATCGAGACACCCAGCAGGGTGCCCCTGATCAGCCCGGATGCGGCCGCCCGGCCGGACAGCTCGGTCACCTCACGCTTCTCGGTGGCCCGGACCACGCCGTAGTAGACGGCCATCGTGAGGACCGCTGCGCCCACGCCCACGGCCAGCTGGAGCCAGACGTTGCCGTCCACCGACCGGACCGCCAGACCGGCCACGAACGACGCCGCGACCACCGCGACGAACTGGAGAAGGAACCGCATGACACACCCTTCGCAGAATGCGCGGCAGGACCACCGCGACTGCGAGAAAAACTACGGATCGTCAGGAGAGAAAACGTCACCCCTCAACGGACACTTGCGTGTAGCTCGCCCGAGCTACACGCCCGGAGGCGCCCGCCGCCACGGCACCATCGGCGGTATCGCGAACACCGGACCGTGCGAAGGCGGTGGTCGGGACGCCCGATCGTCCTGGCAACCGTGCACACCCGACTGTCTTTCCAGGACGAATCCGTCACCCGGACGCGTGGGACAAACCGAGAACATCCGCTGAAACAGCGTGATAGAGACAGGGAATGCGCCGCCTGGAACTCCAAGCCGTCATCACTGCCGCGGTGTGTTCCGCCGCCTTGGGAGTCTCGACGAACGTCGCCTCTTCGGTGCTTCCCGATGGGTGGAAACCGTATCTGTGGCTGGCCTGGCCGGTTACTGGAGTCCTGGTCGCCACGGCGATCGGCATCGAGCTCCGGCGCACAGGCGGCATCACGGCGAGCGGGCGGGCCGGCCACGCACGCCGCCTCTTCCTCAAGCGAACCCGCCTGTACTGGATCACCGGTCTTCTCCGGCAGTCCCTGCATCGCGGAATGCGACTCGACGTGGGATTCACTGTCGCTGTCGTCGCCCAGCCGGCGCCGTACGGTCACGGTCTCCCGCGGACCGCGGGGCGGACCTTCGGCAGCGGGTCCGTCCGGTCCGCCTTCGACAGCCTCGGGCGGGCGATGACCCTGCTCGGGGCGCCCGGCAGCGGCAAGACCACGGCCATGCTGATGCTGCTGGAGGAACTGCTCGCGCTGGCCGCAGCCGATGCCGAGGAACCGATTCCGGTGATGCTGAAACTGGACACCTGGGCTGAGCGCAGGCAGGACCTGGCCTCCTGGATCATCCGGGAGATCGCGGAACGCCATGACATCCCGGCACGGCACGTCCAATCGTGGCTCGACGACGATCAGCTGGTACTGCTGCTGGACGGCCTGGACGAGGTGGCGGCGGAGCACCGGGAGGCGTGCATCCGGAAGATCAACGAGTTCCGCGCCCGGCACGGCACGGCCAGTGTGATCGTGTCGTGCCGGTCGCACGTCTACCGCGACCTCGCGCTGGCAGTGCGCTCCTTCGGCACGGTCGAGCTGCTGCCGCTGAACCACCACCAGGCCGTGCGAATCCTCTCGTCGGACCGGGGCATCCCGGCCGCGCTGCGGGCCGACCCGTCGGTATGGGGTCTTCTCGACAACCCACTCATGGTGACCATCGCAGCCCAAACCTTCGCCCACGACCCGGCCGGTATGGTCGCGCCCAGCGGATCGGGTGACACCGGCCGGAACCGGCTGTTCGGTGCCTACGTCCGGACCATGCTCAGCCGTCATCCGTCACCCCGGCACACCCCGGCAGGCACCCTGCGCGGCCTAGCCTTCATCGCGCACGTCCTGAACACCAGAGACCGGACGGTCTTCACCACCGACCTGGTCGACGACGAAAACAGGGACGTGGCCCTGAGCGTCATCGTCATCCGCGCAGTGCTGTGCCGCCTGCTGGTCGCCATCGGGCTGGCGGCAACGGCAATCTGGCTGGCCGGACCGGACTGGGCCATGGCCGCTGCCGTCTGTGGGCTTCTTGTCGGCGCGCCCACGTTCCTCCGCGTCGATGGCATGTTGTCGGACGACGACCCGCTCGAAAGTTCGCCCCAATCCGTGGGCGAGAAGATCACGCTCCTGATCGAACCGTTGTTCCTGGGCCCGCTCGGGTTGCCGAACTGGACGAAGGTGATCGCTACGGCGCTGTGCTGCGGCGGCATCGCCGCGGCGCTGGGACTGCCGGACCCGGTGGACGCGCTGATCTACGGCGCTTCGACCGCCGTGGCCGCGGTACTCACGGCCGTGGCGTCCGCGTCATATGTAGAGCCCCTCTACGAGCTCCAGCCCCGGATGCGGAGCTCGGACTTCCCGAGCCCCACCCTGCGAGCGATCCTCCGGGCCGGAGTACTCGTGGCCGTGCCCATCGCGGCCGTGGCAGCGTCGGTGCCGGCGCTCGCGGTGCGATGGGCCGGATCCCCGGTGGACGGCGACCGGCTCGGTACGCTCGTCGGCCTGGCGGCTCTCGCCTTCGCCCTTTTCACTTTCGGCGGCTATGCGACGCTGGGGCAGCTCGCCACCCGGCTCCACCTCCGACGCCAGGGCGACTTCCCGTTCCCGGCGGCAGGACTGCTGGAACACGCCGCACGCATCGACATCCTGCGCCGGATCGGCGACGACTACCAGTTCGTTCACCGCGACATGCAGGACTTCTTCGCCGGGCTGTCGAGCCACGGCCGGGACGGCAACCTCCCGGGCCACCTGATCCCGGTCCAGTTCGTTGCGGACCAGCAGAAGCTCGACGAGCTGTCGCCGCGGGGATGACGCGACGGTTGCCGTCCGGTAGGCGCCGTCGCCGCCGCGGCTGGGAACGGCGAGCACCAGCGGTTCTGCCCGGGTTTCGCTATCGGTCGAGGGGCGTACGGAAGCGCCGCGCCGTCTCCTCCAGGCGGTCGTGGTAGCCGGCCCACCAGGACCGGTCGCCGGGTGGCAGGTTGCTGTTGGCGGCCCGCAGCCCCGCCGAACCGTCGACCAGCTCGCGGACGATGTCGGCGTGGCCGGCGTGCCGGTTCGTCTCGGCGGTCACGTGGATCAGGACGCGGTGCAGAGTGACCTGCCGCCTCTCCGACGGCCACCACGGCACCTGTCCGGGAGCGTCCAGGTCCAAGGCTTCGATGGTGGCGTCCGAATGTGCCCACACCCGGCGGTAGCAGGCGACGATCGCCTCACGCGGCTCGTCGGCGGTGGCCCACATGTCGGCGTTCGATTCGGCGTCCTCGGCCATCCACGGCATCGGCTCCGGGCACGGCCGGCCGAACGTCTCGCCGAAGTAGCCACCCTCGACCCCGGCAGCGTGTTTCACCAGGCCCAGCAGGTTGGTGCCGGTCGGGGTGAGGGGGCGGCGGGCGTCGTACTCGGTCGTGCCGTCCAGTTTCCACAGCAGGGCCTGGCGGGCCTCGCCGAGGTAGTGGCGCAGTTCGGCCTTGGGGTCGAAGGCGGTCATGCCACAAAGGATGCCAGAGCGGCGGCCACGGCCGCCGGGTTCTCCTCCGCCATGTGGTGACCGGATTCGATGGGTACGCCGTGCACCTCCCGCGCCCAGGATCGCCAGATGGCGGTGGGGTCGCCGTACAGCTTCTCCATGTCGTCGTGGGTGGACCACAGGAAGAGGGTTGGGGCAGTCCACGAGGCGGCCGGCCCGCGGTGTGCCCGAGCGCCCGCATGAGGGCGAGCATGTCACCGGCGACGGCCCGTTTGGACTGCTGGGAATGGTCCGGCCGGATCGGCGCGCGGCCGGACCGTCCGTAGCCGCGCATGTCCGGGCAGACCACGCCGAGGCCCCGTTCGACCAGCATGGGCGCCACCCGATGCCAGGTCGACCCGGTACGCGGATGCCCGTGGATCAACAGCACCGGCGGCCCGTCCCCACCGTGCCGCACCCGCAGCGCCACCGCACCGACGTCGACCATCTCGTCCACGAAGCCCTCGAACATGGACCGTCTGCTTACCCGGGATCCGAGGGCCTGATCGCGTCCACGCACTCCACCGTTCCGGCCCTCGTCCGCCGGGTCGCCACGATCGTGAACCCGGCCGCGCGCACCAGCGGCACCTGGCGGCGGGTGAAGTGCTCGCCGGCCGCCGGGATGGTGAACCGCTCGAACACCCACTGGAACCAGTGAACCGGCGGCCACGTGCTCACCACGTGATCGAGCAGCAGCAGCCGCCCGCCCGGCGCCAGCACCCGCCGGGCCTCGGCGATCACGGCGACCGGATCCGGAACGGTGCACAGCGACAGCGCGCAGACCACCGTGTCGAACGAACCGTCGGCGAACGGCAGCCGCCCCGCGTCACCCTCGTGCAGATCGATCGCACGGCCCAGATCCGCCGCCCGCCGCCGGGCCAGGGCCAGCATCGCCGGGCTCAGATCCAGGCCGGTGATCGTGACGTCATCCGGGTAGTGCGCCAGATTCTGGCCGGTGCCGACACCGACGTCCAGGACCCGGCCCGCCGCGCGCGGGACCAGCCACACCCGGCCGTCGCCGAACATGTGCCGCTCCAGGAACGCCATCTGCCGGTCGTAGGAGGGCGCCACCCGATCCCAGATCCGGCGCGCCTTGACGGTCCCGCCTGACTCGCCCATGAGACCAGTGTCGCCCGGCCCGGCAAAAAATATTCGCCCGGCCGGTAGTAGAGGCCCGATCCCGTTCGTCATCGGAGTGAACGGCATCGCAGTGAACGACGAGAAAGGGACACGTCATGGACGTGAAGACCGGCGCGGAGGTGACGGTGACGGTGATCGTGCCGCTGCCGCGCGAGAAGATGTGGGAGCTGGTCACCGCGGTCGACCGGATCGGCGAATGGAGCCCGGAGACGGTCGGCGCGACCTGGGACGGACCCCGGCGATTCATCGGCCACAACCGCTTTCCGGACGGATTCGAGAGTACGGTCACGTGCGTGATCACCGAGTCGACGGCGCCGCGGGCGTTCGCCTGGGACGTCCTCGACGACGCTGGCCGGCCCGGTTCCCACTGGCGGTACGAGCTGCGTGACGGCGCCGAGCCGGGCACCACGGTGGTGCGCCACAGCTTCGTGCACGGCCCCGGCCGTACCGGGGTCCCCGCCGACACCGGCAGCGTCAACGACCGGCTCGTCACCCTCTGCCGTGCCATGACCTCCACGATCACCGCGATGACCCTCGACTCGATCGGAGCCACCCGATGAAATACCTGATGCTGGTCTGCGTCGACCCCGACCACGTGCCGGCCGACGATGACGGGGCGCCGACGATCGACGAGTGGTTCGCCCGGGTCAAGGAGAACCACGTGATCGGCAGCCGCACCCGGCCGGGCGCCGACGCCACCACGGTCCGGGTCCGGGACCGGCAGGTGCTGCTCACCGACGGCCCGTACGCGGAGACCAAGGATCTGATGGCCGGCTTCGACGTGATCGACTGCGCGGACCTGGACGAGGCCGTCGCGATCGCGTCCCAGCACCCGATGGCCCACCACGGGGTCATCGAACTGCGGCCGTTCTGGCCGTTCGACCAGGACTGAGACGAGGACTGAGCCCTGACCATCCAGGACCGTATCGCCGGAATCTACGCCGACGGGTGGAGCCGGATCGTCGCCACGATGATCCGGT
This sequence comes from Actinoplanes flavus, assembly GCF_017592555.1. GTDB lineage: Bacteria > Actinomycetota > Actinomycetes > Mycobacteriales > Micromonosporaceae > Actinoplanes > Actinoplanes flavus. The sequence goes on along the minus strand of NZ_JAGFNS010000046.1, from coordinate 29,495 downwards.
TCACCGGCGGTGACTGGAATCTGGCCGAGGAGTGCGCGCAGGACGCCTTCGCCCAGGCGCTGCGCAAGTGGCCGGCGGACGGCGTACCGGATCAGCCTCTCGCCTGGCTGACCACGACGGCGCGCCGCCGGGCGATCGACCTGATCCGCCGCGAAGCGCTGGAGGCGGCGAAGCTGCCGGAGGTGGCCATGACGGAGCCGGCGCCCTACCCGGACGACGGCGACATCCCGGACGAGCGGCTGGAACTCATGTTCACCTGCTGCCATCCGGCGCTGAACCTGGAGGCGCAGGTCGCGCTGATCCTGCGCTGCCTCGCCGGCTTGAGCACCGCCGAGATCGCGCGGGCGTTCCTGCTGCCGGAGAAGACCATGGGGCAGCGGCTGTTCCGGGCCAAACAGCGGATCCGCAACGCCGGGATCCCGTTCCGGGTGCCGCCCGTCCATCTGTTGCCGGAGCGCCTGCCGGCCGTGCTGCACGTGCTGTACCTGCTGTTCAACGAGGGTTACACCGATCCGGCGAAGGCGCGGCTGTGCGCCGAGGCGATCCGGGTGGCGCGGGTGCTGGCCGCGCTGATGCCGGACGAGCCGGAGGCGCTCGGCCTGCTCGCGCTGATGGTGCTGCATGACGCTCGGCGGGCGGCCCGCCGGGATCCGGCCGGCGACCCGGTCACCCTCACCGATCAGGACCGCACCCTCTGGGACCGGCCGTCCATCGACGAGGGCGCCGCCCTGTGCGAGCGGGCGCTGCGCCGTGGCCGGGCCGGCCCGTTCCAGGTGCAGGCGGCGATCGCGGCCTGCCACGCCACCGCGCCGACCGCCGCGGAGACCGACTGGGCGCAGATCGTCGCCCTCTACGACCATCTGGCCCGTCTCGAACCGAGCCCGGTCGTCGAACTGAACCGGGCGGTGGCGGTCAGCATGGCCTCCGGTCCCGCGGAGGCTCTCCCCTTGGTGGTCGCGCTGTCCGAAACCGGTCGCCTCGACGACTATCACCTGCTGCACGCGACCCTCGCCGACCTGCTGCGCCGCACCGGCCGCCACGCCGAGGCCGTGGAGAGCTACCGCCGGGCCCTGGCGCTCGCCCCCACCGAGGCGGAACGCCGCTTCCTGGCCGCGCGCCTGCCCTGATGTCCGTTGGAAGCGTGAACACGTCCGGCCGGCGGGAGCCGGCACCCCGCTCCCGGCGGAAGGATTCACTCATGGTCATCGTCATTCTCGATTTCACCACCGCCGCCGCCGACCGGGCCGCGGCCCTCCAACAGCTCGACAGCGAATACGACGAGATCCGGGCCATGCCCGGCAATCTCGCCTACCGGGTCTTCCCGTCCCGGCACGACGACACCGCCGTCACCCTGGTACACGAGTGGGCCGACGAGCAGTCCTTCGCCGACTACCAGCGGTCGGACTCGTTCGCCCGCTCCGGCCGGGTGATCCGCCCGCTCATGACCGGAACCCCGGTGAGCCGCCGATTCCGCGCCGACCTCCTGGAAAACGTGGCCTGATCATGCACCGTCCGGCGTACAGCTTCGTCCGGTCGTTTCCCGCCACCCCGGCGAACGACTTCCAGGTCGACCGGCACTATCTGCTGTGCGCCTCGACCGGCGCCCTCCGCCTCGAGGCGGAGGGCGCCACCTGGCTGCTGCCACCGGCCCGCGCCGCCCTCATCACGGCCGGGCGCCCGATCCGGATCAGCATCCCGCAACCGGTCACCACCTCGTCGGTCCTGTTCGACGTGGACTTCGTCCCGCCGCCTCCGGCGCCGCTGACGGTCTTCGACCTGACCCCGCTGGCCCGCGCGCTGGTCGCCGAGTGCGGCCTCTGCGCCACCGAGGATCAACCCCCGTCCCGGTACGCCGAAAGCGTCCTCGACGCACTCGCCGCCGTCACCTGGAAACTCGCCGAACAGCCCAGCCCCGTGGTCGTGCCCACCGGCCGCTCCCCCGAACTGCGCCGGGCCCTGCACCTGACCGAACAGCGCCTGGCCGAGCAGCTCACCTTCGAGGAACTGGCCGCCGAGGTCGGCCTGGCCCCGCGCTCGCTGGCCCGCCGTTTCGAGGACGAGTGCGGCATGACGTGGCGGGCCACCCTGCGCCGGATGCGGATCCTGCGCGCCATCGAGGAACTGGCCGCCGGCGACACCCCGATCACGAAGATCGCCTACGCCGTCGGCTACACCTCCCTGTCCGCCTTCAACGCCGCCTTCCGCGAGCTGACCACCCGCAGCCCCACCGCGTACCGCGCCAGCTTCCGCCCCTGACCCCGCCTGCGCCGCTCGCCCGGGTGCGGCATGGCGCCCGGCCGGCCTGGATCGCGCGGTCCGGCCGGCGGACCGCGAGAGATCTTTCAAGCCCGGGTACGGGCCAGCAGCCAGCCGGACATGGCCCGGACGCCGTGGCCGATCGCGCTCTCGTCCGGCTGGAACGTGGCGAAGTGGGGGTAACTGGTCTCGACGCCGGCGCCCGGGGCCCGGACGCCGAGGAACGTGTAGGTGCCCGGAAGACGGTCCAGGAACAGGGCGTAGTCCTCACCGCTGAACGGAATCGCGGCGTGCAACGGCATCACCCGCTCCGTGCCCAGCGTGCGCCGAAGATGCCGGTCCAGGGCCTGCCCCACCCGCGGTGGGGTGACCATCGCCGGGAACGGATCGTTCGGGAAGTCCACGGTGGCCGGCCCCTGCGCCCGGGCGCGGCGGCGGATCTCGGCACGAACCTCCGGATAGCGGTGTTCCGGCCAGCACCGGGACGCCACCTGGACGGTCGCGCCGGCGGCCCGGGCCTGGACGAACACGAATCTGGCCAGCGGGCCGCCCGGGGTCTGCAGGTCGGCCACCAGCTGCTCCAGGTCGGCGGGGGTGGACGGGCGCCGCACCGTACCGATGCTGTTGATGCTCGTGGCCAACCGCTGAGCGCGCGCCGCGGCATCGTCGCCGGTCAGGGTGATCAGGCCGCGGTCCTGGCCGGGCATCCCGAAACCGGCGATCGTCGCGAACCGGCCGACCGGGAACGGCCCGCAGTGCAGCGCGTGGATCTCGGTGGGCCGGGTCGCCGTGAGGACGCCGTCGGCGATCATCGCGGCGGCGCCGGACAGGCTCTCCTCGGCCGGCTGGAACAGGAACACCACCCGCCCGGCGACCCGCTCCCGCAGCCGGGCCAGCACCTCGGCGATGCCCACCCCGACCGTGGTGTGGATGTCGTGGCCGCACAGATGCGCCGGGCCGGGGCCGCCACCGATCTGATCCTGGGGGCCGACCGCGTCCATGTCCGCCCGGTACGCCACCGTCCGCCCCGGCCGGCGCCCGGTCAGGACGCCGACGACCCCGTGCCCACCGACATCGGTGGTGACGTCGAGCCCGGCCGCCCGCAGCCGCGCCGCGACCACCCCCGCGGTCCGCTGTTCCTGGCCGGAAACCTCCGGATGGGTGTGCAGGTCACGCCGCAAGTCGATCAGCGCGCCGTCGATCCGGGCGGCCTCCGCCTCCACGGCCAGGGCCACCCGGTCGGTCGCCGAGGCCGCCTCGGTCGACGTCAGCCACGCCCCGGCCGCCGCCGCGACCGCCCCGCCGAGCACGGCCCGCCGGCTGACCACTTGCCTCTCTGAGCTGCGCACTGTTCCTCCCCGCCTGGTCCGACGTGGTTCAGCCTTTCGCGATCCGCGCCCGGGCACGATGGGGCAGGCTCCCGCTCCATGGTGGTGCTGACCCCACCCAGCGGACCTCACCCCCAGCGGATGCGACGGGCGTTCGACGGGGTCCGCGTGAGCGCCTCCGGCGGATACGACACGGCGAACTGGACGTCCGACGGCATCACGTACCGGGCGGAGGTGCGCTCCCCCGCCACGGACGAGGACAGAGCCCGGCTCCTGGCCCGGGTCGACGAGGTCGCCGAGATCCCCCGGGGGAGCCGCGCGGCCCCCCCGGGCGGGGGCGCCGCGGGGGGGGGGCCCCCCCCCCCCGGGGGGGGGGCGGGGGGGGGGCGCCGACCACCGGGTTCCGGCCCGGCGAGAAGCGGGCGGACGGCCGGGTGGCCGGAACCCGTCACCATGGGCGCATGGAGGCCTCACTCACCCTGCGCCCGCCGCGGCACCGGCTGGATCGCCGGTTCATCACCTGGCGGACACTCCAGGCCGTCGTCTGGTCCATCGGCGTGCTGGGCACGCTCGGTGCCGTCTGGGGGTACGCCGAGATCACCCGCCCCTATCTGGGACCGGTGATCCTGGCCGTCGCCGTGACCTACGCGGTGAACATCACGGTGATGCCGTACGCCCGTTACCGCACGCATCGCTGGGAGGCCACCGAGGACGCCGTTTACGCGCTGTCCGGCTGGCTGACCAGGGAGTGGAAGGTGGTGCCGATCTCCCGGATCCAGAGCATCGACACCGAGATCGGGCCGTTGCAGCGCTGGCTGGGCCTCGCCTCGATCACCGTGACCACCGCCTCGTCCGAGGGCACGATCACGATCGAGGGCGTGGACGCGAAGGTCGCCGAGGAGACCGTCGACCGGTTGCGTGAGGTGACCGGCATGACCCCCGGTGACGCCACGTGACCGCTGAGGAGGGTTGGCGGCGGCTCAGCGTACGGGTCGTCTGGCTCGATCTGATCCGTGTCGTGATCTCGTTGGCCACCGGCTATCTGGGCATCGTGGTGAGCGATGAGCCGGTGTGGGCGCTGGTGGCCGGCGCCTGCGGTGGCCTGCTGACCGCGCTGCTGGATCTGCGGCGCTGGCAGACCACCCGCTACCGGATCACGCCGGAGCGGGTGGAGATGCGCACCGGCTGGCTGTCCCGCAAGCACCGTACCGTCGGCCGGGACCGGATCCGCAGCGTGGACAGTTCCGCGCGGCTGCTCCAGCGGCTGCTCGGGCTGCGGACCGTGCACATCGGATCGGGCGAGACGGAGTCGTCGTTCAAGCTGGACGCCCTCGACCACCGGCACGCCACCCTGGTCCAGCACGAGCTGATGCCCGGCTCGTCCTCGGCCGTCATCGCCGGGGCGGCACCGGATGCGGACGGCGCCGCCCCGGCGCCGGAGCGCCCGGCGGAGACCGTCATCGCCCGGTTCCACCGCTCCTGGATCCCGCTGAACGTGGTGTCGGTGTGGGCCGTCTTCGCCATCGCCGGGCCGCTGTTCGGCCTGAACTGGCTGCTGCGGGCGCTCGGCGTCGACCTGCCCGAACTGGGCCGTGACCTGATCGGCTGGGACGGTCGCGGGCCGGTGGCCAACATCGCCCTGGTGCTGCTCATCGCGTACCCGCTCGGGGTGATCGCGACGACCGTCGCGTTCCTGCTGGAGAACGGCAACTTCCAGCTGGCCCGCACCGGAACCGCCCCGGACACGGCACTGGTGACCCGGCGCGGGCTGCTCAACACCCGGACCGTGCAGCGCACCGACTCCCGGATGCGCGGCATCGCCGTGGACGAGCCGCTGGTGTGGCGCTGGCTGCGGCTGGCCCGGACGAAGGTGCTGTCGTCGGGTCTGGGCGCGGCGGCCGGCGAGGCCACCGGCGGCGACATCCTGCCACGGATCCGCCTGGCCGAGGCCCATCGTCTGGCGGCGCGGATCCTTCCGGACGGGGCCCGCCCGCTGGAGGCCGCGCTGACCCGGCATCCGCGGGGCGCGCTGACCCGGCGGCTCGGCGCGGCGGTCTACGGTCCGGCGCTGGTGTCCGCGGCGATGCTGGTGTTCACCCTGACCGGGGTGCTGCCCGGATGGTGGTGGCTGCTGCCGCTGGCGCTGATCCCGGCGGCGATCCCCCTCGCCGTGGTGGCCTATCGCTCCCTGGGTCACGCGGTCGACGGCGCTTATCTGGTGGTACGCCGTGGAATCCGCCACCGCCGCACGGTCGCGTTGCAGCGGCGGGCGGTGATCGGCTGGACGGTGCAACAGTCGATCTTCCAGCGCTGGGGTGGCCGGATGACGGTGGGTGTGGCGACGGCGGCCGGGGAACGGCACTACGAGTCCCCGGACATGAGCGAGGAGCAGGCCCTGACATTCATCACGAAGGCGACACCGGACCTGGCCGCCGCCTTCGTCCTCGACGACTACGCGGAGAAGTCCGGCAGCCCCGACCGCGCGGCCACGGTCTCGGCGAACCATTCGTAGTGGCCCGAACCGCTCGGACAGCAGCCCGATGGTCTGGATCAGCGGGATGTCGCCCGGGGTGGTCGCCGGCCGCCAGCAGGGCCAGGCCCACCGTGACGGCACAGCGGTCGGTGCCGTGCCGCACCAGCCATCGGCCGGTGCGGCGCACCCGTTTTGGATCGGCCCGGGCCGCTGCCGCGCCGATGTGCTCGTGGGGATGGATGGGGACGTAGACGCCGTGAAACGCACCGGCCAGCGTGCCGGGCTCATGGAGGTGCCGGTCGAGGATCTCGGCCACGTCGGCACCCTCGAGACTGCGGTCGCCCGGCCCCGGCACATGCGAGCGGTGGGCCGCCTCGTCCGGATGCGGCTGGTGGAGCCGGAGAGCGTGGGTGACGAGGGCGCTCATCCGCGCGCGCGGTGCTCGACTCTGTCGATCATGGAGCGGAACCTGTCCCGCTACGTGCGGCGCAGGCGTACCAGATAGGTCTGGGCGACGACGACCAGCGCCAGGAACGCGCCGCTGATCACCTGCTGCCAGTTGCTGTTCAGGTCGCCGACCTGGTTGATCAGGTTCTGGATGACGCCGAGCAGCAGCACTCCGGCCACGGTTCCGGCGATGGTGCCCGCACCGCCGGTGAGCAGCGTCCCGCCGATCACGACGGCGGCGATGGCGTCGAGTTCCATGCCCGCTCCCAGGACGGTGACTCCTGACCCGAGTTTGGCGGCGTTGATGGTTCCGGCCAGTCCGGCCAGCAACCCCGACAAGACATAGACCCCGATTCTGGTACGCCGTACCGCGACGCCCATGAGCGCGGCGGCGTCCTCGCTGCCGCCCACCGCGTACACGGCGTTGCCGAACCGTGTGCGGGACAGCACCACCATGCCGAGGAGCACGATGATCGCGACCAGCCACACCTGGTTGCCGATGCCGAGCAGGGAGCCGGTGCCGAGGGTGTGGAAGGCGTCGTTCTGGACGATGTAGGTGGTGGAGCCCTCGTCACTGACCGCGCGCATCAGCCCGCGGGCGCCGAGCAGGGCGGCCAGCGTGACGATGAACGGCGCCATTCCGGTGTACGCGATCAGCGCCCCGTTGAGCAGCCCGATCGCCCCGCAGACGGCGAGCGGCACGGCGATCGCGGCGACGAAACCGTACTGGGAGGCCCAGGAGGCGAGGACCCCGCCGAGCACGTAGAGTGACCCGACCGACAGGTCGATACCGCCCGTGATGATCACGAAGGTCATGCCGAGCGCGATCAGCATCGGTGGGGCGGCCGCGACCAGGATGGTGGCGGCGTTGTCGGGGCTGCGGAAGTTCGGGAACGCGGCGAGCGCGATCAGCACCACGACGGCCAGCACCGCGAGGGCGCCCTGCCGCTGGAAGGCGTGCCCGGCCCGGCGTTGGGCGACGGCCAGTACGGTCACCTGGTCTTCCTTTCCCGGGCCGCGTAGACGGCGACGAGGATGATGGCCGCCTGCACCATCTCGGTGGTGGACGGCGGCAGGTTGTTCTTGATCATGGTGGCGATCACGAGCTGCATCAGGACGGCGCCGGCGACCGTGCCGAGCACCCGTACCCGCCCGCCGGTCAACGGGGTGCCGCCGACGACCACCGCGGTGATCGCGGACAGTTCGATGAGCAGGCCGATCGAGGAGGCGTCGCTCGACTGGATCCGGCCGACCGACAGCAGTCCGGCGATCGCGGCGAGAACCGCGCACAGCACGTAGACGGTGATCAGGACACGCTGGACCGGGAGCCCGGCGAGTTCGGCGGCGGGCCGGTTGCCGCCGATGGCGAGAAGGCGGCGGCCGAAGACGGTTCGCCGGACGGTGAACGCCACGACCAGGATGGCCAGGGCGGCGGTCCACACCAGCACCGGGATGCCGAGCAGGTCGCCGGAGCCCAGGTAGATGAGGTCGGCGTTGCGGATGTCCTTGAGCTGCCCGTCGGAGATGACCACGGCCAGGCCGCGGCCGCCGACGAAGAGGGCGAGGGTGGCGACGATCGGTTGCAGGCCCACCTTCGCGACCAGGGCGCCGTTGATCAGGCCGACCGCCACGCCGGCGAGCAGCGAGACGATGACGGCCGCGATCACCCCGTACCCCAGATAGAGGGGTATGAGAGCCGCCACCAGGGCCATCACCGCGCCGACCGAGAGGTCGATGCCCTCGGTGCCGATCACCAGCGCCATGCCGAGCGCCACGATGATGATCGGGGCGACCTGGATGAGCTGGATGCGCAGGTTGCTGACGGTGAGGAAGTACGGGGTGAAGGCCGCGTTGTAGACGATCAGCGCGGCGATGGCGAGATAGACGCCGTACTTCGGCAACCAGTCGGCGCGACGGGGTGTGGTGAGGGTGAGCGTGGTCATGCGCCGGCCTCCGCGATCGTGGCGAGCAGGCTCTCGGTGGTGACGTCGTCGCCGGTCAGGACGCCGACGACGGCGCCGTCGCGGAGGACGACGACCCGGCCGGAGCCTTCGACGAGTTCCTCGGCGTCGGAGGAGACGAGCACGACGCCGAGTCCTTCGGCGGCGAGTTCGTCGATGAGCGCCTGCACCTCGGCCTTGGCGCCGACGTCGATGCCGCGGGTGGGTTCGTCCAGCAGCAGCACCTTGGGGCCGGTGGCGAGAAGCCGGGCGAGCAGCACCTTCTGCTGGTTGCCGCCGGACAGGTCGCCGACCCGCTGGTGCGGGCCGGCCGCCTTGATCCGGAGCCGCTTCATGAACCGGTCCACGACCTCGTCGATCTTCGCGTCCGAGACCAGGCCGAAGGTCGACATCCGGGGCAGGATGGACAGCGCGATGTTCTCCCGGATGGACAGACCGGGGATGATGCCCTCGGCCTTGCGGTCCTCGGGTTGCACCGCGATGCCGGCGGCGACCGCCTTGACCGTGGTCGGGTGGCGTAGCGGCGCGCCGTCCACCTCGATCTCGCCCCTGTCGACCGGGTAGGCGCCGGCGATCGCCTTGATGGTCTCGCTGCGGCCGGCGCCGAGCAGGCCACCGAGCCCGACGACCTCGCCGGGGCGCACGCCGAAGCTGATGTCGTGCAGCCGGTTGCGGCTGCTGAGCCCGGACACGCGCAGGACCGGGGTGTCGTCGGCCGCCGCATGGTCGCCGCTGAACACGGTGAACCCTTCCCGGCGTACGTCGGAGACCTCGCGGCCGAGCATCAGCGCGACCAGGCGGACCCGTTCCAGGTCGGCGAGTCTGCCGGTGTGCACCAGTTTTCCGTCGCGCAGGATGGTGACGGTGTCGCAGATCCGGTAGAGCTCGTCCATCCGGTGCGAGACGTAGATAATCCCGATGCCGCGTTCGTGCAGGTCCTGGATGACGCCGAAGAGGGTCTCCACCTCGCGGGGCTCCAGTGACGAGGTGGGCTCGTCCATGACGACGACCTTGGCGTCGATCATGACGGCGCAGGCCAGGGCCACCATCTGCTGGGCGCCGAGCGGCAGCGAGCCGAGTCTGGCGCGAACATCGGTGGTGACCCCGTATCCGGCCAGGATGTCGCGGGCCTCGCGGTCCATCCGGGCACGGTCGACCAGGCCGAGGGTGGTGCGCGGCTCGCGGCCGAGGAACAGGTTCTGGGCCACGCTCATCAGCGGGATGAGGTTGACCTCCTGGTAGATGGTCGAGATGCCGGCCCGCTGGGCGTCCATCGGCGTCGCGAAGGACACCGGCTCTCCCTGGTAGCGGAGCTCACCGGCGTCCGGACGGTAGACGCCGGTGAGCACCTTGATCAGGGTGGATTTGCCGGCGCCGTTCTCACCGACCAGCGCGTGGACCTCCCCGGGCCGCAGCGCGAACGACACGTCGTCGAGCGCCCGCACCCCGGGGAAGACCTTGGACACGCCGGCCACTTCGAGCAGCGTCACGCGTACCTCTCCTTGGTTCTGATCGGGATCAGTAAGCGCTGGCCAGGTCGGACTTGGCGTTGCTCTCGTCGTAGGAGCGGTCGGCGATGATGATGTCCTGGCCGACCGGCTTGCCGCCGAAGAAGTCGCCCGCCGTGGAGAAGGCGAGCGGGCCGAACCGCGGGTTCGATTCGATGACCGCCGAGATCCAGCCGTCGACGATGCCCTGGACCGCGCCCTTGGTGCCGTCGATCGACACGATCTTGACGTCGCCGGGCTTCTTGCCGGCGCCCTTGAGCGCGGTGACCGCGCCGAGAGCCATCTCGTCGTTCTCGCCATAGATGCCGTTGATGTTCGGCTTGGACTGGAGCAGCTGCTCGGCGACCTTCTGGCCCTCCTCGCGGGAGAAGTTGCCGGTCTGCTCGAAGGTGATCTTGATGTCCGGGGCGATCTTCGCCATCTGGTCCTTGAAACCGCTGGTCCGCAGCGTGGTCACGTTGTTGCCGGGCGCACCCAGCAGGATCGCCACCTCGCCCTTGTTGCCGAGCGCCTTGGCCATCTCGTCGGCGGCGCGCTTGCCCTGCTCGGCGAAATCGGAGCCGATGAAGGTCAGGTAGTCCTTGCAGGCGGCCGCGTTGATCTTCCGGTCGATGGTCACGATCGGGATCTTCTTGGCCGAAGCCTTGGCGAACACCGAATCCCAGCCATCGGAGTTCAGCGGCGCGATGATCAGCAGCTGCACGCCCGCGTCGATCATCTGCTCGACGTCACTGATCTGCTTGTTGAACTGCGAATTCGCATTGGCCGTCGTCAACTGGGTGATGCCGAGCTTGGCGGCCTCGTCCTTGATCGACTGGGTTTCGGCGATCCGGAACGGGTTCGCCTCCTTCTCCGACTGCGAGAAGCCGACCTTCGCCGTCTTGAGATCGATCTTCTCGCCGCCGTGCTGATCGATCGTGCAGGTGGCGGCGCCCGGGGCGGCCGACTGCACGACCTGCGAGGCGGCCGGTGCCGCGCCGGCGCCGGTGGTGGCCGGCTCCTCCTCCGACTTGGCGCAGCCGGACAGGACGCAGGTGGCGGCGAGGGCGGCGACCGCCACCCGGCGGTGGGCAGACTTCATCAACATGACTCCCCAAAACTGAACAGCTAAGCGTGAGCGCTGAGACGTTTTCAATCACAGATGAACATATCTAGGCACCAGTTAGTAACCTTGTCAATACATTCAGATTCCGGAACCGGCCCTTCGGTGCCGCCGCTGCGCTGCTGGTCAGCGCGTTCTGGACACGCTCTACCCACCGGTTTTCCTGGCCCTTACCGGCAACCCGGCGCACCAATAGTGAACGCGAACAATCGCAAACCAACACCAAATTTCGAACCCCGTTGATCGTCAGGGCGGCGGCCTCCCCGCCGGTGGCCGCATCTGGGCCTCGCTCATCAGAAGCTGAACCTCGCCACGCAGGTCCGTTCCATCCGACCGAGCAGCCCGGCAGGGCTCGCGAGCCCGGGCCCTGCCCCGGCCGTAGCGCGCCCACCGGCCTCGTGGACACGGTCCGGCTGGCGGTGGGGCTGTTCGAACTCGTTTCAAACAGCCCCACCGCCAGCCGAAACTTTCATGCGCAACGGCCGGGCACCTGAGCCGGTGCGGGGCACATGAGCCGGCGCCGGACACATGAGCCAGCGCGGACAGAGAGCCAGCGAGCGGCACCACCCGCACCCGTCAACGAGCCGATCCTGAACGATCCACCACCGCATCCGGTAGCAAAGCACCCAAGATCGCGGCCTCTAGCGAGTGCGGGACACGCAACATCCCACCCTGACCGGAAAAGTCTCTAGCCAGAACGGCCATGACAGGGCTGATCCAGACAACGCGCGGCACCCTCGGCTCTGGCCAGAATGACCGCGGATGAGTCCGGGCGGGCAGTCACGTCGCGGACGGATGAGTCCGGGCGGACGGCCACGTCGTGGGTAGATCAGACGTCCTTCGGCGGATGTGGCGTGTGCCGCGTGCTACCTGGCCGGCTCGGTTCGTTTCGTCGGTGAGCGCATCGGGTTGCCGGTGGCGGGATTCCGGGGCAGGACGGTGACCGCGACGAAGACCGCGGTGAGCAGCAGGGTGGCGCTGATGGTGAATGCCAGGGCGTACCCGTCGGTGAGCGCCGCCGCGGTGTCGACGTCACCCGTGCGGTGCTGGGCCGCCGTGCCGAGGGCGGCGAGGCCGAGCGACGCGCCGATCTGGCGGGAGCTGTTGAGCAGCCCGGACGCCGTCCCGGCCTGCTCCGGCGGAACTCCGGCGGTCGCGGTGGAGACGACCGGGGCGAGGCAGAGTCCGAAGCCGACGCTGGCGACGATCGACGGCCCGAGGACGTCGGTGGTGAAGGCCCCGTCCGGGCTGATCCGGCTGAACCAGGCGAAGCCGGCGGCAGTCAGCAACCCGCCGGCGACGAGCAGGGCGCGCGGCGCGACCCGGTAACCGAGTTTGACGGCGAGCACCGATCCGGCCACCACGCCGAGTGAGAACGGCAGGAACATGGCCCCGGCCAGGGCGGGCCCGATGTCCAGAACCCGTTGCAGGTAGAGCGACGCGAAGTAGAAGGCGGCGGCCATCGCCGCGCCGACCAACAGGTTGTAGCCGTTCGCCCCGGCCACCGACCGGTTGGCGAGCAGCTCGAACCGGATCAGCGGGTCGCGGGTGGTGGTCCGTTCGACGGCCACGAACGCGGCCAGCAGCGCGACCGCGACGGCCAGCGTGGTCAGGGTGACCGCCGAGGTCCAGCCGTGCCGGTCGGTCCGGACGACGCCGAATACGAGCAGCGTCATCCCGGCGGTCGCCAGGATCGCGCCGAGCACGTCGGGACGGGTGCCGGGCGCGGGCGGCCGGTCGGTGTCGACGCGCCAGGCCAGGGCGTAGGCGACGGCGGCCATCGGGACGCTGATGAACATGGTCCAGCGCCATCCGGCGTACTCGGTGAGGACGCCGCCGACGAGGACGCCGAGGGCGCCGCCGGCCGCGTTCATGGCGCTCCACACGCCGAACGCGCGGACCCGCGGCCGCCCGGCCGGGAAGGCGGCGGTGAGCAGGGCCAGCGCGGCCGGGGCGACGGCCGCGGCGCCGATGCCCTGGGCGGCGCGGGCGGCGACGAGCTGGCCGGGGCTCTGGGCGAGGCCGCCGGCGAGGCAGGCGAGGGCGAAGCCGGCGAGACCGGCCAGCAGCACCCGTTTCCGGCCGTAGCGGTCGGCGGCTTTACCGCCGAGCAGCAGGAGCCCGCCGAAGGTGAGGGCGTAGGCGTGGATGACCCAGGTCAGGCCGAGCGGGCTGAATCCGAGCCCGTCGGCGATGCGCGGAAGTCCGACGTTAACCACCGACAGATCCAGCGACACCATGAACTGCACGACGGCGACAGCGGCGAGAGGCGATTTTCGGAACATGTTCCGAAAGTAGCAGTGAACCCCCGTCGCAGGGAATGGCCGAAGATGGGTCCGTGCCCCGAACCGACGCATCGACCGGCCGCACCGGCCGCCCTCCGGTGACCTCCCGCGCGCAGATCATGGCCGCCGCCGCCCGCCTCATCGACCAGGACGGCTGGGAGCGGCTCACCGTCCGGCGGCTCGCCGCCGAGCTCGGCATCGGGACGACGACCCTCTACCACCACGTCCGCGACAAGCAGGACCTGCTGCTGCTGATGCTGAGCGAGTACGCGGCCCAGATCCCCCGCCCCGACCTGCCGGACGACCCACGGGAACGGATGATCGTCACCGCGGCCACCATGCACGACGCGCTCGCCGCCTGGCCGTGGGCCGCCGAGGTGGTCACCACCGACGGTCTGCTCGGGCTGGTCGGCGAGCCGCTGACCGGCATGGTGGAGACCATCGTGGCCGGCGCCGTGGACTGCGGCTGCACCCGCGAGCAGGCCGTCCACGTGTTCCGCAGCGTCTGGTACTACACGGTCGGCGAACTGCTGGTGCGGATCCACTCGGCGGGCGGGCGGACGGCGCTGCGGGATGTCGACTTCACCGGATTCGACCCGGCCCGCACCCCGACGCTGGCGGCCATCGGCGACCGGTGGCGGGCCCTCGCCGCGCAGGACACCTACCGGACCGGACTGCGGGCGCTGGTCGACGGGCTGCTCAACGGTTTTGTCGTACCCGAGGGCTAATCTCCCGGCCATGGTTCAGTGGCTCGTCCCCGAGGAGTATGCGGACATCGTCCGCGCCGAGCGTGAGGTGCTGTCCCGCCTCACCGAGCGGGCACGGCACACCACGGACCCAACCGTGCTGCGCGAGCTGGCCGAGGAGATCCGGCTGCGGTTGAAACGCGGCGAGCGTCACACCATCGGCAACCTGCGACGGTTCCTGGACGACATCGTCACCGAGCTGGACGAGATCTACGACGCCGCGTTCCCGGTCGACGCCACCGCCGACCTGGCGTCGCTGCTGTCCGGGCCGTGGCCGACCCCGCACCGCCACGCCCTGCTCGCGACGCTGCTCGGCCGCGACCCACGCCACCGGATGTATTTCGACCAGCTCGTCCCGGACACCTCCGACCCGGCCCTGCTGCGGCTGCTCGTGCTCAGCCCGCTCGGTGACCTGTCCCGGCCGCCGACGGTGCGGGTGCTCGACGCCCTCCACGAGGCCGGCCGGCTGGACCTGCCCGTCGTCGACCGGGCCATCGCCGACGACCTCTACCTGGACCGCGCCGTGGCCGGCCCACCCCGGGCGGCGTGCGCCGGCACGGTGCTCGACCGCGTGGACGCGCTGGTCTGGGAGCTGATCTCGGCGCCCGGGCCACCGGACTGGGACGATCTGCCCAAGGGGATCCCGCCACGGGGGCTGCGGTTCGTGCGGGCGGCGCTGGACTGGACGGGCGACCCCCGGATCGCCGCTCACCTCGGCGCCGCCGAGCTGACCGCCGACGAGACGGTGACGCTCGTCGCCCTGCTGAAAGAACGGCCGGTCGAGGACCGGCGCCGGGTGTGGGGCTGGCGGAAGGACGAGCGGCTGCTCACGCTGTTCGGGCTGGCGAGCGCCGCTCCTCTGCTGCGCCTGATCCTGGCGACACCCGAGCACGAGGCGGTGCGGCACGACCGGGCCGTGTTGCTGGCCGCGATCGACGAGGCGGGAGCGGAGAACGCGCGGCGCCTGCTGGAGTTGCAGCCCAGCGAAATGGTGTCGGCGGTGCTCGGCGACAACCGGGCCGCCATCGAGAAGCGGGTGAAGCACAACGCGTTGCAGGGCATCGCCGCGTTCGGGATGCTGCCGCTCGCTCCCGGCGAGACGGTCCTCGACCGCTATCTGGCGCTGCGCGCGTCCGCGAAGAAGGGCGTCAAGCTGGGGCCGAACAGGCGGCACAGTCACGCCGCCGCGATCGCGATCGCCCTCGACCATCTGGCGCAGGTGGCCGGTGTGCCGGAGCCGGCCCTGCTGGAGTGGGACTGCGAGGCGGCCCTGGCATCGCGGGCGCCGTCCGGGGTGGACTGCGGGGAGTACCGCGTGGACCTTCGCTTCGACGGGGCCGATCCGGTGCTGGCGGTGAGCCGGGCCGGGAAGCCGCTCAAGTCGGTGCCGGCCACGGTCCGCGCCGATCCGGGCTATCAGGAGTTGCGCGAGCATCAGGAGCTGCTGCGGGATCAGGCCCGGCGGATGCGCGCCGGGCTGGTGGAGCGGCTCGTCGCGGCCGGGCGGACGCTCCAGCCGGACGAGCTGGCCCGGCTGCGGAGCCTGCCGGCCGGCGCCGCGATGCTGCCGTCCCTGCTCTGGCGCGACGCCACCGGCACGGTCGGCCTGCTCGACGACGTCGATGCCGGCGGCCCGGTGACCGCGGTCCACCCGGTCGAGCTGCTCACGGACGGGACCCTCGCGGCCTGGCAGGCGGAGATCATGCGACGGCGGCTTCAGCAGCCGGTCAAACAGGTTTTCCGGGAGGTGTACGCGCTGACGCCGGCCGAACGCGAGTCGGGTGACGTGTCGTGGCGTTTCGCGGGCCAGACCGTGGAGGGCCGGGTCGCCGCCCAGTTGCTGTCCGGGCGGGGCTGGAGCGTCGACAGTCAGTACGCCGACCATCAGGCCACCCGGCCGGCGGGAGCCTTCACCGCCGCGCTGACCGCGGAGTTCCACGGCTACTTCGGCATGGGCGACGTCCTGGTGGACGGTGTCCGGTTCCTCGCCGACGGCAAGCCGGTGCCGCTCGACGAGGTGCCCGCCGTCGTGTTCTCCGAGGTCATGCGCGACCTGGACCTGGTGGTGTCGGTCGCCGGCACGGTCCCGTGGGAGTCGGCGCCGCAGGCCGCGAGCCGGGCGCAGATCCTGACCACGCTGATCGCCGCCCTGAGACTGTCCCGGGTCACCGTGGAGGGTTCGTCGGCCGTGGTGCGCGGCGGCCGGGCCACCTACCGGGTGCATCTCACCAGCGGCAGTATTCACGTCGAACCGGGCGGCTACCTGTGTGTGGTGCCGGCCCGGTTCGGCGCGACCGCTCATCGGCGGCTGTTCCTGCCGTTCGCCGACGAGGACCGGATGACCAGCGTGATCCTCAGCAAGATCCTGCTGCTGGCCGAGGACGAGAAGATCACCGACCCGTCGATCCTGGCGCAGCTCAGCGCGCTGGGGGTGTCAGTGCCCGCCGACGAAGGTGGGGCGGACGACTAGGACGACCCGGTTCGGCGCGTCCTTCGGGGCGTCGGTGCCGAAGGGGGCGTTGTAGCGCTTGGCCAGCTCCACGAAGAAGCCGCCGGTCGGGTCCGGGTCGACCCGCTCGACCACGCCACGGACCTCGATGTAGCGGTACGGGTTCTCCGGGTCGATGATCGAGATCGCCACCGCCGGGTTCGCGGTGATGTTCTTGAACTTGCGGCGGAAGTTCGTGTGGGTGAAGCGGATGAACTCGCCGTCCCAGGCGTACCACATGGGGTTGTTCTGGGGGGTGCCGTCTTCCCGGACGGTCGCCAGGTCGGCGAAGAGCGGCCGTTCCAGCAGGTCGCGAAGCTCGTCGGGGATGATGGCGGCTGCGGTGGTCATCTGTTCTCCTTTGTGGTTGTTCCGCCGCTGGCCAACAGCGGCGTCAACCACCGTATTCCGATAGGTGCACGAGAAGTCTCCCTTTCACCGCGGAGGCCCGCTCAGCAGGTCCCACCGGTTGCCGGCGATGTCGAGGAAGACCGCGACCTTCCCGTACGCCTCGGTGCGCGGCTCCCGCACGAAGGTGACACCGGCGTCGACCATCCGCCGGTAGGTGGCGTCGAAGTCGTCGGTCCGCAGGAAGAATCCGACCCGCCCGGCCGCCTGGTCGCCGACGGCCGCGCTCTGCCGCTCCCCGTCGGCGCGTGCCAGCAGCAGACCGGTCTGCGCGCCGGGCGGGCGGACCACCACCCACCGTTTCGGCCGGCCGTCGTTGGTGAGCGACGGTGAGTCCTCGACGAGGTCGAACCCGAGCACTCCGGTGAAGAAGGCGATCGCCGGGTCGTACTCGTCCACGATCAGGGCGACGAGATCGATCTGCACCCGGGCAGCGTAGGCGAATCTCGGTTGGCATCGCGCACGGTGCCGGGAACGATGTCGGCGTGGCAAATAGGACGGCGGCAGTGGCATCGATGCGCGGGCTCACGCTGGGTGACGCGTTCGGCGAGACGTGGTTCTTCCGTCCCGCCGGGACGCTGGAGACCGCGCTGCTGGAGCGGCAGCTCAAGGACGGTCCGTGGTTGTGGACCGACGACACCGCGATGGCGTTGTCGCTGCTGCGGATCCTGGACCGGCACGGCCGCGTCGACCAGGACGCGCTGGCCGCCGAGTTCGCCGGGGCGTACGCGGCCGACCCGTACCGGTGTTACGGGGCCTCGATGCACGACGTGTTGCGGGCGATCGGCGACGGTGAGCCGTGGTCCGTGGTGACGCGGCGCCAGTTCGACGGGATGGGCTCGTGGGGCAACGGCGCGGCGATGCGGGTGGCGCCGCTCGGCGCCTGGTTCGCCGACGATCTGGACACGGTGGTGGCCGAGGCGGCCCGGTCGGCGGAGGTGACCCACGCGCATCCGGAGGCGACGGCCGGTGCCGTGGCGGTCGCGGTCGCGGCGGCGCTGACCGTGCGCGGCGTCCCGGGCGAGGAGCTGATCGAGGCGGTCGCCGCCCGGGTGCCGGACGGTGAGGTGGCGTCGCGGCTGCGGCGGGCGTCCCGGTTCGCGCTGTCGGCCGATCCGCGCCATGTGGCCGGGACGGTCGGGTGCGGGTCGCTGATCTCGGCCGCGGACACCGTTCCGTACGCGATCTGGTGCGCCGCCGCCCACTCCGGTGACCTGACCGAGGCGCTGTGGGCGACCGCGCTGGCCGGCGGTGACGTCGACACCACGTGCGCCATCGTCGGCGGGATCGTGGCGGCCCGTACCGGTCTGGCCGGGGTGCCCGAAGCGTGGCTGACCGCCTGCGAGCCGCTCCCGTCACCCCTGGTGATGAACCCCGGTCAGTAACCGGCCGCGATCCGATATATCTGACCTACCGCGAAGAATCCGGAGGTCAGTACATGCCCGTCATCATGATCCTTCGTCTCAAGGCCGACCCGGCCGCCGTCGAGGAGACCGCCAGGACCCACGCCGACACGTTGAACGAGATCGCCCGGCTGGGTAGGGAGGCCGGCGCCGTCCGGCACACCTTCGCCGGCCGTGACGGTGAGGTCCTGGTGATCGACGAGTGGCCGGACGAGGCCACGTTCCAGGAGTTCTTCGACAATCAGCCGGACATCCCACGGATCATGCAGGCGGCCGGCGTCCAGGGCCCGCCGGAGATCTCCTTCTACCGCAAGCTGGACACCACCGACCAGTTCTGAGCGGCGACCGGTTCCGGGCACGCCGGCCCGGTGGCGGGCGGCACGGCGAAATCGCCCGCCACCGGTACGGCCGACAGCGGAGCGCTGACGGCCAGCGGGACAAGATCGGCAGCTATTCGGACAGTCGCCGGGCGCGTGCCGGTGGCGCTTTTCCCGAGCAGGCCGCGATCGCTGTCGCGGCGATGCCACAGCAGACGGCGACGGCCACGAGTACGGGCGTGTACGAGCCGGTGGCGGCGTGCAGCGTGGCGGCGGCCAGTGGGGCGCAGGCTTTGGCGAGGGTCGTCGGGGCGACGAGCACACCGGCAAGGGTGGCGTAGCGGCGGATGTCGTAGCGTTCGGCGAGGATGACGGGTTTGGCGATGGTGGCGACGCCGAAGCCGAGGCCGAACCCGACGACGGCCACGATCGCACCGCCGATGCCGGTCGCGGTGAGGGGAAGCGCCAGCGCCGCGACCGCCTGGACGGCGAAGACGACGGCGGTGATCGTGGTGGTGCGGTACCGCCGTCGCAGGCCGGTGGTGATGAGCCGTCCGGTGACGGACAGCACGCCGGTCAGTCCGGCGATGGCGGCGGCGAAGGCGGGCGGGTGCCCCCAGGCGATGAGGGCGGCGATCAGCAGGACGGTGTAGGCGCTGATCGCGGCGGTGTGAGCGGTGAATCCCGCGGCGAGCAGCCAGAACCCGCGGTCGGCCAGGGCGGCGCGGACCGGTGAGCGGGCGGCGGCCGGTGGAATGCCTGGGTCGTCGGGCTGGTGGGCGGGGTGGTGGCTGGTGTTCGGTGGCCGGCGGACGACGGCGGCGTGCAGCGGTGCGGTGACGGCGTGGACGGCGGCGAGGATCAGTAGAGCGGTGCGCCAGCCGTGCCGGTCGACCAGCCAGCCGGTGAGGGGCAGGAAGATGGTTCCGGCGAATCCGGCCACCACGGTGAGCGCCAACAGTGCCCCCGACCGCCGTTCCGGCCGGTGGCAGGCGATGATCACCGCGAATGCCGCCTCGTAGAGGCTGGCCGCCGAGGCGATGCCGATGCCGATCTGCACGAGGTACAGCTGCCACACCTGGTCGACGCGGGACCACGCCAGCAGCAGCACGGTCCCGAGCAGGGAGCCGCACGTCATGAGGGCGCGGCCACCGTACCGGTCGAGGCGGCGGCCGATCGGTACGGCCAGCGCCGCGGCCACGAGGATCGAGGCGGTGTGCGCGCCGGTGACGGCGGTGGCGGAGGTGTCCAGGTCGGCGGCGGTGGGGGTGAGCAGGACGGCGAAGGCGTAGTAGAGGACCCCGTAGCCGACGGTCTGGGTGATCGCCAGGACGGCCACCAGCGTACGAGTGTTCGGCGGTGCCGTCCGGCGCCCATCGACGCGGAGGCCGGCGGGCGTCGGCGGCGGGGAGGGTAGGGTCACGCGCGACAGCCGCCGGCCGCGGCGGCCTGCTCGGTGGTGCCGCAGCCCGGATCCTGCCCGGCATCGGCCAGAACAGCGGTCGAAGGGTCACTGCTCATCGCGGGCACTCCTCGTCGTGGTCGAGATCGAGCCGAGCCTGATTCGATAGTCTTCGAATCCGATGCCCGTCGAAGCCACGCTTGCACGCGGCTTCGATATCTGTCAACCTCGACGAATGTCGAACCCATCGGTCGCGTCATCCCCCGACCCGCAGGCGCCCTGCTGCGCGCCGATGGCGCAACAGCGCATCCCCGCCCCCGCGGCCGCCACCCTCTCGGTGGCGTTCAAGGCACTCGGCGACCCGATCCGGCTCCAGCTGATGTCGATGATCGCGTCGGCCCCGGGTGGCGAGATCTGCGTCTGCGATCTCACCCCGGCGTTCACCATTTCCGGTACGACCATCTCGCACCACCTCAAAGTGCTGCGCGAAGCCGGCCTGATCAACGGCGAACGACGTGCGAGCTGGGTCTACTACCGCGCCCGGCCCGAACTGATGCGGCAACTGTCGGCACTGCTCGCCGTCGACGACGTCACCACCTGACGGGAAGCGCCGATTTCCCGTTCAGCCCGAGGGCTGGTCGACCGAAGCTGATCTCCACGGCGGTAAGACCGGGCACGGTCGGGTACGGATGCCGGTTTTCGATATCCCGAGTCGGAAGATTCCCCGTTACATATGCTTCGGTCGTATTCACGCAGAATAAGCGTTCTATTCCGCGGGGGCCTTGGTGGGATGGCGTGAGCACACGGTGCCGGTGTGCCGACGGCTCGGGGCGGCGTCGGGGGCGACTCTGCTGCTGGCCGTGACGGTGGCGGCCGGTCTGGTCGTGCGGGTCACGCCGGCGCAGGCGGCGACCGGTTCGCGACTGTTCGACGAGAGCTTCCGGGGCGCGTCGGTCGCCGATCCGGGCGTTCTGCCGCTCAACGACGCCTGCCTGACCGGCGCGTCGTCCCCGAGCGCACCGGCGGGCCGATCCGGGCTGGCCCGCTGCGCCCTGACCAACCGCGCCCCGCAGACCGGAACGCTGCCCGGCTACCTGCAACTGACCGACACCACGAACAACCGCGCGGGCGGCATCGTCTACAACCGTCCGCTGCCCGCCAGCGGCGGCCTGGTCGTCACCTTCACCCAATACCAGTACGCGGGCAGCGCGGCGGACGGCATCGCGTTCTTCCTCACCGACGGATCCACCGAACTGACCAGTGTGGGCGCGCCCGGCGGGTCGCTGGGATACGCGCAGCAGCACGGGGCCCCGGGCGTGCACGGAGCCTATTTCGGCGTGGGGTTCGACGCCCACGGCAACTTCGTCGCCGACAACTTCGGCAAGGGCGCCGGATGCGCCAGCCCGTCCCCGTTCGGCCGCATCCCCAACACGGTGACCCTCCGCGGGCCGGGCGAGGGAACCACCGGTTACTGCTACGTGACGAGCAGCACGGCGGGCAACGCCTCGACCCTGCCCGCGTCCCTGCGCAGCGCGTCCGGGCCCGCGGCGGCGGCCCGGCCGGTACGGATCACGGTCAGCCCCGGCCTGCGGCCCACCCTGACCGTCGAAGTCGATTTCAACGACGGCGCGGGTTTCCGTACCGTACTGTCCCGCACGGCGACCAGGGACGCGCCCTCGACCTACAAGTTCGGTTTCGCCGCGAGCACCGGCGGAGCGACCGACGTGCACCTGATCCGCGACATGGTGATCAACAGTGTCGTGCCGCTCGGCGCGCTGAGCCTGACGAAGCAGGTCGACCGGAGCATCACCCAACCGGCCTCCTACGGCCCCGGCGACCGGGTGCCCTACGAGTTCGTGGTGGTCAACACCAGCGTCGCGCAGCTGACCGGCGTCCAGGTCACCGACCCGGGAGTCAGCGGCATCACCTGCCCGCGCACCACGCTGACCGCGGCCGGCGACCCGAACAGCCAGATGGTCTGCACGGGCAGCCACGTCATCACCGCGGCGGAGGCCCTGAGCCCCACCTACCGCAACACGGCGACCGCCACCGCCGACGGCGGCGTCAGCTCGGGCCCGTCGACCGTGACCGTCCCGATCACCGCCACCCCGTCGCTGACCCTGACCAAGACCGCGGCGCTGGCGGACACCAGTGGCGACGGGCTGGCCCAGCCGGGTGAGCGCATCGACTACACCTTCCGGGTGACCAACACCGGCAACGTCCCGCTCACCGGCGTCGGGGTCACCGACCCGAAGACCGGCACGGTCACCTGCGCGGCCACGACCCTGGCCCCGGGCGCGCCGACCACCTGCACGGTGGCGTACACCGTCACCCAGGCCGACGCGGACACCGGGGTCGTCCACAACTCGGCCACCGCACGCGGCACCCCACCCGCCGGTGGCGCCGTCGTCAGCGCCCCGGCGACCACCGACACCCCCACCCCGGCGCCGGCGGTCTCGCTCACCCTGGCCAAGACGGCCGCGCTGGTGGACGGCAACGCGAACGCGCTCGCCGACCTCGGCGAACGGATCGACTACACCTTCACGGTCCGCAACACCGGCAACGTCACCCTGACCGCGGTCGCCGTCACCGACCCGAAGACCGGCACCGTCGCCTGCCCCGTGACCACGCTCGCCCCGGCCGCCCAGGTCCGGTGCACCGCCAGCTACACCGTCCGGGACGCCGATGTCGCCGCCGATGACGTGCACAACGTCGCCACCGCCGCCGGCACCGCGCCCTCCGGCACGGTCGTCACGAGCGTGCCGGCCGAGACCCGCACCCCGACCCCGGTGTACGCACCGGGCATCGGTCTCGGGAAGACCGCCACCCTGACCGATGCCAACGGCAACGGTCTCGCCGACACCGGCGAGACCGTCACGTACACCTTCACCCTGACCAACACCGGGAACACCGGCCTCACCGCGGTCGGCGTGACCGACCCCAAGGTCGGCCCGGTGACCTGCCCGGCCACCACCCTCGCCCCGGGCGCCGCGGTGACCTGCACCCGGCAGTACACCGTCCGCCAGTCGGACATCGACGCGGGCGTGCTCCACAACAGCGCGACCGCCAGGGGTACGCCGTCGAGCGGGCCGGTCACCGTCAGCGCACCGGCGACGACCGACACCCCGACCCCGGCCCGCCGGCCGGCGCTGGCACTGACCAAGACGGCGACGCTCACCGACACCGACGGCGACGGCCTCGCGGACGCCGGCGAGCGGATCGCCTACCAGTTCCGGGTCCACAACGCCGGCAACGTCACGCTGACCTCCGTCGCCGTCTCGGACCCCAAGGTGGGGCCGGTGACCTGCCCCACCGCGGCACTGCCGCCGGGCGCCACAGCAGTCTGCTCGGCCGCCTACACGGTGACCGTCGCCGACGTGGTCGCCGACGCGGTACACAACCAGGCCACGGCCACCGCCTCGCCGCCCACCGGACCGGCGGTCAGCAGCCAGCCGGCCACGGCGAACGTGCCCACCCCGGTGTACGCACCCTCGATCCTGATCAAGAAGACGGCGACCCTCACCGACACCGACGGCGACGCCGTCGCCGACCTCGGCGAACGGATCGTCTACGCGTTCGGGGTCCGCAACACCGGCAACGCGCCGCTGACCGGCGTACAGGTCATCGACACCAAGGTGGGGACGGTCACCTGCCCGGCCAGCACGCTGGCACCGAACGCGCAGATGATCTGCGGCTCCCGGACCTACACCGTGGTCCAGGCGGATGTCGACCTCGACGCCGCGCACAACGAGGCCACGGCCCGCGGCACCCCACCGGCCGGACCCGACGTGACCAGCACGGCGAGCACGGACGTTCCGACGCCGAAGAACGCCGCCGCGATCGTGCTCGTCAAACGGCCCACGCTCGGCGACACCGACGACAACGGCCTGGCCGACGTCGGCGAACGGATCACCTTCGCCTTCGAGGTCACCAACGCCGGCAACACCACCCTGCACGCCATCAAGGTCACCGACCCGAAGCTCGGAACGGTCACCTGCCCGTCGACCACGCTGAGCCCGGCCGCGCCCAACACCATGACCTGCACCGCCGCACCCCACGTGGTCACCCAGGCCGACGTGGACCGGGTCGGCGCGAAGGCCCGGAACACCGCCACGGTCCAGGCGCTGGACCCCGGCAACGCACCGGTGTCACACACCGCCACCGCCGAGTTGCAGGCCAACCACAGCAGCGCCCTCGCGCTGACCAAGACGGCCACCCTGCGGGAGAACGCCACCCCGAACGCGCTGGCCGACGTCGGCGAGACGATCCGCTACACCTTCACCGTCACCAACCGGGGCACGGTCACCATCGGCAACGTCACGGTCGACGACTCGCGGCTCGGCACGATCACCTGTGCCGCCTCCCTCGCTCCCGGGGCGAGCGCCACCTGCACCGGCGACCACCTGGTCATCTCCGCCGACATCGCCGCACATGAGATCCACAACAGCGCCACCGCGCACGGCACCGACCCGTTCGACGGCAGCGACGTGGTCAGCCCCGCGGTCGATGCGAACGTGGCCACCAACACCCCCGTGGCCGGCCTCGCGCTGCGGAAGAACGGATCGCTCGACAGCGGCGGTGGCCCGGCCGGCACCATCACGTACCGGTTCACCGTGACCAACACCGGCACCGTCACCGCCAACGGCATCACGGTGTCCGATCCGGTGGCCGGGCCGGTGACGTGCCCACCACCGGCGGCGCTGCTGCCGGGCCGGTCGATGACCTGCACCGCCGCCCCCTACCCGGTCACCCAGGCCGATGTGAACGCCGGCGTGGTACGCAACACGGCGCACGCCACGGCGACGTCCGTACTGCCCGGCACGGTCACCAGCAACACCGCGACCGTGGACGTCGACACCGCGCCGCGCCCGTCCGGCCTCGGCCTCGACAAGTCCGGCGTGCTCGACGACGCGGACGGCGACGGGGTGGCCGACGAGGGCGAGACCGTGGACTACATCTACACCGTGACCAACCGCGGTGGCACGACGCTCACCGGCCTCACCGTGGACGATCCCCAGGCGGCCCCGATCACCTGCCCGCCCGGCCCCCTCCCGCCGGCGACCTCCCGCCGGTGCACCGCCAGGTACACGGTCACCGCTGCCGACGTACTCGCCGGTGTCGTCCACAACGAGGCGACCGCCCGGGCGAACACCCCCACCGGTACGACGGCCAGCCACCGTGCCGTGCACGACATCCTCGCCGACATCCCGCCGCAGGGGCTCGTGCTGAGCAAGAAGCACGTGCTCGGCCCGCCCGGCCCCGATGCCGTCGCCGAACTCGCCGACGTGGGCCGCACCGTCGACTACACCTTCGTCGTCACCAACAACGGTGAGGTCACGGTCACCGGCGTCACCGTCGACGACTCCCGGATCAGCGTGGTCGACTGCCCGGGCGGCTCGCTCGCCCCGGGCGCGACGATGACCTGCACCGCGAGCTACACGGTGACCCAGGCCGACGTCGACGCCGGAGCCGTGCACAACGAGGCGTTCGCCAGGGGTACGCCCATGGCCGGGCCGGACATCCACAGCCCACTCGCGCGGCACGACATCGAGACCGTGGCGGCGACACCGTCGATCGACCTGGCCAAGACCGGCGATCTGCGGGACGCGAACCGCACCGGCGTCGCGGAACCCGGCGAGACCGTCCGGTACACCTACACCGTCACGAACAGCGGCAACGTCACCCTGACCGGCATCGCCCTCATCGACGACCCGATCGGTACGGTGGTCTGCCCGGCCACCGTGCTCGCGCCGCGCGCCGTCGTCGTCTGCCACGCCACTCACCGCGTCGGCCAGCGCGATATCGACGCCGGCGCCGTCTACAACACCGCCGTCGCGCGGGGCACCGCGGCGGCCGGCCGCACGGTGCGCAGCCAGCCCGCGCAGACCACCCTACCCACCACGCGGGCGCCGGCCATGACCATCGCCAAGGAGGCGCACCTGGTCGATGCCAACACCGACCGGCTGGCCAACACCGGTGAACGAATCCGGTACACGTTCCGGGTCACGAACACCGGGAACGTCACGCTGACCGACGTGACCGTCACGGACTCCCGGGTTCGGTCCGTCACCTGCCCGGCCGGCCGGCTGGCGCCCGGCCGCTCCACCGTGTGCGCCGCGACCTACCGGGTGACCGACGGCGACGTGGCGGCACGGAAGGTCGTCAACGTCGCCACCGCCACCGGCACCTCGCCCTCCGGCGACCAGCAACAGACCAACCGATCACGAGCCGTGACCGCGGCCACGCCCGGCCTGCCCGTCACCGGCGCGCCCGCGACCGCGACGGCCCTTGCCGCGCTGACGCTGACCGCCCTCGGGCTGGCGCTCACCGCCGCCGCCCGGCAGCGCCGGTGCACTCCGCACGCCGTGCGGCAACGGCCCGGGAGCAGGTGAAACGCCGGACAGGTAATCGCAGCTGCCGTATAAACGGGTGGTAGCTGGACATGTCGGGAAAGGTGGACACAGCATGGCGGGGGACGCCGGAAAACCACCCGTGATGCTGCGGCCGATGCTGCGGATCACCGACCGGATCCGGACAGCGACCCGGCTGGGTGTCGTCGTTCTCGCCCTGCTGGTGCCCGGCGCCCTGGCCACCGGCATGTACACGGCGGTGAACTCGTCCAGCATCCTGTTCAGCACCCGGGAACGGGATGGTTCCGAGGTGCTGCGCCCGGTGCTGGTGGCGCTCACCGACACGGCCGCCGGCCGTGAGCCCGATCTGGCCGCCGTCCGCGCCGCCGCGGACGCCCATCCGGATCTGGAAGTCTCCGAGACCGCGGCGGCCGTACCCGAGGTGGGCGGCAACTCGCTCCCCGAGCGGATCGCCACCGCGACCGCCCTGGCAAAACTGGTCACCGAGATCAGCAACGAGTCGAACCTGGCCCTCGACCCCGACCTGGACTCGTTCTACGTGATGCACGCCCAGGCGGTGCAGTTGCCGGTGACCATGCTGACGACGCTCCAGACGGAGGCGCCGGTCCCCGCCGGCGCCGCCCGTCTGACCGCGGTGGCCAATCAGGCGGTCCTGGCCGGACGTCTGGCGACGAGCGCCACCATCTTCCGCAATGACGTCGCGACCGCCACCGCGAACACCGAGGACACCGAGTTGGCCGGCCTGATCACCGAGCCGGTCCAGGTTCTCGCCGACCGGCTCGACGAGCTGTCCAAGCAGCTCACCGCGACACTCGCCGAGCCAGGGCCGGCCGACACGGGACGGGTGGCCGAGGCGGCGTCCGCCGCGGTGCTACCGCTGAACGACGCGCTGAGCAGGCTCATCGACCAGCGCATCAGCACCTACAAGATCCAGGGCGCGGTGGTGCTGGGCATCTCGATCGGCGGGTTCGGGCTCGCTCTCTGGTGTGCCGTCGCGGTGCTCTGGCGGACCAACCATGACGTACGGCAGACGGTGGACGCGGTGACCGCGATCGCCGGAGCCGACCTGTCCCCGCGGCCGCTGCCGGAGGGACGCGACGAGATGGGCGACATCGGGCGGGCGCTGGTCGTGGCGCGCAACCGGCTCGCCGACCAGGAAGCCGCCCTGGTCACTGCGGAGACCGCCCGGGAACAGCAGCTGCGGGCCGGCTTCCAGCATCAGCGGCAGGCCGAGACGCAGTTCCGCCGCCGCACCCAGGAGATCATCGACGAGTCCACCGGGGTGATCGCCGAGGAATTGCGCCAGGTCACCGAGAAGGTGGGCGAAGTCAAAGGCTCCTCCGAGGTGATCGACGACCGGATCACGGTGGCCAACCATGCCGCGAACGCGATCGTCGACCAGGCCCGCGAGGCGGAACACGTGATCACCTCACTGGAGGTGAGCCTGCGCCGGGCGGCCTCGATGGTGAACCTGGTCAACGGGATCGCCGGTCAGACCCGCCTGCTGGCGCTCAACGCGACCATCGAAGCGGCCCGGGCCGGTGATCTCGGGTACGGCTTCACCGTCGTCGCCGACGAGGTGAAACAGCTCGCCACCAACACCGCCGAGTCGACCGACCAGATCACCCAGACCATCCACGACCTGGAACGCGACACCACCGCCATGTCCCAGACCATCACCACGATGATCGAGGGCATCAGCGGGGTGGGTGAGGCCGCCACCTCGCTGCGGGAGGTGGCGGCGGAGCAGGCCACCCTGATGGCCGGCCTGACCGCGCAGATGACCGCCACGCTGGGCCGGGTGGAGGAGATGGCCAACCTGGCCAGCCATCTGGAACGCCGCGAGCACGACCGGATCGCCACCGCCGGCCAGGTGACGTTGCGTCCCGCCGGCCGACCGGCGATCGAGGCGCTGCTGATCAACGTCAGCGCGGGCGGCCTGCGATGCGTCGCCCCGGAGGATCAGCGGCTCGCCGAGGGCACGAGCCTCGACGTCGACCTGCGCAGCGGCGACCACGAGCTGACCGCGCAGGCTCGGGTGGTCAATACCTCGGAGCACCAGAACGGGCAGGAACTCGGCCTGCAGTTCCTGGTCAGCGACGATGCTCAGGCCCGGTCGCTGGCCACCTTCGCCGACCGCCTGATCGACGCCGCCGCCGTCTGACGACCTGGACATGGCAGTGAGCCGCCACCCCCGGGGTGGGGTGGCGGCCCGCTGTGTCGGCTCAGGCGAGCTTGACGTTGAAGATGGGGTTGGCGGCGAGCTTGCGGAAGGAGGCGAGGCTGGCCGGGGTGCTGTTGATGCTGATGTCGCGGTTGCCCTGGTCGTCGGCCTTGGTGTCGAAGTGCACGATGGCCTTGATCGCGGGCCGCTTCTTCAGCTCCGGCAGGACACTGTTGTAGACCGCGGACTTGTCGGTCTTCTTACCGATCCGGTGGTAGCCGCCCCACTCGGCGATCATCAGCGGCTTGTTCTTGTGCTTGGTCGTCGCCCACTGGTAGAAACCGGGGCCGCCGTTCTTGGGCTTACGGTCGAGCAGGTCGGCGAACGTGCCGTAGTGGTAGTAGCCCTTCTCCACACTGACGTAGGAGTCCAGGCCGATCCAGTCCACCACGTCGTCGCCCGGGTACAGGTCCTTCCACCAGGACTGGGCCATCCACTTCTCGTTACCCATGTACGCCATCACGTTCACGACGTTGTCGACGCCCTGCGCTTCGAGGCGCTGGATGGTGTGCCGGTACATGGCGGCGAAGTCCTTGGCCTCCCAGCCCGACCCGCGCTTGGGCTTGACGTCGTTCTCCGGCTCGTGGTTGAGCACCAGGAACACCTGCTTGTCGTACGCCTTGATCCGCTTGGCGAACGCGTCGATCCGAGCGTCCTGCTCACCCTTGGCGACCTTCGCCCACGAGGAGCCGTAGGCGATCTTCCAGTTGAGCAGCAGCACCCGCGGGTTGGCCGGGTCCTGGGTCATGGCGATCTCGGCCTTGGTGGGGAACGCT
>NZ_JAGFNS010000045.1:47502-59234 GCF_017592555.1 Actinoplanes flavus | reverse complement strand
GGGCCGCGGGGGGGGGGGGGGGGGCCGCCCCCCCCGCCCCCCCCCCCCCCGGGGCGGGGCGCCCCCCCCCCGCCCCCGCCCCCCACCGCCCCGGCCGAAGGGGTAGGGATTCCGGGACGGGCGGTGGAGGGAACGGCCGGTGCGGCTGTTGCCCGGGTGTCCACTGATACCGGAGGGTTGCGGCGCCCCGATTCGGCGAATCCCCGGAGTCCGCATGTTCAGCCAAGCGCCCGCCCAGCGTGGCTTCCTGCAGGTGGCGGCCGTCGCCGTACTCGTCTTCATCGGCGCCGCACTGGTGGTCTTCAGTGTTTCGCCGGCCGGGATTCTCGGCATGCTGACCTACAACCTGCTGCCGATCGCCTGGCTCACCGCCTGCTGCAGCCTCGCCGGACTGGCGCTCGCCTCCATCCGCTACTGACTGTCAGGAACCGGCGGACGACGCCCGCGGCTTGAGCAGCGGCATCCGCTCCCAGACCCGGTGCCGGCCGAGGGCCGCCACGATCGTCTCCGGATCCGGGTCGACCAGGATGCCCGGCGCCTTCACGTCGATCCCGGCGTTGACCAGGGTCTGCTCGCCCTTGCCGCGGACCCCGATCGCCTTGCCGTGCCGGAACGCCTCCTGCACCAGCACCATCATCTGCAGGTCGGCGGTCGCCTCGGCGACCATGATCGCGTCGAACTCGACGGACCGGGCGGTCTGGAACGTGCGCTCCACCCCCTCGCCGCCGACCGGCGCGATCACCCGCACCACGACACCCTGCGCCTTCAGCGCCTTCTGCAGCGCCGCGGCCTCCTTGTCCGGCGCCCCGATCACGCCGACCACCCGGCCGGTCACCGGCCAGACCCGGTCGGTGATCTGCGCGAGCGCCGGCGACGGCGTGACGTCCGGCACCGGATTCCCTTCGGGAACCGGCAGACCCAGCCCGGCGGCCACCTTCGCGGTCAGCTCGGCGTCGACGTCGGCCAGGACACCCAGCATGCGTACGCGGATCGCCTGCTCGTAGCACTTGCTCAACTCGAAGGTGAACGCCTCGGCCACGTGGTCTTGCTCGAGGGGGCTGAGGCTGCGGTAGAACAGGGCGGCCTGCGTGTGGTGGTCGGCGAACGACACCGGGTTGGCCCGTACCTTGTCGCCGGCGACCGGCTTGGGCAGGTGGACGTACCCGCCGTCCTCCAGCCCGGCCGGCACCGGGCCCTCCTCGCCGGCGAGACTGTTCGGCAGGTAGGGCGCGATGCCCCGGTGCACGACGCTCTGGTGCATGCCGTCCCGGAAGTTGTCGTTCACCGGCGCGTGCGGCCGGTTGACCGGCAGCTGGGTGAAGTTCGGCCCGCCCAGCCGGCTGAGCTGGGTGTCCAGGTAGGAGAAGAGCCGGCCCTGCAACAGCGGGTCGTTGGTGACCTCGATGCCGGGCACCAGGTTTCCGATGTGGAACGCGATCTGCTCGGTCTCGGCGTGGAAGTTGTCCGGATTCCGGTTGAGCACCAGCTTCCCGATCGGCTGCACCGGGGCCAGCTCCTCCGGGACGATCTTCGTGGGGTCGAGCAGGTCGATGCCCTCGAACGACTCGTCGGCGCTGTCCGGCATCACCTGGATGCCCAGCTCGTACTCGTAGAACAGGCCGGCGTCGATCGAGTCGGCCAGGTCGCGGCGGTGGAAGTCGGGGTCCACACCGGCGGTCAGCTGGGTCTCCTCCCACGCCAGCGAGTGCACCCCGGCCGCCGGCTTCCAGTGGAACTTCACCAGCGACGTCTCCCCGGCCGCGTTGACCAGCCGGAACGTGTGCACCCCGAAGCCCTCCATGGTCCGGAACGAGCGCGGGACGCCCCGGTCCGACATCGCCCAGAACACGTGGTGGGTGGCCTCGGTGTGCAGCGACACGAAGTCCCAGAACGTGTCGTGGGCGGTCTGTGCCTGCGGGATCTCCCGGTCCGGGTGCCACTTGGCGGCGTGGATGATGTCCGGGAACTTGATGGCGTCCTGGATGAAGAAGACCGGCATGTTGTTGCCGACCAGGTCGAAGTTGCCCTCTGCGGTGTAGAACTTCACCGCGAACCCGCGTACGTCGCGGACCGTGTCGGCCGACCCGCGCGAGCCGAGCACCGTGGAGAACCGCGCGAACACCTCGGTCTCCCGGCCCTTCTCGGCGAGGAAACCGGCCTTGGTGACGGACGCGGCGGTGCCGTAGGCGGTGAACGTGCCGTAGGCGCCGGACCCGCGGGCGTGGACCACCCGTTCGGGGATCCGCTCGTGGTCGAAGTGGGTGATCTTCTCGCGGAGGTGGAAGTCCTCCATCAGCGCCGGGCCGCGCGGGCCGGCCTTGAGGGAGTGGTCGGTGTCCGGCAGCCGGACGCCCTGCCCGGAGGTCAGATGGTCCCCCGTCTGCAGCCCCCGGACCGGGGCGAGGGACTCCTTCACCGGGCTGTTCTCGGCGGGCTGCTTCGTCGCCGGGCTGGGAACGGTCGGCTCCATGTCGGATTTCCTTCACTGTGCGGCATTCCGTGACGAGCCGTCTGCATACCCCGGCATCCCCGATCGGAACGCGGACGGCCGATACGGTTCCTCTCATGGCCGAACCACAGCTGCTCACCGCGTACGCCGGGCACTGGACCGGAGACGGCACCGGGGTCACCGTGGTCCTTCCACCGCCCGGCACGGTCGGGTCCGGCGAGGTCCGCGGCGGCGCCCCGGCCACCCGCGAGTTCGCCCTGCTGGAACCGGGCCGCCTGGTCGAGCGGGTGGACGCCGTGGTGCTCTCCGGCGGCTCCGCCTTCGGCCTGGCCGCCGGCGACGGTGTGGTGGATCTGCTGCGCGAGCGTGGCCAGGGCTTCCCGACCAGCCTCGGCCCGGTGCCGATCGTCGTCGGCATGGCACTGTTCGACGCGTCGGTCGCCGGAACGCCACCGGGCGCCGCTCAAGGCCGCGAGGCGGCTCTCGCCGCGTGGAGCGGACAACCCTTCGCCACCGGTACGGTAGGCGCCGGCGCCGGAGCCACCACCGGCAAGTGGCGGGGTCTCGCCGAGCCCGGTGGGCTGGGCCGCGCCACCGGGCGGGCCGGCGGCGCCACGGTGGAGGTGATCGCCGCGGTGAACCCGTGGGGCGACGTCCTCGGCGCCGAGCGGCCGCCCGTGGAGCACGTGGCCACCCCGTTCCCGGGGGAGAACACCACGCTCGCCGTGGTGCTCACCGACGCCCGGCTGACCAAGACCGACTGCTATCTGCTGGCGCAGAGCGGCCACACCGGGTTCGCCCGGGCCCTGCACCCGGCGCACTCCCGCTACGACGGGGACGCCGTGGTGGCGCTGGCCACCGGCGCGGTGGAGGCCGACCTGGACCTGCTGCGCGCGGTCGCCGCCGAGGTGACGGCGGCGGCGATCCGCGACGCCGTGGTCAGCCGGCCGTGACCGGGGCCTGGAGTTCGGTGACCCACCGGTCGCGGTCCTCCGGGCATTCCAGGGTCACCTCCCGCGGATAGCCGGCGGCCCGGTAGCCGTTGCCGTCGATCCACCGGGCCAGGGCCTGGCCGGTCGGCACCACGGCGTCCATCGAGCCGCGGTGCACGATGGTGGCGGCCCGCGCCACGGCCGGCAGATCGCGGACCTCGAAGTCGCCGGCGCCGGGCCCGGCCGCGACGGTCATGCCGGCGTGCACCGTGATCCGGCCCTCGGGGGCGTCCTCGTACCAGGCGATGCCCGGACCGGTCGGGGTGACCCCGGCCGTCTCCAGCCGCCGGCACAGCTCGTCGTAGAGCGGCCCGATCACCGGGCCGATGTCCTCCGGCTGGTAGCTGGCGGCCGTCGCGGTCAGTACCGCGACCCGCACCGCCGGGACGGACTTGAGGACGACGTCGTTCGTGGGCATGTGCCCCTCACTCTCGATGGCGCGGAGCCTCGCCTCGACCTGGACCAGCCGGGCGGTGGCCTCGGCCACCGACGCCGCCAGCTCGGCGCGGCGCAACCGCAGCATGCCCCGCAGCTCGCCGGTGCTCAGCGTGCCGTCGATGATCTCGTGCACCTGGTGCAGCGTGAACCCGAGATCCTTGAGCGCGATGATCCGGTTGAGCCGGGCCAGCTGGGCGGCCGTGTAGTGCCGGTAGCCGGTGACCGGGTCGACGTGGGCCGGCCGCAGCAACCCGATGGCGTCGTAGTGGCGCAGCATCCGGATCGACACGCGGCCGTGCCGGGCGAAGTCTCCTATGGCGAACATGACAACTCCGACTTCACTGCCTGACACCGTGTGAGGGTCAACAACCTGATATTGCTGTGTGATGCTCGTTGACTATGCCGCCCCCGTCGCGGCCTCCCCGTCCGAGGCCGAAGCGGCGGCGGTCTCCGCGGAACAGGTGGGGTACGACGGCTTCGCGGCCGCCGAGACGAAGCACGACGTCTTCACCACCCTGGCCCTGGTCGCGCGGGCCACCTCGAGGATCGCGCTGCAATCCGGGATCGCGGTGGCCTTCGCCCGCAACCCGATGACCGTGGCGGTCCTCGCCAACGACCTGCAACTGATCTCCGAGGGGCGGTTCCGGCTCGGGCTCGGCTCACAGGTGCGCCCGCACATCGAGCGGCGGTTCGCGATGCCGTGGAGCCGCCCGGCCGCGCGGATGGAGGAGTTCGTGTCGGCGCTGCGGGCGATCTGGCACGCGTGGGCGACCGGCGAGCGGCTGATGTTCCGCGGCGAGTTCTACCGGCACACGCTGATGACCGAGTTCTTCGATCCGGGGCCGAACCCGTTCGGCAATCCGAGGGTGGAGCTGGCCGCGGTCGGTGAGCGGATGGTGGCGGCCGCCGGCCGGGTCGCCGACGGGCTGCTGGTGCATCCGCTGACCAGCCCCTCCTATCTCGGGGAGCGGATCGTCCCGGTGCTGCGGGCGGCCCGGGGCGGCGGGCTGGACGGCTTCGGGCTGGAGATGAGCGCCATGGTGGTCCTGGGCGCCGACGAGGCGGCCCGGGGCCGGGCGGAGCAGGCGGTCCGGCGGCAGATCGCCTTCTACGCGTCGACTCCCGCCTACCGGCCGGTGCTGGAGCTGCACGGCTGGGGTGAGCTGGCGGACCGGCTCAACGCGCTGTCCCGGCGGCAGGCGTGGGCCGAGATGGCCGCCGAGATCAGCGACGACGTGCTGGACTGTTTCGCGGTGTCCGGCGACCCGGCGACGGTGGCCGCCGGACTGCGGGCCCGCTTCGCCGGCACGATCGACCGGATCTCGCTCTACACCCCGTACGAGGCGGACCGCTACCAGCTGGCGGCGGTCCGCTCCGCGCTCCGTGGCTAGGTGGAGAACTCCACCTTGTCCGGGTAGAAGGCGACGTGACCCTTGATCGCGGCGACCGCGTCGTAGGGTTCCTGGTACTCCCAGACGGCGTCCGGCGCGCCGGGCAGGGAGTAGTAGGTGGCGTCGCCCTTGTACGGGCAGTAGGACGTGGTGGTGCTGCGTTCCAGCGCTGCCGGATCGACGTCGGCGAGCGGAACGTACCGCACCGGGGGATAGTCCGCCTCCCGCAGGAGCAGCGCGTCCCCGGTCTCCGCGATCACCCGGCCGCCGGCGGTGACCACGACCTTCTCCCCGGCCGGGGTGATCGTGATCGGGTGGTCCGGGCCGGGTTCCCATCGAGGTTTGGCCATGGAACCGAGCCTACCCATCCGCCTCAGCCTTTGAGCGCTGTTGCGACCGCCTCGGCCAACGGGGTGGTGGGGCGGCCGATCAGCCGGGACAGGGTGCCGGTGGTGTCGTCCAGGTGCCCGTCCCGGATCTTGACGTCGGTGTCCGCGAGCAGGCCGGCGAACTGTTCGGGCAGGCCGGCCTCGACCAGCGCGGCCCGGTAGCCGTCGGCCGGCAGGTCCCGGTAGGCCACCGGGGCGCCGGTCTGGCGGGCCACCTCGGCGGCCAGCTCGGTCATGGTGAACGGCTGGTCGCCGGCCAACTCGTAGACGCCGGGCTCGCCGCTCAGCAGCACGACGGCGGCCGCCTCGGCGTAGTCGGCGCGGGTGGCGGCGGCGATCCGGCCGTCGCCGGCGCTGCCGAGCAGGGCGCCGTGCTCGACGGCCGGGCCGAGCGAGGCCGTGTAGTTCTCGGTGTACCACCCGTTGCGCAGCAGGGCGAACGGGATGCCGGACGCGGTCACCACCTCCTCGGTGGCCAGGTGCTCGGGAGCCAGCCCGATCGGTGACGTGCCGGCGCGCAGGATGCTGGTGTAGGCCAGGAATCCGACGCCGGCCGCCCGGGCCGCCTCGACGACCGCGGTGTGCTGGCGGACCCGCTGCCCGACCGCGTTGCCGGAGATCAGCAACAGCCGGTCCACCCCGGCGAACGCGGTGGCCATGGTCTCCGGGCGGTCGTAGTCGGCCTCGCGCACCTGGACCCCGAGGGCGGCCAGGCCGGCGGCCTTCGCGGTGTCCCGGACCGCGGCGACGATGTCGCCGGGGGCGGCGCCGCGCGCGATCAGCGCCTCGACGACGAGGCGGCCCAGCTGCCCGGTGGCTCCGGTGACGGCGATGGTCATGGTGGTCCCCTTCGACATGCTCTCGAAAAGTGAGCGGTGACGGGAAGAATGGCACTAACTTTTAGTTAGTGCAACCGCGCTGGTAAGGTGACCGGCGTGGATGGGGATCTCGCGGCCAGCGTGTTCGAGCGGAACTGCGCCTCCCGTGGCGTCCTGACCGACATCACCGGCCGCTGGGGCAGCCTGGCGCTGGGCGCGCTGCACGAGGGGGCGTTCCGGTTCAACGCCCTGCGCCGCCGGGTCGACGGGGTGAGCGAGAAGATGCTGGCCCAGACCCTTCAGGCGCTGGAACGCGACGGCCTGGTCCGCCGCGAGGTGCAGGCCACCATCCCGCCCCGGGTGGAGTACAGCCTCACCGATCTCGGCGAGCGGGTCGCCGCCAAGATGAAGGAGCTCATCGTCCTGGTCGAGGGCGAGATGGACCAGGTTCGCGCGGCGCAGGAGGCGTACGACCGGGTGCATTGATAGGTTGCGGGCGTGAGCTCCGACGCCCCGATCCAGGTCGACGTCCCACCCTCCGGCACCGGCTGCGCCGAGTGCCTCGCGACCGGCGGCTGGTGGTTCCACCTGCGCCGGTGCGCCCGCTGCGGCCACGTGGGCTGCTGCGACTCCTCGCCCGCGCGGCACGCCACCGCCCACTGGCGGCAGACCGGCCATCCGGTCATCCAGTCGTTCGAGCCCGGTGAGGACTGGTTCTGGGACTTCGACAGCGAGCAGGCCGGCTCCGGCCCCGAGCTGGCGCCGCCCACCAGCCACCCGGCCGGCCAGCCGGCCCCCGGCCCGGCCGGCGCCGTCCCGGCGGACTGGGCCCGGCGCCTGAACCGCTGAATCATGAGCGGTGACGCGCCCCTCCTCAGGTGACGCCCGACACGGTCGATGGATCGTGCGTCACATGTGAGGGAGGGCACCGTGCGCGGGCTACACGACATCGGTATCGCCAAGAGGCTGGGCCTCATCGTCGGCACGGGCGCGGTCGCGCTCGGCGTGATGGCGACGATCACCCTGGCCGGACAGTCGTCGCTGGCCACCCAGGCCGAGGAGACCCGCCGTCTGGAAGCCTGCCTCGCGGCGATCAACCACCTCAACAACCGCCAGAGCGAGTTGAAGGTGGACGCCTACCGGGCCGCGCTCGGGCACGACGTGAGCGGCGACGCGGTCGACGACGTCGAGTCCTCGACCAGCGCCGCCGACCAGGTCGAGGCGTGCGGTCTGCCCACCGCCGTGCTTCAGCAGTTCCAGGGCTACCGCCCGGACTTCGCCGATTTCAACACCTTCATCACCGACTTCGTCACCGCCGGCGCCGCGGACCCGGCGTCGGTGGTCGACCGGACCGGCGAGATCGCCGAGCGGAACAACAAGACCGACGACGACCTCGACGCGCTCACCGAGACGGTGGAGGCCGAGATCGCCGTGCAGAAGGCGGAGATGGCCGACACGGTCGGCTCCACCCGTACGGTGACGATGGTGGTGGCCGGGATCGGCCTGGCCCTGCTGATCGGCCTGGCCGTCCCGATGGTCCGGTCGATCCTCGGCCCGATCCGCAGGCTGGGCGTGGTGATCGACGCCCTGGACCGCAACGACCTCACCGTCCGCTCCGAGATCACCAGCCGCGACGAGATCGGCGTCATGGCCGCCGGGCTGGACCGCTCGCTGGACAAGCTGCGCCAGTCGATGCGGACCATCGCCGAGGAGGCCGGCGGGCTCGCCACCGCCTCGGACCAGCTGGCCGGCGTGTCGGCCCGGATCGCCGACGCCGCCGACGACACCGGCCGGCAGAGCACCTCGGCGTCCGCCGAGGCCGACGAGATCTCCCGCAACGTGCAGACCGTCGCGGCCGGCTCGGAGGAGATGGGCCTGTCGATCCGGGAGATCTCCCGCAACACCAGCGAGGCCGCCCAGATCGCCTCGGTCGCGGTGACCGAGGCGGCCCGCGCCACCGGCACCATCCGTCAGCTCGGCGAGTCGTCCGCCGAGATCGGCAACGTCATCAAGCTGATCACGTCCATCGCCGAGCAGACCAACCTGCTCGCCCTCAACGCCACCATCGAGGCGGCCCGGGCCGGTGACGCCGGCAAGGGGTTCGCCGTGGTCGCCTCCGAGGTCAAGGACCTCGCCCAGGAGACCGCCCGCGCCACCGAGGACATCCACCACCGGGTCAACGCCATCCAGCAGGACACCGGCGGCGCGGTCGAGGTCATCAACCGCATCTCCGAGGTCATCGCCCAGATCAACGACTTCCAGACCACGATCGCCTCGGCGGTGGAGGAGCAGACCGCCACCACCGGCGAGATCAGCCGGAGCATCGCCGAGGTCGCCGCCGGTTCCAGCCGGATCGCGGCGAACATCAGCGACGTCGCCGCGGCCAGCGCGGCCACGGTCGGCGGCGTCACGCAGACCCGGGAGGCCAGCGCGGCGGTGTCGCGCACCGCCGGCGAGCTGCGCGGCCTGGTCGGCGCCTTCAGGTTCTGAGCGCTGCCCGCGCATGCGCCGGCTTCCTCAAGGCGTGCGGTCCGCTGCCGATGGAGAGGCCATGCGTACCGTGACCGGAGTGCCTTCCGATCAGGCGTTGCTGTCCCGGCGGCGCACGATCGAGCTCTCCGGCCTGGCGTCGCGGAGCATCGGGCTCGTCTGCACGGCGCTCTACGCGGCCGGGATCGGCGCCATGTCGCCCGGCCAGCTGGCGAGCACCGGGATGCGTACGGCGAGCTGGGTGGCCGTCGCCGTCATGCTGTGCGGCAACCTGGTGGCCGTCGGCAGTCTCCGGCGGCCGGGCTCGCGCTGGTACGAACTGCGCAGCACCGTCCAGGTCGCGCTGGACGTCACGGTGATCTGCGGGTTCGTGGTGGTCTCCGAGGATCTGACCCGGGAGACCACCTGGCCGCTGATGGCCCTGGCCGTGGTGATCGCCGCGATCCGGCAACGGCTGCCCGGCGCCGTGGTCGTGTGGGCGCTGACGTCGGCCGTCTTCGTGGCCGCCTTCCCGCACTCGCCGGACGTCCCGTTCGTGCTCGGTGGCCACCTGATGATCGCGGTGATCACCGGAACCCAGTCGTCCAGCCTGGTCCGGCACCTGCGGACCCTCCAGGAGACCCGGGCGGCGCTCCAGCACCAGGCCACCCACGACGGGCTGACCGGGCTGCCCAACCGGGCGCACCTGGCCGGCTGCGCGGACCGGCTCACCGGCCGCCCGCTCGGTGTGCTGCTGCTCGACCTGAACGGATTCAAGCAGGTCAACGACACCCACGGGCACGCCGCCGGGGACCTGCTGCTGCATCGGATCGCCGACCGGCTGACCACCGCCGTGCGCGGGCTCGCGTCCCCGGGCGGCGAGACGCCGGTGGTGGGCCGCCTCGGTGGCGACGAGTTCCTGGTCCTGCTGCCCGGGGCCGGGCACGACCTGGTGGCCGCGGCCGGCGAGCGGATCCGGGAGGCGGTCCGGGCGCCCGCGGATCTGGGCGACGGCGTACGGGTGACGGTCGGCGTGAGCATCGGTGTGGCGCTGCGGCCGGCCGGGGGAGAGGCGACCCTGGACGCGCTGACCGCCGAGGCGGACGCCGCCATGTACCGGGAGAAGCACCGCCGCCGGCAGGCCGCATGAATCGACGGATTGCGATGGGAGGGGGCCGGGGGTAGGTTGTCAACTGCCCGGGGGCGGGTGGAAACGCGCCGACGTCAGCCGTCCACTTCCCCCAAGAGGCAGGTCATGAAGAGAAGACTGGCCGTTCTGGCCGCCGTCCTCGTCACCCTCACCGCATCCGTGCTGACCTTCGTCAACCCCGCCTACGCCGCCACCGGTCTGCACATCGAGGGCCGCGACATCGTCGAGGCCAACGGCAACACGTTCGTGATGCGCGGCATCAACCACATGCACACCTGGTACGCCGGGCAGACCGGCTCGTTCGCCGACATGAAGGCGGCCGGCGCCAACACCGTCCGGGTGGTGCTCAGCGGTGGCCGCTGGACCGCCAACACCGCCGCCGACGTGACCAACGTGATCAACCTGTGCAAGGCCAACCGGCTGATCTGTGTGCTGGAGAACCACGACACCACCGGGTACGGCGAGGACGGCGCGGCCTACACGCTGGACCAGGCGGTGAACTACTGGATCGGCCTGAAGAGCGTGCTCACCGGCCAGGAGAACTACGTCGTCATCAACATCGGCAACGAGCCGATCGGCAACACGAACCCGTCGCAGTGGACCGCCGCGACCGTCGCCGCGATCCAGAGGATGCGCACCAACGGGTTCGAGCACCTGCTGATGATCGACGCACCGAACTGGGGCCAGGACTGGCAGTACGTGATGCGGGACAACGCGCAGACGGTGCTGGACGCGGACACCCGGGACAACACGGTGCTGTCGATCCACATGTACGCGGTGTTCAACACGGCGTCGTCGATCACGGCCTACCTGGACCACTTCCAGAGCCGCGGCTGGCCGCTGGTGATCGGCGAGTTCGGCTGGCGGTTCGACTCCGGCCAGGTCGACGACCAGACGCTGATGGCCGAGGCGCAGGCCCGCGGCATCGGCTACCTGGGCTGGTCCTGGGCCGGCAACACCGACCCGATCCTGGACATGACCAACAGCTTCGACGCCGCCTCGCTGACCACCTGGGGCCAGCGGATCGTGAACGGCGCGAACGGTCTGAAGGCCACCGGTAGGGAGGCCACCGTCTTCGGCGGCGTCCAGCCCAGCTCGCCCGGTTCGTCGTCACCGTCGCCGAGTTCCCCGTCGCCGTCGCCCAGTTCGCCGTCGCCCTCGCCGTCGATGACCATGCCGACGGTCTGCACCGCCACCTACGCGATCACCGGGCAGTGGCCGGGCGGTTTCCAGGGAGAGGTGAAGGTGACCGCCGGCACCGGGATCAAGGGGTGGACGGTGACCTGGAACTACGCGAACGGGCAGGTCGTGAACAACGCCTGGAACGCGACCGTGACCAGCGGCGGCTCGACCGTGACGGCGCGCAACGTGAGCTACAACGGCACTCTCGCGGCCGGTCAGTCGACGTCCTTCGGGTTCCTCGGCTCGTGGACCGGCGCCAACGGCGTGCCGGCACTGACCTGTTCCCCCTCCTGATCCGTTGACGGCCGCCGGGCGGGGCCGTTGCCTTGGGAGCGCTCCCATGGCACGATGGGCGCAGACGCGTGCCTGCCCCCGCTCGGCGTCATCCCCGTCATGAACACCAGGGTCCGGCGGGTTGTCAGGGCTGTTCGAACAGCCCTGACAACCCGCCGGA
>NZ_JAGFNS010000045.1:0-47492 GCF_017592555.1 Actinoplanes flavus | reverse complement strand
CCGCCCCCCGGGGGGGGGGGGGGGGGCGCGGGGCCCCCCCCCCCCCCCCCCCCCCCCCCCCCCGGGCCCACACCGCGCCCACCGATCTAAGCCCGGCGGGCGCGGCACAGGACTGACCACGACGCGAGCGTGCGCCGCACCGGCGGGACTTTTCCGACCCGTACCATCAAACGGTTTTGATCTGAGCCCAACCGGACAGGATCTCGGTGACCGTCGCGGGTTTGACGGCCTCCGGAGTGGGCGCCGGCGTGCGGCTCAGGCGCGGCGCCGGCGCGGGCTGGACCACCCCGGCGACCTCGACGAACGCGTTCCGGGCCCGGTTGTGCGGATGCTCCGGCGCCTCGGTGAGCGACAGGACCGGGCTCACGCACGCGTCCAGGCCCTCGAAGATCGACGCCCACTCGTCGCGGGTGCGCTGCGCGAACCGCTCGGTGAACCGGCGGCGCAGCTCCGGCCAGGCCCGGACGTCGAACTGGCCGGGCAGGTCCGGGTCGTCGTCGAGGCCGAGGCCGGTGAGCAGCGCCGCGTAGAACTGCGGTTCGAGGGAGCCGACGGCCAGGTAGCCGCCGTCGGAGGCCCGGTAGGTGTCGTAGAACGGGGCGCCGCCGTCGAGCAGGTTCTGCCCGCGGCCGCCCGGCCACCGGCCCTCGGCCAGGAAGCCGTGCAGGAAGGTCATCAGCAGCGACGAGCCGTCCACCATCGCGGCGTCCACCACCTGGCCGCGGCCGGAGACGCCGCGCTCGACCAGCGCCGCCAGGATGCCGACGGCCAGCAGCATGCCGCCGCCCGCGAAGTCGCCGAGCAGGTTGACCGGCGCGTGCGGGCGCTCGCCGGGGCGGCCCAGCGGCTCCAGGGCCCCGGAGATCGCGATGTAGTCGATGTCGTGCCCGGCGGCCTTCGCGAGCGGCCCGTCCTGGCCCCACCCGGTCATCCGCGCGTAGATCAGCCGTGGGTTGATCCGCTCGCACTCCTCCGGGCCGAAACCGAGCCGCTCCGCCACGCCCGGCCGGTAGCCCTCGACCAGCACGTCGGCGTGCTCGATCAGGCCGAGCAGCTCCGCTGTGCCGGTCCGGGACTTGAGATCCAGGGTGACCTGGCGGCGGCCGCGCTGCATCGGGCCGATCGGTCCGGTGCCGCCGGGGCGGTCGACGAGCACCACGTCGGCGCCCAGGTCGGCGAGGATCATGCAGCCGAACGGGGCCGGCGCGAGACCGGCCAGTTCCACGACCCGGATGCCGTCCAGCGGGCCCCTAGAGGACACGGGAGATCAGCTCCTTCATGATCTCGTTCGTGCCGCCGTAGATCTTCTGGACCCGGGCGTCGGCGTACATCTTCGAGATCGGGTACTCGGTGGTGTAGCCGTAGCCGCCGAAGATCTGCAGACAGCGGTCGACCACCTCGCACTGGCCCTCGGTGAGGTAGAGCTTGGCCATGGCGGCTCCAGCCACGTCCAGCTCACCACGGGCGTGCCGCTGGATGCAGTCGTCCAGGAAGATCCGGGACACCCGGGTCCGGGTGGCCACGTCGGCCAGCACCATCCGGGTGTTCTGGTGGCCGGTCAGCGGTTTGCCGAAGGCGGTGCGCTCCTTGGCGTACCCGGTCGC
Source organism: Actinoplanes flavus (assembly GCF_017592555.1). GTDB lineage: Bacteria > Actinomycetota > Actinomycetes > Mycobacteriales > Micromonosporaceae > Actinoplanes > Actinoplanes flavus. The sequence goes on along the minus strand of NZ_JAGFNS010000045.1, from coordinate 45,888 downwards.
CATCTCGACGGCCCGCTGCATGGCGGCGACCGCGCCCACCCCGATGACCAGCCGCTCCTGCGGCAGCTGCTGCATCATCTGGATGAAGCCGGCGCCCTCGGCGCCGAGCAGGTTGGCGGCCGGGACCCGGAAGTCGTCGAAGAACAGCTCCGCGGTGTCGTTGGAGTGCAGGCCGATCTTCTCGATCCGGCGGCCCCGGCGGAAGCCCGCCGGGTCGCCGGTGAGCTCGCAGACCAGCAGCGACATGCCGTGCGCGCGGGCCGAGGTGTTGGTCTTGACGGCCAGGATCAGCAGGTCCGCGAGGATCCCGTTGGTGATGAACGTCTTCGAGCCGTTCACCACGTAGTCGTCGCCGTCGCGGACCGCCCTCGTGCGGATCGCCTGGAGGTCGGAGCCGCCGTCCGGCTCGGTCATCCCGATGGCGCCGACCAGCTCGCCGCTGACCAGACCGGGCAGCCAGCGCCGCTTCTGCTCCTCGGTGCCGTACTCGACGAGGTAACCGGTGACGATCCCGCTGTGCACCGCGATGCCGAGACTGCCCTCGCCAGCCAGCGTCTGTTCGTGCAGCAGCACCGCCTCGTGGGTGAAGTCGCCGCCCCCGCCGCCGTACTCCTCCGGGACGGAGAGGCCGAGCAGGCCGAGCTCGCCGGCCCGCCGGTAGTGCTCGCGGTCGGGATGGCCCTGCTGCTCCAGCCGCGCGGCGTGCGGCACCACCTCCTTGGTGAAGAAGGTGCGGGCGAGCTCGGCCAGATCGTCGTGTTCCGGCTTGCGCCACGGTTCGACATAACCGTCCAGTCCAGGCGTCGGCATCGACCTACCATCGAGCACTATTGGCGAAGTGTCAATAAGATGGAGGCGAATTGCCACCATCCATCTGGCGAGACGATCGATGGATCGACGTGCCGTAAGGTCGGGCCCGTGGTGCGCGTCGAGTCGATGCGCCGGCGCCGGCTCGAGCCCGACGCCCGGCGCGAGCAGATCCTGTCGGTGGCGATCCGGCACTTCGGGTCGCGGCCCTACGCCGAGGTGTCGACCACGGATGTGGCGCGCGACGCCGGAGTCGCGCGCGGCCTGGTCAATCACTATTTCGGTACGAAGAAGGACCTCTACCTCGCGGTGGTGCGGGTCATGCTGACCGTGCCCGAGGTGGCCCTGGAGCAGCTGCCCGACGGTGACCTGCCGGAACGGGTGGATTCCATCGTCGGGTACTTCCTCGACGTGGTCTCCCGGCACAGCACCTCCTGGCTGGCCGCCACCGGTGCCGGCGGGATGGCCGGTGACGCCGAGGTGAACCAGGTGATCGCCGAGGCGGTCGACGTCGCCGCGGCCGGGGTGCTGCGTGCGGTCGGGATGGGCGACGACCCGTCACCGGTGCTGCGCGCGATGTGCCGCTCCTACGTCGGCCTGGCGATCTGGACCGCCCAGGAGTGGCTGCAACGGGGCGTGCTGACCCGCCAGCAGGTGCACGCCCTCCTCGCCACGTCGCTGATCGCCCTGGTGGAGCGGGTCTTCCCTGTGCACTAGCCTCCTAGGATTCTGGACAAGGTGTGATCCACGGCGCAGCGTCGGGGGATGGGCGCATACCTGGAGGCGTACGAGCGCAGCATCAGTGACCCGGCCGGCTTCTGGCGGGACGCGGCCGACCTCATCGACTGGCACGAGCCGCCGGACCGGATCCTCGACGACTCCGAGGCGCCGATCTTCCGGTGGTTCCCCGGCGCCTCGCTCAACACCTGCCACAACGCCCTCGACCGGCACGTCCACAGTGGCCGGGGCGACCAGATGGCGCTCATCCACGACAGCCCGGTGACCTCGGTGGTGCGCGGGTACACGTACCGGGAGCTGCGCGACGAGGTGGCAACCTTCGCGGGGGCGCTGCGCCGGCTCGGTGTGGAACGCGGTGACCGGGTGGTCGTCTACATGGCGATGGTGCCGGAGGCGGTCGTCGCGATGCTCGCCTGCGCCCGGCTCGGGGCGGTCCACTCGGTCGTCTTCGGCGGGTTCGGCGCCCGCGAGCTGACCGCCCGCATCGACGACGCCCGGCCGCGGGTCATCGTGGCCAGCTCGTGCGGGATCGAGGGCGGGCGGGTGGTGCCCTACCAGCCGATGCTGTCGGCGGCGCTGGCCGAGGCCGCCCACGTCCCGTCACACTGCGTCATCCTGCAACGGCCACAGGCGCCCTGCGACCTGCTCCCGGGCCGGGATCTGAGCTGGGCGGACGCGATCGCCGGCGCGGAACCGGCGGACTGTGTGCCGGTCGCCGCCACCGATCCGCTCTACATCCTCTACACCTCCGGCACGACCGGGCGGCCCAAGGGCGTGGTCCGGGACAACGGCGGCCACGCGGTCGCGTTGCGGTGGTCGATGGAGAAGATCTTCGGGGTACGCCCGGGCGAGGTCTTCTGGGCGGCGTCCGACGTGGGGTGGGTGGTCGGGCACTCGTACATCGTGTACGGGCCGCTGCTGACCGGGGCGACCACGATCCTGTACGAGGGCAAGCCGGTCGGCACCCCGGACGCGGGCGCGTTCTGGCGGGTGGTGGAGCAGCACCGGATTTCGGCCATGTTCACGGCGCCGACCGCGATCCGGGCCGTGCGCAAGGAGGACCCGGACGGCAAACTCCTGGCCGGGCGTGACGTGAGCAGCCTGCGGTCGCTGTTCCTGGCCGGGGAGCGGCTCGACACGCGGACCTACGAGTGGGCCGGTGACCTGCTCGGCATCCCGGTCGTCGACAACTGGTGGCAGACCGAGACCGGCTGGCCGATCGCGGCGAGCCCGCGCGGTCTGGAGGATCTGCCGACCCGGCCGGGTTCGCCGTCGGTGCCGATGCCCGGCTACCGGGTGCGGGTCGTCGGCCCGGACGGGACCGATGTGCCGCCGGGCGCCGAGGGGGCGATCGTCGTCGGGCTGCCGCTGCCGCCGGGCTGCCTGCCGACGCTGTGGGGTGACGACGAACGCTATGTGCGGTCGTATCTGTCGGCGTTCCAGGGCAACTATCTGACCGGGGACGGCGGGCGGTTCGACGACGACGGCTATCTGTACGTGCTGGGCCGTACCGATGACGTGATCAATGTGGCCGGTCACCGGCTGTCGACCGGGGCCATGGAGGAGGTGCTGGCCACCCATCCGGCGGTCGCCGAATGCGCCGTGATCGGTGTGGGCGACCTGCTGAAGGGGCAGGTGCCGCGCGGGTTCGTGGTGCTGCGCAGCGGGGTGGCGCCGGATCCGGCGGCCCTGGAGGCGGAGCTGGTGGGGCTGGTGCGGGACCGGATCGGGGCGGTGGCGGCGCTGCGCCGGATCGACGTGGTGGCGGCGTTGCCGAAGACCCGGTCGGGGAAGATCCTGCGCGGCACGATGCGGGGGATCGCGGACGGCCGGGAGGAGCCGGTGCCGGCGACGATCGAGAACCCGGACGTGCTGGAGTCGTTGCGGCCGGTGCTGCGGTCGCCCCGCGTGTCCGGCTAGGTGGTGTGCGGCGCCTGGAGTGACCGGGACCGGCGCCGCACACCACGTTTCTAGTGGGCGCCGTCGGGGCCGTAGGCGGTGAGGAACTTGTCGCGGAAGTCGCTCATCCGCCAGACGGGGGCGGTGCTGGCGGGTTTGAGGCTTTCGGTCCAGCCCCACGAGTCGATCTTGTCGAGGACGGCCGGGTCCTTGGCTACGATGGTGATCGGCACGTCGTGGCTGGCGTTCTCGCCGGAGACGACGCTGGACGGCTGGTGGTCGCCGACGAAGACGAGGACCAGGTTGTCGTCGCCGTAGCGCTGGATCCAGTCGATCAGGGTGCTCAGGGTGTAGACGACCGACTTGCCGTACTCCTTGCGGACCTTCCTGCTGCTGGACCAGATGTCGGCCTTGCTGGCGGCGGCGGCCGCCTGGGCGGTGTAGACGGAGCCGTCGCCGACCTGTTCCCACGGGATCGAGCTGGGGATCGGGGCCCACGGGGTGTGCGTGGACAGCAGCGGCATCTCGACCATCATCGGCTGCCGGCCCGGCTTCTGGTATTCGAGCTGGTTGAAGCGGGTGAGGGTGTACTGGTCGGGCATGCTGGCCCAGCCGAACTTGGGGCCCCGGTAGCCGAGGTTGCGGGAGTCCCAGACCCGGTTGTAGCCGTAGAAGGCGCTCTCCGGCCAGGGCCGGCTGTTGCCGGGCATCATCGCCACGGTGTCCCAGTTGGCCGTCTTGAAGGCCTTGGTGAGGGTGAGCCGCTGGCTGGCGTTGAGGTTGCGGTAGCGGGACTGGTTGTTGATCCAGAGTCCGCTCAGCAGGGTGGAGTGGGCCAGCCAGCTGCTGCCGCCGAAGGTGGGTGAGGTGAGCCAGCCGCTGCGGGCGGCGAATCCGGCGGCTTTGAGCTTGGTGTCGCCGTCGGTGAGGACGGCGCCGGTGCTCTCGGCGAACTCGGGCGCCTCGACGGCGTTGCGGCCGTAGCTCTCGATGAAGGTGAGCACGAAGTCCTTGCCGCGCAGGCCGGTGAGCAGCTGGTCGGCGGGGACGTCGCGGTAGGGGTCGTTGTCGACCTCGGCGGCGAACTCGGCCTCGTTCCGCATGCCTTCGCGGGCCTGCCAGATCCGGTCCCAGGCGTAGGTGGCGGAGGTGCGGGCGGCGAGCGGGACCTCGGCGGTGAGCTGGACGCCGAGGGCGAAGGTGAGCATCCAGGCGGCGGCGATGCCGGTGGCGGTCAGTGCCGAGCGGCGGCGGTGCCGGGCGAGGAACGCGGAGACGCGCAGCATGGCCCAGGTGACGAAGGCCGGGGCGGAGAGGCCGAGCAGGATCGCGGCGATGATGGCGGCCCAGGCGGCGAGGCCGCCGTACGTCTCGTTGACGAAGTTGTAGGCGTCGCCGAACAGCGACCAGTCGAGCACCGGGTCGAAGGGCCGGGCCAGGGTGCGGAAGAAGCCCATGTCGAGGCTCTTCTCGACGACCAGCCAGCCGAGCAGGACGCCGAGGATGGAGGCGACCGTGATGCGCGGCCGGCGGGGGAGCACGACCAGCAGCAGGATGATGAACGCGGCCTCGATGGGGATGCGGGCGAAGCTGCCGACGCTGATCCGGCGCAGGATGTTGGGGTAGAGCAGCGCCACGAAGACGGTGATGCAGGCCACGACGGTCAGTGATCGTGATGCCCACGGTGTGTTCAGGAGCCGTCGTACCCGGCCCGGCTCCTTGGGGGTGGGCTCCTCGGCTTCCGGCTCGGTCGTGTCCGGTTCGGTCTCCACCTGGGGTTCTTCGGGCGTGGGCGGATCGGCGAGGTCTGTCGGCTGCACGACATGGTGAACGCATCGTGGGCCGGGATGGTTCAGCCGGGTGACCAAGAAGTCGGTCGCCTCCTCTTGCCAATCTCCTATAGAGACTATAGGAAATGTAGAGAGGAGGATCCGCCCATGCGCCGCACCCGTTCCGCCGCCGCTCTCGCCGCCGTCGTTCTCGCCCTCACCGCCGCCTGCTCGCCCGGGGAGCCCGCGGCGTCCGGCGCCGGGCAGCCGGTCAGCGGCGGCTCGCTGACCTGGGCCGTCGAGACCGAGCCGATCACCTTCAACCCCCACCAGTACGCCCAGGCCAAGGCCCGCCTGCTGGTCTGGAACACGTTCGAGGCGCTGCTCACCCACGACGACAAGGGCGGCCATCTGCCCTGGCTGGCCACCGGTTACGAGACGTCACCGGACGGCCGGACCTACACCTTCAAGCTGCGTACGGACGTGAGCTTCACCGACGGCACCAGGTTCGACGCCGCGGCGGTCAAGGCCAACGTCGACCAGTTCGCGGTCGAGGGCTACAACCCCACGGTCGCCGCCGTGCAACTGCGCAACCTGGACCGCGTCGAGGTGATCGATCCGGCGACCGTCGCCTTCCACCTCGAGCGGCCGGACGTGCTGCTCCTCGACTTCCTCTCCTCGCCGCAGGGCGCCCAGGTGTCGCCGAAGTCCCTGAAGGAGGCGAAGAACCTGAAGGCCGGCGGACCGGAACTGGCCGGGACCGGACCGTTCGTCCTGGACCGGTACACCGCCGGGCAGGAGGTGCACTTCACCAGGAACCCGGCCTATCAGTGGGCCCCGGCCAACGCCGGGCACACCGGACCGGCCTACCTCGACGAGATCACCTACCGGTTCCTGAAGGAGCCGTCGGTGCGCGTCGGTGCGCTGACCTCCGGGCAGGTGCAGGTCATCGAGGGGGTGCCGGCCACCGACGAGGCGCTGATCACCGGCAACGACCGGCTCACCTTCGCCCGTGGGCTCAACTCCGGGTCGGCGTACTCGTACTACTTCAACACCGCGCACGCGCCGTTCGACGACATCCGGGTGCGGCGGGCGTTCCGCGAGGCGGTCGACGTCGACGCGGTGCTCCAGGGCGTCTACCGGGGCAGCGCCACCCGGGCCTGGAGCGTGATCGGGCCGACCAGCCCGTTCTACGACAAGAGCCTGGAGAAGACCTACGGCGGGGACGCGGCCGAGGCCAACCGGCTGCTCGACGAGGCCGGCTGGACCACCCGCGACGCCGACGGGTTCCGCACCAAGGACGGCAAGCGCCTGACCGTACGCCTGGTGCAGTCCGCGCCGTTCGTCCGCGACCGCCGCGACGTGCTGGCCCAGGCCGTCCAGGCCGCCGTCAAGCAGAGCGCCGGCATCGACCTGAACGTGGCGCTGGTCGACCAGGGCGCCGCCACCCAGGCGCTGGCCGACGGCGCGTACGAGGTGTTCGACAACTCCCGCGCCGACACCGACGCCGGGGCGGCCCTCAACCTGCTGCTGCACTCGGCCGGCGCGATCAACCGGACCGGGGTGAAGGACCCGGAACTCGACAGGCTGCTCGAAGAGGGGCAGGCCAGCACCGACCAGGCCGCACGCAACGGCACCTACCAGCGGGTCCAGCGGCTGACCGTCACCGACCAGGCGCTGATCCTGCCGCTCTACGCCCCCGCCGACCAGGTCGCCGCCGCGGCCACCGTCGGCGGGCTGGGCTTCGAACCGACCGCCGGGGTGCCGGGCAGCGCCTACCACCTCTGGCTCGGCAAGTGATCGGGGCGGTCGCGCGGCGGGCCGGCAGCGGCCTGGTCGTGCTCTGGGCGGCGGCCACGGCGGCCTACCTCGCGCTGCTGGCCGCCCCCGGCGACGTCGTCGACAGCATCATCGGCGACGGCGCCGACAGCCCGCAGATCCGGGCCCAGATCATCGCCGAATGGCACCTGGACCGGCCCGCGGTCGTGCAGTACCTGGACTATCTGTGGCGGGCCGCGCAGGGCGACCTGGGCCGCTCCTACCTGCTCCAGCGCCCGGTCCGTGACGTCATCGGCGACCAGCTGGCGCCCACCGTGCGGCTGGCCGTCGCCGCGGCCGTCTTCGGGGTGGTGCTGGCTCTGATCCTGGCGGTCGTCACCCGGGGCCGGTGGGCCCGCCGGGTCAGCTCCACCGCCGAGCTGGTGCTCGTCTCCACCCCGCCGTTCCTGATCGGGATCGTGCTGCTCAGCGTCTTCTCGTTCCGGTTCGGGATGTTCCCGGTCTCCGGTGACCGCGGCTGGGCGGCGCTGGTGCTGCCCGCCGTCACGCTGGGCCTGCCGATCGCCGGGGTCCTCACCCAGGTGCTGCGCGACGGCCTGGACCGGGCCCTGGACGAGCCGTTCGCGGTCACCGCCCGGGCCCGCGGCCTGACCGAACGGTCGGTCCTGGTCCGGCACGGGCTGCGGCATTCGCTGCTGCCCGCGGTCAGCCTGCTCGGCTGGCTCTTCGGGGCGCTGATCGGCGGGTCGGTGATCATCGAGCAGGTGTTCGGCCGTCCCGGGCTCGGCCAGGTCACCCTCCAGGCGGTCAGCGGCAGCGACATGCCCGTGGTGCTGGCCGTCGTCGTTCTCGCGGCGGCCGCCTTCGTCGTCGTCAACACGGCCGCCGACCTCGCGTACCTGATCATCGATCCACGGTTGCGAAGGAGCTGACCGATGACCGTCGCCATGCCCCGGCTCACCGCGCGCCGGTTCGCCCTGCGCCCACCCCGCCCTCCGATCGCCGCCGCCACCGTCGTGCTGGGCCTGGCCCTGACCGCGGTGGCCTGGCCGTCGCTGTTCGCCGCCGACCCGCTCGCCGCCGACCCGCTGCACGTGCTGGAAGCGCCGTCGGCCGCCCACTGGTTCGGCACCGATCAGCTGGGCCGCGACGTCTTCGACCGGGTCGTGCACGGCGCCCGGCACAGCTTGAGCATCGGCGTGGCCGCCACCGTCATCGCGGTCGGCGCCGGCATCCTGCTCGGCCTGCTCGCCGGGCTCACCCACCGGGCCGCCGACGAGGTCCTCAGCCGCGGCTTCGACGCCCTCGCCGCGTTCCCGCTGGTCCTGCTCGCGCTGCTGTTCATCGCCATCGCCGGGACCGGCACCGTCAGCCTCATCGTGGCGATCGGCATCGCCACCCTCCCGCACCACGCCCGGGTGGTGCGGGCCCAGACGCTGGTGGTGCGGCAGGCGCCGTACGTCACCCACGCCGTCGCGTTCGGAGCGTCGCGCACCCGCCTGGTGCTGCGGCACGTCCTGCCGAACGTCCTCGGCCCGATCCCGGTCCTGGCGATGATCGGGCTCGGCGAGGCGGTCCTCATCGCGGCCGGCCTCAGCTTTCTCGGCCTCGGACCGCAGCCGCCGTCGCCGGAGTGGGGCGCGATGCTCTCCGAGGGCCGCGGCTACCTGCACATCGCCTGGTGGGCGTCGGTGCTTCCGGGCTGCGCCGTCACCGCCACCGTCATCTCTCTCACCGTGATCGGTCGGCACCTGCAGAACCGGTTCGAAGGGCGGCACCAGTGATCGAGTGCACCGCAGCGAAGCAAGGGCCGCGAGAGCACTGGGAGGCAACACAGTGATCGAGGTCGAGAACCTGCGGGTGACTTTCCGCCTGGGGAAACGGCAGGTGGAGGCGGTCCGCGGGGTCAGCTTCGACATCGAGGAGGGTGAGTGTCTGGCGCTGGTCGGGGAGAGCGGGTCCGGTAAGAGCGTCACCGCCCGCAGCCTGGTCGGACTGGCCGGTCCGGCGGCCCGGGTCGAGGCCGGCACGTTCACCGTCGACGGGCGCGACGTCCGCGGGTTCGCGGCCCGCGACTGGCGGCGGCTGCGCGGCCGGTTCGCCGGGCTGATCCTCCAGGACGCCCTGGTCTCCCTGGACCCGCTGCGCACCGTCGGCGCCGAGATCACCGAGGTGCTGCGCACCCACGGCATCGGCGACCGCGGGGACCGGCCGGACCGGGTCCGGCAGCTGCTCACCGACGTGCACGTGCCGGAACCCGGCCGGCGGGCCCGGCAGTACCCGCACCAGCTCTCCGGCGGGCTGCGGCAGCGGGCCCTGATCGCCTCCGCCATCGCCGGCGGCCCGAGACTGCTGATCGCCGACGAGCCCACCACCGCCCTGGACGCGACCGTGCAGGCGCAGATCCTGAAACTGCTGGCCGAACGGCGCGCGTCGGGGGAGACCCTGCTGCTGATCAGCCACGACCTGGCGGTGGTGTCCCGGCTCGCCGACCGGGTGCTGGTCATGAAGGACGGCCGGATCGTCGAGTCGGGACCCACCCGCACCCTGCTGGGCGGCGCCGGGCACGCGTACACCAGAGAATTGATCTCGGCCGCCGGCGGACGCCGCAGGGTGACCACGACGGCGCCCGGCGAGGTGGTCGCCGAGGCGACCGCGCTGCGCAAGGTGTACGGCGACCGCACCGTGGTCCGCGACGTCGGCCTCACCATCCGGGCCGGTGAGATCGTCGGCCTGGTCGGCGAGTCCGGCTCCGGCAAGACCACCGTGGCGCAGCTGCTGTTCGGGCTGACCGAGCCGACCTCCGGGCGGGTGCGTTTCGAGGGCCGCGACTTCAGCGGCGTGCCGGAACGGGCCCGCCGCCCGATCCGCCGCCGCCTCCAGCTGATCGCCCAGGACCCGCTGTCCGCCTTCGATCCGCGGTGGACGGTGCGCCGCATCGTCGGCGAGGCCCTGCCGCGCGGCGCGGACCCGCAGCCGATCCTGGAACGCGTCGGGCTCGGCGCCGACGTCCTGGACCGCTACCCGCGCCAGCTGTCCGGCGGGCAACGACAGCGGGTCGCCGTGGCCCGCGCCATCGCCCCACGACCGAGTCTGATCATCTGCGACGAGCCGGTCTCCGCACTCGACGTGTCGGTGCAGGCGCAGGTCCTCGACCTGCTCGCGCAGATCCGCGCGGACGACGGGACCGCACTGCTGTTCATCTCCCACGACCTCGGCGTGATCCGCGACCTGGCCGACCGGGTCCTGGTCATGCACGACGGCCGGGTCGTCGAGCAGGGACCGGTCCGGGCGGTCTTCGAACACGCCGGCCACGAGTACACCCGGGCGCTGCTCAGCGCCGTGCCCACCTTGGAGGGAGCCGCATGACCCTACATCTGGCGATCGCGCTGGACGGGGACTCGTTCGCCGCCGCCGACTGGACGACCCCCGTCCGGCAGGCGGACGAGGCCCGCCTGGACTTCGTCACCTTCCAGGACAGCTTCGGCGGCCGGCGGCCCGACGCCGTCCAGGTCGCCGCCCGGGTCGCCCCACTGACCCGGCACGTCGGCCTGGTTCCGGTGGCCACCACCACCCACACCGAACCGTTCCACCTGTCCACCGCCCTGGCCACCCTCGACCACGTCAGCCGGGGCCGCGCCGGATGGCAGGTGCGGGTGTCCGCCGACCCGGCCGAGGCGGCCCTGCTCGGGCGGCGGGCGCCACTGGAGTTCGACGACCTGTTCGCCGAGGCCGGCGACGTGATCGAGGTGGTGCGGCGGCTCTGGGACAGCTGGGAGGACGACGCGATCATCAAGGACGTGGCCACCGGACGGTTCATCGACCGGGACAAGCTGCACTACATCGACTTCGCCGGGGCCCACTTCTCGGTCAAGGGGCCGTCGATCGTGCCGCGGCCGCCGCAGGGACAGCCGGTCGTGGCGGCGCTCGCCCACGACGAGCGGGTGTGGTCGCGCCTCGACGTGGACGTGTACTTCGTGACGCCGGACGACGCCGGCCAGGCCGCGACGATCGTGCGGCGGCTGCCCGGCAAGAAGGTCTTCGCCGACCTGGCGGTCTCCGGCCGCACGACGGCCGAGACGGCGGACCTGATCGCCGCCTGGAGCGCGACCGGTCTCGCCGGCTTCCGGCTGCACCCGGGTGGGGACCACGGGGTGCGCGCCATCACCGGAGAGCTCGTGCCGGAGCTGCGGCGGCGCGGCCTGTTCACACCGTCGCCGCGGCGGCGGCTGCGCGAGCGGCTGGGCCTGCCCCCGGCCGTCAACCGTTACCAGGAGGTGGCCCGTGCCTAAGCAGATCATCCTCGCCGCGCACTTCCCGGGCGTGAACAACACGACCGTCTGGAGCGACCCCCGCGCCGGCAGCCAGATCGCGTTCGACTCGTTCGAATACCTGGCCCGCACCGCCGAACGCGGCAAGTTCGACTTCTTCTTCCTCGCCGAGGGGCTGCGACTGCGCGAACAGCGCGGCCTCATCCACGACCTGGACGTGGTCGGCCGCCCGGACACCATCACGGTGCTGGCCGCCCTGGCCGCCGTCACCACCCACCTCGGCCTGGCCGGGACACTCAACGCCACCTACCACGAGCCGTACGAGCTGGCCCGCCAGCTCGCCACCCTCGACCACCTCTCCGGCGGCCGGGCCGCGTGGAACGTGGTCACCTCGCCGGGCGCGTTCTTCGGCGAGAACTTCCGGCGCGGCGGCTTCCTCGACCACGCGGACCGGTACGTCCGCGCCGGCGAGTTCATCGAGACCGCCCGCACCCTGTGGGACACCGACGGCGGCGAGTTCGCCGTCACGAACAGCCAGTTCGACATCCGGGGCCGGTTCGGGGTGCCGCGCAGCCCGCAGGGCCACCCGGTCATCCTCCAGGCCGGCGACTCCGACGGCGGCCGCGAACTGGCCGCCCGGCACGCCGACGCGATCTTCTCCCGGCACCACCAACTCGACGACGCCCGGCGGTTCTACCGCGACGTCAAGGACCGCCTTGCCGGGTACGGCCGCGCCGAGGACAGCCTGAAGATCATTCCCGGCGTGTCCTATGTGCTCGGCGACAGCGACGCCGACGCGCAGGAGAAGGCACACCACATCCGGCGGCAGCAGGTCAGCCCGCAGACCGCGATCCTGCTGCTGGAGCAGCTGTGGAACACCGACCTGTCCGGCTACGACCCGGAGGGCCCGCTCCCGGAGATCGACCCGGTCCTGGACGAGAGCGACACGATCATCAAGGGCCGCGCCGGCATGTACCCGGACCGGCTCGCGACGGCGAACGAGTGGCGGGCCCGGGCCGAGGCCAAGAACCTGTCGATCCGCGACCTGATCATCGAGGTCACCGGCCGGCAGAACTTCATCGGCACGGCGTCGCGGGTCGCCGAACAGCTCGACGAGTATGTGCAGACCGGCGCCTGCGACGGCTTCATCCTGGTCCCGCACCTCACCCCGGCCGGGCTGGACGACTTCGTGGACCAGGTGGTCCCGCTGCTCCAGGAGCGGGGCGTGTTCCGGACCGCGTATTCCGGGACCACGCTGCGGGGGAACCTGGGGCTGGCATGAGATTCCTGCTGCTCAGCCTGATCACGTACATCGACCGGTCCAAGACCGTCGAGCAGCGGCTGCGGGAGGTGGTCGACACCGCGGTCCTCGGCGAGGAACTGGGCTTCGACGGGTTCGCGGTGGGGGAGCGCTACGAACGGCCGTTCCTGTCCTCGTCGCCGCCGGTGGTGCTGAGCCACATCGCCGCCCGGACCAGCCGGATCCGGCTGTGGACCGGGGTCACCACGCTGAGCCTGCTCGACCCGGTACGCGCCTTCGAGGACTACGCCACCCTCGACAACCTGTCCGGCGGCCGCCTCGAACTGATCATCGGCAAGGGCAACGGCGCCGCCCAGGCCCAGCTGTTCCACGTGACCGTCGACGACCAGTGGGACCGGCTGCGGGAGAGCTACGACCTGTTCCGCCGCCTCTGGCGGGAGGAGAAGGTCACCTGGGAGGGCCGGTACCGTCCGTCGCTCACCGATGCCGAGACCTGGCCGCGGCCGCTCCAGCAGCCGATCACCGTCTGGCACGGCAGCGCCACCAGTAGGGCCTCGGTGGAACTCGCCGCACAGTACGGCGACCCGCTCTTCTCCTCATCGACAAGGTGCACCGCTACCACGAACGGTTCGGGCACGAGGTCACCCACCTCAGCGCCGACACCGAAGGGCTCACCGAGAAACAGAACCGGGCCAGCCTGGAACTCTTCGCCTCCGACATCGCCCCCGTGTTACGCCAGCTGAAAGGGCGGTAGCCATGCCCGTACCCCTCTCGATCCTCGATCTCGCGCCGCTGGTCTCCGGCGGTGACGTGACCGGCGCGCTGCGCCGCACGCTCGATCTGGCCCGAAGGGCCGAGCAGTTCGGCTATCACCGCTACTGGGTGGCCGAACACCACTTCACCCCCGGCGTGGCCAGTTCCCAGCCGGCGCTGCTGCTCGGCCAGATCGCCGCCGTCACCGACCGCATCCGGCTCGGCTCCGGCGCCGTGCAGACCGGTTTCCAGACCGCGTTGTCCATCGTGGAGCAGTTCGGGCTGCTCGACGCGCTGTACCCGGGCCGCTTCGACCTGGGCCTGGGCCGGTCCGGGCAGGCCAAGAAGGAGGCGCAGCGGCTGCGCGCCGAGGAGCAGCCGCAGGAGGAACGCGTCGTCGACGGCCTGCTCATCCCGAAACCGTTCTCCTGGGCGCCGATCTTCGCCTCGAAACGGACCGCCTTCGCCGGCGGCTTCCTGCACCAGCCCGGCGCCGAACCGCTCGGCCTCACCGAGATCCTCGACCAGATCGAGTCGCTGCTGGCCGGGCCGGTCAGCGACGGCGAGGGCAACGAGGTGGCCGCCGTCCCGGGCGCCGGCGCCGACCTGGAGGTGTGGCTGCTCGGCAGCAGCGGCGGCGAGTCGGCCCGCACCGCCGGGGCGCGCGGTCTGCCGTTCGCCGCCAACTACCACGTCGCCCCGGCCAAGGTCCTGGAGGCGGCCGAGGCCTACCGGGAGTCGTTCGTCCCGACCGCGGCGCGGCCCCGGCCGCACCTGATGGTCTCCGCCGACGTGCTCGTGGCCGAGGACGACGAGACCGCCCGTCACCTGGCGACACCGTTCGGCCTCTGGGTTCGCAGCATTCGTACCGGCCTCGGCGCCGTCCCGTTCCCGAGTATCGAGGACGCCGAGGCCTTCGAGTGGACCGACCGGGACCGGGAGCTGGTCGCCGACCGGGTGACTACCCAGTTCGTCGGCTCCCCGCAGACGGTCGCCGAGCGGCTGGAGACCCTGCGGCGGGTGACCGGCGCCGACGAGCTGCTGGTCACCACGATCGCCCACGACCACGCCGACCGGGTCCGCTCCTACGAGCTGCTCGCCAAGGAGTGGTCGGCCTAGACCTCGATGATCACGCCGTCGGCGCCGGGCAGCGGGCGGCTGCCGGGCGTCAGCGCGGCCGGAAGGGCGGCGGCGGCCTCGGGCGGGAGATCCAGTTCGAGGACGCCGTCGCCCGGCCGGCGGACGGCGAACACCTCGGCCGGGTTCAGGAGGATCCGCTGACCGTCGTCGCCCTCCAGCAGCATCGGGCGGCCGTGCGGCAGGCGCGACGGGATGGCCCGTGCCAGCATCGGCGTGGTGATCTCCTGGAACCGCAGCCGGATCCGGTCGTCCTCGGCCGACCAGGAGCAGCCGGCGACCATCAGCACGCTGGTGGACGAGCCGTCCCGCCGCTGGCCGGCCTCGATCGCGGCTCGCGCCCGCGGGTCGTCGGTGATCGACGGCCGGTCCAGGTCGGTGACCAGCAGCGGCGACCGGTCGCGGAGCAGATCCAGCAGGCCCTGGCTGTTCCAGTGCAGGACCGCGGCGTACTCGTCGGTGGTCAGGCCGACCACCTGGAGGAACTGGAGGCGGCCGTGCGGGGTGTCGATGGCGCCCAGTTCCGGGTCCTCGGCGAAGGCCAGGGCCGTCAGGTCGGTCTCGTGGTCCTGCCGCAGTGGGCCGTTGGCGTTCATGTGGTGGCCGGGCTCGAACCAGTTGCCGCTGGAGAACACGTAGCGGGCCAGGTTCTGCAACAGGTTCGCCGCCCACATCGGCGGCTCCGTCTCGCCGGCCGCGCGGGCCACCCGGAAGGTGAACTCGAAACCCCAGCCCGACTCCGCGGTGGGTTCGGCGTCGTCGTCGCGGGCGTACAGGTCGCTCATGCCGTAGCCGACCAGGTGCCAGTGCTCCTCCCGGGGGTAGAAGCTGACACCGTCGAGCGGGTCCGGGCCACCCAGCGCGAACTTGATCAGCGTGCCGAAATGGAGCGGCTCGACGCCGGGGTAGAAGGTCTCGAGGCGGGCGTCGATGGCGTCCCAGCCGGGCGCGTCGGAGGTCATCGCTGGATGAGATCACAGGAAGGGCTGGCCGGTGCGGGCGGGACCTGCGAGGATGCGGGCCTGATCATCAGGAGGCCCGATGGCTCGCCGCAACATCAGCCCGCTCCGCTGGACGCCGCCCGCGCTCGACGACCCGGGGCCCACCGGGGAGCTGCGCGTCGCCCGGCGGGTGGACACCGGCGGGCGCGGCCCCGAGGACGTGGTGTTCGACGCCGACGGGCGGGTGATCTGCGGGATCGGCGACGGGCGGATCGTGCGGCTCGACCCGGTCACCGGGGAGAGCACGGTGCTGGCCGACACCGGCGGGCGGCCGCTCGGGCTGCACGCGCGCGCCGACGGCACGGTCCTGGTCTGCGACCACGACGAAGGCCTTCTGGAGGTACGACCGGACGGTTCCGTGACGGTGCTGGTGGACACGGTGGACGGTGCGCCGCTCACCTTCGCCAGCAACGTGGTGGAGAGCGCCGACGGGACGATCTACCTCACCTCGTCGACCAGCCGGTGGAGCCTCGACGACCATCTCGGTGACCTGTTCGAGCACTCCTGCACCGGGCGGCTGCTGCGGCGCGACCCGGACGGGACCGTCACCACCCTGGCGAGCGGGCTGAAATTCGCCAACGGGCTGGTGCTCGCGCCCGACGAGTCGTATCTGCTGGTCGCCGAGACGACCGGCTACCGGGTGCGGCGGCACTGGCTGGCCGGGCCGCGCGCCGGGGAGTCGGAGATCCTGGTGGACAATCTGGCCGGGTTCCCGGACAACATGTTCCTCGGCAGCGACGGCCTGCTCTGGATCGGGATCGCGGCGCCCCGCAACGCGCTGCTGGACCGGCTGCTGCCCCTGCCGGGCATCCTGCGGCTGCTGGTGTGGAACCTGCCCGAGGCGGTGCGGCCCAAGGCCGTGCCGATCGCCTGGGTCATGGCCTTCGACCTCGACGGCCGTCGCGTGCACGATCTGCGGATCGCCGACGGTTCCTACGGATTCGTGACCTCGGTGGCCGAACGCGACGGGACGATCGCGCTCGGTAGTCTCACCGAGTCGGACGTGGCCCTCCTGCATCCGGTGGCGCCCGTGCACTAGGGTCGCCGAAATGTGGTTGACCACGCTGGTGCGCAGACACCATGAAGCGGTGAAGTTCCTGTTGGTCGGGGGCATCTGCTTCGTCACGACGACCGTCATCAATTACGCGCTGAAACTGACCGTGCTGCACGACAAGCCGGTCACCGCGCTGGCGGTCGGCACGATCATCGCCACCGTGCTGTCCTATGTGCTCAACCGCGAATGGTCCTTCCGCACCCGGGGCGGCCGGGAACGCCACCACGAGGCCGCGCTGTTCTTCTCGGTCAGCGCCATCGGCATCGCCCTCAACTCGCTGCCGCTGGCCGTCTCCCGGTACGTGCTGATGCTGCACGTGCCGGAGGTCAGCCGCCCGGTCCAGGAGGTCGCCGACTTCGTCTCCGGCATCGTGATCGGCACGCTGGTCGCGATGTGCTTCCGGTTGTGGGCGTTCAAACGGTTCGTCTTCCCGCAGCCCGACGTCCGGCCGCGGGTCCGTGTGCCGCGCGCCCGCAAGGGCCCGCGCAGCAGCGTGGTGCGTCACGAGTCGGAGGTCCGCGAGGCCGGCTGAGGCATATCGCGGGCGTATCGAAAACCGCATACGCCACCGCAACGGCGCTACGGCTTGAATTACCGGCATGAACCGGAAGATCGTGCTCCTCGTCCCGGCACTGCTGAGCGTCCTCTACGTCATCCGCAAGCCGTTGTCGATGTCCGCTCCGCGCTGCCTGACCGGACACTGGCACGGTTGCTACGACACCGAGAACGGCGTCGTGCTGATGACGCTGGTGGGGCTGCCGCTGGCCCTGGCCGTGGCGTGGGCCCTGGCCCGTTCCCGGGGCTGGCGCCGGTCGCTGGCCGAGGTGGGCATGGTCTACGGGACGGTGCCGATGCTGTGGCTGACCCTGATGCCCGGGGCCGGCGCCGGCACCGTCGAGGGGCGGGTCAGCCTCGTCCCGCTGCGGGACCTGGTCACGATGGGACCGCTCGGGATCGGCGGCAACCTGCTGATCTTCGCGGCGCTGGGGTTCTTCGCCCCGATGCGGTTCGCGGCGGTGGCGACCGTGCCGCGGATCCTGGCACTCGGCGCCGGCTGCTCGATCGCCGTCGAGATCACGCAGTACGTCCTGCCCCTGGACCGGGTGTCGTCCGTCGACGACGTGCTGGTCAACGCGGTCGGCGCGATGCTGGCGGGACTGGCGTCCCGGCGCTGGTGGGCGGTCGCCGAGTCTAGGGTCGACGTATGCGTGTCTTGATCGTGGAGGACGAGCCGTACCTGGCCGAGGCCGTCCGGGACGGTCTGCGGCTGGAGGCGATCGCCGCCGACATCGCCGGGGACGGTGACACCGCCCTGGAGTTGCTCAGCGTCAACTCGTACGACCTGGCGGTCCTCGACCGCGACATCCCCGGCCCGTCCGGCGACGAGGTGGCGCGGCGGATCGTCGCCTCCGGCAGCGGCCTGCCGATCCTCATGCTGACCGCCGCCGACCGCATCGACGACAAGGCCTCCGGCTTCGAACTGGGCGCCGACGACTACCTCACCAAACCGTTCGATCTGCGGGAGCTGGTGCTGCGGCTGCGGGCGCTGGACCGCCGCCGCGGGCACGCCCGGCCGCCGGTGCTCCAGATCGCCGGCCTGCGGCTCGACCCGTTCCGCCGGGAGGTGTTCCGCGACGGCCGCTACGTGGCGCTCACCCGCAAGCAGTTCGCCGTCCTGGAGGTGCTGGTCGCCGCCGGGGGTGGCATCGTCAGCGCCGAGGACCTGCTGGAACGCGCCTGGGACGAGAACACCAACCCGCTCACCAACGCGGTCCGGATCACCGTCTCGGCGCTGCGCAAACGGCTCGGCGAACCGTGGCTCATCGCCACCGTGCCGGGCGTCGGCTACCGGATCGACCCCGATGCCTAGACTCAGCGCCCGGCTGAAACTCACCCTCAGCTACGCCGGCTTCCTCATGCTGGCCGGCGGGATGCTGCTCGCCGCCGTGTGGCTGTTCCTGCTGCGCTACGTCCCCGACCGGGCGCTCATCGTCAGCGCCGAGACGCCGGAGACCGGGGTCTTCCCCGTCCGGTCCAACCTGCTGCACGTCTTCGCCCCACGGGCTGCCGCGGTGATGCTGATCCTGCTGCTGTTCGGTCTGGCCGGCGGCTGGATCCTGGCCGGCCGGATGCTGGCGCCGCTGCACCGGATCACCGCCGCGGCCCGGCTCGCCGGAACCGGATCACTGTCGCACCGGATCCGGATGACCGGCCGCCAGGACGAGTTCCGGGAGCTGTCCGACGCGTTCGACGCGATGCTCGAACAGCTGGAGTCGCACGTCGACGAGCAGCGCCGATTCGCCGCGAACGCGTCACACGAGCTGCGTACCCCGCTTGCCGTCTCGCGGACCCTGCTGGACGTCGCGCGCCGGGATCCGGACCGGGCCGGCGACGAGGTGATCGAGCGTCTGCACGCGGTCAACCAGCGGGCCATCGACCTGACCGAGGCGCTGCTGCTGCTTAGCCACGGTGACCGCTTCACGCGTCACGACGTCGACCTGTCGCTGCTGGCCGAGGAGGCCGTCGAGACGCTGCTGCCGCTCGCCGAACAGCGCGGCGTCACCGTGGAGGTCACCGGCGGGCCGGCCCGCGCCGGTGGCTCCCCGGAGCTGCTGGCGAGAATGGTGACGAACCTCGTGCAGAACGCCATCGTGCACAACCTGCCGGCCGGCGGCACGGTCGCCATCCACACCGGGGCCGGCCTGCTGCGCGTCGAGAACACCGGCCGTCCGCTGCCGCCGGACCTGCTGCCGACGCTCATCGAGCCGTTCCAGCGCGGCAGCGAACGGGCCCGCACCGACGAACATGCCGGCGTCGGGCTCGGCCTGGCCATCGTGCACAGCATCGTGCGCGCCCACGACGGCACCCTCGAACTGGCGCCCGGCCCGGCCGGCGGCCTGGTGGTGACGGTCCGCCTGCCCGGCGCGTGATCAGGCCGGCTTGCCCTGGTTCTGCTCGACGACCTGCTTGCGGCACTCCTCGATGGTGGTGCAGGGGAAGACGACCTGCCGGACGCCCGGCATCGCCTCCAACTCGTCGGCGGCCTGGCCGTCGCGGATCTCGCGGCTGGTGGCGGCGTTCTTCGTCGTCAACCGGAACGACTCCGGCAGGGAGTCCTCGTTGAGCTGATCGACGAACTCCGGGTCGTCGGCCCAGAGCTCCTTGAACCTCTCGTACGCCGCGGCCTTGTCCTCGAAGGCGATCGCGGTGATGCCGGGCTCGTTCTCCAGCCAGGCCCGGACGTCCGCCTTCTGCTGCTCGGTCACGTCGTCGTCGAGGAAGACGCTGAACGACGCCGACTCGTCGAGGATCCGTTCGAATTCCTGCTTGTCGCCCTTCTCGAACAGCCCGCACCCGGCGATCGCGGTGACGGCGATCACCATCGTGAAGAGGATCTTCAATAGTCGCACGGTGCGGCATGATAGCCGGGTCAGCGGGTGCGCCGGTACTGTGTGAAATCAGTGTGTTTGCGCAGTTCGAAGCCGATGCCCTGGTAGAGCCGGATGGCGGTCTCGTTGCGCGCCGACGTGTGCAGGAACGGGATCTCGCCACGCTCCCGGATCCCCGCCGCGACCGCCCGCACCAGCCGGGTGGCCAGCCCCCGTTTCCGGAACCCCGGATCGGTGCAGACCGCGCTGATCTCGGTCCACCCCCGCGGGTGCAGGCGCTCCCCGGCCATCGCGATCAGCCGCCCGTCCGCGGAGCGCAGCCCCAGGTACGTGCCGAGTTCCACGGTCCGCTTCCGGAACGGGCCCGGCTGGGTGCGCTCGACCAGGTCCAGCATCTCCGGTACGTCGGCGGCGCCGAGCGGCACCGCCCCGGGCGCTGGCTCGGACCGCAGCGTCGTGGCGACCAGCTGGACGCCGCCGATCCTGGTGTCCGTCTCCCAGCCGGGACGGGCCGTCCCGCCCGCCCCGGGGATCACGACCGCCTCACCGAGCGGGACCAGTTCCGCCAGGTCGTCCCACGCCTTCGGGTCGGCCGGGTCGGACAGGGCGTGGAACGGGGCCACCTCGTGGTCGTACCGGGCCGCCCGCCCGTGCACGACCGCGAACCGCGCGTGCGCGCCGTGCAGCGAGTTCCAGGCGGGGTCGTCGAGCGGGTGCGTCACTTGCCCTCGATCGGCAGGCCCGGCGGGTTGACCTCGGCCTTCTGCACGGCCTCGTTGGCCAGGTTCCAGCGCTGGAGGATCTTGGCGTAGTCACCGGAGGCGATCAGCTTGTCGACCGCCGCGGCGTACGCCTTGATCAGCCCGTTGTCCTTCTTGGTGGTGAGCGCGATCAGCCCCTGGAGGTCCTTGCCGGCGCCCGAGTAGGTGCCGACGATCTCGGTCTGCCCGGTGGTCGACACGTGGTAGGCCGCCGACGGGCTGGGGCCGAGGTGCACGTCGATCTGGCCGGAGCCGAGGGCCAGGTAGACGGCCTGGTTGGTCTGGAAGTACTTGATGTCGACCGGCGCCAGCCCGGCCTTCTTCACCTCGTCGGCCCACTCCACCAGGATCTTCTCCTGGTTGGTTCCGGAGCTGACCGACACCTTCTTGCCGGCGATGTCGGCCGGCTTGGTGATGGTCAGGCCGGAGCCCTTCTTGGCCAGCCAGGCCAGGTTGTCCAGCCGGTAGGTGACGAAGTCGTACTTGAGCTTGCGCTCCTCGGTGACCGTGATGTTCGACGCGCCGAGCTGGTACTTCCCGCTGTCCAGGCCGATGAACAGGTTCTCCCACGAGGTGTTCTCCAGCACCGGCTCCAGGCCCAGCGTGCCGGCGATGGCCACCGCGATGTCCGGCTCGTTGCCGATCAGCGTCTTGTTGTCGGTGGCCGCGAAGGCGAGCGGCGGAAAGCCCGATCCGGCCGCGCCGACGCCGATCACCAGCTTGCCGGACGCCTTGACGTCCGGGGGCAGCAGCGCGGCGGCCGCCTCGTCCTTGGCCGGGACGATCCGGTTCTGCTCCGGCCCGGTGTTCAGCGCGGGCGCGGCTGCCGCCGCCGCGGCCACCGGCTTCTCCTCGGGCGCGGCGCAGGCGGTGAGGCTCAAGGCCAGGACCGCGGACACGACCATCCATTTTGTACGCATGAAAGCTCCCGATTCTTGGAACACGTCAGACGAGGACCTTGGAGAGGAAGGCGCGAGTCCGTTCATGGCGGGGGTTGTCCAGCACCTCGTGCGGCGGCCCCTGCTCGACGATCCGGCCGGAGTCCATGAAGACGACCGTGTCGGCGGCCTCCCGGGCGAACCCGATCTCATGCGTCACCACGATCATCGTGGTGCCGGCCCGGGCCAGCGCGTGCAGCACGTCGAGGACCTCGCCGACGAGTTCCGGGTCCAGCGCCGAGGTCGGCTCGTCGAACAGGATCAGCTTCGGGTCCAGGGCCAGCGCCCGGGCGATGGCGACCCGCTGCTGCTGCCCGCCGGAGAGCTGCCGCGGGTAGGCGCCGGCCCGGTCGCCGAGCCCCACCAGGCCCAGCAGTTCGTGCGCGCGCTCGTTGGCGACGCCCTTGTACCGGCCGAGCGCCGAGATCTGCGCCTCGGCGACGTTCTGCAGGGCGGTCAGGTGCGGGAAGAGGTTGAAGTTCTGGAAGACGAAGCCGATCCCGGCCCGCTGCCTGAGGATCTGCCGCTCGCCGAGCTCGTGCAGGCGGTCCCCGGTCTGGCGGTAGCCGATCAGCTCACCGTCCACCCGGACCGTGCCGCGGTCCACCTTCTCCAGATGGTTGATGCAGCGCAGCAGGGTCGACTTGCCGGAACCGGACGGGCCGAGGATCACGGTGACCGTGCCGGCCCGCGCCGTGAGGTCGATGCCGCGCAGCACCTCGACGGACCCGAAGGACTTGTGCACACCGGTGAGTTCGATCATCTCCGCAGAGCCGCCTTGAGTCGCTGGAACGGGGTGGGCGGCAGGGTGCGCAGCGCGCCGCGGGCGAAGTGCCGTTCGGTGTAGTACTGGAGGATCGACAGCAGCGCGGTGAGGATCACGTACCAGACGGTGGCGACCATCAGCAACGGCACCACCCGGCCGTTGCGCCCGTAGATCACCTGGACCTGGTAGAAGAGTTCGCCGATCGCCAGGATGTAGACCATGGACGTGCTCTTCAGCAGGCTGATCAGCAGGTTCGCGGCGTTCGGCAGGATGGCGCGCATGGCCTGCGGCAGCACGATCCGCCTGAACTGCCGCCACTTCGGGATGCCCAGCGCGGCCGCCGCCTCGTGCTGACCCTGGTCGACCGAGAGCAACCCGGCCCGGATCACCTCACCGGCGTAGGCCGCCTCGTGCAGCGCCAGACCGAGCAGCGCCGCCCCGAACGAGCTGATCAGGTTGACCGTCGGGAACGACCACCCCGGCCCGAACGGGACGCCGACCTGCAACGTCTCGTACAGGTAGCCGAGGTTCGCCCAGAACAGCAGCTGCACCAGCAGCGGCACGGACCGGAACACCCAGATGAAGGTCCAGCTCACCGCGGACAGCACCGGGTTGGGTGACAGGCGCATCGCGGCCAGCGGGATGCCGCCGAGGAAGCCGAGGACCGCGCCGGCGAGGGTCAGCTCGACGGTGAGCAGCAGCGCCTCGACGACCGACTCCTCCAGGAAGTACCCGAAGAAGGTCGGCCAGTCCCAGCCGGGGTTGGTGGCCAGGCCGTGGACGAACTGGGCGAGCAGCACCAGCACCAGGGCGGCGCCGGCCCATCTCCACGGATGGCGGGCCGGCACGACGACGAGTTCGCCGTCGGCCTCCTTCGGCCGCTGCGGGATCAGCAGGGTCATGCCGAAACGCTAGGCAGCCGCTCAGTAAGCCCACAATGCCTACTGGCTATATATGTTTAAACACATCGTTACGGCTATTGCCGGAAAGTCCATCTACGCGATAGGAATAGTCGGCATTACCGCGTACCTCTGCCAGGAGAAACCGTGACCACCCTCGTCGCACCCGCGCCGCCGGCCGCGCCCACCGCGGCGCTCGCGCCCGGCGGCGGCCTCCGCCGCCGCCTCGCGCTGCGGTTCCTCGCGCTGCTCGCGCTCTACCTGCTGTGGGAGACCACCGCGCGGATCATGCGCAACCCCACCTTCATCCCCCCACCCTCCGCGGTCTGGGATCAGCTCATCACCACCTCGACCACCCACGACGGGGTACGCGGATACAGCGGCCACCTGCTCATCGAGCACCTCGGCGTCAGCCTCCGCCGGATCGTCGTCGGATCGGCCATCGGCATCGTCGGCGGCCTCGTCCTCGGCGTGCTGATGGGCACCATCGGCTGGCTGCGCGTGGTCACCGAACCGGTCGTCACGTTCATCCGGGCGCTGCCGCCGCTCGCCTACTTCAGCCTGTTCATCATCTGGTTCGGCATCGACGAGACCCCGAAACTGTGGCTGCTGTCGATCGCCGCGCTGCCCCCGGTCGCCGTGGCCACCGCCGCCGCCGTCCACGGCGCGCCCACCGGCCTCGTCGAGGCGGCCCGCGCGCTCGGCGCCGGCCGCTGGCAGACCACCCGCGACGTGGTGCTGCCCAGCGCCCTGCCGGAGATCTTCACCGGCGTCCGGCTCGCCGTCGGCGTCGCCTACTCGTCGGTGGTCGCCGCCGAGACGATCAACGGCGTACCCGGCATCGGCGGCATGATCCGCGACGCCCAGCGCTACTCCCAGACCGACGTGGTCGTCCTCGGCCTCTTCGCCATCGGCCTCTCCGGCCTGCTCATCGACTCCGTGCTGCGCACCGCTGAGAACAAGCTCATCCCCTGGCGCGGACGCGCCTGACCGATAAAGGACGACCCCGTGAAGAAACTCCTCGCCCTCGTCTCCGTCCTGTTCCTCGCCGCCTGCGGCGACGGCGCCGCCAGTGGTGGCGCCGACCCGGACCGCAAGACCATCCGCCTCGCCTACCAGGCGTTCCCGTCCGGCGACCTGATCGTCAAGAACCAGGGACTGCTGGAGAAGGCGCTGCCCGACTACAAGATCACCTGGACCAAGTTCGACTCCGGCGCCAGCATCAACACCGCCTTCGTCGCGGGAAGCGTCGACATCGCGGCGATCGGCTCCAGCCCGGTCGCCCGGGGTCTGTCGGCGCCGCTGAACATTCCGTACCAGGTCGCCTTCGTCCTCGACGTGGCCGGCGACAACGAGGCGCTCGTCGCGCGCAACGACAGCGGCGTCACCGACATCGCGTCGCTGCGCGGCAAGAAGGTCGCCACGCCGTTCGCGTCGACCGCCCACTACAGCCTGCTCGCCGCGCTCGACAAAGCCGGCGTCAAGGAGACCGAACTGACCATCGTGGACCTGGAGCCGCAGGACATCCTGGCCGCCTGGACCCGCGGCGACCTGGACGCCGCCTACAGCTGGCTGCCGTCGCTCGACGAACTCAAGAAGACCGGCAAGGTCCTGATCACCAGCCGGGAACTCGCCGCCGGCGGCAAGCCCACCCTCGACCTCGGCGTCGTCTCCACCGCCTTCGCCACCGCCCACCCGGAAGCCGTCGACGCCTGGCGCAAGGTCGAGGCGCAGGCCCTCGACCTCATCGGCACCGACCCCGGCACCGCGGCCAAGGCGGTCGGCGCCGAACTCAACCTGTCCGCCGACGAGGCCAAGGCCCAACTGTCGCAGGGCGTCTTCCTCGAACCGGCCGAACTGTCGTCGCCGGAATGGCTGGGCACCGAGGGCAACCCCGGCAAGCTCGCCGACAACCTGGTCGACGCCGCCGAGTTCCTCAAGTCCCAGCAGAAGATCGACGCCGTGCCGGCGCTCGCCGACGTCCAGAAGGCGATCTACGTCAAGGGACTGCCCGGTGTCCTCGGCTGACGCGATCGTCCTGGACGGCGTCTCCCACGCCTACGGGGACGTCACCGCCGTCGGGCCGCTCGACCTGACCGTGCCGGCGGGGGAGTTCCTGGTCCTCGTCGGAGCGTCCGGGTGCGGCAAGTCGACCCTGCTGCGCCTGATCGCCGGCTTCGAACAGCCCACGGTCGGCACCGTCCGCACCGCCGGCCAGGCGCCGGTCCCCGGGCGCGGCGCCGGCCTGGTCTTCCAGCAGCCCCGGCTGTTCCCGTGGAAGACCGTCGGCGGGAACGTGGCGCTGGCCCTCGAATACGCCGGCCTGCCCGCCGGCCCCGACCAGGTCGGCGAACTCCTCGCCCGGGTCGGCCTGCACGACGTGGCCCGCCGCCGCACCTGGCAGATCTCCGGCGGCCAGCAGCAGCGGGTGGCGATCGCCCGCGCCCTCGCCGTCGAGAACCCCCTGCTACTGCTCGACGAGCCGTTCGCCGCGCTGGACGCCCTCACCCGCGAGAAGCTCCAGGACGACCTGCGGCAGGTCAGCACCGAAACCGGCCGGACCAGCGTCTTCGTCACCCACAGCGTCGACGAGGCGGTCTTCCTCGGCAGCCGGGTCGTGGTCCTCACACCCCGGCCCGGGCAGATCGCGCTCGACCTGCGGATCGGGCTCCCGCGTACCGGCGTCACCGCTGACGAACTCCGCGGCTCATCGGAGTTCGCGGCTTTGCGCACCGAGGTGGGCCAGGCCATCCGCGACCGCGTCACCGTCTGAACCCCTTCCCGGGAGGCCGGGCCGCACCGTCCGCGGCCCGGCCTCCCGAGCATTTCGCCTGGCCCGCAACGCTGCCCCAACTTCTCCGGGGACAGCGCTCACGGCCAGCCGGCCAAGTGCGGTTGGTTGTGGGGTTTGTTTCGGTGGGGTGAAACGGTGTTGGGGGTCAACCGGTTGGGTGCGGTTGGCTTTCGGGAGGCAGCGGTCGGAGCCGGCTGGTCGAGGCTGGGCGGGCGGGGACGGGTGATGGGGAGCAGAATGCTGCTCATGATCGAGGCGACCCGGGAACTGCTCGCCGTCCTTGAACCGCTGCCCTACCGGAAACGGCTGCGTCATGTCGCCGCGTGGGCCAAGATCGCACCGGACCGGGCGGCGGTCTGCGCTGATCTGCGCTCGGGTGGGCGGTATGAGCGGCATCTCGCGCTGATCGCCGCGATGTCGAGCCGGGACGTGGCGGCGATCGCCGAGTTCGCCGGTGATCCGGTGCCCGCGCTGCGGGCGGTGGCCCTCGACGCCGCGCTGCGTGCCGGGGCGCTCGCCGGGCGGATCGCGGATCTGACGGCCGTCGACCGGCGACGGCTCTACCGCAGGGTGCGACGGCTGCGCCGGCCGGACCTCGCCGACCGGCTGATCCGCGACGTGCTGACCCATCACGGGCCGCGGGAGGCCGCCGCGGTGCTGCCCGCCTGCGGCCCGGACACGGTACGGGAACTGTTGCCCACCCTGGAACACCTGGTCAACATGGCCGCGCTGGCCCGCAGACACCCCGTCCCGGTCCAGGAGCGGTTCCGGGAACGGCTGGCCGCCGCCGAACCGGCCCACCGCACCTGGATCTGGTACGAGGCGGCCCAGCCGATCCTCGACGGCGACCCGCGAGTCGCGCTGGACCTGCTGGAACGGTACGGGCCGGAGGATTCACTGCCGAGCGCGCGTCACGCGTACGCCCGATTGGCTCTGATCGACCCGGAGAGGGTGACCGCACTGCTCAGCGCGCCCGGCCGCCGGGCCTGGCTGCTCCGCACGCCGCTGAGGCCGTCGCTGCTGCGGCGGCTCGCCGCCCTGCCGGACGAGCGGCTCGCGCGGTTCGCCCGATTGATCCGGGACCGTTCGCTGCCGGATCTGCTCGCCGCGCTGCCACCGGGTCGCCGGGGCGCGGTGTACGACGCCGCGCTGGCCGATGTGGACACCGGAAAGCGCGTTCCGACGGTGCGTGAGATGGAGGTCCTGCCCGCCGCGATCCGGATCCGCGAGGCCCGGCGGATTCTTGCCCTGCCGGTGATCCGCGACGACGAGGCGCAGGTGCTGACCTGGAGTTCCTTCCTGGACTTCCCGGCCGCCTCGACCGCCCTGGAGAGCGCGATCCGAGCCGGCGACGCGAACGTCCGGGCCCGCGGGTACGCGCTGCTGGTCGCCGCCGCCCTGCGTACCCGTGATCCGCGGACGGTGGCCGAGGTGACCGCCCGGCTGCGGTGGCTGCGCAACGAACACGACCCGGTCCGGACCGCCGCGCTCACCGCCTTCGCCGGCGCGGCCCGCCTGCTCGGCCCGGCCGCCGTGGACGATCTCTCCGCGATCGCCGCCGGCGCGATCGAGGCCCGGGACGCCTCGCCCGCCGGCATCAGCGCGCTCGGCCGGCTGGCCGCCGGCGTCCTGCACCACCACTTCGACGAGCCGGAGCTGGTGGAATGGGCGGTCGCGACCATCGAACGGACCTCCACCGTCTGGCCGGTGCCGTCGCTGCATCGCCTCGACCTGTTGCGCCACGGCCAGGAGGTGATGGTGTTCGCCCGGCTGCGGCCGTTCGTCGCGGCGGCCTCGGCGCGCGGTTCGCACCGGCCGCTGTTCGCGCTCACCGCCGCGCTCGGCGATCGGGCACACGACCTTCAAGACCTTCAATACATGCTGCGTACGGCGATCGCCGACACCCATGAGGCGGCCGAACACTGGCTGGACGACCGGCGTACCCGAGCGGAACGGGTCGGCGAGGTGCTCGCCATCGACCCGGAGACGGCGCGGCTCCCGATCGTGTGGGAAACCGTCTGCGCCAACCGGACCGACCTGCTGGACACGGTGCTCGACGCGATGAAGCCCGCCTGGGTTCCGGACGGCGTGCCGTACCCGGAACGCTGGCTGCCCCGACAGCAGCAACGGTTCGTGGACCTGATGGAACGGGTCGTGGACACTCCCGGCGTGCCGGCACGGGAGCGGGCGCGGGCGCTGCGGGCCGCCGCGCCGGTGCCGGAGGTGGGCCGGGAACTGGTCCGTCGCCACCTCGACTCGCCCGACGTGGTGCTGGCCGAGGCGGCCCTCGGCGCGCTGATCTGGACGGACCGGCCCGACCTGGCCCTGCCCGACCTGCTCGCCCACGCCGGTGGGGAGCGGGCCCGGGTCGCCCTGTACGCGGCGGCGCGGGCGGTCGGGCACATTCCGCCGTCGCGGCTGCCCGGGCTCCTGAACACGGTGCTGACCGGTCCGGCCAAGGTCACCAGCCGCAAGGAGGCGGTCCGGCTGCTCGGCCGTTACGGGCCGCCGGGGGCGATGGGGACGCTGCTGGAGGCGTACCGGCTGGACGGCCAGCACCGGGACGTGCGCGCCGCGATCGTGTCCACCGCCCGCCGGCATCTCGACGTCGAGGAGAGCTGGACGATCATCGAGGCGGCGGCCGGTGGCAGCCGGGAGGAACACGAGGCCGTTCTCGCCGCCGTCCCGGCCCGGGTGCCGGTGGAGCACCGGCCCCGCTACGCGGCCCTGATCGTCGCGGCGTGCCACGCCTCCGATCGGGAGATCCGCCGCGCCGCCTACCGGGAACTGCCGCGCTGGGCGCCCTGGTCCGGCGACCTCACGGAGATGCTGGTGGACCGGATCACCGACCTCGATGAGCCCCTCGACGGCGACGAGGCCGCCCGGCTGATGGCCCACGCCGGTGCGGGTTGGCTCGACGGCGCGTTCGACCGCCTCGCCGCCTTGGACGCCGCCGAGGGCGAGCCTGGTCGCGTCGCTGCGGGGCAGGCCGCTGTGGGCGGGTTCGATCGCGTCACCGCGGGAGACGCCCTGGGCGGGCTTGGTCCCGTCACCGCGGGGGATACCGCTGGTGGCGGCTTTGGTCGCGGTGCGGTGGGGGATGCTGCTGGTGGCGGTTCTGGTCGCGGTGCGGTGGGGGATGCTGCTGGTGGCGGCTCTGGTCGCGGTGCGGCGGGGGATGTCGCTGGCGGCGGCTCTGGTCGCGTTGCCGCAAGGGATGCCGCCGGTGGCGGGTTTGACCGTGTTGTCGTGGGGAAGGCCGCCGGCAGCGAGGCGACGCGGCCGGATCGGCCGGCCCGGCGGCGTATCGAGTTGATCGTGCGGGGTGCTGCCCGGCGGAGTTCGGGTGTGGGACGTGCCGAGTTGATCCCGGAGATCCGGCGGCTCGCCGGGCGGCCCGGCTATCTGCGGCTCGCCCTGGCCACGCTGGTGGAGCTGGGGCGGCTCGACAACCTGGATGAGATCGCCGATCGGTGCGCGGGACGTCCGGTGGTCGCCGTGGATGTCGCCCAGCGGGTGGGAGCGCGGCTGCGCCAGTTGCCGGAGCTGATCGACGCGGACGTTCTGGCGCCGTTGATCAGCGGCCTCACCGCCCGCGGCGACCTGCCGGGTGGTCTCCTCGCGCTGTCGCTGGCCCGGATCGGCGCGACCTTCGGGTGGGGGCGGCCGTGGCGCGACCTGCTGCTCGCGCTCCGGGCCCACCCCGACCCGGAGGTCAGCGACAGCGCCTACGAGATCGACATGGGTTAGCGCTTCTTGACGACGACCTTCTTGCCGGACGCCTTGACCGAGTACTTGACGGTCTTCTTCGTCCACGGGTTGACGGCGTACACATTGACGCCATTCGTCACGTTCTTCATCTTGACCATGTTGACGCCGGTACCGCTGTTGACTGACGACACGTCGGCACGAACCACCTTGCGCAAGGTGGAGACCTTCACCTTGCGGCCCTTGGCGGCCTTGCGGGTGTCGGCGGCGCCGAGCTTGGCGGCACGCTGCACGGTGGCCGGCATGTCGAGGTACGCGACTCCGGTCGCCAGCGTCTGGTAGCTGACCGTCTGGCCGGCCGTCGGCAGGGTCACCGACTGGGGACCATACGAGTAGTCCAGCGACATCGCGATGGTGCCGTCGGTGTCGGAAATCGTGGCGTCGGTGCCGGTCAGCACCGAGTCAGCATTCACGTGCAAAGTGAACGCCACGCCGTCGGCATCGGTGAGGGCGTAGTCGGCTGAACCGTCGTCGTGCGCCGTCTTCGTGCCCGCCACCGCGTAGTCAAGGGTCACGTCACTCGGGTCGGGAGCGCTGTCGTCCAGATTGATCGTCTTGTCGGCGACGAAGGTGTACTTCACCGAGGTGCGGCCCATCATCTTGAGCGCCGCCTGCCGCCGCGGGTCGTCGATCGACTCGTAGACGCCCGCGCCCTCGTCCAGAAAGAGAGTCGCCGTGCCGGAATCGCCCATCGAGTAGACGACGGAAAGAAGCCCGTGCGTACGGTCCGCGGTGATCGTGTCGGTACCCCCAATTACGGTGCCGGACAGCGAGAAGCTGTATTCCATGGCAGTCTTCCAGCCCTCGGCGGCGGCCGAGTCGCTCGCCGTCGCCACCGTCTCCATGGCGGCCTTCATCTCGGCCGCGGTGAGTTCGGTGGTGATGTCGGCCGCATAGGCGGCGGGCGCGACGAGCAGGCTCGCGGCCACGGCGGCGCCGGCGAGGAGAACGGCGGGACGGGTGAGAACGGACATGCGGCGGAACCCCAAGCGGTCGCGAGGCGGAAGTGTCAGGCGCCGCTAGGTATCGGCCGCCGCCCGGCCCGCATGAAGGTTCCGCCGGATGCCAGTTCGTGAAGCGCGCCCCGCCTTCACGACGTCGAACGCCGCCCAGATCTACCTGCGGAAACATCGCGGTAGGTCCCCGTCGGCGCCGTAGACGCGGCACAGGGGCCTCGACATCGTTCGGGTGGATCGGAACCTGGCCGGTCTCACAGCGCCACAGGCGCGTTCGGCGGTCGGATTCCTACTTCCGACAGTTCCAGGCGGCGATGGCCACAGCGCCGGCGTATCCGCTGACCCACCGGTCGGAGGCTGATGAGCCCTATTCGTACGAGATGGCATCCAGCGCATTCGTCCGCGCGGCCCGGGCCGCGGGCAGCACCGCGGCGATGACGCCGGCCGCGGCACCGAGCGACAGATAGAGGGTGATCCGCGACCAGGGCACAGCGACGGTGGTGATGCCGCTCGCCTCGAGTGTCCGGACAGCAGCCGCGCCGAGTCCGGTGCCGGAGACGGTACCGAGCATCGCCCCGAAGACCGAGATGATCACTGCCTCGACGGTGACCATCCTCATCGTCTGGCCTCGGGAGAGGCCGATCACTCGGAGGAGGCCGAGCTCTCTGGTGCGCTCCAGCACCGACAGCGCCAAGGTGTTGATGACGCCGAGGACGGCGATCAGTACGGCCAGAGCCAGCAGAATCTGCGACATGGTGACGACGAGATCGTACTGGCTGGTCTGTCGCTTGATGTAGCCGTCCCTGTCGGTGACCGTGATTTCGGGGCTATCACGCAGCAGTGTCTCGACGTCACGCCGGACATCCTCGAACGGCACCACGCCGGTCACGGTCAGATCCACGCCGGACAATTGCGGTACGGCGAGGTCTTTCACCACCGACTTCGGCATGAGCCATGGTGCGACGCCCTCGCCACCGGTGTAGACGGCGGCGACGGTCAGGTGGCGGGCGTCGCCGTAGGCGAGTTTGACCGTGACGATGGAACCGGCGTGCAGTGAGCGCTCCCGCGCTGTCCTCTCGTCGACGGCGACCCTGTCAGTGCCGAGATCCGCCAGTGTTCCCTCCGTCGTCTTGATCGAACGCATGTGAGCGAGGGCCGGGATGTCGGTGACGACCGCGATGGAAGCCGGGTTTCCCTCGATCTGCGCCTGGCTCTGGTAGGTCCCGGCGACCGCCGCGACCCCCGGCAGAGACCTGATCCGTTCGAGGACCGCCGGGTCGAAGGTCGGGGGATCGTCCGCCAGCGATGTATCGCCGGCCACGATCAGGTCAGCCATCATCGTGTCGGTGACGCGGTCACGGACACTGGCGTTGATCGACGCGAGCACGGTGTTCATTCCGGTGATCAGTGCGATGCCCACCATCAGCGTTGTGGCGGTGATCGCTGTGCGGCGGGGGTCGCGGGCGGAGTTGAGCCGCCCGAGCTGTCCCGCTGCACCGAAGGAGAAGACCCGTCCGATCCTGGAAACGGCGGGCCGGGCCAGTGCCGGGGTAAGCAGGAGCAGGCCGATGAACGCGGCGACCGCACCGGCACCCGCGAACCACGGCTGTCCGTCACGGCTGTAGCCGACGGCGAGGATCGTCGCGCCGAGTGCGGCGACAGCGGTGCCGGCAACGGTGATCTTCGCCAACGACCGGTCAGGCGTGGCCGCTTCCTGCAATGCCGCGATGACCGGGATGCGCGAGGCCCGTAGCGCCGGCGAAACGGCGGCGACCATGCTCACCAGCACACCGACCCCGAACGCCGCGATCGGTGCGGCCGACGGAACGCCGACTCCGGCGAGCTCCAGTCCAGTGCCGCCCCGCGTACTGAAGAGCCAGGCCAGCAACGTCCCCGCGCCGACGCCGAGCCCCAGGCCGACAGCCGCCGCGGTCACGCCGATCACGATCGCTTCCAGGACGACCGAGCCGATGACCTGTCCCCGGCTACCGCCGAGTGCACGTAGCAGGGCCAGCTCCCTGGTTCGCTGTGCGACGAGGATCGAAAACGTGTTGAGGATCAGGAAGATGCCGACGAGCAGCGACACGGCGGCGAAGGCGAGCAGGATGCCGTTGAACAGTTGCAGGTCGCTCTGCGCGTCCTTGCGCGCGGTGGCCTGCAACTCCGCACCGGTCTGTACCCGGAACTCGCTTCCGAGGGCAGCGCGAACGTCGTCCCGCACAGCACCTGGAGCGAAGCCCGCGGCAGGTTCGACGTCGACGGCGGAGTAGACCTCGTCGCGCCCGAGCATCAGCCGCGCCGCGACCGACTCGTGGAACGAGACCTCCAGATTTCCGCCGAGACTGTCTCGGCCACCGGCGTACTCCATGACACCGACAACGGTGAAGGTTCGCTTGGGCTGCATCGTCAGGATGCCGACCCGGTCGCCGACCTCGACGCCGGCGGCGTCGAGCAACGCCGCGTTGAGCACTACCTCGTCACCGTCGGCGGGCGCCCGGCCGGCCCGTAGGCGGACGAGGTCGTTCTCGCCGATCCAGTTGGAGCCCAGCCGGGACGGCCCGTTCGTGGTGACCACCTTGCCGTTGGAACCGATCACCCGCGCGCCGTCGACGGAGATGACGCCGGTGGCGGCCGCGACGCCGGACATGCTGCGTACCCGGGTGACCAGGTCAGCCGGCACCCCGGTGCGGATCTCGTCATCGTCCTCGGTGGTGGACTTCGGAGGCGCCGGCCGTATCTGCACGTCGACTGTGCGGTACTGCAGTGCGTAGAGGTCGTCGAAGGATCGGCCGAGCGTGTCGGTCAACACGAAGGATCCGGACACGAAGGTGACACCGAGCACGACAGCGAGCCCGGACAGCAGCAGCCGCAGCTTGCGGAACAGCAGGTTCTTGAGCGTGGCGCGAAGCATCGTCTCAGCCCTCGACCGCATCGAGGAGCTTCATGGTGTCCAGCACGGCCTCTGCCGACGGTTCACGGAGCTCGGTGACGATGGAGCCGTCGGCCAGGAAGACGACGCGGTCGGCGTAGGCCGCGGCGACGGGGTCGTGCGTGACCATCACGATGGTCTGACCCAGTTCGCGCGCAGACTTCCGCAGAAGCCGCAGCACCTCGGCACCCGCGCGGGAGTCCAGGTTGCCGGTGGGTTCGTCGGCGAAGATGACCTCCGGTCTGGGCACCAGCGCCCGGGCACACGCCACCCGCTGCTGCTGGCCACCGGAGAGTTGATGCGGGCGGTGCCGGAGTCGCTCGCGCAAGCCGACCGTGGCGATCACCTCCGCCATCCAGGCCGGCTCCGGCTTACGTCCGGCAATGGTCATCGGCAGCCGGATGTTCTCCTCGGCGGTGAGCGTCGGCACCAGGTTGAACTGCTGGAAGATGAAGCCGATGTGATCGCGGCGAAGCCGTGTCAGCCCCTTGTCACGTAGGCCGGTCACCGTGGTTCTGCCGAGGACGATTTCGCCGCGGGTGACCACATCGAGCCCGGCTAGGCAGTGCATGAGCGTCGACTTGCCGGACCCGGAGGGGCCCATGATCGCGGTGAACTCCCCACGGGCGAGCTCCAGGTCCACCCCACGCAGCGCGGTGACCTCGGCTTCCCCACTGCCGTAGACCTTCCAGACGTTCTCAGCACGTATCGCCACGGATGCCCGGCTACGGCTGGCGGTGGTATCGACTGCGCCGCTTTCCATCAGATGCCCCCTCGGACCTCACGTTGCGTTGATCGAGCTGGCACACTGTGGCGGCTGCAACGGCTGATCCGCATCGGCGTGCGGCAGTAGACGGCGCCTACACCCACGGCATCAGGCGACGTCGGGACTAGTACCTGAAGACCATGGTTGCCTCCTGCCTCCTTCGGTACGGTGGCTGCCATGTCACGGTGGGAGCGGCTGGGCGAGCGCGTGCGGGTCGGGGCGCTTCGCCACCCGCAGGTCGCCGATGCCGTCCTCGGCGTCATGATCTTGGCTTTGGTCCTGGGCGCGACGGCGGTCGAAGGCGACGACCCCGAGAGCCACGCGCTGCCCGCCGCGGCATACGCGTCCGCGGCGGCGGCCGCGGCCGTCATCGCCGCCCGGCGGCTGGCGCCGCTGTCCAGCCTGGCCGTCGCTACGCTGGCGGCGGCCGCCACCATGGCCGCCACGGACGTGCTTCCTCAGTTCGCGGCAGCCGCCCTGGTGTGCGCGTACACCGTCACCTCGAGGGAACGCAGGCACGTAGCCTGGCCGAGCGTCGCGGTCGCAGTAGCAGTCGTCTATCTCGCCGCGGTTCTCGTCGGTGGATCCCCGTGGCAGCAACCAGAGACGGTCACCGCTCTAGCGTGGGGTGGCATGGCGGCCGCTCTCGGTGATGCCGCCCAGACGCGGCGGGCGTACTTGCAGGCCGTCCTCGAACGTGCGCGCCGCGCCGAGCACACCCGCGAGGAGGAGGCACGCCGACGGGTCGCCGAGGAACGGCTACGCATCGCCCGCGAACTGCACGACGTGGTGGCACACCACATCGCCGTCATCAACGTCCAAGCCGGCGTTGCATCGCATGTTCTCACCACGAAGCCTGAGCAGGCCCAGGAGTCGTTGACCGCCGTACGCCACGCCGGCCGGAGCGTGCTGGAGGAACTCGCCACGGTTCTCAACGTGCTGCGCGCTCCCCACGACACCACCGACACCGCCGAAGCACCCCCGCCGGGCCTGAGCCGACTGGATTCGCTCCTGACGAGCGTGGCCGCCGGCGGCCTCCGCGTCGAACACGTGCAAGAAGGTTCCGCCGAAGAGTTGCCGGCGGCAGTGGACCACGCTGCGTTCCGCATCGTGCAAGAGGCATTGACGAACGCCCAGAAACACGGCGCCGGAGGCATCGCGCACTTGCGCATCGCCTACACGAAGCAGGACGTGCACATCTGCGTCGACAATCCGGAGGCTCCGCACCCGTCGACGCCTGCGCCCGGGTCCGGCCACGGCGTGCTCGGCGTCCGCGAGCGTGCCGCAGCCGTCGGAGGTACCGTCACCTTCGGTAATGACGGCAAGGGCGTCTTCAGGTTGCGGGCCACCCTGCCGACGCCCTCGACAAGGACCATGACGTGACAGTCGTTCGCGTACTGCTGGCCGATGACCAGAAACTCATCCTCGCCGGTTTCCAAGTCCTCATCGAGTCGGCCCCCGACCTGGAGGTCGTCGGTCAGGCCGCCACCGGGGACGAAGCGGTCGAGATGGTTCGCGCGACGCGGCCCGATGTCGTACTGATGGACATCCGCATGCCGCAGATGGACGGCATCGAAGCCACCCGCCGCATCACCGGTGACGCCGACCTCGCTCACACCAGGGTTCTCATCCTGACCACCTTCGAGATCGACGAGAACGTTCTGCATGCGCTACGCGTCGGCGCCAGCGGCTTTCTCAGCAAGGGAGTCGAACCCGCCCACCTGCTCGACGGCATCCGGCAGGTCGCCCGCGGCGAATCGCTGCTCTCGCCCGTGGCGACCCGCATACTCATCTCACGCTTCCTGCAAACCCCACCACCAAGCGCTACGCCACCGTCCAACATCCTCAACGGACTCACCCCCCGGGAAACCGAGATCGTCGGTCTGGTTGCCGGTGGACTATCCAATGACGACATCGCCGCGCGCCTTCACGTCTCGCCATTCACCGCCAAGACACACATCAACAACGCGATGACCAAGCTTGGTGTGCGTGACCGGGTTCAGCTGGTCGTCCTGGCGTATCAGAGCGGTCTCGTCCGGGCCGGTGACCGCTCCACCTACGAGACTTAGCCGAACCGTCCGGGCGGCAATGACCTTGGCGCCCCGGGGTCGGCTCGTCGGCGAGCGCCGCCATTGGCGAGGCCGTCGGTCAATCCGGGTGATGACCCTGTGGTGAGGCCTCCGAAACTGATCACCCCGTCGGTCGGCCTGGTCACCACTGTGGAGAATCGGGCTCGGGTCGGCGTACGAAATCGGTTTTCATCTGGGGCTGGTGGGCACCCAGCGCAAGGTGGATGTTCGGGGCGAAGCGGCGGTCACGCCGGTGAGTCGGCAGTGGAGTACGGCGCTGGTGCTCGCCGGGGCGATGTTTCTCGTGCTGTTCGACAGTCTGGCGGTGGCGACGGCGCTGCCCGCCATCGGTGACGAGTTCGGGCTCGCACCGGGGCGGTTGCAGTGGGTGGTGACGCTCTACTCGCTCAGCATCGGCGGGTTTCTGGTGCTCGGCGGGCGGGTCTGTGACATCTGGGGGCGCCGCCGGACGATGGTGGCGAGTTTGGGGTTGACCGCCGGTGGACTGCTGCTGTCCGGTGTGGCGCCGGGCGTGGCGGCGCTGCTGGCCGGGCGGGCGATGCAGGGGGTGGGCGCCGCGTTCGCGATCCCGGCGGCGCTGGCCTCGGCGGGAACGCTGTTTCCGGAGGAGCCCTGGCGTAGCCGGGTGTTCTCGGTGGTGGCCTCCGCGGCGAACACGGCCGGTGTCGCCGGAGCGGTCGGCGGCGGGATCATCACCTCCCTGCTCGGCTGGCGATGGCTGTTTCTGATCGTCGTGCCGGTCGCCGCGACGGCGGCCGTGGTGGCGCTGCGGGTGCTCCCACCGGACCCTCCGACGGAGGCGCGGCGGCGAGCGGACGGCGTTGAGGCGGAGGAGCCGCGGCGGCGAGCGGACGGTCTTGAGGCGGAGGACCCGCTCCGGCTGGACGGTGTGGTGGCGGCGCGGGGCCGACCGGACGGTGTGGTGGCGGCGCGAGGCCGACCGGATGGTGGGACGAAAGAGCGTGGCCGTCCGGATGTGGTCGGGGCCGTTCTGGTCACCGGTGGGCTGGTGGCGGTCATTCACGGAGCCGGCCGGGCCGGGGATCGTGGGCTCGCCGCCGGCGCCGTCCTGCCGGTGGTCGCCGGGCTGCTGATGCTCGCGGCGCTCGCATGGTGGGAACGGCGGGCCGCCGATCCGCTGATCAAGCCGGCGGTGGCGCGATCGCGGCGGCTGCGGGCGTGCGCTCTGGCGTTCGCCGCGCATTCGGCGGCCTATTCGGCGGTGGTCGTCGTCGGCAGCCTGGTGTTGCAGCGACGGCACGGCCTGTCGGCCGCGCAGGCCGGGCTGGCTCTCGCGCCGATGCTGGTGGGCGCGCTGATCAGCGCGGTTCCGGCGAGTGCGCTTCTGCGACGGTACGGAACGCGCACGGTGGCCGCGACCGCGCTGCTGCTGTGTTCGGCCGCCCTGGCGGCGGCCGCCTCGTTCGCCGACGGCCCGGTACCGGCGATCATCGTGTGCCTGGCCGTGTGGGGTCTCTGCGGCGGACCGATCTACGTGGCGCTGACCAGGGAGGCGGTCGTGGACGCGGCACCCGCCGACCGGGGTGTGGCGTCGGCGCTGTTCGAGTCGGCGAGCCACGTGGGCGGGGCGGTAGCGGTGGCGGTCTTCCTGTCGATGATCGGCGCGGGGGCGGGGTACGGCGGAGCGCAGTACCTGGGCGCGGCGGCCGGCGCCGTGGCGGTGGCCGTCCTGCTGGCGGTGATGTCCCGCAGCCGTCCGCAGCGGTAGCGGTGTCCGTCCGCTGTGGACCGTAAAGGATTAGGGCGTATGCTTCCCGCCATGACCGACAGTGACGCGGCCAAGCTCGACACGAGCGTGCCGCACTCGGCCCGGGTGTGGAACTACTGGCTCGGCGGCAAGGACAACTTCCCGGTCGACCGGGCGGTCGGTGACGACTTCGCGAACCTGTACCCGGACATCACCGTGGTGGCGCGGCACTCGCGGGCGTTCCTGAAGCGGGCGGTCACCTTCCTTGTCCAGAAACGGGGCATCCGCCAGTTCCTGGACATCGGCACCGGCATGCCGACCGCGGAGAACACGCACCAGGTGGCGCAGGCCGCGGCCGCCGGGGCGCGGATCGTCTACGTCGACAACGACCCGCTGGTGCTGGTGCACGCGCGGGCGCTGCTGACCAGCACGCCCGAGGGGAAGACCGACTACATCGACGCCGACCTGCACAAGCCCGCCGAGATCATCGAGGCGGCGCGGGGCACGCTGAACTTCGACGAGCCGGTCTGTCTCATCCTCATGAACATCCTCGGTCACGTGCCCGATCTCGATCAGGCCGTGTCGATCGTCCGGCGCCTGCTCGCGGAGCTGCCGGCGGGCAGCTACCTCCTCACCGCCGACGGCACGAACGTGATCGACGGCCCGGCGTTCGAGGAGGCGATCGGGGTGTGGAACGCGAACGCCCCCCTGTCGTACCATCTGCGCCACCCCGACCAGATCAGCCGCTTCCTCGAGGGCCTCGAGGTGCTGGAGCCGGGCCTGGTGCCGTGCTCGAAGTGGCGTCCGGCCGCCGGCGCGGCCGGCGAGGACCTGCGCGAGGTCGACGAGTTCGGCGCGGTCGCCCGCAAGCCCTGACCCGGCCGGGCGCGGCCGGCGAGAACCCGTCAGCCGCGCTGGGTCTGGAAGAGGTCGGCCGCCGGCAGCGGCCGGGCGAAGTGGTAGCCCTGGGCGATGTCGCAGCCCAGGGCGGCCAGCGCGTCCGCGGTGGCGGCGTCCTCCACACCCTCGGCGACGACCGTGAGACCCAGGTTGTGGGCCAGGTCGACCGACGAGGCGACCAGAGCACGACTGCTCGGGTCGGTGACCATGTCGGCCACGAACGAGCGGTCGATCTTCAGCTCGTCGACCGGCAACAGCTTGAGGTACGTCATCGACGAGTAGCCCGTACCGAAATCGTCGATCGAGGTTCTGACCCCGAGAGCGCGCACCCGGTTCAGTGCCTCGATCGTGGTGCTGGGATCGGACATGACCGTGTGTTCGGTGATCTCGATGCCCAGCAGCTCACCGGGCACCCCGGTGGACGCCAGCAGCGCGGCCAGCCGGTCCGGGAAGGACTCGTCGAGCAGGCTGCGGGTGGACAGGTTGACGGCGACCGGGATGCGCAGGCCGTCGTCCAGCCACTGCCGGGCCTGCTGGAGGGCGATGGTGAGAACCCGTTCGGTGAACGGGTGGATCAGGCTGGTGGTCTCCAGCACCGGCACGAACTGGCCGGGCGGGACCGGGCCGCGTTCCGGGTGGTGCCAGCGGGCCAGCGCCTCGACGCCGATCACGCCGCCGGTCCCGCCGAGGCCGATCTTGGGCTGGTAGTGGAGGGTGAACTGGGACGTGTCGGTCAGCGCCCGCCGCAGGTCGCCGAGCAGGGTGAGCCGGTCCGTGCTGTCCTGTCCGGACTGCCCGGTGAACCGGCGGAACCCGTCGTGCTGCTCCTTCGCGTCGTGCAGGGCGCTGTCGGCGTTGCCGAGCAGGGTGCTCACGTCATCGCCGTCGGCCGCCGTGGCCGCGCCGATGCTGATCTCCAGATCCACGGTGACGTCGTCGAGCCGGAACGGCTCGTCGAACGCCTCCCGCAGCCGGGCCGCCACGTCCTCGGCCCGGGTCGGGTCCAGGTCGCGCAGCATGATCGCGAACTCGTCGCCGCCGGTCCGGGCCACCATGTCGGTGTCACGGACCACGGTGGACAGGCGCCGGCCCGCCTCGGCCAGCAGCCGGTCGCCGACGTGCGGGCCGAGCTGGTCGTTGACGTGCCGGAAGCCGTTGATGTTGACGGTCAGCACGGTGACGCCGGGCGCCGTACGGTCGGGGCGGGCGGCGGACAGCGCCCGCTGGAGGTGCTCGGTGAACGCGACCCGGTTCGGCAGCCCGGTGAGCATGTCGGTCGTGGCCATCGTCTCCACCTGGCGGCGGTGCGCGCGGGTGGTCCAGACGAACAGCGCGAGCACGATCAGGCTCAGCACGAACGTGAAGATGCCGGCGACCAGCAGCCGCCGGGAGTCGTGGCGGGCGGCGGCCACCCGCTCGTCGTACTCCTTCTGGTAGCGGTTTCGCAGTTCGAGCAGCTTGGCGGCGTTGCGCCGGTAGGTGGGGGCGATCGCGGTCTCCAGCGTCTCCCGTGCCTCGGCGACCTTGCCCTGGTCCAGCATCGTCAGAAACCAGATGATCGCCTGGCGCAGGTGGATCTGCCGCTGGACGACGGTCGTCACCTCCGGGTTGAGCTCGGCGATCCGCAGCGTCGCCCGGTAGGCCTCGGTGTCCAAGCCGAGCACCTGGAACCGCTCCGGGCTCCGTGGGTCGGCGGCGGTCGCCCGGAGCAGCGACATCTCCCGCGCCGCCAGGTACACGGCCTCCTGGTATGCCGACACCTGGTCGCCGGCGTGGGCGATGTCCTCGACGATGCGGGCGTGCCGCTGACTGTCCACCAGGGCGAGCCCGGACAGCAGGGCGAGCGACCCGATCAGGGTGCCGAACATCAAACGGCGGGGGCGGTTGTTCATCCGGCCACCACCCGGTCGCGCCCGGTGCGCTTGGCCTCGTACAGGGCCTCGTCGGCGAATTTGATCAGGTGTTCGGGCTGGTCGTCGTCGGCGGGTGAGCCGGAGGTGACGCCCACGCTGACGGTGATCACGCCGCCGTCGGCGAGCGCGTGCGGCACCGCCAGGCCGGACACGGCCCGGCAGGCCCGTTCGGCCACGATCATCGCGTTCTCCAGGGACGCGCCGGGCATCACGATGCAGAACTCCTCACCGCCGTAGCGGGCCACCAGATCGGTCGTGCGCGCCGAGCTGAGCAGCGCCTCCGCGACCAGCTTGAGTGCGCCGTCGCCGCCCTGGTGGCCGTAGTGGTCGTTGTACTTCTTGAAGTGGTCGATGTCGATCATGGCGAGGCCCACCGGTTCCCGGGACCGGGCGGCCCGCTGCCACGCCTCCTCCAGGAACAGGGTCAGCTTGCGCCGGTTCGGCAGCCCGGTCAGCGGGTCCGTGACGGTGAGCAGTTCCAGCTGGTGGTTGGCCGCGGCCAGTTCCTCGGTGCGCTCGGCGACGGCCCGTTCCAGCGACGCGTAGACCTGGGCGTTCTCCAGCGAGACGGTGAGCTGCCCGGCGATCAGCAGGACCGCGTCGAGCCGGCCGGCCGAGAAGGCGCGACGGCTCAGCCGGTTCTCCAGCACCAGTACGGCACGCGGCTGCCCCTGCCCGATGACCGGCACCACCAGCAGCGAGCAGTGGTCCAGCCCGGCGAGGTACGGGTCCCGCCCCACCCGGTCGTCCAGCGTCACGTCGTCGACGACCATCGGTTCGCGGGTGCGTTCGGCGTACCGGATCGCGGTCAGCGGCAGCAGGCCGAGCCGGGCCGCCTCGTCCGCGTCCATCGGCGGCCGATCGCCGTCCCGGGGCATGACCCATCCACCGGTGCAGTCGTCGCGCAGCACCACGTGCACGGCGGTGGCCCCGGTCATCGCGCCGAGCACCTGCCGCACCCGTACCCGCAGCGCGTCGAGACTCGTCTCCGAGCTCAGCGCCCGCGCCGCCTCGAGAACCGCCATCAGGTCGATCACCTCGGTGGACAGGTTCAGGCTGGGGCCGCCGCCGAGCGTGGCGGACCGCGTGCCGGAGCCACCCGCGACCGCCGACCCGAGCGCCGGATGGGTGCGCTTGAGGGCGTGCACCTTGCCGGTGGCGCCCCAGCGGGCGTACCCGGGCAGCGCCTCGGCCAGCAGCCGGGCGCCCACGTGCTCCAGGCCGGCGTCCAGGTAGAACAGCGCGGCCCGCTCGGTGATCAGCGGCGCGTGCCAGGACCGCCCGGCGGTGGCGGCGTCGGCCATCGCGGCGTCGTAGGCGGCCGCCGCCGACGCGAAGTCGCCGTGCGCCGCGGCCCGGGTCGCCTCGGCGAACCGGTGCAGGTGCCGGAAGTTGCCCGGCTGCGCGGCGGCGCGGGCGGCCAGAAACGCGACACTGCGATCCAGTACGGCCAGCGCCCGCTCCCGGTCGGCGCCGGTCGCGGTACGCGCGGTCACCCCGGCGCCGAGCGCGGCCAGCAGATGCGCCGGAACGTGCAGATAGGTGCCGGGCACGGCGGACACCAGCTCCACCGCGGCGGCGCCGTGCCGGACCAGCGCCTCGTCGTCGCCGAAGATCGCCGCGTCCAGCGCCCGCATGGTCGTGTATCCCGCCATGGCCGGTTCGTTGCCGGCCAGCGTGTCCAGATAGGCGTCGTCGAACGTGGTCTCGCCACGCAGCGAGCCGACCAGGCGTGCCGCGACGACGAACATGGAGCTGTCCGGCCCGGCGCCGATCCGCTCGCCCAGCGCCAGCGCGGCCCGGGCCTCCCGGTCGAAGGCCTTCAGGTCGGCCGAGCAGTCCAGCATCTGCGGAACCGAGGCGAAGTACGTGTAGAGCGCGGTACGCAGGTCACCGCCGCGCAGCAGCCCGTCGCGGGCCTCGCGCGCCAGCCGCACGCCGGCCTCCAGCGGCTCGAACCAGGGCACGGTGCCCAGCGCGTGCAGGAACCGCACCTGCGAGGTCTCCGGCTCGTGGCCGTACTCCTCGCCGGCCGCCAGCACTCGGCACATGGCCTGGTAGGCGGCCCGGTGGTCGCCGCCGCCGGCGATCGTGATCACGCCCAGGTGGCCGAGGGCGCCGGTCAGCGCCGCGCAGGTGCCGTGCGCCGACCACAGCTCGGCGGCCTCCACCACCAGCCAGGCCATCGTCGTCCGGTCGGCGAAGAACGCGGTCGGGACCAGCCGGTTGATCAGGTGGGCGACGGCCAGCAGCCGCGGGTCGGTCAGCTCCGGCCGGACGGTGCCGGCGACGGCCGGCCCGGCGTGGAAGGCGGCCAACCCGGCGCCGATCCGTGGGCCCATCGCGGCCGGATCCGGCACGTCGACGCCCAGCCGGGCGAGCAGGCCGATGCCGAGCGCCAGGGCTTCGCCGAGCATCCGGCGGTTGGTGAGCGCGCCGACCTGCTCGGCCACCGGGCGGACCAGCCACACCGGGTCGTCCGCGTCCGCGGTGATCTCGGCGAAAACCTGGTCGGCCTCCTCGAATCGCGCCAGCGCGCAGAGCACGGCATGACGATCGG
This sequence comes from Actinoplanes flavus, assembly GCF_017592555.1. GTDB lineage: Bacteria > Actinomycetota > Actinomycetes > Mycobacteriales > Micromonosporaceae > Actinoplanes > Actinoplanes flavus. The sequence continues at coordinate 2,282 of NZ_JAGFNS010000045.1, read as the reverse complement.
CGCGCGTGTCCGCGTACCCCTCATCGGTCTTGTCCAGGAGACGCAAGGCGACCGAGAGATGCAGCTCGGCCCCCGCGTGGTCGGTGACCAGCCGGGCCGACGTGGCGGCCCGGCGCAGCAGCGCGGCGACCGACGCCCGTTCCGCCGGATCGGTGAGCAGATCCGCCGCGGCCAGATAGAGCGGCGCGGCGGCCGGAGCCGGCGCGAGACGGCGCGCGAGCGCCAGGCTGAGCCGGGCTCGGTCGTCCGGAGAAAGGCGAGCGTACGCCGCCTGGCGCACCCGTTCGTGCCGGAACCGCGCCCGGCCGTCGTCGACCACGACCAGACCGTCGTCGACCGCCGGCTGCAACGCCGCGGACACCTCCGACGCGTCGCCGAGGCAGGCCATCATGTCGACGAGCTCGCGGGTCCGCGGCGGCAGCGCGTCGATCCGGGCGCCGATCAGAGCGGTCACATCGCCGTGACCGACGAAATCCCGCACCTCCGCCGGATCCCAGCGCCAGCCGCCGCCATCCGGGACGAGGACACCCTCCCGGCGTAGCGCGTTGACCAGTTCGACGGTGTCGAACGGGTTCCCGCCGGTCCGCTCGGACAGCACGGCGGCCAGCGGCGCCGCGTCCGGGCCGGGCAGGCGCAACATCCCGGCGATCAGCCCGGCCAGGTCGTCCCCGCCCAGGTCGGAGAGCGCGATCCGGTGCGCCCGCGCCGCGATCCCGGTCAGCGGGTGCGACTCGCCGACCCCCTCCGCCCGGTAGGCGCCCAGCACGAACAGACCCGGCAGTTCGCCCGCGTCGAGCAGGTCGCCGAGGAACGGCAACGACGGGCCGGCCGCCCACTGCAGATCGTCGAGGAACAGCACCACCGGGCGCTCGGCGCTCGCCACCGCCCGCAACAGGGTGAGCGCGGCCGCGCGCATCCGCGCGAACACCGCCCGCGGGTCGTCGCCGGACGGCGCCTCCGGCTCCACGCCCAGCAGCGGCCGGAACGCGGGCATCATCGAGGCGATCAGGCCGCGGTCCGGCCCGAGCACGGTACGCAGCCGGTCGCGCAGCCCGGCGACCACGTCCTCCGGTTCGGCCAGCAGCTGCTCGCCCAGCCGGCCGAACGCCTGCCGGATCCCGCCGCCGACCGCATCCTGGTGGAACTGGTCGAACCGGCCGGCCACGAACCGGCCACCGGCCTCGGCCAGCGCCGGGCGCAGCCGGTCCACCAGGGCGGTCTTGCCGACCCCGGCGGGCCCGGTGATCAAGGCGAACCGGCTGCCCCCGGCGGTCACCTCGGCCAGCAGGGTGTGCAGCGCGGCCAGCGGCTCGTCCCGGCCGATCAGCCGGGCGGGCGGCGCCAGAAGAAGCGGGAAGTCGTGCTCGCCCAGCTCGAACGCCTCCCCCTCCACGGCGCGCGATCGGACGAGGTCGTGGATCAGGCCCTCGTCACTCTGGTAACGCTGGTCCGGCTCCTTGCTCAGCAGCCGCAGGATGATCCCGGACAGGGCGGCCGGGATGGCCGGATTCACCTCGTGCGGCGGCATCGGGACACGGGCGAGGTGGTCGTGGATCAGGCTGAGCGGCTCCCGGTCACGGCCGAACGGCGGCTCCCCGGTGGCCAGCTCGTACAGGGTGGCGCCGAGGGCGTACAGGTCGCTGCGGTGGTCGACCGGCCGGCCGGTGCGCCCGGTCTGCTCCGGCGACAGGTAGGGCAGGGTGCCGGCCAGTACCTCGCCCGCCTCCCGGCCCGGGATCCCGGCCAGCTCGAAGTCGATCAGCGTGGGCCGGGCGTCGTCGTCGATCAGCAGGTTCGCCGGGCTCACGTCACGGTGCACCACGCCACGCCGGTGAATCCCGGCGAGCACGCCGGCCAGGCGGACGGCCAGATCCGTCAGCGCGCCCGGCTCCCACGGCAGGTCACCATCGGCGAGGGTACGCGCGGTGTCGTCCACCAGCGTCAAGGAGTGCTCGTCCAGCTCGCCCGCCAGCCGCGGGGTGCCGGGGACACCGTCGAGACGGCGAAGCATGGCGATCTCGTTACGCAGCCGGTCAGCCGCACCAGGCCCGAGCGGCTGCTTGCGAACCACCCGCTCGCCACCCGCCACGCGCACGCGCGAAACACGGGTGCGATCGCTGTCGTGCAGCACTTCTTCCAGGCCGTAAGGAGTCACGATGTGCGAATCGGCCCGTCACGGCCCCTGCTGAGGCTTGCTACCGCACCGCCACCATCCGCCCGCCGCCCGCCGCCCGCCGCCCGCCGCCCGCCGCCCGCCGCCCGCCGCCCGCCGCCCGCCGCCC